>NZ_WHOB01000067.1 GCF_013141775.1 Paenibacillus phytohabitans
GTTGGACTTTCACCAACTAGATAATGCGTGCCTCTGGGCACGCTATAACAAAAAACCTCCTTGCGGAGGTCTGAGCATATACGCTGATTTAAGGTGTCGGCATGCCGCCATTAGCATTCAAAGTCTCGCCGCTGACATAACTGGATTCCTGGCTGGCCAGAAATACGTAGGCCGGGGCCATTTCAGCTGGCTGGCCGGGACGTCCGAGCGGTGTTTTGGCTCCAAAATCCTTCAGCGCTTCCTGCGGCTGTCCGCCGCTTACCTGAAGCGGAGTCCATACAGGTCCAGGTGCTACAACATTAACCCGGATTCCCTTGGCGGCTACCTGCTGAGCCAGCGATTTGCTGAAGGTGTTGATTGCGCTTTTGGTGGTGGCATAATCCAGCAGAATCGGCGCAGGCTCATAAGCCTGAATGGAAGCAGTATTAATGATCGTACTGCCCGGCTTCATATGCTTCACCGCTGCTTTACAGAGCCAGAACAGCGCATATACATTGGTCTTGAAGGTTGCATCGAATTGCTCGGTGGTCAGATCAGCGATATCCGGTACAAACTGCTGCTTGCCGGCGATATTGGCCAGGATATCAATCCCGCCCAGTTCTTCCACGGCCTTCGCAATCAGCTGTTCGCAGTACTTCTCGTCCTTCAGATCGCCCGGTACAGCAACGGCTTTGCGGCCGGCTTCCTCCACCAGCTGAACAACTTCCTTCGCGTCAGCTTCTTCCTCCGGCAGATAGGCAAGAACCACATCAGCCCCCTCACGGGCAAAAGCAATGGCTACCGCCCGCCCGATTCCGCTGTCCGCTCCGGTGATCACGGCCTTGCGGCCGGTAAGCCGTCCGCTGCCGCGGTACGTTCCCGCCCCGTCATCGGGACGCGGGTGCATCTTCTTCTCCAGGCCGGGACTCGGCTGCTGCTGTTCAAACTCCGGCGTAGCTTTTTCATACTGCTTCGCAGGGTCCTGAATCGTATATTGATCGCTCATTGTGTATTCCTCCTCTGTAGGCTTCTGACTCTTTCTATGTAACCAGCTTCCCATTTTCCTAAACGAATTATGTATGACAAGGAATATGAAAAAGCCCCCTGCTAAATAAGCAAGAGGCTTAACACTTCCCATTCAACCCTTCTTAAAACTCTTCGTACACCGCCGGGTCCTGATCCCACAGTGGTCCGGTTGTCGGAAGTTCCGAGATTAGCTTCATCTCTTCATCGGACAGCGTAAAGTCAAAAATATTAATATTCTCCCGCTGATGCTCTTCCGAAGAGGATCGCGGAATTGGAACAGCACCCAGCTGAACATGCCAGCGCAGAACAATCTGTGAGATGGATTTATGATGAGCGGCGGCAATTGCGCCGAGCTGTTCATTCTTCAGCAGCTCCGTGCCGCGTCCCAGCGGACTCCAGGATTCTGTAATAATCCCGTGTTTCCCGTGGTAAGCACGCTGCTCTGCCTGATTGTAATACGGATGCAGCTCAATCTGATTGATGCTCGGTGCTACGCCAGTTTCCTGAACCAGACGGTCCAGATGCTCCGGCAGGAAATTACTTACCCCTATCGAGCGGATCAGCCCCTGCTTCTGGGCATCGATAAGTGCCTGCCATGCTTCTACATACAGGTTCACCTTAGGATTCGGCCAGTGGATCAGATACAGATCATAATAATCCAGCCCTGCCCGGTACAGCGATTCCTGAACGGTCACGATCGCTTCATCATACTTATGGTGACGTCCCGGCAGCTTGGAGGTAATGAACAGCTGGTCTCTTGGCACTCCGCCCTGCCGCACCGCTTCCCCGACAACGCCTTCGTTCTCATAGTTAAATGCTGAATCGATCAGGCGGTAGCCCAAATCGAGGGCAGTCTTCAGATGCTGTACTCCCTCCGTGCCTTTAATCCACGCGGTTCCAAAGCCAATCGCAGGCATATTCAACCCGTCGTTCAACAATACTTCTGGAATGTGATTAGCCATAATGATACAGCCTCCTCTATTAAGATAGTTGCTTACATTATCGCAGAGAATGAGGGGAATATCAAAAAGCCCATATCATTATTCTCATGATCTGCTATACCAGGCGGCTCTCCAGCGGGTAGCATATACCCCTTCCTTCAGATAATTAAACGGTACTGCCTTCCGCCGTAATTCCGGCAAATAGCGGATCAGGTTCAGATCTTCAATAATCCAGACTGCACCGTCCTGATCTCTGGTATCTACAAACTGCAAATCCCGGCTGCGCAAATATTCCACCAGGTTAAATCCGGAGCCGGAGTCCCCGTCCTCTCCCGTTCCAGAACTGTCGGCCGTTAGGCCCTGCCAGTAAGGAAGCTCCAGACCCGCATCCGCTTCCAGCAAGCTAAGCTCCTGCTCCAGCACCGCCTGTCTGTCTTCTTCCCTGCTTCGCATTTCTTCCGTCCAATAGTCCGTCAAATTCGGCTGCCGGCTGATTTCCTGATAAAAGAATTCCGCCGTCTCCTCTTGCGCTTGCTCCGCAGCAATGAACCCCTCCGGCTCCGCCGCTGACCCCGGAGAGCTCGAATCTTCAACACCAGGTTCCCGTTCAAGCTCCTGCCATTCCCGCCGGATCTGCGCTGCCCTGTTTACGATAACCGTCTTCAGCGCAGGTTGTCCGGCATTCCCGTCATCCGCATCCGCCTCCTGCCGGTGAAGCTCACGGGGAATATCGAGTTCCTCCAGTCTGCGGAACAGCGACTGCAGCGCCTGCTCCGGATTCCGGAAATATTCACCGCCCCGCAGCCGCACAAAACTCCAGCCAAGGCGTTCCAGTATGGCTTGTCTGTCCATATCTTCCTTAAGCTTCTCTGCCGGATGCCATTTGTCTCCGTCGCATTCCACCGCCAGACGTCTCCCGCCGCCTTCAACAACCATATCAATCCGGTACGCCCCTACTTTCCATTGAGGCAGTACTCTATAGCCTTCATCCAGCACCCGCCGCATAACCTGCCGCTCGAATTCGGATTCCAGTACAGGCTCATGCTGTTTATACGCTGCATCCGCTGCATACGGATTTCTGACATACTCAATTAACCGTTTCCGCAAATCCCCTTCTTTGAGCTGGGCTACGGAATCAAGTGAGTGCACCAGCCATAGCTGGTCACGGGCGCGGCTCACAGCTACGTTATACCTTTTCTTGGTGCGGTTTCCCGGATCAGAGATGAGGCGCAGAGGCACAGCTTCCTCTGAAGCGTCCACCATGGACAGGAACACAATATCGCGCTCATCCCCCTGAAACTGGGCGGAGTTGCCGCAGCGTATCTTCCGCCGCTTGTATTCCGTTGCCGGAATATACTTCTGCAAATACTGGTCAATCAGAATGGCCTGCTCTTCGCCAAGCAGCGTAATCACGCCAAATGTAGCATCCTTGTATTCTTCCAGTTGGATAGCAGACAGAATTAGCGAAGCAATGGCCTCTGCTTCTGCCTCATTGCGTTTACTGTTCCGGTTCCCGCCCTCAACCCGGTATTCTACGGTATACGGTTTCGTGGTTACTCCGCCGGCATCGCGGAGCGGAAGAATGGAACCATTATAGGAGAGCAGGTTGCTGAACTGGATAATCGGCTCCACACAGCGGAAATGCTCCCTAAGCTGCGTCATGCCCGCGAATGAGGTTTTGGCTAAGTCATAAATTGAGGTGCTGCCGTCATAAAGTGCGGCATTGGGAATCCCCTCCAGATGGGCATCCATCAGTCTTCTGGTCTCATCCAGCCGCTGGCCGATGGCTTCCGGGCTCACCTGCTCATCATCGCCTACCACAACAATTTGTGTACCCAGATACAGTGCTGTCAACGCCATAATATCTGCCTGGCTGGCTTCATCCACGATAACCACATCGAACCTGTTCTCGGACGGAGTGAAGCTGTCGACCACTCTGTATGTGGGCATAATCCAGACAGGAACAGCCGTCTGGCAGACCGGCATCAGCTTCCGGGCTTCGGCAAGCAGATGGGGAGCCGCTTTTCCCGTGCGCTTGCCGGCTTTTTTCATCAGCAGCTTCCAGCCGTGAAGAGCATTCTGCTGCTTCAGCGTAGTTTTCCGGGCAAGCGCCAGCCAGGCCTTCTTTTCCACTAATTGAAGTGTGGCCGCTTTGAACTTTTTACGAATCTCCACCAGTTCTTCTTGAAGTTGTTGTGCGGAGATGCCCGCCCGCTGATCAAGCTCCATATCCAATTGTTTAAGCAGCCAACCCGCTTCAAGTCCATTGGGGGCCCGGTGCTCTCCGTGGATCCCGCTTCTGTCCCTGAGCGCCTCCGCCCAATCCGGAGCACTCTGCTGCAGCCGCTCCAGCCATTCTTCCCTTTGACCGATCCGCGCGCTTTTATCCCATAATTGCTGTACTGCCTGATACGCTTGCTCATAGGACTGCGGATCCATCTGGGCTACACTCTCCTGCAGCCGGCGGGCTATAGCGGAACGGGAATCTGCCAGCAACTCTGCAGCCCTGCCTGCTTCCGCAATCTGCTCTTTAACTGTTCTCCATTTCTCTGCATTAATATTGGCACCTATAATAGAAGGAAGCTCTTGCTCTACCAGCTCCCGCATATGAATCCAATCCATATGTTTGCCTACGGTCATAGGCTTGGCGTTCAGCAGAACATTCCACAGCAGCCCCTCGCTCTCGAGGGATTGAAGCGGCGGATCAAAGCTTGTCTGCCGCCAGTCCAGCAGGCTGCGGATCTCCTGAATAATGTTATCCATATACTCTTCGGGCTGCGGTCCGAACCGGGCCAGATCATATCCGCCCCCGTCCGTAACCTGACGCTTCCAGCGGATGACGGACTTGGCCCGCTGCGCCTGATACGTACCGACAGTAAGCAGAGCGTCCAGGTAGGCAGCGTTGACCTGTTCAATTCCTTTGCCGGTAGGCACAATAAGATCGCAGGCCTTCTTCCACGGTCTCTTAAGCAACAGCTGGAACGTGCTCAGCTTTCCCCCGTCTTCCAGATACCGCTTCATCTCCTCCAGTACAGGCAGCAGCGGCTGCAGATCCGTATCGGCCAAATGTTCAAAGCCATATTTGTATCTGGCGGTTCTCGCAAGCCGGTATAGCTCAAGCCACTTCTCCACTTCTTCCAGCAGATCGGTCCAATCGTGCTTATCATTATCTTTTGCCGAGATCAGATTCAGCTTCCAGTCCTCCTCAGTAACGGCACCAAACGCCTCACGCAGCTGCTGGAGAGCGGCGTTCAGCTTCCCGGGATGTACAGCCATACCGGGCTTGAAGTAAGGAAGATGTCTGACGGTATCTGCAGCGGCAAGTGCCTGATATTCCAGCACAAGCTCATGGAAAATTTCAGGAGTGACAGGCAGTTCTATACGATTGCGTAAGTACCGGAATTCCGCTTCATCCAGTGTACTGATTTCCCCAGAGCTTCTATATAACTGTTCCAGCTCGTCAGGGGTAAGCGGACAAGCCTGTCCGGCGGCTATCCTTCCCGGCACCAGCTCCATCGTATGCCGGCCTGCGGAGATCATTTTGGCAGCTGCGGATGGATCGAAGGAAGTGCCAAACATAACAATAGACCGGTAATCATTCTCTCTGGAGAGCCGCAATCTGTCTTCAATGCCTCTGATCTGCTCCAGAATGGATTTGCGTCCGGCAGTCAGCTGCTCTACTTCCGCTTCCGTCTGTTCAATGGATATGGAGCTTAAGGTGGAAGTAATCTTATCGATGGAATTCTCCAGCTGCTTCTGCCCGCTGGCATCATCCAGCACACTGACACACAGATCCTGAAGCGGCCTTGCCACCTTGTCACGCAGCACGGCGAGTGCCCTTGAGGTGTGACTGGTGACCAGTACGCTTTTGCCTTCCGCCAGGAAATGGCCCAGCAGATTGGCAATCGTATGCGTCTTCCCGGTACCCGGCGGGCCCTGCACCAGAACAGAACCGTATCTGCCCAGCTTAAGAGCAATATCCAGCTGCTCAGAGTTCGCTTCTTTGGTGAACAGAATCTCTTCGTTCTCACCATTCACATTCAAATTCGAATACGAAAAAACCTGCGTTCCGTCTGAAGCCTCCCCCGGATCAATGCCGGTAATTCTGGCAATCGCCTGGGGGAGTTCCTCTCTATCTTGTAAATCCTGAATAATCTCTTCGAACGCATGATCGAAACCGGCCGACCGCTTGCGCAGGAAAATAACCGGTTCTCTCCGGATATACACTGCTGTCTTGTCCTGAGCCGGTTGTGCAGATGTTCTATTATAAGGAATAAACGCAGTCTGGGCAGACAAGTATCCGGATACTTTGCGCAAATATTCATCCGTATCCGTGAAATCCAAGGGGGAGCATGCAGCCTCGAGCAGATCCGCGGTGCATTTCTTAATCGACCCCGGACTGACTTCAGGCACATCTCTGAACAAGGAGCCATGAAATTCGGGGGCGGCTTCGGAGGCTATAACTGTAAATTCGGGTCCCTCTGGATCGAACACAAGCTCGATCCTCTGTAGCAGCACCGGATGGTGAATCGTCTCCGGTGTAAGCTCCCAGTGCAGAATCCCGTCGCCGATCATCAGCTCCACAGCGTCCCGCTCACGCTCAATCCACGAATAGAGCATGTACAAATCCTCGAACAGCTTAATCGTTCTGCGGACAGGCCACTCCCGCTCCTGCCAGGCCTCACGCTCCTGAGTCCAATTCTCCCAGAGCCGCACTCTCTCTTCGTCCTGATCGAAACGTTCAACATAAGCCTCATATTCCCCGGAATCCGCAGCTTCCCGGTAGCTGTCCATGCTCTCCAGCCGTTCCGGGCGGGTATGAATTTTCTCCCAATCCGGCTTCAGCCAGCGCTGCAGCAGCTCCGGCGGCTTCGGACAGGCGGTCCGGTCAGGCCGCTTCACGCGAAGCAGAACCTCAGGCATCTCCTCGTCTATACGTTCAGAGGGACTTATCCCCTCTGTGAAATCACAGGTCACATTAGAATGAACCGGCAGATCCGCAAGGGACTGCGACCATAACTGCCCGGATATATGCTTGATTATCGGCTGCTTCAGCTGGTGCAGAGCCTGCAGATAGGTGAATACCTGAATAAGCTTCTGTTTCGCTGCGATTCGCTGATCTTCACTAATTCCCATACAAAGCCCTTCTTCTCTGTCCTTTTGCGACAAAGATCCTGTTTTTTGAACTAATTATAATATAATCGGCCAGGTTAAAATACCCGTATTTCCATACCAAGTAGAAACGGTACCGTCCTTTAAAGGACCGTACCGTTTCAGCGAGAAATAGAAGGATAATTTATCATCTGAAACATATAAATTCATATATTTTCAAATAACCCCGCAAGGGGGGCTTTAACTGCGATGTTTAATCAGGTTCTTTGTGTAGACCCCATATTATAATTATTTCCAAAAAAAGAGACGCGGATCCCCCGCGCCTCTCATCAGCTTAATCTGCTTTTTCAATTACTCTTCTATAGAAAATCCGCCCGTGCCGGTGTAAAAGCATCCAACAGAACGCCGTCATCCTCCAGCGGGATACAGCCGTGAAGCACATTGGACGGGAAGTGGATACTGTCGCCAGCCTTGACGGTCTGTACATCCTGCGTTTCACCGTCATCGATCATGAACTGAAAGCTGCCCTGCAGCACATAGGTAACCTGTTCATGCACATGCTTGTGCAGCGGGATTTCTCCTTCCTGGGCTTGGGCGAACATCACCTTCGTATACATGATCTGGTCGCTGTGAGCGAGCACCTTACGGGTAGTATTGCTGTCTACAGTTACAGCCTGAATCTCTTGATCGTGATAAAACATAAAATAATACCTCCTATTCAATAGTCACTAAATCGATTTAGTTAGTGTGCAAAAAAATTAATGGAACCAGCGGAAAATCCCCCATAGGATAACCGACAAAGAAGTGAAGTCCGGGTCAGCGAATGTTACCCCTTCAGCTCCCAGGTAGGAGAACAGCGGCAACGTAAGAGCAGGCAGCAGACACAGCAGGAAACCGTTCAGACAGCTGGAAATGACAGCCCCTCTGAAGCCTCCGCTGGAATTCCCAAAGATCGCAGCAGCACCGCCGGCCAGGAAGCAGGCCATAATTCCAGGAACAATTACCGGCAATCCAACGAGCGGGAACAGGAACACGCAGGCCACACCCGTAAAGAAGCTGACCAGGAATCCGACCAGAGCGGAATTCGGCGATTTGTCGAACAGGACCAGGACATCCACACCTGGGATTGCGCCCGGAGCGAACACTTGGGAGAAGCCTTTGAAGGCAGGGACGATTTCTGTAGTAAACAGCTTAACACCGGCTTTGGCGATATACAACCCGGCGGCGAAAATTGCAGCCTGCTCCAGAATGAAGACGATATATTCCTTGCCATCCGATAATTCGTTAACAAAATCAGCACCGGCGACGAGTCCTGACACCAGCAGCAGCACCAGCATCGTTAAGGTAGTAGCCACATTGGGATCGCGCAAAAAGCTGATCCGGTCGTTAATCTTGATGTTCTCCGTATCATTCTCACGGTTGCCGAACACTTTGCCCAGGTACGTACCGATGATGTAGGAGGTCATGGAAGCATGAGCGATGGTATATTCATCCGACTTGATGATGTTCCGGCTGGCATTGCGCAGCAGATAAGGAAATACCGCCATGTAACTGCCTATGGCCAGGGAACCGACAATAACAGTCACTACTGAGCTTAGTCCCAGACCTTTCATAACCGCAGTAGCGGCGAAGCTCATGAACAGAACAAGGTGCAGAGACAGATAGATGTATTTGAACTTCGTTACACGCGCAAGCACAATGTTCAGAATCATGGAGAACAGCAGGATCAGCGCAGCGTCTGCTCCAATCTGATCAATGGTCAGCGCCATGATAGCTTCGTTACTCGGCACAACACCCTTGAGGTGGAAGGCATATGAGAACATTTTGCTGAAGTTGGTGAGCACGCCGCCCAGGATACCGCCGCCCACTTTGATCATGGTGAAGCCCATGAAGGAAAGGGTTGTGCCCGTAATAATTTCAGGAATCTTCTTACGCTGAAAGATGAGGCCGAGAAGCGTCACAATGGCAATAATAATCGATGGTTCTTTGATAATACTCATAAACATATGCATGGCGGGTCTCCAACTTCTTTCTCAAAGTTATAGTTTTAAACTCGTTACTAAATCGATTTAGTAGAATTCCAAAAAAATTTGATACTCCCGTAAACCATGAAACAACATGCGTTATCATTGTGCAATAAAACTACTTTGTTTGTTTGTGAACAAAATCACAACCACAATCAAACGCTTCACTCATTTACCGCCATCCGGTACCCCCTCTTCAAAAGAACACGCTATCATTGTTAAAAACAGGAACAATCAGGAATGCAAGGGTATTCATTACTCGAATCATACGATCATTATAACGTGATATCTGCTTTTTGCAACAGAAAAAATAAAACCGTTTCCAAAGCAAAAAAAAGACTTACTCTCCTTCTCCGGTTCTGTCTCCGGTCCAAAAGAAAGTAAGCTGCGCGATTCAATAATCTATGCCCTTAATCATTCAGTCCAGCGTGCGGACCGATTCCCTATGGTTAATCTCAGGGTTCAAACGAACCAGCTCGGGCCGCCCTGCCTGCTCCTCTTCCTTCTGGTCAATTAGATCCAGCAGCAGCCGGGCGCTCCTCTTCCCCATTTCAAAGCTTGGCTGGGATATGGTCGTAATCGGCGGATTGTAGAAGGAAGCAAAGGATACATCATCGATCCCGATCAGGGAGAAATCCTCCGGTATGCTTAAGCGGTTATTCTTGGCGTAGATCAGCACCTGCTCCAAAATCATGTCATTGGTGGCGATGATGGCAGTAGGCGGATTGTCCATATGGAACAGCTGCCCGATCAGCGCCGGCATTTCGTCCAGTCTGCCGCTTTGGATATAGCTCTCATTCACCGGAAGACTATGCTTCTTCAGCGTACTTCTGTAACCGGACAAGCGCTCAACCCGCGTGGTAATTGCCTTTTTGCCAAGCGGAAAGGTGATGATTCCTATTTGGGTATGGTTATGAAGGACGAAGGCTTCGACTGCCAGCTCGCTGGCTTTCTCGTTATTGAGCAGTACGGTGTCCACGCTGATATCGTCTATTTTACGGTCAACAAATACAAATGGATATCCATTCTTAACCAGCGAGGAATACATCTTCTTATTCTCTTCCGTCGGAAAAATAATCAGGCCGTCCACCTGCCGCGCAATCATCGACTGAACGTATTTCTTCTCCTTGAGCGGGTCATCATCGGTGTTGCAGACGATCACCTGCACCCCCTTCAGCTGGCATTCATCCTCGATGGCACGCACAACCTCCGTAGTGAATTTCGATAGAATGGTTGAGGAAATCACGCCTACAATGAACGTCTTCTTATGCTTGAGACTGCGGGCCACCTCGTTGGGAATATAGTTAAGCTCTTCAATGGCCTCTTCAATCTTCTTCTTCGTATCCACACTCATATAGTTGAATCTCTTGTTCAGAAATTGCGAAACCGTACTTTTGGATACCCCTGCAAGTTCGGCAACTTCCTTCATCGTAACTGCCATGATCCAGCCCCCTACAACACTTTCCCTTATGCAAAAAGACACTTCGCCCGTGTGCCAAAGTGTTTTCACGACGCATGTGAGTTCTACTGTATTATATACTTTCTTGGGCGGGTAGGAAATCAGGCATAAATTTGCCCAGGCCGGAACGACACAGTTTGTTCAGAGTTCATATCTTTAAGCGAATCGCGGGATCTTTCTGCAGCCGGCAAAGCGATAAATCATAAAAGTTGTACGTTTTGCAACTTTGATTCAATCATATCTGTGTGTTTAAGAGAATTGTTGTATTTAGTGCAGGATTTCAAGTCAGTGTAACTGACTGCCGCCAAAAGGATCGCAGGAGGACTTCTACCAGTCCTCCCCCTCAACTAATCAGGCCTCGTTAAGCCGGGCCAGATGCCGGTACTGCCATTCACGCTCCTGCGTGACGGCGAGTTCCGCTCCGTCAGGGGCCGCCGCGGCATGAACAGCCTTAGCGGCATAGGTTGCGGCATGCACTGCGTGGGCGGCAACATGCGCAGTTGCCGCAGCATGTCCGGCTGCGCGGGCTGCAGCGCAAGCCTCTGCCGGACCGGCGTCACGGGCCGCTGAATGAGCGGCAAACGCTGCCTGGCGGGCTGCGGCCATCTTAAGCTCACCGCGCACCCAGGCGCGTCCTGCTTCAACCGCTTGCCGCGGCCGCTGGTCTTCCGGGCATGCTGCCTCCAGATAAGGCAGCACGCGCTCGGCGCAGTCGGCAGCCCAGAGCGCTAACACTTGATGATTACTTGTGCCTGCAAGCGCGGCGATGGACTTATCCAGTCCGCCCGCGGCCAGTTTCGCTTTCACTATATTCCTCCCTTGGAAGAAGGCCGGAATCTTCCAGCGATTCCGGCCCTTCGGTTAGTATTCATCTCTATCAGGCATTGTCAGGCGGAAGCTTGACCAGCACAGTATAATCCATACCGGATTTCAGACCTTTAAGAATACCATCCTCCACTAACTGGCCGTCCAGATAGACCTCTGTCTTGGTCACCCCCGCTTCACGCTGCATCTTGATGTGCAGCCCGGCACCTCTGAAGTTACGTTTAACCGTAACCTCCTGCCAGCCGGAAGGGAGCTGCGGCTTCACCTGCAGTCCTTCGCGCGTGCCCTGGAGTCCAAACAGGCCATCTATCAGGCAGCGGTATACCCACGGAACGGTGCCAGTATTAAACAGATGGCTGGAGCGTCCGGCAGTCTTCGGGAATTGCTTGTAAGCACCGCGGTAATAATTGGGGATGAAGACAGGCAATTGGCCCCGTCTGATGATATCCCCGATGTCAGGTCCCGGGAGCATTTTGCGCAGCAGGCGGTACGCCTGATCCTGCTCTCCCACCGCATACAGGCCATAGATATAGAACGCTGCGGCATGATTATAGACTGCCCCGTTCTCGGCAGTGCCCGGATGCTTCTGTGTGACCCGGCCTACATCCTCCCGCATGGCGGTATAGGAGGGTGCCAGCTTTTCAACCCCATATGGTGTCTCCAGCTGTTCCGTGACCGACTTCATTAGCTTCTCCCGCTTCTCTTCATCGGCCGCACCGCTGAGCAGCGCCCAGCCTTGCGGATTAATGAAGATCCGCCCTTCCTTATCCTCACTAATTCCGAACACGACATTGTCATCGGTGATTCCCCGTGCGTACCACTCACCATCCCAGAAATACTGATTGACGACCGCATTCGTCTCATCCGCCGCAAGGCGGAATGCCTTGCCAGCCTCCAGCCGGCCGCTGTGACCGCAGATATCCGCCCAGATCATGCAGGCATACGCCGTAGCTATCGTCAGCCATCCGGATACTCCCTTGCCCCGGTAACCTACCATATTCATCGGGTCACACCAGTCACCCTGATTGATATAATTCAGACCCCGTTCATCCCGCTCATGAATCAGCCAATGCATCGCCCGGTCAATATGTTCGAAGACTGATCCTGTTTCCTCATTCCCCGCATAAGGGACAACCTCTTCCAGAATGCTGTAATCATCCGTCTCATCCAGATAGGTACTGAGGCAAATGGGCAGCCAGACACAATGGTCCGTATGCGGGACCTGATTAATATATTTCAGTTCAGCAGCCTCATGCAAAATAATGCCATCCGGCATAGCTCCGCTTACCGCCTGCTGGCTTAGAGCAGTCAGAAAAGCCTGCCTGGCTATCTGCGGCTTAATATAACTCATGCCCATATTATCCTGCAGATAATTACGGGTCTGGGGGTCTGTCGTCAGGCGGTTCGTCTGCCCGTGATAGTACATCTGCCGGGGCAGCCAGTGGTTGACCAGATTATCAAGATCCGCATCCGGAGTCGTGATCTCAATGCAGCCTCTGCCTTCGCGGATGTATTCCGCGTATTCACGTTCCGCAAGCTCGAATCCGTCTTCGCCGTCGGCATCCGCATTCTGGAACATCCGCTGGCGGATATCAGCGATCTCCTGCTCTGTCTGAGCCGGACCGAAGATGAACCGGTATTCGCGCTCTTCACCAGCCTCGAGGCCGAGCCGATATTGCAGAACGGCAACCGGCGATTCGTAACGGGATTCTCCCCGGGATAGCAGACTGCTTCTCAGCGCTGACGGCGAGCTGATCCCGCCCTCCCCTTCGAATGCTTCCTGGTTCACCTCCCAGGATGCCGGAGCGTGATCAGCCAGCAGGAAGGTTTTGTCCTTCAGGTGTTTGATTCTGTCGTATTCCTGATATTTCTGGTAAGGCGTAATGGCTGTAGCGACGATGCCTTGCAGAGCTTCCTTATATTCGCCGGACTGGTTCATCCATGACATGTAGCCGATGGTGAAGTAGGGATAGATACTTATTTTCCGTGGAGCAGAAGACAGATTGGTTACCTTCACCCGCCACAGCTCCATCGGCTCATCCTTGGGCAGGCTCAGCGTCATCTCGATGGCGATACCGCTCTTCTCTATTTTCCACACAATATTATGTTTGCCTACAGCAAAGGTATAGTGATCAGGGGGCATACGTACGGGTTCATACGGGGCAGAGAATAGCTCACCGCTCTCCTCATCCTTCACATAGACAAACCGGCCGGGATGGTGGGCATAATAGGGCTGCTCCGGCTGCATGAAGGTCTTGGCTTCCAGATTCGGGGCATAGGAGTACTTGGCAGGCTCGGGCTGCATGAACTGGGCTACCGCATACCCGCGGCAATTCATATGAATCATCATCCGCTCATTCCATAGAAATCCTGAAGCCTTGGGCAGAATTGTCGGGCTCGACAACTCATAATACTCGTTATCTTCAGATGCTCTTATCATTCTCATGCCTCTCTTTCCAGGTTTATAATGCGCTGATGTACCTTCTCTATGTTCAAGAATACGCTCTCATAGGTTACACGGCAAGTCTATGAGATTAGATTCATTTTCATCATTTGGGTTTGTATAGTAGAATTAGCCCAAGTATCCAAGTATAGATGAGAGGTGTATCCGATGAAGGAACAATACCTGGCAAGACTTGAATTGTTCGCTGAAAATGCACAGAGAATCAAGAAAGAATTCCCCTGGCAAAATGCTCAGGTGAACCGCCTGGCCGCATTGCTCTACACCGTGGAGAACAAAACAGCCGATCCTGAAGCGATCCGTGCGCACCATGCGCTGATCAAGGAGAACACCCGGATGTTCTCTTCCTTCCGCGGGACTTCCGCCATCAGTATTGCCACCCTGCTCTCTCTTTCTGCTAAACCGGAGCAGCAGCTTGCCGAAACGCTGGCCGTCTATGAGCTGATGAAGGAGATCAAATTCAGGGCTTCTGACTATCTCGTCATTGCCGCCTATCAGATTGCTGCCCATACAACATCCGAGCAATATATCCGGGTGATCGAACGCACGAAGGCATTCTTCGATGGTATGAGAGCGAAGCACCCTTTCCTGACTGGACAGGATGACTATATCTTCGCTGCCATGCTCGGAATTTCCAATATCGGAATCGAGCACGGAGTAGAGCGCTTGGAACAGCTCTATGTTGCTCTGAAGCCTGAGTTTTTCTCCGGCAACAGCGTTCAGGCTCTGACACAGGTAATGCTGCTTGGGGAGGAAGATGGCGGATCTGCAGAACGGGTGCTCAGCCTGCGCGAGTCCTTCCGTGCACAGGACATCCGGATGGACAAGGAATATACACTTCCTTCGCTTGGCATCCTGTCACTGCTCCCTTATGAACAGAAAGAGCTGGTAAGCGATGTCTCGGAGACGTATGAGGTACTGCGCACCCGGAAGGGCTTCGGAAATTGGTCGATTAACAAGCAGGAGCTGCTCCTGCTGTCTGCTGCACTGGTGTCCTATACGTATGTAGACGACGTGAAAAGCGGCATTATCACTTCCGCGTTATCTACCAGCCTTACCAACATCATCATTGCCCAGCAGACGGCAATAGCGGTTGCAGCCGCATCTGCTGCTGCCGCTTCGTCTGCTTCGAATTAGATTCATAGGCCTGCCGTGTGTGGCAGAGACCGGTTATGTGATGGAATTCCTGCACCAAATACAACATTTTCTTCGAAAAATCGGCCGTAAACCAGAATTGTTGCACAAAATACAACAGTTCTTCGGTTTCAGCCAGTATGACGGGAAAATTCTTGTATTATGTACAACAATACTCCTAAACACACGGGTAACTATGAGCCAAAGTTGCATTACGTACAACATAAGGCCGATACAGTGTTTACCTAAAAGTCTCAATTCTGCCGGGATGTATTCCGGCGACATTTCTATAAAAGTGGTTCCAGAAAAAGAGCCCGTCCCCAGTTTATTGGAGACAGGCTCTTGTATTATCCTCTAAGCTTCCCCTGCCTCCTCCGGACGCTCACGCTTGCCAATGCCGAAGGCATAATAGCCGGCAACAACAATGGCCAGGAACGAAGCCCCCACAATCAGCGACAGGTGTGTGTCCGGGTTGAACCACATGCCGACGATCACGAGCGACAGGAAGATAATGATAATGTAGTTGCTTATCGGGAACAGGCGCGACTTGAACGGATGATCTGCCATTTCGCCCTTCCACTTGTCGCGGAACCGGAACTGGCTGAAGGCCAGGGCGAACCACGGAATCATTCCCGGAAGCACACTGGCGCTGTAAATATAGAGAAACAGCTTGGAATCCGGCATAAGGTAGTTGAACAGCACCCCGACCAGCAGCAGGGAGATGGTTGTAATAATACTGTTTCTGGGAACTCCGCTTGCCGAGACCTTCCCGAAGAACTTCGGAGCCTGCCCGTTCTGGGCCAAGGTGTACAGCATTCTGCCCGCACTGTAGATTCCGCTGTTGCAGCCCGACATGGCCGCTGTCAGCACGACAAAGTTGATGATGCCCGCAGCGCCGACAATTCCCACCTTGGCAAAGGTCATCACGAATGGACTGCCGATTCCGCCAATTTCGTTCCATGGATAGATTGTTACAATGATGAAGATTGCCCCCACATAGAAAATCAGGATACGCCAGATGATATTTTTGATCGCTTTTCGCAAAGTACGCTTAGGATCCTCGGCTTCCCCTGCAGTAATGCCCACCAGCTCAATCCCCTGATAGGCGGCCGTGACAATACAGAGCGCAAACAGGAAGCCCTTCAGTCCTCCCGCAAAAAAACCTCCATGGCTGTACAGGTTCGACAAGCCGAGCGGCTGTCCGCCGTTCCCCAGACCAAAGAAGATCACTCCGGTTCCAATCACCAGCATCACGACAATGGCGACCACCTTAATCATCGCGAACCAGAATTCAAACTCCCCGTACAATTTCACAGCTGCCAGATTGGCTGCCGCAATAATACCTACACCAATCAGAGCCGGAATCCACTGCGGTATGTCCGGGAACCAATATCCCACGTAAATCCCGATTGCAGTAACCTCCGCCATGCCTACAGTCACCCAGAGGAACCAGTAGCTCCAGGCAGTGAGAAATCCGGCCAGCGGACTGATGTATTTGTGGGCAAAGGTGGCGAAGGAGCCGGTGACCGGTTCGAGCACCAGCATCTCCCCCATAATCCGCATCACAAAAAACATGATTATTCCCGCCAAAAGATAGGCCAGCAGCACGGAGGGCCCCGCCCACTTAATCGTACTTGCAGAGCCCATGAATAACCCTACGCCAATCGTACCGCCGAGTGCGATCAGCTCGATATGGCGCGGCTTAAGCCCTCTTGTTAACTGTTTCGTTTCCAAAAAAATGCTCCCCCTCATATATGTTCCTTGCCTATGTAGAACGCAAAACTATCATAGTATGTCAGAATCATTGTAAGCTGTGACATACATTAACGCAATGCAGAATTACTCCGCCAAAAGTTCGGTCGATTGTAACAAGAAAATTAGCTGTAAACCTATACATTTTGTTTCATAGTGTTATAATCACTTTGATTTATTCACAAGAAATAAGAAAAACAGAAGCAGGTGATCAGATGTTTGAACTTAAATGGCTGTGGCAAAACCTGGAGGGCAACCGGGCACGGTATATCGTGGCACTTTGTCTCTCGGTAGTGGGCTCAAGTCTTACGATTGTGAACCCGTACCTCAGCCAGCGCATCGTCGATACGTTTATAGCCGGCGACCATGCAGGGCAGAATCTTGCTACAGAGAGGGGTCTGCTCATCGCGCTCTGCCTGGGCATGATTGGCTTTTCCCTGCTCCGTACAGGTCTGGCTTATCTAACGACCATGCAGTACGAAATATCCTCCCAGAATATGATGTACAACATCCGCATTTATTTGTACAACAAGATTCAGGGGCAGGACCGGGAGTATTATGACCGCAACCGTACCGGTGATCTTATGACCAAGATGACAGGCGATCTGGATATGGTCCGGCATTCGATGGCGTGGATTTTCAAGACGATCATTGAATCGCTCACTATTTTTCTGGCGGCCGTTATTTATTTCCTTACGATTGATGTCCAGCTGACGCTGTGGATGCTGATTCTGTCGCCACCGATTTTTGTCGTGGCCTTTATCTTCGCCAAACGTGTCCGTCCCATGTACATTGATCTGCGCGAGCGGCTGTCCCAGCTTAACACGACGACCCAGGAGAACATTTCAGGCAACCGTGTAGTCAAGGCTTTCGCCCGTGAAGAGTTTGAGATTGCCAAATTCACGGAGAAGAATGTCAACTACTCTGTGGCGAACAAGAAGGCGGCCCTAGTCTGGCTTGATTACTTTCCTTATCTGGAATCCTTCGCCCAAGCCTTCAACGTCATCCTGATGCTGGCGGGCGGTTACTTCCTGATGCACGGCCGGATCACCTTTGGTGAATTCGCGGCCTTCTCTTCGCTTATCTGGGCGGTATCCAACCCTATGCGCAATATCGGGATTATTATCAATGATATCCAGCGCTTCTTTGCCAGCTTATCCAAAATCGTTGATATCTATTATGCCCGCCCCGCTATTGTGAACGAGCATAATGTCACAGAGAGCCGCCGCTATGAGGGCCGGATTGAATTCGAGCATGTCCGGTTCAAATATGACAGCGCTACCGTGCTGGATGATCTGAGCTTCACGATTGAACCCGGCGAAACGATCGCCATTATGGGCGCGACAGGCTCAGGTAAGACATCGCTGATCAACCTGATCCCCCGGTTCTACGATGTGGCCGGAGGCCGCGTGCTGGTAGACGGCAGAGATGTCCGTGAGCTTGAGCTTGATGAACTGCGCGGGAATATCGGGATGGCTACGCAGGACGTCCTCCTGTTCTCCGATACAATCGACGGGAATATCGCCTATGGTGACCCCGAGCTTACGGAAGAAGAAGCACAGGCCTATGCCGGCCTCGCAGCAGCCCATGACTTCATCGTCAAAATGCCGGAAGGCTATGACACGGTAGTCGGCGAACGCGGTGTCGGCTTGTCCGGGGGACAGAAGCAGCGTATTGCGCTTGCCCGCGCGCTGGCGGTCCGCCGTCCGATCCTGATCCTGGATGATACGACGTCTGCGGTCGATCTGGAGACGGAGGAGCATATTCAGCGGAGTCTGCGTGAGCTGGAGTATCCCTGCACGAAGATTATCATTGCACAGCGGGTATCCACTACCGCCCAGGCAGACCGCATCCTGATCTTAGAGGGCGGCCGTCTGATTGAGGAAGGCACCCACGCCGAGCTGCTGGCCAAGCGGGGGTATTACTACGATGTATTTATGCTGCAGAACGAGGGCATTGGAAGGCAGGTGACCGAGAGTGGCCAGGAATAAATTCGATGTCGATGAGAATCTGGAATCGCCGTTTAATATTAAGCATTTCCGGCGGGCCATGGTCTATATCAGACGCAAGAAGAAACCGATGATTCTCGCATTCGTGCTTAGCGCCTTGTCGGCGGCTATCGCCCTATCCGCCCCGCTGATTATGCAGCATGTGGTAGACGTGACCATTCCCGCCAAAGATATGGGCGCGCTGGTCGGCTGGTCCGCGCTGATGCTGGTGACCATTGTTGTCAGCGTAATTCTGGCTACCATCCGCTCACGGATCATGACCAGTGTCGGGCAGGATATTATCTTCGATATCCGTACCGATCTGTTCAAGCATCTGCAGGATTTGCCGTTCAAATATTACGATGACCGGCCGCAGGGTAAGATTCTGATCCGGGTTGTTAACTACGTCAATGCTGTATCCGACGTATTGTCGAACGGAATTATTAACTTTATCCTGGAAATCGTGAATCTGATCTTCATCGCTGCCTTCATGTTCGCCGTTGATGTCCGGCTCTCCTTCGTCATCCTTGCCGGACTGCCTGTATTCCTCGGTGTCATGCTGCTTATCAAAACCCGGCAGCGCCGGGCATGGCAGGCGGTATCGAACAAAAGCTCCAATCTGAACGCCTATCTGCAGGAAAGCATCAGCGGGATCGGCGTGACCCAGATGTTCTCCCGGGAACAGCGCAATGAGGGCGTCTTCACACGGCTGGCCGGTAATTTCCGCACGGAATGGATGCGGGCACTGCGTTACAATACGCTTATTCCGTTCACTGTCGATAACTTGTCTACCATGGTTACGGCAATGATTTTCCTGGTTGGCCTGCTGACTCTGAACCCGCAGAGCATGACGCTTGGTGTCATTCTCGCAATGAGCAGTTATGCCGCCCGCTTCTGGCAGCCGATTCTCAATCTATCCCAGCTGTACAACAACTTCATCAATGCGGTAGCCTATCTGGAGCGTATCTTCGAAACGCTGGATGAGCCGGTTACCGTCAGCGATATTCCCGGGGCGAAGGAGCTGCCGCCCGTTCAGGGCCGGGTCACCTTCGACGATGTAACCTTCGCCTACGATCCGGGGCTGAACATCCTGGAGAACATCTCCTTCGATGTCGCAGCCGGAGAGAGCATCGCCCTGGTCGGTCCGACCGGTGCAGGCAAAACTACGGTCGTCAATCTGATCTCGCGCTTCTATAACCTTACCGGCGGCAGAATCCTGATCGACGGGCAGGATATCGCCGGGATCACGCTGAAATCGCTGCGCAGCCAGATGGGGATTATGCTGCAGGACAGCTTCATCTTCTCGGGAACGATTCTGGATAATATCCGCTACGGCAGACCGGATGCCACCGAGCAAGAGATCATCGCCGCTGCGAAGGCTGTCTGTGCCGATGATTTCATCCGTGAATTCGACCAGGGCTACCTGACGGAGGTCAACGAGCGCGGCTCCAAGCTGTCCCAGGGACAGCGGCAGCTCATCTCGTTCGCCAGAACCCTGCTGGCCAACCCGCGCATTCTCATTCTGGATGAAGCCACTTCTTCCATTGATGCGCAGACCGAGCGTCTGCTCCAGAAGGGTCTGAATGAGCTGCTTAAGGGACGTACGTCGTTCATCATCGCGCACCGGCTGTCCACCGTGAAGAACTGCGACCGCATCATGTATGTCTCGAATAAGGGCATTGCGGAAAGCGGCTCGCATGATGAGCTGATCGCCCGCCGCGGCCTCTACCACCGGCTCTATACGGCGCAGAAGATGGAAGCATAAACCTCCCCCGCAAAAATAACCCCACAAAGTGAGGCTCCAGTTTCGAAGCTGACTCAGGTACTTTGCGGGGACCCCAAAAATTACCCCAATAATTTAGTTCTTACAGCACCAAAAAGCTCAAGCCTATTAACGGGCCTGAGCTTTTTTTCTTATTTTCACACCTGAATATAATCTTCCCTAAGCATACTGTATATCTCCAGATCGACAATTCCTTTGCCTGACCATAAGGCGGCTTGCCGCAGCATCCCCTCCTTGATGAAGCCGGTCTTCAGGAGCACCTTCTTGGACGGTTCATTCATCAGCATGACTTCGGCCTGAATTCTGTTCACCTGAACCTCCCTGAAGATATAATCCAGCAGGATTTCAACAGCCTTAGAGGCAATGCCTTGCCCCCAATGGGCTTCCGCCAGGAAGTAGCCGATCGTCACCATATTCACCTTCTGATTGAAATCACAGGCTTCAATAATTCCGAGCAGACGACCCTCCTCACCACTGGCAAAGATCCCCCACTTGACCCTTGATCTTTTGGCGTAGTCCCGTTCAAAATGTCCTATCATATTGCTGACTGTAGCCTTGTTATGCTTCGGAATGATCCCGCAATATTCAAAAACTCTATCGTTGCTGTAAATATCAAACAGCTCGTCCAGATGAGTCTCTTCAATTCTGTTCAATACAAGTTCATCTGATCTTAGTACAGGAAAACGTTCAAATACAACCTCCACATTCATTCCCGCCACTCCATTCTCCGATACTTATACGCGCTGCTTAATGGGAATATACAAATCAACCTTACACTTGCCTTCCTGATCCTTCATGGGATCATTCAGACAGAATTCGAGGCAGGGCCTATCGTCCGCTTCATATCCGCTGCGGGGTAACCACACGCTGAACATGCTGTCATACGCGAGGACCAATTTGTCTACCGTATCGTAGTATGAATACACCGCATAGATGCCGCCGGATACTGTCTTGAATTCTACCTGCGGCCGGTGTGCTTCCTGCTCAAACCCTTCCGGAAGGGTGACACAGGCATCATACCGGCACGCAGACTCCTCTACGAGATCCCCGTCATCCAACGATATTCCGATAAACTGCTGATTCCCTCCATGAATACCCCGCTGGTCTGCCCAGCGGCTTAGCTTGTCCCATGCGCTATACGTATCCAGGTAACTTCCAATATGCCTGATATAAGCAACTTCAACCTCAGGGATCTGCCTGATTTCTACCTGCCCGGTGTACAGCCATAATACCGTTTGAAATGGGCATTAAAGACCGATACCGATTCGAAACCGCTTTGACCTGCAACCTCCAGAATAGTCTTATTCGTTTCGGTCAGCAGCACCAGTGAGTGCTGTATACGCTTCCTGTTTACAAAGGCCATGGGAGTCACACCGACCATAGCTGTGAATATTCTGCTGAAATGAAATTTGGAGAAATGGGAGATCTCCGCCAGTGTATCGAGCTTAAGCGACTGACCGCTGTGTTCCTCTATGTAGGCAATGACCTTATCGATCCGCTCTCTATAATCAAGATTCATCGCTGAATTCCCCGCTTCATTCATGATACAATGCATTACAAATATTAGCAGATGAGGCGATAAATAATGGTTACAAATTTGTATTTGGTAAGACATGCGCACTCGGCTTATTCTGCCGATGAATTAAACAGACCTTTATCAGAACGCGGACAGGCAGATGCGCAGAAGGTCAGCGGACTGCTTATCCATGAGAATGTTCATGTCCTGATCTCCAGTCCCTATAAACGGGCAATACAGACCATTGAAGGACTGGCCGGCCCCCTGGGCCTTGAACCTGTAATCGAAGAGGATTTCAGAGAACGGTTGTTGTCCGGCGGACCTGTCAGTGACTTCGGCCAGGCCATTGCGAAGGTATGGGAGAATCCCTCTTTTGCCTGGGAAGGCGGAGAATCTAACCTGATTGCCCAGGACAGGGGAGTTCAGGCACTCCACAAAGTATTGCAGCAATACCAAGGCAGTAACGCCGTCATCGGGACTCACGGTAACATTATGGTCTTAATCATGAATGCGCTGGATAAGCGTTATGATTACGGCTTCTGGAAGCAGCTGGATATGCCGGATATCTATAAGCTAAGCTTCAATGGAGACACACTTACCGGCGTGCAGCGGATTTGGAACAGGAGCTGAATCTGGTTAAACTGGACAGACTGCTGTCACAGCTCTATGGTATAACCTAATCAAAGGAGAGTGAGCGCTATGGCAAGCTATGAATATTCGTCCAAACAGGACCTGCTGGAAACGATCCATACCCTTTACCTGCTCTTGGACGCCGAGTATGGCGGTATTGACGATAAGTATAAGGATACGCGAATTCCTGAAGTGGATAAAACCCCTGCCGAGATCATCGCCTATCAGCTGGGATGGCTGGAGCTGGTGAGGAGCTGGGATCAGAAGGAGCTGGAAGGACAGGCCTTCCTCATGCCGGCTCAGGATTATAAATGGAATGAGCTGGGCGGATTATATCAGTCTTTTTACGACAAATATTCTGAGTATTCACTGACTGAACTGCGCAGCTTATTCCGGCAATCGGAGCAGCAGTGGCTGGAATGGGTCAGCACATTGACGGAAGAGGAGCTGTTCATCCAGGGCTCGCGTAAATGGACCGGAACCAAGGACAACTGGCCCATGGCCCGGTGGATTCACATTAATTCAGCAGCTCCGTTCAAAACCTTCCGGGGAAAGATCAGAAAGTGGAAAAAATACTTCCCCGCCCAGCTGGCATAACCTCCACTACCCGGCCGACTCATTGCTGGCTATTGCTGGCTGCTGCCCGCTCCTCCATCCGTCCCCTGACTGCTGCCCCTGCGCGTTCCTCCCCGATCCATTCCCCGGCCGCCGCCATTGAAATTCGTGCCGCCGTTCATGCCGGGGAACCCGCCCGACCTGGAGTTGAAATCGTCACTTGAGATCTTCTGGGCAGTAATTGCCTCGCAAGAGGTGAGCACCAGCGAACAGCTAAGCACAGTAATGATTAAGGTGATGCAGGATTTCTTAGTCCGACTCTTGTGCCGATTGTTGAACCGCATGCCTAGTCCCCCTTTTCGTGGTCAGAAGCTCATAGACATCTTTAAAGCCCATGTAGGATAAGACAATCAGCAGCGGATATACCGGATAGATATACCGGGCCTTAATCTCCCAGAGCAGATAGAAGCCGATGAAGCCCAGAATCACCAGTACCAGCGGGGTTTCCGCAAACCGCTTGGCCCGTATCCCGCAGATCAGCCGGAAGAGAATGAAGCCATACATAAGGATATTCTGGACATAAACCACCCATTGCAGTCCGCTCCGGTAATCCGAATCTCCCTTAAGCAGCTCAGAAGCCGGGGTGGAATAGATATACCGGTCCATCACCAAGCCGCCTCTTCCCCCGCCGACAGAGTCTCCGTCATTCCCGATCCCGTACCGTTCAACCTGATACGTTCCTTCGGTCCAGATCCATACGATCTTTTTATAATACATTCCGGCAAGCTCCCCTAGAGTAGCCTCCGAGAGCTTATTACTGATGGACGCTTTGAACAGCTCCACGCTCTCCGCTTTATTGTAGCCGGCATCCTGCTGATAGATATTATAGCTCTCACGGTTATCCCAGAAGCCGAGCGTCTCCAGATTGATCCCCATATTCAGCCACATATAGACCGGTGCAGCATTACTGGACGGGGATTCGTCCACGATACCTGTGGCCTGGAGCGCAGCGTTCTGCGTCCAGCCCGGAATGTTAAACACCAGCAGCGTTATGCCTATGGAGGCGATGGCTTTTTTAAGCCCAAGATGACGGAAGTTAAATAGCAGACAGATAAGCACGGCAATCAGGAAGATCATGCCTGTGCTCCGGAAATAGTTGCCGAGCGCCAGCAGGATGGCCGCGAACACGATATCCCTCATGGATCTTCTGCGGATGAATGTAACGGCAAAGTACAAAGCGCTGGTCAGCAGAGCTGTGGCAATCACATCATTATAGATAAAGTTGCTCATAAACAAGGATGGAATATAGGTCGCGGCAAATACCAGGACACCATAGTCATTCGATCGGGACTTGGTATTCAGCTCTTTGTAGAGCAGGTAGATCATTAGCGTGGTGACCAGCGAGAACAGGATATTGAAGCTTTTGATCACCAGATAATTGTCCGGGAACAGGAACAGCAGCGTCTTCAGGTACAGAACGATTGAGAAATTGAACGGGAACATATACAGGTATCCGCCCGATTGGAAGGATGAATAGTCCTTGTTGTAGAGCATATCCCAGGCCAGGGACAGCACCGTTTGCGAATCGTCCGTAGGCATGCGGGTGAACAGGAAGATGATCACGAGTTGAATGGCGGCAGATAATAACAGGACCGCAGGGATGACTATCCTCCTGCTGTATTTATTAAGCTTCAGACAGAGCCTGTACAGCACGTAGCTCAGTCCCAGAACGGCTGCGATCAGCAGGATAAAGAGCAAGAGATTTTGTTTCTCCAGCACTGTTGTATCACCATAGATTGCATAGTTATACTTCGCCCTGATAAACAAGGAGGAAGCAATAAACAGCCCTATGAAGAAGGCGAGCATGACATATAATATTCGCTGGATTCCTTTTACCATGTTAACCTCCTCTACGGCAGCGTCCGTTCTCCATCCGCACATGCCTTGATTTATAGAAGTAGTATAAACACCGAACCTGAATAACAGATGAAGATGGGGTTAAGGTGAAGTTCAGGTGCGCCAATATACTTGAATAAAGCTGGATAGCACGCTCCCCGCCCAGCAGCAGAGTAAATTTCACAGTTTCACCCTCAGAAGAAAATAATGTTGTACGTATTACAACTTCGAGTCGTAGATAACCGGGTGTTTGGGAGAATTGTTGTACAAAATACAAGAATCCCCCCGCTGAACTGCCAGTAGGAGGAGAAATGTTGCATTCAATACAACAATTTTGAAATTCGGCCAAATTATTGAGAAAAATGTTGTATTTGGTGCAGGATTTTGAATTGAAAACCAACTTTCAACTCTTGCGCAGCACAACCTACTAGTTCATGCACAGCTTCAGTTATATACAAATCCGGCGATGCAAAGGCATTCATTACCCTGAAAGAACCGTTCAGCAGATTATCTCTTATTTCCATCAGAGAATGGATGCTGACGATTAGGAATACACATAGAAATCCCCTCCAAGCCCTCTCCAGCCACCGCATCCTAAGATGCTGCTGCCGGAAAGTCTGCCTGAAGGGGATCTGCCGTACTTGAATCTGTTTACTTAAGCGAGTTAATCATTAATAGCCTAATAGACTCTTTGTCTTCGCAAAAATATCATTGGCCATCTCCGTATACCGCGTGCTGCCGTTCGCTTCAACCTGGGCCGTATACTGGTCCCAGTTGTCCAGCTTTTCCTGGCCGGTCACGAACTTGAGCGTCATGGTCTTGACGTAATCCATCAGCGGCGTCGAGATCAGCTTCATCTGCTCATTCTCTTCAGGAGTAGCCATGATCGGCGGTGCCAGCTTGCGGGTATCCCGTGTCGACTGGACGCGGCTCACGAAGTCTTTCTCCCCATCGGTCATCTTGGACATCTTCAGCTTCTCAGAGCCGCCGTAGGCGAACATCCCGCCGGCGAAGCCGTAATCCACATTCAGCTGCTTAGCAGCACCTTCATTGATTCCGTTATAATAGATATCCGGATTCAGCACTACATTTCCGTCTGCATCCAGTGTATACGTCTCCCCTTCTACGCCCCATAAGCTGAGCATCTGACCCTCATTAGAGTACCAGAACCAGTCGACGAAGCGGAGCATCTTAATGAACTCTTCTTCGCCCAGGTCATCCAGCGCATTCTGGCTGATCATGATTCCGTTCTCCAGACGGGAGGTTTCGACCTGCAGCTTCCCTTTGGGGCCGCCCGGCTGGGTGATCATGTAGAGCTCGCTATCCGGAACCTGCATCTTGCTCTTGAAATCGGCCATAACCTGATAGATTCCGCTGATCACGTAGGTGTCGCCCTTGAAGAACTTGGCTTGTGCCGCATCATCTTCCTGAGTGAAGGATTCAGGGTCCATAATGCCTTCATTGACTAACTTGTTGAAGTAGCTCAGATAGTCCTTGAAGTCATCGGAGGCATCAGCAAAAACAAACTGCTGCTTATCCTGGTCAAAGACCAGACCGTTGGATAATCCCCAGCCGGCAGTAACGCCATATTGAACCGCAGCAATGTTCAGTGCGGAATCTCCCTTGAACTGGTCAGAGATGACATATTTGCTGCCTGTGAAGTCCTTGACCTTCTTCATCGCTTCATAGAAGTCTTCATAGGTCCAGTTGCCCTGCTGGCCTTCAACATCCACTCCCGCAGCCTCAAACACATCCTTGCGGATAATGTAGGAATAACCGCCACCGGCAATCTCCCACATGCCTGGAAGCACGTAATATTTGCCGTCCTCCTTGAGCTTAGCCTTCAGATCCTCTTCCATTCCCCAATCCTTCACGGCCTTCATATAGTTCGGCATGTACTGCACCCAGTCACTGACAGGTACAATCTGGCCTGTGGCCACGAAAGCGGATTCATCATAAGTCTTAGGAATAATATAAGGAGCATCTCCGCTGTTCACGAGCAGGGATTTCTGGTTCTCATATTCGGTTCTTGCCGTAATGGCCAGATCAAAGTTTACATTCGTTTTCTCCTGGATCGCACTCCACAGCCGCCAGTCTTTATTATATGGATAATTCTCATGGTCGCTGTACATCATGGAGTAGGTTACCGGTTCATTCGAGTGGAAGGTCTGATCTGCGCCAAAGGTATAATCTTCCGCCCCGGCTGTTGCAGGAGCATTCGTACCCGCAGCATTCGGTGCTGTGGAATTACTGGTGCCTGAAGCCTCTTTATTCCCGGATGAACAAGCTGTCATAGACAACATCAACGCCAGCGATGCCATTGCAAGTGGTTTACTGAATCTCATTGTTTGCCTCCCTTTTTGTGTATAGAGCTATATATAACAGAGAGGGCCATACCCCCTCCGGTTATACCGTTTATCCTTTGACCGCGCCGATCATCATGCCCTGTACGAAATACTTCTGCACGAAAGGATACACGCAGATGATAGGCAGTGAGGTTAACACCATGGCCGTCGATTTGATGCTTGCCGCAATCTGGCTCGTCTGATCGGAGGATGCCCCGATTTCGGTCGGACTGACCGCATTGTCGATGATTTGCTTCAGATACAGGGCGACCGGCCATTTCTCTTTTGACTGCAGATAGAGTGACGGTCCGAACCAGTTATTCCACATGCCGACCATCACGAACAGCATAATGGTAACCAGAATCGGCTTTGACAAGGGCAGAATGATTTTGGTGAAAATCCCGAATACCCCCAGGCCGTCCACCCGACCCGCTTCTTCCAGTTCATAAGGCAGGCTGGCAAAAAACGTCTTCATCAGGATGACATTGAAGGCGCTGATCGCCCCCGGAATGACAATCGCCCAGATTGTATCCCGCATGTCTAACGTCTTGGCCACCAGAATATAGTTCGGGATGAGTCCGCCTCCGAAATACATTGTGAACAGGACAAACGGAATGAAAAATTTGTTGAGCCGCAGTTTATCTTTGGATAGCGGATAAGAGATTACTGCTGTTGCCGTCACGGCGATTAAAGTGCCTGTTACGGAATATACAATGGTGTTCCAGTAGTAATGGAAGAAATCCGGTTTGCTCAAGATCACCTCATAAGTTTTGGTTGTGAATTCTACCGGGAATAAGGTCACCTTGCCTGCATAAATAGCGGCTTCCGAACTGAAGGACTGGGCTACGAGATAGACGAATGGATATAAGGTGAAGATGACAATCAGAATCATAAATATACTGTTCAAAATGTTAAACAAGTTAAAGGTTGAGGTTCGCTTCACGGGTTCGGCTCCTTTCTACCACAGGCTGGATTTCGTAGTTTTTTTGGATACGGTATTGGCAATCGTCACCAGGATCAGTCCAATAATCCCTTCGAACAAGCCTACCGCTGTCGCATAGCTGAAGTTCCCTCCGGTGATCCCCATCCGGTACACATAGGTAGAGATAACATCAGCGGTTTCGTAGGTAAGCGGATTGTACAGCAGCAGGATTTTCTCGAAATTGGAGCCCAGGATGCTGCCGATATCCAGAATCAGGAGCACCATAATCGTCGGCAGAATGCCGGGAATGGTCACATGCTTCGCCAGCTTGAAGCGGTTAGCGCCATCAATCTTCGCTGCCTCATACAATGATGGATCGATGCCGGTCATCGCGGCCAGATAGAGAATCGTTCCCCAGCCCAGGCTCTGCCAGACGCCGGAGGTAACATAGATCACCGGAAACCACTGCGGCAGGGAGATGAAGGAGATTGTCTCCAGTCCAAAGGACGTCAGAACGCTATTCAGGGGGCCCGTTAAAGAAACCACCTCTTTAATCATCCCTGCGACGATAACCATGGAGATGAAATGCGGAAGATAGGATACCGTCTGGACGAATTTCTTCCATTTGATCCTCCGTATTTCGTTAAGCAGGAGCGCAAATGACAAAGTAACAGGGAATTTCACCAGGAGATAACTGACACTTAAGGTAAGATCATTGAAAAAAGCCCGCCAAAATGTCGGATCCTTCATAAACATCTCGAAGTACGTAAACCCGACCCATTCCGTACCCAGGATATTAGGCCCGCCTCTGTACTTCCGGAAAGCAATAATGTTCCCCAGCATCGGCGCATACTTGAAAATAATGAAGTAGATTACCGGGATGACCAGAAACGAATATAGCTTCCATTCTTGTTTAACATGCTTCCATAAGGGAATTCTGTCCGCCTTCTTGCGTGGAATCATGCCTGCAGTCTTAGCTTTAGCAGGAACTGCCATGTCATCATCACTTCCTCACGAATAATTCACTCTAGCAGGGACGGCAGCCTGACGCTTGCGGGCGGGTTCGCGGCCGTCCGGATGTAATCGCTTTCTGCTCCATCAATGTACTTGCTAACCCGGCGGCTCATCAATGTTCAATACCGGAAATGATGTACGTTAACCTGCAAATGGCGGTTGACATCTTGAAACGGATAGACGGTTTCGCGTATTTCCGCTCTGGAAACCAAAAAAGATGACCTCCGGCAACCGGAGATCATCTGTCCATCTGCTTCACTATCCTGTTTCACTGGATCGCCTTGTATTTCCCCGGCGTAATCCCTTCATACTTCTTAAATACCCGGATAAACGCATGGCTGCTGGCGAATCCAACCTTCTCGGCGGTATCGTCGATACTGGCCCCTTCGAGCAGCAGAACCTTGGCTGCTTCAACCCGGCTCTGGCTGATATAATCACGCAGTCCGACCTGCCCTGTCTGTTCGCGGAACAACCGGGATACATACTGCGGCGTCAATCCGAAATGATCGCCGATCTGTGATACACTCAGGTTCTTGTCGCTGTAGTTCTCCTGCACGAACGCTGTAACCTTCTCGCCGATACCGGCACTCGTCTGCAGATTAGGCTTACTGCGGAGCACCGTGCATACCCGCTCAAAGATATCGAGCAGCTCCTGCTCGAATTCGGGCTTCGTGGTGCAGGACAGCAGCCGCTTGAGCGGCCGCCATTCATCCCAGGCAATGCTGGTCTGCTCTTGATCAGGAATGGCTTTAATCATCGTAGCCGCTACATCAAGCAGGATGCATTTCGAGATTTCATGCGACCTCTCTCTTTGGAACGCTTGCTGTAAGATACTATTAATCATCTCGTTGGCCTTATCGAATTCATCGGCCTTCAGGAAGTTGATCAGCATCATCTGGTCATTCACCGTGAAGAAATAACTGCCGGCGCTTGGCTTGATGCTTCCGTACCAGATCAGCATCTCATCACCGAGCACGCTGCGGTATTCCTGGGCTTCCAGGGCTTGAAGGAACGCGAGATTCACGCCGTTCAGACCTGTCTGCAGCTCACTGCCCACTGTGGTGAAGCGGAGCTTGTACCGGAGAGTAATGAATTCGTAGGCTTGGGCCAGATCATCCTCGATATCATCCTTCCAGTGCTCTGCACGCTCCGGAGCTACGTTCACGACCGCCGCCAGCATGCCGTCCATATCTGTGAAATTGATCGTCCAATGATTGCTGACCAGGTCGGCAACAATATTGGATACAATAAATTGGGATAACGCGAGATCCTGTATCCCATCGTCATCGCTATCGATATAGAACAGCAGCACTGCGAAATGATCAGTCGTCCAATTCAGCTTATACATCTTCGCCAGCTCCGTGAACGGGACGTTACGGTCGGCCTGACCCTTCAGGAGCCTCCCTAAATAGTAATTCTGCAGCACGCGCAGCTGTTGATCATGCTTATTGTTCGTATCATCCCGTTCCCTGATCGTCTCCAGAACATTCCTGCGGATGAACGTATATTCATCCAGGTATTCACCGGTGCCCTGCGCCGGATTGCGGGTAAATACGCTGACCAGCTCTTTGATCGGATCATAGTTTTTGCGGGCGAAATAATAGATAACCGCACTGCCTACCGCAAAGCACAGCAATAATCCGTACATGTTCATCGTCCGCATTCCCCCGATATGCTCCCAGAAGACATCGGTCGGAAACACGCTGATATACTTCCAGCCTGTCGTATCAGACGACTCGATGGTGATCATCGATTTAACTCCCTGAAAGGTACTCGTAAAGGTGCCGGTGCCGCGGTCATTCCATTCCTGATAAGCCGAAGGTTCGATCAGCGTATCTCCAGCATTCTGAATCATAATCTGGCCATTCGTGTCCATAATAAATACCCGGCCCCGCTCTACCCAGTCGATATTTGCAAGCATCGTCATCATCTTCTCCACATTAAGCGGTATGATGAGTGCGCCTGTTAGTTCAGCAGTCGCCTGAATCGGCAACGAACGGATATAGAACGGGGTATACGCAACTTTTTTATCCGGATTCTTGAGCGGAAGCAGCACGTATTCACCCGAATGATGCTGGTTGATAACCTGCTGCCAATCATCGTAAGCGAACGTATCCGTCTGAAGCTTCATCTCATAAAAAGATTGTTCTTCTATATAGGTCTCACTGGAAAGCACCGACTGCAGCGGTTTCGAATATAAGTTAATCTCCTTAATGAAGTTGTTGGCAGATAACATTTTGCCCAGCTCCTGCTTCAGCCCGTATATCTTGTAAGCGTTATCAGGTGTGGATGAAGACAGAAAGCCTTTCACTTCTGAATGAACGGCCAGCTGTGTGGCAAGGCTCTCTGTCTGCAGCAGCTCCCCGTCCACAATATATCTTACCTGCTGGAGCATCGCTCTGCTTGCCAGCTTAATCTCATTTTTCACAATTTCTCTCGTCTGACCATAGATGATCACACTAAGAATGACAGGTATGCACAGAATCACCGCATACGAGACAATTAACCGGAAAACTACACTTTGTGTGAAGTGACCCCTTTCCAAATTCAATTGCAATCCCCCTAATTCCCTTTTTTGTACATTTCAATCATAAATGAAATTGGGGTAAGCTTCATATGTACAATTTGAAATCTGATGTACAGTTTAAGCAGGTTTGGCTATTTACTCACTGCGGATCACACGAAAACCCTGGTCATTTCCCCTGCTGCTCCCCTCAAACTTGCCCCGAAACGATACCTCTGTATTGTTAACGCCGCCGATCCACCCGCCGCCCTTCACCAGTCTGAGGGAGCCGCTGCTGCTGTCCGGGCCTTCGTACCAGTTCCAGCACCATTCCCTCACGTTACCTGACATATCGTAAAGCCCCAGCTCATTGGGTTTCTTGAGGCCGCTAATTTTCGTCTGGTTATGGTTATTCTCGATCGCCGGCCAGTTCCAATCCCCGGTTAAGAATTGATCCCCGGAATTCCTCCAATACCAGGCTACCTCATCAGCCTTGCTGCTTCCGCTATAGCTGCTGCTCTTGCTCATCTGTCCTCCGCCTGCTGCATATTCCCACTCCGCTTCAGTCGGCAAACGGTAGCCGTTCACTCCTGCATTGACCGTTACGGTCCATTTCATGAAATCTCTTTCGCTTGTATTATTCGGATCAACAGTATTCTTGTCTATATTGTAATAGGGCTTCAAGCCCTCCTTCATACTCCGTTGATTGCAGTACTCCACAGCATCATACCAGGTTACACTCTCTACGGGCAGATTATCCCCTTGAAACTGGGAAGGGTTATTCCCCATCACCTCCAGCCATTCTTGTTGAGTCACCTCATACTTACTGATATAAAAGTCCGGGAGGGTCACATCTGTTCCGTAATAATTGGATTTTGTGTCTACAAAGGCACCGCCCTCGACCCATACAAGACGCTCTTCCTTGACAGGCTTCTCCTGCGAGCAGGCAGCGGCAATACCCGTTAATGCTATTAAAAAGACAATCAATAGTTTTCGCATGGATATATCTCCTTTGAACCGATTGGGAAAGGTACGGACCTGCTGATAAGCCTCTATATAGGAAGCACAGTAGTCATAGAGATTTCATGTGGAGTCCAGCCTATATAGCTGGCTTATTAAGGCCGCCGGCTGTGTGACCGGCAGGCCTCAGTCCTATCAATGATCAGCCGTCTTTCTGCATAGCCGGAACCCGGTTAGTGCCTGTCAGCCGCCTGTTACCACACCGTTACGTTAGAGCTGCCGCTGCTCTGATAGCCTTCTGTTGCAAGCACCTGATAGGACCAGCTGCTTCCCAGATTCATCCCTTTGCTCTTCCATGCGTTAACATGATTACTGAAAGTGATAGCAGAATTGCTTCCCGTCGCTCTCTTCGACTGTCTTACACTCCAGTATTGAGGGAATGTGGCATTTCCATCAATGGAAGGCGCGTCGTAGCGCATGGTGGTATAGATATCATAGGTGCCCCCGTCACTGGTCACGGTGCCCTTATACGTTCCGGTAGGTCTATAAGTCCCCCAGCTGTCAACAACGTAATATTCGATGAGTGAATTTCTTGTCCAGCCGTACAGGGTTAAATACCCGTTGCCGGACGGCGCCCAGACGCCTGCATTGTAGTTGATTGTTCGTGTTGGCGATCCAACATTCCAGCCTTTACCGACCACGAAATTGCCGGTATTGGACCAGTTCACACTGTAATTCCCGCCAGTTCCGTTCGTAGCATTGACTGTACCTCCGCCATCAGTCCAGTTCTGCCAATAATCTGTTGCTGCACTTGAGGTGGCTGCAAACGCGCTGAAGCTCATTGTGGCTGCCATGACTACCGTTAGAATTTTCTTGTTTAGCTTAAACATTGAATTACCTCCTAAGAATAATTTGTTGTGTACAGCCTTTCTTCCCGCCCTCACTTGCCCGTAGCCTCTGTCCGCAGAATCTAACTTATCCTGAGGTATCTCCCAGATATTTACTTGTCCTCCTTCACGAGTAAATTATATAAGGTAAGCGTTTACATTACTCTCTGCAAATTAAAGGTTTAATCCCAATTTTTATAGGTCTTATGGAGACGAGACGGCATAACTTATCAATTAAAAAAGCCGCCCCATTAAAGGACGGCCCTGCATCAGCAATCTTATGGATTCATCAGCCCATCTTGATTACGGCCTTCACCACATCTTCCTTGTTATTGATGACGAAATCAAAAGCTTTCTGGGTATCCTCGAAGTTGAATTCATGGGTCACGATACCCTTGACGTCAATTTTACCGCCGGCAATCGCTCCAATGGCGGCAGGATACAGGTTGCGGTAACGGAATACCGATTTGATATCGGCTTCTTTGAACATAATCTGCATGAAGTCGAAGTCGATGATATCCTTGGCTGCGAGTCCGACGAGCACAATCGTTCCGCCTCTTTTGACCAGATAAGGCGTCTGCTTCACGGTATGCTCGCTTCCCGCGGTTTCAATGACCTTATCTACGCCCTGACCGTCTGTCAGTGCAGCGATGACATCCAACACATTCTCTTGCTTCGCATTGATAACCAGGGAGGCGCCCAGCTTCTTCGCCGCTTCCAGCCGCTTCTCAATGATGTCTACGACCACAATATCCGTTGCCCCATATGCCTTGCAGGCCAGTAGTGTGACCAGCCCGATGCAGCCCGCTCCGAGGATCACGACACGGTCACCCAGCTTAATTCCGCCTTGTGCTGCAGCATGCAGGCCCACCGCCAGCGGCTCCACCAATGCCCCTTCTTCCGAAGATACGTTGTCCGGCAGCTTAAAGGCCATGTTCTCCGGAAAAGCCATGTAATCCATCAGGCAGCCATGGTAAGGCGGAGTCGCCAGAAACTGTACATCCGGACAGAGATTATACTTGCCGCTCTTGCAGAACTCACACTGGCCGCAGGTCACTCCAGGCTCCAGCGCAACCCGGTCCCCCACCTTCAGATGCTTCACCCCTGGTCCCAGCTCCACCACTTCTCCGGCACATTCATGCCCGAGGATGAAATCTCCGTCGACCACGAAGTCACCGATCCGGCCATACTCCAGATAGTGTACATCTGAGCCGCAAATCCCGACATATTCCAGCTTTACAACAACCTCGCCCTCTTTGGCTACCGGCATATCAATTTCATTCATTTCCAATTTCTTCAGCTCTGTCATATAAAAGGCTCTGTTCTTCACAAGTTTCTCCTCCTCAGGGGCATTAGCGTTCTGTATAACCATCTGAATTACTTCAAGGCCTCTGCCTTCTCCAGCAATGCGATATACTCATCCACATTATCCTTGGCAATCAGCGGGTTGCCGATATCGGTGTCGATCTGTTTCTCCGCGCCGGTCAGCAGCTTGTTGCTGGTATCGAGCAGCTTCTCTGCCAGCTCAAAAGCATTCTGCAGACAAGTGGAGGTCATCTTGCCCTCCTTGATCAGCTGAAACGCCTCAGCCGTTCCATCCACTCCATAAGCCAGCATGCTGCTGAACTTGGCATTATCCTTAACCGCTTCAATCGCGCCTGCCGCCATATTGTCGTTCATGGAAACTACCGCGTCGATCTTGTCGTTGGCCTGAACCCAGTCCTCCATATATTTCATCGCTTCATCCTTGTTCCAGTTCGCGATCTGTTCGCCGACGATCTGCACATCCGGACGCTTGTCGAAGAATTCCTTCTGCCAGCTCTCTCTGCGCTTGTCAGCGTGGAAGTTCCCGGACGGGCCGTTGAGTACTACGACCTTGGCATTCTGCGGGATCTGTTCCAGCGCTGCGCGGGCATTGACTCCGGCCTGCTCGTAAGGATCGGCATCCACAGTGGATGCTCCTTCAATGCCGGAGATGCGGGCATTAGTGGTGATGGCATAAATACCGGCTTTGATTACCTTCTCTACGTAAGGTCTTTGCGCCTCACCGTTATTCGGCTGCACAATGACAAGGTCGAACTTGTTCGTGATGGCATTCTCGATCATGGAATTCTCTTTATCGTCACTGGCCTGCCCGTCGAAGACCTCCAGCTTGATGTTCGGATATTTCTTGGCTTCTTCCTTCACGGCGTTGGCAAGCCAGGCGGCAAAGGAGTCCGACTGCGCACGTGCGATGTAGGCAACCTTATATACTTTCTCACCGCTGTTACTTCCTTGCGCTCCTGAATTAGACGAGCTTGACGTATTCGAGTTGCCACAGCCTGCGAGCAGTCCCAGTACCAACAGCATCGAAACTAAGGTGATCCATGTTTTTCTCATTGTTTTTCCCCTTTTATTTATTTTAAACAGCGCCGCTGTTTAATCCGGTTGCCTGGACATCCTCTTACCTGTGCCGGGTCACTTGGCGATTCCCGGACTCTGCTCCCTCTTGCGTCCGCTGCTCTTGCCGTTCCTGCCGTTCTTGTCTTCAATTCTGCCAAGTGTGTTCTTGGTTCTGCGGTTCTTGGACCGGATATCGTAGATTACCGCCAGCGCAATGATGGCCCCGCGGATAATCTGCTGTATGTAAGAGTCGACATTGGTCAGGTTCATGATGTTATCCAGGAAGCCTACAATGAAGGCGCCAGCCAGGGTGCCGCCCGCCGAGCCGATCCCGCCGGAGAAGCTGGTGCCCCCGATGATCGCCGCCGTCAGCGCCGTGAATTCATAGTTGATTGCACCGTTGGGAAGCCCGGCATTCACCCGGGACATGAAGAGAATTCCGGCAACCCCTACGAAGATACCGTTGATGATAAAAGCGGTGTATTTGACCTTGGATACGTTGATGCCTGAAGCCGTAGCCGCTTCTTCATTCCCGCCCACTGCAAACAGCGAGCGTCCGAACCGGGTGTGCCGCAAGATGTACCAGGTGATAAGGGCAAAGGCAATCAGAAATAGCACGGGGATAGGAATGAAGCCGATGGAGCCTTGGCCGAGGACGGTGAAATCCCCCAGCTGCAGGATGTTCTGTCCTTTGGTGAAGAGGAGGGCAACCCCGCGCGCCATCGTCAGCATGGCCAGTGTCGCAATGAAAGGCGGCGTCTTGAAGGTGCTGACCATCACGGCATTGACAATATTGCACACCACGCCGGTCACGATACCGACGACAATAGCGGCTGTAAAAGAACCTGTAGATTTGTAAGCGGATACAGCAAACACTCCGGAAAGGGCCAGCACAGAGCCCTGCGATAAATCCAGCATCCCGCTGATAATCAGCAGGGTCTGGCCAAACGCCAGGATGGTAGTTACCGCCAGCTGGGTGGAGATGTTGGTCAGGTTATTAATGGACAGAAAGTTCGGGTTGGCAAAAGAACAGACAATAAATAATGCCAGCAGCACCAGATAGATGCTGTACGTCTTTTTAAATGTGCTCCAGAATTGGCTCCAATTCATCTCTTTCAATTCAGTTCACCTCATTTGATGTAATCGTTCCGGTGGCGTACTTCATAATCTGCTCCTGGGTGAAATCTTCCCGGCTGATCTCCCCGGTAATTGTGCCCTTGGCCATCACGTATATCCGGTCACACATCCCCAGCAGCTCGGGCAGCTCGGAGGAGACCATAATGACGACCTTGCCCTCCTTGACCAGATCGGTCATCAGCTTATAGATTTCGTATTTGGCGCCAACGTCAATGCCCCGGGTAGGCTCATCCAGGATCAGAATATCCGGACCCAGAATCATCCATTTGGCCAGCACCACCTTCTGCTGGTTGCCCCCGCTCAGCGAGGCGATGACTGTATCCATCGAGGGTGTCTTCACCCGCATCTTCTGGAACATCTCCGACACGATATCCTGCTCGGCCTTGGCATGATGCCGGAAGCGGTAGAACACGCTCTTCAGGGAAGACAGGGTCGTATTCTCCTTCACCGACCGCATAGGAATGATCCCGTATATGCGTCTATCCTCGGAGAGCATGACCATACCCTGCCTGATGCTCTGCTCCACGTTCTTGATTGTGACCTCGCGGCCCTTGATGTACACCTGCCCGGAGGCGATGGGATCAAGCCCGAAGAGCGAACGCATCACCTCGGTTCTCCCTGCCCCGATCAGTCCGGCGAAGCCGACCATTTCCCCCTTGCGTGCATGGAAGCTTACATTCTCATAACCGCCGTGACCGCTCAGATTCTCTACCTTCAGCAAGGTGTCGCCAATCTCTACCTCTTCTTTCGGGTAGGTATTGGTAAGCTTGCGGCCGACCATCAGCGAGATCACCGTCTCAATATCCAGCTTCTCCTTGGGATGGCTCTCCACTACCGTTCCGTCCCGGAATACGGTAATCTCATCGGCGATCTGAAAAATCTCGTCCAGCTTATGCGAAATATAGATAATGCTGACGCCCCGGGCCTGCAGCTCCCTGATCTTCACGAACAGCTTATCTACTTCCTCGTGGGTAATCGCAGAGGTAGGCTCATCCATGATGATGATATCTGACTTGTACGAAATCGCTTTCATAATTTCCAGCATCTGAATATCGGACACCGTCAGATCCTTGAGCAGGGTAGTCGGGGAATACGGCAGATTCTCTGCACGCAGCAGCTCCTTGGTACGCACTCTGACCTGCTTCCAGTCCACCTTGCCGAACCGGTTCGCCGGCAGATTCCCGAGGAAGATATTCTCTTCCACGGTCATTTCCGGCACATAATTCAGCTCCTGGAATATCATCGAAATCCCCAGGCTCCGTGCCTGAATCGGGTTGCTGATTCTGACAGGCTTCTCGTCTATGAAGATCTGCCCGCCATCCGGCTGGTGAATGCCGTTGATGATCTTCATGAGGGTTGATTTACCTGCACCGTTCTCGCCGCACAGGACATGCACCGAACCTTTTCTCACCTTGAAATCAATCTTGTCTAACGCCTTGACCCCCGGAAAGGACTTCTCGATCTGTGACACCCTGAGTTTAATGCTCTCTTCCATTCCTTTCCCCCCAAATGATAAACTGATTTCCCGCCTGCTCCAATTGTTACTAAAGTACTTTTATAAAACTTTCTAAATAAGATTATAGCCAGTTTTGTATTGAAGTCAACAAAAACTTAAAACGTGATGAAAACGCATTCAACCTGCAGCTTTCTGTAACAGGCGGACATACAAAAAAAGCCTCCGGAAGAAGGCGGAGCCGCAGATGCAGCACCGTCCCTCTTCCGGAGGAGCGGGAGAAGAATAGGATATTCTTTTGTTTAAAGGTTATATCTAGATGCTGTCAATAAACTCCGTTACCAGTTCCAGCGCAGCTCCCACGGCGGTAGCCTCCAGCTTGTATTTGCAGACCCGGAGGTAGGTGCCGTCCTGCTCGAAGGTGTTCTTCCGGGCCGCGAGCGCCTGGAGATCATCAATATATTCCTCCATATACGCTCCGGCATAACCGCCGAGGATTACATCGCAATCGTACAGCATCCGCAGGTTGTTAATTGTAATCACCAGGTAGCCAAGGTACTCCTGCCAGATGGCCTTTTGCGGCTCATTCCCCTCGCGAAGCAGCCGGAAAAATTCAGAAATGCTGCCCCCGGTGCTGTCCGATAGTATTCTAGCTGAGCAATAGGCATCCACACAGCCCTTCTGCCCGCAATAGCAGGTACGGCCCTCAGGCATAATCGTCATGTGTCCGAACTCTCCGCCACGGTGGTTCTGACCGGCATAGATCTGGTTACTAACTATAATTGAACCGCCCACGCTGTTGTTGAGGGATAAATAGACTACATTGTGAATGTCTTGCTCCCCCCACAATTCGGTGAAGCCGGCCGCGTTCGCATCATTGCTGAGCACACAGGGATAAGGGATGAATTCGGCGAACCGCCGGACACTTCCGCCTTTGAAATCAATTACCGTGGCATAGCTCACCGTCTGGCGGTCATCGGACAGAATCGCGGGCAGCGCAATCCCCACACCCAGAATCCGGCTGCGCTCAAGCTGACAATCTTCCACAAAATCCTCCACCAGCTTGCCCACCCCCTGGAAATAGACCTCGCTGTTCGCGAAGGGGAAGTGGTTTCTGACATTCTTAACGATTCTGCCGCTTAGATCAATGATGACTATCCCCACATGATTCAGGGTCACATCCAGCCCGATGGCATATCTCGCCACACTGTTACAGGCCATTGACTTGGCTTTGCGGCCGCCGGTGGATTCGAACAGCCCGGTCTCCTCGATCAGCTCTCTTTCCTGCAGCTCTTTAAGGTTCTGGGTAACTGTAGGCAGGCTTAGATTGAGCGCCTGCGCAATCTCTTGAATAGAAGTAGATTCACGGTGATAAAGATATCGGTAAATGGCGTTCCGGTTCATCTTTTTAACTTCCATACTGTTCAAGCGATGTGTCGCCATTATATAGCCTCCGACTTTTACAAATGTACTTTAATAATGTATATAAATATAATATACAATCACACCCGTTTTTGCAATCATCTGTATGTTCTAATTGTGAATATTTTCACTAATATACGGTCATTGTATCAAGTATTTATTTCCCCGTCATTAGTCTTTTCACACTTGCACCCCGGATTGCGTTGTTTTGTCCGAATTACGGCCCCTAGACTAGCTGGACTCTTACGTTCACCCGCACTAACATCCTAATGTTGTACGTATTACAACTCTGCCCCCTAAATAATAGACGCCTCGGCAGAATTGTTGTATGAATTACAAGAATTGTCCTGCTAACCACCTGTTGGAAGGCGAACTCCTGCCTTTTATACAACAATTCCCGAATAGGACTGATATTAATAGAGAAATGTTGTATTTCGTGCAGGATTTAGTAGGGTAGGAGTGACAGCGAACGGTTGAGCCTGAATGCAGCCAGGACAACAGCTCAGCATCCGGCAGCGGGGGAGCAGGCATAGGCATCATAAACAGATACTGGGCAAAAAAGAGAATGCCGGAAAGAATGAATGTGATTCCGCCGAACTTAATCAGGTTAACCGTTGGTCTAAGCCGCTTCATCTCGATTCAGTTATATATGAAATTAGCCTCAGAATCCATTCCTTGTCGTATGCTATAATCATAGCAAAATTGCCAGGAGGAGCCTATGAACCGGATTCAAAAAATTACAGATAGAGATCAGAATATATCACAAGAGCTGCTGGACATTTGGGAATCAGCGGTCCGTGCCACGCATCTTTTCCTAACAGAACAGGATATTGAAGGATTACGTCCCTTGGTTCATCAAGGTATCGGACATATCTCCCATTTGCTTGCCTATACCGGTCAGGAGCATGTTCAGGAGCAGAAGATTGAAATGCTGTTCGTAGACCCCGCCGTCAGAGGACAAGGCATTGGTAAGCAGCTAGTCACTTATGCCCTGCACACTCTAAACGTACTTTACGTGGATGTGAATGAGCAAAATCCCCAGGCTCTCAGGTTCTATGAGCATCTGGGATTCCAGGTCTATGACCGGTCTGAACGGGATGAACAAGGCCAGCCTTGGCCTATTCTGCATATGAAGCTATCACAGATATAGCAATCCGGGCAGCCTTAACGATATCACCCAGCGCCATGCTGGCCTTACCCGGCTTATCGAGCACTTGCTCAGGGATATAGGGCACATGGATGAAGCCGCCGCGCATAGCCGGATAATGCTGTTCAATGTGATGGAGCAGACCGTACATCGTGTTGTTGCAGACATAAGTTCCAGCGCTGTTCGAGAGGAAGGCCGGCAGGCCGTTGTCTTTGATTCTCTGAACAATTCTTTTGACAGGCAGGCTGGAAAAATAGGCATTCGGTCCGTCCGCGCAGACCGGCATATCCTCCGGCTGGCAGCCCTCGTTATCGGCAATGGGAGCATCCATCAGATTAACTGCAATCCGTTCCACCGTAATGCCGCTCACCCCGCCCGCCTGTCCGATACAGATCACCGCATCCGGCCTTTCGGCCCCGATATACCCGATCAGTGTCTCCACCGATTTCTGGAACACCACGGGCAGAGACCGCTTGATGATCTCCGCACCGCCGATGTAATTCTCCAGATGCTGTACCGCCTCCAACGAAGGGTTGACAAGCTCTCCGCCAAACGGCTCGAAGCCTGTTATAAGGATTTTCATAGCATGTAACCTCTCTTTCTTTCTGATCCGTTATCCCGGAAAAGCCAGTACATGCGCATTGTCAATCAGGAACAACACTATGGATCATGTCCGCTAAACCTCTACTCCCTCGCTGTCCAAATATTCAGCGCACGCGAGCGGACCGCAAGGTTCGTATGATTTCTGAACGACCGCAAACGCTCTGCCGGTTCCGGGCTCCAATGTAGAGCCTGTCCTGCTACTTCCAGCAATGAAAGTCCCATATACGGGGATTCGTAACGCTGCTCAGCCCCTAACACATCCACAATTTCGAGCAGAATCTCGGGATTCCAGTACCCTGTGCTGTCTTGTATGCTATGGGCGATCTGGCTGTACGCCTCGCTTAACAGCTGCGGCTGATCTGACATGCCATCAACCATCCGGTTCAGATACGCGGCGGATTCCTCCACGTTATTCCAGTCCATGGCTGCGATATACAACTTCATCACAAGCTGCTGTAAAGTCTCATCGGGTGCGTGACAATCGATCAGTCCCAGGTACAAAGGGATAAGATGGATACGTGTATTCTTCGGCAACGAGGTCAGCTGGTTGATTAATTTCTGGAGGCGCTGCCGGTGAGGCAAATCTCTTCCCGCAGCTGCATTCTGATCCCCGCTTATCCCTGTACCGGCCAGCTTCCGGCAAACACCAATTACAACCTCGTTGACCTTGCCGTCGCGGCAGGTTTCGATCAGCGTATTCACCGCAACTTCCCATCTCGTGCTGTCTTCCAGGTCCGTAATCGCCTGAGCAGCGGCAGCAGCAATCACATCTTCATTTCCATTAGTCCACCAAATCATTGAAGCAAACGCGTATCTGCCAACGGACGCATCCGGATGATCGGCAATCTCAATGATTAAGGCCAGATAGCGCGGTCTATAGTCAAACGGGAGAGCATTAGGCTGCTGGGATAATAAGCTTAGTGCGATATCACTCTGCGGGGAAGCAGCGATCGCCCTTAGAATCTCCCAGCTGCGTTCATCATCCAAAAGCTGCTTCGCAGCATGCCCTATGGCGATGATCACATCCTTATGGGCGTTTGGCTTGCCGAGCTCGTTCAGGAGCAGCGGAAGGCTGTCCTCACTTCTATACGCGCCCAGCAAGCGGATGGCTTCTTTCCGGACCGTAATCTTCAGCTTATCCCTGTTTAGCAGCTCTTTCAGCAAGGTAACCAATAACACCGGATTCACTCTGCGGATGCACCTTGGTATGGAGTACATAGCTACACGTGCCCGGTCTCCATCCAGATTATCCAGCAGAACAGGGAGCACCTTCTCCGGCTCCTCCAGCAGTGACAGGGCATGAAGTGCCGCCTCTGCTACAGCGACTTCCTTATCCTGTACCAGTCCAAGCAGCCTGTCCGGGCCAAGATCAGGCATACCGGCCATAATCCTGATCACTCTTGCACGCTCGGACAGACTGCGCTTAGGATCATCCGCAATTTTCGCTAAGAGGGAACTGTAAGCTTGCTGCTGACGCGGCAGCCACCGGTAGAATCCGCTCTCCGCCGGCACGGGATAAATCGTTTTGCCTGACAGGAACCTGCCTTTGATCACAGCCCCCGAAATGAATGGATCGAGCCACTCCTGACGCTTCAAGTGCAGGTGCCGGAACACTTCATGGATCGTAATATACGATTTATCCGAAGCCAATAGTTCCTTAACTCTGGCATCACGCGTCTGATGTGGCTCAAGCCAGAGCCGGGTTGCACGCATAGCTATTGCATCTGCCGTGGACCTCGTGGCTTCCTTTAACAGATTCTGAAGTTTAATAATACCGTGACCTCTTTTGCCAAAAGAACCCGCCAGGCTCATTACCAGATAGTAGTTCTCTGTCCGGTTGGCCTGTGCAGCAAAGGCATAAATGCCGTCGAAGATCCTCTCTTCTACGCCCTGGGGCAGTTTTTCCAGTGATGGAAGGGATAGCTGCCCGTTCTGCTTGGCCAGCTTCTTGATTGTATCTAACGCGAACTTGAACAGCTCACCGTGAGGCTGCCCTGCGTTATGCCGCAGAATCGCAAAGGCCAGCTGCTGGACAGAGAACTTCGTACCATGCGAGGTATCTCTGGCATCGATAACACTATCAACGAGTAAAGTAAGCGCCTGCACATGGGCATCCTCGTATACAGACGCAGGACTTTCCGACAGCTCCTTGAACACTGCGCTGCGGACAGGGTCCTGGTCATTCTTAATCCGGCCCAGATAGACCAGGGTTTCATTCATCCCCTGCCTCGACAGAACCGTACTTCGGATCAGCTGCATAAGCGCCGTAGCACGTTCGTCTGCACTGGATACCCGTGTGGCCAGCTCAAGCTGCTCTCTTGAATGAAGAATGGAGCGGCTGGCGGTAATACGGAGGGTGCGGTCCCGGTTATCCTTGATCTCACGAAGGCCAAGCATCCGGGCAGCCTCCTTATCACGCAAGGCATGCGGCAATACATACAGTAATTTTTCCGGGAAAATCCGCTCTTTGCGTCTATCCTCCTCATACACGGCATCAAAAATCACCTTGCGGTTAGACGGCGCCATATGTTCAAGCAGCTTCGCTACATGCATAGGGTAATCTGCGAGTAATTTCGCAATCCCGATCCACTGGTCTATGGACAGAACTTTCTTTCTTTTCAGCACAGCCTCAGGAACACCATGGGACAGCAGATCACTCCGCAATTCCGTTTGTGTCAGCAGCTGAAACACCTTATCCGGATTCTGGCGCACAAGTGTGCCCAGATGTTCTTTGAGTGCAGGATGTATAATGCCCATAGGACCGTGATTCAGTGCACACGCAAGCATCAGATCCGCCTTATGATTGCACAGATGCTCCATAGCAGACGAGAACCTCGACCAGACATGCCCTTTTTCCCTGAGTGGGGTGCTCTCCAGCGTGGCTGCGAAGTATTCCGCTACTACATCAAGATGCCGGCTGGCTAACTTCTTCCAGTCTCTGATGGCAAAACCGATATCCGCAAGCCACTTGCTAACCGTTGCCGCATGGCAGGCCTGCAGTATAATCGCTGCCTCCTCCGCACCCCACCGGGCGTATACCACAGGTAACAGGCGTTCCGCCAGTTCCTGACGGTCTATCTGTGAAATGGTGCGGAGCAGCTTGCGGCGGCAATCATGTGATAAATGCGGGAGCTCACGTTCAATCTCTTCATCTGAAGCTGCTTTGGATAGCAGACCCGCAGCCGTGTTCCTGATGCTTGCCAGAGGATGCCGCAGCGCAGACAGAATAACCGGGGCATCCAGTGTGGCGATGGCACCCATTAAGGCAAGGCGCGCTTCATACGCACCGCCCTCCAGTAATGAGGCCAGTAATTCGGAGTACCGGGCTGATCCCAGGTGCTCACGGCCCAATGTCGTTACTTTTCTGATTCTGTCGGAGTAACCTAGTGAATCCAGTTCTTTAAGTAAGCTCTGCTTGTCCAATGGATCTCTTCTCAAAATCATAACTCCTCCTCGTTAACCTGTTCTGGTTCCATTCATTATAGGCTGAACTTAAGATACTAACTTAAACTCAATTGTCACTACGGTGAATATTTGCGCTATTGTTATTTTCTTTTATTCAGCTTAGATAATCTCCTTAACAAAAAAAGGCAACCCTAATCCGGTTATTCAACCGTCTTCAAGATTACCCGTTGCAAGCCTTACTCTACCATTTCATTCTTATCGCGCTTCTGTTGGATAAACACATACGTGTTCTCATCTGACAAGGCTTCTGCAAATGCGAAATCAAACCCGTCGAAGCCTTTGATATCCTCCACGCGGGTAATTTGCCGCTCGGCCATGTAGCGGACCATTTCGCCCCTGGCCATCTTGACCAGCGTCGCCCGCTCAACCACCTTGCCGCCGATGTCCTGCCCGAACACCACACTAATCATTCGAGCGTCCTTGCCAATGTACGGGGAGATACACTTGCTGTATTCCTTGGAAGCCAGGTTCAGAATGATGTCACTCTCCGATAATAGCTGGTCCGCCAGCCTTCTATTCCAGAACTCATAGAGAGAACTGAAGCCCTTACCGCCCAGCTTAGCCTGCATCTCCAGCCTGTACGGTACAACGCCATCAAAAGGTCTGACGATCCCATAGAACCCAGACAAGATCCGCAAGTGCTGCTGAAGATAGTCCAGCTCCTCCGTCTGAAAGATCCCGGGCGCCATGTATTGGTACTGTATTCCCTCATATGAGAAGATAGCCGGCGTCAGATTCCTGGTGACATCCATCTCCCGGATCCGTTCCATATTCAGCGTGGCGATGGCATCATTGCATTTCCATAGCGCTTTGGCTTCTTCATAATTCAACTTGCGTAATAAGCCCAGAAGAGTCTGCGAATCGCTGATGAACTGCGGCACTTGGCGGTAATCCAAGAAATCCGTGTCCGTCTTCATCTTCTTGGCAGGCGATATAATGATTCTCATGCTGCTCCCTTTTCTACCCCTGCGGGGAAAACTTAATGTACCTTTATACTATCATAATTTATATTATATAAGCTGAACTCAAGATACTAACTTAGTATACTAACTTAAAGCTTAGTCGTCACTGCGGTGAATATTTGGACTTCCGGCCGCTGTTGTCCCAGATTTCTTGATTATTACCGCTCTTACAGTTCCAAAATCCCCCTTCGTTCCTTCCCGCCTTTTGTTACTTCTTCTATCCATCTTATTTAGTTATTCGCTGGCAAGCGGCACAAATACGGAGGCACAGTTCGCCTGCCGGAAACGGGCGATCACATGCCTGCTCCAGTCACGTGTATACTCAGGGTGAGCATTCAGGAATAACTCATCCAGATGATTGAACGCCACATCATACGGCATACCCGGATTATCACCATTCACTTCGAGCTGGGTAATGTGCAGATAGATGCCTCCGGGCACTGTAATCTTTTCCACGCAATCAGGAAGTGACTCAAAGGTGCTGACTCTGGTGCCGAAGCAGGAGTTCACCTTCCCCTCCTCCTCACTGTTCACCGGAAAACCGTAATAATCATGCAGATAATATTTAGCCGCCTCAGTGGCGAATACCTGGTCCTGCACGTCGAAATATTTCGTGATTACAAACTCCTCATCATCCGGCAGCGTCATGCTGCAGGCGATCTTCATCTCCGGCAATGTCACCGCCTTGAAGCGCAAAGAGTCAAACCGCTCCGCATCCTTTCCCGGTATCTTAACGGGTTCGTATTTGGTGAGAATCTCCCCTGAGTCATCATATGTATTGAAGCTAAGGCCGGAAGGGTTATAGACGTAGCTGGTGTCATTACGGAATTGGCCAACGAAATATTCATCTGCATGCATCCGCTCATCATAGCCGATCCGTCCAGCCTCCTTAGTCTCGTTGATTAGGACTTTGGCATAGCAGCAAGCTGGCACTGTAAGCGTCTCCGTATATTCCGGCAAATGGGCGGGCAACCCGTCGAAGCTGCTTACCTCATACCCCACAATGACTTTATAATTGCCGTCACCCTGTACCTCTGATCGTACGGTAACAACCTCTTTGCCTTTGATTTGCCGGCTGATGAGACCAGAGAGGAGCGCGATATCGCCTTCTGAAGTCAGCTTCTTGGTATACAAGTAATCATTCAACGTACAGCTCGCATGCTCAGACCTATGGAAACCGCCATACCCCCGGCTCTCATACGAAACCGGCAGCGCGATACCCACCACTTTCATCTCCGGCCGGTCCACAATACTGCACAGCTCTGTAATCTGTTCTACATGAATCTCACTTGTAATTCCCATCTGCTTCATCTCCTCCACCATTCTCAGGATTACCGGCTTCACACGGGGACTGTAATCTTCGGGCGCTTGCTGCGGCAGTGCTTGGTTTCTTAGATTCATTTGTGTGCTCCCTTCCTATATAGATGTTGTTCATAACTGCGGTGAATATTTGGACTTCCGGCCGCTGTTGTCACCAGATTTCCTGATTGTTACCGCTATCCGCAGTAGAAATCCGGTGACAAAGGCGGAGGCACCGCTCCTACAGTTCCAAAATCCCCCTCCGCTATTCTCATCCTGTATTGTCTTCCTCAGTTCAATCTATATAGATTTAGTTTATAGATGACCGCCTACTAAATATTATCCGTTCTTAACATCTTTCAGCTTGATCCACACTCTCATTGTGATAGCGTCCGGGTCACCCTGACCTCCGGTCTCATAGGTAGTAAAAGCAGGCAGCTCATCCTTACTCCATCCGTGCTCCTGTATCCATGTATCCAAAAGAGCAATAAACACTCCGCGGTCACTACAGCTGCTGCACTCAAGCATCGCATAACGGCCTGCGGCAACCCGCATTACTTCTAGCCCGCTATTTATGGGAAGCTCTATCGCCTGTTCCAGCCGCACTCCGCAGGTGTAGCTTAAGCCCTTTTGGGCTACATAGAATTCCCTAACTGCGCTTATCGCCTCAGGGGTATGCCGGGAAATATAGTTCATCACCGCAGCAGATGCCTCCTCCTCTGCCTGATCCCCTTCCCGGGACGACACCAGAAACTCCAAGCCTGCACAGAAGTTCACACTAATCTTGTCATAATCCGTCCGCCTCTTCACCGGCAGATACAGAATTAGCTTCCTCACCTTTCTGCTTTTGCAGATATATTCTTCGAAATAACGCCCGTCATCCTGCACGAACATGCTGGTTCGCAGCCACTTCAGATAGAGATAATCCCATGCCAGCCCGATCTCGGCCTCATCGTTCCTAACGGTTGTCTTCGCGAAGGTTGAACTGAATTTTTGAGCCAGCTTTATTTCCTGAAAAGTGCTGTCTGCCAGTCTGTCTAGCAAATCCGCATCATACTCCACAGCGAGTTCATAACAGAATAAGCCGTCCCGCTGCTGCCCGTTTCTGCCGAAGATTCTGCCCGGGTATTCTGGTATTAGAAAATGCAGCGCTTCTAGCGCTTGTTGCTCAATGCCGTACTGCTTGGGATGATAGAATTTCGCGCGTAAGGTCTTGGGGATCGTTTCAGCAGTGACGGTTACCTGCCGGATGGTTTCACTGTCGAATCTGGGGAAGAAGTAGCAGGCTTCACTCTTCTGGTACTCTAGCGGTGTCATATGGGTTGCGGATTTCACGTATTTGCACAAAGCCTGCTGGGAGCTATAGCCACAGGAGTAGGCAATCTCAGCAAGCGGACGCTGCGAAGCTCGGATCAGCCCGAGCGCGGCTGCCAGCCTGCGCTTGCGTATGTATTCTTTTACCGAGTGTCCTGTATAGGTGTAGAAGTCACGATACAGCTGCATCAGCGAGGTGTACCCGGCCTGCGCAGCTTGTCCGAGGTTGATGTCTTCGTATAAACGTTCCTCTATGAAGGCTATGGATTGCTTGAAGCGGGTGGATTTGTCCATGGGAAGTCCTCCATTCTTTTATAGTAAATGTATCAATGTGTGATCCATTTGTGTATTATCACCATCACATAAATGCAAAAAGAACCCGTGAAGAGTCATGGACGCTGTGTCTATTTTTGTGATAATATGTATGAGAATTTACAATATTTATCTCCGAGGTATGAACTATGATAATTTCACATAATCTATCTGCTCTAAATGCAAATAATATGCTGCGAAGAAACACCAAGGCCAGTTCCAACAGTATGGAAAAGCTGTCATCTGGCTTACGCATCAACAAAGCAGCTGACGATGCTGCAGGCTTATCCATTTCCGAGAAAATGCGAGGACAAATCAGAGGATTGGAGCAGGCATCCAGGAATATTCAGGACGGTGTATCCCTCGTTCAAACAGCTGAAGGCAGCTTGAACGAGATGAATGAAATTCTGCAAAGACAACGAAAATTGATAGTTCAGGGATTGAATGGTACAAATAGCGATCGCGACAGGCAGATGATCGACCAGGAAATAAAGCAGCTTACCGACGCCTTAGACAGCCTGTCAAAGAGTTCTGAATTTAATACAATTAACCTGCTGGCACGGGATGATTACACAATCCTTGCTGATCGTTCAAGCAGCAGTTCAATCTCTGGTGTAACTGATCCGCCTCCAGTAACTACAGTATCTACCAGTGTAGTCTACAAACCGCAAGGAACACCCGATGAACCCAAGCATGTCATAAGTAATACAGATACCACAGTAACGAGTCATACATATTCGAGTACCAATACTAACATTCCGATTACCACTCCAGACGGAAGCGCCGGATATAATGAGTATAATGTTGATACTCACACAATAACCACAACGGATACCAATAATACTGTCTACGAAACGTTAACAGCATCAAATGATCCGCAATACTCCAAGCCTGCCTATTGGTTCTCTTCAGGTATGAATAAAACCAGCTTTGGACCTAAGGAGCTTGGCGATGTATACGGTGCAATGTTTGAGAATATCGAAGTGAACGGAAGCTCGGTACCTGTTGAATATTCATCACGCAGCGGCTCTGGAACAGATCCTGCTTGGGATCATATGTGGTTCTCCGGTACGAACCTGTCCATAATGAGATACAGGACAGTACTTCCTGATAACTCCATGGAGATCAAGTATGTAATCAATAACATGAATACATTTGATACCAACATCAAACTGGACAATATGATTGATCCTCCCGCAAATTCGACAATCACAGATGCAGGTGGAAATCCGCTGTCTATTGGAAATAATATTATTAATCCTCCATCTGGAAGCAACTTCAACCTGTCGGGGACCGATGCTGATACTGGCCTGAAGTTTGATGATTCTTCAGGATTGCTGGCGCCTACAGAGTTGACCATTAATAATCCTGCAGTAGGTCAACCGCAGATTAATTTCGATTGGCAGCTCGATTTACCAGCCGGTGCGAGTGTAACATTGGGCTTCACTTATGGCCCGTTTTCCTTAAATCTTGGTGTGTATGAGCTAACCCATGAGACCGTTACAACCAAACATATCGATACAACTGTGAACACGGATACCACTGATATAGATTACGTTCCACCCAAAGTCGACATTCAGGCAGGGGATAGACAAGATCAGGTCATCCACATCCCCCTGTTCAATGTAACCTCGCAGGGATTAGGTATTGCGAATCTGGGAATAGTGCCCCCCTCCATACCTGAGACAGCATTGAAACAGACCGATGCAGCCCTAACGAAAGTAACGAACTACAGAGGATTATATGGAGCATTGCAGAACCGTATGGAGTACACTTTGGACAATGTGCAGAATTCCAATGAAAACCTGACCTCAGCAGAATCACGTATCCGTGATGCCGACATAGCTAAGGAAATGCTGAGTTCCACCAAAGCTAGCATTCTAATTCAGGCTACACAGACAATGCTCGCCCAAGCCAATCAGAATCCTCAAGCCGTACTACAGCTGTTAAATTCTGTATAGGGAAGGCACTGACAACAAGCAGGACAAATCCGAATCAACACACAAAAAGCCCAAGCCCGGCATAACACCCCAGGCTTGAGCTTTTCATTATTCCTGTTCCCCAATAGTCCGAATAATCGTATCGAACGGTTCTAATTCCACAGTCTGCGGTCCATACTCCGTCTCGATCGTAGTCTTTTGCAGCTGGTCGCTGTTATTGATCACGACGAGCATCTTGCTCTCCGGATAATACGCGCACTCGGTATAGAGGTTATCCGGGATGTACTTCGTATCCTGTAGCTCCTTACCGGCATAGCGGATCAGGTTCAGCAGCAGACGGGTATTCTCCCAGCCGAATTCGAAGGAAGGCAGGTAGATTCCCTTACCTTTACCGAAACTATTCGCAGATAGTGTGATTTTACCGTCCAACTCACTCATCACAGCAGCGGAACCATCCGTAAGATGGATGCCGTTCTTCGGTGTAATGCTGGCGCCATCAGGCACCAGACCTTGCTCAGCTTGAACCTCATATGCCCATTTGCCATGTGCTACCCGCGCACCCGTGTCCTCATCCACACCCAGAACATGCGCCATTCTGAAGTAGCTGTCGTATCCCTCAACCGCCGAAGGCTGGTTAATCCCGATAAAGGTACCGCCCTCATACACCCATTTGGTCAGGACATCCACAGACTTGCTGTCTTTCCAGTAGTCCCCGCCGCTCCAGGCTGTACCGGCACTGCCTGCATTAATCACTACATCAATATGCTGCAGCACGCCCTGGCGGATATCCTCGAAATCAATGAACTGCACCTCAACCGGCAGACCGGATAGAGCTTCATTAATGTGAATCAGCTCATGCATATACGTCTCATGGAAGTGGCCGGACAAGGTCCAAGATCTCAGCTTGCCCCAGCTATGCAGAATGGCTACCCTGGTCTTGATATGATAGGGCTTGCCTTGCTCATGCAGCTCTTTAATTTCTCTGAATTCATTCGCAATCTTCTCGATATAATCACAGAAATCCGGGTAAGGCTCGACCAGATGCAGATATCCGCCCAGGCCAATCCGGTCAATCGGCTCACGCAGGAGGGCACGCCGGATGTTGATCCAGTATTTTTTGGCATCCAGTGTCGGATTTCCCCCTTCCATGAAGGTAGGCGCGCCGCCTAAACCCACCGGGAACAAGTACGGATGCAGCCGGATCTCATGCGTATCCACTTCCACCCCTGAACAGAGCCTTGCTTCATATCCGGAGAACACACATTTGATCATCCCGTCGAAACCAAACTCACCGAAGCGGTCATTGTAAGGCTCTGCGCCAACCCAGCTGTCATCGTAGAAGACATACGCCAGCTTGTCATGCTTATGCACAATATCAATTAACTGCTTGCCGAATCCGATCACGAAATCATTGATAAAAGCCATATAGTCGAGCTTGCGCTGCTCCGCCGGGATATGACTGACGCGGTATTTGCCGCCGTTCACGAAATCTTCTGCCGTCAGCGAATAGCCGTATTGCTGCGCGAACAGATCCAGACCTCTCGCACTCACCGTGAAATCATAGGAACCCCAGTCTGAGAAAAGATGGCGGTTACGCTCACTGCTGCCCCAGATCCAGGCGAAATTATAGAACAGGGAAGTAAACCGGACAACCGTCGTTTCCTTATGCTCCTGGCACCAGTCTTCCATCCATTCCAGCAGGTACTTCTGCGTGTCCTGATACATAGGATCAATCTGCATCAGATGCTCTTTGTTCCAGTTGTTCGTGGTGTGATTGTACATGGAGATCTCTTCCCAGATCCGGTAGGCCATGAAGCTGACGGTGTATTTATGCCAAGGTACGATTCCGGTAAGCACCACATTGCCTGACTCCCGGTCGTAATTCCACTGCTCTCTCGGTACTTCTTCACCGGTCGTCCGGTCATATACCTGCCAGTACTTATACGCCTCACGGGAATCATTCACTCTGAACTGTTCAGCGAAGAAATCCTCCATCAGGTAGACCGACAAATAATCCTGCACAGCCACCTTCGGATTCGTAATAAGGAAGCTCTGCTGCAGCTTATCCGGGTTCTGCGACGCCCATTCATTATGGTCCCGGATGATACAGACTGTAGAATAAATGCCGTATCCGGCATTGATAATCTCATCAGATAACTGTGTACCGTCACTGTCACGGATGACATCGGCACCCCAGCGTTCAGCGAGTTCAAGCGTTAGCGCTTCGTAACCGGATTCTCCCGGCAGTGTGAAAGCGCCTGTTGATGGTTTGGACAATTCGGTTCCCTCCTATTTAAGCATATCGGACAAGAAAGCAAGCGCTAAGCCTTGGCCCCAGCCTTGAATCCAGTCTTTTGGAATATTGCGGTACCCTTCGCGGTCCTTCATTACGGCTGTGCCGCCGGATACGCCCAGGACACGTCCGTCTTCGCTGATGTTTGCAAGAATGCCCTTTAACGCTTTTTGCACATATTTGGTGTGCAGCGGATTGCCGTTGTTGATCATCGCCGCCGCAATGCCGCAGGATGCCGATACTTCTTCATAAGATTCCTCATCATCCAGCACCGTCCGCCACAAGCCGTTCTCTGTCTGTACAAGCTTCAGCGCCGCCAATTGATCACGGAGCGAACATTCCACGTCCATACACTGCGGATACAAATACCAGTCCTTCAAAAGCGGCTTCACCTGCGACATTGTATACGCACCCCAGGCATTCGCTCTGCCCCAGTATAGTCCGGACATATGATCCTGCTTCACATTGTTGTAGCCATGGAACCAGAAGCCGGTGCCAGGGTCCTGCAGGTATTTGATATGCCAGTAGTATTGGTTGAGGGCATCCTGGATCAGCTCCTGATCCTTCAGCTTACTGCCCACACGCAGCAGGAAGAATGCCGCCATAAACAGCGTATCCGCCCAAGCCTGTTCCGGAAAATCATTAGAAATCGATACCGTATGCTGCAGCACATTGTCTCCGAACCGCAGCGCATTTTTACGGATGTATTCTACCTTGCTCATCGCAATATCCCAATATTTCTGCTCTCCAGTCGCTTCATACAAGGTGATCAGCATGTGGCCCATGGCACAAGTATTAACCGTCCAGTCCGGCAGCCCCAGCTCAATATATTCATCCGCCCACTGAACCAGTCTGTCCAGGTACTCTTTGTTCCCTGTAGTCTGATAAGCTCTGGATACCCCATAATAAGCTACGCCGCAAGGCCAGTCCCATGTTAAGTCCATCGCCAGTGTTTTGTTGGTGACCTTGTCGATAATACTTAGAATCTCTTCCCTGTTGAAATCCACTTGAATCATCTTATTACCCCTCTCTTGTCTCACGCGCCTCAATAGCGCTTACTATCCGTCTCATTGCAAGCGCTTTACATACTCCATTGTAAGCAGTAAAATATTCTATATCTAAGCATATTCACAGCAAAACTGCGCATTTTCGACCATTTATCTATTTTAATATTATAGAGGAGCCCCCGGATATGCCCAGAAAAAAGAAACCCGTCATCGAGTACCGCCACTACAGCCTGCCGATCCATTTCCCTGTGCTGCTGTTAAGCGGGGAACGCTGGAAGATCTCCGATATTAAGAGCGAGCACCTGCATTTCCATAACCACCTGGAGATTGGGATTTGCTATTCGGATAGCGGCATCATGGAGATCAAGGGCGAGTCTGTACCTTTTACAGCCGGTGATGTGACCTTCCTCCCCCGGTACCTTCCGCATACGACGTATAGTTCTCCGGGTGAGGCCAGTCTGTGGTCTTATCTCTTTTTCTCGCCGGAGGACCTCTTTCAGCATTCCTTCAAAAGCGCCTATAGCAACTTCGAGCCGAATTTGTGGGCGGTGCTGGGGAAGAACTGTATCCTGAATAAGGATAAGCACCCCATGGTGTATAGTCTGGCCACGTCGATTGTGGAGGAATTGCAGCAGCAGAAGCCTTATTATCAGGAGAGCGCCTACGGCTTATTGCTGTCGCTGTATATCGAGCTGCTCCGGATCCATTCCACGAATGAGGCGCTGACCGATCAGGAAGCAGGGCATAATCTGAAGGGCGACTTCGTCATCTCCCCGGCGCTGGAGTATATCACCAGGAACTATATGCTGCCGATGACCATCGACTTCCTGGCCGACCTCTGCCACTTGAGCACCACCCACTTCCGCCGCAAATTCCATGAAATGATGGGCACCGCCCCCCTCGACTTCCTGAGCAGCACCCGGATCGAAGAGGCCTGTAAGCAGCTGAAGAGCACCGAGGATTCTATTCTTGAGATTTCTGAAAAGGTGGGGTTTCATTCCATCTCCAGCTTCAACCGCTGTTTCTCTAAGCTAATGGGCACGTCCCCCAAGGAATGGCGTAAGAGTGCACAGTCCGAGACGCAGTCGGCGAAGGCAAGTATTCTGGAATTTACGGGGTGGGTATGAGAATGAATAGTAAGGGTGAAAAGTCTGTCCTTGCAGACAAGATTCACGAACTGAACAAGCAGGTGCTGGCAAAAGAAGAGGAGCTTGCCGTCCTAAAAAAGACCCGCGCATATCTTCCGCAATCTAAAGCACAAAGATTTCAGTTCATCGAAGACCATAGCTCCGAATTTACGGTAGAGAGGCTGTGCAGCATTCTTGAAGTATCACGGAGTGGATTTTACAAATGGAGAAGTGCCGAAGTCAGCCCTCAGGCGAAGCGCAAAGCCTTACTGCTAAAGCGGGTCGCTTACCTCTTTGAGGCTAACCACGGCCAGTACGGCAGTCCAAAGATCACCCTCCTCTTAAGGGAAGAGGGCTATATTATTAGCGAGCGCACAGTAGGAAAGTACATGCGGGAACTTGGTTTACGTGCGTATTACGCCAAGCAGGTGGATAAGAAACTGGAGGAATAATATTATTCCAATAAACCACTATATATAAAAAGAAGCGAATTCAGCACAGTGTCTGGATTCGCTTCTTCTATAATTAACTTAATTAATCAATCAAATCCGACTTCTGCAGCAGCCGCTGAATCAGTACGGCCACTTCCGCGCGGGTAACATTCGCCTTTGCCTCCAGCTTGCTGTCCCCGCGGCCGGTAATTAAGCCAGCCTTAGCTGCAAGCGCCAGGCTGTCCCCGGCCCAGGCGCCTATGCTGCCTGCATCTGTAAAGGCTGCAAGTACACTTGCTGTATCCACTGTGCCGGTCTGCTCTGCAAGACCTGTCAGCTTCATCGCCTTGGCGATAATGCTCATGGCCTGCTCGCGTGTGATCCGGGCATCCGGACGGAAGGCTCCGTCCTCGAAGCCGGTGATCAGCCCGTATTCGGATGCTGTCTCCACCGCTGCCGCATACCAGCTATCCGCTGCAACATCTGCAAACGCCGATGTTCCTTCCGCAAGCTTCAATCCCAGGCCGCGTACGATAATCGCTGCGAACTCTGCACGGGTGATGTCTGCGTTCGGGTTGAAGGTCGTTTCGTTCACACCGTTAATGACCAGACGCGATCCCATATCGTTCACTGCGTTCTTCGCCCAGTGGTTGTCCACATCCGCAAAAGTCAGCGGATGCCAGACCACCGCATACGAGCTGTTCGTCAAGCTCTTGATATCTGCGTAATACCTGCCGTCTTTCCGGACGAGTCTGGTCGGCACATGGCGCACTGTACCATCCGGGTCTACGACGATTCCCGTCGTAATCCGGTTAGGATCAATACCATCCGGAAGAGCTACTGTACGCTCCACGTAAGCATTGAACCGGCTCACTTCGACTGTCAATGTATCGTAAGTTGCGGTAACGGTGAAATCTATTGGCGGTGCAACAAGGGTGAAGCCCCCTCTGCCTGCAGCAGCTGTCACTACCTGGTTCATGGATGCCGGGGTTTCAGCAATCGTAATCCTCAGCGTAATGTCCTCCAGCTTCATCCCGTTTCCGAGTCTCTCAGCCAACGCACCGATGTTGATCTCGGATGCCGGCAAAGTATAAGTCCCTTTGGTTGTCTGAAGCACCAGGGTTGCTGATACATTCTCCATGTTCTTGATCATCTGGCCGTTCAGCTCCGCGATGATGATGTTGGAATCCAGCATCATCGGAATTGTAACTACAGCGCCATTCCCTTCCGCATCCAGCTTCGCTTGAAGCTTCGCCGGATCAACAGCGATAGTAGTTATCTTCAAGTTTCCGGAGGTCGTTGTTGTGGCTTTGCCCGCGTTCTCTTCCTTGCCGTTAACAAGGACGATCACATCGGTAACATTGCTTGCCGCGGAACCAGTACTGGTTCCGGTTCCCGGAATGACGGGATCGGGATCTGGTGTTACGGTATTAGCTGCCACAACAACCGCTGTTGCGCTGCCGTACTTCACTACCTTGCCGTCAGCATCCACTTCTGCTATTCCAATCCTATCGCCGTTAGCTGCAGGAATTAGACCATCGATTCCTACAAGGGTGTATCCCGTCAGGATTTCCCCAGCATTAGGTGTAACAACGCTGCCCGTGCCGAAATTCTTGTACAGCAGCTTATGTCCTGCAGCTGGCTCCGGCGTAACACTGATCTGCGTATATCCGTTATTCCCTGCACCACTTGGATCGCTGGCACTCACGGACAAGCCCCCCGCAGGGATAAGCTCATTAATTGTAAAGGTCAGCGTAGTTGCCGGACCCGCCGGAACCGATCCGCTGGCCGCAACCCTAACCTTAACGGTGTGTTCACCGCTCAAGTCCGGCAGGTTGGTTCCGTCGTAGCGTACGAAAGTTCCGTCGTCCACTGCGAATTCCATGCTGGTGTCCAGACCAACAATCGTATTGTTCTGGTCATCCGCTGCCACTTCAGGTGCAGCCGGGATGACTGCATCCGAATCATGAACGGTAACCTGAGCAATATTAGAAGCGAATGCTGTTGACGTTGCCTTCTCCCGTACATAATACGTGTCCGGTGCAAGACCCGTAATAATTGTGTCTGTAACTTCTGACCAAAGGCCTGTACTGCCTATCTTGTACTCCATCTGGACTGTCAGATTCTGCAGGGTACCGTCATTCGCCCCGTTGTACGTCACATCTGTAACACTCACGCCAACCGGAGCTGCCGGACGGGCTGGAAGACTTAACATCTGCACTGCACTGTCTGTAGTCGTAGAAGCGTTGCCTTTCTTCACGATGCTAAGTGACGTTCCCAGCCAGCTGCTGTCGATGGCCAAGTTACCATCCGCTGCCGCTGTTACTGGTATACCATTCACTGTGTATGAAGCGTCCGGTGTCAGACCTGTCAGCTGCTCTGCCGCATAGTCAATCTCTGCGGCCGGAGCTGCTTCCGGCGTTGCCGTGAACGACAATACCGTTAGTTGCACCGAAGCCGAGATGAATGTCGTTGCCGTTGCTTTCGTCCGGACATAGTAGGTGTCCGGGACAAGTGCCGTTACAGTTGTGCCCGGCACATCCGTCCACGCACCTGCTGTCCCCTTCTTGTATTCCATTGCAGTTGTTACGTTCGTTAAAGTACCATCGTTAGCATTTAACGAGGTTTCATCCGTCGATGCCAAACCAGCAGGTGCTGCCGGACGAACAGGAATACTCACCGTCTGTGCCGCGCTATCTATAGTCGTCGAACCGTTACCTTTCTTCACAATACTCAGTGAAGTTCCCAGCCAGCTGCTATCTATAGCCAGCTTACCATCTACGGTCGCCGTTATTGCCAGTGTACCGTTCAACGTGTATGCACCGTTTGCCGTAAGTCCCGTCAGCTGCTCAGCTGCATAGTCTATTTCAGCTGCCGGGATTGCTTCCTGCGTCGGCACAAACGCAGCCACCGTCACGCTCTGTGCTTCCGACACAAATGCCGCCAACGTCGCCTTCGCCCGGACGTAATACGTGTCCGGTGCAAGTTCTGTCACGCTTGTGCCCGTTATACCAAGCCACGTACCCGCGATGCCCTTCTTGTATTCCATCGCCGTGGTTACCCCAGTCAATGTGCCATCTTCGGCACCAATTGCTGTCTCCTCCGTTGCCGCCACACCAGTAGGTGCTGCCGGACGAACAGGAATACTTACCGTCTGCGCCGCGCTATCTATAGTCGTCGAACCGTTGCCTTTCTTCACAATACTCAGTGAAGTTCCCAGCCAGCTGCTATCTATTGCCAGCTTACCATCTGCGGTCGCCGTTACTGCCAGTGCACCGTTTATCGTGTACGCGCCGTTTGTCGTCAGATCCGTCAGTTGCTCAGCCGCATAGTCAATAACTGCTGCCGGAGTCACTTCCGGCGTCGGCACAAAGGCAGCCACCGTCACACTCTGCTCTTCTGATACAAATGCCGCCAACGTCGCCTTCGTCCGAACGTAATACGTGTCCGGTACAAGCCCTGTCACGGTTGTGCCCGTAACATCCACCCATGCACCCACGATGCCCTTCTTATATTCCATCGCCGTGGTAACACCCGTCAATGCGCCATCTTCGGCACTTATCGCCGTTTCATCCACCGCAGCCACACCAACTGGTGCTGCCGGACGAACAGGGATGTTCACCGTCTGCGCCGCACTATCTATAGTCGTCGAACCGTTACCTTTTTTCACAATACTCAGTGAAGTTCCCAGCCAGCTGCTATCTATTGCCAGCTTACCATCTGCGGCCGCTGTTATTGCCAGTGTACCGTTTATCGTGTACGCGCCATTTGCCGTCAGACCCGTCAGCTGCTCTGCCGCATAGTCAATTTCAGCTACGGGGGTCGCTTCCTGCGTCGGCACAAACGCAGCCACCGTCACGCTCTGTGCTTCCGACACAAACGCCATCGAACTTGCTTTCGTCCGGACGTAATACGTGTCCGGCGCAAGTCCTGTCACGGTTACGCCTGTAACATCTCCCCAGTTACCTAACGTGCCCTTCTTGTATTCCATCGCCGTGGTTACCCCAGTCAATGTGCCATCTTCGGCACCAATTGCTGTCTCCTCCGTCGCCGCCACACCAATAGGTGCCGCCGGACGAACAGGAATACTCACCGTCTGCGCCGCGCTATCTATAGTCGTCGAACCGTTACCTTTTTTCACAATACTCAGCGACGTTCCCAGCCAGCTGTTATCTATAGCCAGCTTACCCTCGGCGGCCGCCGTTACTGCCAGTGTACCTTTTATCGTATACGAACCACTTGCCGCCAGACCCGTCAGCTGCTCAGCCACATAGTCTATGACTGCTGCCGGAGTCGCTTCCGGCGTTGGCACAAACGCAGCCACCGTCACACTCTGCTCTTCTGATACAAATGCCGCTAACGTCGCCTTCGTCCGTACATAATACGTGTCCGGCGCAAGCCCTGTCACGGTTGCGCCTGATACACCAAGCCACGTCCCCGCGATACCTCTTTTGTATTCCATCGCCGTGGTTACCCCAGTCAATGTGCCATCTTCGGCACTTATTGCCGTTTCATCCACCGCTGCCACACCAGTAGGTGCCGCCGGACGACTAGGGATGCTCACCGTCTGCGCCACGCTATCTATAGTCGTCGAACCGTTGCCTTTCTTCACAATACTCAGCGGTGTTCCCAGCCAGCTGCTATCTATAGCCAGCTTACCATCTACTGTCGCCGTTACTGCCAGCGTACCGTTCAACGTGTATGCACCGTTTGCCGTTAGTCCCGTCAGCTGCTCAGCTGCATAGTCTATTTCAGCTGCAGGCGTCGCTTCCGGCAATGCCGTGAACAGCGATACAGCTACCGTCATCGGCGAACCGCTGATCTTGTACCCGCTTGTCGAATTTACCGCTACCGATACGTCACCTTCAGTTGTTACTGAAGTAAGCCCTATGCTCCAATCTGTCCCTGACCCGCTCAAAGCTCCTTTTACAGCAGAACCAGTGCCATCTGTAATTGTAATATCGCCTGCCGTCAGTCCGGCAATCGCGGTATCGAAGGTCAGATCAATCTTCGTCGATGTTGTTGTTCCGGACACGCCGTCAGCTACCGCTGACAGCAGTGCAACCGGAATTGAAGCCTCTGTGTCAAACATTTTGCCGATTATTCTATAGTGACTGGCATCTGTATTATCTGTTTTGATCAGAACAACCTTATCGCCGAAGGCGGGATACAAAGCGAATTTCGGATAATATTCCACATCGAACATCCAGCTGTCTTCATCATATCCCTGAAATACCACCGGAGCGGAATCTACAGGCTGATCTGAGGTTAGGACCAGGTTGCCTTCATAATCATAGTAGTTCAGGTAAGCATACTGAGTTCCTGACCATTCTGTACCGTAGTTGTATGCATCGTTGATGGCAGCATTGGAGATGGGATCCGTGCTTACTGTTACGAATCCGGGCTGTGCACCATCCTTATAGACTGCAGCCGAAGCTTCACCCAGATAGCCGTTGACCTCAAATCCGTCTTGGCTGTTCCCCTCATTGTCATATAAAGAGACCGTGGATCTGTCATTCACCCAGTAATATTGGCTGAACATGAAATTCCCGTTGTTCAGCGTAGACAGATACAGTTGTTTCTCATTCGTTCTTGCTCCTACATCAATTGTTCTTAAGAGCGTTCCGCTGTTACTGAATATCTTCAGATAGATGTAATCGGCTGAAGCTCCTGAATTGTAAGCAACCATATATACACCATCTCCGGCGGATACATAAGACATGCTCGCATTAGCATCTACCAGAAGTGCTTCACTTGTAACAGGCGAACCCGCAGCGGTGAACACACGGGTAACCGTGCTCTTATTGTCGTTTCTTTGCCAGGAAAAGGCTATATTGCCGTCCGACAATTCCGTTGCCGATACAAAGCGTGTAAGCTGCGGAAGACTAGCATCACTAAATGTATTTATCTGAGTCTGGGTGGTTACTTTGTGCCCCGCTTTATCAAGCACCATGAAATAGGTATTAGGAGTGCTCTCCGTAACTGTGCCCAATTGCAGATTATTTTCGCCCGAGTCACTTTTGTTGTACGTAATTAATAGATTGCCGTTATTTAGCACAAGCATATTTACATCCGTCATTTTGTAATAAGTGTCCATCAAACTGCTCAGATTAATATCCGTTATGAGCATTCCCGTATTATCAAATATCCTCAGAAAATTAGATGAAACGTAAGTATTGCCTTCATAAACAAATGAGTTCAGCAATACTGCTGTGCTTCCGTCCAGAAGACCCTGGGCAGCAGAAAGATTTTTGCCTGCACTGTATGTAACCGGAGGCTCAATCACAAAATCCGTTGTTTCATTAAATGAAGGCACGGCAGCGTAAGCCCGGAGTGACATAATAGGCAGCAACCCAAGGATTAACACTAGAGCCAAACCTATCTTGCCTATCTTTTTTAACATTTCGTTCCTCCTTGTCGAATGAGCATCTTTTATAAATTGATAACGTTTCCGTATGAGCGCACAACAAAAACCCTTAGCCTACTTTATCGACATTTCGTATGAATAAGTTTAATTTTTGACAAACAATCGCAGTAATTAGCCTGATTCACATGACTTTTATTATTGCTTTATAACAAAAAGACCCAAGCATCCATGCCCAGGTCCTATGTCTATATCTATTCCGGGGTAACCCTATCATTGGATTCCGCATTTACTTCTGGTTCCTCTTTTTGGCATCTGCAAGTATTTATTGCTATAGTAGAATGGTGCCTGGCATGTGATCAATCAGAAGGTCATCATAATTAACTATGGATGGGGAGGGCTTCCTTTGCAAGAGCTGTTTAAGACGATCATCAAGCAAGACGTGAAACCTTTTTTCTCCGCACAGGGCTATCGTACAAAAGATCTGAATTTCTACAAAACAGAAGGCCAACTCAGCTATAAAATCAATATCCAGAAATACAAGTACAATACACACAAGCAACTCAGCTTCTATGTGAATTACAGTCTTCATTCCGAAGAGCTTGCGCAATATAGGCCTGCTTCGTCTCTGGGCTTGCCTCACTTCTATGTCCGGATCAGGAACATCGTCCTCGCCGCCCCGGAACGCTACTTCCTGACGCCGGAGGTAGATGTGGACAAGTTCACGGCAGACCTGCTGCTCCATTTGGATCAGGGTCTTCAATTCTTGTACACCTTAACCGATGCCAGGGCCATTATTGAATACTATATGCAGCGGACAGCACTGCATTTAAGTGAGGAGACCTTCGGGTTCCTGCTGGATACAGGGGATACAGAGACTGCGGAGCAATACCTGAAGCAGCTCCAAGCGAAATACGGCGCCGAGAAGCGCTGGGCGATCTTGGAGAAGAAGTATGCAGCGGTTTGGGAGAAATACGGGCTGAAGCATTAGCGTTAGCACATTGGGTTCGGTTTTTCGCATACATTCGGCCCGTGCGCACTCGCACCAACCCTACACAAATAAAAGGGCTTCCCGCTCTCGTAAGGAGACGCCGGGATAGCCCTTGTTCAATATACATCTATCTGCACAGGTCAGGATAGATTCTCCGACATCAGTGTAAACCCTTCAATTACAGCATCCTCATCAATCTCAATCAGGATACAGCGTTTCCCCTGATAATTCACCTGTCTCACATACTTCAGATCCTGCGGGCTGACCGTAATCGAAGCTACCTTTGTATCGATCTTGATCGATTTGGACGTGAATTTCGGGATCACGCTGTTTGCTTTCATCTCATAATTCTTATCGTCGACGATGGTTTCGAACGCGCGCTCTACCTTCTCCATCGTCACTTCCTCTACGCCGCTTGCCTTCAGCACACGCTCTACATCCCGGTAATCGAGCTTCGGCGGCTCTTCCTCATCCTCATGGTCCTCGATGACCTGATGAATACTTTCATATACCTGCGCAATGGTCGCCACATCGAGTTGTTCGCCCGTTATTTCCTTTACGATATCCTCAAAGATGGATCTCTCTTCCATGGCTGTCACGGACCGCTCCGCATTCAGCACCTGTTCGATGAAATGAGGGTTCGGATTATTCGAGCTCCCTGTACAATACAGGATACGATTAATATCCGAATAGTTGTCCGTTACACTCGGGTAGAAGAAACCTTGCTCCGGCGTGCTAAGCTTGATGATCGGATCAACCATCACATTGTATTTGAATTCCCGCTCCACGTAATCGAACAGGAGGGTTTTGCGCTGCTGCTCCGTGGAGTTCACACTGCATAGGATGAACGGATGTGAGAACATCTCATCCTTGCCGGTTTCTTCGGCTTCATCATTCCGGGCCTTGGTCGGCCGGAAGTATTGTCCGCGGACAAACGTGATTACCGCATCCTTCTCATACTTGACGTCCACCAGCATTTTATCCACCAGCATCAGCATCAGGTCCTGCCATTCTTCCGGATCTCCCGTCACCAGCCCCTGATGAAGCATGACCTGCGACGGCTCCTCCGCTTCTTCAAGGAACTTCAGCTCGAACAGTTTATGATCCAGCTCCCCGGTCAGCAGTTTCCGGAAATTCGCCATATACAGCTCCTGCTTTTCGCGGTCCAGCATGGCGAACGGCTGGCGTTCACAATGGTAGATCTCATTGGTTTCCTTCATAATATACACGTTCAGAATATCGAACAGATGCAGCTGATCGTGATCCATCTTAAATTGCTTACGTATATGTGCAGCTTCTTTCTTTATCATGTTCTGGGCACAGCTCCTATGAAATAAATTGGTTTAATCAGTATAAACGATATAAAAACCCTTCGCCAGAAGGGTTTTTATTGCCGGTTCTGTTCAGTTGTGTACACACGCCACAGGAATTCAGGTTCACTCGAATTGCTGTTGTCTCTGCCCCTGCCGCTCAATCATCCCCAGATAGCGGTCAAGCTGCTGCTCTTCCAGCGAGGCGATCATATCAGCAAAGAGCTTCAAGTCCCGATTCATAGCATAGGCTTCTAGTGCATTGAAGTAATCCAGCCGGGATTCCTTGGCAATAGAGACAGGAAGATAACCGTGAGACAGCAGTTGATAGTTCATAATCAACCGCGAAGTTCTGCCGTTCCCATCGGCGAACGGAAGGATACGCACGAATTCGGCATGGGTCCATGCTGCAAGCTCAATAACGTTGGTGACATCCTTTTCAGCTAAATCAGCGTAAAAGTTTTGTACCTGGCGGTACATTTCACCCAGTACTGGTGGTGTATGGGCCGCTCCAGATATATATACCTCTACATTCCGGTAGATACCGCCCACCATTATATTCTCAGTCAGTACAGCATGAATATCTTTAATAATGCCTTCATCCAACGGTTTTCTCTGATCAATGCAGGCTTTAACATACTGGTAAGCTTTATTATGATTAATGACCTCGTAAATTTCCCGCAGCATCTTGCCGCCTACAGACAACCCTTCCTCCAAAACCACCTTGGTTTCCAAAAGGGTTAACGTATTCCCTTCAATGGCAGTTGAGTTATGCGTATATTCCAGTTCGAAAGCCTGCACATAGCTTTTTAAAGTGATTTCCGGAAGTGTGTCTTTGGCTTGTTCATATAAATCTTTTTTGCGCATTAATTCAGGGTAGCTCATCCTGCCTGCTCCTTTCCTTCGCTTAACTATCTTAAAAAAGAAATAGACCGCCCTAATCCAAAGGAAACGGTCTATCTCCTAACTGTTATTTTGAAGTCTCCACCTTAAAAAGGGCTATATAATATGAATAAGAAGTCGCGCCCGATGCACGTCTCTCTTTGCATTTTACTCTATTCCTGCCTTTACTATACCACAACCGGTTTTTATAAATAAATATATATACGTCCAACTACTCTAGGAAAAACTCCCCTTCATTATTGCCCTGTTCCTCTACCGCCACCTGCGCCCCCCCGGCCACCTCCACCGCCGAACCCGCCTCCGCGTGATTCCGCGATTTCAGTGATTTGTTCGCCATTGACCGTGACAGTGCCGCCATTCAGTTCAGCTGTACCATCTGCATCAAAAGCGGAAGTCGCTTCTACATTAAGGGTCCCGCCATTGATATAGATGTCACCATTTGAATCAAAGGCATCCGTATCCCCGCTAGCCATACTTACATCAATCGTACCGCCGTTGACCACAATCGATGAATTCGCGTTGACTTTTGGTGTTGCATTTATACCGTCATCAGTCGCATACAACGTAATCTGACCTTCATTTACGATAATGTTGTTTGCCTCGATACCTTCTACTGCACTCTTAATGTTGATCATCCCGCCATCGATTTGAACCAGGTTGTTGCCGGTAATGGCATCGTCAGCAGCAGTGATTGTTAAGGTGCCACCTTCGATATAGATATTCCCGAGGGTAGTATCCTCTTCGTTCTCGCTATGCAATCCATCCTTCTGTGTATTAATCGTGATCGTTCCATCATGGATCAGAATCGCATCATTCGCTTCTAATGCATCCGCAGAGGACTCTATGGTATACACGCCTCCGGTAATTTTGAGATCATCCTTGGAAGAGATCCCATTTCCTTGACTCGACACAATGCCTAAGGTTCCGGTTCCATTCAGGGTCAGATCTGCTCTTGAGAAAATAACCGCATCCAAATTGGTCTCCCCATCCGCCACATAGCTTCCGGACACCTCCATATAGTTCTCGCTGTCAGTGGACGTAACGAATACCTTATCCGCTGCTTTCACATAAATGGCAGGTGCATCTTCATTGGTTATACTCACACTGTCAAGAACGATCTGAACTTTGGCATCGTCGGCAGCCTCAACCGTTACCGTCACATTGTCCACATCACCACTCAAAACATACACGCCTTCCTCACTCAGTATCACATCCTGATTGCTCTCCAGGTTCATTGGTGTTGCAGCAGTAAGATCCGCCGCCTGTTCTAAATCCCGGTCACTGAATAATTCCGTGGTGTCCAGAGCGGAAACGGCAGCCTCCGGTGATTCAACAACAGCACCTTCTGCTGCGGATGTTGCGCTTGGTGACACGGTTAGAGCTACAGATGGAGTGGTTGCAGCAGCAACCCCGCTGCCCTCTTGTGTATTAGAGCAACCCGCGGCGGATACAGTAAGTAATGCGGCAAGAGCAATGACACTTATGCTGTTCAGCTTTATCATTTTCATGTATTAACACTCCTCGTATAGTTAGTAGTCATCTATAGGCTGTTTATCGTTCAATAAGCATTAACGCTACCTGACTTATTCCAAGCATAAGCCATAACACTTAAATCAAACTTAAACCGCGAAAACTAAACTATATATGACAATAGATGTCATTCCCATACTCTATAATGAAGCTGTATTCAACAAAGGAGGTAATAACGAAATGACGGATTTACGTGGAAAAATCGCTTTAGTAGCCGGAGCTACCAGGGGAGCTGGCCGGGGGATCGCTACCGAGCTGGGGGCAGCGGGCGCAACGGTATATGTGACAGGAAGATCGACGCTAGCCCAACGTTCCGAATATGACCGTCCTGAAACCATAGAAGAAACGGCAGAGCTTGTCATCAGGGCTGGCGGTCACGGAATTCCGGTTCAAGTCGATCATCTGGACCCTGTCCAGGTAGAGACATTGGTGAATCGTATTGAAAAAGAGCAAGGCAGGCTCGACATCCTCGTGAATGATATCTGGGGCGCCGAAAAGATCATCGAATGGAATGTTCCGTTGTGGGAGCATTCCCTTGAGAAGGGGCTGCGGATGTTACGGCTCGCGATAGATACCCATCTCATTACAAGCCATTTTGCGCTCCCTCTTCTGATTAAGAATAAGAATGGGTTAATTGTAGAGATGACGGACGGAATCGCTGAATACAACAATCAGAATTACCGGGTGTCGATGTTCTATGATCAGGCCAAAACCTCCGTGACCCGTATGGCCTGGGCTCTTGCCCAGGAGCTTAAGCCTTATGGCTGTACAGCGGTGGCGCTCACGCCAGGCTGGCTTCGTTCAGAAATGATGCTCGAACACTATGGGATACAAGAAGATAACTGGCGGGATGCTTCTGCCAATGAGCCTCACTTCATCATCTCGGAATCCCCACGTTATGTAGGCCGGGCCGTCGCTGCTCTTGCTCAAGACCCCGAATTATCCAGATGGAACGGACGGTCACTCTCAAGCGGAGAGCTGGCGCAAGTCTACGGGTACACAGATATGGACGGCTCCCAGCCGGATTGCTGGCGTTACATGGTTGAGGTCGTAGATGCCGGTAAACCGGCGGATGCTGAAGGCTACAGATAAAATACAAAAACCCGGACGCTGAACGCATCCGGGTCTCCTTATATCAACCTGCCCTATACTGATTCTGGAACAGCAAATCATAGGCATCGTTCCGGTTAAACAGGTTCTCATGGGTATCGAAGGCTGCGACCCTGCCCGCTTGCAGAACCATTACCTTGTCGCAGTCCAGAATGGAAGATAGACGGTGCGCAATGGAGATCATGGTTTTCCCGGAGGAAAGACTCTTGAGTTCGCTAATGATGTCACTCTCATTCTCGCTGTCCAGCGCGCTTGTGCTTTCGTCGAAAATAATGATGTCCCTGTCCTGCAGAAAAGCACGCGCAATCGATAACCGCTGTCTCTGGCCTCCGGAGAGCTTCACACCCTTTTCTCCAATAATCGTATCCAATTGATCCGGCAAGGTGTCAATGAAATCATATATACTCGCCCTGCGGCAGCACTCGATCAATTCCGCGTCGGTTGCCCCGGCCTTGGCCAGCAGCAGGTTGTCTCTGATCGACATATTGAACAGAACGGGTTCCTGCACAACAATACTCACTTTGTCGGACACACTCTCACTGTTCACCGAAGAGATATCTGTGCCGCCAATGCTTACTGTTCCCCCTTGTGGTTCCATCTGCCCTGTCAACAGCTTGGCGATGGTGGATTTGCCGCTGCCGCTTTGTCCAACGATCGCCAGATGCTCCCCCTTACCCACAGAGAATGATATACCGTCAAGCGCAAATGAATCGTTCCCCTCATAGGCAAATTTCAGCTGGTTAACATTGATATCTGTTCCTTCAATCTTCTTATAGGGCTTCTTAGCTGCTTCTATATTTAGAAGCCCGATCACTTTACCGATGCTCACCGAGTCATTCTTGAAGTTCATCATGGAATTACTAATGTTCTCGATGTATCCGAAGAACTGTCCGTAAAAGCTGATAAACACAAGCAGCACACCAACCTCCGAGTAGCCTTTAATGACAAATAATCCGCCGATAAAATAGATGAACAGCTGGGTAATGAAATTCTTGGTGAAGAACGAATAGGTAATTCCCAGATGCATATAGAGCTGGTTAAGAAACCACACATGCCTGATCTTCTTGTAATGTCCGTTTAGCTCAGCCAATTGGGTGTCTTCAAGATTATTGGTTTTGATATCCTTCCAGTTTTGAAAGTTGGAGTGTAAAAAGGATTCATATTGAATCTGCAGTTTCCAAAGCTCCTCTCCGGTAAGCTTCGCTTTCCCTCCCAGAAAATTAACCGTTACCAAAGAGACCGGAACAAAAATAAAACTGATGAGTGCAATCCGCCAATCATAACATAGTAGAATTACTGCTAACGCCACAGCATAAACAACAGCGTAAATAAAATCTAAGATATGCGTCTCGAAAAATTTCCCGGCAATTGCCGAATCGTTCTCAATCCGGCTCTTAACATCGCCAATGCTATATTGGCTATATTCATCATGTTCAAGGCTGATAAGCTTCTTGAGCAGTTTATTCTTGATTCTCAGATCATATTTCAGGATTAACTGGTTAGAAAACCGCTTACTGACGGCAATTCCGGTTGTAGTAAGCAGGAAAACCGCCAGATATCCGCTGATGATTAACCAAAGCTCATTCAACTGCTTATCTACCAAAACGCGGTTAACCAATAACGAGTACAAGAACAGGGGGATCAGCCCGAATACTAAGCTCCATATCTTGAACATCCCCAGCGCAAGGAGCGGTTTTCGGATACCGTCTATATCCCGGGTTAAGGCCTTATAGGTGCCCCATCGTTTCATACAGCTTCACCTCCTGCATACTGTTCGCTGAATAAGTCTATGTATGTTGGATTGCCCGTAATCAGTACGTCGTGAGTATCGTAGCCTTTGACAACACCGTCCGCTAACACCGCGATTCTATCACAGCTCTGGATGGTGGAGAACCGGTGTGCGATGATGATCAGCGTCCGGTCCTGCGAGAGCTCACGCATTACCTTCCGGATCAGCGCTTCGTTCCGGCTGTCGAGGAAGGATGTAGCTTCGTCGAAGATCAGAATCTTCGGATTCTTAACTAATATCCTTGCGATTGCCAGACGCTGCTTCTGCCCGCCGGATAATTCCTGTCCACCCGTCCCCAGCAGAGTATCCAGTCCGTCCGGAAAGGTCATGACCACATCATACAGAGCGGCCTTCTTGATCGCTTCCATCAGGGCTTCATCATTATCCTTATGATTTGTAAATGAAAGATTGTAACGCAGGGTCTGATCGTACAGAATAGTCTCCTGATGGACAATCCCCACCTGGCTCCGCAAGCTATGCAGGTTATAGTCATTAACATTCACACCGTCGATCAGAAGCTCGCCGCTGTCCACTTGATACAGATTGTAGAGCAGGTTACCCATCGTTGTTTTACCCGCGCCGCTCCTTCCGACGATGCCAATCGTGCTGCCTGCATCGACGCGGAGATTGAACCCGTTCAGAACCTGTCTGTCTTCACTGTATCCGAAGGTGACATTATTAAATTCAATCAGGCCCTCTTTTATGGGCTGCGGAGGCTGGTTTTCCTGGTAATCCTCTTCATCCTCATTCAGAATATCCACGACACGCTGCAGGGAGACTCTCTGCCCCCAGACATCGGTAATTTTGCCGTTAATGGAGCTGAAGTAATTCACGGCCATATTGAAATAGCTTATCGCGGCTACAAACACACCAAGCTGCATTTGGCCTTTAACAATGAAATAGGCGCAGATGACAAATATGAGCAATTGTGCGGCAAGCGTGATGAATGCATTCACCCTTTCTGTGGTCACTCCGATTTTTCCGTTTTCCACATTCATTTTATTAATGGCAGCCGTTTTCCTTAGATAAGTGCTTGTTACTTTTTTACCTGCGTTAAGGATTTTGACGTCCTGCAGATTCTTCACAATTTCGAATAAATACGAGGATAGCTTACCCTGTTCCGCCCGAAGCTCCTTGTTGACCTGTTGCGCTCTGGTCTTGAAATATTTCGAGGCAAAAAACACGGCGGGAACCAGAACGACCGTAAAAGCACCCAGCAGTACATTGTAGTAAAACATAAAACAGACAGCGAATAGGATATGCAGCAAGTTGGAGTAACCCCACAGTCCGCTCCAGAAGACGAGATTCATTATATCCGTAGCGTCGTGGTTCATCCGGCTGATCATATCCCCGCTGTACATCCCGGAGAGGTCTTTGCCTTTTTTATGTAATATCTTGTTGAACAGAGCCCGCCGGATATCGAAGACAAACCCGGTCATCATCTGCGACGAAATAAGATTGTTTAACGTTGCAACCACAAACTGATTGAACAAGAGTATGCCGGCATAGATCAGACATAGATCCAAGAAGGCGCTCATGTCCTTATCATAAAAAGCGATATTGATCATCTTCCCGCCCAGGAACGGATAAATCAGGTTGACCAACGTCATTAACGTAGTGATCATGAACCCGCATAGAAAAACCCATTTGTGCATCAGCATAAATTTCATGACCCATTGCCTCTTTGTCATAGACTCACGCAGCCCCTTCCATATATTCACAAACGAAATTGTAGCACGAATGTTCGTATGAAAGAAATGATAAAAACACCTGCCAATGACAGGTGTTTATGAAGCAATAACCAGCTAAATCTAATAGAATCTATTGGGATTGGCACCGCTCAGGCCAGCAGGGCGCGGGCTACCTGGTCCACAATGCAATTGATGCCTGTCGGCCCATAGCAGCCGATCCATGTAGCGGCATCCACCGGGTATATACGCTGCCGTTCATCTGCATCCAGCAAGCCCCGGACGTTCTGCTCGGTCACAGCCAGGTCATCCTGCAGCAGCTCGTTGCTTAGCCAAAAGTAGTGGCTGGCATGTACTGCCGGCAGCCTGTCGACGGAAATATGATACGCCGTGTCGGAGGTATCTGCGACAAATAGCGGAGCAGGCAGACCCAGGTCCCGGTAGAGCACAGCGCCTGTGCGGTGCGAAGCCGTATGTACGCGGACCAGTGACTCCCGCGGGCGGATCAGAGCCACGCTCTTGCCTGCCAGCACCGGGGCAAGCTCTTCTGAGAGCAATGCCGTGCGGCGAAGGTAATCGGCAATAATACGTTCCGCCTGGGCCCGCTTGTCCGTCAGTTCACCGAGCAGGCTCAGAATCGTCTGCCAGCTCTCGTTGCGCCGAAACATGATAGTGGGAGCAATCCGGCTTAAGCGTTCATAATGCGGATCATGCACCTCGGTACAGATAATCAAATCCGGCTGCAGCCGTTCCACAGCCTGCAGGTCCGGGTACTCGTAGGTTCCGAGCATTTCCGTTGCCTTAAGCCTTTCCCGGATATATTGGGGGAATTTCAACACTGCACCGCCCAATCCTACACTTCCTGCGGGTGACAGCCCAAGCGCAAGCAAATGGTCAGCATATTGAACATCAAGTACAGCGATTCGCTGCGGAGAAGCAGTGACGTTATATTCGCCCCGCATATGGCTGATTACCGGGTCCGGCAGCCCGGAATACGCAGCGCCCGCACCGGGCACTGAAGCGGCAGTCCGCCTGTAGAGCTGCGGGGGGACTCCATAATATTTCTTGAACGCCCTGCTGAAGTAATACATGTCGCGGTAGCCTGTTCTTTCAGCGATTTCGCCGATGGGGGCATCCGTATGACGCAGCATCCGTTCTGCGCTCTCCATCCGCAGCCGGATCACATATTCCATCGGGCCGAGCAGCTTCTCCTGCTTGAACCGCCGCTGCAGCTGTCTTGCGCCGCATCCGGCAAGCGCAGCCAGCTCTTTAAGCTCCAGCTCCTGACGGTAATGCCCCGCTATATAGGCAGCAACAATCTCCACCATATCCGGCTCCGCGCCGCCCTGACCGCGTTCATGCTCCATAATAAGCTCGTACAGCATTCCTTGCAGCAGCGTATTGGTATGGAAGCGTTCCAGCCCTTCTCCCCGGCTCCATTTGGCTATGAGCTTGTCCGCTGTCTGATGCAGCTCCGCCGGATGTGCGGGATGATGAATAAACGAAGTGCGCAGCGGGTGGTTGCGCTGCGGGAACAGTACACGGGCGGCTCCCGCCATTGGAACAGCCTTGTAGAGAATAACGGTATAATGAATGTTCTCCGGTCCGGCAGTCATCGTAAATGCCGACCCCTTAACAGCGTGGCAGACAAAAGAGGCCTGGATACGGCGAACCTCGCCATTCATCACAAGCCTCCCTTCCCCGCCGCCTGCCAGCAATAACAGATTGGCTGACAATCCCGCTTCGCGCAGAACACCGCCGGGCGGCAAAGTACCGCTGCGTACGTCAAGCGTCTTGATCGCCGTATCACTCCATAAACTTGCCTGCTCCTGCAGCGGCATTTCTCTCATCTCCTGACAATAGCATCCTCTGCTAGACGGACGTGCTTGTTGTCATTTTAATTGAGATTCATTCTCATTGTCAATTTTCGGGCATTTCCTGCAATACTCCCCTGACATCCGGTAATAGAAGCAGCAGGTACTGCGCTTGTTCTTCGCAACCGTCGCCTCGTCATAATGCTCTGTGAACCGGGTAAACGGATTGCGCCTTGAACCAAACAACTCTCCGGGGGCCATCCGGGTCAGAAAAGCGAAATCGGCTTGCATCCGCTGCCTGTCTTGCCCGGATTCGTCTGTTCCAGGAGAATATAGCGGGGCAATGCGCACCATGATATTCTCCCAAAGCACCGCCATCGGGACGGGTCCTATGGCGGCAAGGGTCTGCAGCAGCGGGGCAAGCTGTACCGCAAAAATCTCCTCTATAACCGCCTCCCGCCACGCCTCCCTGTCTTCCGGTGGGGAGGCTGTTCGAAGCCCGTTCACCGCCAGGAAAGGAAAATGCGTATCCCCTATAAACGCCGGGGAAGCCGGATGATAGAGGAAGCTATTGTCCAGCGGGAAGGAGACTTCCCGGTTATGAAAGGTCATCGCAGTCAGCAACGGCGCGATCCACAGATAGCCGATCCGCTTAGCCAGCATAGAAGCCGCAACCTGCATATCCGGCGCGCCGATATAATCCTTAAGCCAGCTTACATATTCGCGGCATGCCGCTTCTTCCTGCAGCTGGCTCAGGGCAAAGGTGCGGATGCTGTCTTTAGGCGGACCGCCCAGCCACAGCCGGTAATCCTCCGCCACGTCCCTCCAGGAGGCCGACGACAGATAGTTGTCCATTTCAATGCGTTCCCAGCAGTGCTTCCGAGGCCTGATCTACAATAATATTGAGTGCAATGGGGCCATAGTAAGCGATCCAGAGCGTTGAATTCACGTCATAGGCACGGTTATTCTTGACGGCATCAAGTGATTTCCAGACCGGGCTGCCTGCCAGAGCCTCTGCCTCTTTGGCGAACAGATCATCCGACAGCAGGAAATAATGATCTGCTCCGACATCAGCGACTGTCTCCATCGAAATTTCAACGGAAGTGTCATCTTTAATCTCCTGAACGAAGGCCGGGGCATTTAACCCCAAATCCTCATAAAGAATGCTTCCGGTCCGGTGTTCGGGACCATGTACACGGATTCCCTCCGGTCTCGGACGAATCAGCGCTACGGTTTCATCGCCCAGCTTCGCTGCCAGCTGCTCCCGCAGTCCGGTGATTTTGTCCCCGTAAGCCTGACGCACGGTCTCTGCCTCCGCCTGCTTACCTGTTATCGTACCGATGACAGCCAGCGTATCCCGCCAATCCTCGTAGAAGTCGAGCACCACTGTAGGCGCAATTTGGCTGACACTGTCATATACCTCCTCCTGAAAGTCGGTCATCAATATAAGATCCGGATTCAGCGCCACAATAGCCTCAAGATTGGGCTCATCCCGTGTGCCAAGGACCTTCACATCACCCAATTGGGCGTTCAAATATTCCGGGAATTCGTCCTTCGTCCCAGCCACAACGCTGCCCGCCGGGCGCTCGCCAACCGCTATCAATTGATCGACGAATTTCACATCAAGCGCTGCAATCACCTTCGGCTTCTCCGTCAGTGTATATTCGCCCTTCAGGTGTGTGATCGTTACCGGAAAAGCCGAAGCAGCCTGCGCCTCTGGCGACGACTGCACCTCTGTATCAGGTGACGCAGACGACTCCGCTGAAGCTGCTGCAGACGGCTGCGCTGCTGTGCCTCCATTAGTGTCTCCTCCAGTGCCGCAAGCCGTCAGCACAAGTACCAGTGCCAGCATCCATATCATTAATAGTCCTGATTTCTGAGCGGCGTATACCCTGCTGCCGGTTGTCTGGCTCTTTGCTGCTCTCTTCATGCTGACTCCCCCTTTTTGTGTGATAATGATTTTCATTATCATATTCGTAAAGTGAGTATAATCGATCTGCCTGCTCCGTTTCCATGTACTTTTGCGACATTGCAGCCGGATTAATGCGACATTGTGTTTCATAGCAGCCCGGCTCCTATATACAATATCGCTTCTCCGGAACCCGGACCATCCAATATAAAAAGACCGCCGGTAATACCGGCAGTCTTAGGAAGGGAGGCTACTCCCGCTATTTAACTGAATTAACTATTAATTACCCCAATATTGCAGGGCAATCTCTTGTCCTTGTCTAATCTTCGCCCACTGCTCATCTTCCGTTAATTCATTACCGCCATCGCAGGACGCGAACCCGCATTGATGGGACAGTAACAATCTGTCCTTATCAATAATTTTTGATGCTTCATCCAGCATTTGAACTACACGGGCCTCATCGTCAAGCGTATTCGTTTTGGAAGACAGCAATCCAAGTACAATTTCCGTCTCCGGTTTATCTTTGAACACCGCCAGCGCCTCCAGAGAGCCTGCACGGTCATCATCCCATTCCAGGAAGAAGCGGTCATACTTCAGCTGCTTCAGGAACAGATTCGCAATCTTGGCATACGAGCCGCCGCCCATATTACGGGAATCGTAGTTGCCGCGGCAGTTATGCGTCCACATTTTTAGGCCTAAGCTATGACCATAATCAATAATGGTGTTGTTGATGTCAATAAATTCTGCAGCCAGACCCTGTACTTCCTCATGATTGATTTTCTCGCCGGTAAATGGAGAGTTCGGGTTATCATCGGCAAATAACTCCCATAAGCAATCGTCGAATTGCAGAATTTGTCCTCCTGCAGCAGCGAATTCCCCTACAAAATCCTTATAAGCCTTAACCAGACCGTCTTTCAGCTCATCTTTGTCCTTATACACTCCTGTACTGCCAATGTTATCCGACCAGGACAGCTCACCAAAAATATGGGATGGCGAAGGTACGCACAGCTTGGTCTCACGGTCGCCGGCAAGAGCCTGAAGCTTCTTATAGGCATGAATGAAATGATGGTTCTTTCCGCCTAATTCACCTGTAATGCGCAGACCGATATCTTTTCTGGTCTCATATTTGGAAGCTCCATCTATATCTCTGAAGAAATATCCATGATCCGCGATATAGCGGTCAATCCCCTGGAAGCCCCAGACGAAGTCCAGATGCCACATCGATTTGGAATATTCCCCATCCGTAAGAATGGACAACCCATTGTCTCTTTCTTTATCCACTACGGCCTGAATGGCCTCCGATTCACACTTTTCATACCCCTGAAAGTCCTGGTAAAAGGGATACTGGATATCATCACGGTGTTCAATCTGCTGTTTATATTCTAATAGCTCCGCCGGACGCAGCAGGCTGCCTACGATTTGAAATCTATTGCACATATATAGTCCTCCTCTATTCTCATACATCTCTTTCTCTTGTGTCTAAATTCTAGCATGGAGGACTTAGAGGTACGTAACACTTAAAAATGATATCTGGTTATAGTCAAAAGGTATAGTAAGGATCTGTTATGTAGTGTCCGTACCATTTTTCCTCTGTGCCGACACAAATAGACTTTTCCCGGTGTGAATTCTAATTGAAAGCCCATGTGTAATTTGCTAATATTAATGGCTGATTGGGATTTCTAGGACTAATGACTCATGATGATCAAGGAGCAGCTGGGCCGGCTGGAGAATGGTGCGGTCCGGTTTGCCATTAAAGATAACGGCAGGGAATATCGTCCAGGGCTGCCGGAAGATTGGCAGAGGGCAGATGTGGCTAAAAAAGAATAAGGAGGTGAACATATGCTTCGGGCGATAATTGTCGATGATGAACGGCTTTCACTTAATCAGCTTAGCTGGGTTCTGTCCGAGAGCGGAGAGGTCGTGATCTGCCAGACCTTCCAGAATCCGGTGAAGGCCTATGAATATGCCAGGGACAACCCTATCGATATTGCTTTTCTGGATATTTCCATGCCAGAGGTAAGCGGGATGAAGTTATCCCGGCAGCTTCATGAGCTATATGAGGCCATGGACGTGGTATTCGTTACCGGCTATGAGGAATATGCACTTCAGGCGTTCGACGCCAGCGCAACTGACTATCTGCTGAAGCCGGTTTCTGCGGAACGGGTGAGACAGACTCTGGATAAAATAAGGAGGCGGCCGAGGCGGCCGGAGGTGGAGCCTGTGCTGGAGGTATGCATGTTCGGCGGCTTTAAGCTGCTGCACCCCGGACCGGACAGGAAGCCTCTCAGGCTGAGGAGCCCCAAGACGGAGGAGCTGTTCGCTTATCTCCTGTACAAACGCTCTGTCAGCCGTGACGAGATCATGGACACCCTGTGGGGCGGGTTTGAATCCGGGAAGGCAAGCAACAACCTGAATAGCAATCTGTATTATATCCGCAAAGCTATCAGTGAAAGCGGGCTTAAGGTATGCCTGCTGCCTGACCGGAATGAGGTACAGATTGTGGAGAATTCCCTGTCCTGTGACCTGTATGCATTCGAGCGTTTGCTGAGAGAAATCAGAATGAACCGGGACGGGCATACGGAATTACTGAAACAGGCAGCAGCTTTGTATACCGGACCTTTTCTTAAGGGTAAAACCTACGAATGGGCCAGCACCAAGGCGCGCCGCCTGGAGCAGGATTATATAGAGCTGCAAGAGTTGGCCGCCCGTATCTATCTCGAGCAGCATCAGATGGAGCAGGCACTGCAGGCATATGATGAAATCCTCCGGATCGACGCCCTGCGCGAGGATATCGCCGGACAGGCCATCCGGCTGTTGATCGGACTCGGAAGAACAAGCGAGGCCATCCGGCGGTACCGCAAGCTGGAGGAAGTTCTGCTGCAGGAGCTGGGAACACAGCCGGGCACCCCCATCCGTGAGCTAATGCATAGATTAAACAGATAAGCAGAAAGTTTATATAAGCAGACAAAAGCCGATTGCCCTGAAACAGGCAACCGGCTTTTTAGATTAGGATGATACTAACGGATAATCTCGATCCGTTTGTCTTGCGGGAACCACATGACATAAGCTCCTAAGGCTTCCGAAACGTAACGCAGCGGCACCATGATTCTGCCGTCAATCGCCTGCGCAGGTACGTCCATGCCTTCAATCAATTCTCCCAAAGTCATGGTCAGCACTTTACCGTCAAGCGTAATGGTAGCTGTTTTGGTTGCGTGGTCCCACTTGACTTCAGCACCCAAGGCTTCCGCTACAGCCCGGATCGGCACCAGGGTTCTTTGCTCCTGGATAACAGGCGGCACATCGTTTTGCTTAGCAAGTGTTCCAATTGAATACTCCTTGCTGTCAACCTTGAACGTAATCTTGGTGACCGAATCGGCCTTAACGATGCTGTACAAGCTGAAGCTGTCCGTATAGAACTCAAAGCTATTCGTTGCCGGGATATAGACCCCGCCAAGCTTGATCGTCTTATACGTGCCGTCTGCCTGAGGTACGAATCGAACCGCTGTCAGGTTGGTCGTATCACCGGTCAATCCTAACTCCTTCAAGTTAATTGTGACTTTGACCGGTTCAGCGAAGCTCTTGATTCTCGTGCTGGTGCCGTTCGAATAATTCAGCTGGGCAATCAGGTCCAGAACCTTCCCGCCAAGCGGCTGCATGCCCGCCTGATCCAGCTTGGCTCCTGCCAACACCTCATCGGTTTTGGACTTCTCTGTCATAAGTATTCCTAACTCCAGGGAAGCACCTAATCCTAGTTTGAGCTCCGGTACGTTTAAGCCATTCTTACCAAAATCAATTACACCAAGCGTAGATTCAAGAATAACCGGCTTGGCAGCCTTCATGATCGCTTGAACCTCAGACGCAGCTGTTTTTACCGTACCTTGACCGGTTTCAACTGTGTTCAGCCCATCTGTAATTTTGGTAGACGACTGTGTCACAGGCTGTGTAGCTGCCGGTGGGGTATTGGTGCTAACCGGCGGTGTATACGAATCTACCGGTGCAGTTTTGATTACAGCTGCCCGGAACGTATTATAAGCCGCTGTTAATTGCTCATTAGCCTTGTCAATCTCTGCTTGTGTTGCCGCCGTACGGATGACATTTTCCGCCGCCGTAATTGCAGCTTGCAGGATTGCTTTGGAACCCGCCGGATACTGGCCTACGCCGTTGCCCTCAGTGCTTTCATTTAAAAGGGTTGTCGCTTCAGTAATTTGGGCTTGAATCTCTCCGGCATTTCCAGCCTTGATGACTGCCGCTTCAAAGGCTGCCACCGCTGCTTCCAACGTCGCTTTCGCTGCGTCGATTTGTGTTTGTGTTGCTGGGTTACTGAACACTTCCTTCGCTGCTGCGATCGCGGCTTCCAACGCTTTTACAGCTTCAGCCGGATATTGGCCTACGCCTTCGCCTACGATGCTGTCTTTCAGCAGCGTTTGTGCTTCGTTTACCACTGCGCCAGCTTCTTCGCTGCTGCCTTTTGTATTAACCGCAGCTTCAAATGTCTTGATTGCCGCTTCCAACGTTGCTTTCGCTGCGTCAATTTGTGCTTGTGTTGCCGGGTTACTGAACACTTCTTTCGCTGCTGCGATCGCAGCTTTCAACACTTCTACGGCTTCAGCCGGGTATTGGCCTACGCCTTCGCCTATTGGTACATCAACCAGCAATGCTTCTGCTTCGGTCACAGCTGTATCAGCTTCTTCGCTGCTGCCTTCTTTATTCACTGCAGCTTCAAATGTTGTGATTGCTGCTTCTAATGTAGCTTTGGCCTCATCGATCTGCGCCTGAGTTGCTGGATGTTCAAACACTTCTTTGGCTGCCTTGATGGCTGCTTTTAACACATCGACTGCTTCTGACGGATATTGGCCAACGCCTTCGCCTACTGGTACTTCGACCAGCAGTGCTTCTGCTTCGGTCACAGCTGCATCA
>NZ_WHOB01000068.1 GCF_013141775.1 Paenibacillus phytohabitans
GTTGTGGCTGTGGTAACTACAACTTTAGGGGGAACCGATTTGTTTGTGAAGGGTTATTTTTCCATATCTACTCATGTCAGGTTTGGTGCAAGTGTACTGCACTTTCGGCGGGATTAGAGGGATTTATCCCTTTCTTTTCCCCTTTCCGCCCACTTTCGGCGGGGATTAGAGGGATTTATCCCCTTCATTTCCCCATTCCACCCGCTTCCGGCGGGATTAGTGGGATTTATCCCTTTCTTTTACTCCTTCCGCTGACATCCGGCGGGATTAGTGGGATTTATCCCTTTCTTTTACTCTTTCCGCCCACTTCCGGCGGGTTCAGAGAAATACAGCAATAGTTTCTCAATAGTTTCTATATAGTCTCTATATAGTCTCTATATTTGAATTCAGGGATAGACTCCTGATCCTATCCTATTCACACTTTATAATTGAGAGGCAGGGATGGTTCGATGCTAACGCCTACGATTGCTGAGCTGCAGCTGCTGCTGGCGGCAGTACCCGCTGCGTATAACCGTTTCACTCCAGAGGAAGCCGCCGCACCGCGTCCGGGAGGCAAATGGTCCTGTTTGCAACTACTTGGACATTTATGCGATTCGGCGATCAACAATCTCACCCGGTTTATCAAGGTCCAGTACGAACCGCAGCCCCTGCAGCTGGCTTATTATGACCAGAATGAATGGATGTCTGCCCAGCAGTATGCCTCGGCTCCGCATGAAGAAGTGCTGACCCTATGGATCAGCCTGAATCAGTCGGTCCTGCGCGCAGTTTCACGCCTGTCTGCTGAGCAGCTGGCACTCCTCTTCCTGCGGAATGATGGCACTACGGTCACCCTGCAATGGCTGGTTGAGGACTACGTGGATCACATGAAGCATCACTTGCGGCAAATGCTCCCGGACCAGGACTGAGATAGCCCAGCGAAAAATAACCCTAACCAGTAAGAAGTAGCTTTGCCGTCCTTTAATAAGGACGGTCCATTCCAGCGGGAAATAGAAGGAGAAGTAATCGTGTGTACCTTATACATTCTTGAATTTCAACAAAGACGCCCGTGTTCCCCCACCTACTGAGGAGAACACGGGCGTCTAATATCTCACTTAAATGCAAAGCGGAGCACTACAGCATACTACGCCCCCTTTTCTTGCCGTACTTCCATCCTTTCCACCACCGCAGCCAAGCCTATCTGCCACTTATCTCGCGCACAGCTCCAGCAGCTTCCCGGCATCCAGCGCCGAGGTAGACGGCAGCAGCAGGTCAGCCGCGCCCAGCTGCGCCGCGCTGCCAATGCCTACGGCCTTCATGCCCGCCGCCTTGATCGCGGCGACCCCTGCGGCCGCATCCTCCACGCCGATGCAGTTGCCCGGCGCGGCCCCAAGCAGCTCCGCCGCCTTGAGGAAGATCTCCGGGTCGGGCTTGCCCTTCCGGAGCGCAGCCGGGTCGGCGACCGCCTGGAACCAATGGGCTGCGCCGAGGCGCTCCAGAATCTGCGGCGCATTTAGGCTGGCCGAGGCCAGCCCTGCAGAGATCCCCCGCTCACGCAGGGAATCCAGCAGCTCAGGAATCCCCGGCAGCAGGTCAGCCGGGGTGATACGGCCGATCATCCCCTTGTAATGATCGTTCTTCTTCTCCGCCAGCCGGAGCTTCTCGGCTTCAGGCAGCAGCGCAAGTCCGCTGCCCGTAAGCATGATCTCCAGCGATTCCATCCGGCTGACCCCTTTCAGCCGTTCATTCTTCTCGCGGCTGAAGGGAATACCCAGCTCATCGGCGAGTGCCTGCCAGGCCAGATAATGATATTCAGCTGAATCGGTAATGACGCCGTCCAGATCGAAGATTACCGCCTGAAGCCGGCCCGCAAGCGAAATCTTCACCGGCTCCTGCGGAAGCAGCTGCAGCAGCTGATCCTTATGCCGGATCTTAAGACCCGTGCCGGCCAGCAGCGTATATACGGCATCCTCACGATCAACGAATATATCCAGGAGCTGCCCGCGCACGGTGATCTTGAAGCGGTAGCTCTCCCACTGCTCCGGCAGGGCCGGATCAAAGCTCAGCTGACCTTCATACAGCCGCAACCCTCCAAAACCGTTCACGATCGACATCCACGAGCCGGCCATCGCTGCCATATGCAGCCCGTCCTTGACGTTGCGGTTAATGTCATCAAGATCCATCCGCACGGTGCGGTCGAAGTAGGCATATGCCCCGGTTAAATCGCCGATCTCAGCAGACATGATGCTGTGAATACAAGGCGACAAGGAGGAGTCGTGGGTGGTAAGCGGCTCATAATAATGATAGTTGCGGATTTTATCCGCCAGGCTGAACTTGTTCCCGAGCAGGAACATAGCCATCACGAGATCCGCCTGTTTCAGCACCTGGTGGCGGTAGATTACCAGCGGATGATAATTCAGCAGCAGCGGATATTTATCAGCCGGGGTGTTCTCGAAATCCCATTTCTGCTTCGTCAGAAACGTATCATCCTGGGCATAAATGCCAAGATTATCGTCAAAAGGAATGAACATCCTTCCGGCGGCTTCCCTCCAGCCCTCAGCTTCTTCCATGGATAACCCTATGGCCCGCCGCAGGCGCTCATAGTCAGCAGGATATTCCTCCTGCAGAAGCAGGGCGGTCTCATAGGCATACATGAATTGGTCCTGAACCATGAGATTGGTGTAGGCATTGTTATTCACAATCGCCGTATATTCGTCCGGTCCAGTCACAGCATCAATGCAGAAGGCACCTCCGCGCGCGGGGTTGTAGTGACCGAGATCGGCCCAGAAGCGCGAGGTCTCAAACAGAATCTCTGCCCCTTGGGCAACCAGAAATTCCGTGTCGCCCGTTGCCAGCACGTATTGCTTCAGCCCGTAGGCAATATCGGCATTGATATGGGCCTGGGCGGTCCCGGCAGGGAAGTAGGCGGAGTTCTCCTCGCCGTCAATTGTCCGCCATGGATACAGCGCCCCCTTCTGGGACATGACCGCCGCACGCTCCCGCGCCTTGCCGAGCGTAGCATAGCGGAATTCCAGCAGTGCCCGGCTGACTTCAGGCTGGGTGAAGGTGAAGAACGGCAGCATGTACATTTCCGTATCCCAGAAATAATGGCCTTCATAGCCTTCTCCGGTTAAGCCTTTGGCTCCGATATTGGTCGCGCCGTCCCGGCCTGCCGATTGCAGCAGCTGAAAAGCATTAAAGCGAATACCCTGCTGCAGCGCCGGGTCGCCCTTGATTTCCACATCCGTATGCGCCCAGAAGGTATCCAGATATTCCTGCTGCTCCCCGGCCAGACCGGTGAATCCAAGCTCTCCGGCCATCTCCAGCACCCTGTCACTCCGGCCCTGCAGCTCCTCCTCCACGTAATCCTTGGAGGTGTGATAGGTTATATATTTGGTGAGTCTTACGGTCTCACTGCTGCGCACCGCTGCGGCATAACACACGGATATCCGCTGTCCGATCAGCTGGTGGCTCATCTCGCGGCCGGACTTTGCCTGCAGCGCATGGCTGACTGCAGTCAGCAGCGCAAACCGCGTATGCCGTGTCCGCTGCTTCATCCACAGCTTGCGGGCAGCAGCATCGTAGCCGGTATCCTCCAGCAGCAGGCTGGGCTCGGCACTGCCTGCGCCCAGCCGCGGATCATCCGTGGCCTCCGGCCGCCGGATCTCGCCGTCCACGGCAGATTCAAACTTCAGCGTGCCGGAGAAGTTCAGCGCGGTCACTGCATAGTCGATTGCGGCCAGATGCTTGTGCGCAAGCGACACCATCCGGCGGATCTCCAGCAGCACCCGGTGGCCGGCAGGAGATTCCCACTCCACCTCCCGGTGCAGAATACCGCTCTGCATATCAAGCCGGCGCTCATACCGGTGCACCTTCCCTTGGTCCAGCCGGAAATCATGTCCTTCAATACTTAGTTCGATCAGACGCGCATCAGTCACATTCAGCATCGCCTGATTCCGGGAAGGGAACCCGAAGGCCCCTTCGGGATAGACAATCGGCTCCGAATCATAGAATCCGTTCAGATAGTTCCCGGCTACGGAAGTGCCCGCCTTGCCATGGTAGCCTTCCTCGAAATTACCGCGCATACCGATATATCCGTTGCCGAGCGCGAATACGCTCTCGCTCCGCTGATTATACTCATCCTCGTAGTGTTCCTCACCGAGACTCCACTCGCGGTAAGGATATAATGCCGGCGGATGTTCATAGGGCTTCATCTTCATCTCTATATTCTCCTCCTGATTGCGAATTTCTTCTGACCGCCGCATCGGATCTCCGGGGGACAGACCTCCGCTCTTTACATTGCCGCCGGAAATGGCGGTACTCCTGTACACCCGGCACCTGCTGCTGAGCGAAGGGCTCAGCCTTTCACCGAACCTCCCATCAGACCTCTGACGAAATACTTTTGCAGCAGGAAGAAGATTGCCAGCGGCATCAGCATTGAGATAAATGCAGCCGAAGTCAGCAAATGCCAGTCATTGCCGCGTGAGCCGACCAGATCGGCGATCTTCATGGACATCACCTGCACCGACGGCTGGTTGCCGATGAAGATCAGCGATACCAGATAATCATTCCATACCCAGAGGAACTGGAAGATTCCGATGGAGGCGAGCGCAGGGACAGAGAGCGGCAGAATCAGTCTGCTGAAAATGGTAAAGTGGCTGGCGCCGTCAATGAAGGCCGATTCAAACAGATCCTTCGGCAGCTGGCTGATGAAGTTATACATGAAGTACGTAACCAGCGGCAGGCCGAAGGCCGTGTGCGCCAGCCAGATTCCGAGATAACTGCCGTTGAGCCCCAGCGACGTATAATCCTTCAGTACCGGAATTAGCGCAACCTGTATCGGAATGACCAGCATCGCGATAATGATGACGAACAGTGTTTTGCGTCCAGGGAAGCGTAACCAGGCGAAGGCGTATGCGGCAAAAGAGGCGATCAGCACCGGAATCACCGTAGCCGGTACGGCAATCGTCAGCGTATTCCAGAACGCCTGCGATAAACCGCTGCCCTTCTGCACCGTCTCACTGCCATCGGCTTCCTTAAGCTTGTATTCCTTGCCGGACAGTACATTCTTATAATTATCAAGCGTCAGGTCAGGCGTAGTCTTCCAGCCCTGCTCCTGCATATTGACCGTGCGCGCTCTGCGGTTCTCCCAGATCAGGCGGCTGTCATCCGCCTTCACGCCCGCCTTGAGCTGATCATCACTGTAGGTTTTGCCGTTCACCTCAATCGGCTGCCGCAGATCGACATCCTTGGACAGCTGCAGCGTTTCGCCGGCCTTCCATTCCTGATGGGGGAAGACCTTCCACCAGCCGGTATGCAGAATATCCGCAGCCGGACGGAAGGAGGAAGCAAAGAGCCCGAACGTCGGCAGAATCCAGATGAAGCAGATGACGCCCAGTATCAGGTTAACAACGGTTTTGCTGCTTTTTCTTTTCTTTTTGCCGACCATTAGAATCCCCCCTGCTTGCGGAACTGACGCAGATTAATAAGAATAACAGGCAATACCGCGATCAGGAGTACGATAGCCAGTGTTGAGCCGTAACCGAAGTTGCGGTACATGAAGAATTGCCGGTAGAACTGTGTCGCTACTACTTCTGTATCGTATTGACCTCCCGTCATCACCATGACGACGTCAAATATTTTCAATGTAAAGACAATAATGGTTGTGGTTACCGTCAGAATGGTCGAGGAGATAAACGGAATCATGATACCGAAAAAAATCTTCACCTCACCGGCGCCATCCACCCGTGCGGCTTCCAGAATATCGTCAGGAACACCTTTGATCGCTGCAGAGAAGATGACCATGGCAAACCCCGTCTGCATCCAGATCAGGATAATAATGAGGAAGAAATTATTCCAGGGCTGCAGCATACTCGTCCAGGCCTGCGGTTCGCCGCCGAAATAGGTTACGATCGCATTCAGCAGTCCGATCTGCTCATCGCCCGGCTGATAATAATAGACAAACTTCCAGATCACGCCTGCGGCAACAAAGGATATGGCCATCGGCATGAAAATAATCGATTTGGCGATACGTTCATAACTGCTGCGGTCGGCAAGGATGGCAATGAGCAGCCCGAAGCATACACAGGCCAGCGTCCCCACAAACACCCAGAGCAGATTGTTGCGCAGTGCGGTTGCCATCAGATGGTCGCTGAAGATTGCAGCATAGTTGCTGAGTCCGACGAACTTCTCCGAAGAAGCATTGAAGAAGCTTAAGTACAGGGTCCGCAGCGCAGGCAGGATTAGCAGCCAGCCGAGAATAATAACCGCGGGTCCGACGAATACGTAGGGCAGCACTTTCCTGCGGATACGGTCGGGATATTGCTCAACCGCCCAGGTCAGAGTGTAATAGATCAGATATACACCCAGTACGCCCCACAGCACGGCAAGCACCGCAGTTAGCAGCGGATTAAGCGTAGAATCGCGGAAAAACAAGAAGATCAGCCCGTTGATCACAATGTTAGCGAGCAGCACCCCCAGCGATAAAAGCACCGCCCGGCCGCTGATTCTCTGCTTGGCCTGCGTACCTGGGGCACTGGCCTCCGGCTTTATTTGTGCATCCATATCAGTTCCTCCTAATAAGTTTTGCGCAGCAAAACTCTCTACATAAGCATTCTTTAACAAGTGGAAACGGCTTTGCCGTCCTTATAAGGACGGTATCGTTTCAGCGAGAAATAGAAGGATAAATTATGGTGTGAAACATATAAATTCTTATATTTCAAGAAAAAGAGGGGCAGGATTCATCACTGCTGCCCTGCCCCTCTTCATCAATTGCGTCCCCCTAAGTCCCGCTCACACGCTCCTTAGTTGTTCCAGCCGGACTGGATCTGCTCCAGCGCCTGATCCAGAGTAGCCGTTCCGCTCACATAGTCAGTCATGCCCTTCCAGAACGTGCCTGCACCCACCTTGCCCGGCATCAGGTCAGAGCCGTCAAACCGCAGGGTTGAAGCATCCTGCACCAGCTGCGCCATCCGGCGGTCCGATTCGGACTGGTACCAGTCCAGCGGGGCATCATTCATTGGCGCCACTACGCCGCCGGATTGTACCCAGCTCTTGATCGATTCACCGGTAGTGAAGAATTCCATGACTGCACGTACTTCAGGACGGTCATTGAACATCGCGTAGATATCGCCTGCTACAAGAACCGGCTTGCCGTATTGCTCATCAATCGGCGGGAGGTAGAACCAGTCATAATCTACATCAACCTTGGCGGTTTCCGGGAAGAAGCTCGTAATGAAGTTCCCCATCAGGTTGAACCAGGCTTTGGGAGGATTCTCGAACATTGGTTTCGGAGCATCCCCGAAAGCCGTGGTTACGATGGATTTAGCGCCGCCGTATACATAATCCTTGTTCAGCCAGATTTTGGACATCACATCTACTGCATTCTTCACTTCAGGAGAAGTGAACGGCAGTTCTCCAGCTACCCACTTGTCATAGTTCTCAGGAGTTGTGGTACGCAGCATAATGTTCTCTACCCAGTCGGTGGCTGCCCAGCCGGTAGCCGCGCCGCTCTCAATACCGATAGCCCAGGCAGGATCACCGTCTTTGGCAATTTGCTCTGTCAGCGCCATCATCTCATCCCAAGTCTGCGGAACCGTGTATCCGGCATCATCGAATTGCTTCTTCGGATACCAGACCAGACTCTTCACATTGCTGCGGTTCCAGATCCCGGCCATAATCTTGCCGTCTTTACCGTCCATGGTGGACATATCCAGCCAGCTCTTATTGTAATTGGCTGTCAGCTTCTCCTGATCCAGCACCCCGGTCAGATCGACTACCTTTCCGGTCTTCGCAATGGAAGCCAGGAGGCCCGGCTGCGGGAAGTCAGCGATATCCGGAGCATTGCCGCCGTCGACACGGATATTAATCGTAGCTTCGAATTCCTTGGAGCCTTCATATTGAATATCAATGCCGGTTTTTTCTTCAAACTCTTTGATGCTGCTCTCAAATTTCACCTGGTCGGCGTCCACAAACGGGCCGAACATCGTTACCTTAGTCCCTTTATATTCACCTTTCATCGCTAAGTCCAGCGGGCTGCCGTCAGCTGTAGCCTCCGCATTATTTGTCGATTCCTGGTTGTTATCTGCTGCTGTTGCTGCTGGAGCTTCTGTTGCCGCCGGGGCTGCCGTCGGTGCCGCATTATTGTTATTCCCGCCGCATCCGCTGAGCATCATGGTGAAGGATAAACACAGCACCATAGCGAGTGACAGTTTACGTCCTGGAGCTTTCTTCATTGTTTCATACATCCCCTTTAATTGTTTTTAGAGACTGCATTAGGTCAGCTTAATTCCCGGAATGGCTACCGGCTGAGCACTGTATCACCTCCTTGCAAAGCTTTTCAGAGTATGATAATTTGTACAGTTTAATGTCAGAGATTCCTGAGTCAGCAACATCGATATAGCGCTTACATTTACATAATATCACATACTGAATGCGTTTCCAATACTGTAAATTCATCTTTTCCTGCGTTTTATTCTTAATTTGTGATATTCCTGCACATGTCTACCTCTGGAAACCGTATTTCTAGCGGATTTCCGTGTAAACTAACCATATTAACTTACATTAATCTGCTGAACCCCTGTGAAAAGCTTTTCAAATTTAGATAAAGAGACCGCTCTGCCCCTCCACAACCCAGGCAGCAGCGCTTCAATCCTGCCCGCAAGCAGGTTTCATTTCTCACGCGAGGATTCTCTTACAACCAGCTTATGCTCCATCTTTTCTTTCATGACAGCCACAGAGCCGGTCGTTAATAACTCATGCAGCTTCTCCGCAGCCCGGTAACCCAGCTGATAAATCGGCTGTGCGATCGTTGTCAGCTTCGGAATGAACATGCCGGACATCCGCAGATTGTCGAAACCGATTACCGACACCTGACCCGGCACCAGAATATTGCGGTCCTTCAGATAAGAGATCGTTCCCATGGCGAACTCATCGGCTACACAGAATACAGCAGTCAGCTCCGGATAGTCACTGAACAGCTCATGCGATGCCTGATACGCCTGTTCAAAGCGGTGATTGGCGTATTTGACCTTCTCCACATTGCGTTCCAGACCGAATTCCTTGAGCGCTCTGACGAATCCGGCAACACGCGGCGGCCCGGACACCGAGTTATCATGATTGAAGCCGATCATTCCGATCTCCTGGTGACCCAGCTCAATCAGGAATTTCACCGCATCATACGCTGCCTTCTCATCATCGACCTCCACCGAAGCCACCTCATACTCATCGGAATGGGAAGAGACCAGCACGAACGGAATTCTGCAGCCTACCAGCTTCTCATAATACTCCGGGTACAGCACATCACTGGCGAACACGACTCCGTCCACCTGCTTCTCATGGAAGGTATCGATATAAGACAGCGTCCGCTCCTTGTCACGGTCTGTATTGCAGATCATCAGACTGTAGCCGAGCTTAATGCAGGCATCCTGCATCCCCCGGATCACCCCTGCGAAATACAGGTTCTCAATATCGGGAATAAGCAGGCCCAGTGTAAAAGATTTCTTGTAAATCAAACCGCGCGCAAACGCATTAGGCTGATACTTCAGCGCTTCTATGGCTTCCATCACCCGGCTGCGTTTACTCTCAACTACCGTGTCCGGCGCATTCATTACACGGGAAACCGTGCTGATGGATACACCGGCCATCTTGGCTACATCTCTGATTGTTGGCTTCATAGCTCTGACTTCCTTTTTATAAAGATAAGAGTTTATATGCTTACGCAATAAATGTTCCTTATCTTTCTCGCTGAAACGGATACCTGAGCCGATATGTACTATCGCTGCTCCGGAGGCATCGGCTTTCCTGAAGCACAGCGTAGCCGTTTCTATTTAGAAAAGCTTTTCAAAGCGATTATAGCAAGGCTCCCGTAAATTGGCAAGATCTTTGTTATGCGCTTACATTAAACTTCACATGGGAGGCTTTTCTGATGATTAATTCCCGTTATGCTGTTCACCGGTTGCGGATTATGCCTGTTTGGCTATTGGACAACGCCCATTTTTTAATCACTCCCGTCCATCTGAAAAGCTTCTCAATTCACTGCTGTCCCTTACTCCCTAACTCTGAAGAACATATGTAGCTATAGCACATTAATCGCTGTACCTATATGGAGTGAACTTATGTATATGGATCTAACTTGCTGAACAACGCCTGCTTATCTGTTGAGAGTAGCGAGTGTGGAATGCCGCACCGCAATGAGTGTTCGCTTTAGTCGCACAAAATGCAGTTAGATAAACCGCACTTAAGACAACAACCATTCAAATTACCGGTCAGTCACTGCGGAACTGGCGGAGCACGTCAATGCCTTACATGATTCTCCGGCGGCAGAGTGGAGACTTCTGCGGTAGAGTGGAGACTTCTTAGGAAGCACTTAAGCTACTTTAGCTACTTTAGCTACTTTAGCTACTTTAGACACTGCAGAACTGCAGACACTGTAGACGCTACAGACACTGCAGAACTGCAGACACTTTAGACACTGCAGACATAAATGTTGTACGTTTTACAACTTTGATTGATGGATAGCCAGGTGATCGGGCGTATTGTTGTATGAAATACAACAATAATCCTGCTGAGCCGCTTGAACAAGGTGAAATGTTGCCTTTTGTACAACAATTTTGGATTAGGACCGATAGGAGAGGAGAAATGTTGTATTTGGTGCAGGATTTTTTAATAAGTTACTGGATCTCTGCCACGGAGGCGGATTAAATCGGGAGATTCCTGTGTCAACGGTAGCCGCCTAGAAGTTCAAATAATCACAGAATAAAGGCTTAGTTAGGATTGGTTTTATGTTGGAACTTATGTTGGAGTTTATGTTGGAGTTTTATGGTGAAATCTTGAGTTCAGTCTAGACAATGCTTAGGATAAGGGGCCGTCGCAGCCAGCCTGCAGATCAAGCAATGAGCCCGGTGCTGATCCGGTACTAATCCGTTACTGATCCGGAAGAATACCGGATCAAACGATATAGATTCTTCATCTGCAATATCCTTTCATCCGTAATATCCCTTCATCCGTAATATCCCTTCATCTGCAATATCCCTCCATCCGTAATATCCCTCCATCTGCAAATCCCTCCATCCGTAATATCCCTCCATCCGTAATATCCCCTCTTCCTCCACACCGCTTACTTAAAGTGTGTAAATAATATTATTTCATGTTATAATTGGCGGGTAGATCAATCTATAGCTGCAAATACTGCTTACTGATGCTGAAGCATCTATTATAGGAGGGATTATGGTGAAGCAATTGCACGACATTCCGTTCTCCGTGCTGGATTTAGCCCCTATTCGCGAGGGCGGAACAGCGGCGGATTCATTTCATAACACACTTGATTTAGCACGTCATGCCGAAGAATGGGGATACCACCGTTACTGGCTGGCGGAGCATCATAATATGCCCGGCATTGCCAGCTCTGCCACGTCCCTTGTGATTGGACATGTAGCTGGAGGAACCAAGCGTATCCGCGTAGGCTCGGGAGGCATCATGCTCTCCAACCATGCACCGCTTGTTATCGCCGAGCAGTTCGGCACGCTGGAGTCCTTATATCCCGGACGCATCGATCTTGGCCTCGGCCGGGCCCCCGGCTCCGACCAGGCGGCTGCCAGAGCGCTGCGCCGTGGTCTTGGCAGCGACGGCAGCGAATTCCCCGAGCAGCTCAGCGAGCTCCGGGCTTATTTCGACGCTAACGGGGCGGGCGGCCGCCCGCTAGGTGTACGCGCCGTTCCCGGCGAAGGACTGAATATTCCGATCTGGCTGCTTGGCTCCAGCGGCTTCAGTGCCCAGCTTGCGGGCCAGCTCGGTCTGCCGTTTGCTTTTGCCAGCCACTTTGCACCGGATTACCTGCTGCCGGCACTGCATTTGTACCGCAGCAGCTTCAAGCCTTCCGCTGTGCTCGATAAGCCCCATGTCATGATCGGACTGGGAATAACCGCCGCAGATACGGTGGAGGAAGCGCGCAGACTGGCTACCTCACAGCAGCAGCAATTCCTGAATATCATCCGCGGCCGTACCGGCAAGCTCCAGCCTCCGGTGGACAGCCTGGATGGAATCTGGACACCGCAGGAGAAAGCCATGCTGCTAAGCAAACAACAATATTCCATTGCCGGCGATCCTTCGCTAATCAAAGAACGGCTGCTGGAGATTCTCGAGGAGACGGCTGCCGACGAGTGGATTATTGCATCACAGATTTATGATCACTCCGCACGCCTGCACTCTTATAAGCTGGTATCCGAGCTGCTGCAGGAGCAATAAACCGATACCGCCCATCAAATACCCGGCCCATTTAACTACACACGGAGAGATCCGTGCCTGTAGCTTAAATGGGCTATTTGTATGCAAGAAACACCGCTAGTCTCTTCATTTACAGATTAACAATGATCCGTTCTCTATAAAATACTACGTATTTAGTAATATACGGAGAAATAATGAGTGAACAGCAGTAAACTGTAGAAAACAAATTATAATGTGAATTAAACCTCCATTTATACCTCATTTAGACCGATTTCAATGTTTTTATTTATCTTTAAATTTGATTATACTGTAGTTATTCGTTATAACGAACAAATGCATAATTGCATTCTTCGGGTTCGTTCTATCGGGTACTATCGACCTGTTTCGTAGTGGTTCTATATAAAACCACTTTATTCGACATAACATGCGTAATAAGCATGAATTGCGGCGAATCATGGCTGGAAACTGCAGAATTAGGCGGTTATAGGCTAGGAAATACGGGTTGTAAGCGGACGAGTGAACTAGAAATAGAGTAAAGATGACTTCCCAGAAGAGAGGGGCGGGAATGTGAAAAAGAGCTATCGCGCGTCCTTGCTAGGCGCTTATATTCTAGTTGTTCTGGCTGGTGTCGTATGGCATGCCGGAGGGGCCAGCGCCGAGGACACGATTAAGCTGACCGTGAATTCGCATACGACCAGCACTGCGACCATGAACAACATGCAGCCGGGAGATACTATGGCTTCAGACTATACGGTGATCAACGACGGAAATGACCCGTTTGATTATTCTGTAGACTTCAAATTCCTCTCCGGGGACGCAGAATTGTACAAAATCCTGCAAATGACCCTGCAAAAAGAGGGAGTAATCATCTATACAGGGGTAATGAGCGAGGCAGAAGGCCGGGTGACTATCGGCTCGCTTGAGGGCGCTGCGCAAGAGGCCATCCAGATGGATGTGTTATTCCCGCCTGAAGCCGGCAATGAATTTCAGGGGAAGACGGTGAGCGTAGCCTTTGAATTCACCGCCACGGCAGATCCTGCGCCGACAGCTGAGCCAACAGCAACGCCGATACCGACTGCTACACCAGACCCTACAGCTGAGCCTACGGCAACGCCAGTACCGACTGCGACACCAGACCCTACAGTTGGGCCTACGGGAGAACCGACTGCTACGGCAACGCCGGAATCCACAATCGGACCAGGCAGCACACCAACAGCAACACCGGCTCCGACGGATCTGCCATCCAGCAGCACGGCACCTGCCCTAACGCCATCTCCTTCACCAACCGCTGCGGCAACACCGGCAGTTGATGAGGTAGCTGTAAGTGAAGCACCGGTACCGCTGGGCGGCGGGGATAACAATGGAGGCAGCGGCCCGTCTGCTACACCAGACGCCGGAGCTGTCACCGCCGGCAGTACACCAGCGCCTTCACCGGATAACGGGGTAACCCTTACCGATGACGAGCTTCCGCTCGCCGGACCGGATGAGGACGGCAAGCTGCCGGATACTGCTGAACCTTGGTACAATCTGATTCTGGCCAGCATGGCCGTAGCCATCATTAGCTTGATCGCCATCCGCAAGCTGGGATCGAAGAAATAATATTACACAGAAGGCTGGAGGAGAGAGTATGAAGAAGCATTCCGGTATATCCTTAGCCGTGAAGCTGATCTTCATACTCTCTTTATGCGTTATGCTGTATTCGGCTGTACAGATCTTCAAAGCGCCTGCAGAAGCCAGGGAAGCCCTGCAAACCTGGGAGAAAAAGAGGGAGGAAGCCCAGCTCCCCGTGGCAACAGAGGAAGAAACTCCGCTGCCTGACGGTATGATCAGCACCCCAGCAGAACAAGGCGGCGTCAACCCCGCATATACGGAGGGGGAGGTGATTGGAGAGATCTATTTTCCAAAGCTGGACAAACGCGTGGCTATTCTGGAGGGGACGGGACGGACAGCCCTAAAAAAAGGGGCAGGGCATGACGAAGGGAGTGCAGCCATAGGCTCCCCCGGCAACAGCGTACTGGCAGGACATCGCGACACAGTGTTCCGGAGCCTTGGGGATCTGGAGGTGTCCGATATCATTGAACTCGAAACGGCGGAGGGGAAGTTCACCTATGAGATCACAGGGAGCAGGATTGTAGACGCAGAAGCACGGGGAGCGATTAAGCCAAGCGAAGAAGCTGTCCTTACCCTGATCACCTGTTATCCCTTCTCCTACGTTGGTTCAGCTCCTGACCGCTATCTGCTCTCGGCCAGGCTGATTGCAAGCAAGCCGCTGGTACGGCAGCCGTAAGCAGACATTTCTCTCTTCGGAAGTCCGCACGGGGATGAGACCTCTGGCGGATCGTGATAATATAGACATACGAAGATGAAGAGGAGATGACCTGAATTGAAACAAGAGCTGATCAAGCGTTTTATTTCTTATGCTGAAATGGATACCCAATCGAATGAGGACAGCGAGACCTGCCCTTCCACACCCGGCCAAATGGTGCTTGCCCATAAGCTGGTAGAGGAGCTGCAGGAGATCGGGATGACGGAAGTCACAGTGGACGAGCACGGGTATGTTATGGCTTCACTGCCGGCGAACACGGACAAGGATGTTCCGGTAATCGGCTTCCTGGCCCATTTGGATACGGCGACTGATTTCACCGGCACGGATGTGAAGCCGCAGATTGTCGAGAACTATGACGGGAACGATATTGTGCTAAATGAGGCGCTTAACATTGTTCTGACTACGAAGAGCTTCCCGGAGCTGAGCGGCTACAAGGGGCATACCCTGATTACCACCGACGGCACTACCCTGCTGGGGGCAGATAACAAGGCTGGTATTGCGGAGATCGTTACGGCGATGGTGTATCTGCTCGCGCATCCGGAGATCAAACACGGTAAGATCAGAGTTGCTTTTACCCCGGATGAAGAAATCGGACGCGGCCCGCATAAGTTCGACGTTGCAGCATTCGGCGCTTCCTATGCCTATACCGTTGATGGCGGCCCGCTCGGAGAGCTGGAGTATGAGAGCTTCAATGCCGCTGCCGCCAAAATCAGCTTCCATGGGGTCAACGTACATCCCGGTACGGCCAAGGGTAAGATGATCCACTCTTCCAAAATCGCCATGGCCTTCCATCTCCGGCTTCCTGCCGGTGAAGCGCCTGAATTCACGGATGGATATGAAGGCTTTTACCACCTGATCTCCATGCAGGGTAACGCTGAGCACAGCAAGCTGCAGTATATCATCCGTGACTTTGACCGCGAGAATTTCGAGAACCGCAAAGCCCATATCGCCGCCATTGTGGATGAATTCAAATCTACTTACGGAGCAGACAATGTAGTGCTGGAGATGAATGACCAGTATTATAATATGCGTGAAAAAATCGAGCCGGTGCGCCACATCGTTGATATCGCCCGGGAAGCGATGGAGGGTCTGGGAATAGCGCCGGTGATCCGCCCGATCCGCGGAGGGACTGACGGCTCACAGCTGTCCTACATGGGCCTGCCGACACCGAATATCTTCACCGGCGGCGAGAATTTCCACGGCAAATTCGAATACGCCTCTGTAGACGTAATGCTGAAGGCTGTTCAGGTTATCGTAGAGATTGCCCGTCTGGCTGAGCAAAAAGCTTAACGCCTCCTGCATAGCACAAATACCCCCGGATAAAGCGCATCCCGCTTATCCGGGGGTATTTGTGCTGCGCGGAGCTGCTTCCACGGAGTCTTCTCCGGCCCGGCCCCCGGCAGGCTGCAGCTCAGGTTCATTCTGGGCCAGCACTTCCCTGTATCCTTCGCCCCAATGTTTGATACTAAGCAGGCCGGATTCCAGGCCCCGGGCCCATTCGGTCAGAGAATACTCTACCTTCTGGGGCACCTGCGGGTACACCTCACGATGAACCAGACCGTCACGCTCCAGCTCCCGCAGCTGCATGGCCAGCATCCGCTGGGTAATTCCCGGACATAATCTGCGCAGTTCATTGAACCGCTTTGTACCGCTGATTAGATGGTAGAGCAGGACTCCTTTCCATTTACCGCCGATGACCTCAAGCGTCCGCTGAAAAGAATCCATTTCTTCATCATGCCTCATCTCTTCCGCATCGCCGGAACTATCGTTTCTCCCCTGTACATTCATATCTGCAAACTCCTCATTGTAGGATGTTCCGTTAATTAATACGATTGTATCATATATAGATTTCCACGTTTATGCCAATATGGCAAAAAACCTCTGGAAGCCTTAAATATAGGCACCCAGAGGTCATCAATAGTTACAGACACAGGACAGACACCCTCCTGCTGCCTGCTATTACTGCTTCACCGGCAGCCAGCCCGGCGTATGAATCAGTGCATTCCAGAGCGGGTCCGGGATTACAAGCTCAGCTTGGGCGGCAGGGTCCAGCTCAGTCTTAATCTCAGCTGCACGCCCTTCGGCAACCTTCTGAACCCAGTCCGGATCAATTAGGAGCGGACGGCCCAGAGCGACCAGGCTGATCCCGCTGTCCAGACCCTTCAGGGCATCAGCAGCGGTATAGAGCGAGCCTACTCCAATTACCGGAGCCTTGCCTCCGACGCGGTCTACAATCTGCTCGATCCGCGGACGGCTGTCCTCGGTACCCCGGCGCGGCAGCGACCACAGCTCCATCAGGGAAGCATGCAGATAATCAAGCCCTTCCCCTGTCAGTGCATCGATTAGCGCAAAGGTATCGGCCATCGTAATTCCCGGTGTTTCCGGCTCTTCAGGCGAGAAGCGGTACCCCACAAGGAATTCCCCTTGTGCATGCTGCTTCACCGCATCCTTGACACTGCGCAGAACAGCCAGCGGGAAGGCCAGGCGCTTCTGTAGATCGCCGCCCCAGCGGTCTTCGCGCCGGTTCGAATGCGGGGAGAAAAACTGCTGCAGCAGATAGCCGTTGGCACCGTGAATTTCCACACCATCGAATCCGGCCTCGATCGCCCGGCGTGTAGCTTCTCCGAAATCAGCAATAATTCCGGTAATTTCTTCATCCGTCAGTGCGCGCGGAACCGGTCCTTGCCCGCCGCCCGGAAGCTCCGAAGGCACATCACTTGCGCTGACCGTCTGTCCGTCCGGCAGCTGTGCCGGAGGGCATTGGCGCCCGCCGTGGAAGATCTGCAGAACCGCCTTCGCCCCTTCACCCTTAATAGCCTCAGCCAGCCCGCGCAGGCTCGGAATCAGCCCGTCGTGGTCAGCACCGAATTCTCCAGGGAAGCCCTTCCCGCCGCGTGATACATATACACAGGCGGTAATGACCATTCCTGCCCCTTTGGAGCGGCGGATGTAATAATCAAGCTCCGGCCCTGAGACGGTTCCATCCTCATTCGAGGAGAAATTGGTCATCGGCGCCATCACCACACGGTTCTTCAGTTCAATGCCGTTCGCGAACTTAAACGTCTCCAGCAGCGGGCTATATTCTGTCTTCAGCAGCATAATTATCAATCTCCTCCATTAGTCTAATCTATATGAATTTCATTTCATCGATCTGTCGCGGTCAGGGTCATCTTTCCAAATGACGTTCTCCCCGTAATTCTTGCCCCAGTCATACATCATGCGCAGCACAGGCATCAGCGTATGCCCATACTCCGTCATAGAGTATTCTACTCTCGGCGGGACCTCAGCATACACCCGCCTGAATACCAGCTGATCTTCCTCCAGCTCACGCAGCTGATTGGTCAGCATTTTCTGGGTAATATGCGGAATCAGCTTCTTCAATTCACTGAAACGCTTGGTTCCTTCCAGACCCAGGTGCCACAATATGATAAGCTTCCATTTGCCGCCGATGACAGCAAGCGTAAGCTCCTTCTCGCAGTTGATTTCCTTCAGATTGATACGGTCTTTAATCTCAGTCGCCAATATAAGTCCCTCCTTTCGTTCTTTAATATCATACTACAATACACCCGGGGGCTGCACATCGCCAGCAGACGCCCTGGGGCAGACCCATATAACGTAACAGACCGCAGGCCTATGGCCTGCGGTCTGTATGCTGCATGTGGTATTATTCTTCCCTTGTTATTCCTTGACCAGGCTTCCCTGCAGGCTGGCTGCACTGAAGTCCGGCTGGGCTTCAATCGTAGTGTCGCCTGCAGCTTTGGCTTTGTCCAGGGCGGCGTTATAACGTGTGTTCAGATCCTGAAGATCCTTGTCCAAATCTCCGCCGGTAAAGATATATCTGTTGAACACATCCATCTTCTTCGTTCCTTCCAGACGTCCTTCGGTAGCTGTGAACGGAGTTGCCGGATAGATTCCGTCATACTTGGTTGGCAGGAAGTCCTCGATTCCCGGGATATCCGGAGCTTTCGCTGCGGCAGCAACAGAAGGAATAACAGAAACCCCGTATCCGCCTTCCTGGTAAGCGATCTGCACCTCATCGCTGTACATCCACTCGATAAACTTCCAGGCGGCCTCTTTCTGCCCGGAGTCTTTGCTCATCGCCAGATAGCTGCCGGAGATGACCTGGCTGGCGCCGTTCTGCTGGCCGTCCACGGTCGGCGGCAGTGCTGCCGCCCAGCGGATTTCCGTCGGGAATTGAGTTTTGTACACACTAGGCTCAACAGAATGGTTGAAATACATCCCGATTTTACCTTGAGCGAACTGTGCCCGCAGCGGATCAATATCGAGCGATTCCGAACCCGGCATCATGCTGCCGTCCATTACGATCTGCCGCAGGGCTTCAAGCGTCTCCTTGTACATGCCGAAGTCGAACTTAGCGGTCTGGAAATTGAAGCCTTCCGTTCCTTCTGTCTTACTGAGGGTTGTGATCGGATGGGCAATGCGTTCAAACCCGCTTCCGCTCTTGAAATTACCGGCGAAGCCGTAAGCACCGCTGTCTTTCCCCGCCTCCGTAATCTTCTTGGCGTCCTCCACCATTTCGGCAAGTGTAGCTGGCGGCTCGGTAATCCCGGCCTTCTCGAACAGATCCACGTTATAGATCAGGCGCCAGAACTGGCCAATATTCGGCAGGGTGTAGATTTTGCCGTCAACCATATTCTTCTCATTAATGAGCACGCTCTCGAACCGGCTCTTCATTTCCGGCGTGATATAGCTGTCGAACGATTCCAGATAGCCTTTTTTGACCCAGGCCGGTACATTGCCTGTATCCACGCGCAGAATATCCGGCGCCTGTTTGCTGGAGAAGGCGATATCCACCGACTGGGCGTAGTTGTCAGCCATCACTTTGAATTCAATATCCACATTAGGGTTAAGCCCCTCATACTCACTGATCTTCTGCTCAATGAAATCAGAATCATGACGGTCGATGGACCAGTAGACCAGCTTGGTTTGCTCAGCGGAGGTATCCCCGCCCTCTGCCTTTGTATTATTTGAAGCGGTTGACGAAGAGCATGCAGCCAGCGATCCTGCCAGCAGCAGCGAAGCTCCAGCCAGCATCCATTGATTTCTTTTCATCTTGAAACCCTCCCTTTTCTTTGTGTAATCGCATTCATTTCATATGAAAAGTATAGAATGACTGCGCGTTTGTAAGTGAAGGAGAAAACAACTATTCAGGGGAGACGAAATCACTGTTTCCGCGCTGCACCTCCGAAGTGTATTTGGAGCGGAAGTCAGTCGGCGTCATGCCGGTATATTTCTTGAACAGTTCAGTGAAATAAGGACGGTCCTCGTAGCCCAGCGAGATGGCGATATCCTGAACCTGCATGCCCTCGAGCACCCTCTCCTTGGCCTTCTCCATTCTGCGGCTGATAATGTACTGGGCGAGTGTCATCCCCATTTCCTTCTTGAACAGATTGGAGAAATAGCTGGGGCTCAGATGAACCTCCCTCGCACAATCGGCAACCGCAAGGTTGCGGTGCAGGTTCTCGTTGATGTAGGCGATGGCACGCTCTACCAGCACACGCGCTTCACTGAACTGGCGGATTTGCACATAAGAGCAGCCCTGGCGGCAGAATTCCCGGATCTGACCCCGCAGCTCCTCGAATGAGGCGGAGGTATTCATATCGGCCAGCTTCTTCTCCAGCAGCTTGACCTCAGCGTCTGATGCTTTGTCAGAGAACACACGGTGGACCGAATGGGCCAGCTCCAGGCACATCGTCTTGACGATCGCCGGATCGGGCAGCACGGGAGCACTTAGCCACTCATTCCAAATATTGTCCAGCTGCTCTTCCGCCTTAGCCAGATTAGCCGAACGCAGGCAATAGAGCAGTTCTTTCTCCTTGTCAAAAGAGTATCTAGGCAGCGCGGCATCCCTCTCCGGCGATTCCACATAGCGGTATACACTGTTCCCGCCGGTCAGGAACGTATTGGTCAGCGCAGACAGCGCCTGGGCATAGGATACCGACAGCTGACCGGCCTCCTCCACTTCCCCGCCGAGTCCGATTGACACGGTCTGGTACGTATGCCGGCAGACATTCTCCCGGCATTGCTCGGCCAGCTGCTCCGCATCAAGCTCCACCGGGGGATTCATCACGATAATGAACTGATTAACATGCTCGCGGAACACGAGACCCTGCGTGTACCCGCCAATCGTCTCCTCCAGAATGTTCTGCACCGCGAATCGGATCAGCTCAACCTCAGAGACCGCCAGCGCGGCCGTACGCTCGGCAAAAAAGTCGATCTCCGCCACCATTACACAAAAGTCGCGGCTGTTCATTGTAATCGCATAGAAATCCCACTGCTGGCTGCGGTGCTGCTGCCTGCTGCCGTAACGGATCAGGAGACGCATATACTCCTGACGCAGATAAGGCATACTCTCCCGCAGCTTCTGCTCCATCCCCCGCATCTGTTCAGCCTGCGAGCGTTCACGCTCCAGCACCTCTTTAGCCTTCAGGACGGATTCAAGCACCTGCGGCTTGGTAAAGGGCTTGACGATCAGGTCAAAGGCCCCGAGCTTCACCGCCTCCTGGGCATAAGAGAAATCGGAATAACCCGTCAGGAAGATCAGCTTGATCCCCGGCTGCTCCGCCAGAATCAGCCTCATCATCTCCAGTCCGCCTACGAACGGCATCCGGATATCCGTCAGTACAATATCCGGACGGTGTTTGCGGATTTGCAGCAGCCCTTCTTCCCCGTTGGCCGCCGTTGCAGCGACGACGATCCCGTGCTCCTCCCAGGGAATCCGCTGGGACAAGCCGCGGACCACAGCCGGAATATCATCTACAATGCATATTTTTACAGGTTCAGCGTGGCTCAGGATAAACTCCACCTTCCATTGGAATTGAGAGAACCGCTTCAGTCTCTATGTGTGGACGGCTGCGGAAGGTTAAAGAGGCTTCCTTGCCGTAATATAACTGCAGACGGCTGCAGATATTGGTCAGGGCATATCCCCCGCTGCCGGCCGGCTCTTTCAGCCGGGCATTCAGCTGCTCCGCATCCATGCCCGAGCCGTTGTCAGCCGTCCGGATCACGAGATGCTGCGCCTCTATGGATACAGAGATCGTAATCATGCCTTCGCCCCGATGCTCTTTCAGCCCGTGCAGAATGGAATTCTCCACAAGGGGTTGAATAATAATTTTCAGGACAGGCAGCTCCAGCAGCTCCGCCCCCGCAGTTATCGTATATTCGAACATTCCCTCATAACACTGCTGCTGAAGGTTCAGATACTGGCGGACATGCTCCAGCTCCTTGCCCAGCGTTGTAATCTCCTGCCCGTTGTTCAGCCCCAGCTGGAACAGCGCGGACAGGGAAATCACCATCTGCTTCACATCTTCATATTCATCCATTTCACATTTCCATAAGATTGTATTGAGCGTGTTATATAAAAAATGGGGTTCAATCTGCGCCTGCAGCGCTTTGATCTCCGCCTTCCGTTTTTCTTTTTCCGTATCTTTGACCTCAAGAATCAGCCCGCTGATCCGGTCCAGCATCTGGTTGAATTTGCGGCCCGCTTCCCCGATCTCATCCTGGAACGGACTCTCGAAGCGGGCATCCAGATCCTCATGCTCCACCCGCGACATCGTCTTCTGCAGCTTCAGCAGCGGCCCGAGCAGCAGTGCCGAGAGGTATCTCGCCAGCAGCAGCGCGATAACAATACACACGGCCATGATCATCAGCACCAGCCACTGAATGCTGCGAACAGGCTGAAGCAGCTCCTCCTTCGACTGGTAGCTGACCAGCCGCCAGTCCCCTGCATACCGCGAGTCTGCGTAGCTGACCAGCATCGTCCCGCCCCCCGCAGCATATTCGAAGTTACCGCTGTCCGCTTGAAGCAGCTTGTTCGTAAATACCGCTGAGCGGGACCAGTCCGGCCGCTCCTTGTCTCCGAAGACACTGGCTCCGTCCTTGTTGATCAACAGAAATTTGGCACTGCCCAGGCTCGCGCCTCCGCTGACGGCATCCTCCAGAATGTCCTCCTTCACATTAACGGTCAGGAAGACATCCGGCACATAGCTCTCCGTCAGCGGCTGCAGCAGCAGGGAGATTACATGATGATTGCCCGCGAACAGCTCGTCCTCATGGCTCTCCACCCAATTCGATTCGGGATTATCCTTGATCCGCTGATACAGCAAAGACTCCATAAATGGAGTCGCTGTTCTGCGCAGATTGCCGGCGGAGTAGAAATCCCCGTCCGGTGTACTGACCAGGATCGATTCAATGGAGTTCTCTGTCAGCTCCGCCTGGGTGAAGGGGCCCTGCAATAAGGAGAAGTTCGCAAAGAACCGGTCGGTATTATCCGCTTGTATATCCCGCATCGTCTGCTTATACGCTTCACTCAGCATCATGGTGGAGGACGCCACAATGATCTGCTTCAGCTTCTGGTCCAGCACGTTAACGGACTGGTTCAGCACATTGCGGTTCAGGTCGATGGAGTTGCGTTCCATAGCCCGCGAAGCAATTGAATAGGCCCACAGGCCGGTGACCGAGATACAAAAGACGGTCAGCCCGGTGAATGTCAGCCATATTCTTTTCTTCAGCGAGGTCCGGTACAGCCAGGCCTTCAGCATGATTACACATCCTTCGTTAAGACTGGCTGCCGGTGGACCGCCGCGTTAGCCTTAGCCCGCTTAGCCCTTCACGGAGCCCGCTGTCATCTGCATGAATGATTTGTTGGCAAAAATGTAGACAATAATCATCGGCAGCATCGACAGGCATGCGCCGGCAAGCATTAATTGGGGCTGTGCCGCATCGCCAACACCGTATTTCAGATTGGCGAGACCCACGGTAAGTGTCTGCAGGGAAGGCTGCGTCATCGTAAATACCAGCGGCAGAATGTATTCATTCCAGGCGCCGCGGAAGGTCCAGAGCGCCGTAACGCCAAGCGCCGGTGTCAGGAGCGGCAAGATAACACGAAAGTATACGCTATAGAAGTTGCAGCCGTCAATAAACGCCGCCTCATCCAGTTCCTTCGGAATTGCCCGCACAAAACCGATCAGCATGAAGAATGCAGTGGCATGGCCGCTGATCAGGATGATGATGACGCCCCAGAGCGATTTTTGCAGATTCAGTGAGACCATGAGATCAAACTGGGGACGCAGCACGACAGCACCGATAGAGATGAACAGGGTGCAGGACTGAATGACCACATACAGGCGTTTCCCGTAGAAATCCACCCTTGCTACCGCATAGGCAGCCATCGTTCCTATCAATAAAGTCCCTAACGTCGTAAAGGTGCTTATAAATACGCTGTTCCAGGTAAACCTTGCGAAATTAGCGGATGTCCAGGCCTGCGCATAGTTATCGAAGATCCATTCCTTCGGCAGCAGAGTAGTTCCTGTAGTCAGCTCCAGGTTAGATTTAAGCGATCCGAAGAACGCCAATATGATGGGGAATAACGCAAACGCTGCTACGATCAGCAGGAAAATCCACAAGAGTACCCGGGACAGCAGCGCCTTGTTCTTTAAGGAACGGCTGGTCTGCGCCGAAGCCATTTTCGTTTCCGCATGCATTGTGCTCACTGTTCATTCTCCTCTCTTTTAGTAGATATCATTCAGTTTCTTGGAGACATAGAAGTAAATCAGGGTAATGATACCGACGATAACCGCCGTAGCAAATCCGACCGCGCTGCCGTAACCGAACTGCTGGATGCTTGATCCTCCGCTGGATACCGGGAAGAACAATTTATAGAGATAGAGATACATAACTTCCGTCTTGCCGTAAGGACCGCCCTCCGTAAGCACCATGATACTCTCGTAGCCCTTCAGGGATACGGTAATCGCCAGCATGATGATCATCTGCAGCACAGGTCCGAGCATCGGGACGGTAATACTCCACATTTTGCGCAGCGGCCCGGCACCGTCCAGGGAAGCGGCTTCATACAGATCCTCCGGAATATTCTGCAGCCCCGCGATAAAGAGCAGCATATAGTTGCCGACTGCGCCCCAGATCGCGATAATAATTGCCGTGACCAGGGCATGCTTGGCGCCCAGCCAGTCTATGGGAGCGGATACAATTCCGGCACCCATCAGCAGCTGATTCACCATTCCGTTGTAGGAGTTGAAAATAACGTAGAACACAATCGCCATTACCGAAGCACTGATTACGGTAGGCAGGAAATAAATGGCCCGCAGCAGCTGGCGCCCCTTCAGGGCGCGGTTGAGCACTACAGCCAGCACAAAGGACAGCGGGATCGTAATGATCAGCTTGCCGCCTGCATAAACGAAGGTGTTCACCACTGACTGCCAGAAATCCTTATCCCGGAACAACCGCTCGAAGTTATCGAGGCCGATGAAGAGCGGTGTACCAAAACCCTGATAATCATAGAACATGTACTTCAATGCCCAAAAGACGGGATACACTCCAAAAATCAGCGTCAGAATCAAACTGGGTGCTACAAAGGTCCAGGCGTTTATTTGCCGTTTCGTTCCATTCATTGATTGTTCCTCCTGTCTATTCGGCTCGCGTTTCTTTCCTTAATCATAAATCCCGCTGTGCAGACACAGTTAGGGAGAAAGCAACTGCGCTAAGGGGGAGAAATTCACTTTTTCATGAAATCCGGCTTCAAAGCCGGGAGCCCTGCCTTGAAGGGTGATTTCAGTTGCTTTGTCCCCTCTCCTCCCTCCGTTTACCCATCCCGGGTCCCGTCCCCGGGCAGCTATACTTATGGTAGAAATTAAGTAAGTTTAATTAATGAACTCGCATTCACGGGGAGGCCGCAAATTTGCCTATGCATTCATCTAATTATGGCACCGCCGGTGCCGGCCCCTTCGGCGGCTATGACCAGGAGCAGCAGAAGGGGCTCCGCGCCAGAATAGAGCAGTATCCGGCGATCTCGCAGGAATATGTAAGACAGCAGCAGCTGTCCGCACAATTCGCCGCACGTGAAGAAGCGGTTCCGCTTAGCCGGCTCGGTGTATTCCGGGTGGAGCCGTTCGTCTTCAAGGTGCCCGCCCAGGCCGCTTACCTGCAGCTGTCGGTACAGGTCCGGGGACAGGGCGTTGCCCGGATCGGCGGTGTACGACTGACGCATTCCCAGCTCGGCCTGCCGGTGACGCTGATTAATGGAAGCTTCCGCCAGTCGCTGAAAGGCTGGACGCAGGAGCCGGGAAGCGGCAGCAGAGTGGCGCTTGAACGGCTGGCCGGGGGCGGAAGCGGACTGCAGCCTTCCGGCGTCACTCCGGCTGGAGGTGCACAGGAGGAGGATGTGCTCTGTGTACGCATCAGCAATGAAGCGGAGGAAGGCATTACCGTGCTGCGTTACGAAGAACGCCTGCCGGTAACCGCAGGCCATTATTACGGCATCCAGACGGAGCTCAGCCTGGAAGCTCCGCTTGGCAGCGGCGGCGTATGCACTGGAGTTACGTTCCTGGACGAAGACGGACAGCCGCTCGGACCGGAGCAGTCCGGAGCGCTTTTCAACCGGCCCACGCTGACCAACTGGGCTTATCTGCTGGAGGCTGCCGGTGCTGACGCCAACCTGTATAGGGTGAGCGGTGAAGATCATTATGCCGCCCGGGCGGGGCGCAAGCTGCAGTACATGCTGGCCGATATGCGGCAGGGTATGGATATCTTCCGCCGGGACGGCTGGCATGATGATGATACTTATGGCGCTGTGCATATCGGACGCGGTCTGGCCGCCGTCTCGGTCATCTATGACCAGATTGCCGGAAGCGGAGTGTTAACTGCCGGGGAAATAGAGGCGCTGCTCTCCGATCTACGCTATATTGCGGCGATGATGATGGACACCGCCTACTACCGGTTCGATCTGGAGACCTTCCCTGATGAGAAGGGCGGCAAACGCAGCAACTGGAATGCGGACCGGGCGACCGGGCTTGGTGTCTATGCGCTGCTCTTCCCGCAGGAGCCTGAGAGTGCTGGCTATCTGAAGCATGCCTGCTCCGTAATTGACTGGCAGCTGACAGAGGTAGTGGATCAGGAGGGGGCTTGGCCGGAGAATGTACGTTATCACGGCGCCGTGCTGCACCGGTATTTCCTGTTCTTCGTGCTGCTGAAGCGGCTGCAGGGAGCGGATTACTTCAGGCACCCCAAGGTAAAAGCAATGTACCGCTTCCTGATTGGCATCGTCACCGCAGAGGACATCATCCAGGGCGGTCATGACGCCGGACCTGTTCTGCTGACTCCTGCCGTCGGCGATGCCAATGTACAGGAGAAATGGTTCCGTCTGCTCGGCTACGCAGCTCCATTCTATGCAGAGGAAGATCCGCAGCTGTCGGCGGAAATGGTCTGGACCTGGAAGCACGGCGGCGCACCGGTCCAGGATACCGGAGCTTTCCCGCTACCGCTGATCGCACTTGTATATCCGCAGCCGGATCTGCCGGAGCAGCAGCCCGCCCTCCGCTCTGTGCATTATCCCGGCATCGGATACGTCATCTTCCGCAGCGGGGAGCAGAACCTGCGGAACTATGCCATCTACGAGGCTTCGCCGCTGACCTATCACGCCCATCATGACGAAGGCCATTTCTCCATCTGGGCAGACGGGGTTCCGCTGACGCTTGATGCCGGAACCGGCGGTTATTACAACGGGGACCGGCACTGGTATGTATCAGGCGCGGCGCATAATATCGTCCAATTTGCTGATGGTTCAGGCGGCTATGCTGACGGTCCGCTGCAAAGCGTCTGCCGGGAGGTTATCTTCTCAGAAGAGCTGGATTATGTCAGAAGCCTGATCCCGGATACACGTGCCGGTGAGTATGAGCGGAATTTCCTGTATATCAAGGCAGGCTTTGACGCTTATCTGGTCTGGGACCGGATTGAGGACGGAGCAGACAGCGTGTGGAATCTGCATACACTGAGTACAGAGGCTGAGATCACGGGGCAGGAGATTGAGGTTGCAGCGTTAGGCGGCATGAGGCTGAGTGCGCATATTGCAGAGCCGGCCAGTCCGGTCATCACTGCCGGAGAAGGTGCTGTAGGCGGAGCCTATCCGCTGGCGGCGCAGCAGCATTTCCGGGTGCACGGCAAGGCGGGCGAAGACTATGTGGTGCTGCTGCATCCGCGCACAGCAGCAGCTCCCCCGCTGCGGCTGGAGCCGCTGCTGTGCGAAGACGCCGGCGGAGGTGTGCGGGTATATAAGATTTCCCGCGCAGACGGTGCATGGTGCGTTGCCGCCATCAACGGCTCAGGGCAAAGCCGCCGCGTCCGTATTCCCGGCGGCGTCCCGCTCCGGGTACTCGGCACGGAAGGTGCGGAAGCAGAGCGCGGCGGCCACGCGGCGGACGATACCCTGATTCTTAAGCCGGGAACGATTCAGATTGCCGTTCCGCAATAAGGAATTTCCCGATTCATCTGCTATTCACGGCAGAGCTCCAGTACCTTCTATAAAATCCTGCACGGAATACAAAATTTTCCTGATAATATCTGCCCAAATCCAAAATTGTTGTATAAAAGGCAGCATTTCGTCCCGTTCACGCGGCTTGGCAGATTTATTCTTGCAGTTTCTACAACAATTCTCCCGAACACCCGGCTATCAAGGAAGCATTATTGCACAACGTACAACATTTATGCCTATAACACTTACAAGGAGGAAATAAAGTATGAGTAATCTAGGAGTATGGGAACCGGCTGAGCCGGGCGTCAAACGCTGCATTCTGAATGCGGCAGCCAGTCTGATGATGATGGAGGTTCATTTCGAGGAAGGCGCCGAGGGCTACGAGCACAGCCATGTGCATGAGCAGATGAGCTACTGTCTGCGCGGCAGCTTCGTCTTCCGCATCGACGGCAAGGAATACGCCTTGTCCGCAGGCCAGAGCATAGCGATTCCGCCTAACGCCAAGCATGGAGTGACTGCGCTTGAAGCCAATTCGGCGCTGCTCGATGTGTTCACACCGATCCGCGAGGATCTGCTTAAGCGTTAAGCTGATATAGGTAGCCGGGCAGGCACATCCCGCCTGGCACCTGCCATAATAGACAGTGCCGCTGCCCATTCCGGCAGCAGCATCAACATCAGCAGTGCCATCGCCCGGCACCCTTACAATGCAGACAGCCTGCCCGGAAGTTCCGGACAGGCTGTCTTTACGTTACGTTATTCCAGATTCGCATGTTTGCCGAACATCCTGCCCGTGGTCTGCCCCGTCTGCTCCATCATCCGCAGGATAACCGCATCGTAGAATACCAGCAGCGTCTGCTCGAACAAGGAAGCCATTGGCTGGATCGTAGCATAGCTCCCGTCTGCCTGATCCTTGGGCGAACCCGGCAGCTTGACGATATAATCAGCGAGACGCCCCAGTGACGAATCAGGGCTGATGGTCACGAGCACTACAGCTGCGCCGATCGCCTTGGCTTTCTCCGCCATGGATACCAGCCCCTTGGTCTCGCCGGAGCCGGAGCCCAGCACAAGCACATCGCCGGGGCCGATCCCCGGGGTTACCGTCTCCCCGACGACAAACGCAGCCTGACCAGCTTGCATGAGCCGCATCGCGAACGCCCGGCCCATCAGGCCGGAGCGGCCGGCACCGGCTACAAAGATCTGCCCGGAGCGCAGCAGCAGCTCAGCCATGGCTTCGCCTTCTGCGGCGTTCAGTCCGGAGACCGAGCCCTGCAGCTCCTTCACAATTTCCTGTGCGTAATCCAGCGTATCCATAGCTGCTTAAGCCTGGCTTACAAGGCGCTTCATTTCCGCCGCAGCCGCTCTCTGATCCGCTTCACCGGTAATCCCGCCGCCCACGATTACCAGATCAGGATTCGCAGCAATCACTTCAGGCAGCGTGCCCAGTTTAATTCCGCCGGCAATCGCTGTTTTCGCTTTTGTAACCACACTCTTAATCGCTCTCAGATCCTCGAAGGAATTCTTGCCTTCTGCCTGATGATCATATCCCGAGTGTACACAGACATAATCAACGCCAAGTGCGTCCACTTCAGCGGCTCTGGCCTTCAGATCCTTCACGTTAATCAGATCAACCAGGATTTCTGCACCGGTCTTCTTGGCCTCTTCCACCGCGCCGCGGATCGTTGAATCATCGGACACGCCAAGCACGGTAACGATTCCCGCTCCCGCTTCTACAGCTTTCATCACTTCATAGCCGCCGGCATCCATGATTTTGAGATCGGCCAGGACCGTGAGTGCCGGAAAAGCGTCCTTGATCGCTTTTACCGCATGCAAACCTTCATTAATGACAACCGGTGTTCCAATCTCCACAATATCTATAAATTCGGCCACTTCCGCAACAATAGCCTTGGCTCCCGCAATATCCACCAGATCGAGTGCTAGCTGTAATTTCATAGGTTTAGAATCTCCTCGTCGTTAATATATTTTAGTAAGTGATGTACTAAGTTTAGGTATATACTGCCGATAAGGGAAGTAGGCACTTTATTGTGATGTAGTTACCTGAAGGATACTATTGGGCGGGGGCCGGGCTGTCTGGTGCGTCTTTTTGAAAACGAAGGTTGAATTTATTCAGAATTTTCTTAAATTTACTGCATTTTCACAAAAGCTGTGCTACCATACATTAGATTTACAAATTCTCCGGCGGCAATCCTATTTCAACAACAAGAAGGTGTACAGTTTATTATGGAAGCAAGCAAACCCAAAGAGTTCAATTTAATTAAGCTGACCTGGCCGATTTTCCTCGAGCTGTTCCTGTTTATGCTCATGGGGAGTGTAGATACATTCATGATCAGCTCCGTGTCGGATGATGCAGTCTCCGGTGTCGGGGCAGCCAATCAGATTATCGCCATAGCCATTCTTGTGCTCAGTGTCATCGGGAACGGCGCGGCCATTGTCGTGTCGCAGTATCTCGGTTCCAGGCAGCCCAAAGAAGCAGCCAAGGTAACCGGCAACGCCATAACGCTCAATCTTGCGGTCGGGATTATTCTGAGTACAATTCTGCTGCTGTTCGGAGGAACGCTGCTGACGGCACTGAATGTGACAGGTGAAATTCTCGTCTATGCCAAATCGTATATGCATATTGTCGGGGGCGGAATCTTCCTTCAGGCACTGCTGAACGCCCTGGCCACCACCATCCGGACGCACGGGTTCACGAAACAGACCATGGTAGTCTCTCTGCTAATGAACGTGATCCACGTCGGGGGCAATTACCTGCTGATCTTCGGACATTTCGGACTGCCGGCACTCGGTGTCGAAGGCGCAGCCATCTCAACAGTTGCCAGCCGCCTGATCTGTCTGGTCCTGTTCTTCCTGCTGCTCTACCGGATCATGGATGTGCGGGTTAAATGGACCTATTACACTCATCTCTCCAAAAAATATGTGCTGCAGATTCTCAAAATCGGCATCCCGTCCGCTTTTGAATCGGTGATCTATCAGTGCTGCCAGCTGGTCTTCACTTTATACATCACTTATCTGGGTGCTGAAGCCATGGCTACCCGCCAATACGCGCTGAACATCTCCAGCTACATCTTCCTCTTCAGCGTAGCCGTATCCATGGGCACCTCGATCATTGTCGGCCATCTCGTGGGTGCTAGGAGGCCCAAGGAAGCTTATTCGCGGGTGTTCTCCAGTGTAAAGTGGGCGCTGCTGGTCACCGTAATTATGGACGCGGTTGTCATTCTGTTCCGCGTGCCGCTGATGGGCCTGTTCACGGATAATCAAACGATTATAACTATGGGCGCACAAGTGATCCTGCTCAGCTTCTTCCTCGAGACCGGACGCACCTGCAACCTGGTCATTATCAACTCGCTGCGCGCTTCAGGCGATGCCAAGTTCCCGGTCTACATGGGCCTGATCTCCATGGTCTGCATGAGCTTGCCGCTGGGCTATTTCCTGGTGTTCACGCTTGATCTCGGTCTGGCCGGAGTCTGGCTGGCCACTGCATTCGATGAATGGGTCCGGGCGGTCATTATGTACTTCCGCTGGAAGAGCAGAGCCTGGGAGAAACACGGCCTGATCCAGCATGAACCTGCAGAACCGCTGAGCGCTGCGCCGGCGCATTAATCTGCGGCAACAAACAGGCGGTTCACCCTGATCTCTGCGATTGGGGCGGGCCGCCTTTTGAATCCGCCTCCGCAAATAAGGGATGCCCCGGCCGTGTAATCCGGCTAATTGGCATCCCTTTGTCATAAGGCTGTACGCTTATCAGGTTCCTTTGGCTACTGCTTCTTTATGCTTGGCGGCGAACTGCTCTGGTGTAATCGCTTTGCCGAACAGCGCCTGAATCATATCCAGATGGACCTGGGCGGCGTTCGGCTTCATCTGGATATCAGCAAACAGGGTGATGCTGCTCGCATGGTTTAATTCATTCAGCAGTTCGACATACAGCTGCGGCAGCTCTTCATTCGTGGTATCCACTTTGGTCGCCGGAATTACACCTGCAGTGGTTACAGAGGCCTCTCCCCATTTGTATACGAAATATTCGACAAATGCTTTCGCTTCTTCCTTAACCTTGGAAGCCTCGGCTACGAACAGTCCGACACCCGGACCGCCAACCCAGCTGTTGATATTGCCCTTTCCGCCTTCCACCGTCGGGAATTTGAAGAACCCTACCTTATCTTTGAAGTCTTGCGGGATCTCCGGATTCGTCGTGAAGTTAGGAAGCTCCCAGGTACCCGTCAGATACATTGCCGCCTTCTCATTCAAGAATTCCGATTTGCCCTCATCATTAGATAGCCCGTTGAAACCGCTGTTGAAGGTGTTCATATCCACCAGCGTCTGCACTTCAGCCGCAGCCCGGACCAGGCCGGGATCATCGAAGTAGCTTGTCCCTTTCGTTGCGCGCTTCAGTGTATCGCTGCCCGCGATACGGTCAGCAAGGTACATATACCATAGCGAGCCGGTCCAGCGGTCCTTGTTACCGAGGGCAACAGGAGCCACGCCATGCTGGGATAACGTTCTTACCACTTGCTTGAACTCCTCGTATGTAGCAGGTACCTGGAGATTATATTTTGCAAAAATATCCTTATTATAGTATATCGGGGAAATGTTCAGCTCAATCGGCAGTGCGTACGTCTTATTATCGACCACATAGGCTTCGGTAGTGCCTGTTACGAATTTACCCTTTAACCGCGTACCATTCAGGATGTCATCCAGCGGAGCGAATAATCCGCCCTTCACATAAGGCTCCATGAAGCCTGCTGCCCAGGTGATTCCTACATCCGGAAGGTCATTCGAGGCAGAAAGCACCTTCAGCTTATTCTTGTACTGTTCATTCTCCAGCACACCCTGCTGGATTATAATATTAGGATTCTCTTTCTCGTACTCCCCGATGATCTGGCTAACCAGCTTATTCTGCTGGGCGGAGAGGCCGGCCGGCCATAGGTGCATCATATGAATCGTTATTTTTGGGGCCGAAGCATTGGTGGCTGCCGCCGCACTATTATTATCCTGTGTAAAGCTGCAGCCGGTCAGAACAAGGGCCAATGTAAGTGTCAGGAACAGTCCCCTGGTTATGTTATTCCTCAACATTGCTATAGCCTCCCATTTCACATTACGCGGCCTGATGTAATCGCTATCAATCAAATTCTAGCATCGTACCCGGAGGGATATAAGACTACACTTATTGGCTAAAATTCCACATTTAATGGATTTCCTGCGATCCGCCCTTCATTTTATGCCTATACCGGCTTGGGCTTAACTGTTCCAGCGACTTAAACACCTTAATGAAGTACTTATCCGTCCGATAGCCTACCCGCTCCCCGATCTCCCCTATAGACAGTGAGGTCTGCAGCAGTAATTCCTTAGCCCGCTGAATTCGCAGACGCGCCAGATATTCGCTGAAGGATACTCCGGCCTGCTCCTTGAACAATACGCTGAAGTAGCTGGCATTCAGATGGATGAGGCCCGCTACCTCTGCCATTGTCAGCTGTTCATGCAGGTGCTGCTCCACATAGGCGATCGCTTCTTTGACCGGCTGCCCCATGCGCGCCTGATCCGGGTCAATCTCCATCAGCTTATGATCCACCAGCTTCTCCAGCTTCACGTGGCGCTGCTGCTCTTCCTCCCGCTTCAGCGCATCCTCAACCACGGACAGCAGCTCGGACTTGTCCAGCGGCTTAAGCAGGTAGTTGACCGCCCCCAGCCGCATAGCCTGCTGCACATAATCGAATTCGGCATAGCCGGATATGACAATAATAACGGGCTTCCAGGCTGACTCCTGCAGGGAACGGATCAGATCCAGTCCGCTAACTTCAGGCATGCGCACATCTGTAATCAGCAGATGAACCCGCTCCTGCCGCAGCCGCTCGCGCGCCTCAACCCCGTTGTCGCAGGTCTCCACGGCATACCGGCCGGCCGCCCATACTTCCAGCGTCTGCTTGATGCCCTGCCGTGTTCTCGGTTCATCATCCACGATCAGAATCGTCCTATTGCTCAGGCTCATAGGTATATCCTCCATTGCTTGGAATTTCAAAAGTAATAACGGTCCCTTCGGATAACCTGCTCTCTATCATCAGACCCTCCGACTTGTTGCCCTCTTCCCCGTAATACAGCTTGAGCCGCCGCTGTACATTCACCAGGCCGACCCCGTTGCCTTTGGCGGAGATCGACGGGCCGCCCTCCAGTGTATTGCGCAGCGCCCGCAGAGTATCCTCCTCCATGCCGGGCCCATTGTCGGATACCTTCACCGAGGTCCAGCCGTCACGGGGCGATGGGGTGATCGTAACCTCCACACTGCCGCTGCCGACACGGCTCTCCACTCCATGAAGAATGGCATTCTCCACAATCGGCTGAATCAGCAGCTTGGGTACCGGAACAGCCGCCTCGCGCGGGTCCAGCACAATATCCCAGGACAGGCGCTCGCCCATCCGCATCTCCATGATCTTCAGATAACGCCTGATCTGTTCAACCTCTTCACTAAGCGCAACCCACTCGTCTTTATTATTGGGACTGCCAATAATATAGCGGAACAGCCTGGACATTACTACGACCAATCCGGCCAATTCCTCCTCCCCCTTTTCCTCAAGCGACCAGTTAAAGGCTTCCAGGGTGTTGAACAGAAAATGAGGGTTGATCTGCGCCTGCAACGCTTTGAGCTCGGTCCGGCTCTGTAATACTTCCTTCTCGTAGACGACCCGGATCAAATCATTCATATTGGCCACCATGCCGTTATAGGTATAATTCAGCTCCCGCAGCTCCATCGTAGAGACCTTCTGCGAGTTGGGCGTCAGCACGCCTAAGCGCGATTTGCGCATAGCCCGGATCAGATGAATAATCGGCCTCGTGATCATCGTTGACAATAGAAACGACATGATCAGGAAAAGCAGGGCTCCCAGCCCCCCTGACAGCAGCAGAACCGTCCGCAGCACAGATAACCCCTTGGTGACATAGCTGACAGGGGTCAGCACAAGCAGTGTCCAGCCGGTCTTGTCCGAGCGCAGCTTAACCTGTACATACTCCTTGCCGTGAAAGCTGACCGTCTGGTCCACACTTTCCAGCAGCGGCAGCAGGTCCGCCTCCGGTGTTCCGCTGCTGCCCAGGAGCCGGCCTTCATCATTCACCAGCAGCACAGACTCGCCTCCTTCACTGCCGGAGATCGGATCATCCAGCTGGAAGTAGCTTCGCTGGATGCGCGCCATCAGATACCCTCCCCGCGAGAACCAGCGGTCCATGAGGCTAACCTGGCGGATGGCCAGCAGGCTCTGGCTGTCATGCGGATCGACGCCGATCCAGACCAGCCGCCCTTTCTGGATATTAGCCTCGCTGATATACGGCTCGTTGATTCTCGTCCCCAGACTGCCGTCCTTAATCGGGAAGAGCAGCCGGTAATCGGCGGTATACAGCTCAAGAGATCCTACGCTCGGCATATACGCCTGATAGCTGGAGATAATCTGCAGCAGCGACTGCCGCTGATTGAATGACACTTCATTGCCGTTCAGCTCCTCCAGAAGCAGCTGCTGCACCGTAGGGTGGTTAGCCACCTGCTCCATCAGGCTGTCAATCTGGCCAATCAGCGCATTCAGCCGTCCGTTCGCCTGAACCGCCGTCTGCTGGATATGCCGCTCAGCATTATTTTTGAGCAGAATAGATACCCGGTCATATACAAACGCCCCTGAAACCAGAAGAATGATTAGCATAACCAGCACAAAGCCGATGAATATTTGATTGCGCAGCGTGTTGAGTTCTTTGAATCTCTGGAACATCGGAATTCCTTCTTTCCTTGGCAGCGTTTCCAACTCTATTCTCCAAAAGTCCCGGGGTTTGTCAAGAGAAATTAGTTGCCCGGCACAGGGCAGCAAAGAGCCCTTAAGCAGTGCTCCTTGTTCCAGGAGCTGTTTAAGGGCTGCAGCAGAAGGGACTAGATGAACATTAGCGGATTGATCCACTCCCGGTCCAGGGCTATCCACAGTAAGGCCAGCAGGACGGCGCAGATGCTGTACATCAGTATCTTCCGGCGGGTTGGCTCCAGGTAAATATCCAGAATAAAGATTATAATTGCTATAGCAGGTACGGCAACAAGCAAAACCGGATTGCGATATTTAATATTTACTGTATTCAAGATAACCATAATCAGAAGAAGAAGCCTAAGATATTTGTTCATAGCCATACCACAACCTCCTTGCCGTTGAGACCATTTTCCAATTATGTATTCCTTATCCTCATCTCTAATATCCCTTGATTCCCCGCTATTGTCAACCCCGGACACCCATCCGCTGCCAGGACAAAAAAAATAGCCCGTTCCCCACAGGGAACTGACTGCTATGGTGTCACTGCTATAATCTGATTCTGTACAGAGCGTTCAGGAATTGGCAGATTACCGGATGGTAATGCCTTTCTTGATCGCCTTCATGTCAAAATTCGTATTCACAAGCATAGGCAGTATCTTCATGCTTCTGGTCATCGGCGAGTTGCATTGCCAGCAGGTAGGGACATATTGGAAGGCGAAGTTGTCGCGCATCCACCCGGAGCAATCTTCCTTAGTGCAGGACCAAATGGCTGTGTCTTCTTGGGGAAGATCCTCCAGCGCTTTTTTACGAAAATACATAAGTACCCCTCCTAATAGCTTTGTTAGCATATACTTCCTGAACCGGTTCTTACAAAGCCCGCTTCGGAAGCATACCCTTCGAATAAAGACATATTTCCAGCCCAACCGGACTGTTATGGCAGGATGGTAGCTTGTTCTGGCCTGTTCAAAAAAAAAGCTGCCCTCAACTTGTGTTAAGGGCAGTCTATTTTTTAATACTACAGTTTTACAACGTTTTCGGCTTGTGGTCCACGAGCGCCTTGAGTTACATTGAACTCAACGCGTTGGCCTTCGTCCAAAGATTTGAAGCCGTCGCCAGTGATTGCGGAGAAGTGTACGAATACGTCGCTTCCGCCTTCAACCTCGATAAAACCGAAACCTTTGTCTGCGTTGAACCATTTTACTGTACCTGTTTGCATGATATTACCTCCAAGTTTTATTTAACACATGTCCTTTTATTCCTACGTATTGTACGAACAAATAAAAATTCACACATTGGAAAAGGATTCATACGCACAAATGATAACCTTTTACAATATGTGAATTAAGGGTTAAATTTATGATTGACTTCATTGTAGCACACTAATTCTCTAAAAGCAAAGGATTACTTAAAATTACTTAAAAATAAGTGAAATTATATCGTACCCGGCGCACGGCGCTCCATGAACAACCGCACCGCGCGCCCGGCAGCTGCAGGGTTTAGTCGATATATCCGGCCAGTCCCTTGTCCATCAGATAGTCCATCTCCGCATCGAGAATAGTCTCTACGGTCAGCTCGTCCAGCTTAACATCGCGCTGCGCAGTAACATAATCGACCAGATCATCATTATCGATATCAATCTCGCCCTTGGCATTGGCCTTGGCTTTGTTGATGAAGGCCTGTTCGTGCTTCAGCACCAGCCGGATCACGGCCGCATCCACCTTCGTCTGTGCAGACAATACTTCCACCAGTTCCTGCTCATTCACTTCATTACTCATCTTCGTTAGTCAGCTCCTTGGCATTTATGCACAATGATTGTACCACAAGTCCCCTCAGGCCGCGCAGCCTCATCTCCACCAGGGAAGAGCAGGATACTCCGCAGCTCCGGCCACTACAGTCTCTCCTATTCTTGGTGTAGCCAGCCGTACCCCTTTAGCTGCAGCCGCAGCTGCAATGCGCTCCACCGGATCGGTCCAGTCATGCATCGACAGGGTGAAGGCCCCCCAATGAACCGGAATAAGCAGACCTCCCCGCACATCTATATGTGCTTCAACCGTCTGTTCCGGCAGCATATGGATATCGGCCCAGCGCGGATCGTATTGGCCGCATTCCATCAGCGTGAGATCGAATGGGCCATACTTGCGTCCAATCTCGGCAAAATGCGGCCCGTAGCCGCTGTCCCCGCTGAAGAAGAGCTTCGTATCCGCTCCTTGGATTATCCATGAACACCACAGTGTGGTGTTGCGGTCCAGCAGACTCCGGCCGGAGAAATGCCGGGCCGGCGCGCTGGTAAAGGTCAGGCCTGCATACGCAAGCTCATCTCCCCAGTCATGCTCGCGGATCTTCTCTGCGCTTACCCCCCAGCGGCGCAGATGGGCGCCGACACCAAGCGGCACAATGAACAGGCCTACCTTATCCTTAAGCTTGCGGATGGTGCCGTAGTCCAGATGATCATAATGATCATGGGATAACACAACCGCATCAATCTGCGGAAGCTGGGAAATCTCCAGCGGCAGCTGCTTGCTGTAACGGCGGCCGCCGATGAACGGGAACGGGGACGGGGCATTCCCCAGCATAGGATCCAGGAACAGTGTGACCCCGTCCATCTCCAGCAATACCGCAGAGTGGCCGAACCAGGTAACGCGGGTGCCCGGGCCTTGCCCGATGGATGCAGGTTGCAGCGGCAGCGGCTGCAGGGGCTCGGCCGGCCTGGACCGGGGATTGCCTCTAATGAAATCCTTCAGAATGGACAGGCCGCCACCGCCAGCTCTCTCGCCGATGAGTTCAGCCGTCTGCGGATAAGCAAATTTGCCCTTGCTATAATTAAGCGAGCGGCTGTTCAGCGCCTTTTCCTGCTTCCCTGCCCTCCGTCCAAACGCCGGATAGAGGGTCATAAGCAGATACGCCGCTGCAACAAGTATCACCAGAGAAGCTGCAATATCAATAACAATCAGAGTCATGCGGTAAGCCTTCTTTCTGCGAGTTCATTTCTGCAGGCTCCAGCCCGGAATTTTGCGTATATCCCCATCCCAGATCTGCACCGTGCTCTTCACCGGAACGTTATCCGGAGAGGAGGCTGTATGAATATAACACGAATCAATGCCGATTGTTTCCGCTCCGGCAATATCCGTACGCGGATCATTGCCGATCATAATCGCCGAACTTAGATCGGCACCATAGGTATCCGCCAAGTAGCGGTAAAAAAGCGGGTCCGGCTTGCTTACTCCGGCTTCGGAGGAAATGGCTATCCCATGGAATAAATGCAGAATGTTCAGCATGGTTAATTCTGCCTCAATGAAGGTCTTCTGGCCATTAGAGAGCAGATAGACCTTCTTGCCGCGTGACCGCAAGGTCCGGAGAATCTCCGGGACTCCGTCATAGAGCGCGATATGGTTCATGGATAAGGTCCGCAGCCAGCGGACAGTCTCATGCAGCCAGGCCTGCCCGGGATTCCCCCCTAAGTCGCGGGCCACGGCACGGAAGACCTCTTCCATGACGAAATCGGGAAACTGGCATTTCTGTGCAGCGGCTTGAAGCTGCCGGTCACGCTCGGCAAGGAAACGGGACTGCAGCTCCGCCCCTGCCGTGCGCAGCCCGTGATAGCTGAAATGAAGCGCCAGCCGCTCCCATACCTCCGGATGCTCTTCATCTGTCTCAATATCAATTAAGGTTCCGTATAGGTCAAAAATATAAGTCTGGTACATAGATCCGGCATCCCTTCCTATTTAGTCCGGCCCAGCTTACGGGCCACGATGAGAATAAGCAGCAGGGAGACCACGATAATAATAAGGTTGAATCCCCATTCACTCTGGAACCATCCGCTTTGTGCCGGAGATTCTGAAGGTGCCTCGGGTATCATATTCTCTGCACCAAGCGTAGCTGTAACCCGCTTGTCCCCGGCAATCTGGTCTTTGAAATTAATAATATCATACTGCGGAGCATGTGCCAGGGCATTGCCGTAGATCAGCGAATACGGTCCCTGCTCCTGCTCTCCTCCCGCAAAGACAAGGCGGTCCACCAGATATTCTATTTTCAGGCCGGTAATTGATATCGGGGTATCATCCAGATTATAGATTATAATCCGCAGGGCACCGGAAGAGGAGGCCTGAAGCGGCTGGATGTCCGTCCGCGAAATCCGGGAATCCTTGAAATCGAGCCGGTACAGCTCCCCGCTGCCCGCCACCGGCAGCCTTATACCGTCACTGTCATACAGCTCATACCGCCGCGAGAAATTCCCGGTGCTGCCGAGTGTCAGCCTGGCAATCTTCAGCCGGTCCTTGTTGCTGATGACGATCTCGGTGCGGTTCTCCACCTGGCTGATCTCATACTGCGGCGTCTTCTGCCGCATGAATCCGGCCATCTTCACCTCCCGGCTGCTGTCCACCAGGGTCAGGCCGGGGAAATTCAGCCCCTCCGGATTACTCTTTACCACGAGCCGGTAAAAGCTGAACTTGTAGCTGCCCTCCAGCTCAATGCTGTCCGCACTTAACCCGTTCGTAGCGTACAAATCCCCTGTGGCCAGCGGCTCCCAGGCATTCCCGTCATAACCTCCCCACACCTCCACATGCTTCAGGAAGGACTCATCTGGAAGCTCAAACACCAGCTTGTTCCCCTGAATATCCACATGCTCGGCAAGCGGTGTAATCCGGTAATCCAGCAGGGTGTCCGTCCCTTGGTCCGCGCGGCGGATCAGAATCGATGAATAGGCGGTGCTGCGCTCCTCCACCGTTCCCTCTCCGCTCTCCAGGTAATAAGGAACCGGCTCGCCGGTGCTGCCGGTAATACGCAGATCGCGCAAATCCTCCGCTGCCGAGCCATACACGCCTTCGTCCAGATATACCTCATAATAAGGGGCCGGCTCAGGAATTCCGATGGCCCGCGAGAACTTCCACTGCCCGCTGTCAGCCTTCTCCGCCAAGCCAGCCGATGCCGATGCCGTACCCTGCGCCGGATATGCGGAGGTGAACAGCAGCAAGCCTCCCAGCACCACGAGCAGCACTGCCGCCCTAGCTCTCCGGCTGGTCTTTCTCTGCGAGCGCATAGGCTTCCTCCATTCTGGCCGATATCCGCTGATAGAGATACGAAATCCCCAGCAGGCAGAGTCCGAAGCTGAAATAAGCGATGATCTTGCTGCCGGTGTTCAGCAGGGTCAGATCATAGAGCAGCAGCTTGCCGGTTGCCAGCAGTGACAGGCCCAGCCCGAAACGGCGGATATACAGATACCGCTTGCGGAAGCCGTACATAATGAACAGCACCGAGAGCAGCAGGTAGACCAGACTGAAAGCCAGTCCGCCATCATGCAGCCGGATCTGCACCCCAAGGAATGCAGTAAGCATCACCAGCAGATAGATACCCATAGCCACCGGAACCAGCTCCATATTCTTGTAATCGCGCAGGAGCGTTGTCCGCAGCAGTCTTCCGCCGCTGAACCACACGAACAAATTGAAGAGAATAAGCAGACCCAGCACCAGAAGATCTGCCCCGGAGCTTCCGGATAATCCGGCTGGCAGGCTAGGCATGCCGAGCGTGATGCCGATGCAGATAGCATAAGTGATCCCGTACATCAGCGTGACCATGTAACCGACCACCGTATCATACAGCACCTTAACCTTCGGCAGCACATAGGCAAGGCCAGCCGTTAGCAAGGCAGCCAGCAGCAGCTTGTAGAATGTACTGTGTGCCATATCTTCCGGAACTGCACGGTCGAACAGCCGCAAGGCTTCATACACCAGATATACATAGAAATTCAGGATCGCAGCATATTTGAACCAGACTACCCCCTGCACCTCGGCAGGTGAGCTGCGGAGCAGAAGCTCCTCCCGGGAATGACGGACCGCATAGAACAAGGCTACCGTAACCATCCCCGCAGTAATAAAGGTATATTTCAGCTCAAAATACGGATTGCTGTAGATGACCACAGGGCTCAGCTCGGATATCCGCAGCAGCCCGTCGATGCCGAAGAACGTCCCCAGGCAGAGCAGGAGAATCCCCCAGCCCGAGCGTTCCACTGCCTTGAAGCGGTACAGCTGGCCGTAGACCGTCAGAAGCACTCCCTCAATCAGCCAGCCGATGGACCACCAGGCCGTTCCTAACTGGAACGGGATCATCAGTACGGCAAAGGTCAAAGAGGTGGCGTAGAAGAGCAGTCTGCTCTCCCGTTCCTGCGGCATCCGCTTCTCCAGCAGAACGCCAAGCCCCAGGTACATCAGACAGAAGAACAAGGCAAGCGCGCCTTTGAACTCGCCCAGACCTGCATCCAGGAAAAGAATATACAAGGTTGCGCAGCTGATGACCGTATTGCAGCCCAGCAGGCAGAAATCCAGCCAGGCGAGCTTCGACTTGTATTTGAACGGGTACCAGAGTGTGATGCCCAGATACATGACAAAGGTCAATATAGCGCAGAGCATGCCCGCTGCACTGCTGTCCGACAGATTAATCAGCAGCAGCATGGAGGGTATATTAAACAGGAAGCTGATGTAATTGACAATAACCCAGCGCTTGCGCAGGGAGACCAGCAGAATGAGCAGGTTCAGCACGAACAGATAGCCCATAGCCGCGTACACTGCGCTGCCTTCCAGCCCGAACGCCCCTATATAAGAGAACAGCGGCAGATAACCGCCGACAAGCCCCATGGAACAGATCGTCCGCGACTCATAGCGCAGCGATAACAGCACAGCGGATAGAGTGACCAGTACGGATAGACCGATCCCGGCCCATAAACCGATAATCTCCAATAAAAAATAGCTGTAAAAGATTGAGCCGTAGAGTACGGATACCCCGCCTCCGATCAGACCCAGGGCAAAGGCTCCCCTGCCTTTGCGGAACAGCCACTCGCCGCCGCCCAGCATGATAGCGCCAAGCAGAAAGAAGGCGCTGCCCTTCATATAGTCATTGAACCAGGTGGAATAACTGTATCTGAACCCGGCCCCCACTGCCAGAATCAGCAGCAGAATCCCCAGGCGGTTGATCCAGTTCAGACCGATCTTCATTTCAATCCGGTTCTGCTTGCGGCGGCGCAGCAGCGTTTCCTCACTGACCCCCTCAGCGGCAAAGACATCCATACGGCTGTCAAGCGCCCCTGTCAGTGACTGCTCCACCTCACGCTGCCGCTTTCTGCGCAGGAGAATACTCTCATTCAGCCTCCCTTGCACTTCTCCCAGCATGGCGGCTATCTGCGCCTGGTCTTGCCCCAGCTCAGCTTTGGCACGTCTGAACGTGACATCAATACGCTGCCTGGTCTCCAGCTCGAAGGAAGTCAGCCTGTCGAGGTAGGCATTATTCTGCGAGCCAAAGTAGGTCTGCAGCTTCTGCCGCGATACCCGCAGAATGCCCAGCTTCTCATCCAGAATCTGCTCCGTCAGTGCCGTCCGCAGCTCGGAGTTATCCTGCCGCAATATTGAAGCCTGAATTTTCAGTTCCCTGAGAATCAGCTTGTTCTCTTCATTCTCCTTCTTCAGCGCTTCATTCTCATGAACCAGATCGCTGCTCTCATATTCCTCAATCAAAGCCTGGTATTCTTTCAAAAGCCCGTCCTGCTGCTGCTGTACAGCCCTCAGCCGATCTCTGAAATCCTCCATAGCGCCCCCCAGTGCCTGCTATCAGCAATTGTTAATATTTTCATTTTACTATATCTGCCCAGGTAATCCAGTGCAACATAATGAGTCCAACCGGCGTTAGAGAAATAACACATACTTACCTACTAACATAACCAAAGGAGCTGTCCCATGAAAACTTCTCTCAGAACAAGCGCAGCGCTCCTGACGCTGTCGCTGGCCCTCACTACCGGAGTGGTCTCCGCTGCCCCTGCAGCAACCAGTTCAACCCAGACCAAGGCTGCCCAGAACAAAGCCGGCGCCTCACTAAGCACGTACGCCATTGCCATTAACGGTACAGCCATCACCGAGACCGGCTTTCAGCCTTCCGGCACCAAGGAGCCGCTGATTCCGCTGCGTACCGTCGCTGAGGCACTGGGCTTCAAGATTACCTGGAACACGGCAACCAAAGCTGTCGACTTGAATAAAGGAAATATATACACAACTGTGAAGAGCGGCGAAGACCGCTATGTGATCAACAAAATGTACACCTCACTCGGAACGGCTCCGCTGACTAAGGCAGACAAAATGTATGTCCCCGCATCCTTCGTAAGTGAGGTACTGCATCAGACCGTAAGTGTGGAGGGGAAGAATATCGTGATCACTTCAGCCGCAGAGCATGTCCTTGAGACCGGCGTCATCACCGCCATCCGGAATTCCGGCGGCACTTCCTCCATTCAAATCAAGGGTACCGGAACCGCAGGGCTCGTACTGAATGTCAGCGGAGATACAGTATATGAGAAGACCGACGGCACCAAGCTGGCCTTAGCCTATCTTCAGATCGGTATGACCATAGAGGCCGAGCACGCAGTGTTCTCCACCCGCAGCCTGCCTCCGCAGACGCCCGCTTACCGGATAACTGTCCAGGATACCAAGGCTCAGGCTGATATGCTGGGTACGGAAGGCACTCTTGAAGAGATCATCAAGGCCGAAGACGGCTCACTCAGCCTCCGCATCAAAGGCAGCGCCCTCAGCGATCTGTCGCAAAGCGAGATCGTGCTTCGCCTGACGGAGGATACTCTGCTGGTGAACGCGAGCGGAGAAGCTGTAGAACAATCTGCTCTGGTGCAGGGCGCTACGGTTATGGGCTTCTACTCCCCTGTAATGACCCGGAGTCTGCCGCCAATCGGAACCGCGCTCAAAGTCGTCGTGGAGACCGTTCAACCTTAACTTAGCCACCGCACCTGTAAAACTAAGTGGATTTATGACATCTATTGCTCTCGACGCAGCATCTTTTTGGATAACAAGTGGATTTATGGCACCTAATTCACCCCAAATGTCCACCTTAAGCTGATTAGGGCAGAATAAAATGTTCTTTTTCCAACTAAACCACCCAAATCAGACATTTCACATGAAATAGATGTCATTTATCCATCTGCTGCTTAACTGTATGGCAGAGGAACAGGCCTCTCGTGAGTGCGATCCATCGCAGTGACTAATCACAACAACAGAGCATCCCTCCAGCCTACGGAGAGATGCTCTGTTTGTATTTATCCCGGACTAACCCTTGGCCGCCTGCCGCACAGCGGGCTGACGGCCAAGGGTGACTCTGTTCTTGCCCCTGGCCTTGGACTGATACAGGGCTTCGTCCGCCTCGCGGTATAAGTCCTCGAAGGTCACATCGCTGCGCTCAGTGAAGGCAATGCCTATGCTGACAGTCAGCTGGATGCTGTGCCCCCCGTCCAGCAGGACGATGTGCTCGCCCAGGTCTGCTCGGAAACTCTCCGCTTCTCTCAAGGCCTCAGCCTCGCTGCCGGCAAAGAAGCAGACCGCGAACTCCTCGCCCCCCACCCGGCCGGAAATCCCGTTATGCTGGTACACCTTCATAATCTTCCGGGACAAATCTACCAGCGCCTGATCACCGGCCAGATGTCCGTATGTATCATTAATTAACTTGAAATCATCGATATCGAACAGCAGCAGCGCCATTCCCGCCCCGTGCTGCGCAGAGTAGTTCTGCACCAGCCGCATGAAATGCCTGCGGTTGTACAGGCCGGTCAGATCATCAACAGTAGCCTGATGCAGCAGCTCGCGTTCATACCTCTTCTTCTCACTGAGATCACTGAAGACCATCAGCATGCCTGTATTCTCTGTGCGGGTCCGCTCCGTGGCAATAAGTGCGACGCCGAAACAGGCACCGTCCTTGCCGGAAGGCTCGATCTCGAACTGGCCTTCCAACCGCTTGGCATAATGGTCCGAAATTTGCCCGTACTGCTTCAGCAGCAGATGTATGCTTCGGCCCCTCCAGGTGTCCGCCTTCTCTTCCAGCAGCCCGGAGAGCATCGCATCCGCAGCTTCATTGACATCAATGATATGGTCATAGCGGTCCGTCAGTACAATGCCGTCTTTCATATTCTCGAAGATTTTATTCTTGGCAAGCGGATATAAGGAGAGCCGCGGATCACGGAACAAGGAGAGGTACGCCACGATGATGGGCGGAAGATAGGTAAATGCTGTGAACCCGGTAATCGTAATTTTGAGCAGCGGAAGCAGAAAGACCGTCAGTACCGGAATTACCAGTCCGAGCAGCAGCATCAGATTACGGCGGAAATAATATGCAGGAGCATTCAGGAGGGAGATCGCCAGTAAATAGACTGCATACAACCCGAACAGCTGGTCATATGCAATAAGGATCATGCTTAACACTGTAGGCTTCACTGCAATTCCGGTAACACCTGCCACTGTTGCGAGCCCAACCTCACTGCGCATCAGATGATGATAGGAATCGGTAAAGATCAGCACAACATCGAGCACGACCGGAATACAAAAGAAAATAAGCCTCTTGGCCAAACCCTCAGAGGAACGGGAGACATACTCTTTAATAACGGCATAGGTAAAGATAGCACTCAAAAAAAGCGGGCCCTGCTGCAAGTTCTTCCACCATAGCTTGGCTTGATAGGATTCCGACAGAATCTCTCCGGCCGTAGCCGCGAATATCAGGCTGACCAGCAGCATCAATATCCATAAATAGCATCTTCCCGGTGTGTGGCGGTGCTTGAAAGAACCGATGCCCATGTAGAGACTTAGAACGCTGCCCATTACTAAATAATAAGGATAACCCTGCATCCACGGCATGTCATATTTCTCCTATTTTTGAGATAACTTTGCCTTATTATATCCTACTCTTTCGTACAAATGAATCTTTCTTCCAAAAAATACTATCTGTACCCAAGGTATAGGCGTCCGTCCGCCGTTCCATGGAGATGCCTGAACATACACGAAGACCCTACGGGCAGCCCGTAGAGTCTTCAAAAGGTGAGAAGCGAATTTATAGTTATGCAGGATTCCAGTTGCTAGGGTGCTAAACCGGAGTAGAATCGGCGTAATCTCGATCTTCTCCGTCTTTTCAAGTAGTACATGGGTTAATCAACTACCTTTCGGAAAACACGCAGGCATGCCCTTCCAAACGTCTAATTGATACCTTCCACTTCCCACCTAAGCATTAATACCCGCTACGCAGGCCGCTCAAACAAGCGTACATAAACAAAACAAAGAGGATACTCCTTCACCATCTGCATGGATGCGGGAATATCCTCTATAGTAGGAATACCATTATTTCTTCTGTGCCAACCGTTGTTTGAACTTGTCAACACGGCCGCCAGTTTCGGTATCTCTTTGTTTACCTGTGTAGAACGGGTGGGATGCGGAGCTGGAGTCTACACGGATCACTGGATAAGTGTTGCCGTCTTCCCATTCCATCGTTTCACCGGAAGACTTGGTGGACGAGCTCAGGAATTTGTAGCCTACGCTTGCATCGAAGAAGATAACCTGGTTGAACTTAGGGTGTATGCCTTCTTTCATTGTAATAACCTCCTTTCCGTACTAATACAACTTCTATGGTATTATGAAGCCATCTCTTGGTCTATTTAATAATTCCGGTTAGACGAAGGGAGATGCGTAAATCTTCCGATTTTTACACGCCATACTATCATACGTGAAAGCGGGCCTGGAGTCAACCTTTTGAGCCGGAAAAAAGGGGGCTTGTCACCCTGCAATCAGGCACCGCGAACCGGGCCGCCCTACAACCGGCTTAGGGTGAACGTTAGAGCGATTTCACCATTCCGCCGTCGATAAGCAGGGATTGGCCGGTAATATAAGTATTGGCAAAAGAACCGAGAAATACTGCCGCTTTACCGAACTCCTCCGGCGTTCCCGTTCTGCCGAGCGGAATCCCCTTCAGCGCCTCCGCCTGGACCTGCTCAAGCGAAGTCCCCACCGCTTCCGCCCGTTTGCCGTCAAGCTGGAGAATCCGGTCTGTACCGATGCGTCCGGGTGCCAGACTGTTGATCAGAATGCCTTCGGGCGCAAGCTCCGTGGCCAGGCTCTTGTTCAGCGCGTTCACCCCTGCGCGGAACACATTCGAGAGAAGCAGCCCCTGGATCGGCTGCTTGATCGAGACCGAGCTGATGCTGACAATCCGCCCTCCGCCAGCGCTGCGCATATGCGGCAGCGCTTCGCGGATCAGGCGGACCGTGCTCATCAGCGTAAGCTCGAAGCCGCCGCTCCAGTCCGCGTCGGCCATATCCCCGAAGCTGCCGCCCGGAGGCCCGCCGGCGTTCGTGACAAGCACATCGAGGCCGCCTCCATATTCGGCGGCCGTCCGGACCGCCCGTTCAATATCCTCCGGGCGGGTCACATCCATCTCCGCCACGGCAACCTCTTGCCCCGTGGCCTCCAGAATCGCCTGCCGCGCCGCTTCCAGCTGCGGCAGGCTCCGGCTCGCGATCGTCACGCGCGCGCCTTCACGCGCATATTCCAGTGCGGTTGCCAGCCCCAGCCCTTTGCTGGCGGCGGCTACGAGCACTGACTTTCCTCCAAGACCCAAATCCATAATGATATCCTCCTGTCAGATTGGATTGAAGCAAGAACCCTAATCTGCATTATACATCGTATTCAAGCTGATTTTTGGCTTGAACAATGAAATCCAGCGGATTCTCAATTTTGTCCGCCTCATACTCCACTGCCCCAATCTTCAGCCCCAGGTTCACTTTATACTTGCCGGAGAATTCGGTATCATTCAATTCCTGCAGCCGGAGCTTGATCCGCTCAATGACAATTTTGGCCCCTTCACGGTCTGTGAAGAGCAGGAGCCCCCAGGTGGCGTCCTCCTTGTCCAGCAGATACAGCGCGTCATTGGTGCGGATACTGGACTGGCTGAGCTGGGAGACATCATAGATCGCTTCGGACAGCTGCTCTTCCGGAATCAGACGGCGGATCTCATTCCAGTATTTCACCTTGACAACAAGCAGTGTAAGCGGAATGTGATACCGTGTCGATATCCCGGTGAACAGGCTGGCATCCTTCTGAAAAGAGATACTGTTGCGCAGATCCGTATTCTCATCCACCGTGGCGAGATTGGCCGTCCGCTTCTGCAGGCGCTCATTCTCGGCCTGCAGCTCACGGCTGCTGGACGTGAACACCCAGAGGACGACTGTAATCAGCGGAGTCATAATCAGCCAGAAGTACGTATTAACGCCAATCGATGCCCCTTCGGACACCGTTTGATAGACCACGAAGAAGCCGTAGCCGAAGATAAACGCCAGATTCAGCGTCAGTCCCGCAGTTACTGTGGTGAAATACGTGACCAGCGCCAGCAGGAAGGCCACATTCAGAATAATGATGTTCTGTATATAGTGATCCGGAGAGCCGGCAATGAATACGGTGCAGGCAAACATCAGGACCAGGAAGGCCAGAAACCCGAGATCGGAGATTAGGCTGCTGCGGTTACGTCTCACGCTTATCACCACGTTTCTTCATATGTTTGCGGAGCAGGAGCAGCAGCGATACAATGACCAGCGTGATCATAAGGACAGCCGCAACCACAAAGCCCAGCACATCTGAACGCTCAATAATCTGCGCCACTGTTGATTCTTTGGCCTCGCCTGAGAGGGTTTTGAAGCGGTACGCGTTAACCTGGCCGTCTTTGTCTGCAACCACACCGTCCCCGTAGACCTTCCAGCGGTCTTTCTCGCTGGCAATCAGCTTCGAGACCAGGTAGTAGCTCTCGGAGCTGACCGCTGTAACCGCAAGCAGGCCCCGTCCGCTCTCGTAGGGAGAGTCCAGCAGCTGCAGCGTACCGATGCCGGCTCCGTACTGCTCCTCGATCGCTATTTTCTCATTGGACAGCAGGGTCGAGCCGTCTTTGTTGTATTTGAAGAAAAGCTTGTCGTTGTTGTCGCGGATCACCTTGTTGTTCTTATAAGTACCGATGGCAATGATATTGTTGTCCTTCAGATTATCCGCAGCTACATCATCGCTGTAATAATGGATATCCCCGGTGTTGCCTCCGGCGTATTGGCCAAGCATGTTGAAGATGTTGCCCAGACTCTGATAGGCATAGTCATCCATCTCCTGCGGCAGAACGACTGCCACACGGTTGAAGATGCCGTCGCGCAGGAACGGGTACGGATAGTTGCTCAGCAGCAGCTCTGTGCGGTCCTTCGTGTTCAGGCGCATCATCGATTCCTTGCTTACATAGGCCCAGGGCATCTGCTCCGTATTAGGGGTACAGATGGCATTCGCCATCTCCAGATCAAACGCCACCGTGACCGAGAAATTGCCGGAGATGTTCAGGCTCTGCGGCACATCCAGAGTCAGCACATCACCGTTAGCCAGCTCCTTCGTCAGCTTCTTGCTGCCGACCGGCGTATTATTGATGCTCACCGTCACCAGTGAACGCTCAAAATCCAGATTCCCCGCATAGCGGAAATCGAGGCTGATTTTGCCGTCATCCGCAATCGAGCGGTTGGACGGCAGCGAAACGAAATAAGTCTGCTCCTGATGATTCGGTCCGGTCAGCTTATCCCCGGTCTCCGTGAATGTAACATTCGAGCTGATGGGGGGCGCGGGGTCTGCTACATCGGTAGCATCATCCACAAGCTTCAGGTCTTCGCGGATCTGGCTCAGCAGCTCCCCGCTGGCCATGAAGCGTCCGGCCTTGATCAGCAGGCTCTCATCTCTGGAGGTAACCACCAGCACCGGTGAGGAATCCTTGTTCACCAGCTGGATCACGGCATGGGTGCTGAGATCAGCTGTAGTGCTCACCAGATTCTTCAAGGTGGCCGGAAGTTGGTCATACATCGCTACAAGCACCACTGCACGCTTGTCCTTCAGGGTATCCTCACGGTAGGGCAGCAGCGGAATCGTCTTATCGTTCAGCGTATTGCCTTTGGCGAAGCCCGACAGGGCGTAAGTTGCGCTCTCCAGTTCCGAGCCGGTGGCATTCTCCGGCACGGCGAGCAGGCTTTGTCCTCTTTTCACCGTATCCATTCCCGAGAATCTGGCACTGAAATCTGCAATCCCGCCCGTAATCGCCTTCGGCGCGTACTTCACGGATATATTGGAGGTATTGAACAGATGGAGCCAGCTGTCCTGTGTATTGTCTACACTGCAGAGCTGATAATCCTCCGTATCGGTCTTCAGATTCCCATGGATACTCAGCGTGTTGCTGCCTTCCTTAAGGAAGCCCTTGGGCGCCGGAACGCTCAGGCTCTGCTCCCCGTTATTCTCAGCGGACGGTCTGAAGGAGTAGAACGGAATGCCGTTAAGCGACAGTGTCACACTTGACTGCTGGTCCGCATTAATCTGTGACACCTGAAAATGCAGCCTGATGTTCACCGCATCGACGTTCCAGTAATCCATGACTGTGAAATACTGCTGCTGGGAGCTTGTGCCCGTTAGAGAGATCTCGCTGCCCGTAAATGAAGTCTCGTAAGTCATCGTGGCGTCACCGGGAAGCACTGCCGCTGCCAGTGCCGCAGGAATTTGAACCAGGAAAAGGGAGAGGCAAATCAGCCCTATCATTATCTGTTTTTTCATCATGTTCCTTATCTCCTGTATCGCTTATTTCTTCTCCTCCGGCGCATCAGTAGCGCTCGGTTTTGTACCATTTGGCTTCCCGTTTGAAAATGACGTCTTTGAGATAGTTATACAGTCCGTAAGCGGCAACCACCATCCACAGCTGGCAGTACGAAACATACATCAGCAGAATGATCCACAGGTTCGACAGGCTCATCTCGCCTTTCTCCGTAGTCAGCGTAACGAAGATTCCGACCACGAACAGAACAATGGCGAGCAGCCACAGGAAGCTGCTGAGTCCGGCAATGGTCGTATGGACATACCCCATCGCATGGAGGACGAGCAGAACATCAGAGGTGACCAGTGAGATCAGGAGCAGGAAATAGATCGAGACATAATACAGGATATCGAAGCGGATCTTCGCTGCCTTCCGGTCGAAGAGGAGCGGAAGGTTCTTCACAATGACATAGATATTCCCCTTCGCCCAGCGTGTCCGCTGCTTGAACCAGACCTTCACCGTCTGCGGCTCCTGCTCCCAGGTGACCGATTTCGGCTGGAACTTGATCCGGTATCCCATCATATAAATACGGAAGCTAATCTCTGTATCCTCAGCAATTGCCTTGACATCCCAGCCGCCGATACTCTCTACAATAGACCTGCGCATAATGAAATTCGTTCCCGGAATCGTACAGAGCTTAAACAGCTTCCAGCGGCCGGCCTGCGCCATCCATTGAAACGACAGGGTCTCAATATTAATAAACCGGGTCAGCAGGCTTGCATCGCGGTTGCGGGTTCTGAACTTGCCGATCACTGCTCCCAGGGTGGAGTCATTCATGATCTCAGCCACAAGATAGCGCAAAGCGGTGCGTTCCGGTGTATTGTCGGCATCGTAGATAGCAATGAGTTCTCCCCTGCTGCGGGTGAAGCCGATATTCAGCGCATTGGATTTGCCTTTGCCGCCGGTAACTGCATCCGTATTAATGATGATCAGATTACGCTGCGGGTTCCTCCGCTGGATATCGCCCAGCAGCTCCGCGCTGTTATCCGAGGAATTATCGTTAATGACGATGATCTCATACCGGTCATGCGGGTAATCCAGCGCCAGCAGGGATTCCACCGTTTTGCTGATGACCACGCCCTCGTTATGCGCAGGGACCATAATCGTCACCATCGGATACTCACCCCTGATCTCCGGCACTGCCTTATTTTCAGTTTCAATATAGTACAGGTAGCCCGCTATAATCAGCGCTACATTCACCAGCAGCAGTGACCAGATGCAGATCACCGCAATGACCATCAGCACGTCTGAGACCGTCATATTATTCTCCTAATGTTGTTTGATTTTTCCGGATTCCTTATTTCAAATATTTCCTCCGGTACAGCCTGTAACCGATCGTAAGCAGACCCCCGAACAAGAGCAGTGCAATCAGGATTACGATAATAAAAAACTGGTTCTGCACGCTGAACAGCTTGTTGAAGCTTGTAGCCTGCTTCTCCTGGTACTGGTAATCGGCTGCGATTGTCCGCGGGGTATAGTCAACATTCAGATTGTTGCCGTTAATATAAATTACCCCATCCGCTGATTCGACGGTGTTGATATCTGTAACTACCTTATGGGCCTCCCGTTTATAGTCGGCGAACGTATACCACTCTTCCCCCAGATTCTGCATCAGACTGTCCAGTGCAGCCTCATCCTCAGGCAAGTCGACAGTAACTGCCGCATTCAGCGGAAGCTCCGGCATCGCCTTGCCGGTCCTGCTGATCCCTTGCAGGAATTCCAGCGGCAGACTGTACACGGTGGACGGGAAGGTCACCGAGGTGTCCGTCTGTTCCATATATCTGGCTTCTTCATCCGCGTAGAGTACCGCCGAGTCGAAGAAGCCCATACCCGCCGTAGAATATTCCTTGTCATACGTCCAGTAGCCTTCTGCAGCCATACCCAGCGGGGCTACACCGCCCTCTGCCAGCACATTGATGAAGCTGTTCATCTTGTCATGCAGCGACCGGTCACTAAGGCTAATCGGCGGTCTGACCGCCGGAGCATTGACTACAATGCTGCCGTTGCGGGACTGCACCGTTCTCAGGGCTTCCAGATACCGCTTCATCGCCGGAAAATCGGTATTGCCGAATACCGGCCGTACACTGGCGATGAATGGAATTCCGCTCTGATACAGCCTGTCTGCCGTTTGCTCAAGCAGCTCGAGATCGGAGAAGGGATAAATCTCCTTAAGCACCAGATACGTACGGGGCCGGGCGGAGGATTTCAGCCAATCCTTCAATACATAAGCCGCGGCCATGCTGCTTAAATCCCCCTGCTTCAGATAAGGCATATAAGTAAATTCGCCGCGGCTTACCGCGTAGGGAATTTGCACCCCGCCATCTTCAAAAGACCACCCGCCGTACGTACGGCCGCCCTGTGAAGCAGTGATATAAGGCATTTCTTCCACTTCCAGCGGAATGCCGGTGAACCCGCCGATGGAGAGGCTTGCGCTGGCTCCATGCCAGATGTCTGTCTTCAGCTGCAGGGCCTGCTGCACGCGGTCCGGCGGCTGGTATCCGACATACATCACAGACCCTTGATAGCCCGCTGCGTCCTGCAGATAAGCGCTGTTCGCAATCTTCAGCTCCGCACTGTTAATGACGGTGATCATTCCGGAGTAGGCAGTCAGGCTGCCTTGCTCATAATCGGATATATTCTTAAGCGTAACCTGTGTACTGTAGGCAGCAAGCAGCCGCTGCAGCTCTGCCACATTCCCTTCCTTCCCCGTGCCTTTCGCCAGACTGTCATAGAGCAGCAGAATATGCTGCGCAGCGGCAGGTGACGCGGCGGCGGAAGCAGCCGGGGCAGGCAGCAGGAGATTCCCTGCCAGGAGCAGCAGCAGAACGATAATTCCTCCGCGTTTCAAATGCTCACCCCATTATTCAGGGCAGCGTATTCTGGGGCCGGCACGGAAGGCGGTGCAGCCGGCATGGATTTCCTGGATGAGATTCCGCGGCCAATGACGCTCGATATGACCTGGAAAGTGATCAGGTCAAAGGCTAAGGTAAACAGGAATTCATGCTTCGCAATATCGGCATCGCCTGCTCCGATAATGGAGACTACAATGCCGGACAATCCGACTAGCATTGTAGCCAGAATCACGAACAGCCGCTGCATTCCCCGGTAGTCCCGCGCCCGGACCGCTGCCACGAAGGAAGGCATATAGACACCAGTAATCACTGCCATCCAGAGGAGGATGAAGGCAAAGGTGCGTGGAGCCAGCTTCTCCTTCAGCGTACTGTACACGTTGAAGAAATGACTCTGTGCCCGGAACTCCTTGCCAGCAGATTTCTCATAATTCCCCATCGCCGCCGGCTTGATCGTATAGGCGCTTTCGGCAGCCGTGTCGAGAATCAAGCCCAGCTGGTCCGGATGCGTAACATAATATTTCAGAATCGAGACAAAACCGTATTGGCTGTAGAAATCCTTTTCCAGCAGATCCGATTTCACATCCACGGTCCCGTATTGGTCATAATAGGTATTCTCTTTGAGGATTGCGTACTGTTCATTAATCCCGAAGGATTGAAGCGCGGTCTCCGGATTCTCTGATTCCATCAGCACTCCGCGGGTCATGGCATGATACTGGTTAATATTCACGAATTCTTTGGAGATATTAAGATAGGTGGCAATACCGGCGAACATCATCAGGGCGGCGGACAGGAGCGTGACCCAGCGGAACAATTTATCCCGGCGGATCCAGACAAGTGAGATAGAGAGCAGGGAAATCACCATGCCCACAGGAGCATTTTGCTGCTTGGAGGTCGTTAGGATCAGCGTGCTGACCAGAAGTACCGCCAGCATGGCGTAATCGTTGTATCGTTTGCGGTACAGCAGCAGCCATGAAGCGAACACCAGAATCATCGTGACCATTACCAGGCTTTCGCCGAAGAACGAATTGAAGTAGGCGGTATACCCCGTGTCCCCGAAGATAAAAACTGCCAGAACCGCAACAATCATCCCCCGCTTCCGGGACATCTTGAACGTAACGGCTTCAATGAGCAGGTAGACAGCAGCCACATACAGGAGCGTATAGATCGCGGCCTGAAACCGGATATCGAACACTTCCTTGCTGAATAACAGCTTATTAAAGAGCAGCGCCAGCTTGATAAACAGGGACTGGGAGGAGACCAGCATCGAGCTGTTCTCGTTATAGTATTGGTAGATTCCAAACTGCTTGATGAAATACCCGAAATACTGGCTGTCATAATCCGGGAGGTTGAAGTACAGTCCATTGCTATATATAATCCGGAAAAAGTCACCGTTGTCTGCCATTCCCACATAGGGAGCAGTAAAGAGCGCGATGACTGTTACGAGCAATACGCCAAAAGCTGCGGCAAACGCCGGGGTAATCCGAAGGCTGGCAAGGGTTATGCCGGGCCGGATTGATGTTTTCACTGGGTTGTCTATCATACGGATTCACCTTCGTTACTATTGTTATTGGTTGGAATAGGAATAAGCGAGGAGCGCCATCAGGTTGTCAAAAGAATACGCCTGCCCGGCAGCCTCATCACCGAACCCGCCATACAGCGGACTTGCAGCATTCACGGCTCTGAATTCATTCATCCGTTCAATACTGGACGCATAGAGAGACGGATCGCCCAGCACAGCGCCGATCATGGCCGTGAGCGCATAAATCGCCGTAGAACGGATATCATTCGTCCGCTGGCCCTCACGCGTATACTGCCCGTACAGTGTGCCCGCCGCAACCTGCTCTTTGATATAGCGGATGCTCGCCGGCTTCTGCCGGTTGCTCTCGGCCAAATGAAGAATGGTCAGCAGCGACTCTACCGTATTGATATGTTCAGAGCTGTACTGGCCAGTCTTGTAATCGAACCTTGTCTCATAGAACGGGAAGGAGTCAGACAAATATCCGTCTTCCAGAATCCCGCCCATATTATTCAGCAATATTCCGCTTAATTCGCTAGATATCGACAATTTTCGCAACACACTCAGATCAATATAACACAAAGTTACGAACCCGTTGGCGGTTTTGAAAATATTGTCATAAAAATCATACATGTATCCATCTTTTACATTATTATCATAGAATCTCCGGCTGTATTTATCCGCTTCCGCTGTGTACTCCGGACGGCTAAACGCCTCCCCGGCTTCATAGAGCGCACCAATCAGCCGCAGGTCGTCTACCGCTGCGTTCACAGTGTATTGCTTCTGCTGCTTGGGACTGAACCGGTAGCTGAAGCCGCTCTCCATATCGAAGGTATCGCGGGCCAGCGTCCACTGCTGGTCAAACCTCTCCTGATCGCCGTTAAGCACGGCCGCCCTCATCAGAAGTGAGGCCGATTCGCTCAGAACCTCATGGCCTGTAGCCATCTCCGCCGCTTCACCGGTTTCCTGCAAATTCGTATATACCCCATAGGGTCCCGTGAGCTGCGTATCTATGAATTTCAGTAATTGCTGTTCTTCGTCCGCTGTGTCGAGCAGCGGCTCTTCCGGCACGTTCGTTCCCGCAGGAGTAACTGCCGGAGAAGAAGTAGCCGCGGAAGGTACGGGCCGGGCCTGATTACTGCTGCATGAGGTGATTAGAAGCAGCGATATACCCAGTGCAGCAGCCTTGCTGAGTGTACTCCCCAATTCATCACATCCTTAAAAGACAAGTCTTGATATTGGTCATAATAATATAACGGTAATTTATGTCACATTGTTTACTGTTTTGGCGAACATTATGTGTCTAATTTATAGATTATGCCATTTCTGCAAAAAAAGCAGAGCTGCCCGGATCGGAATGACCCGGGCAGCTCTGCTTATGGTATTTAGTTCAGCTTCTTGTGATCCTGCGGTAAGTCTCCTCATCAGCAACAATATAAAGTCTGGCATCATCCGGGATCGGCTGCCCCAGCTTACGGTTAATGCCAAGGTCACCGCGGTCGGACAGCAGGGTAGCCCCCTGCCGCAGCAGATCCTGAAAGGCATCTCCATAGGTATTCCACGCACGGCTGCGCGGAATCTCATAGATATCATCACCATGCTGGCGGCTGAGCAGCTGGGTGATCACTTCAGAATTGCCTTCCTGCAGGGCGGATCTTACCGCGAGTCTGGAGATGGCATCATGGGAGAGCACGAACTCGTTCACCTGAACATGCTTGAAGTTCTGGATGTTCTTCTCCTGCATGATTTCTACGGTGGTATGTACTTGCGGGGCGATCCGCTCAATGCTGGAGGCGATCAGCAGCGTCTTGCCGTCGCTCAGCGAGGCCTCGTCTATACGGGTATCGCCGAACACGATCGCCGCTCTGGCGCTCCCGATGTTCGCCTTCAGCAGGATATCATCACTGGAGGCATCCCCGTTAATGAAGTGGACCTGCTCCAGCTGTTCCAGCGGATGACGGCCGTTCTCATCGATAATTACGATCTTGCAGTTCGCGTCATAACACAGAATTTCATCCACAGCCGCCTGTGTTTTGCGGTTCCAGTTAATCAGTACGACATGATTATGCCCGTGAAAGCTCAAGGTTCCGGCTCCTCTCCTGCGCTGCATCTCTCCCATGGCATCGATAATCTTACCGATAACCAAACTGAGCAGACCGATGCCAAAGATATATAAGAATATCGTAAATACCTTGCCGGTGACTGTAGTAGCGAAATAATCACCGTAGCCTACGGTTGCCATGGTGGTCATCACCCAATAAAAGGCGTTGAACCAGCTATGAAAAGTGTCCGGCTCCAGCAGGAAGGCAGTGGATGCACTCAGAATGACAAAGGCCAGGATGATTAGACCTATAGACTTCTTTTTTAGATGAAGCAGCTTACCGGAAATTCGGATTAGAAAGTGCAACGCTCATCCCTGCTTTCGGGTAGTTAGCTTAAACCGGCCGGGCAGCTGCTGCCTGAACATCCGAGGCACGGCAGCTGCCCTGCTGTCTGGCCGGTCCTTTTAAATAATCAGGCTGCTGACCGCAAACGCTGTTCCGATGAATACCATGCAGAGTGTTACGCCTACTGCAACATTCCCCTTCTGCAGTTGTTCCGAAATCCGGAAGCCCGGAGTGAACAGCTCAAAGATCCAGTAAGAGGCGACCAGACAAACATAGCCTACCGCAAACCATAGCATCATGAACCAGATGGAGGTATTGGTATATGCCGCTACGCCGAGAATGATCGCCGTGGCCAGGAACTTGCCGCCAAAGGCCAGCGATACAGCGACATTCCCCTTCTTAAGCTCCTCCATATCCTTAAAAGGAGTCATCAGGGTGAATATAACCATACCCAGCACCTGAAGCAGAACAATGGTCAGAATACTAACCACCAGATTAATAACAATCGTCAATTAGCCCACCCCCGGAATTTCGCATAGGCCGAATCATAGTCGGCGAAATCATGTACTTCCTCCAGCACCACGGAGGCTGTTTTTTGTTTCTCCAGCGCAGAATAGCGCTTGTCATCAATCGGCTGCTTAATCCGGTTGCCGGAAGGCAGCTCGAGTACGGCAAAGTTTCTGGTTTTGTCCTGATACTGGGTTTTGTACACCCCGACAAGATCCACATCCGTCGTGATGGACACCTTCAGATTCGCCAGATCCTCCGTTGCCGTCTTCTGGTCACCGTATGATTTCAGCGTGGTCCAGGAGGACAGCCGGATCTCATTCTTCTGATCAGCATCTGTTACCAGCTCCGCATCCATGAACTGCAGTGTCCATACGGTGTCGCCTGTAGCATAATTGCCGTCGTTCGGCAGCAGCTCGTTATCCGGCAGTACGGTCATGTCGCTGCCGATCAGATCGCCCACCTTGCCTTCGACCACCCGGTAATCCCACGGCACGCGCGACACGCTGTCCGTTGTTTCGGTATCGGTGTGGAACACACTGCTGCTGTTTCCCGAGCATGCGCTTAGCAGCATGACTGCCAGAAGCAGCATTGCGGTCAGCGCCCCGGCCCGGAATCTGCGTCCGGCAGCACGTCCCTCTCTACCCTTGTTCATCTTCAAGCCCCCTCACTCCTAGCGCGATAAAATGACTGGCATTGCCTGTAATCGGTCCGCCAGCCCGGCCGAGCAGCCCGCAGGGCTTCCCGTTAATCACGAACATACCGGTCAGCAGGTGAAGCTCCCCTTCGCTGGTCTGAATCCGGGCCATTTCGGCTCTTTTTTGATAGACCACCGGGAACAGCTGGCTGCTGTCATACCCTTCCTCATCCTCTATTTCAAGCGTTCCGCTATCATCAAAAATCCGCACGGACCCGCCTTCCCGGCCGAAGACAGACTTGGACACAAAGCTTTCGGAGAATACCGCCTTATTGTACGTAGGCAGTATGTAACGGGAGATGACCTGGCGTTCCTCTTCGCTGAACAGCAGACCCAGCTCATACATCCCCCATACCGCAGCAATCAGCCCCTTGGATTGCAGGATAATACTATGCGGCCCGTTGAACAGCTGTAGCTTCCCCGTCTCGATGGCGTATGCCAGGGCGTCGCCGCCTTCATCTACAGCCATCCACTCCTTGGGATAGAGCGCGAACATCCGCTCAATGATCAGGTCCTCTGCGTCCTTCACTACACCTTCATCAATCCACAGGTCCAGGCAATCGACGCAGCGGATATCCAGTCCGCTATGCGCTGCCAGGGCATCAATCGTTCCTGTATCCTCCTGATGGCTGCCATAGGCTACACAGGCTGCCGTATCTGGACGTTCAGCGCCCCAGGCTGCGGCAAGCTGCTGCTTCATTGCGGCATTCGGATTCCCGATGCCCGCCTCTGCGCAGATCCACGGCGTGGCGATAGAGGCCTCCACATAGCCGGTCGGTGTATCCGCATTCAGCTCCAGCAGCTTAATGGTTCCGTCGCCGGCTACAGCAAAGTCGAACCGGGCATACCGGCTGATCAGCCCCGGCTCAGGCACAGGGCAGTCGTCGAGCATCTGCCACAGCACCGGGGGAATTCCCAGCAGATCATACAGGTCATGCTTAAGATGGACGTAGCGGACCGCCTTATCCAGAATCATCCACAGTCCTGAAGAGGCTTCCTTCAGTTCCCGGTAGGTCTCGCCGCGCATCACAGCTATTGCATCCAGCCAATATTCCTCTTCCTCCAGGTCAGCCCAGGTGAAGCCCAGCTCATGCAGCTGCTGTACCCGGGGTGCCCGCTCCAGAGCGGACTGGTCCAGATATTCGAAGACGCTCTCTGCCGGGATCATCCGCCGAAGCCGCTCTTGCTTGAGCTTTTGCCGGAGCTTTTACTGGAGCTGGATTTGGACGTGGATGAGCTTGATTTGCCCGAGCCCAGCCCGCTGGAGGTGCCGCCGATTCCGCCTGATTTCGAAGAGGTTTTCCTTCTGGTGATGGAGCCGGTCGATGAAGTCGAGGTCTTCGGTTTCACCACTGATCCGGCTACAGGCTTGTTCTGGAAGCTGCCGCTGCTGTAGGTTGGCGGCTTATAGGCAGTGCGTGTGCCTCCGTAATAAGTCGGCCGGTCATTGTACCAGCCTCTTGAAGAGTAGAACGAGCCGCTGTTGAACAGCATGTGGTACAGAAGCACATCATCCCAGCCGAATCCCGAGTTATAACCGCCATAGTTGTTGATAACCGTTGTCCCGCCTGAGGTTACCGCTCCCTGTCCTTCCTGGACAGTCTCTTCCTGATTCTCATCCGGATAGGGAATATTCCAGTCAACATTCTTGTCGAAATAATTCTTAACTTCCTCGGTAGACCAGGACACCAGCTTCGGTTCATCCCCTGTACCGCCGGTACTCCCGCTGGCACCAGCGCCTCCGGGAATAAATAAAGCATTGGCCAGCAGGGCAATGCCGAGCGAGGTCGACAATACGCGGATCGGCTTGCCGTCAGGGGTGAACAGCCTGCTTACAGCAGGCTCTTTAACATTTTCGTCTTTTGCCAACTTGGGCCCTCCTTTCCTGATAATGTTCTTTAACCTTCGGTACGCATCGGAACCAGCAGAAGCTCAAGCTTCCCTTCGTCCACATTCAGTCGGCCCTCTACCGCCTCGAACTCACGGCCGCCTACGACTATATAATTCACATGCTCCAGGGCCGTAATCATGTTCATGCTCCAGACGCGCTCCTCAATAATCTGCAGCTCGCCTTCGGGCATCTTCTCAAACAGGATGACATTCATTCCATTATCCACTCCATACCAATCCCTTCTGAACAATCTTATGCTTCTGATACGCTGCCGCTATTATTTCGTTTCAACTCGCGCAGCCTGGAATACCTATACCACAGCACCAGGCTTAATGAACATAAACTCACCACAAACAGCAGAATGTAAACATGCTTGTAGGCGGCGGCAGGCGCCAGATTCCGCTTAGCATGCAGCAGCAAGCCTAGGGCGGCGACAGAAACGGAGCCGCCGAAGAACTGGATCAGCTGCAGCAGCCCCATGCCGGAGCCGATCCAGCTGCGGGGAAGAATGCCCGACGCCTCATTGTTCAGGGAAGCCATGGTCGCCGAGAATGACGGCGAGAAGCACAGATAACCCGCGAGCAGAATGAACGGGGATACGGACAGCTTCATGGCAAAGACGGCCAGGACAGCGGTGAGCACCACATGGCCGATAATCAGGAACCGGAGGTTGCCGTAGCGGTCTATCCAGTGGCCGACGTAGCGGGTCAGAATCGCGGACAGAATCGCTCCCGGCGCGATGAACAAGCCGATGCTCAGCGCCGATTCATGGAACAGGCCCGCCAGGGCAAGCGGCATGAGGAACAGATTGCCGAGGTTCAGCACCAGAATGCAGAACCCGATGGCAGTCAGCTTCAGATACCCGGGCATGCGCAGCAGCTGAGGGTTAATGAAGGAGTTCTCCGCTTGGGCCAGATGGCGGGCATGAATAAGCAGCGACACTACACTGGCCGCAAGCCACAGGTAGGACTGGCTGGTGACCGCCAGCAGCAGGCTGCCTGCGTTAAGAACCGTCAGGGCCGCCCCCGTCACATCAAAAGCGGCGGGCTGGGGCTGTTCCTTCGGCAGCAGATGCAGCAGCACAGGCAGAACAATCAGCACGAGGCAGGTGATGCCGAACAGGCCGTTCCAGCCGAAATACTGGCTGATCAGACCGCCGATAATCGGCCCGAGCCCGAATGCCATCGCGCTGCCTGCGGAGATCATGGCGATAGCTGCGCCGCGTCTCCCGAGAGGAACATAGCGGCTGGCCAGCACAAGTCCGAGGCCTGCCATAACTCCTGCTCCTGCAGACTGCAGGATACGGGTCAACAGCAGGATGCTGAAGCTGTGCGCGAATAATCCGCAGACGGAGGCCAGACCCAGCGTAGTCAGGCCGATGGTCAGCAGTCTGCGGATCGGCACCAGGTCAGGGCAGCCTGCTGTAGATCACAGTTGACAGGGCATAACCGATGGAATAGCTCGATATGATCCACGAGCCCAGGTCCGCTGATATGTGCAGATCCTGAATAATTGTGGGCAGCGATACATTAAACATAGTGGTGTTCATAACAACGATAAACAGGCAAAAGGTCCATAGGGGCATTACAACTTTGTCGTTCATTACTCCATCCCTATCTATATTATCTGTTCAGGCTCAACTAAATTCTATGCCTAACAATTAATAATGGCAATGTCCTTAGGATGAATGCCCCCGGCTGATTTATAGCACCTTCTGGACCCAGCTGTCTATGACATGATCCGGCCGGATGCCTAAATCCCGCTGCAGCAATTCCTTATATTTATCATAGTGTTTCCTAAACCCGATGAAATCTCCCAGGTCGGCGTAACTTCTCAGCACCAGCCGGCAGATTTGATCGGAATACGGGTCCAGTGCCTGCAGAACCAGCAGCCTGTCCAGTGCCTGCCGGGGACGTACGGAGGATAATTCATATTCGGCCGAATGCAGCGACATGCGGATGAAGCGGATCTGCAATTCCTTGCGCCGCGTTTCTGCCCAGTCATAATGATGCTCTTCCAGATAATCTCCGCGGTACAGACTCAGCACCGCTTCTCTGCGCGCCCATTCCTCTTCCGATTCCACAGAGGTACTGCAGTATCCCTGCTCGAACTCTTCCAGATCAAGCAGCACATTCTCCTTGGTCAGCCTGTACCGCTCCTGCGAGAACTCAACCTGCACGTCCATATCCCAGGCCTTAAGCAGTTTACGGATATGGTACACCGTTGTATGCAGGTTGGTTACTGCCTTCTCCGGTTGGAAGTCCGGCCAGACCCAATCCACAATGGTATCCTTAAGAATCCATTGGCCGCGGTTATGGAGCAGCAGGGCGAACACTTCCTGCGCTTTGCTGGTTCTCCACTGCATCTTGCGTCCGGGCTCCGTGCTGTCCATGAACTCGAGACGTTTGAAGCAGAGAATCGAGAGCTGCTTGACGGCAGCTGCAGGCTCCGGGGGCGTCTCCACACGCGCTTCATTCTGCTCTATGCGAATCTCCAGGCGTTCGAGCGTCTTGCTCAGGCGCTGGGAGGTTACCGGCTTCAGCAGATAGTCGGCAGCGTTCAGTTCAAAAGCCTCAATAGCATACTCACTGTATGCTGTGATATAGACAATCCGCGTGCTCCGGTCCAGACCGGCAATATATTCGCCGGCTTCCAGCCCGTTCATCTCCGGCATGCCTATATCCAGGAAGACGATATCCGCCTTCTCCCGCTCCAGATGCTCCAGTCCCCGTCTAGCCGACGTATACTTGCCGGTAATCTCCAGACGTCCGTCTTTCAGGAGCAGGCGCTCCAGATGCTGCAATGCAGGCTTTTCATCATCGATTAGTATCGCTTTCATTGAAAGGACTCACCTCATGTCATCGTTCTCGAGTTGTCACTTACCTGGGAATTGTATAAGATATCGCCGTCCCCTGGCCGGGAACACTGTGGATACTCAGGCCTGTTCCGTACATTTTGAGCAGCCGGCGCTGAATATTCCGCAGTCCGATACCGCCCTCTGTCCGCTCTTCTGACAGAACCTCCGCTATCCGCTGAGGAGACATCCCGACACCATCATCTTTGACGGCAACCACAAGCTGGCCGGGCAACAGCTGAATCGACAGCCGCACTGTCCCTCCAGCCTCCTTCTGCATCAGCCCGTGGTTGACGGCATTCTCTACAATCGGCTGAATGCTGAGCGGCGGAACCAGTCCCATAATATCGTCCGGGACATCGAACTCGATATTCAGCCGCTCGTCAAACCGCGCCTGCTCGAGGGCAAGATAGGACTGAACCAGCCCCAGCTCCTTCTCAACAGGAACGGTCTGTCCCCGGTTCTGGAAGTCAAAGCTGCTCCGCAGGTACTGGCTGAGATCCAGCAGCAGATCAGTGGCCTTATCCGGGTCTACCGGACATACGGAGATGATCGCATTGAGCGCATTATACAAGAAATGCGGTTTGATCTGGGCCTGCAGGAAGGCAATCTCCGCCTGAACGGATATCCGGACAGACTTGCGCATATCGAGCAGTGTCTGCACACGCGCCTTGAACTCGCGCAGCTCCACCGGCTTGCTCAGATAATCATTGGCTCCGGCCTCGAACGCAGCCTGGATATCCTCGGGGCGGCTGCTCGCCATCAGCACCAGAATCGGCAGCTCCGACAGAACAAACCGTTCACGGATCGTTTTGCATAATAACAATCCGGGTATTTCCGGCATCACCCAGTCTGCAATGACAAGATCGAGTTCAGGGTACTGCTGTATTTTACTTATAGCTTCGGTCCCGCTGCTGGCCGTAATCACCGAATGATTCTCCAGCTGCAGCACATTAACCAGCACCTGAAGATTGACAGGATCATCATCCACAACCAGAATGAAGCAGCATTCCGCAGGCGGCGGAAGTACCGGCTCTTCTCCCGGCAGCTGGACTGCCGCTGCCGTCTCCCATCCGGTAATTTCCAGATACTCCTGCTCCAGCAGAGCTTTGCTTCTCCGCAGGATAGGTTGCGTGAAGCGGAAGACAGAGCCTTGCCCCAGCTCCGAATGCACCTCTATCTCTCCCCCGGCCAGCTCAACCAGCCTCTGGGTAATGCTGAGACCGAGGCCGTTTTCCCGGTAGGCCTTCTGGGCTGCGGGTCCGCTTGGATCATAGGCATCAAAGATGGAATGCAAACGCTCAGGAGCAATCCCCTGCCCCGTATCCGTGATAAGAATGGCAACATACTCTTCTTTAACCTCTGCAGACAGCGTTATCACGCCCTGAGGCGTATAATTGACGGCATTTGCCAATAAATTATGCAGAATTTGAGCAAGGCGCTGTTCATCCGTCTCCAGCAGGGGAAGATTGCCGGGCAGGTCCAGGCGGAATTCAAGATTGTCCTTTCCGTATACCTGGCGCGTCACCTCCATAATGGAGACAGCCGCGGTGCGGAGATCCACCGCCTGCCGGCGCAGAAAGAGCGAGCCGTGATTCAGCTTCGCGAAGTCAGACATATCATTGATTAAGGCAGACAGCCGCTTGCCCGTCGAGACAATCATGAGCAACTGCTCACTCTGGGCACTGCTCACGGAACCTGCCGCACCCTGCGCCAGTGTCTGGGCCATGTTGACCATTCCCTGCAGCGGCTTGCGGAGCTCATGGGAAGTATCGGAGATGAAATCGTCCTTCAAGCCATCGAGTGTCTGCAGCCTGCGTGACAGCTGCCCCACCTCAAGGAAAGACGACGCATATTGCCGGGTCATAATAATCGCCTGAACGAATCCGAACAGGACAATCTCGTAAGAGATTATAAAATAGCTGAATGACAGGTTCATAAAGCTGACCAGATAGCAGATAATAACGACGCTGAGACTCTCAATGCTGACCATCATCAGGAACATATTTTTCGGATTCCGTCTTGTCCCCTGAACCATAGAGTAGAGCACAAAGCCGATACTTACCGAGCCCCAGGTCAGCAGCAGGCCCTCCAGATAGCTGAACAGATAGGCCGGCATGAATATAGAGATCAGCAGCAGCACGCTCGTAATCATTTTAGAGGCCTTAATGACTGCAATAGACATCGGGTAATTCACGGAATTGGCGACATAGCGCAGCAGATAATAGTAGACCAGCGTGGAAGAAGCCAGCTGCAGCTTGAGCACAACTTCATACGGAAGCCCGGGAAGCCCAGCCGCGATCAGCTTCTCGCCGTGGGTCAGAATGTAGACAAAGGCCGCCATGCAGAATAGACCCAGATAGAGGGTGACCCCCCGGCTCTCTCTAACCTTGGAGAACATCAGCAGGAATAAAGAAAGAATAATAAATCCGAACAGCGCTCCGCCGTCTACAAACAGCGCAAATTCGCGGTGCTTCAGAATAGAGGCCTGATCACCGATGACAATCGGCAGAACGATACCGCCGGAGGAGTAGCTGTAATTCGCCACCTGTACAATAATCTCCATGGTATCTCCGGTCACCGAAGCAAACCCCGTATAGGGTATATTATTCTGCCTCCCCTCAGAAGCCATGGGGGCGGGGCTGCCGCTGCTGCCAATCTCCTGTCCGTTCACGAAGACCCGGCTTGCCGTACGGATGTTGCTGGTGCGCAGACCGTATATTACGGCTTCCCCATAGGCAATCCTGGCCTGCAGACGGTAAGTGCCGTACCCTTTGGCTGCGGGTTCACCGGTGACGGATATATAAGGATTCCATTTCCCGGGAACCTGAACCATTCCGGACACGGCAGGCATGCCCGGGTCCCTCCGCTCCGGGGAGAACGCCTCAGGCATCAGCAGCGCACCGCGGTACAGCTCCCATTCCCCGTTCAGCTTCACAACCCCGTCTTTGCGGAAGTCCCAGCTGCGCAGATCGATCATCCCTTGCCGGGCTTGCGGCATTCCGCGGTTTATATGGAGAGTCTGGAGGATAGAGAGCAATGGAATGATCAACACCAGCACCAGACTGCCTAGAATACTCAGCCAATATTTTTTCATGCCCCATGCCATTCCCTTCTAGCTGTCATTGTATAAATTATACATTAAATTCTGTTTATTTAAGTGCAATAAAAAAAGCCGATTCCCATTTATTTCGGAATCGGCTGCTTATCTTATTAGATTAAAATTTTAGGAATATTTTACTTTACCTCCGGAGCGGCGACTGCGGAAGCTGTGCTCTCCTGGGTTTTGGACAGAAAGATATTAAGAATAATTGCTGTCAGAGATCCGGATACGATCCCGTTCTGCAGCAGCATTCTGGCGAACTCCGGCAGCTGGTCGAACATGGACGGCAGCACAGCAGAGCCGAGACCGACAGCAATACTGCAGGCGGCAATCAGCAGATTGCCGTCCTTGCGCAGGTCAACATCCGACAGAATCGACATGCCGGATGCGGCAACCGATCCGAACATGACAATCATCGCCCCGCCAAGCACCGCGTTCGGTACGACTGTAGTCAGCGCTGCCAGCTTCGGCAGCAGCCCGAGCACGATCATAATTCCGCCGGCGGCAAAAATAACATTGCGCGTCTTCACCCGGGTCAGCGACAGCAAGCCGACATTCTGGGAGAACGCCGTATAAGGGAACGCATTAAACAATCCGCCGAGCATGATGGCAAGCCCTTCAGAACGCAGGCCGTTCACGATCTGCTTCTGTTCTACCTGCTGATCCGTTGCCTTGCCCACGGCAAAGTACACACCCGTCGATTCCACCATGGACACAATATTAACGATAATCATCGTGAAGATCGCCGTAATACTGAACTGCGGCCAGCCGAAGTAGAATGGCTGGGCCACACTCACCCAAGAGGCCGTAGTCACTGTAGAGAAATGTACGATGCCCATGGCATAGCCGATTACGGTTCCGACAACCAGGCCTACCAGTACAGATACGGAACGCAGGAAGCCTGTAGTCAGGCGGTTCACCGCCAGAATTACGAGCAGTGTAATCAGGGCCAGCAGCAGATTGCGGGGCTGGCCGAAATCAGCGCTGCCCTGTCCGCCGGCCACGTTATTCATCGCTACCGGGATCAGCGAGAGCCCGATGATAGTTACTACGGAGCCGGTTACTACTGTAGGGAAGAATTTCAGCAGCTTCCCGTATATCGGGGCTGCCAGCACAACGAACAGACCGGAGATAATAATAGCCCCGTACGCTGTCGGGAGATTGGAGCCTGAAGCGATAGCGATAATCGGGCTGACTGCGGTAAAGGTACAGCCGAGTACAACGGGAAGTCCGCTTCCGAAATACTTGCTGCCCATAATCTGCAGCAGCGTTGCCAGCCCGCAGGTGAACAGATCCGCTGCGATCAGATACGCCATCTGCGTTCCGTTCAAATTCAATGCCCCGCCGACCACCAGCGGCACAATCACAGCTCCGGCATACATAGCCAGCACATGCTGAAGCCCGAGGGCGAATATCTTCTGTTTGCTTAGCATCCTGCACTCTCCTTAATTAATTCTTCCGCACGGGCACTGCCGGTGCCGGGATTATCTATAAAGTGAACTTCCCCCGGAGACATTGAAGCAATCCGCGCCAGGGCATGTACCGGAATTCCGCGCTGCTCCAGCAGGCTGCGTCCTTCCTGGAAGCTCTTCTCAATGACACAGCCGACTCCCATCAGCTGCGCCCCGGACTCCTCCACGATATCGCATAGTCCTACAAGCGCTGCACCGGTAGCCAGAAAGTCATCGACAATCAGCACGTTGTCGCCAGGTCCGAGATACTTCTGCGAGATGCTGATCAGGTAGTCTTCCTGACGGGTGAAGGAATGCACCGGTGCGGAATAGACCGCCTCGGAGAGGGTAACAGCCTTCTTTTTCTTGGCATAAATAAACGGTACACCCAGCGCAATGCCTGCAGCCATGGCGAACTGGATGCCGCTGGCCTCTACAGTCAGCACCTTGGTGATGGGCTGGTCTCCGAAGATAGCTTTGAATTCCTGCCCGATTTGCAGCGCAAGCTCCGTGTCCACCTGATGGTTCAGAAACGAGTCTACCTTCAGCACAGTCTCCGATAGAATTAAGCCTTCTTGTCTTATGCGTTCCTCCAGTACTTTCATTACAGCGATTCTTCCTCCTTTAAAATAAAAAAGACAGATCCCCTTGAGCGTTTCTCTCAAGTGAATCTGTCCTTCTGGGTTTTTGTCCCTTAGTGGTGTAACACATAAGCGTGTCCGCATCGCTTGGACCAGTCCTTCCCCTGCCGCAGCACAAGAAACGGAACCCTAGATGCGCTATTTCACTCATAGTCGGATAATTACAGTGGTCATCCGGTAGAAACTTATGGGCCATATTCCCAAGATTATATGAGGTATTATGATAAGTCTGTTTTTAAAAACCTTCGTATATCTTACACGCTCTGTATGATCCTTACAAGCAAAATTTTAAGTATATTTGCTGTGGATTTCAAAGTGTTTCATGAAATACACGCGTATTTCATCATCGATTCTCCCTGCTCACTAGGCAACCGTTTGTTTATGGGGTCGCAGCGCCTGTATTCCTCACCCTTCCTTCCTCCGCGCATTAATGATAAGGAAAACCTATGCAGGGAGGCATGATACGGATGGCTAAGCAAAAAGACCGGATAACTGTCATTATTCAAAAAGGGAAGCAGCAGATTGTTACCCGCCCCCCGCTGGCCGGCATCAGCCGGCTGGTGTTTGTTATCAATAACCAATATACCAACGCAGCCAATACCACACAGATTGCCAGCGGCGCCGGCCGAAGCAGCGCAGCGGGCAGCAATGCAGCCATTGCTTCGCCCCATACCCGCCAGCAGGAGAGTGTCGGAGCCGGGGGGACGGCGGCGAACACAGGCAGCAAGGGACACCGGGGCACCCGCCGTCACGCGCCGCTGCTTCGTCCGCGCACCGGAGAGAAGGAGATTGTCATCGTCGTGAACAACCAGACCGTGAAGCTCCCGGGGGGCAGCAGAAGCTCCTCCGCCACACAGGTCGGCAGCGGCAGCGGAACCTACAGCTCGGGCGGAACCAATGCCGCTATCGAGATTCCCGGATCCAAGCAGCAGCAGGCGGTTGGCGGCGGTGCAGGAGGCCATGCTTCGAACCGGGCTGCTGCCCGGCGGCGTCAGGGCGGCAGGCGGCGGCGCTGACGCCGCCTGCCGGGAAATGCAATCACGCTTAAACTGGCAAATAACACCGGAAACCTTGTAAAAATCAGGTTTTTCGGTGTTTTCTCTGTGTCCTCTATATCGCCGGGCGTCTATTAAAAGTATACTTATATATATTTAGTAGTACTAACTGAACAAAGGCGGCGAACTATGAGGATTAAACAACAGGTTTGGTTAGCAACATCGGTTACTATACTGCTGCTGGGCAGTATGATTATTATATCTTCACTCTATTTGGAAGGCATTCCGCGTATCTTCATTAATGGATTAAGCGGGGGCGGGATTCTGATTGGAATAGGCCTCATCTTCAGCATTCACCGGAATATTGACCACGGGCTGGACCGGATTACGAACATCTCCCGGGATATCGCCGACGGGACGCTTAATCCTGCAGCCGCGGCAACTGTACGCAAGGATGAATTCGGACTGCTCGCAGCTTCTTACTACAAGCTGGCAGCCGATCTTCACCACAGGTCCGCTGAAGAACGCGAACTGCGGCTGAAGGCGGAGGAGCAGGCCTGGATTAATACGCAAGTGTCAGAGATGGCAATGCAGCTTCAGGGATCGGTGCATCTGCAGACGGCAGCGCGTGTATTTATCGGCAGGCTGGCTGCCGCTGTCGGCGGAAGCTATGGAGCCGTATATTTGAAGCAGGGCGGTCAGCTAAACTTCGCAGCCGGCTATGCCTTTGACGAATCGGCAGGCCGCCGCGAACCCATTCAGCTGGGCAGCGGACTGGTCGGACAATGCGCGGTGGATCAGCAGACCCTCGTGCTGGAGAATCTTCCGGAGCATTATATCAAAGTCCATTCCGCGCTGGGTGAAGCTTCCCCATCTTCGCTTATCGTAGTTCCGATCATGCATGAGCGGGAAGTGGTCGCCGTAATGGAGCTGGCCGCTTTGCACCCGTTCGGCTCCAAGGAGCACGAGCTGATCGAGCGGACCGGCCAGAACATGGGGGTGCTGATCAATACTTTGGCCGGCGTGGCCAGAATTGAAGAGCTGCTGAGCGAAACCCGGCTGCAGAAGGATGAGCTCGAAGCGCAGACCGAGGAATTGACGGCGCAAACCCAGGAGCTGGAGGCACAGACCGAAGAGCTTATGGCCCAAACCGAGGAACTGCGTATGCAGACTGAGCAGCTGCAGGACCAGGGGGAAGAGCTGAAGATGCAGGCCGAGAGCCTGCTGTCCTCCAATGAAGAGCTTCAGGCGCAAATGGAGCTGACAGAGGAACAAAAAGCCGAGATTGAAGCCCAGGCCGATGAGCTGAGGCAGCAGACGGAAGAACTGTACGCCTCCAATCTGGAGCTCCAGCAGCAAATGGAGATTACCAGCCGGCAATCAACAGAGATCAAGGCACAAGCCGATGAGATATCGGCCGCGAACCGCGATATGCAGAAGCAGCTCCAGCTTACAGAACGCCAAAAAGCCGAGATCGCCGATCAGGCTGAAGAGCTTCAAGCCCAAACGAACGAACTGCTGGAGCAGAAAGAAGAACTCCAGGCCCAGACTGAGGAGCTTCAAGCTCAAACGGAAGAACTTCAGTCCCAGACGGACGAGCTCCAGGCTCAGGCCGATGAGCTTCTGACCCAGAAAGAAGAGCTAGCCGCCTCCAATGATCAGCTGCTGCTCCAAGTCCGGCTTACCGAGCAGCAGAAGGAAGAAATTCAGGCGCAGGCCCAGGAAATCTTCATGGCTGCCCAGTATAAATCGGAATTCCTCGCCAACGTATCGCATGAACTGCGCACACCGCTGAACAGCCTGCTGATTCTCTCGCAGATTCTCGCCGAGAACAAGGAAGGCAATCTTGAGAAGAAACAGCTGGAATATGTGCATACCATCTTCTCCGCAGGCAAGGATCTGCTGCAGCTGATCGACGAGATTCTCGATCTGGCCAAGCTGGAGGTCGGCAAAATGACTCCTGTTCTTGAACCGGTCTCTTTACAGGACCTCAGCAACCATGTCTTCCGCCATTTTGAACAGCAGGCCAAGAAAAAGAATCTCCGCTTCGATGTCCATTCAGACAGCAGGCTGCCTGACCATCTGATGACCGACGGCCACAGACTGCAGCAGATCATGAATAATCTGTTGTCCAATGCTATTAAGTTCACCCCGGAGCAAGGCTCCGTTTCCCTGTCCATCCGCACCAGCGGCGATGAAGTAATCTTCGCTGTCAGCGATACCGGCATCGGCATTGCCGCCTCCAAGCTGGGGAGCATCTTCGAAGCGTTCCAGCAGGCGGACGGCACCACCAGCCGTAAATACGGCGGCACCGGTCTTGGGCTTACGATCTGCCGCGAGCTGGCTACCCTGCTGGGCGGAAGAATTGAAGTGGATTCCGTTGAAGGCAAAGGCAGTACCTTCTCGCTGATTATTCCTGCAGTTGAGCCGGGAGAGGACGCACAGGCGCTGGCTGCCGCTACCTTTGCAGCCGCAGCCACTGCGGATATGCCGGGTTCCGAGACCGGCAGCCGGGAGAATCCGGCTTTCCGGGAATCGTTCGTTCCCGATATTTCCATCTCGAATCCTAAGCTGCTGCAATATGCCGAGATGGAGGATGACCGCGGCAATCTGCTCCCCGGCGACACCCTCCTGCTGATCATAGAGGAGGATGCGGAATTCGCCACTATGCTGCTTGAACTGGCGCGCAGCCGGGGCTTCAAGGCGATCGTCGCCTTCCAGGGCGATCAGGGTCTGGCGCTGGCACATGCCTACAAGCCGGACGCCATCCTGCTGGATCTGCATCTTCCCGTCCTGGACGGCTGGTCGATTATCAACCGGCTGAAGAGCCGGCCGGAGCTGCGCCATATTCCGGTGCATGTCATCTCGACAGCCGAGGAGAATCAGCAGAGCCTGGCGATGGGCGCCTTGTCCTTCTGGAAGAAGCCGAATGATTATGCCGAGCTGGAAGCAGCCTTCCTGCAGATTGAGACGTATATCCGCCGTCCGGTGAAGAGCCTGCTGATTGTCGAAGACAACAAGATTCTGCGCAGCAGCCTTGTCGAATTCATCGCGCATCCCGATGTGAACATTATTGCGGTCGGCACAGGCAGGGAAGCGATGGAGCATCTGGCCAGTCATCATTTTGACTGCATGGTGCTGGACTTAGGCCTGTCGGATATTTCCGGCTTCGATCTGCTGGAGCAGGTCAAAACCAACCGTAAGCTGCAGACCCTGCCGGTCATTATCTATACAGGCAAGGATCTCAGCAAGACCGATGAGCAGCGCCTCAAGCACTACGCCGAGAGCATTGTCATCAAGAATGTACGGTCTATGGAACGGCTCTACGATGACACGGCCTTATACCTCCACCGCAAGCATGCTGACCTGCCGCTGGATAAGCAGCGCCTGATTGAGAATCTGCACAATCCGGAGTCAGCCTTTGCCGGAAAAAGCATTCTGCTTGTGGATGATGATATGCGTAATATTTTTGCGTTATCCAGTGTGCTCGAAGGTTATAATATGGAGATCAGCTTTGCCCAGAACGGTAAAGAAGCCCTGGAGCATCTGGAGACACACCCGGGCGTTGAGCTCGTATTCATGGATATTATGATGCCGGAGATGGATGGTTACGAGACCATGAAGCATATCAGGCTCAGACCGGAGTATGACCAGCTGGTGATTATCGCGCTGACCGCCCGCGCCCTGGAGGAAGACCGGGTCAAATGCCTGCAGGCCGGAGCAAACGATTATATATCCAAGCCGATTAATACGACACAGCTGGTAAGTGTGCTGAAATTATGGTTGATTCAGTAGGAGGAATTATGGAGTACCCTATTAATATTTTACTTGTCGATGACCGTCCGGACGAGCTCCTGTCCATGCAGGCTTTGCTGGCCGACACACCTTATCACCTGATTGGTGCAACCTCCGGCATGGAGGCCCTGAAATGTCTGCTGGAGCAGGAGTTCGCCCTGATTATTATGGATGTGCTCATGCCTGACATGGATGGATTCGAAACAGCGAAGCGGATCAAAGCGCGTCAAAAGTCACGTGACATCCCGATTATATTCCTAACTGCGCTGACTTCCGAGCTGGAGACCTATATGATGGCCTATTCAGCCGGAGCTATAGATTTCCTGACTAAGCCGTTCCATCCGATTGTGCTTAAGAGCAAAATTGACGGCTTCGTCCGCCTCTATCAGACCCGCAAAGAGCTGCAGCTTAAATCCCTGGAGCTGGAGGCGGCGAATAGCGTTCTGACCGAGCTGAAGGATACTGCCGAAGTCGCTCTAAGGATCAAAAGCGGCTTCCTCGCGATGATGAGCCATGAAATCCGCACACCGCTGAACGGAATTATTGCCATGTCGGATGTACTGCGGACCTCTGAGCTGGCGGCGGATGACATGGAAATGGCCGAAATCATTCATACAAGCGGCCACGCACTGGTGTCTGTCATTAATCATATCCTGGACTTCACCAAGATTGAATCCGGCAAAATGGAGCTGGACTATGAGCTGTTCAACCTCCACTCCTGCATCAAGGAAACCGTTGATCTTTTCCGGGCACTCGCCAAGGAACGCAATCTGGCCCTGGAGACCTTCATCGACCCGGCCATTCCCGCGCTGCTCGTTGGAGATCCCAACCGTCTGCGCCAGGTACTGAACAACCTGATCGGCAATGCAATTAAGTTCACCTACTCGGGCGGCGTTAAGGTAGGGGTTCATCTCCGGCAAGCGATGGATAGGGTAATGGAGCTTGAGTTCATTATTGAAGATACCGGCATCGGCATTCCTGCGGACAAAATGAAATACCTGTTCCAGCCGTTCACCCAGATCGGCGCTACGATCAACCGTAAATTCGGGGGCACCGGACTCGGGCTGTCCATCTGCAAAATGCTGGTCGACCTGATGGGCGGAACAATCTACGCTAGACCGGATGTTGAACAAGGGGCCGTCTTTATCTTCACGATTCAGGTCGGTGAAGGACAACCGGATTAGCGTTTATTTCTGCAGCTGGCCGGATACCAGGCATATCAAAGAACCGCAAGCCTTCGGGGCTTGCGGTTCTTTGTGTACGCTCATAGGTCTGCTGCGCCTTATTCCACACCGCCGGGCAGCAGCTCCACCTTCTTGTTATTCAGCACATTGTCCTCCAGCACAGCGAATTTATCGCCATACTCCTTAATAATATGCTGCTCTCCCCACGCGCACAGGGAGTCCAGAATGGACCCGAGCGTCTGTCCGTATTCGCTCAGCTCATATTCCACTTTGGGCGGAACCTGGTTATAGCTGATCCGGTTGACGATGCCGTCCTGCTCCAGCTCGCGGAGCTGCTGGGTCAGCATTTTCTGCGTAATATTCGGCATATGCCGCTTCAGATCGCTCGTCCGCAGCTTGCCATGCGTCAGGTGGCAGAGTATAACGCATTTCCACTTCCCCCCGATGACCTCAAGCGTAGCTTCGACCGAAATATTATATTTTTTAGCCATTATATTGCCTCCTGTATGCTCACTGTACATCCCTTTATGTGTCGCTCAGCGGGTAGTTCAGGGTAGTTTATGGGTACTTTTTGGTACCTATAGTACTTTAAAGTACGTACTACCCATTTGCATATCTGTACTCCATAATAGCACTTACCGGCCGGTGATTACCATAGTAGGAGTGAAGAACATGTCTCTGGACACAAAAAGAAGTACCCTCGCGCTGCTGGCTCTGGCGATCAGCGCCTTTGCGATAGGAACAACCGAGTTTATCAGTGTCGGGCTGCTGCCGCTCATTGCTGATGACCTGAATATATCCGTGACCACCGCCGGATTAACCGTTACTCTGTATGCGCTCGGTGTAACCTTCGGTGCACCTGTGTTAACCTCGCTGACCACAAGAGTCTCCCGCAAAACACTGCTGCTCCTGCTGATGCTCGTATTCATCGCCGGTAACAGTCTTGCGGCCGCTGCTGGCGGAATCGGCACTCTGCTGGCCGCCCGGGTAATATCCGCCCTCTCGCATGGCCTGTTCATGTCGATCGCCTCCACCATCGCCGCCGACCTGGTGCCCGAGAACCGCAGGGCCAGCGCCATCTCCATTATGTTCACCGGCCTTACCGTAGCCACGGTCACCGGCGTGCCGCTTGGCACCTTCCTCGGACAGCAGCTGGGCTGGCGGGCCGCCTTCACCGCCATTGTCGTGATCGGCATCCTCGCGCTGATCGCTAATCTGATTCTGGTGCCCGCCGGACTCCGCAAGGGGACCCGCACACCGCTGCGCGAGCAGGTCAAGCTGGTGACGAACGGCCGGCTGCTGCTGGCTTTTGCCATTACAGCCCTGGGCTACGGCGGAACGTTCGTCGTCTTCACTTATCTCTCCCCGCTGCTGCATGAGATCAGCGGCTTCCAGGAGAAGACGGTCGCTGTGATCCTGCTCGTCTATGGTATCGCCATTGCCATCGGCAATGTGATCGGCGGCAGAGCAGCGAACCGCAAGCCGATGAACGCCTTATTCTATATGTTCGCCCTGCAGGCCGCCGTGCTGCTAATCCTCACCTTCACGGCTCCCTTCAAAACCGCCGCCCTGATCACCATCTTCTTCATGGGGCTGCTCGCCTTCATGAACGTCCCCGGGCTGCAGGTCTATGTAGTAATGCTGGCTGACCGGTTCGCGCCCGGCGCCAGAGATGTCGCCTCTGCTGTCAACATTGCCGCCTTCAATGCAGGCATCGCCATCGGCGCCTATCTCGGCGGACTGGTCACCGATCATATGGGACTGATCCACACCGCCTGGGTGGGCGCAGTCATGGTGTTCGGGGCCGTTCTGCTCACGGCCTGGAGCCGGGCGCTGGAGAACAGGGACGAGCGTATGCAGCGGGCGGAAGCTGCTTAAGCCTAAGTGCTGTGTGCGCCGCAAGAGGCAATGTGTGCAGTCAAGCGGTATGTTTCTCAAAATCCTGCCCATAATACAACATTTCCCTCTTTATTCCGGGCAAATTTTAAGATTGTTGTATGAAATGCAGTATTTCTCGTCTTCTAAGCAGCTTATCGAAGAAATTATTGTATTTAATACAACAATCCTTTAGAAAATCCAGATATCAAGGAATCAAAGCTGCACTACGTACAACATTTTGCCCGTACCTACACTATTCCTTCAGGAGGTCATTCGATATGGCACAGCATTTACAAGATACAACTATACTTCAGGGCGGCGTGAGTATGCCGTGGGTTGGACTCGGAGTTTTTCAGGTAGAGGACGGCGATGAGCTGGTGCAGGCAGTGAAGTCTGCAATTGCCCACGGCTACCGCAGCATTGATACGGCCGCAGTCTATGCCAATGAGCGCGGGGTAGGGCAAGCAGTCAGGGAAGCTATGGCCGGGAACAAGCTGGCCCGCGAAGAGCTGTTCATAACCTCCAAGGTCTGGAATGCAGACCTTGGTTATGAAGAGACCCTTGCCGCTTACGAGGCCAGTCTTGAGAAGCTGGGTCTAGAATATTTGGATCTGTATCTCATTCACTGGCCGGTGAAGGGCAAATACAAGGAGTCCTGGAGAGCGCTCGAAGCCCTCTATAAAGCAGGCCGCGTCAAAGCCATCGGCGTCAGCAATTTCCAGATTCATCATCTGGAGGATATCCTGCAGGATGCGGAGATCAAGCCGATGGTCAATCAGGTTGAGCTACACCCTTATCTGTGCCAGCAGCCGCTGCGGAGCTTCGCTAAGACGCATGGCATCCAGATCGAAGCATGGGCTCCGCTGATGCAGGGCCAGCTGCTGGATCAGCCGGTGCTAACGGAAATCGCCGCCAGCAACGGCAAGTCCGTTGCCCAGATCATCCTGCGCTGGGATCTGCAGCATGGGATCGTCACCATTCCGAAATCAACCAGAGAACAGCGGATCATCGAGAATGCCTCCCTGTTCGATTTCGAGTTGAGCGACGCCGAATTGGACCGCATTGACAGCCTCAATCGTGATCAGCGGACCGGTCCCGATCCAGACAATTTCGATTTCTAAGCGGTTGGCGTTCCGCCAGGTATCCAGCCTGATGTGCAGCATGCTGTATATCTGCTAATAGAATAAGCTCCCGCCTTCACACTCTGAAGACGGGAGCTTCTTTTGTTCTTTGTACTTTCCTACTTTACTCTTACTCTTTACTATTACTCTTACTCTTACTATTACTCTTACTCTTACTCTTACTCTTACTCTTACTCTTACTCTTACTCCTTACTCTCACTCTTTACTCTCACTCTTTACTCTTACTTCTTACTCCCACTCTTTACTCTTACTCCTTACTCTTACTCCTTACTCTTACTCCTTACTCCCACTCTTTACTCTTACTCTTTACTCTTTACTCTTTACTCTTACTCTTTACTCTTACTCTTTACTCCCACTCTTTACTCTTACTCTTTACTCTTACTCCTTACCTTCACTCTTTACTCTCGCTCTTTACTCTCACTCTTTACTCTCACTCTTCACTCTTACTCTTTACTCCTACTCTTCACTCTCACTCTTCACTCTTCACTCTCACTCTTCACTCTTACTCTTTAATTCTTACTCTTTACTCCTTGCCCCGTTTCCCCTTTCGTTGCCTGTCTCTGTACCTCTACCCGCCCACCATAGCAATAAGCACCGGTAGAGCCAGGAAGGACGCCAGCGTAGTCCAGACAATACAGCGCGAGACCAGTGATGGCGAGCTGCCGAAGCGTTCGGCCAGCACCACGGAATTGACGGCCACCGGCATCGACGCCAGAATCAGCAGCACCGAGAATAAGGTGCCCGTAATGTTCAGCGCGAGCAGCACCAGCGCGGCCAGCAGCGGAGCCAGCAACAGCCGGACGGTCAGCCCCGTCCAGAATGCAAGCTGCACATTGCGCTCCGTATGCGCAGCCCGGACCTTCACCATCTGCGCGCCGAGGATCGCCAGCACTACCGGCGAGTAGGCTCCTGCAGCCATCGATACGCCCGAAGCCAGCTCATGCGGCATATGCAGGCCGAGCGCCCGCAGCAGCAGGGCCAGAATGGCCGCATAGATGGCCGGCAGCGAGAAGACTGACTTTACGGCGCTGCGCACCGAGAACTGTGATCTGGCGGCAAAATACACGCCGATCGTATTCACAATCACCATCTGGGCGATGACATAGACCGATGCCTTGTCCAGGCCCAGCTGGCCGAAGGCCAGCAGCACCAGCGGCAGACCGTAATTGACGCTGTTTGTGAAGGTGGAGATGAGCGTCAGGCCGGCGGCTTCCGGCGGAGCCAGCTTCAGGATTTTGCCGATCAGGGTAGCCAGCCCCCATAAGAGAAACAGATTCAGCAGCGAGAATGCGAGCGTCTTATAGACATCATCGAAGGAGATTTCCGCCGTAGCAAGCGTATCCAGGATAATTGCCGGACTGAGAAAATACAGGTACAGCGTCAGCAGGGGCTTCGTGTCAAGATTCTTATAACGTCCGAGCAGCGCCCCCGCAGCCACCGGAATGGACAGCGGCACAATAACCTCTACAAGTGTCGATAGTACAGTCTGAATCACAAGCCAGGACCCCTCTGTTCTTTAGTTACTCCCTACTATAACCTTTGGGGCAAGGAGCGTCTAAGACCGGGAATCAATATCCTTAATAGAAACTGCCTATGGCAGCCCGCCGCTTGCAGTCTTTGCAACAAATTCCGCCCGAAGGGCAGAATCGGCACCTTACCAAGGGATAGATTAGACCTTACTCCCCCGCTCTTCCAAGGTGCCTGACATTCACCTGGAATTGACGGCATAGGCATCCCACTCTGAGGTAATAGTTGGAAAAACGTATCTTAATTCGGCTTTTTATGATCCTTTGCCGCAATTAAGTGGATTAACGTCATTTAATTCCTGCCTTTTCTCTATTCTGATTTATATGTAGCCTATTAAGTGCTGATTTTCCAACTATTGTCCGGCAGGTAATCTTCCGCTCATAAGCAAGTGGAGAAATTCCATCTATTTCGATCCAATGGCTCTACCTCCACCACCGGTTATCAGGCGCAGCGTATAAATTCTTATCCTTAGACAAAAAATCCTGTACCCTTATTAAAGCAGGATACAGGATTTAAGGTTTACAGGATTTAAGATTTACAGCATTTTAATTTCAAGCAGCTCATATTTAATGACGCCCATCGGGGCATTGACGCTGATAATGTCGCCCACTTTTTTGCCGATCAGCTCTTTGCCGAGCGGACTTTCGTAAGAAATTTTGTTGTCCAGCACATCAGCCTCTGCGGGACCTACCACTCTATATTCAATCTTTTCGGAGTATTCCACATCATTCAGAATGACGATGCAGCCTACGCTGACTGTGCTCAGATCCATATTGCTGGAATCCACAATCTGCGCCTTGATCAGCATCTTCTCCAGAATCATGATCCGTGTCTCCATGAAGGATTGATCCTCCTTCGCGGAGTGGTATTCGCTGTTCTCCTTCAAATCGCCGTAGCTGATCGCCAGCTTAAGCCGGGCTGCAAGCTCTTTGCGCCCTGCTCCCTTAAGTTCTCTCAGCTCATCCTCGAGCTTGGCCAAACCTTCTTTCGTCAAAAACACTTCGTCATTGTTGGACATGTATACAACTCCTATTATTTGCTCGCTTTATTGTATTCTAACTCATATTCGCCCAACATGCGAAGAGAAAGCGCTACAACGGCAAATCGCCACAATTCCAGCACAGCAAAAATAACCCATTATCATTTACAATAGGGACAGATTCCAAATCCAACCACAGTCAGGAGCACTTAGAATTGATGTTTATGCAATCCTCTAAAGTATACCGCTTTACAATCTGCCTGGCCGCCGCACTGATTCTGCTCTCGGGTTCGAGCCTGTCCATTGCAGCTGCAGCAAAGCCATCGTCATCTTCACCAGCGGTTTCAAGCTATGATGTCGTTGTTATCGGAAGTGAAATTCAAGGCGTACTGCTCGCCAAGGAAGCCGTTAAGGCGGGCCTGAAGGTGCTGATGCTTGATCCCCGCAGCAAACTGGGCGGTGAATTGATCCAAGGACAAATGTTCTTCCTCGATGACGTGAATGACAATAAGCAGCGAAGTCTCGTGCAAGGCGAAATCAAGAACCTGTTCAACGGATACAAAGCCGGAACCATCCGCAAGGCAGCGGATTTCCAGACGTATTTTGACAAGGTCATTCAAGGAATTCCGCTGAAAAGCGGGGTTGTTCTGGATCATGTAGACATTAAGACAGCAGGCAGCGGCAAAACTCTTAGCTCGCTTACGTACCACGGCAAGGACGGCAACAAAGTTACAATTCAATCCCGTTACTGGGTGGAGAATACGGATTACAACGCCCTAAGCAGTCAGTTGAAGGAAGCCCGGATTCCGGGAATGGAGACTATATATAACGGTAAGAACCCGGATTATATGGCCGCTACCTATATGCTCAATTTCAAAAATGTAGATTGGAATCTGCTGCACCAGCGTATTCTGGAGGATTATCCGCTTACGAATGTGCGCAAGAAATATGGCCCCAATACCTATGTAGACTGGCATTTCGCTACCGGGTTCAGCAATATTACCAATACCTACACCACTAAGGACAAGCAGCTGAGGCTGCGAGGATTGAATGCCACCTACCAAAAAAACGGCCAGGTAATCATCAACGGGCTGCTCATTTACGATGTAAACCCCTCAGACCCCAAATCCGTAGCGTCCGCAGTTCAGAGGGGGCAAGCTGAAGCACCTTTCATTCTAAGCTTCTTGCGCAAGAATATTCCCGGCTTCGCCAAAGCAGAGCTGAATGGCTTTCCGGAGTACCTCTATATCCGTGACTATAACCGGTATGAGACTAAGTATGTCCTGGATTACCCGGATCTGATGAATAGTCGGATGTTCTGGGATAATGTGAGTATCGGCGGCTACTCCATAGATTTGCAGGGTACCCGGGCAATTCCTACCGGTATTGGCTACGGCAAGCCGGACCGTTATGGACTGCCGCTGCGCTCCTTCGAGTTGAAGTCTTATGACAATGTGCTGGTGACCGGAAAAAATGTCGGCGCCAGCATCAAGGCCTACGGCAGTGCACGAATCATGCCGACCACCGCACTGGCAGCACAGACCATCGGCATCATTCTTGGGCGGGAACGAAACAAGCCGCTGGCTAACCTTACGGAGGCGGATTTCAAGCGGATTCGAGCCTATCTGAAACAAGATTATCAGATTGTCCTACAGTAGAAACTTTCTATCTATATTATGTATACACAGCAAACCGCCACTCTGATCCGCGAGAATCTGGAGTGGCGGTTGTTTGTATATCCAGCGGCAGCCCTTTTACCTGTTCGCCCTCTGCTTCCCGGCCCCGGCCTGCAGCACAGGAGCTGCCGCAGTCTTGCCGATTCCGCTTCTCAGCAGAAAGGTCAGCGGAATCGCCAGCAGGCCAACCAACGTAGCGATCAGGAAAATATCCTGTACGCCCAGGGTCATTCCCTGCGCCTTGATCAGCGCACCTGCCGCAGAAGCTCCGCCGCTGAGTTCCTGCTGATGGGCAAGCGACCTGGAGGCGAGCAAGGAGCTGAACACCGCAATGGACAACGCGCCTGTAGCCTGGCGGACCCAGTTCGTCACAGAAGAAGCATGCCCTGTGATCTGCTTGGGTACGGCTGACATCCCGGCATTCGTCACCGGCATGAAGGCCAGGGCAATGCCAACATTGCGCAGGGCCATCAGCATCGCCACACGGGTATGTGTAACGGCCAGCGTAATATGGCTAAGCTCCCAGGTTGAAGCGCTCAGCAGCAGAATACCGCTGAGAATGAGCCAGAACGGGCCGATCCGGGAATACAGCTTGCCGACGACCGGCGACATGACCGCCATCACGATTGAGCCCGGCAGCAGCACCAGCGCCGTCTTCAGCGGAGTGGACTGCTGGATATCCTGAAGGAAGACCGGAATTAGGAAGGTCCCCGAGTATAACGCAACGGTAATAATACAGTTGATGATCAGACTGTAGGTGAACCGGCTCTGCTTGAATACCTTAAGGTTCAGCAGCGGCTCCTGCAGCGACAGCTCCCGGCGGATGAAATAGGTTAAGGCCGCTGCACCAATCAGCAGCAGGGATACGGTCTTCCATGAGGTCCAGCCCCAGGCATTCCCCTTATTGAAGGCCAGAATAATAAAGGCGCTGCTCAGAATCACGGTTACGAATCCCTGCAGATCAAAGCTTCTGCTGCTGGCGGTTTGACGCTGGAACGGCAGGCATTTCAGCGCTACCACGATCGCGATGATGCCGATCGGCAGATTGATTATGAACAGCGATTTCCAGCCGAAGTACCCGGTGAGCCAGCCGCCGAGCGTTGGCCCGAAGGCAGGAGCCAGCATGGAGGACAGGCTCCAGAGGCTCATGGCGAATGCCTGCTTCTCTTTCTCGATAAACTGATAAATCATCGTCATCGTCGTCGGGATAATCAGCCCGCCGAATATTCCCTGCAGGGTCCGGAAGATAATCAGGGAATGGATACTCCAGGCCACGGTACACAGCCCGGAGAACAAGGTGAAGCCCGACAGGGCAAACACATAGAGATATTTATAGCTCCACTTGTCGCCGAAATATCCTACGACCGGAGCAATTACGCCGGTAGCCAGCAGATAACCCGTAATCATCCATTGCACCGTGCTGATCTCGGCATGGAAGTCTTTCAGAAACACCGGGAACGCAACGTTAATCGTTGTTGTACTGAGAATGGCCATGAAATTACCGAAAAATATGGCCAGAATAATAAGCCAGAATGATGAATTTTTTGCCGTCTGATTACCCAAGTATGCTCTCTCCTCTGCACTGCCACCACTTTAAACATTAGCTTCACACTAATATAGGTGTATGATACAATTATTTCAATATACGTGTATTATACAACTATCATTCTGGAAGTCAATATGACTTATTTCATCAGAGTTTCATTATGCTCTCATAAATAACCGGTAGCTTTCGCTAAGGGCTGTATTATCACTTATAATATGGATACATATAAGGCTTGACCTTAAGAATTACTCAATCATAAAGGACGGATACTAACTATGGCTGATGAACAGACTGATAAAAACCTTGAAACCCTGAACCATGAGCTCATTACGCTAATCCGCCTAGGCTCGCTGGATAAAAAACATGGCGGACTGGACCGCTCCTCCTATACCCTGCTCCACCATCTGTCGAACCACGATAAGGTAGGCGTTAAAGCGCTCGCCGAAGAATTCGGCCTCGATACCTCTACCATCAGCAGGCAGACGAGCGTCCTTGAGGCGAAGGATTATGTGGTAAAGGTGCCTGATCCGCAGGATGGAAGATCGAGCTATTTTCAGATTACCGCGCTGGGTGCGCAGACGTTTGCCGAGGCCCGGGACATCCGGCTGCAGCGCTATGAGCAGATTTTTGAAGACTGGTCTCCCGGGGACTGCCAGACCTTCAGCGGACTGCTGGCCAGGCTCAACTGGAAACTGCTGCAAAAGCCAGACTAAGGATTGACGAATAATGACGAAACTGGTAGATTGAATTAATCATACAATTTAACTCGGAATTATATTTTAGCCAAAGGGGCTGGTTCTGCATGAATTTTATCTTCTTTTCCCCGCATTTCCCTAAGAACAGCGCTGATTTCTGTACCCAGCTGCAGCAGCAGGGGGCGACGGTGCTCGGGATTGGCGATGCCGAATATGACCAGCTGGAGGACAAGCTGAAGTCGGCACTGACGGAGTATTATAAAGTAAGCAATCTGGAGAGCTACGAGGAGATCCTGCGGGCCGTTGCTTTTTTCACCTATAAATACGGGAAGATTGACCGCTTCGAGTCACTGAACGAATACTGGCTGGAGCAGGATGCCGCTATCCGCACGGATTTCAACATTTACGGCACCAAGTCCGATTTCGTCTCCAACCTGAAGCAGAAATCCAAGATGAAAGAATTCTTCCATAAAAGCGGTGTAAGCACCGTTCAGTTCTCCACCGGGACTACGCGTGAAAGCGTGGAGAGCTTCATCCAAAGCGCCGGCTTCCCGCTGGTGGTTAAGCCCGATCTCGGCTCCGGTGCCAGCAATACGTACAAGATTAATAACGAAGAGGAGCTGCAGCACTTTTTTGACACTAAGCCAGAGGATGTAGCCTTTATTATTGAGGAATTCATCGATGGCGTTATCCTCACCTATGACGGGCTGGTGGATATTGACGGCAATGTGCGGTTCGCGGTCAGCCACCTGTTCGAGAATAGTGTCATGGAGGTCGTCAACACGGATAACCACCTCTACTATTTCTGTCTGAGAGATATCAGCCCCGAGGTTGAAGAGGCCGGGAAGAATATTCTGAAGGCTTTTGACATCCGGGAACGGTTCTTCCATATCGAGCTGTTCAAATCTCACAAGGATGGCCGGATCATTTCCCTGGAAGTGAATATGCGTCCCCCGGGCGCCTGGATGACCGATGCCATTAACTTCGCATACGATGTGGATGTCTATAAAGAATGGGCCAGCATGATCGTACACAATGAGGTCGGCGGTCCATACGAAGGCAAATACTACACTGGCTATGCCAGCCGCAAGAATCATAAGCATTACGCTCACAGCCACGAGGACATCTACCGCACATTCGGCGGGCAGATTGTGAACTATGCCGAGATCGAAGAGGTATTCAGCCGAGCGATGGGCAACAGCGCTTATCAGTTCCGTTCTCCCGAGCTTTCGGAGGTTAGGGACATCAGAGGTTATATTCACCAAGAAGAGGGATAGGATGTGTTAACGGATGAGGATAAGCTACCATAAGGAGTACAGCCACAACCTGGGCAGAGATATGGAATATAAAATATACGGCCACGCCGGCAAACCGATGCTCGTCTTCCCCACGTCGCTTGGACGCTTTTATCAATATGAGGATTCGGGTATGATTGACACGCTCTCCTCCTTCATTGAAGCGGGCAAGCTGCAGATATGGGCCTGCGACAGTATTGATGAAGAGACCTTCTTCTCCACTCACTGGAATAATGAGGACCGGGTGCACCGCCATGAGCAGTATGATAAATATATCGCGCATGAGCTGATTCCCGGCATCCTCCACCAGAGCAAGCAGAACAACGGCGGGACCGATCAGCGCATTCTGATCTCAGGCTGCTCTATGGGCGCTTATTACAGTGCCAGCTTCTTTTTCCGTTATCCGCAATATTTCGATACCTTAATCGCCCTGAGCGGCGTCTATTCCACCTATTATTTCTTCGGCGACTATATGAGCGAGAATATCTATCTGAATTCACCGCTGCATTACCTGCCGGGACTGACGGATGAATACTATCTTAACCAGTACCGCAGCAGCAATATCATCGTCTGCGTCGGACAAGGCGCGTATGAGGATGAGATGCTTCACGAGACCCGCCTGCTTCAGGATGTGCTTGGACGCAAGGGAATTCCCGCACGGATCGACTACTGGGGACATGATGCCGGTCACGATTGGCCGTGGTGGAACAAGCAGATTCATTATTATGTGGAAGGCTGCTTGTAGCACGTTTATGGGAAAAAAGAACGGGACTGTCCAGTCATCATTGCAGATGACTGCGGCAGTCCCGTTTTTGGCATGCGCTCACCCGGTTCACGGCATAAAAAAGGAAACCGCCAGGTTCAGCAGTTTCCTTCCAGCACTTACAGCCAAGTCTTATTCAGGCAAATGCTCTGAACAGAACAGAACCAGTGCTGCTTCCTCGTCTTCTTCCATATCGAAATCGAGAACCTTGCCTGACGATGTTTCCTGCAGATCGTAGCTGACAATGCTTGTCTGCTCTTCTTCCACTTTCACAATTACGCGGGCCGAAACACCGTTCTCTACGTATAGCTCATCATCTTCCGGCACATCCAGGTTAATGACGAACTCATATCGCTTGCCGCTTAGTATTCCAAAAGGATCTCTTACGTTCTCCACGGTGTAGCTTGTAAATGTCAACACGTCGCATTCCTCATTTCTCAAATCACTGCCAGATTATTGTAACACAAGTAGAAACGCCTTTGCTGTCCTTTTAGACAGCATCGTACTTATGATGACAAACTGCTGCCTAATTTATCCGGGAAACTGCGCTGCCTGCACCTCTGCCTTGCCTTTGGTCTTCTTGATCTGCTTGCTGCGCAGCTGTCCGCAGGCCGCATCAATATCGACTCCGTGCTCCAGCCGGGTGCTGACGCTGACGCCCTGTTTCTTCAGCGTATCGAAGAACGCCCGCACGGATTCCCGCTCGCTCCGCTGGTACTGGCTATGCTCATCTACCGGATTATACGGGATCAGATTCACATTCGCCAGCTGGCGCCGGTCTCCGATTAACTCGGCCAGCTCCAGGGCATGCTCCTCACGGTCATTGATATCCTTCAGCAGGATATACTCCAGGGTAATTCTCCGGTTGGTCTTCTCCAGGTAGTAATCAATCGCCGGCATTAACTTCTCTATAGGAATGGCACGGTTGATCTTCATGATCTGTGTCCGCAGCTCATTATTCGGCGCATGCAGGGAGATCGCCAGATTGACCTGCATATTGGCGTCGGCGAATTCTCTGATTTTGTCAGCCAGACCGCTGGTGGATACGGTAATGCCTTTGCCGGCAATGGCCAGACCCTTGTGATCCTTGATCGTAATCAGGAAATTCAGCAGATGCCGGAAATTATCGAACGGCTCACCGATGCCCATTACGACTACATGGCTGACCTTTTGCCCAAGACCGGCCTGATCCAGATCAAGCTGAACCTTCATAATCTGCTCGACAATCTCGCCGCTGGTGAGATCGCGGCTCTTCGCCAGCAGCCCGCTTGCGCAGAAGCTGCAGCCGATATTGCAGCCGACCTGAGTGGTGACGCAGACGGACAGACCGTACTTTTGCCGCATAAGCACCGTTTCAATCAGGTTGCCGTCTTGTAAGCGAAACAGGAATTTGACAGTGCCGTCAGCCGATTCCTGCTTCACATGCTCTTCCATCGTCTGAAAGACATAATGCTCTTCCAGCAGCTGTACACAGTCCGGGTTCATCCCCGTCATCTCTGCAAAGCTGGTAACCCGCTTGCGGTATAGCCATTCCCAGACAGCGGATGCACGGGATTTCTTGTGCCCATGCTCCAGCAGCCAGGCGGTCAGTTGTTCCAAAGTCAATCCATAAATGGATTCTTTATTCATTTCATATCCTCTTTTCAAAACTTTAAAGTTCAATCAATCTATTCTACCTTGCGGGGGACATTAGCAACAACAATAACTTATTGTCTCAAATTTTGTTTATTAAAACAAGGGGAAACGCTGCCGATTCCGGGTCTTTTCCGTGCACATACGCAGAAAAGCGCACCCCGCGATCCGGGATACGCTTCCTGCTTTTTATTTGAAGACGGCGAACTTCAGTCCCTGTGCCTGAAGATACTCAATGATCTCAGGAAGCGCCTGGACCGTAACTGCTTTTTCGTGCAGCAGGTAGATGCCGCCGGACGGGTCCGTTGTATGGAAATAACGGAGGACCTGCGGGGCATTATCGGCTTTCCAATCTTCGGGGTCCCGGTTCCAGAGCAGCAGCTTCATATGCTGCCGCTTCGCCTCAGCGGCCAGTTCATCATTAACTGCACCATAAGGCGGACGGAAGATAGTTACCGCCGAGTTCATGTTCGACTCCAATTCCCGGCTGGCCCGCTCCAGATTCTGGCGGTTCTCCTCAGGGCTGTTCCGTGTCATATCACTGTGATCCCAGGAGTGGCTGCCTACTGGCATGCCATGCTCATTAGCATAGCTGACCTCTGCCGGGCGGCTGCTGGCGTTCTGTCCAATAAACAGGAAGTTCGCCGCCACACCATACTCGTCCAGAATATCTACGATCTGCCTTGTATACTGCGAGGGCCCATCGTCGAAGGATAAGGCCACATAACCCTGAGGCAGGCTGTATTCATAGCTGTTCCCGTCCAGTTCAATCTCTTCAACCGCAGTCTCAGGAGCCGCTGCAGAGGTATCTTCCGGGGTATCTTCCGGGGTATCTTCCGGAGCCTCTTCCGGGACTGCCGGGACTTCGCTGCTCTGGTAGGCCGCCGTCTGGATCACCGGTATAACATTAATAAGGGGACTGCTGCTGACGTCCGCAGCTACGGCCGCCTGCAACGGGTCCTCATGGGCTTCTGCGCTGTTGCTGAACAGCTTGCCGTCCATGCGCAGCAGGAACAATGCGATGAGGCAGCTGAACAGAATACCGCGCAGCAGTATAGCCCGGGCAGGCCGCAGGCTGCGGCTGCGCTTCAGATGTCCAGGTCTGTGCTGCGGCAATTCAAGTGACGGTACCTGAGCAGCAGGCTCGGGCCCGGCTGGACGTTCTTCCTCCTGCCGCGCCTTTACAAGCTGCGAGGCATACTCCTCAGAGCAGGCATAATACAGCGTTTCGCTAAACGTCTGGTTCATTTTGATCAGGGAGCTGAAAAAACTGCGGCGGAAGGGGTCCCATTTGGGATAGAGAGACAGACGCACACGCTGACCCGCGAAGGGGCCAAGCATACTCAATTGCACATATGTATATTCATCGATGATTAGTATTTGGCGGGCGGAACCGCTGCTGTGGGTTAAACCTACCTCCATCTGATAGACGCCCTGTCTCTGCTCAAGGGACAGCAGCTCTACCATCCGAGCAGCGTTCGCCGGGTGTACTGGCATAAGTCCTATGTATCTCCGTTGCTGTCGTTACGCTCTGCCGGCGGAGTGCTTCCGCCAAAGGGTACGGTCATGCGGTTGGTGAAATCGCTGATCATGCTGGAGAGGTAGGTTTTCTCCTGCCGGACCGTATCGTATTTCTGTTTCAGGTGACTGTTCTCTGTCTCCAGGCGCCCGATCTTCTCTTCGAGCTCATTCATCCGCTTCAGCTTCTCGGAGATGGCATCATTATGTTTTTGTACAAGATTGGCATATTTCTGCTGCTCCAGATCAATGGTGCTCTTGAGCTCATCCATTTCTCCTGACAGGGTCGTGTGCAGCTCACGGTAGTCCTCCAGTACCTGGTCCACCTTCAGATTCTTCTCCACCAGCTTATGCTCTAGCTCCAGGATGCTCTTCTCCCGCTCTTCAATTACCTTGTTCAGGTTCTTGAGATCCCGTCCCAGTCTCTCCACATGACTGCTGGAATGATTCAGCCGGTCCTGCAGCTCATGGTTATTCGTTTCAGCATGCGCTCGGGCCTGAATCATCTGCTCTACTGCGAAGACAAGATCCAGCGACTTTTTATCCAGCTGCGCTTTGCCGACGGACACGAGGCCGGGAGTACTTTCAGCCTTCTCATAATTATCGCTATCTTCGGGCGGAAGTTCGGCCAGTTGAACCTTTTGAACCATACCCGCTTTGGCCGGTTTGTCCACAGCTTCTTTCTTCTTAAAAAACGGAGCCGCCATCTATATAATCACCTCATTATAAATGTCAAAATATGTCGAGCATATACGAGTTTATTATAGTTGATTTAGCGGATGCGTTAGTGAGCCTTAGTATCTAACTTTACTAAATGTATCCAAAGGCCTAAGTTGCGTCATACAAGCCGCTGACAGGCTTATTTCAGGGTAAATCACCCATGCCATTTGTACTGGGTGTTCCCGAAAAACAAGGACCACACCGCGCCTGAAAATCCCGGATTATTCCGGCGTGTTGTCATAGCACCTTAGGGCCAGAGTAATGTACTGAACAGCAAAAAAGCGCAGTCCGCAGGAAGCAGACCACGCTTTTCATCCAAACTATTATTTATACAGTACCTTCTCCACATTGTATTTCGCCTTAAGCTTGTTCACAATGTAAGTCTCATAAATCTCTCTGTCAACCGGGTCTTCCACGAGGCAGACTTCAATCTTGGTAACTTCGTCACGGTGTGGCTTCATGACCGATACGTTATCTTCGAAGTGCTTCTTGATCCGCGGTCTAAGCTTGCGTGCCTTGCCTACAAACAGCAGCTCATCCTTGTCATTGTAGAACATGAAGATGCCGCCGGCTTCGCGGGTGATCAGGTGAAAGTCCGTAAATCCGTAAATATTGCTGAGCACAGGGTTCTCCTGCTTAAAAATAGTAACTTCCGGTGCCGGAATGGTAATGCTAATCATTAAGCTTCACTTCCTCATTGTATATAGAAATAAATAGTATCACAGATTGGGAAACCTGACTATTTCTATCTTCTGCAGATTACTCCTGTTTTATAAGGGGATTTGCACATTTTCAGCTGCACGGTTCTGGAGGGAATGGATCGTCGCTGTTATCCCCTGTTCAAAAGGCGTGGCCGGAACCGGCCCGGCTACCCGCTCGTACTTCGCACCGCTGAGCCGCAGCGGCTCCTTCGTCAGATACAGCATCTCGACAATCTCTTTCATTACCGGTACAAACAGGCCGAGCAGTGACAAGCCTGCTGCGCCTAAGGGGATAACCAGTTTCGAGCTTCCGGCGGCTTCGCGGGCAATCCGGACGATCTCTTTACCGGAGATCACGCCCGCTCCAGGAATGTTCCAGTTCTGACCGTAGGCCTCCTCGCGGAGGGCAAGCTCCACCATCATCACTGCCGCATCCGGCAGATAAACGTATTCGCGCGGAACATTCATGTTGCCGATGAACATCGCAGGCCTACCGGCAGCTATGGCTTCCAGCGTCGATCCGAGGTAAGAGGCTTCATTGGCCGTGGGGCCGTAATAATCCGGCAGACGGACAATCATTCCCTTCGTGCCGCTCCAGCGCGGGCTGAAGAACATCCGCTCGAATTCCAGTTTTATTTTCCCCTTGCGGGTATGCGGATTCTTCGGATAATTCTCGTCGATCGGCTGCTCATTCACTCTTCTGCCATACGGATAAATCCCGTCCACAGCCACTACCTTCGCCCCCAGCCGGTTCGCGGCCTCCATCACAGCTTCACCCATCGGCAGCAGCTTCGCGGCCATTTCGTGATAAGGCACCGATGCACTGTGAAAAATAACATCAGCCCCACGCGCGGCCTTGAATACGTCATCCGCACGGAACACATCTCCGGTCTGCAGGCTCAGTCCTGCCGGATTCCCGAGCTTGGCCGCGAGCTGTTCCAGCTTCGGCATGGAGCGCCCAAAGGCTATAGTCCCGATACCTCTTCGAAGCAGCTCGGCAATAATCACCGTTCCTGTCCCTCCGGTTGCTCCCAGTACCATCGCTTTGTTTATCATTTGAAATTCCTCCTGGTATAATAAATTGTTATTTATTATTAATTATTATTAGTGATTGATCACTAACTAAATAATAAAAATAAAAATAAATGGTATATAGCTGGACTAAATTTAAGCTGTTAACTGAAATCCTGCACGAAATACAACATTCTACCCATGAAATCGGGCTAAATTGAAAATTGTTGCACAAAAGGCAGCATTCCATCTGATTCAGGCGGCTAAGTGGAACAATTCATGTATTTCGTACAACATTAATTACGAATCCCACCTTATCTATGAGCCCAAGTTGTAATACGTACAACATTATCTTTTTCCTGGCTACTTACTTGCGTTCATAATGAAAATGATGGACACGTACCACTATTTCGTTTCGTGCAAGCTTTGCTTGTTCTTTGCTTAATTCTTTGCTGGTTATCCATTGCATTATTAGGTTATTGATCAGTCACTACTCGAGCTTGATAAATGATGATCCGGCTGGATCGGGAATTATGCAGCTGACTCTTGCCTGTGGCTCTGCATTTTGTTTAATCCTCCTCCAGCGCTTGTTGCACCGTTACTCCGATCATCCCCTAGCCCGCCCCGCGATGCTTATAGATGCTTCGGCTTCAGCTCCGGCATTCCCAGCGTGAGGGCGATATTGCAGAGCATGCCGTTAGCCATGAAGGTGCTCACCTCCACCTCCGGGTGCGCAAACCCTGCTGCCGAGAACTTGCTCTCCATCAGACGGGTCACCTCCAGAATTCCAGCCTGCATCGATTGGCGGATAGCTTCATCCCGGATGCCGATCGCCTGCACCTGCAGAATAATCTCATTCGGATGGGTCTCCATCAGTTGCTCGTATAGCTGAATGGCCTCTGCAAGCAGCTGGTCTGCGGGAGCCTGAAGCCCTGAGAAGGTGCGGAGAATCCGTTCAAAAGCCCGCTCCAGCGCAGCAATGAACAGCTCTTCCTTATTCTTAAACAGCTTGAAGATATACGGCTGGGATATCCCCACCTTCTCGGCCACCTGCGCGGTTGTAGCCCGGTAATAGCCATGTTCTGCAAACACAACCACAGCCGACTCCAGAATCTGCTCCCTGCGGTTTACCGGAACGGTCTCCTCTCCTTTGGAACGGATAGTGCCTGATTGCTTGTTCATATAGGTCTTCCTTTCTGCCGGAATGATAGGTGATCGTTTGGCTGTCTTTAGGTTATTGATCAATCAATCTCTTGTTTAGCAGTATATACTTCAATCTTTAAATAATCAACCACAGCCAGAAAAAAAATACTTACTGAACAAAATCTCCCGGAAGGCGAATCAGCACCAAACAGCACCTCCCTAAGGTTAATCTAGTCCTCACTCACCGTTCCCGGTTAAATTCCCCTTTGGATTAGCAGCTGCAAAAATGGAAAATGGAGGTGATAGACCTCCACTCCCTACTTAATTGGATAAACGTATCTTAATTCGGATGTTTCGGAGTATTCGAGGAATTAGTTGGATAAATGCAATTTAATTTCATGTATTTCCTCCGTTTTGATCTATTGCTGCATATTAAGTGCTGATTTTCCAACTGTTTGCTCGCAGGGGCTCCTCCGTTCATGAGCAAGTGGAGAAAAAGCAACTATTGCCGGCCGCCATACTGCCAAGCCCTTTCGCCTAGACAGCCGTGCCGCCTGAATCAAATCGCGCATCGCCGCACCAGCTCCCCTTTCAACCGCGTGCAGAGAGATTGCACGCGGCGTTAAGCCAATTATTTCCCATATAATTATTTATTTTGCCGGACCGGACGCCGGACCGGAGTTAGTGGGGGTGATGGAAAGGACATGTCATCGCTTCGGCAGCGCCCTGTTGTTCAGACTCTGCTGCCGGATCATCCGTCCCCGCATGCAACGAGGCAGAGCCGCCAGCTTCACTGGATGGACCGGCTGCTGCTTCTAACCTGTCCGCGTACGCCTTCTTCTGGTACATGAAACGCGGACTTAGATGCAAATCCCTCAAGGTGTTATCGTTCCAGATCGGCGTGGACGAAGGCGACATCGGGGGAATCAGCCAGCCCCATTTGCCCGATACTTCGCGTCCCTGCCGCTTCTCCTGTTCCTGGAAGCGGACGAACTGATCTGCCGCTGTATGGTGATCGACAATACTGACCCCGGCCTGCTTGAAAGAATGCAGTACAGCGCGGTTCAGCTCCAGCAGCGCGCGGTCTTTCCACAGCGAGGTATTAGTCGAACGGTCCAGGCCCAGCAGATCGGCCACTGCCGGCAGGCGGTTATACCGTTCTGTATCCCCCAGATTCCGGGAGCCGATCTCCGTTTCCATATACCAGCCGTTGAAGGGCGCCGCCGGGTAACGGATGCCGCCGATCTCCAGGCACATATCCGAGACAACCGGAACGGGGTACCAGCGCAGGCCCAGCTCTGGGAACCGTCCGATCTCCGGATGAGTGAGCGGAATCTCCTGTACAAGTCCCGGCGGGACGGGGAACCAGCGGGGTTCCTCCCCGCCGATGCTGATGACAAGCGGCAAAATATCGAAATCCCCGCCTGTCCCCTGCCAGCCCAGCTTCCGGCAGACCGCAGTGAACTCATCCGACGCAGGATCACCGGCACGCGGCTGCTCCCCGTCCCCGGGATAGCCGGCATAACGGATCAGCTGATGATTCCAGATCCGGATAGCTCTATCCGGCTGCTCTCCGCTGCGGAATACGGTAATGACCGGCCGGATCCTGCCGCCGTTATTCGCATGCTCCACATGCCGAAATAACGCCTCGGCCACCTCCTCCGCAGTCTCTGCCCCGCGCGCGTCAAGCACAGTAAGCGAATGCCAGAACAGCCTTCCGATACAGCGGCTGTTATGACGCCAGGCCATCCTCGCCCCATGGGTTAGTTCTTCCTCCGTATGTATATAGGTGCCCGTAAGAATCACCTCTTCATGTATATCTGCAAGACGCCGCTCCCGCTCACTCTCTGACTTGTCCAGCTCCTGGTAACATGCAGTGATGAAGGCTTCCGCCTGCCCGATTAATTCATCAATGTTAGGCTGCTGATCTATTCGATTCATTCTTTCCCTCCTTGTTTCTGGTAAAATAATGTTGATCAACTCCGCTATTGGAGCGGATAACTACATGCTGGGGTGATGAGGTTGAGCAAATTCGGAATGTACGCGAAATTCACCGCTAAACCGGGTGAACGGGAGGCATTGGCTGCCATTCTGCTGGAAGCCGCAGCGGCGGCTGAGCCTGTCCAAGAATGCGAGCTGTATATCGTGAACCTCTCGGAATCCGAGGCGGATATCCTCTGGGTCACAGAAGTATGGAGCAGTGCGGAAGCCCATGCTGCTTCCCTTGCCCTGGAGGCCACCCGTGCCACGATCCAGCGGGCCATGCCGCTGATTGCCGGAGTCGAGCCGGTCAAGCTAATACCTGTGGGCGGAAAAGGGCTGGCGTTCGGTTCAACTGCCCCATAGGCGGCTGAACCCTTATACCTTTCCTGAAATAGAGGCAAGGAATGCAGCCCCAGGGCAGTAATCCTTGCCTCTATCTCATGATACCCGCCTTGCCGGCAGCCCCGCTGCCATCCAGGCGCAGTTCCGCTTCAATCAGAGCACTTATTTCAGCTCCAGCTCAGCCAGCCTGGCGATAATCCGTCTTTTGCGGTATAGCATACGGGCAGCCTCCGTCACATCCTCCAGCGTCTTCCGGTTGAGATACGCGCCAAAGAACATGCCTGCAACCGGAACAGTCTGGAGCAGCTTTTTCCAGCCCCAATTGTCACGGTATACCATAACAACCTCTTTCCAGCCCTGAATCTTCGAGACCGCCGCGTTCGTTCCGGCAATGATGTTGCCGTCCCCGCCTGCCTGCAAATTCAGCTCCCGCAGAATCGTCCGCTTGCCGACAATATCGGAGGATGCGAATTGCATCACCTTCACAGTGAATATCCGTTCCGCCTTATCCGTCGGATCGTAGCCATAGCATAGGCCAATCTCCTGGATGGCCTTCAATGAAAGGCCGAGCACAGCCGGAATATCGGCAGCAAGAGTGAAGATTCCGCCGAAGCCGGTAGTTGCCCCTTGGGCAGTTGCCGTATTCCGGCTCCTCTCTGAGAGCCGGAGCGCTGCCGCATCCATCACAGCCAGCGGATACGGCCCGGTGCCGGTACCCCCGGCTGCCACGCTTGCCTCCCCGATCAGCGTGCCTACCTTGCGTCCGGCAACCAGATAGTTGCCGCCATTCTGGATGTAGCTGCCCAGCTCATCCAGCAGCTTGCCTACCTTCTCATGAATAATCTTCGGTGTGATTTTATCAAGCAGCTTGAACGGCAGGCGGGTAATCCGGTCCCAGATCATCAGCTTATTCTGCTCTTTCTCCCACTTGGCAATCCGGGCAAGCTCAGCATGCAGTGTCTCCGGTGTCTCCAGCGGTACCCGTGAATCAGTAGCTTCCGGCATATTTATGCCTCCCTTGAATGAATGGTCTTGTCATGTTTATTGCGTCTGCGTCTTAGTGGTATTACTACGTATCCTTCCCCTGATCCGGTTCACGTATATTATAGATGTGCCTGATACCTTATAACCTTATTCACTCCGAATGATTGCACAAGTTTGCATAAGCTGGCCCCTAATTAGATAAATATATAAGACGCACTTAAGATTTGAACGTGAAGCTTAGTCGTCACTGCGGTGAACATTTGGACTTCCGGCCGCTGCCCGCCCCCAGATTTCTTGATGATTACCGCTGTTCGCAGTGGAAATCCGGTGACTGGGTATGCTTCCGTAGCGAGCTTTCCTGCGGAAAGCTTTCAGGCGGGCGCTATCGCTCCTACAGTTCCAAATTTCCCCTCCGCTTCTTTCGCTTTTTGTTATTTTTTAGTGCTTCTTATATAGCAAACAGGCATTCCCGGATTAAATCCGGAAATGCCTGTTGCAGCAGTAACGCAGGTGCTTAATAGCCTGCCGAATTCAGGCCAGCTTCAGACTCGGAGCAGATCACGCTGGCTGATTGCTCAGGCTTTAGCTCTAGCTTTAGCTTTAGCTCTAGCTGCGCGCCTTGCCGCCAGGTTCGTCCAGTGAAGCGAGTCTGCGTTTCTCTTCGGCCAGCCTGTCTTCAGTCAAGTCTACACCGTGTCCGCCGACCGATCCTTCGGGAGCATGGCGAACAGCTTCCTCCGCATGCTCCAGGCTATTCTCCGCCTGGTCAATCATCTGTTCCGCCGGATGGCTTAACGCCTGAGTTACAGCATTATGCAGCTTGGTCACAGAATCCTGCGCCTGATCCACCGTGCTGTTCGTCCGCAGACTGGATTCGTAATGCTTCATAAATATACTTCCCCCTCAATCACGGTTTCTGTTCTTCTCTAGGATGGATTGGGGGCGTGAATCTTATGCAGACATCTCCTACACCAGCAACATGGCGGTGAGAGTCATCGCCGCCAGACCCAGCAGGACCGGCTTCAGATTGCGCCGGGCCAGCTCGAAGGGGCTGACGCCGCAGATCGCCGCGGCGGGAATGAGCGCCCACGGGATCAGGGTGCCGCCGCCGACCCAGATGGCGGCTACCTGCCCAAGGGCGGTCAGGGTCGCCGCGCCGGAATGGATCGCGGCGGCGAACAGCCCGGCAATCGAGCCGGCCAGCGAGATGCCGGAGAAGCCGGAGCCGTCGAGACCGGTGATCGCGCCGATCACCGTCAGCGTTACGGCTCCCACGGCACCGTTAAGCGGCACGTGATCCGCCAGGGCAACGCCCAGGTCGTTCACGATGCCGTGCGAGCCGTCCGGCAGCACCTGGCCGAACAGTTCGGTGAAGGCCGAGTCGCCAAGATAGAAGAAGGCGGCGATCGGGATAACCGGTCCGAAGACCTTGAAGCCGAATATGAATCCTTCAATGAGATAAGCCGTGATTTTCTCCAGCCCCTGTCCCTGGCCGCGGTGGGCCAGCAGGGTGATGACAATCAGGATCAGCACGGCGGTTCCGCCGACCAGAGCTGTAGCATCACCGCCCTGCAGGTGCAGCATGAACATGGCTATCACATCCAGGAGGAAGAGCAGCGGGATGGCGATAGCCAGCGCTTTTCGAAGCCCGGCGCTCATGTGTACCTGCCCGTCATCGCCCGTCCCGGCTGCAGACAAAGGCCCTGCTGTGCCTTGGGCAGTGACCAGGCCGTCTCTCCACGTTCCGTTCTTCTGGTCTCTGCGCATCATCCAGAAGGCAGTGACCGTAGTTACAACCCCCATCACAATAACCAGCGGAATACTTGCCTGCATGACGCTGGATACCGGAAGACCGGCAGCATCTGCAGTCAGCTTCGGCGCTCCCTGGATAATATAATCACCGGAGAGGGCGATCCCGTGCCCGAACAGATTCATTGCCATCGCCGCACCAAGTGCGGGCAGTCCCACCCGGACAGCCACAGGCAGCAGAACTGCCCCGACCAGTGCCACCGCAGGGGAAGGCCAGAAGAAGAAAGAGGTCACCATCATGATCAGCCCGATCCCCCAATAGGCCATTGCAGGTGTGCGCAGAAACCGGGTGAGCGGGGATACCATCGTCTCGTTGATGCCTGTAATAATCAGAATCCGGCTCATCGCCACAATAATGGAGATAATCATAATGGTGCCGAGCAGCTCTTTGGTAGCATATACGAAGGAGTTGAAGATTCCCGACACCGATCCGCTGAGTGTGGCCGTTGCCAGCAGCCCCAGCGCCAAAATCCCGGTCACGCAGATCATTGTCGTATCACGCCGCCGGATCAGCAGCGCCAGAATGAACACAATGAACACTAAATAGACCCAATGAATCGCCGTAAGCTGGATACCCATTATCCTGCGCCCCCTTTCCACTTACTTATAGCAAGTAGGTGCTATATGCTATGCAGGGGCATAGGCTGGTGTTCGTACAACCGGGCACGGCTGCACCATCCTTATAAAAAAAAGACCCCGGAATCCACGCAAACCGCGGATTCCGAGATCAATATATAGGTGTTTCCCTATTAAGGCTGCCGGTTCGCCCTCCGCGCCCGGATGAAGGCCAGCTGCTGCAGCCGGTCCTGGGTAGAGCTTCCGCTCCATAGACCAAGTTGCCCGGTAGGGCCCCCGCTGCTCTTCCCTGCTTCTTCCGGTGAAGGGGCAGGAAGGGACAGGGTACAAGTAGCATCCCTGTAGATGATCAGGCTATGATCAGCAGAGAGGTGATCTTTGGCGACATACTCATCGATGTAGCCGTATATTTTTCTTAAGGTCACAGGATCTTTGCTCATCTGCTGCAGAATATTCGGGGCAATCACAATCTCCCGCACATCATCCCGGAATCCCTTGCCGGAACTGTCCGCACCCTTGCTCCCGTCCTTGGACACCGCTGTGATCCGGACAGGCAGGCCGTATTTCTTCCTGATTCTGCGTGCCTGATCTTCAATGGCCGCAGCAACAGCTGCCAAAGTCTCCGAAAAACTAAGCACAGACGACTCTGCCGGAGCATGGGCCTCCTGATGCGGTGAACGGGTCAGTGAAGCGGCTTGAATCCGGGAAATGGGAATATACATCGAACATTCCTCTTCTCGATAAAAGTTCAGGACAACTCTTTATCGGTGAAAAGAAGAAGATTGCTTAAACCGTTCTATTTTGTGCCCAGTGCCCCGGCTGCTGCATCCTCGCCGCCAAGCCGCCCGGAGGTGAAGGAATACCCCAGTCCGACGCCATTTCCTACATAAGTATCGTTAAAGAGTACACCTTCGGACTCCACGCCCACGGCATATAATCCTTTGATGGGCACACGCTTGTCATTCAGCACCTGGAACTTGGTATTTACAAGCAGGCCGCCCACCGAGCAGAGATTGTTGATCTCGGAAATAATCGCATAATACGGGCCGCTCTCACCCATCGGAAGCAGATATTCCTTTGCTTTGCCGAACTCGGTATCGATGCCGGTCTTCGCCGCTTGCTGATACAGCTTAAAGTCAGCAGCGAATACCGCAGCGTCCATTCCCGCATTTTTTGCCAATTCCTCAATGGTATTACCCTTGAAGCCGTCACCGTTGGCAACCATGGACTCGAAGACTTTATCCGCATCCTTCCAAGGCTGGTCCAGCGTGAATTTATCAGCAAAAGAAGCATAGAATTCCGGCGGCATTCCCGGCAGTCCGGGTGCCTTCAAGCCATTCATCCCCTTGGTCTTGAGGGCATCAATCTGCGCCTGCGAGAGAATGACCAGATGATAAGCTCCGTTAAAAGCACTCGTGTTCGCCGCTGCTACTGCGGTTAGTGTTGCCGCTTCATCTCGGAATCTCGCCCCGGAAGGGCCGACATTCATCAGCGTTGGCAGGTAGGAGAGCATCAGCGGATAGCTGGCTTCGAACGGCTCATACTCCGCCTTCAGCTTGTCCGTTGCTCTGGCCAGGGTCTGGTGAAGCATTTGTCCCCCGAAGTTATCGGGAACCTTCGCCCCAATATCCCAGGACATTTGCAGCCCTTCGCCGATATTCTGTCCTAGTCCGCCATTGACGCCTTCGAAGCCGAAGGCTTCCTTGACCATCTCTTTGTTGCCGGCATAACCGCCGGTAGCCATGACAATGCTTTTGCCGGTGATCTCAAGCACAGTTCCATCCGCCTTCCCGGCAACCACTCCGGTAACCTCTCCATTGCTGCCTGTAATCAGCTTCTGGGCTGTTGTTTCGGTGATTACCTGTCCGCCGCCCTTTTCCACGGATTCTGCAAGCATCGCCTTCAGCAGATCCTGGCGGGTGTCATAGGCTGGTAACATATGCAGCTGTTCTCCGCCAAAGTTAAGGAAGGTAGTGGTGTAGCCCTTGCCTGTCAGCCAGTCATAGGTTTCACCCGACTTGGTCACGTACTGGCGGATTGCCGCTGCGTCTACTCTCCAGTGATTATTAACAATCCAGTCGCCGATCTCCTTCTCTACTTCCACTTTAAGTCCGCTGCTGACAGCGGCTGAAGAGTTGTAGAACTTACCTGCCCAGGACAGATTGCTTGCTCCGCCAATCGTAGCTGTTTTCTCAATAAGAATGACCTTTGCGCCTTTATCGGCTGCAGAGACTGCTGCAGATACTCCGGATGCGCCTGCACCCACGACAACGACATCCGCAGACAGCTGCTCCGTCTTGCCTTCTCCCGATTTCACTACAGCTCTCGATTTAAAAGCCTCCACGTTGCCGCCCGCCTGCTTCACCGCATCTTCAACGGCTGTCAGGATCGCCGTGCTCGACTCCGAAGCACCGCTGACTGCATCTATGGCCAGGGTCTGGCCGGCAATAATCTCTTCCTTAATCTTATTAATGGCCTCCACGCCGATGCCGGCCGTTTCGTTCTGGCTGACCACCTGGATATCCGTGATTACGGATTCGGCGTCGAGTGTAACCTCAACCTGAATCTTGCCGTCTTTGCCGTCAGCTTCCGCTTTATAGGTACCCGCTTTAAAAGCTTCCGGTACCGCACTTGTATCCACCGGCTGCGTAGCCTCCGGTGATGCTGAAGGCTGCTCCGATGCTGCCGGTCCGGCTGAATTATTGCCGCTGCAGCCGCTGATGAGCGACAGAACCAGGATCAGACATACGCTTACTTTTAACAACGGCCGTACTGCTTGCTTATGCATTATTTCTCCCCCTGTGTGGTTAGTGCAGCCAAGCTTCTCTCTCTATAAGAACTGCTGACTACGCACAGAGTGTAAACCTTGGTACAACACCAAGGTCAATGAAATATATGTGAAATATTTCTCAAAGTATAAAGGCGGGCGGTTCCGTTTCTGCTTGTTTCGCCGGAATATTGATCTCCAGATAGGTTTTGTTGCCGCTGTTCGTGCGCTCTGTAAACAGGATTTTACCGCTGATATCCCCGCTGACCGTATACTTCTGCGCCTTCGCATAATCCAGCATGAATCCGAAGGACTCCCGTTCGAGGTATTCCTCATAGGTGCTGACAATCACTGCAGAGATGCAGGTTGCCGGCTCCAGATACTCCACACTGTCATTCAGGCAGACCTCAAGCTTCTGTTGATCCTCTTCCAGCAGGGCAAGCCCCCAGCTGTAATCCAGCTCTTCGGCTCCATAGATGCATTCTGTATTCTCAATACGGAAGGAATAGAAGGTGAACGGCAGCAGCTCCATCCAGGCCTGGACAGTTCTTTTGAGGCCATCCTTCTGCAGCAAATGGTTCTTGTTCGTCTGCTGAATCCGGTACATACCCGGCACTTGCTTGATTCTGCATGTATAAAAGGATTCGCTGATCCCCCCAAGCTCGGCATGAATCTCCTGAATCTTATTCAGCAGCAGCGTGCTGCGGCGTATCTCTTCCTCCAGCTGCATTCCGGCAGCCGCTATCGACTCCACCACTTGCTCGGAAGGTGCGTCTTTAATCAGACCGGCCACATCCTGAAGCGGAATCTGCATACTCCGGTACCATCTGCTCGACAGTAAATTGCGCGCGTCCAGATCATTGAAATACCGGTAATTGTTATGCTGATCCTTCACCGGCCGGACAATATCATGTTTCTCATATAAGCGCAGTGTATCTGCCGTCACCCCTAGAATTGACGCGAATTCACCGATAGAATATTTCATCAGCAGCCCCCCAGCTTACTTGATCCCATTCTTTCATCAGTTCAATGATAGAGGGTTTAGCCGGGAGACTTTGTGGATTATGTCACACGGGTGCTACTGCGCCTTGCCTTCGCTCAGCATCGCCAGCGTCTTATTGAGCCGCCGCTGCCGCGTTTCTGCCGTCTTGGCATCCTCAATCGAGAGGACAAACCGCCGTTTATTCGTGTAGGATAATCCGTCCCAGAACTGCTTCGCTCCGGCATGCCGCTCCAGCTCCGCAGCCAGATCAGCCGGTACCTCCACTTCACGCGGCCGGGTATCCAGCGCAAGCTCTACTTCGATCTCATCACCGGCACTGACACCGGCGCCCTTGCGGTGCTCCGCGCTGAGCGGAATCATGAACTGTCCGCCCATCGTGGCCACCGTGCTGGAATAGCTATATTCACCGATCGTTACCTTCACCGCCGGCTTCTTGCTTGTCCCGAGCTCTGCTACCGCCTCCGCAGGAACAGGGATTCCCGTTGCCGTCTTGCCGCCCAGTATAACCGTTGTCCGGAATTTCATATTTATTTCCTCCTGGATAGGCGCTTAGCCATTTTTATTCCCATTGTAGTGCAGGGAATGGAGCTTTTCCAGTCGCCGGTGAGGGCGGCATGGTTTATACTTAAAGGTACTGAAGAATGTGACGAACGGAGGCGGCCGCCATGCCCGCGAATCTAACAGAAAAGGTAGCAGACCTCCCTTTATCGCCTGGCGTGTATCTGATGAAGGACAGTCTGGGACATATCATCTATGTCGGCAAAGCGAAGCAGCTGAAGAAGCGGGTCCAGTCCTATTTCTACAATAACAAAGGACATTCACCCAAGGTGAAGCAGCTCGTCAAGCATATCCGCGATCTCGAATACAGGCTGACCGATACGGAATTCGAAGCCTTCATGCTGGAATGCCAGCTGATTAAAGAGATCAAGCCGATGTACAACCGCAAAATGAAAAATCCGCTCGCCTACAGCTATATTTCCATCGTAGACACTGCGCCGTACCGGCAGATCGAAATCGGCTATGAGCCCAGCACACAGGCAAACAGTCTCTCCTATGGTCCTTACACCAGCCGCAGCACTGTGGAGCGGGCTGTACAGGGCATTAGGGAATCGCAGAGAATCCTCTGCAGCAGCCCCCATTCCCGGGCTACCCGCTGTCTCAACCATTCGCTGGGCTTATGCATCGGCATGTGCGGGGGCGGTGAGGCTCTGAAGCGGTATGAGGAGATTATCGGGCAGATCATTGCACTGTTGAACGGGAGCGGCAATTCAATCGTAAGCGGACTGGAAGCCCGGATGGAGGAGGCTGCGCTGCGGTTTGATTTCGAAGCAGCTGCCAAGTACCGGGATTACCTCGGGGCGGTCCACTCGCTGCTGCACAAGGAGCAGGTGATCGGCTTCACCGGAGAGAACAAGAATATTATCGTGCTGGAGCCGGTGGACGAGCAGTTTCACAAGCTGATTCTCATCAAGGGCAGCGTGATTCTCTACCGCACCCGGCTGGCGACTGAAGCGCTGGACAGCAGACAGCTTACCAAGATGATTACCACTGCCGCATTGGAGCATTTCCGCAGCAGTAGTCTGATTGCGGCTACAGAAGAAATGAGCCGTCATAAGATCGATGAGGCCCAGATCATCTACAGCTATCTTAAGAGCAGCTCCGGCAATTATCTGCTGGTTCCGCCGGAATGGCTGGAGGATAAGGATACCGCCGGGCTGGAGGAAGGGATTAACGGGCTGATCGGGAGCGCATTATAATCAGCGCTGATACCGGCTCTCCAGGTGATTCAGGAATGGACCGTTAACCTACTCGCGGTACCAATAAATCGCTGCAACAATAAACCAGGACCTCTGCATGCAAGCAGCGATCCTGGTTTCTAATATAGAGGAGCATTCGGCTGCAGCCTTCCTTTGCTCGAGGGCCGCAGGCAGTCCTGACTAATAGGTTACACTTGCGCAGTAGGACGGATCACGATCTCGTTCACATCGATATTATCCGGCTGTTCAATCGCGTAGGCAATGGCACGCGCTACTGCATCCGGTGTCATCGCCAGCTTATCGCGGACGGCGGCAAGCTGATCTCTCAAAGCCGGGTCTGTCACACTGTCTGTGAAGCCGGTCTTGACGATGCCGGGCGAAATGATGGTGACGCGCAGCTTGTCGCCCGCCTCCTGGCGCAGCCCCTCCGAGATGGCACGCACGGCGAATTTCGTTCCGGAGTAGACCGACTGGTTAGGAACCGTCTTGTGTCCGGCTGTAGACGCAGTGTTCACGAAATGTCCGAAGCCCTGCTCGCGGAAGACCGGCAGCGCTGCGGCAATACCATACAGAACACCTTTGATATTAACGTCAATCATGTCCTCCCAATCCTCGACGCGCAGGTCGTCGAGCGGGGAAATAGGCATCACTCCGGCATTGCTGACGAGCACATCTATCTTCCCGTACCGCTCACAGGCAAGTGCAACGAGTCTGCTTAGATCCTCCCGCTGTCTCACGTCCGTGCTTGCATAAACGGCTTCGCCGCCATTGTTCACAATGCGTGCCGCCAGCGCCGCCAGACGCTCCGCTCCGCGCGCTCCAAGCACTACCTTTGCCCCGCGCTCCGCAAGGAGCAGCGCTGCCGCTTCCCCAATCCCGCTGCTCGCACCCGTAATGACAACAACTTTATTCTCAATGCTCATATTGCATCCTTCTCTCTAAGGTCTAATGGCCTTGCCTGTTCATTGTAAGTAATCAGCAGCCTAATCAGGTAGACAGATCGCCTCCGATTCTTGCCTAATCCTCTCCGGTGCGGATATAATTAGCCATTAGACCTTCGCGGAAAGGAGCAGTGAAGCATGAACGACATCTCCTCCCTCTCTACCCTCCCTGCCCATTTACAAGAACTGATTCTGCTTATTCAGCGTCATGCGCCTTCAGAAGGAACACATGCTTCATCCGTGCCGGAGCTCTGCTTCAGACGTGCAAGCCAGGTGTCCGAGCCGAGACATTCGGTCAATACGCCTTCGTTATACGTGATTGTACAAGGCTCCAAGACAGCTTCGCTGGCGGGAGATACTTACAGATGCAGTCCGGGAAGCTACATGGTCAGCCCGGTGCATCTGCCTGTAGTCGGGATGATTACGGAAGCCACGCCGGAGCTTCCCTATCTGAGCCTGCAGTTATCTATTCGTCCGGAGGTCATACTGGACATCATCCACAGCAGCGGTCCGCAGCGGGAAGCAAAGACGGAACGCGGGATCCTGCTGGGCCAATCCGATACACCGCTGCTGGAGGGGCTGGTCCGCCTGGTCCGTCTTCTGGATACCCCTGAGGATATTGAGTTCCTCGCACCGATGATGATCCGCGAGATTCTGTACCGTGTGATGAATGGTGATCAGGGGGCTATCCTCAGCCAATTCTCCATTGCCGGCAGCTATTCGTATAACATTTCCAAAGCTATACATCTGATTAACCGCGATTACTCTAAGCCCCTTGTGATCGAAGAATTGGCGAAGGACGCCAATATGAGCCCTTCCTCCTTGCATAAGCATTTCAAAAAGGTCACAGCAATCAGCCCCCTGCAGTATCAGAAGGCCATCCGGCTGCAGAACGCACGCCGTTTGCTGCTGTCAGAGGGATTAGAAGCCGCTGACGCGGGCTTTCGCGTGGGCTACGAGAGTCCTTCCCAGTTCAGCCGGGAGTATGTCCGCATGTTCGGGCGTCCGCCCATGAACGATGTTAAGCATCTGCGCAATACCTTAAGTGTCCACGTGGATGAATAGGCGAACTGCCGCAGGACAGAAGCCGATGGAGGGAAAGGAGAATGACGCGTGAAGAAGGACGTTGACGGGATCGCCCGGGAGTTCGCAGAGGGTTCACTGACTATTAAGAACGTGAGTCTCGGAGCACTGAAGCTGAATGTAAGCTATCCGGAAAACACAAGCGATGATCCCATTTCTTTCTCCGGCTTGTTATTTGTTATCAAAGGAAAAGCGACATTTAAATTCGACGATATCGTCTACGAGCTTACGGCAGGTCATGCCGTCCACGGTGCGGCTGGCATGCAATTGCGGCATCATGTGAAGGGCCCGGAGGATTTAGAATATTTACTCGTTCATTATGAGCTTTGGGAGCCGGGATCAGAGATTGCGAGGGACAGACGTTACGATAAGACGAGCTATCTGCTGAACTACGGGGATCATGCGGCAATGACGGAGAAGATGTACCTGCTGAACCAGGCATGGCATACGCCCGGCAATATCACATCCGTCCGCTGCAAGGAGCTTTTCTTCGGGATTCTGCACGATATGCTGTCTGCCGCACGGGGCGGAAGTGTGCAGCCTAATCACGGCGATATCGAGGGCATCATCGCTTATATTCAGAGATTCTACATGGAGAACCACTCCGTTGAATCGCTGGCGGCGCGCTGCGGCATGAAGGCCAAACGCTTTTCGTACTTGTTCAATAAATATACCGGGCGGTTCCCGATCGACTATCTTATCCGTCACCGCCTGGACCGGGCCAAGCAGCTGCTGGCCGCAAGTGACTGTGCTATTTATCAGGTTGCAGAAAGCGTAGGTTATGCAGATACACATTATTTCAGCAGATTATTCAAGAAATATGAGGGCTGCTCGCCAGGCGAGTACCGCAGCCGTTTGGGAAATCGTCCACTTCTGTTTCGATAATTATCCATTACCAAACATCGTCCGGTTCCTTATAATGGTTCTATGAAAAATATCGAACGCTTAAGCATCGGAGGACGGGGAGTGAATATTTATCTGCCTCCGTCTTATTCCACCTCCACCAAGCGCTACCCGGTTGTCTATGTGCCGGGCGGCGGCGATCTTATCAAGCACTGCGTAAATCATTTGTACCGTTTATATCTGGAAGGCTGGCTGCCGGAGCTGATTCTGGCCGGTGTTGAAACCTACGGCGGACAGACCGAATCTATCCCGCGGGCAGACGAGTCTGACGCCGGAGGCGTCCTTGTTCCCGGAGGAGAGGAGGCCCGCGCCTTCATCGATGAACTGGCGGACCGGATCAAGCCTTATCTGGATGATCATTACCGTACGATTCAAGATGGCAAGCGGACAGCGATTGTAGGAAGTTCTGCAGACGCGTTGCCCCCCTTATTCGCAGCGTATTTCCGCCCGGCTGCCTTCGGCAATATCGGGCTGCTGTCCCCGGCCTTAGGTTACGATAGGCTCATGGAGTTCATCTGCGCCCAGCCGGCTCTGTCCGGTCACCTGCGTGTCTTCCTCTCTGCGGGCGCGCAGGAAGGACTGCAGGAGCGGCAAGCCAGCCGGAGTAAGGCAGGGCTAACGCTTGAGCTGCGCCGTCTTTGGCAGTCGCAGGGCCTTGCCGGGGACCAGCTCGCTTTTGAACTGGAGGAAGAGGGTACACACGATACGATGTTTATCGCCGGGCAATTTCCGAAAGCCCTATTGTGGCTGTACGGAGGGGAAGCAGAGCGGCCTTTGAAGCCAGTACGGGACATGAAGGATACCGGTGTGACCGCTTCTATGCGCTATGAGCTTCCCCGGACAGAAACATTCCGGCTGCGTGCTGAATGCTCCGGGCTCGCCTACTGCATCTTCGTCTCGCAGCCGCTAAGACCGGCTCCGGCCGAAGGCTATCCTGTGCTCTATGCGCTGGACGGCAACGCCTATTTCGGCTCGCTGGCTGAAGCGATGGGAATGCAGGCCTGGCATCCGGAAGGAATTGCGCCGGGACTAATCGTAGGCATCGGATACGATTCGGAGGAGCCTTTTGTATACGGACGCAGGATGTACGATTTCACCACCGACACTCCGGAATCAGAGATACGTTCGGACGGCATGGCGTGGCCGCCTACAGGGGGCGCTGATTCCTTCCTGGAGTTTCTGGAACAAGACCTCCTACCGCAGATCCAAAGCCGTTACCCTGTTGACAGATCCCGGCAGTCGTTATTCGGCCATTCGCTTGGCGGGCTATTCTCCTTGTACGCGCTCTTTGGCCGGCCGTCGCCGTTCCGCTCGTTCATTGCGGGAAGTCCTTCGATCTGGTGGAACAATTATGCCTTGCTGCACAGGCTGCCGGAGTTTGAGGAGAGACTGGCTCAGGGGGCAGACCTTACGGAGCTCATTATTGCAGTGGGGTCCGAAGAGGATCCTTCGATGATTGAGGATGCCCTGCTGCTCTATCAGAGATTACAGCCGTACAGTGGCCAGGGACTTGCGCTATCCTATATGCTCATTGAGGGCGAAGACCATCTGTCGGTCATCCATCCGATGATCAGCAGAATATTCCGGCGTATATTCCATAACTAATTAGGGGAATTGTCCACCTTTCATTTGCTAATTATCTATTTTCAGCAAGCAGCCTCTTTCGCTATAATAGTTGTGATAATGATTTTCATTATCACAACTATGCTCGAAAAAGGGGACCGATCCACATTATGAATAAGCACTTCAGAGGATATACCTTGTTGATATGCGCTGTTCTACTGCTTAGCGCATGCGGTTCTACCGGCAATACAGACTCAGTGCCGACGGCTTCAGCGGCCACGACGGAATCAGCTTCCGCTACACCGTCCCCCGATGCTCCAACTGCGAGCAGCTTCATGGATGATTTCGGACATCAGGTGAATTTCAACACTAATCCAGAGCGCGTTCTTGCCCCATACATGGAAGATGCGCTGGTGACATTAGGGGTTACCCCTGTAGCAAAATATTCGGCAGGCGGTACGGTGCAGGAGCATCTGGAGCCGTGGCTGGCCGACTTGCCGACGATTGATCTGATGAGCGGCCTCTCTCCTGAAGCTGCACTCAGCTTTGAGCCCGAGCTGATCATGATCAGCTCACACTTCCTCCCGGCCGAGAACTACGAGACGATCTCCAAGGTGGCTCCGGCTTACCTGTTCAATGGGGACGCGATGGATTGGAGAGCACAATTGCGCAAGGTTGCCGAGCTCCTGGGCAAAGAAGATGTAGCGGACCAGAAGCTGACTGAATACGAAGCCAAGATATCCGAAGTGAAGGAGCAATTATCTACGGTGACTGAGGGTAAAACAATTGCCATTGTCTGGCCATCAGACAAGGAGTTCTATCTGGTGGGCAGCGACTTCCTGTCCGGCAAGCTGATCTACGGCGAGCTGGGCTTGCCGGCACATGAGCTCTCGAACCTAACCCCGGACAATTTCGGTTCCATTTCCTTCGAGAAGCTGCCTGAACTGGATGCGGCCGAGCTGTTTGTCATAACGCCGGAAGGCCAGAGCGAAGAACAGGTTAACCAGATGCTTGATGGTCTTCCGCTATGGAAATCGCTTCCGGCAGTCAAGAATGGCCGCGTCCACCATGTATCCTCCGGGCATTGGATCAATTCCGCCTATATGGCGAATCTCGCCGTAATGCAGGATTTGACCGAAGCTCTGCTTCAGTAAAATTAATAAATACATCGCCAGCCGGCTTCTACGCCATGGCGATGTATTTTTTAAAACTAGTAATAACCATTTTGATAAATCACTTGCTGAGGGGTCGCAGTGACCCTATTACGGTCTATGCTGTATGCTTAATTGCACTTTGTACAACTAAATCGGCTGATTTATAACCGATTATCCGTTTAGTTGTATTTCGTACAATTAAACTGCCATTTTAACCTTGATTCTCCCCTTTAGGGCAGATTTAGTTGTACAGACTGCAGTTATATGAGGCAAGCAACCCTTTTCGCTGTTTTTAATTGTACAAAATACAACTATCATTAAGCGGACTTTTTAACAACAGGAATCCAGACTTCCATTTCATACATGTTATTGCCCCGGTCATACGTCATTTCAAACTCAGGACCCTCTGTGGCTTCATAATTCGAGCCCGGGAACCATTCCCCCCAAATACGCTTCCATAAATCATGAATATTGCTTTCTCCATCCGGATAAACGCCGGTCGTGAAAATTGCGTAGGTTTGCGGAGGGATCTGCAGCTGTTCAAAGCTTTCCGGCAAGCCGCTTTCGGGTACAAAATATCCGATCATGTATGAAGATTTCTCACCCTGCTTGTTATACATTACCGCATGAATTTGGCCGTTCTCCCCCAGTCCTGCGGCAGCCCGAATCCGGTCCACATCTCCGCCAGCAATACACCGGGTCCAAAAGGCAGGGATTTCAATAAACGGATTCTCGCCATCCGCCTGGATTACAGTAGATACGCCAAACATTTCAACAGCTTGTTTTTCTTCGATTTTATAGTTCACTTCTACATCTCCCCGAATTGAAAGTTGAAAGGATAACCGGGGATAAGCCTTAAGTGAGACGCCCTTGTCGCGCGCTGACATTGGCATTACACCATGCATTTTTTTGAACGCTCTGGAGAAGGCTTCGGGCGATTCGTAACCATACTTCATAGCGACGTCGATAACCCGGGTTCCGCCTTGCTGCAGTTCAAAGGCTGCAAGGGTCATCCTTCTGCGCCTGATATACTCTGAGAGCGGCACATCAGTTATGAACGAGAACATCCGCTGAAAATGGTACGTTGAGCAGCAGGCAATCCTGGCCGCCTGATTGAAATCAATCACATCCGCCAGATGTTTTTCTACATATTCCATTGCATTATTCATGCGGTCCAGCCAATCCATACCGGTCCCTCCTTTCAAGTCTGATTATAGGGGAGGATGAGACAGGAAACCTTGCAATCCATGCACCGAAATATCATGCGGGAGTCTCGTAGCAGACCAACTGCCATTCAAGCAAGGTCCAAAGTGGAGACAGAACCATGTTCCCGGGAATACGCTGCATTGCCATCAATACACCGCCTGCGGCTCAAAGCGGCCGGTATCTTTTAACGTATAATCAAAAAACTGCAGAATCAGCTCATTCATCGTCTCAATGCAGTAATACTTATCACTATCTGCTTGCCCGCGTTGCAGCTTATTCGCAAGGATCGGCGAGAACAGCGGAAGATCGGTCAGGCTTAAGTGCTTGGCGCCTTGAAAATGAACGGTGTACGCATCCTTGAAGTTCGGATTATCGACTTCGTTCGCCGCGTAAGCCGAGTTCTTCCCGAGCTGTCTCCACACATCGTCCGTATAAATGTTCAGCAGCGGAACGTGATACGGTTCATTTTTTGCCGCCAACTCATTAATCTCAGGGTCATACACAAGCTCGCTGAAGAATGGGGCATCGAGATTCACGACAGCATCCACATCGCTGCGCTCCCGGCCGAGCGCCACGCTTGCCGCACCGCCCATGGAGTGGCCGAACACGCCAATGTGCTCAGTGTCGATCAGCTGATATACGGGGTCCTGGTCACTTACTGCCTTCTCCAGGATCGTATCGATCACGAAATTCATATCCCCGGTCCGCAGCTTCATCCATTTTTGCGTAAGGCCGTACAGCTCTTCCATGGTGTAAATCCCGTCTTTGTTGGAGTCGTAAACCTCCCGCAGATAATCTGCATTAACCATAGTGATCTTCCCGTCCACGCTCTGTGTATAAAAGGAATGATAAGGATGATCAATGGAAACCACTACATAGCCGTGGCTGGCCAGCTCCGTAAAGGTTGAATTGTTGCTTTCCCTGATTCCGAAGGCCCCATGGGAAAAGACCACCAGCGGATAGGTTCCCCCGGCATTGCCCGGATACCAGAATTCCACATTCACAAACCGATTGTCCCCGGTATCCGTAAATTCTTCAATCCGGTTAGGGTCCGTATACGTGTAAACAGCCGTTCTGACCTCATATTCCCCGGTCACTTCAGGTGCCCGGTACTGCGGGAATAGAATGGGCGGTATAAGTGCGATTAGCAGTGCCACAGCGGTTATGATGATTTTCAATACCCTGAATGAACGTTTGAGCGTACGGGGCTTCGCCTTCTTTCGGATAAGATCAATTGAACCCTTCAACGCAAAAATGAACAGCAGTGCCGCCAGCAGCACCCAGCTGAAGCTCCAATCAATAACGGGAGACAGTGTCAGTATAACGAATACGATAAAAAGGGTGATTCTAATCCAGCTTTTGAGCTTGCCAAGGCTGTGCATAGGGGGATTCTCCTCTTCCAGTTAAGTTATGAACTCATCATAAAAAACTGTGAAAAGGGTGTATATAGATTTACGGTAAGCTGTAGCTACAGGGCAATAAGATGCAGAATAACCCCACAAAGCGGGGCACTGGCTTCGGGATTAATCGTGAATTTCTTGCTTAACAGCCTTAAGTCTCTCGTTAATTTGCTCTGCTTCCTTCTTATCCTTCCCATAGGACAGCACCCGGACTACGGCATATACCACGGCAATTTGGAGGGCAAGAAGGAGTGCGCCGGGCACACCAGTCACAACTCCGATCAAGCTGGCAAGGGCAATCAATAGAATCTCCAAGGTGAGAAAATGAACAACGATTCTAACACGCATGGCCCGCTCGCTTATCTCATGTGGAGTGTACCAAATGATTCCCGTTAATGCCCCAAGCAGGGAGAAGCCCATAATCGTATAGATCGATATCAGGTCAAATGCGAGCTCCGGGATATAAATCTGCCGCAGCACTGTAATGATAATCATAATGGATGCGAAGATGATCAGAAAATCGCGGATGATGTCTTTGATAAATTCAGATAACTTCATGCTGTGATCCCTCCCCCTATAATCCAAGTCTTTGTTTGAGTGCCGGCACATACTGTCTTGATATCACTACACGTTCCCCGTTATCAAGCAAAGCTGTGAACCGGCCGCTGAGGGACGGATGCACACTGGCAATCTTGGCGATATTCAGAATCGTCGATTTGGAGGCGCGGAAACAGTTCTTGTCTCTGCACAGCTCCTCCAGCTCATACAGCTTCTGCTTCACTTCATGCACCTGGTTCTCGCTGTAGACAAACACTTTGCCGTCCACGGCTTCAAAATAATAGATATCACTGAGCTTGATACGGCTGAGCCGGTCCTCCTGATATCCCAGGATGATCAGGGTTTCTGTCTTCAGCTTATTTACGATTTCAGAGATCTCTTCATCGACTTCATGGCACCGGATGCGGATCTCCTCTTCTTGCTCCCTGCTGATTTGCTCGATGGAAATTTTGATAGGATCACCTGCAATAATTCAGATTCAATTCCCGCTGCCTGTTTCATTCTCATGATAAGGGAACGGTCTGACAGCTACAAGGGGAAGGATACACAAAAAGCTGTCCTCCGGTTTGACCGGTCGGACAGCTTGGTATGAAACGGGGACCTGCCAGGGATGTGAGGTCTGCCAGTTCCTTACTTTAGCGCATTCGCCTGCCTATCATGATACCGTCCTCTGGGTACGACCAGCGGAGAGCCCGAGACCGGGTCTGCGATTACCGTGCAATCCAGCCCGAAGATCTCTTTGACCCGCGTGCTTGTAATCACCTCTGCAGGCGTACCGGCAGCGACAAGCTTACCCGTGTGAAGCGCAAAAATATGGTCGGCATACCGCGCGGACAGGTTGATATCATGCAGCACCATTACAATTGTCGTTCCGTGCTTGCGGTTCAGGTCGGTGAGCAGATCGAGAATCTCAACCTGATAGGTAATATCCAGGAAGGTCGTCGGTTCATCGAGAAACAGGATGTCTGTCTGCTGGGCCAGCGCCATGGCGATCCAGACGCGCTGCTGCTGTCCGCCGGAGAGCTCATCAATATTATGATTGGCGAACTCGGTGATATTCATAATCTCCATCGCTTCGGCAACGGCCTCATAATCCTTCCTGGACCATCCGCCAAGCAGGGACTGATGCGGAAATCTGCCCCGTCCCACCAAGTCGGCGACAGAGATTCCTTCCGGAACAATCGGAGACTGCGGCAGGAGCCCAATTACGCGGGCCAATGGTTTGGCCGGCATTTTGGAGATCGGCTTGCCGTCGAGGGTAACCTTACCCGAGGTTGGCTTGATAAGTCTGGCCATTGTTTTGAGCAGCGTGGACTTGCCGCAGCCGTTCGAGCCGATAATTACACTGATTTTATGATCAGGAATTACCAGGTCTACGCCGTGGATAACCGTCTTATTCTCATAGCCCGCTACGAGCTGCTCGGCCCCGAAAAGATGTGTCTTGTTCATTATAACTCTCCCTTTCGATTCATCCGGATTAACAGGAAGATCAGATATGGCGCTCCGAGTAATCCGGTAATGATGCCTACAGGGAATCTGTACTCAAAAGCAAATTGTCCGATCAGATCGGACGCCAGAACCAAATTAACTCCGACAAGACCCGCCGGAAGGATATTCGAGGCACCTGTTCCAACGAGTCTCTTCGCGATCGGCCCCGACAGGAAGGAGACAAAGGCAATCGGTCCTGTAGTAGCCGTAGCAATCGCAACCATACAGACAGAACTGACAATCAGCGCAATTCTTGTCTTATCTGTGCTTATGCCGAGCGAGGTGGCCGATTGTTCTCCAAGCTCCAGTATACTCAGATGCTTGCTCAGCAGAATGATGATTGGCGTACAGATGATTACGATGATCACCAGCGGCGGAAGCTCGCGCATTTGCGAGCCGTTGAGACTGCCGGTCAGCCATCTGATGGCTGAGGGAACGTCTTTCTCGGAGCTAATCAGCAGCAGATAGGAGATTACAGCATCCAGCATAGCCTGCAAGCCGATCCCGATCAGGATCAGCCGCCCGATGGAGAAGGTCTTCCCTCTGGATAGTACATAAATCAGCAGCACCGTGGCCAGACCGGCAATTACCGAAGCAAGGGATATCACTGCTCCGCTTGCGTGAAGTATGACGATGCAGTACACCGCAGCTGCGCTTGAGCCGGACGTAATGCCAATCACATTCGGGTTCGCAAGCGGGTTACGCAGCATGGTCTGGAAGGTGTACCCGGCAATGCCAAAGGCAAATCCGGCGAACAGTCCCGCCAGCATCCGCGGCAGCCGGATGATATTCACCGCAAAAGAGACTCCCTTGAGCTCCTCTCCGGAGAGCGCCCGGATGACATCTGTCACCGGATAAATCGTGTTCCCGAGCAGAAGCATCGCACAGCACAGAATAAGTGCAAGTACTGCAAGGAGGCTGGTCACCAGCATGCCCCGGCGGTGCCTGCGGCGTCTGCCAGCAATAATATATTCAATCGCCTGATTTGTCATAATGACCGCACTTTCGATTTCATCGCTAATAGAATTAGGATCGGCGCCCCTACAAACGCTGTAACTACACCGACTTCAAGCTCCCCGGGACTTCCAATAAGCCTGCCGCCTACATCCGATATCGTCAGAATAATGGCTCCGGTAACCGCTGACATAGGGATAACGAAACGCAGGTCTGATCCAAGGATAAGACGTATGACGTGAGTTGATAACAAGCCGATGAAGCCGATCGGCCCGGCCAGAGCCGTAACGGCACCGCATAACAGTACACCTGCAAGCGCCGCAATGAGCCGCAGTGTACCTGTCCGCACACCCAGACCCGTCGCCACATCATCGCCCAGTGCCAGCGCATTCAGGGCCGGAGCTGTAATGAACGCGATCAGCATACCGGCGAGCAGGAACGGGATAAATGTCGTAATGCTGCTCCAGGTTCCCGAGCCGACGCTCCCCACCTGCCAGAACCGGAACTGGTCCATAACATAAGAACGCGGAATCATGATGGCTGTGACCAGAGAAGATAAGGCAGCGCTTATGGCAGCACCCGCCAGAACGAGCTTAATGGGCGTGGCTCCGCCACGTCCCATTGAGCCGATTCCGAATACGAATACAGCAGTAATCGCAGCTCCGGCCAGAGCTAACCATATATATTGGTTCGCGGAGCTTATGTTCAAGAATGCAATTCCGCAAACCACAAACAAGGATGCTCCCGTGTTCACTCCCAGTATGCTCGGGTCGGCAATCGGGTTGCGGGTAACCGCCTGCATCAGCGCCCCCGATACTCCGAGTGCCCCGCCGCACATTAAACTGAATACCGTCCGGGAAATCCGCTTGCGGACTACGTTTGCCCCGTAGCTGTCCACCTCCGGATGAAATAAACCATCGATCAGTTCATTCCACCCCACGTGACGCGCTCCCAGTACAAGGGAGGCTATCACGCACAAGACAAGCAATACCAGGCAACTCATCAGGACCGGGGTAAAGTTCTTCGGGATATGCAATTTTAGCTGTTTATCGTCCGAAAGCGGTGAACTATTCATTTATTTTATCAATAGCTCCTCCAATTAAGGCAAGGTATTCATCAATCGTGTATGCAATGGACAGCGGGTTAGGCGTTCCGGCAGCTACCAGCGGTGTATCACTGTCGATGAAGGCAACCGAACCTCTTTCAATGGCAGGGATTTTGCCCAGCAGCGAATCTGCCTGAAGTGTATTGAGCAATTCGTCATTCCCATATCCGACGATAAGATCAGCATCGTACAGGGCTTCCACATTCTCTGCGCTTAAGCTCAAAGAGTAGCTGGTAGGGTCCGTAATCTGGGAGGTAATGCTTTCCGGATAAACCATTCCCAGCTCATACAGGAACGAGACACGGGAATCCACAGGCGTATAAATATGCAGTTTGGACAGGTCCTCAGCGGAGAAGTTAACCCAAACCACTTTTTTACCATTAATCTGCGGATATTTGCCTGCCTTTTCGTTAACCAGGGCTTCGGTGTCCTTGATCAGCTGCTCCCCTTCTGCCTTCATGCCCATCCCTTCTGAGTTCAACAGCACCTGCTCACGCCAGGTGGTTGCCCAAGGAGCCGTCGGATAAGCGACTACCGGAGCAATCTGGCTAAGCGTATCATAGTCTTCCTGTGTAATTCCGGAGTATGCGGCCAGAATGACATCCGGGTCGGCATCCGAGATGGCCTCGAAATCAAGACCGTCGGTATCCTGGAACACATTCGGATCGGTTACATTAAGCTCCTTCAGCTTATCTGCTGTCCATGGCAACAGTCCGCTGTCATCCTGAACGCCGAAGTTCGCTGCCGAGAAGCCTACAGGTACAACGCCAAGCGCGAGAGCCACATCATGGTTCGCCCATTGAATGGTCACTACGCGTTCAGGCTTGCTCTCAAGTACAGCTTCACCAAGCGCGTGCTTGATCGTAATCGGATACTGCGTAGCATCCTGGGAGGCTGGTGCTTCTGTAGCAGCCGCTTCAGCAGATGCCGCAGCAGTTGCAGCCGGAGATGGTGAAGCGGCTGAATTAGACTCCTGATTTGAGCATCCAACCAGCGCTATAGTAAGTGCAAATGGAATTAATAATGTTTTCAAAGAGAACCTTCTTGTTGTGTTCATGCGTGGACCCTTCCTTATCTTATAATGTATTTTTGTTGTTCTGCTGCTGACTAAACGGCGGAGTGACCCCTCATCCCAAAAAACATTGTGCAACTTCATACGATAATGAGAATCATTATCGATAAATATATAGTTGCCTGGACAGGTTGTCAATGTAAAAAATGGATTTTGCACGAAAAAAAACCGCAAGCGGGCACTGTTCAAGTGCTCCGTTTGCGGGAATTCTACGCTTAGGCTGAAGGGTTTATGGCCTCACCCTACATGCTTTTAGTTAGCGTGATGGATTTATCTCCACCCCATTGTACATCCCAGCCAAGCAGCTCCGTAATAAAGCGGAGAGGTACGACTGTTCTGTTGTCGTCGTTCACAAATACTTTGGCGCCAACAGATTGTCTCATCCCGTTGACCTCCATGAAATCCTTGTTCATCCAGAATACCAGTGTGTCGCTGCCTGCCTTAATCGTGACCTGCTGCGCCCCTTTATCCCATTTCACTTCAGCCCCGATACCCTCGCTCAGGTAACGAAGCGGAATGTAGGTCATGCCGCTCCAGATGAAGGGCTCTGTATCCATTTGCGTTACAGTGCCGTTAATGTTCAGCACGCCGCTGCCTACCTTCATCCAGACCTTGGTCATTGCTGCAGGATCTGTTGTAGCAGGTGTAGCTGCTTCCTGAAACTTGTCGTTAAACTGCGTTACAATCGCATTGCCCAGCGCTTGTCCGACACTGAACATGGTCTTGTAGCCCTCGCGGTTCGTCTGGTAAGAAGCGGTGTAGTCGCCCGCTGCATACTGCGTAAGCACCTGCTGTACCTGATTCTCATGGGTTGTCAGCGCGGCTTGGCCTGCAGCCTTAGGCAGGTTGCCTGCGGTTGCCGAATCAAGGAACGCGGCGAATTCAGTTGTGAATCCGGCGATACGCGCCTCTACCGCGGCTTGGGCTGCTGCATCCTTATTTTTGACTGCCGATACAAAATCAGCTTGGGCGTTGACATGGTTCGTTACCCAGATTTGCTCGAATGCCGCTGCACCCTCTGCCCCATAGATGGAGGCAATGGCTGCTTTGAAGTCAGCCGTGTTCATGGCTTCAGCCCGGATCAGCGCGTCCGAAGCGGCTCTTCCCTCATACTGCTCCTGCATTTGCAGAACCGACAGGGCGAAATGCTCGCCGGCCAATTGATTGAGCGCGGATCTCAGATCAGCTGCTTTGGTATCGGCTTTGGTGCTTTCGAATTTGGCAGGCATCTGGGTAACGATTGCGCTCGACAATGCCTTACTGATGCCGAACATTTCAGCGTAGCCTTTACGGTAGGCCTCATAGGCGCCCTGGTAATCGCCCGATGCATAATCCTCGAATACCTCCTGGACATGATCCTCGTGACTGCGGATGACCTGCTTCGCTGCGGCTGCCGGAAGCTTGCCCTCTGTCGCCGTGCCGAGGAAATTGCCGAATTCGTCTACAAAGCCGCTTACTTTATCTTCTGCCGTTTGAATTGCGGCTGTATCCTTGTTCTTCGTTGCCTTCACAAGATCATCTGTGTACTGATTATGGGCGCGGAAGATTCTCTCGAATTCAGCTGAGCCTGCATCGCCATACAGCGAAGCAATAGCCGGCTGCATATCGAGTGCGTTCTGATCAAGCGCCTTGTAGGCGGCCGCCGCATCCGGTGTGCCGTCATAGGCTTTGGTCATGGCCGTTACCGCCAGGGTGAAATGCTCGGAGAGCAAATAATCCAGTCCGGCTCTCAGTTCAGCTGCCGGTGTGTTCACCGATGCCTTCACTGCTGTAGCAGCCGGCGACGCTGCACCCGCCATTGTCGGCATCAATAAGGTCATGCTTAACATGGGAACGATCCATTTCTTCATTGTCATCTCGCTTCACTCCTTAGGTTAGTGTTATGAGTGTTACGCGGATGGTTCAGGTATGGATCACCCATAGATCAAAAAAAATCCCCACTTGCTAAATTTAGCAAGTGGGGATACTTTGAAAATAGGCATCATAGGCTGCTATGCCGGGATAGGAAATTAGGCCAAAAGCTGGCGTACACCTTCACTAAGCGGTGTAAGCGGACGGTTCAGCAGCTTCTCCAGGTCACCGCTCTCGATATTCAGTGCACCGTCGCGGATCGCGCCTTGGATGGCAACTACAATCGGCAGCGCAGCTTCCGGTACGCCTGCACCGGCCATGATCTTCGCATAAGTAGCGTCATCTACTTGCTGTACGTTAACCTCTTGCCCGAGCACCTCACCAACCACGGCTGCCAGTTCAGCCTGGGTGAGCGGCTTGCCGGACAATTCGTAAATGACATTCTCACGGCCTTCACCGGCCAGAACCGCAGCAGCCGCCTGGGCATAATCGCTGCGTGTGGCCCAGCCCACCTTGCCGTCTTCCGCGGAGGTCAGCCAAGGTGCGCCGGCTTTCACGGCCTGAATGGAGCCGGCTTCATTCTCCAGATACCAGTTATTGCGCAGGAAGGCATAAGGTATGCCGGATTCACGGATGAACTCTTCGGTAGCACGGTGTACCGGTGCCAGGAACAGGGAGCTGTTATCGGCATCGCCTACGCTGGTATAGACAATGAAGCCTACACCCGCACGGACAGCGGCATCCACAGCGGCCTTATGCTGGCGGATACGTGTATCATTGTCACCGTCTGCCGAGACAATCAGCAGACGCTCTACTCCGGCAAAGGCTGCATCCAGCGTCTCCGGCTGATCAAAGTCGCCATGACGGACATCGACTCCGCGTGCCTGCAGCTCAGCTGCCTTCTCCGGGTTTCTGACACTGGCTACAATATTCTCAGCCGGTACGGTCTTGAGTAAGGTCTCTGCTGCGATGGAACCAAATTGACCCGTTGCTCCTGTTAATGCGATTTTCATTTCAATTCCTCCATTATGAGTATCTTTTATTTGAATAGCAGTTGTTATTTCCCGTAAACATAGGTGATTCGCTCTCCTGTAACCATTGTAGTTACATGTTGACAGAATGTCAAATGGATTGTTTCATCAGCTGAAGACAGGTATGGAATGCGCATAACGCTGAATGGTTAGCATTCCCTTATCATGCTATTCTTAATAGACAAATTCCCTTTCAGAAAGGTTCTGCATAATGGAGAAACAGAGAGAAAGCATCTATACACGCTATGTTCCGGGATTGACTCCGGAATCTGAATTCACCGGCGAGGCCTGCCAGCTCATCTTCCAATCCGGCAAGCTGCTTGTTACGGAGCCTTCCTCTCCTCCCGGCATCCCTATGGCCCGCTCCCTTGAAGAGCTGGCGGTTACGCCGCTGCGCATACTCTACCTAGGTACCTTCGCGGGTCTCCCCTGCTATGCCTCAGAGGTAAGCGCTGAAGCTCCCGAGCCGCCGGGCCTCGCTTTCCGTCCGCTGCGCTCCTTATATGAGGTGCTGGAGGAGGACCTGTTCCATCTTGCCGGCAAAGCGCTCCAGCTCCTGGTCTGGGACGGCAATCACCGGTTCTGCGGACGTTGCGGAACCGAAACCGCCCACTCTCTGACGGAACGGTCCCGGATCTGCCCGCAGTGCGGGCTGGTTAGTTACCCGCAGCTTGCGCCTGCCGTCATTACAGCAATTCTGAAAGATAATCAGCTTCTGCTCGCCCATGCTCCGCATTTCCAGAACGGGATGTACGGGCTGATTGCCGGCTTTGTCGAGCCGGGTGAGACCCTGGAGGATTGTGTGCGGCGTGAGATTATGGAAGAGGTCGGCCTGAAGGTCAAGAATATAACCTATTTCGGCAGCCAGCAGTGGCCTTTTCCCAATTCCCTGATGGTCGGCTTCCTTGCAGAGTATGAGAGCGGGGAAATAACGGTCGACGGCGAAGAGCTTGATCATGCCGCATGGTTCCCTACAGATCAATTACCCGTTATTCCGCCGCCGGTCAGCATCGCCCGCAAAATCATCGACTGGGTCGTAGAGCAGCAATCTGAGTCAGGTGCAGCTGCGGACAAGGAATTATAGACGGGACCCGGTTCAGCCTACCGTCTTGAAATAGCGGTAGATCTGCTCCAGCTTACGGCTCTGTTTGCCCTTCGGACTCTCCATGCTGCCGAACTCGAAGAACTTCACCTTGCGGATCCCTACGAAATTGAACAGGGCTTTGCGCATCAGCGCCTTGTGTGAGTTATTCAGCCACAGCAGCGGATAGTGGGCCGGCCCCTTCATGCTGGAGATGCAGATAACGCGCTTCCCCTTGAGCAGCCCTTCCGGCAATAGTCCTCCCTTATCGCGGTACGCGAAGCCTGAAGCGAACATGCGGTCAATGTAACCCATCAGCATCGCCGGCGGTCTTCCCCACCAGATCGGATAGACCAGCACAATCTGATCGGCCCACAGCAGCTGTTCCCTGTATTCCTCAAGCTCCGGATCACGGTACATATCGCGTCTGCGCTTATTCTCATTAAACACCAGCAGCGGATCAAATCCGGCCTCATACAAATCAAGCACTTTGACTTCGTTAATCTTCGTATTCTCCTTGCTGCCGCGCAGCACTTCCTGCAGAAAAGCATAGCTGAGACTGCGGTGGTTCGGATGTGTATAAATAACGAGTGTGTTCATCAGTGTATTCCCCTTTAGTTATCATTTGATAACAAAAACATAGCATAGCTTTAATTTAGTTGTCAAATGATAATTGTTTTTTGATAATTAATTTGGTATGTTTTCCTCTGAGGTGATCTTATGGACAACAACCAGCTGTTCCAGAAATTCGTAGCCTTCAGTGCTGCCGTCCATCAAATAACAAATGATATAACCAAAGATGTGAAATCAGAGGCCCTAACGCCGCTGCAATATAAAATTCTCGAATACATCGCCGTCAGCCAGCCGGTAACACTCAGCGAGGTCAGTGACTGTATGCAGATGTCGATGCCCAATACGAGCCGTGAAGTGAAAAAGCTCAGCGAAAAGGGCGTCTGTACCCGGATCACCGACCCGGATGACCGCCGCAAGCAGGGTATCACGCTCTCTGCCGCAGGCGAAGCGCTGATGAACGAAGCCTTCCAGCAGATCGCCGTCCGGTTCGAGCAGCGTATTGCGGGTATAACGGCTGCAGAACGCAAAGAGATCGAGCAGGCGCTCGATCTCTTGCAGCAGAAAGTATTTTATTAAGCCTAGACTATCCTATCCCTATTACAACACTGGTTATTTCACAGCAACGCCCTTCGCCGGAATCTCGGCAGGGGCTTCCTTGCGTTTGATGAAGAAGGCCAGGATCAGCGCAGCTACTGCGGCTCCTGTCGTTACCATGGAAGCCACATTCATCCCGTGAATTAAGCTGTGGACATCTCCCGTTGGTTTCTGGCCGCCGCCGCTATGAGTCATTATGGTGACCAGCAGCGCTGTTCCGATGGAACCGGCGACGGTCCGCAGCGTGGTGTTCACAGGAATCCCATGCCGGATCAGGGCAGGCGGCAGGGAATTCATCCCGCTGGTGATGACCGGCAGCAAGGTCAGGCTGACGCCGACCATCCGCAGAGAGTAGCCGACCATCAGGAACGTATAAGTCGTATGCTCTGTCAGATTCGAGAACAGCAAGGCAGAGATGACCGTCAGGCCGAGTCCGGTGATGACCAACGTCCGGGCACCTATTTTATCGAATAGCCTACCCGCTATGGGCGACATAATACAGATGAGAATCGCACCGGGGAGCAGCATGAGACCTGATTTGAGCGCGGTATAGCCAAGCATGGTCTGCATGTAGATAGGCAGCAGCAGCTGGGCACTCAGCATGATAATCATCAGTACCATACTGATCACTGTAGCCATAGTAAAAGCAGGACTGGTGAATACCCGCAGCTCCAGCAGAGGATTCTCCATGGTCAATTGCCGCCAGACGAACAGGCCCAGCGCAAGGAACCCGACCGCCAGGGAGATCAGCACCTCCGTGCTTCCCCACCCTTTGCTGCCGGAGACGCTGAATCCGTATAATACGCCGCCGAAGCCAAGCGAGGATAACGTCATGGATAACGCATCCACCTTGCTTTTCACCTGCGGGGTAACATTCTTAACGAGAAAGACTCCAATGACGGTGATTAGCAGCGAGTATGGAGCCAGAATATAGAACAGCAAACGCCAGGAATGATCCTCTACCAGCCAGCCGTTCAATACAGGTCCGATGGCCGGGGCGAAATTAACTGCAAGCCCGATCATCCCCATCGTGAACCCCCGCTTAGCAACCGGGATCAGGATGAACGTTAACGTCTGCACCAGGGGAAGCATGATGCCCACTCCGACGGCCTGCACTATTCTTCCGGTGAGCAGCAGTCCGAAATTCGGCGAGACCGCACACAGGAGCGTTCCTGCAGTCAGCATGCCCATGGCAAAGACGAAGACCTGCTTGGTTGTAAACCTCTGAATCAGAAAAGCCGTGATCGGAACCACAATGCCTGTAACCAGTGCAAAAGCCGTCGTCAGCCATTGCACTGTACTCGTGGACACCTGGAAATCGCCCATAATATTCGGCAGTGCTGTATTCAGTGAAGATTGATTCAGCAGCCCCACCATGGCCCCGATAATTAGAATAGCCATGATTAGCACGGTTCCCTTTGGTATCTTCTCCATTCCATTCCCCTCCATTGATACGTATTTGATAACCTTCTAAAAGTCCGCCTGATCTATGTCTGGTCGGCATAACGCCACCAGGCAAGAGTACCTATTACGCCAATGCCGCCGGTGAGATACGGAAGCATGCGGCTAATCGCCTCCAGATGGGAGCTCTCCTCCCCCGAAGCGCCGCTGAACAATCCGGGAACGGCCCATGGAATATATTCCACAATGCCGAGCGCCCCGCCGAACTGGGCAACTACAATGGTCAGCAGGACCACGCCGAGCGGAGTCATATAACCACGGCCGATACAAGCCATCCACGCTACAGGCATGCTCAGACAGATCACCATTAGACTGACCTCCGCGTAACGGCTGAAGCCATGAAGAATGACCTCCAGACTCCATCCGTCCAAGCCGACAAGCCCTGCTGTTAAGCAGCCGACGATGAACACCAGCAGCGCCAGCCCCATGCTGAGGACAGCGGCAACGAGCAGCTTGGCGGCGGCCACCCCGTATCTGGACAGCGGCAGGGCCAGCAGATCCTTGAGCGTACGGTCGGAATATTCCCGGCCGAAGATCCAGCTGAACACAAACCCGAATCCGATGAGGCCCCCCATAGAGATCACAATACCAAGCTCCTTCAGGAGCCCCTCCATATTGATCTCACCCTCGAAGCTGCTCTGGGAGCCGATCGTTCCCGAGAAGACCAGCCCGATCATGACCGGCACCATCATACTGGCTGCAAGCGAGATCCAGAACAGCCTGGAACGGCGAAGCTTCAGCACCTCTACCCCCAAGGCCGATATCCATTGACTCATCCTTTCATTCCTCCTTCAGCCTCAATCATTCTTAGAAAATAAGCCTCCAAATCCTCTTCCCCCACCTGGATCAGCGTGGGCGGCATATCCGCATACACAAGCAGCTTGGAGATGTGGTCCGGGTTCGCGATAGCACGTTCATCCGCAAGCAGCAGCGTTCCCTCTCCGGCTTCCTGCACAGCATACCCGGCCTGAATCAGCCTCCTCCGGGCGCTTGCCGGATCGCGGGTCTGCACAAGCAGGCGCTTGCGGAGCAGCTGCTGCAGCTCCTTCACATCCGCCTCCTGCAGCAGCCGGCCCTGATGCACAATGCCAATCCGCGTCGTCAGCCTGGAGACCTCACCGAGAATATGGCTGGAGATAAAAATCGTTACGCCGTGCTGAAGTGCAAGCTCCCGGAGCAGCTCCCGCACCTCCACAATCCCGGCCGGATCAAGCCCGTTCGTCGGCTCATCCAGAATCAGCACCTGCGGATGATGCAGCATGGCCTTGGCGAGACCCAGCCGCTGCCCGTTGCCGAGGGAGAGCGTCCCTGCCTTGCGGTCCCGGTAAGCGGTAAGCTGAAGCTTATCGATGATGCTGTCAATGGCCCTGCGGTCTGCGATACCCCGCAGCCTGCGGATAATCTCCAGATTCTCGCGGACGGTCAGCTCAGGATAGGAGTAGGGCGTCTCGACCATGTACCCTACATTCGCCCACAGCTTATGGCTGCCCGCATCCACCCGCTGTCCGAATACATAGGAGGACCCGGAGTCGGGGCGGATCATGCCCAGCAGCATGCGGATGGTTGTTGTTTTGCCGGCACCGTTCAGTCCCAGGAAGCCGTAGATTTCGCCCTGGTTCACCTCCAGCGACAATCCGTTCACAGCATGATTGCTGCCAAAATGCTTCGTTAATCGTTCCGTCTGAATCATTGCGGTCATAACATCACTCCTGCCCTTCGTTTAAAACTAACTAGTTGTTTATATTTTGTCCAAAAGAACAGCCGTCTCTTACAGCAAAGACGGCTCCATAACGCCATGGATAATAAACTGCACGATCTGCCGGGTGGTCTCTTCTCTCATCTGCGGGGAATCCAGTGTCCCCAGCAAATGTTCAAACCGTGAAGACGACTGCAGGGTAGCTGTAGTCACATTCATAATCAGAATCGGAAACAATGCCGGGTCCAGATCCTGGCGGAGGATTCCGTTCTTCTGTGCAGCTAAGGCCAATTCATGCATTTGTGTAGCATCGTCCGGACGATAGGTGATCTGATTCCAGGTCCTCCAGTCTTCAGCGGCCTCCCAGAATAGAATTCTCAGGTAACTCCGGTGCTCCAGAAGGAAGGACACCGTCTCCCGGGTCGAAGATTCCAGGAAGCTCCTGAACGCCGCAGGGTCCGATGCAAGCTTGTCATTCTGCAATAATCCGCTAATGAACGCGCCTGTAATCTGTTCGCCAATCTGGTCTGCGCGTTTGACTACCTCTGTATATAGACCCAGCTTGTCGCCAAAATACTGATAAATCAGGCTTTTATTGTACCCGGACGCCTTCGCAATGACATCAATCCGTGCCGCTGAATAGCCAAGCTCGGCAAAGATCTTCTCGGCTGCATCAAGAATAATCCCTCTGGTTCGGGCAGCATCGTAAATTTTGGGCCTCCGTTTACTTTCTGCTGATGCTATACTTGCCACCTCCATTTATAACTAACTGGTTAGATTTTATGATGAATTCCTGCAGAAGTCAAGTGCAATTCATTTGAGCCTGGCCCAATCCCCTTGGCCCGGCCTTCCCTTCCAACAATTGGCACAGAACCATTTCTTCCCGGCAACGTCCAATGTATAGAGTTAAATCTATCCATAAGGTGATGAATCCATGACAGCAAGAAGAACTGCGCTGCTATCCCTGCTCGGGCTGACCCTGTTAGCTCCAGCCTCTGTCCATGCAGAAGCAGCCGCCACCCCTAAACCTATCTCCATCTACCTGGACGGGCAGCAGCTTCAGCCTGAAGCCCGGCCGCTTAACATCAGCGGTACTGTGCTCGTACCCATGCGTAACCTGTTTGAAGCCCAGGGTGCCGGGCTATCCTGGAATAATTCGAGCAAGACTGTGACGGCTACCAAAGGCGGCACAACGCTGACCTACACCATTGGCTCAGCCACTGCCCGGCTGAACGGGCAACCGCTCGCCCTGAGCGTACCGGGGCAGCTGTCGCAGGGCTACAGCATGATCCCCCTGCGCTTCGTCAGTGAAGCCCTGGGCAGCACCGTTACCTGGGATGCAGCAACCGGTTCCGTCTCCATCTCTTCGGCCGCTACCTATCATACCTCGGTCACTTGGGGCGTGAATCTGCGCAGCTCCCCGGATTCGGACAGCGAAGCCAACACGCTTGCCCTGCTGCCCGCAGGCAGCAAAGTCCAGGTCATCCGCGAAGTGAATGCCCTCTGGCTGGAGGTGCGGACGGAAGATCATGTGACCGGATATTTGTCCTCCAAGCCGAAATATACAGATTACAAAAGCGGCTCTCTGCTGCAGAAGCAGGGGGAGGCGCTGATTGCCTACGGGAAGAAATATCTGAATGCGCCTTATGTATTCGGGGCTTCGCCCGATCAGACCGATACGTTCGACTGCTCGTCTTTTGTGAAACGGGTATTTGCGGACACGCTGTCGGTTGAGCTTCCCCGTGTGTCTTATGATCAGGCGCTGGAAGGCACTGAGGTTGGAGTGGACGAGCTGCGCACGGGAGATCTGCTCTTCTTCAGCGCCCGGGGGCTGGATATTGGACATGTCGCTATCTATGCCGGAAATAATCAAATGCTGCATACCTATTCCAAAGAGCTCGGTGTACATATCGAGGCTTTCGGCAGCCAGTGGAAGAAACGTTTCGTTACCGCCCGCAGAATTTTATAACATCAAGTATGTTCTTACTTCTCTACCAAGGCAGGGCGCTGGAATCCATGCAATGCGTGACGCGGTTCCGGCCCTGCTCTTTGGAGGTGTAGAGCGCCTGATCCGCTTGCCGCAGCAGGGTTGTCTCATTACCCGTGCCTGCGAATGTAGCAATACCCACGCTCGCTGTAATGCCGCCGGGGATATTGGATCCCCATGCCGCCCGGGCAATTTCATGACGCAGGTTATCGGCAATTAGTATCGACTCCTGGGCATTGATGTCCGGAAGAATAAGCACGAACTCTTCGCCGCCATATCTGGCCGCCATATCCTGCTCCCGGCAATGATAGCGGAGGATGCTCCCCATCTGCTCCAGCACATAGTCACCTGCCTGATGCCCCAGCGTATCATTTACTTGTTTGAAGTGGTCTATATCAAGGATCAGCAGCGAAAATAAACGTCCCTGCTCCCTATACCGTGCGATATGCTCCTCCAGTGCTTCCTGAAAATACCGTCTATTCTTCAGTCCTGTAAGCTTGTCCGTAGTGGAGCGTTCAACCAGAATAGCATTCAGCTCCAGCAGCTCTGCCTGCTTCTGCTCAATCTCGGCATGGAGCTGCTTCAGCTCGGCGAGCATCTGCTCCTTCTCCCAGTAAGCTTCCTCTATCTGCTTCTTGGCAGACCGCAGCTCCCGCTCATAATCCATGCGCTTGCTCATCTGAACCAAGGCACAATCAATAACCTCTACGCCCTCATGCTCGTGCCGCCTGCCGTTCAGGATGTACGGAATGGACTGGCCGCCGCTGTCCTTCAAGCTGATGAACAGCTCATCTACCTGCCCGTGCAAATTGATATTAGGATAAAAGTACGAATGGAAAACAAGCTGGTTCGCTTTTGACATAATCGATTCCAAATGCTTGTGCTCCAGCCCTTCCCGCTTATAGCCCGTCATATCGAGGAAGGTCTGGTTCATCTCCGTGATCATACCCTCGTGTGTAATGGAAATATACCCGCAAGGGGCATATTCCAGCCGTTTATCCATGTTCCTGTACCCTCTCCATACCTCTTAATGGCTTCAATCGCATTGCAGATATTCGTTAATCAGCATAATCGTCTCTTCCGGGTGGCTGATATGCGGATAATGCCCTTTGGCTTCCAGCAGCCGGAAGGTACTGTTGCTTAAGTGTCTATGCAGATATTCCCCGGCCTCTATCGGCACGATACTGTCATCGGAGCACTGCAGAATCAGTGTGGGAACGGTTGACTTGGCCAGCTCCGCCCGGTGATCAGACAGGAAGGTAACCTCGGCGAATTCTCTGGCAATGACCGGGTCCCCGGAAATGAAGGTCCGCTCCAGCTCCTTCGTGAGCTCAGGCAGATCTGGATTCTTCATCGCCAGCGGCGCCATAAATCCGGCCCAGCCGGAGAAATTCATCTCCATCATTTCCAGCAGCTCAGCGATATCACTCCGCTCAAATCCGCCGATGTAGCCTTCACCATCGTTCAGATAACACGGGGACGGGCCGATCATAATCATTTTGCGGAAATATTCCGGCCGCTCAATGGCAGCAAGCATTCCGATCATCGAGCTGACAGAGTGGCCGACAAATATAACACCGGTCAGCTGCAGCGAATCTATAACATCAAGCACGTCCTGCACATAGCCGCCGAAGCTGCTGTACTTCTCTCCGCTGTAGGCTGAATGATCCGAATTGCCTGAGCCGACATAATCAAAAAGCACCATCCGGTACTTCTTCTCAAAGGCAGGCGTAATAAATTGCCACATACTCTGGTCACAGCCAAATCCATGGGCAAAAACGAGGGTCTGCTCCCCTTCTCCAATAACTCTTACCTTGTTGCGTGTCATAACACTGCTCATGCTCACTTGCTCCCTTTATTCATCACGTTCCCTCCATTCTGGGGCGCACCTATGCAAAGATCAAGCAATCATTATGTGTCTGCATGTGTCTGCGCGTCTCATGGTGTCCATTGATCGTGAATAATACCAACCAGCGCATGATCATCACCGTTTGTCTCAAAAACAAGATAGAGGCTGCGCCAGTCCATCCCTTCCTCAGCCAAATCCAGCCCGCCGATGTAATATTCGACGAAATCATGGTTCGCTTCCGGATAGACTTCATTGAGATTTCCGGAGGTCTGCTCCTTACGCAGTTCCTTATTCACTGCAATCCCGGCATCCTGCTCAAAGTCAGCATCATAGATATACCACTTATAATAATCCGCAAAATTAAGCTCAATAACCTCACCCGTACCTTCGAACAACCGCCACACGCGTTTTGCAGGATCCTCCAACAAGGTGTCCACCTCATCTTTGGTGAATACAAGATCATTAACTGTATCGACATAGGCGAAGGGTGAAAAACGGATGCCCCGCTCAGGATGCACCCAGGCGGCAAGCTGATCCATATCCTTCTCTTTAAGTGCGGTGATCACGGCTGCTGCTGCCTCCAGAATATCGGGCGGCTGTCCTTCTTCGGTTGATGGAGCTGATGGGGCTGATGGGGTTGATGATGCTGGCGATTGGACCGGTGTTGGATTGGATGTCTGTAGCGGTGTCTGCTGCGGTGGGTCTACGGGGGCTGTCCCGGGAGTTGACTGCAGTGCTTCCTGTGTGTGCTGCGGCTCCTGCGAAGGCACGGGTGCTCCCTCCGGTGTCCCGCTGCAGGCAGTAAGCCATAACATAGCTGCCATAAAGGCAGCGCATCCGATGTACCTTTTCATTGGGCAAGTTCCTTCCTACAAAGTTTGTGCGCATCAGCTTTTGGACAATGGGGGCCCGCCTGCTCCGGACGTCTGTACTACATCCTTCCCCTTTCAATAGAGGAATGAATCCCGTATCCGCTGCCCGGAGCGGAAACAGCAATGGAAACGGAAGAAATACGGGGCGATAATCCTATAGCAGCAAGAAATAGAAGGACCGGAATCTGCTGGCCGCTGGGGTTCAGATACCGGTCCTTCTGTTTTATGCTTTGCGGACGAACTCCGACTTCAGCTTCATCGCACCAAATCCGTCGATTTTGCAGTCGATATCATGGTCGCCTTCCACCAGCCGGATGTTCTTCACCTTAGTGCCTATCTTCAGAACGGATGAGCTGCCTTTTACCTTGAGGTCCTTAATCACCGTTACGGTGTCCCCGTCAGCCAGAACATTACCGTTCGAATCCTTAACCACCTTCTGGTCCACGTTGCTTGCATTCTCTGTGTCCAAAGACCACTCATGTCCGCATTCCGGGCATACCAGAAGCGCTCCGTCCTCATAGGTGTACACGGAACTGCACTGCGGGCAGTTTGGTAATTCATTCATTATTTCTTTTCTCCATTTCTGCTTAAGCACTTTTTTGGGATAATCCTGCTTAATTTTAGCATATAGCTTGATAGCCAGCGACAATTATATTATTATCTAATTAGATATTTATCTAATAGAAAGCTGGTGGTTATCATCATCCAATTAGAAGAAGTTTCCGACCCCTTGTCTCCGGAGAGCCTTCAGATTCAAGCCTCAATCCTTAACTCCCAGCCTGCCTTCAACCTCATGGTGGAGCATAAAGCTTACCTCGATCCGCTGGAGATCCGCGAAGACAACAGGAAGAACCTCGAAATGGGAGAAAAGATGCTGTACATCAAGGCCCATAGCGGTTACGCCGGGCTAATTACCTACCTTCCCGATTACGGACAGGATCATCATCCATGGATCGGGCTTCTGGTAATTCACCAGCAGTATAGCCGGCAGGGTATCGGGAAGACTGCGGTTCATAAGCTGGAGCAGATATTTAAGCACCAAGGCTTACATGCGGCCAGGCTGGCGGTTCAGCTGGAGAATAAGGCCGGGGAAGCATTCTGGACTGCGAACGGTTTTGTCCGGATCAGAAGTGCCATGGATAACCACAATAATGAAGTGGATGTCTACGAGAAGCAGTTTAAGTAAAATGCCGGTGTGGTAATAACTATGATCCAGCTGATGCAGCTTGTCCGGGTACAAATAATCTTACGAGGAGTGAGTATGGCATGAATACATCTGATCGGATCAGCCATCTTCCCGCAAGCGGGGAGGAATATTCCGGCCTGGCCGCTGAGGCCGTAGACGCGATCGAGGAGCTGTCCGGGGTGCATCCCGGATACCGCCGCGCGCATGCCAAGGGAATCTGCTGCCGCGCTTTCTTCCGGCCAAGCGGCCTGGGCATGGAATTCACTACCGCAGCACATCTTCAGGAGCAGCAGGTAGACGCAGTGGTCCGTTTCTCGGGCAGCTCCACCGATCCGGCGCTGGCGGACCTTCTCTCGCCCGCCAAGGGTATGGCAGTCCAGTTCAGCCTGCCGGATGGAGGGATTACCAATCTGGTCGGAGTGACGATACCTGTCTTTTTTGCCCGCACCCCTGAGTCATTCATAGATATTGTCCGTACGGCCCACCGCGCACAGGCTGGCACACTCGGGACCCTGGAGCTGATCAAGGAAATCACGGTCCACTTCAGCGAGAGCAAGACGAGTCTGCTGGCCGTGAAACGGCTGAAGCCGCCTGCCAGCTACGCAGAGAGTCATTATTACTGCATTCATGCTTATTATATGGTGAATTCAGCGGGAAGGCAGCAGCCCGTGCGGTTCGAGTGGATTCCCGAGACGGGAGTGCGTACCTTATCGGCTGAAGATGCAGCGCAGCAGCCGGAGCATTACCTGGAGGATGAACTTGAGCTTCGCTTCAAAGATGAGTCGGCCATCTTCCAGCTTGTGGCTGTTCTCGGTGAAGAAGGGGACCCGACGGATGACCCTACCCGTGCCTGGCCTGAGGACCGCCGGAGAATCGATCTCGGCCGGCTGCATATCTCGGAGATCATTCCGGAACCGGAGGGGCTGGTAATGGACCCCACCGCCATCACGTCCGGGATACAGCTGTCGGACGATCCGATTCTTAACTTCCGCAGTGCAGCCTATGCCGATTCTCATCATAGACGAAGTGAAGGAAGATAATCCCGGCCGGAGCTGCGGTGAAGGCTGTCCGGATACAAATTAAGCGCCAAAGGGACTTTTTGCTGCCCTTTGGCGCTTTTGATTCAATCGCTAGGCCTGGTTGGGTAATGGATAATAATCCAGACACACAGAGAGGAGTGCAGTATGCAGCAGGCTATGATTATCATTAACCCTGCGTCCGGCAAAGCAGACGCGCGGGACTATATCCGCAGTGCGGAAGAGATTCTGCAAAGCGCAGGGTATCAGGTTACCATCCATGAAACCGCAGGGGAGGGGGATGCAACTGCGTTCTGCGTGCAGGCATGCAGCGGGGGCTATGATCTGGTGGTGGCCATCGGCGGAGACGGCACCCTTCACGAGACCATGAACGGGCTTGCCGATCAGGAGCACCGCCCTACGCTGGGGATCGTGCCCATGGGAACGGTGAATGACTTCGCCCGTGCCCTGCAGATTCCGCTAAGTCCTGCGGATGCCATCCGGACGCTCTCTTCCTCCCGTACGCAAAGAGTCGACATGGGCCGGCTGAACGACCGGCTGTTCGTAAATGTGGTTGCTGCGGGCTCACTGGCCGGCTCACTCTCTTCTGTTACCACCGAAGACAAAACCCGGCTGGGTTTCCTGGCTTATCTGAAAGAAGGCATTAAGGAGCTGGCCAGCAACAGCGCACACACTCTGACCATTACGCATGACGGGGAGATCTGGGAAGGCTCTTCGCCGCTGTTTATCGCGGCGCTTACGAATTCAGTAGGCGGCTTCGAGAAGCTTGCGCCCGGTGCTGCGGTAGATGACGGGCTGCTTCACTGCTTCATCGTCAAGGATCTTAATCTGCTGAACACCGTTACAGTCAGCATCTCTTTGCTGCTCGGCAACCTGAGAAATCATAAAGATGTTATCTACTTCACGGCCAGAGAAGTCGCGGTGCACTCTCCCGAGCCGGTGAAGACCAATGTCGATGGTGAAGAAGGCCCGCCGCTCCCAATCCGCCTAAGCACGATTCCGCGTCACATCCGGGTTATTGTGCCGGAGCAGTGACTGGCCAGCAGGTTATGAATGGTCACTCCCGTGCAGATCACTGAAATCCTCATTCAGCGTCCACTCCAGACGCCGAACCCACTCACGCTGCACCTCTTTGGGAGCAATCCGCAGCCGGTGCAGCACATTCCACACTTTATATAGGCTGGATGCCTTCAGCTGCTGCGGTGTGAACGACAGCGGATTCCCGGACAGGTAGCCCCGGATGAAGGCTGCATTCAGCTTCTGGGCTTGCCCGGGGTAATGCAGCTTCGTGAACCAGCAGACCCAGGCCACGTCATTAAGCGGACCGCCCCATTCTGCCCATTCCCAGTCCAGCACATGAAGTGTACCTTCCGGTTCACAAAGTATATTATGTACCCCGTAATCCCCATGCGTCAGAACCCAAGGCTGGTCCTGGGCACCGGCAGCCGACAGGAGCTGGAGCGAATCCCTGCTCAGGGGACCCGGTACGAATTCTAACCTCTTAATCATCTGACTAAGTGCGGATCTGTTGCTGAGGCGCAGACCTTGCTCCAGCAGTTGATACGGCTGCGAATGAATCTGGGAAGCCAGCAGCTGGCCCATTCTGCTGTATATTTGTTCCGCTCTTGCCCAGTCTCCTGCATCAAGGACGGATTGTGCACTTACGCCCGGCATGCAGTCCATCACGAGTATCCGCATCCCGTCCATCTCTGACACCTCATGTATGGCCGGTGTATCACAGCTTCCCTGCACCAGCTTCATTGCCTGGATCTCATTGAGCGTGTCTTCGTTGGACAGATTCGTTACTTTGGCTACAAGCGGAGGCTCCGCCCCCGCCATCAGATAGGCGAAATTTGTATACCCTCCTGTAAGCCGCTCCAACCGGCAGGCATATCTTATTTCCAGCGCTCTGATGATATTAGCATTCATGATATGAAATCCCTCTCTTTTTCCTTCAGTAGACAATAATCCAAGAATATCACATGCTCCAGTTTATTACAGATTAAGGCTTTCTGCACAAGCAGCCCGGCCGGCAACTTCAGGTATCAAGCTTCAGCGGGAACTTGTGTACAACATATACATTCTTATATTTGCAGCATAAACAGACCCGCAAGTAACTTTACGGGTCTGTTCGGGATGCTTCTTATCGTTCCGGCAGTATTTACGCAGATTGGTTACTGCCGAAGCGTGACGTATAGCTTGTGTAACACAACCATTTGGCCGATATGGTAGGCATTATGCGTAGCCGCATTGCTGATGATTTCCCACCAGGCAGCCGGTTCAGGGAATCCTTCCACCTGTTCCTCCAGACCCTCTTCGGACAACAGGGTCTGCCATTGCAGCAAGACCTGCAGCAGGCTTCCCCGCAGCTCGCTGAATGCAGTACCCTCCGGAACCACAAAGCTGCGATTGTTATCACCAACCGGAGGGACAGCATCCACCCGCCCCGCCCGGTACCTGCTCTGCCAGGTCTCATTCCAGTACAGCAAATGCCGGGTAAGCTCAGCAATACTGTTCAAGCCCGCTCCGGGCTTCCAGAAAGCTTCTTCCTCTGTAACCGCCTCTACCGCCTGAATGAACGGAAGATGCCAGCTGGGGTCATTGGCATTCGCCAACAATTGATTGGCAAGCACATCCTTGGCATGAACCATACTTCCACTCTCCTTTTCTTACTGAAAATACCACAATCCGGACATCCTAAGCCAGGTAGGGTTCAACTATAATTAAAGTCCTCTTCCCTTAACGGGAACGAGGACTTTCTCTACATCCCAGAAGGATGATAATCGCTTAACTTACCGTAATAAACCAGCTCCAGCCGGTCGCTCTGCCGGAAATCATCCGGGGTCACGAGTGCAGGCAGCTTATTCCACAGCTTAATCCCTGAGCGCTCCAGAATCTCGGCAACAAACTGCGAGCAGAAGTAGGAGTTGCTGAATTCAACCGGCTCCTTCAGCGCTATGCCGATGACACCGAGAATATTATAGAGATACTTCTGGCGGCTGCGGATGAAGACATGCAGAACCCGCTTCATTTTCTCCACCTCACGGTCTGTAACCTGAAGCCTGTAGATGACGCATGTTGTACCCGGATACTTGCTGTATGTACCTGTACGGATATCCTCCTTCACGAACCCGCCGTTTAGCGGATTGGCCGGATGCTTCCGCCCGAAGCTGTACAGCTCTGACAGCTCCCGGTTAAACGAGATGGAGGCATGATTATACGGAGCCTTGGTGTAGCCCTGGATCAGCTTCGTAAAAAGCGTCCCTGTATTGGTGAGCAGAATATAGACCGAAGAATCAGCTGACATTGCAATTTTCCCCTTATAATCTGGTATATAGGCCTTATGTGGCAGTGATCCGGTAACTCGCCAGAATCCTGCACATAATACAACATTTCCCTCATTAAATCGGCTCAAACTCAAAATTGTTGTACAAAAGGCAGCATTTCGCCTCTTCCAAGCAGCTTAGCGGGAAGGCTACAGACTGCCGGAAACGAATCAGATCAAGTGTAAGCTTCAAAATAAGCTGGACACTCTGTTTATTCTAACATAAAATTCCTTTATTGAAATTCCACCCATAGATAAGTTGGTGATTGCTGATGAACCGCTCGTTATTTACGCTCGTACTTATTTTCGCAGCTTTATCGGTTATACACTTATTGTATCTTGCTGTCAGCAGACTGCAGAAGGACAAGGATTATACCGGAATCGGCTTCCGGATCAAAACCTGGTGGGGCATGCTGTTCATCTTCTGCCTGGCTACCCTGTCCAATTCCGTCGTTTCCCTGCTGTCCCTGATGGTACTGGCCTTCTTCGCGCTCAAAGAATATTTCTCCATGATCCGGACAAGAAAAGCGGACCGCAGGCTGTTCCTCTGGGCGTACCTGTCCATTCCGCTGCAATTCTACTGGGTCTATATCGAGTGGTACGGGATGTTCATTGTCTTCATTCCGGTCTATGTGTTCCTGCTGCTGCCGCTGCCCAGGCTGATTAACAAAGGAACGCTGGGCTTCCTGCGCAGTGTCAGCGCCACCCAGTGGGGGCTGATGCTGATGGTCTTCGGGCTGAGCCACCTGGCCTACTTCCAGTTTGCGTCGCCGGAATATGGGGCCGGTCTTGTCCTGTTTCTGGTCGTGCTGACCCAGCTTAATGATGCCGTTCACTATATGGCCTCGATCTATTTCGGCAAACACAAAATCGTTCCTACCTCCAACCCCTACCTGACCTGGGAAGGATTCGCCTGCGCGTTCGTTGTAACTACAGCGGTGTCCTATCTGATCTATCCGCACCTCACACCGCTGAATCCGGCCTTCGGGTATCTCTCCGGCATGCTGATCAGCCTCAGCGGCTTCTTCGGCAGCCTGACCGTATCTGTGCTCAAGCGCGATCTGCTGATCGGCGATGATGATAAATTCGCTGCACTGAAGAAAAGCTACCTCAGCCGCATCGACAGCCTTACCTATACAGCACCCGTGTTCTTCCATGTGATCCGTTACTTCTTCGACTTCATGTAGCCGCCCGGCAGGCCCGCTGCCGCTCCGGAACGCAAAAACAGAGACTATCCGCTAAAGGATAGTCTCTGTTGTGCTGTCAGGCTACTTATGCTCAGCCTGCTTACTTAGTGCTTGCTGCTGCATCCGCAGGAGCTGTTGTGCCTGCATCCGCTGGCTTGGTAGTTCCTGCGTCTGCTGGCTTCGTGGTGCCCGCGTCCGCAGGAGCTGTTGTGCCTGCGTCAACTGGCTTGGTAGTTCCTGCGTCTGCTGGCTTCGTGGTGCCCGCATCCGCAGGAGCTGTTGTGCCTGCATCCGCTGGCTTGGTAGTTCCTGCGTCTGCTGGCTTGGTGGTACCTGCGTCAGCTGGCGGTGTGCCGCCTTGGCCGCCTTGACCGTTGCCTCTGCCGCCTCCGCCGCCGAATCCGCCTCCGCCGCCAGGGCCGCCCATGCCGCTTGGGGCAGTGGTTATACCGGATTCATTGACCCAGGTTACACTGCCGGTAATATCAAAGGTCACGAATTCGGTGCCTCCGCTGTACTCACCATCCGTATACAATCCGTCTACGGCTGCTCCGGTAGAGCTGCCTCCGGTATAGACAGTGTATGAGCCTTCTTTCAGCTCAGGGGAGCTCACAACTACCGTCTGGAAGCTCTTCGATGGAGTAAAGGTCAGGATTGTATTGCCGTCAGCGTCTTCCAGGTGAACCATTGTACCAGCTTGCTGGGTTTCCGAGAAGGTCATGCCCACCGAATACTGGCTGGAGTCTTCACCAGGGGCCTGTGCCATGCCGGAGGCGCCTGCTGCTACCAGATATCCGCCCGTCATGTTGAAGGTTCCGTCATAATCCAGTGCGCCGTTGCCCGAGTTCTCAGGGCCATTCACAATTGCGGTTCCGCCGGTCATCGTGATTGACCCGTTGGAATCCAGGCCGTCGCCTGCTGCATCCACGGTCAGGGTTCCGCCGCTGATGGTCAGCAGGTTGCTTCCGGTGCCGGCAGTGAATTGATCTTGTGCCTGCGTTCCCCCAGCAGCCGCATTATTATCGTTGCCGCCGGCCACATTCACGCCGTCATCCGTCGCGACTACATGAATCTCACCGCCGGATATGGTAATGTTTCCTCCTTCAATCCCTTCATAGCTCTTCGTAATGTTGATCGTTCCGCCGGACAGGGAGGTCAGGGAATCGGCATGGATACCATCATCGCCTGCGGCAATTTCGAATTGTCCGTCCGTGATGGAGACATTGCTGTTACTGTGCACCGCATCATCTGCGGAATCAATCGTGAAGCTTCCTCCGTTCACGGTGAGGTCCCCGCCTGCTTTCAGCCCCTTTGCGCTGGTGGATTCAGTCTCCGTGGTGGTAGTGGCATCTGTGCTGGTAGTAGCATCGGTGCTGGCAGTTGCCGTCTGGTCAGCCGTCCCTGCTGCATCCATCGCAGGCGGAGTTCCTCCGGCTGCCGCCTGATCCCCGGAAGCCTCTGTTCCCGGACGTTGGCCGCCGAAGCCACCGCCGCCCATACCCATGCCCATGCCGCCTTCGCCAGCCTTCACTTCAGCATTTACATTGCCGCCGCCGGTTACCAGGGTGTAGGTTCCGCCGTCGATTACAGCCGCCGTCTCGGCTTGAATGCCGTCATTGCCTGCGGTAATATCAAAGGTTCCTGCTGCAATGGCGATGAAGCCTTTGTCCGCATCTTCGTCGTTGGTCGATTTAATGCCATCGCCCTCTGCGTTAATCGTAATCGTACCGTCCTGTACGGCGATCAGGTCTTTACCGACGATACCATCATCTGCTGCCTTCACTTCAATTGTACCTGACATGATCTTCAGATCGTCTTTGCTTGAAATACCATCGTTGTAATTACCGGTTACCGTCAGCTTGCCGGTGCCGTTAATGGTCAGATCGGCTTTACTGAAGATGGCCGCGCCTGGTTCATCGGTAGCCGCATCTGCGAACACATAAGCCGCTCCGTCAGTCACACTGTTCTCTGTGCCTTCCTGCAGGGTAATCACTACTTTACCCGCTTCCTTGATATAGACCGGAGCACTGTCACTGTCCGTCAGCTGAGCGCCGTTCAGCACCAGATGTACGGTTCCCTTCGCCTGCTCGTCTACAATAATCTGCCCGTCACTGAGCGTGCCGCTGAGTACATAAGTCCCTGCTTCCGTAATCGTTACTGTTCCGCCCTCAGCTGTGGCACCGGCGCCGTCGACAGCAGCGCTCGTTCCGGCTAGTGTAATCGCGGTCGAATCCGCCTCCGTCCAGGCCGTCTCAGAATCGTCTTCATCAAAAGCTACCAGATCCGTCAGCTTCACACTTGCCAGCTGTACTGCGGCAGACGTGCTGCTCTGCTCTGCCGTTACCGCTGTAGCTGCGTTGTTACTTGCAGTATTTTGCGTAGCGGCATTTGTGCTGCAAGCAGACATGACTGCGGCGCATAACAACACCAGTCCTATTTTACTGCCTAAGATTAAGTTCTTCATCTGTCATCGTTCCCTTCTAGTCCAGCATTAATAGTCATTCATGACCGGAGCCATGGTTAGTGAGAGGTCAAGGTTACCGTTGCGTGTACGGATAGCGTCAAGCAGTTCTTTCTGGCTGGTGTGCTCATCAATCGTTACGGCATAGACCAGTTCATACAGGCTGCCTAGTTCGGTCGTTCTGATTTTCTTAAGCTCGTAAGCTACATTGAATGTATTGAAAACTTCCGCGAAAGCTTCCTCATAGCCCAGATTCTCGGGAATGGTCACTTTCAGTGTCTTTTGCACCGACTTTCTGAGACCGAAGCCCGTACGGTTCAGCACGACCATCAGGATGCAGAGAATAAGGGTGAAGAGTACCGCATAACCGAATGATCCAACCCCACAGGCCAGGCCGGAGGCCATAGTGAACAGGACGAAGGTGATATCCTTCGGATCGCCGGGTGCACTTCTGAACCGGATGATGGAGAAGGCGCCGGCAAGGCTGAAGGCCCGGGCAACGTTGCTGCCGATGAGCAGGATAATGATGGCCACAATGACCGGCAGCAGGACCATCGTAAGCGTGAAGCTCTGCGAATATCCGGCAGGGTTCGTCTTCATGTAGGTGAAGCTGATGAGTCCGCCAAGTACAATCGAGATCAATATGGTTAGAATGGCATTCGTGAAGGTTAGCTCCGTAGTGGTCAGGGCTGCGCTAAAAATCGAATCAAGCATATAGGACACTCTCTCTTTCTGCTTTGCTGTTCTTCAGCATTTTTTTATATTCGTTGCCGTATTTGGAGAAGCTGGTGCGGTACATCTGGTGCTCCGAGAGCATTTTGGCCAGCCAGACCGGAATCGTCTTCTCGGCCTTCACTTCCATCAGCCACTGGCCCGGCTCCAGCAGCTCTTCGCCGTATACGCCGTGCTCCATCTTCAGATCGTACCGCCGGCAGCGGATATTCGTATCGAAGGTGATGCGCAGGTCGCGGTTATTTTTGCAGAACATCGCTTTGCGGTCATAGGACAGGTACAGCTTCGGCTGCAGATCATATCTGGTCAGCATGTACTTGATCTCTTCAATCACCTGCTTGTTCATGTAGCTCTTGAATTCAGGCTCGATCCCGCTGGCGACGAAATCATAGGCTTCATTCAGCTTGAGCGAGGTTCTTCTCTTGTTCACCAGGCCGAACACCTTTTTCTTAATTTCCAGATAGACCTTGGTCTCGCCGGTAGGAATGCCATATGCTCTGATGCGAAGCTTCTCCTTATATTTCGGCTTGGCCAGGCTGCTGCGGATCAGGGAATCATGGGGTGTGTCATAATATAGATTGGTGATGGAGTAGTACTCATGCTGTTTGTTGTACTCATCGGGTTCCATGTATTCGAGCAGTTCGTTATAGAGCTTCATGTAGGATTCAGTGCCAAGCAGGTATTTGTTCTCGTAACGGTTGAACACTTCGATCGCCATATGGGTTCAGATCCTTTCGGGTTGTGTAATGGAGACTGCCTTTATCTGCACTTTCGTGTGTGCCTCGCTTGCTTATGAATGTATCTTAGCCCCCGAACCTTTAATGAATCTTAAATGGTTTTACACTGCGCTGACTTTTTAACACAGGGATAACACTTCCGGATGTATCTTCTATATAAGTGCCCTGGAACGATTGGAATTTCATCCGATGATTTCGCCCTGAATACCTCCGGCAGCACCTGAACAGCAGTACAGTTAAGGTTGATTAAAGGTAATCTTGCTATAATGGCTTAAGCAGCAAGTACATTACTTATGAAGAGGATGATTCATCCCATGAGAATATTAATTGTAGAAGACGAGATTCATCTGGCGGAAGCCTTGACCCAAATATTGAAGAAGCACAATTACTCGGTGGACGCCGTCCATGACGGCAGATCAGGTCTCGATTATGCGCAGAGCGGGATCTATGACCTGCTGCTGCTCGATATTATGATGCCGGAGATGGATGGAATCAGCGTGCTGAAGGAGCTGCGGAAGGACGGAATCTCCACGCCGGTGATCATGCTGACAGCCAAAGGGGAGATCACCGATATGGTCACCGGACTCGATCACGGAGCAGACGACTATATCGCCAAGCCGTTCTCTTCGGAGGAGCTGCTGGCCAGAATCCGGGCCGCCCTGCGGCGCAAAGGGGAAGTGATTCCTGAGGACGGCCTGAAGTTCGGAGATATTGAGCTGAACACGGCGAATCCGAAGCTGACGGTGAAGGGCAAGGAGATCAAGCTGAACCTTAAGGAAACCGAGCTGCTGGAGCTGCTGATCTTAAGGAAGCAGGCCGTAACCTCCAAGGAGCAGATTATTGAGAAGCTGTGGGGGTTCGATTCCGAAGCGGAGCATAATAACGTGGAGGTCTATATCTCTTTTTTGCGCAAAAAACTTACCTTCCTGAATTCAGAGGTGCGAATCAGCACGATTAGAGGCGTGGGTTATGTATTAGAGGTGAGTGCTTAATGTTCAAGAAACTCAGAAACCGGTTCCTGATTGTCAATCTGGCTACCATCTCCATCATGATGCTGATTGCCTTCGCCTCGATCTATATCATCATGTACGTCAATGTGCAAAATGATATTAATATGGCGCTGCACCGGATTGCGGACAATGAGCAGAAGGGACCCGGCGGTGCACAAGGAGGCCCCCGCGGCGCAGCAGATGGAGGCGGCATGCCCATGGATAAAGGGCCCATAGACGCCTACCAGCCGGACCGTTCCGTCTCGTTCACCATACAGACCGATACAAGCGGTACGCTGGTCAGCAAGGATTCCAAATTCACGATGGATGATGAGTTCTATGACGCTGCGCTTAAGGAAGCCCTTAGTAACGGCAAGGACATCGGCCGGTTCACGCTGGATGGCAGCCGGTGGATCTTTATGGTCAAGCATACAGCGGAAGGGAAGCAGATCGTCTTCATGGATATCACTTCCCAGCAGAAAATCCTGACCAACCTCATCTATACCTTCACAGCCGTCGGCCTGCTGATGCTGATTATTCTCTACTTCACCAGCCGCTTCTTCGCGAACCGCTCGATTGCGCCGGTCCGGGAGGCCTTCGACAAGCAGAAGCAGTTCATCGCCGATGCCTCGCATGAGCTGAAGACGCCGCTGACGATCATCAACACCAATGCGGATGTGCTGCTCTCGAACAGTGACGATACGATCCGCAATCAGGCGAAGTGGCTGCAGTATATCAAGTCGGAGACCGAGCGTATGACACGGCTGACCAACGACCTGCTGTACCTGACAGAGATGGACGATTCCCGGACAGGAATGATCCACAGCAAGTTCAATATGAGCGATGCGGTAGAGAATATTATTCTGACCATGGAGGCTGTTATCTTCGAGAAGAATATCTCCTTCGACTACAACATCGAACCGGAGCTTACCGTGCTGGGGAACAGCGAACAGATTAAGCAAGTGGTGATGATTCTGCTGGACAACGCGGTGAAATATACGAATCCCAAGGGTGCTGTAACCATCTCGCTCAAAAAGCAAAATAACGATGTCCTCCTCTCCGTCTCGAATACCGGGGAAGGCATCGCTGCCGAGCATCTGACGCGGATCTTTGACCGCTTTTACCGTACGGACACTTCCAGAGCGCGCAAGCAGGGCGGCTACGGCCTGGGTCTGGCTATCGCGAGGTCGATTGTCGATCAGCACAAAGGGAAGATTTACGCGAAGAGTGTGATAGGAGAGTCAACGACGTTCTATGTGCAGCTGCCTTGAGGGTTGCGACAAGCATACCCATCTTATATTCCCAGTAAATGAGCCTCTTCCGGTAAGGAAGAGGCTCATTTACTGATTATCTCTAAAGATAAGGGTTCCTTGTTAATCCCGCTGCCGGCATTATACGTTCACCTGCTTCAGCCCCGCTGCGGCGGCCCGGTTCTTCAGCCATGCGTTCCTCTTTCTTCTGCAATACAACCGTGAATTCACCTAATCCGGGAACGTAGATCCGGGCTTCAGAATTCACTTGGTCCATGCCAGACAGCTGGCTCATAAGGTCTTCTGCCGAGTTTATTTCTACCATATCCTTCACCCCCTGCGGTAAGATGATGAACGCCTACGGATTGACACCGACGGAGAACGGACGCGCACCAACCGGAATAACGCTAATTACAGCCTGGGTGACCCCATCAATAACCGATACCGTGTTATCATCCTGATTAGTAATATAGATACGGTTCGTCAATGGATTAGCGCCTGCACCATTAGGGTTATTCCCCACCGGAATGGTAGTAATCACCGTATTGGTTAATCCGCCAATCACCGATACATTGTCGTCATCCCGGTTCGGTACATAGATGGCATTGGTAGAGATGTTCACTCCCGGCTCAGCCGGAGTCGTGCCTACAGGCACGTTAGTAATCACCGTATTGGTCGCTCCATCAATGACAGAAACGGTATTGCTGGTGAAGTTCGCGACATAAATCCGGTTCGTCAAGGGATCAACACCCAACCGGAACGGGTTCACCTGCACGGGAATCTGTATAATAACTGTATTCGTAGCCCCGTCAATGACAGTAACAATATCCGAGTTGAATTCAGCTACATAAATAGTATTGGTTAATGAATTCACGCCGATTCCCGTCGGAAAAGGAGAACCGCCAGCGGGAATAATGGTAGTCACCACAGTGTTGGTTAATCCGTCAATGACAGTGACCGTATTATCATTAAAATTCGCAACATAGATGGCATTGGTAGCCGTATTGACCGCGACTCCGCCTGCTCCGTCCCCGGCAGGAACGGTGGCCAGCACCGTATTGGTCACTCCGTCGATAACGGATACGTTATCGCTGTTCAAATTAGCAACATAGACGCGGTTGGTTAACGGGTTCACCGCGACTCCTGCAGGATTCACACCTACAGGGATGACTGCGATTACCGCACTTGTTGTACCGTTGATCACAGAAACATCATTGCTGTTGAAATTGGCAACATAGATACGGTTGACGGAGCCTGTGACTCCCCCCTCTTCAGCACCCAGCAGCTCGGCTGAGACTAGCCGGTGGGCGGTAACCAGCTGCCCGGCTGAATCTTTACCCCATACGGAGGTTTCTGTCTGCAATTCAGCAAGACCTTCCGTCGTGAAGACAAATTCATAGGCATCCAGATTGGCAAAGTAATTTCTTGTGATCACCTCGTCGGGGGAAACCGTAATAAGCTCGCTTACATACAATGTCCTTGTGAGCGTTAAATTGTATCCTTGGATCAGAATAGCAGACTGATTCACCGCGTCCCGGTTATCGATCTTGACCGTCACCTGCACAGTAGGCCTGACACCGCTCACTTCATTATTTTCAATAGGTCCTGTTGACAGAATAGCCATTCTAGCGAATCCTCCCTTGTAATCAGAGATTTAAAAACTACCAGTCTCTCATAAGGTATGTAAGAACTGGAGTCCGGATTGGACTATACTATAGCTAGAATTAAATTACGGCTCGACTGCCCATTTATCCAAGAAAGGTGTGATCCTATGCATTCAATTGGCCCTAACCCGGAGGCCATCCATCCCAATCCCCATATCAAGCAGGTCCGTTTCATCAAAAATACAATCACACGTCCCAACATTATTGCAGGAGATTTCTCCTACTATGATGATCCTGACGAATCGGTATCCTTCGAGAGCCGTGTAACTCATCATTATGAGTTCATCGGGGACAAGCTGATCATCGGCAAATTCTGCGCCATCGCCCGCGGCACCGAATTCATTATGAATGGGGCTAACCACCGGATGGGCTCGGTGACCACCTACCCCTTCAACATTATGGGCGGCGGCTGGGAGCAGGCGACTCCTGAGCTGGCGGATCTGCCCTACAAAGGCGATACCGTCATCGGAAGCGATGTCTGGATCGGTCAGAATGCTACGATCATGCCGGGCGTGACGATTGGTGACGGGGTGATCATCGCCGCTAACGCTACCGTTACCAAGGATGTTCCAGCCTATCATATTGCCGGAGGCAATCCGGCCCGGATTCTGCGACCGCGCTTCAGCGATGAGCTGATCCGGCTGCTGCTGGAGCTGAAATGGTGGGACTGGAGCCCGGAGAAGATCACAGCGAATCTTGAGGTGCTGTGCAGCAGTGATCCGGAGCGGATCAGAGGTCTTGCCGGGGAGGTATGAAGGGCGTGAAGCTCCCGGGTTCCTGGTATTGGCAACTCATACATTAGAATCGTAAGCCACCAAGGGGTGTCTCAGAAGCCGGATAACGGCTGTTTGAGACACCCTTTATTGTTTAGCAGGACCTAGAAACCCTCAAAATGTTGAAAATTTGGCATCTTGATAAATATCCTGGCATTCTCTGGAGCTGGAACGGGGAATACAGTGAGTGTGAGCGCTTGGTAAGCGCTTCAATAGAAGTTAGGAGGAACAGATAAATATGATTGTGTGAAGGTGATGAACTGTAATGCGCATGGCAAATTATCAATAAATCAGGAGCTCAACCCGAGGAGGAATTCACTTTTTATGCTGAAAAAAGTTGTCTCTGCCGTCTCCATCCTTGCGATTGCATTAAGTATTTCTGCGGTTAAACCTGCCGTCACCGAAGCAGCCCCGATCAGTGAGGCGAATTCAACCATTTTTGGCCCAAATGTGTACGTATTTGACCCCACGATGGCCGCCGCGGATATCCAGAATATCACCTCATCCGTATTCAGCTCTCTGGAATCGAGTGAATTCAGCAGCGACAGAAAGGCGTTTCTGTTCAAGCCGGGGTCGTATAACTTAAATTTCAACGTAGGCTTCTATACTCAAGTGTCCGGTCTCGGCCAAAATCCAAACGATGTTAACATTAACGGCGGACTCAATATTAATGCGGATTGGGATAACGGGAATGCGACCAGAAATTTCTGGCGGAGTATCGAGAACCTGTCCATCACGCCTTCCGGCGGGACCACCCAAATCGCCGTTTCTCAGGCAGCCCCGCTCCGCAGACTGCATATCAAAGGCAATCTGGATCTGTTCGATTTCGATGCTAACTGGAATGCCGGCTGGGCCAGCGGAGGATTTCTTGCCGATTCCATCGTGGATAACGCCGTTGTTCCCGCTTCACAGCAGCAGTGGTTCTCACGGAACAGCCAGTGGGGAAGCTGGGCGAACGGCGTGTGGAACATGGTATTTGTGGGAGTGACCAACCCTCCGGCCGGCCAATTTCCGGATCCGCCTTATACTGTAGTAGACAGAACGCCCGTCATACGCGAGAAGCCGTATCTGTATATTAACGGTGCAGGCCAATACCAGGTATTTGTGCCTTCACTGCAAAGCAATACCCAGGGTGTCAGCTGGGCAAACGGTCAAACCCCCGGACAGTCGGTCTCCATCGATCAATTCTATATTGCCCGGCCGGAAACTTCGAGCGCAGCGGATATGAATACCGCTCTTAGTCAAGGCAAGCACCTGCTGTTCACGCCAGGAATCTACCATTTAAGCGATACGATCAGGATAACGAATGCCAATACCGTCGTACTTGGTATCGGTATCCCCACATTAATACCGGACAACGGAAAAACGGCAATCTCAGTCAATGACGTGGATGGAGTGAAAATAGCAGGTCTTACAATTGATGCCGGACCGGTTAATTCTCCTTCACTGCTCGAAGTTGGAGCAGGCGCAAGTACCTTGAGTCATGCAGGTAATCCGACATCGCTTCATGATATCACCCTTAGAACCGGTGGAGCATCGGCAGGCAGAAATGATACCGGTCTTAAGATCAACAGTAATGACGTCATCGCAGATCAGCTCTGGATCTGGCGCGCAGATCACGGGGCAGGTGCGGGCTGGACATCCAACGCCTCCAAGAACGGCCTTATTGTAAACGGCAGCAATGTGACCATATATGGTTTATTTAACGAACACCATAATGAATACCAGACTTTATGGAACGGCAACGGCGGCCGTGTGTACTTCTATCAATCGGAAATTCCTTATGATGTTCCGAATCAAGCAGCCTGGATGAGCAAGAATGGCAGCGTAAATGGCTATGCCTCTTATAAAGTGGCAGACAATGTAACCAGCCATGAGGCATGGGGGCTCGGTGTATATTCCTATTTCAGGGATGCAGCCGTTAAGCTCGAAAGTGCAATTGAAGTTCCTAACGCTCCCGGTGTGAAGCTCCATCATGCTACAACCATATGGCTGTCGGGTACGGCGGGCAGCGAAATCACTCATATCATCAATAACACGGGCGGTAGAGTCTACGCCAATTCTCCGGCCGCAGCGATGAGGCAGACCCTCTCGGAATTTGCAGGGACCGGAACTGCCGATACCCAGGCGCCAAGCACTCCGGCCAATTTGACGGCGGCAGCGGCCTCCAGCAGCAGCATTAACCTGAACTGGACGGCAGCAACCGACAATGTCGGTGTCACTGGCTATGAGATTTACCGCGGGGGCACGCTTGCGGGAACCACAGCAACGACTTCCTACAGTGACAGCAGTTTAACGGCTGCAACCGCCTACAGCTATACGGTAAAAGCAAAGGATGCGGCCGGCAATCTGTCTGCCGCGAGTAATGCAGCTACTGCCACAACGCAGGCAGGATCAGCAGCAGCGCTGGACCGGTCAGGCTGGACAGCAACTTCTTCGCCTACCAGCGGAGATGTGCCGGCCAACCTGCTGGATGGAAGCATGTCTACGCGCTGGAGCACCGGAACGGCGATGGTGCCGAGGCAGTCATTCACCGTGGATATGAAAGCGGTGAAGAGCTTTAAGAAGATTGTGATGGATTCTACAGGCAGTGACGGAGACTATCCACGCGGATACGAGGTGTACGTCTCGAATGACGGAAGCAATTGGGGAAGCGCAGTAGTGACCGGCAGCGGCAGTGGTCCGGTCGTAACGGCAACGTTTGCGGTTCAGAGCGCGAGATATATCAAAGTGGTTCAGACGGGTAATGCAACAAGCTGGTGGTCTATACGGGAAGTGAATTTGTATAACTAGCTAGGAGGAGCGTTTTTACGCCTTAAGTGAAAAGGCGATCCCGGAGTCATCGCGAAAGTGATGATGGACGGGGGGAGCCGCTGAATGCAGAAATGGCTGTCCGGGACCGATTGCTTGCGTCCTGGACAGCCGTTTTTTCTGCTATTAAGTTCAGCAAGATGCCTCATCCTCGCCTGCGCCCAGTCTGGCCCGCATCTCCGCATACGCCTCCGGGGTGCCGACATCATCGATCGTCCCCTCCGTATAATAGGCCCGCATCTCCTGGCGGGAATGCAGCCACTCCGGGAAATAACTCGGCGCATCCGGGTTGCCTCCCTCAGCAAGATAGCGGGAAATCAGCGGCAGCGTAGTCCGCTTGTAGATATAGAGGGCAAATACGCCGATGCTCGAACGCGGCTCCTGCGGCTTCTCCTCCAGCGACAGGACCCGCATCTCCGCGTCCAGCTCGGCTACACCGACACTGCGAAGCTCTTCTATATTGTCCACGTTACGGACCAGAATACAGTCCCTATCTATTTTATGAAAATAGTTCAAATACCCTTCCAGGCCGAATCCGAGCACATTGTCTCCTGCCAGTACCAGCAGATCATCCTGCAGCCGCTCCCGCTCCAGCACATATTGGATATCGCCAATTGCACCTAAACGTCCTTCCGGGGAGGAAGTGCCGTCATTCAGAATACGGATCGGCTTCTCTCCCTGATACTGCTGATGCCACTGCCCAAAAGCATGAAAGAAACGGTCATTCGTCACAATGAGAATCTCCGTGATGTCCTCCAGCACCTCCAGGCGGCCGATCAGCAGATCCAGAATCGTCCGGCTCCCTTGAACCGGCAGCAGCGGCTTCGGTGTGTCTTTGGTTAACGGATACAGGCGGGTCGCGTACCCCGCAGCCAAGATCAATGCTATCATTCCTGTTCGCTCCTCTGCCCGGTGAATATGTCCCTCTACTATAACCCAGTGTAGACGGCCAGCCAAGCCTCCGGCTGCTGCACTCACTTACGCGGCGGGCATCCCAGAGTACATGTTCTTCCTGGCAGCGGGCACTTTACTCCGCCTTACGCGGTCTATACGCGATACCGTCGATCTGAACCTTGAGTCCATCCGGGCCGCCGATATGCGCGAACTCGGTGGAGATGGTTTTGCGTGCCGGATACTTGCCTTGGAATCTGCGCTTGAACACCTCTTCCATGACCGGAATATCCCAAATATCCCGCAGCAGAATATCCATCTTCACCACATCTGTTAGCGTAAGGCCCACCTGCCCCAGGCGGTCCCTCATATCATTCAGTGCACCCTCTACCTGCTCTTCCACCGTTCCGCCTACATTGCCCACACAGAAGCTGAGGAAGATGAAATCCCCCGCTTCCACAAAACCTGAATACGCATAACCCTTGTTCACATCATGCCTGATGATTTCGCCCATGTTCGCTTGTTCGCCCCTTGTCCTCTGAGATAAGCCCAGTATAACGGTGGAACCCGGACAGCTGTATGTCGTGGTTTTGTAGGATAATTATGGTAATATTAGAACTGAATCAAAAAGACTTGCACCTGAAATGGAGGAGAACCATGAAGCGATTTGTCACCTCAAAATCTTTTCTGATTACATCTGTTCTGTTCAGCCTGCTGTTCATTGTGAATCTGACGGCACCTCCTGACAGCACGGCTACAGATATTATAATCAGTATCCTTAAGTCCATCTTAGCCGGGGTAATCAGCGGGTTTTTGGTTGGCGGGCTGATCTTTCTTGTGCAGAAGAAGAAGACGGTCTGATCCTAGACTCCCGCATGCGGAAGTTCTGGAAGCTCCATAACAACCTGCCCCAGACACGCTGCCAGTACCTCATGATACCGCCGCTCCTCTTCTATCGTCACTTCCTCACGCAGTGATTCGAACAACGCCAGGGCAGCGTTTGAAGTTGCCGTCATGCCTGGACTGGTGGGCCAGCCTTAAAGATTGCAGCGTCCAGTCCAGCGCTTCCGGCGCTCTGCCCCTTCGCTTACAATATAAGGCCAAGTGATAACAATAGCAGTAATACTGTACGATATTATCTGCATCCTCATACTCTCCAAACCCGGCGCTCTGTTCCGCGAATCTATACAGCAGATCATCGACATCAAGCCCATACTGAACCGCAGCCTGTAAAATTACACCGAGACCTGGCAGCAGCTCCTCTGGATTATCCTGCAAGAACCGGGTATACCCCTCTAGAAATTCTATTCTTCCGGACAGAATCTCCACCATATACAGATTGGCACGCGCCAGACCTCTGAACTCCTCGGCAATCGCCTGCCCCTCCAGCCCCAAGTCCTCCATCCAGCCAAGCTCGGCATAGCGGTATATGGTCTCCCTGGCCTCACCATACTTCTCCTGCTTCTGATAGGCAATGCCCCGCATTAGATGACTGAACCCGAAGTAATAGACCAGCGGACGCACTGTATCCAGAATGGGTACCGGAAGCTTTTTGGTTTTATAATACTGACGCTCCTCATAGACGCACTGCGCATAGCTATACAGAATCCTGGCAGCATCCAGCATCTTATCCCATTCCTCGAAGCGGTAAGCCATTTCTATCATTTCCATGATAATCTCCGGATTCAGTGATTTCAGAATGGAAGGGCGCATGGGTGGGCCTCCTTTTTCTTTATCTATAGGGTAAGAAGTAGTACAATAAAATAAATATACTACTATAAAGTAGTATTATCAATATATTATACCGCCTTTATAACCCTGCTATTTATACCTATACTCTCCTAACCTTTAGGAGAGGTGATTACTATGACAGACTTACGGAATACTGCCGGAGATCGAATTCGAGCGATAAGAAAAGCAAAAGGACTAACACAACAGCAGTTAGCAGAACTGTCCAACTTGGATGATGCATACATAGGGGCCGTAGAACGTGGCGAACGGAATTTTTCTATAGATACACTGGAGAAAATCGTGACAGCCCTAAAGATCCAACCCGCAGAATTATTTCAGAATAAGGATGACTTGAACGAGGGGGAAGCTGCGCAGCGAAGAGCCATTGATGAGTATGCGGTTACTGTTGGTGAGTTAAGTGTTAAGCAAATAAGTACTTTGAATAGGATTGTTAGAGAGGTACGGAGAGCTTTTGAGGATTGAGCATACCCTGAGGTGATCCCATGAATTTACCAGAAAGTGTAGGAAGTCGGATACGTGAGCTTCGAAAAGCAAAAGGATGGACTCAAGAACAACTGGCGGAAGCAGCATCACTTCATTACAGTTATATCGGCGGAGTTGAACGAGGGGACAGCAACTATCGTTAGAGGAATTATTCCGCTACATCGGTCCCCTGAAACACAGACACACTCCGGTTTGCTTGTTTATAATTGCTTTCTAGAAAAGAGGAAAACTATGGGTTCACCTGACGGAATGATTATTTTCTCAGCAATATCCACTATATTTCTGGCATTATGGGTTATTGGCACTCTATTTATAACCATATTTCCCAAGAGATCGTGGAAGTTCTTACAGGGGTGGAAGTCGGACCGGGAACCTTCGGGCTCGTATTTTATAATGGTAAGAGTCCTTGCCGCCATTCTGTTCATAATTGGAGTTACTCTGCTCTTGTTAAGCAAGTTTAATCATTGACCCTTCAGCCCTGATTATGCCTATACATCCCGCGCTGCGTGTAAATCAAACACATCAAACACCCCCAAATAACCGAGATATTCGGTGCCGGTTCTTCGATGAAGATTCCGGAGTAGGTGCTGTCCTGGATGGTGTTGCCGGTTGCAGGCAGGAGGAATTCAAAGCGATTGCACCATTGTAAAAAGAAACCGGAATCCACGAGGCATACGTCTACTCCATTCCACACTAGCCCTCATACGTTATACAGAAGCCCGAGTGGTTATGTATAAACCTGACCGGCAGAAGGTGGGATAGCATGAATAAGTCGGATGCAGATAAGATTAGAAAGCTCAAGCTGCAGCAAATCAGAAGGAGACGGTTAAAGCTTCCGCTCTACAGCAGTACAACCTACAAATACAAGAGGTATCTGAAAAGAAGCAGGATTCTAAAGGGAAAACGCAGCGCCAAAGGGAATCCAGCCTCCCAAAGCGCTAAGTCTCCGCCTAGTGAGACAGCAGCTTCACCAGGGCCAATGAGCATGATGGAACTCATGCAAAACATGGCTGCAATGGGGATGCAGGGAGCCACTGGCGCTGTAGGACTCATGGGCAGTATCGGTGTTATGGGCGCGACTGGCGCGACCGGAGTGATGGGCAGCATTGGACTGATGGGCAATGTTGGAGCGACGGGCGCAACGGGGACGACAGGTGCAATGGGCACGATCGGACTCATGGGCAGCATTGGGGTGATGGGAGCTACCGGGGCAACAGGTGCGATGGGCAGCATCGGACTTAGCGGTAGCATTGGTGCCATGGGCGCAACCGGGGCCACGGGCGCGATGGGCAACATCGGGCTTATGGGCAACATTGGCGCTATGGGCGTGACCGGGGCAACGGGCGCGATGGGCAGCATCGGGCTCATGGGCACCATTGGAGCCATGGGCGTGACCGGGGCGACCGGAGCGATGGGCAGCATCGGGCTCATGGGCACCATTGGAGCCATGGGCGTGACCGGGGCAACGGGCGCGATGGGCAGCATCGGGCTCATGGGCAACATTGGCGCGATGGGCGTGACCGGGGCGACTGGTGTGATGGGCAGCATCGGGCTCATGGGCAACATTGGAGCCATGGGCGTGACCGGA
>NZ_WHOB01000069.1 GCF_013141775.1 Paenibacillus phytohabitans
TAAAAACGCTATTGTAATCTGCATGCCCATGAATGACGAACATCGGAAAGCCGTATGAGGGAAAACCTCACGTACGGTTTGATGAGGAGGGGCTGGGTCATACCAGCCCCTTACTCTAGTTATAGAAATGATGATGTTCTTCAGTAACCCCTCTGGTTTCACCGGACGCGAGCCTAGGGAGAGCCAATGTATGCGAAAAACCGAATACAATGTGTCTCCGCGAAGGTAATCCGGCCGAATGTATGCGAAAAATCGAATACAATATGTCTCCGCGAAGGTAGATGGACCAAATTTATGCGAAAAACCGAATACAATGTGCCTCCGCAAAGGTAATCAGACCAAATGTATGCGAAAAACCGAATACAATGAGCTTACGCGAAGGTAACCGGACCAAATGTATGCGAAAAATCGAACACAATGTGCCTCCGCGAGGGTAATCAGGCCAAATGTATGCGAAAAACCGAATACAATGTGCCTCCGCGAGGGTGTTAGGGCCAAATGTATGCGAAAAACCGAACAGCAATGAGCTTCCCCGAGGATAATCAGGCCGAATGTATGCGAAAAATCGAATACAATGTGCCTCCGCGAGGGTGTTAGGGCCAAATGTATGCGAAAAACCGAATACAATGTGCTACCAGGAAAAATGAGGAGGATACGGGCGTTTGTTTCTGGAGGCGGCCCAAAAGTAATCTAAATGAAGTAATGTGCGGTGGTCTTCTTAATATCTTATAAGCTGAACAAGCCGCACAAGCTCCAGGATCATTCACTTGATCGGAGCTTTTTTCATGGAACAGTGTCCATCTGTGACGTTATAGGATTCGATCCGCATTTACAGTTATAAATTAGATCAATAAAATAATAATCTATTTTATAACTAGACAAAACAACTTAATATCTATATATTAATAAACAGATTAGATATATATCTATTTAGTCTATATTAATGTATGGGGGATAGGATCGTGTTAAGGAACAAGTATGTAAGAACGATTATTATGTCAAGGGTATTGCTGCAGCTTGGAGTATGGGTGAGGAACTTTGCGATTCTGCTGTACGTGACGGATATTACGCATAATGATCCCTTCTATGTCTCGCTCATTTCGGTGGCCGAATATGCTCCGATCTTTCTGTTTGCCATTATAGGCGGTACCTTCGCGGACAGGTGGCTGCCCAAGCGGACGATGATGATCAGCGATGCGTTATCGGCGTGTTCCGTCATTGTGGTGCTGCTGGTTGTCATGTCCGGATCGTGGAGAGCACTGCTGCTGGCCACCCTGGTATCAGCAATATTGTCACAGTTCTCGCAGCCTTCTGCGATGAAGCTGTTCAAACAGCATGTGCCTGAAGATCAGCTCCAGAGTGTGATGGCCATGTTCCAGTCACTGTCTGCTTTCTTCATGGTGATTGGTCCGGTAATCGGCGCTTTCATCTATAATCATTACGGGATTGAGGTATCGCTGGCTGTAATGGGCGGTATGTTCATTGGCTCTGCGCTCATACTGGGCCTGCTGCCCAAAGACGCGCCGCAACAGGCCGGAAAGCTCCGGAACGGGATCGTGGCTGAAATGAAATCCGGACTGGATTATGTGCGTTCGAGCCGGGTGCTGAGGAATCTGGGTGCAGCTTTTGCGTTTGCGGGGCTTGCCGCAGGACTGATCCAGCCGCTGGGGGTATTCGTAATCATTGAGAATCTGGGCAGGGACAGAGGGTTCCTGCAGTGGATTATGATGGCGAACGGGGCATCGATGCTGCTCGGCGGAATGCTTATTATGAGCAAAGGCAAAGCCGTGAAGCCACAGACAATGCTGGCATTCGGCCTCCTGGTGAGTGCGGCTGGAACGGTCGGCGTGGGGTGGTCGCATCATACAGCATTGACGGTCACACTGCAGACGCTGACCGGATTCTTTTACCCGTGTATCCATATCGGCATCAACACACTGATTCTGCGGAATACCGAGGCCGGCTATATGGGCAGGGTTGGCGGTATTATGGGGCCGATGTTCATGGGCTTCATGGTAATCGGGATGTCTGCCGCGGGCTATTTGAAGGAAGCCTTCTCGCTGTTCACGGTATTCACCGGAAGCGGCATACTGTTCCTGATCGCGATGCTGATTCTGCTGCCGATGGTCAGGGCGAAGGAGCCGGGACAGCAATCTCTTCAGGGGTGACTATGACATATGTCATACACCGGGGTTGATGTTTGTGACTTACAGGGGTGACACTTTCTTCTCTATAATGTAGAGAGATAAGTATCCTTGAATGGATGCATCCGAGGAGGAAACGATCCCGATGACTACAAACCAGACATCCCAGCTCTCCAGCTTGAAGAAAAGCGTAGCCCCTTACGAAAAAACAGACCGTAAAGCGAGCATCTACCAGCTCATTAATACACTTGGACCACTAGTGCTCCTATGGACTGCTGCTTATTTCAGCTTATCCGTTTCCTACTGGCTGACGCTGCTGTTCGCCGTTCCGGCTGCAGGTTTTGTCATCCGCACCTTTATTATTTGTCATGACTGCTGTCACGGCTCATTCTTCAAGAACCGCAAAGCGAACGATATTTTCGGAACAATAACCGGTGTGCTCACTCTGGTCCCTTACCGCCAGTGGAAGCACAGCCATTCGATACATCATGCGGGAAGCAGCAACCTCGACAAAAGAGGCATCGGCGACATCTGGATTATGACCGTGGATGAATATGCAGCCGCGAAACCGCTGCAGCGACTATACTACCGGATCTATCGTAACCCTCTGGTTTTGTTTGTACTCGGACCCATTGCCGTCTTCGTGATCCAGTACCGTTTCAACGCCAAAGGTGCCAGACGCAAGGAACGCATGAATACGTATTTGACGAATGTCTCGATAGTAGCTCTGTACGGTACGATGATTATGCTTGTCGGTTGGCAGGCATTCCTGCTGGTGCAGCTGCCGGTTGTGTTCGTCTCCGGGTTTCTCGGCATTTGGCTGTTCTATGTGCAGCATCAGTTTGAAGATACCTACTTCGAGCATGATGAGGAATGGAGCTATGTCAACGCCGCAGTAGAAGGAAGCTCATATTATAAGCTGCCGAAGCTGCTGCAGTGGATTACCGGTAACATCGGTTTTCACCATGTGCATCATTTGAGCCCGAAAGTGCCTAACTATAACCTGGAATTGGCCCACAATGCCACCCCGCCGCTGCAAAAAGCGACAACTATTACACTCAGCACCAGTCTGCAGGCCTTGAAGTACCGTCTGTGGGATGAGGAGCACAAAACGTTCGTCAGCTTCAAGGAAATGAAGCAGCGGCTGCAGCAGAAGAAGCCTGCGGCAGCCGAGGTGCTGAAGGTAATCAAACCGGGATTCCAGAGTAAATAGTAGCCGCCACAGAAGAGGAAGGCAGGACCGGGAGCGCAGTTGCCGGGCCTGTTCTTTCTTTTTGTCCGAAACATTGCGCGGAATTGCCGGTTGCAGGGTGGTTTATGCTAAAATGGGGGTATAATCTTGCTGGCAAAAAGGATGGCTAACATGCAGAAGTGGCATCATATTTTTCATAAAAGCACGGGACTGAGCCCTTATGTATGGGTCGTTTTTTACATTCTTCCGTTCTATTCGATCTTTCGCTCGGCCTCGGCAGGCCGCTGGGTATACGGAATTCTGATGATTATCGTCTTCTTCGCCTGCTACGTGCTGGCATTTAAGTCGAAAGGATGGGTAGTCTATTTCTGGACCAGCGTGCAGATTGTGGTCTCAATAACGATGACGCTGCTCTTCGGGTATATGTACTTTGCGCTGTTCCTGGCTTTTTTCATCGGAAATATCCAGAAAAGGGCCGCTTTCTTCACCCTATACTCGATTCATCTGCTGACAACGATCGTGGCCATCAACTATGAGCTGATTACGCGTAATCCGGTATTCCTCTCGCAGCTGCCGTTCGTGCTGGTCAGTATCATTGCCGTGGTGCTGCTGCCGGTCACGACCTATAACCGCAACAATCAGGATAAGCTGCAGGGACAGCTGGAGGATGCCAACAAACGGATCTCCGAGCTGGTCATTATGGAGGAGCGCCAGCGGATCTCCCGTGATCTGCATGATACGCTGGGGCAGCGGCTGTCGCTGATTGGCCTTAAGAGTGACCTGGCCGGCAAGCTGATCACTAAGAATCCGGCGCAGGCCCAGATCGAAATTAATGATGTCCGGATGACGGCCCGCAGCGCCCTCAAGGAAGTCCGGGAAATGATTACCCAGATGCGGGGCATCCGGCTTGAAGATGAGCTGGTCCGTATCCGTCAATTACTCCAGGCGGCAGAGATTGGCTACATGCTGGAGGGTGACCCTAACCTGACCAACACTTCCCTGATTACCGAGAATGTGCTGAGCATGTGTATGAAGGAGGCCGTGAACAATGTGGTCAAACATAGCGGTGCCTCGCTCTGCCTGATTCAAATCGAACCTTCCCGGACCGACCTGATCATCAAGGTGAAGGATAACGGCGCGGGAATTGAAGGGACTAATCACTACCATAAAGGTCATGGGCTGCAGGGGATGAGGGAACGGCTTGAATTCGTCAACGGCAGTATGGAAGTGGTGCGTGACGAAGGAACAACGATTGTCATTAAGGTGCCCAATGTTGCACAGCGGCCGGAAATGGAGGTAAACGTGTAATGATTACGATAGTGATTGCCGAAGATCAACGCATGCTGCTGGGGGCGCTCGCTGCTCTCCTGGATCTGGAGGAGGATATGAAGGTTGTGGGCCGGGCAGGCAACGGGGAAGAGGCTGTGAAGCTGGTGAAGCAGCATCAGCCGGATATTTGCATCATGGATATTGAAATGCCGGCCATGACGGGTCTCGAAGCGGCGGAAGCGCTGAAGGGATCGGGCTGCAAAATCATGATTCTGACCACGTTTGCCCGGACCGGTTATTTCGAACGTGCAGTTAAGGCCGGAGTTGATGCCTATCTGCTCAAAGACAGTCCAAGCGAAGAATTGGCCTTGTCGATCCGCAATGTGATGGACGGCAGACGGATATATGCGCCGGAGCTGATGGATGAGGCTTACAGCAGCGAAGCTAATCCGCTCACGCAGCGTGAGAAGGAAGTGCTGGGGCTGATCGCAGACGGCAAGAATACGAAGGAGATCGCCAGCCAGCTGTATATTACGACCGGAACGGTCCGTAACTATATCTCTGTGATCCTGGACAAGCTGGATGTCGGCAACCGGATTGAAGCGATCACGCGCTTTAAGGAAAAAGGCTGGTTTAAATAAAATAACTTGCTTGGAATATAGGAACGGCAGCTGTCTTCTGTGACAGCGGGCCGTTTCTTTTTTTTGCAGACAGAGATAAGGCTTATTCTAGTGGTTGTAGGGCAGACGATTAGACGGGCAGATGTAAGGAGTGGAGCAGACCCGGACTTTGCTTGAAGCAGAGAAACCAGCCTGGCTCTAACTGTATTTAGTGCAACTAAAATCGCCTGACAGTACGAGTTAAGCGGGATAACTATATTTTATACACTTATATAGACTACCTTTCGTTGAATGATCACTTTTCGTAATTTTTAGTTGTACAGAATATAATTAACGGAACAAATCCGCTGGAAAGCCTGTTGTTAACTGTACGAAATACACTTATTCCCTGCCTGCGCTAACTGGATAAGTAAGCTAGGTCATATTAACTATTTTAACCCTGTGACAGCCTTCTGGATTGGATCGGTGGAATATTTTTGCTAAGATAAATGCAAACATGTGATCTTATCCGTTGAAGTTGGGTAATAACTTGCATGTGTCATAACCGCACTCCTATTTATGCCGCGTACATCCTATTTCAGCCGGGAGGAATCTGATTTGCCTGAACTTACTTCATCATACGTTGATTCACTTGCACCCAATGCTGCAGCCATCAAGAACGGTCAAGGTCTGGTCCGCAAAAAAAGCTTCATAGAGCTCCATCAGTCGGAGGACGGAGAGCTGCTGTTTGGAAAATGTGCAGGGAGCGGCAAAACTCCCTATGAGTGTTCTGTGGATTTCATCGTGCCGGACAATCCGGTATTCCGTTGCAGTTGCCCCAGCCGCCAGTTTCCCTGTAAGCATGCGTTGGGTCTGCTCTATGCCCGTGTAGAAGGCCAGACGTTCAGCCCTGCTCCCGTCCCTGAGGACATAGCCTCCAAGCGTGAGAAGGCTGAGAAGCGGGAAGAGAATAAGGTGAAGCAGGCGGCCGAAGGGGCAGAGCCTAAGCCGAAGAAGATTAACAAATCCGCGCTTAAGAAAAAAATTACCGCCCAGCTTGAAGGGCTCGATATGCTTGAGAAGCTGGTGCTGGGGTTCGTCCGCGGCGGACTGTCCACCATTGACCGTTCGAGCATGAAGACGATTCAGGAGCAGGTGAAGCAGCTTGGCAACTATTATCTGTCAGGAGCACAGATTGAGCTGCGCCGGTTTACGATTCTAATGTTCGGCGGCAAGGACCAGGAACAGAATTATACATATGCGATGGAGCAGTTGTCACGGCTTCATGCATTTATTAAGAAGGGCCGGGCGTATCTGCTGGCCCGGAGCGAGGACCCGGAGCTTGCACTCGACCATGAATCGACCATCGATGAGTGGCTGGGGCATGCCTGGCAGCTGAGCGAACTGAAGGAATACGGGCTGGTGAAGGATGGGGCAGAGCTGCTGCAGCTCGCCTTCTACAGCTTCAATGATATGGCCCGGCTGGAATATGTGGATCTCGGGTATTGGGTGGACCTCACTGCGGAAGGCGGGAGGATCCACCGGACGGTCAATTACCGGCCGTATAAGGCCGCTAAGCTGATGCGGGAGGAAGACAGCTTCTTCGAGATTGCTGTGGTCCCTCAGCTGTATACTTATCCGGGAGATATGAATGCCCGGGTCCGTTTTGAAGCCATGTCTCCAAGAACAGTGCAAGGCCCGGATATAGAACGGGCTACTGCTCAGGCTCACCGCTCCTACGCGGAAGCTGTCAAGATGGTGAAGAATCAGATCAAGAATCCGCTCAGCGACAAGCTGCCGGTGATGCTGCTGCATGCCGCCAGTCTGGGCATTACGGAGAGCGGCCAATATGTCATAACGGATGAATCCGGCAGCAGGCTGGCGCTGGAGGATATTCCGTCCCTGCCGCAGGGAACCGTGCATATGCTGCCGTTTGTGCCGGCTGCCGCGCATACGGATTGCTATCTGCTGGTGATGTTCGAGCATAACCTGGACAAGGGAAGGCTGACTGCCCAGCCGCTGACAGTCATTAAGGGTGAAGAAATCATCCGGTTGCTGTATTAGAAGTTCAAGGAAGGATAGCGGCGAGCATCTGAATTCTAAGGTAACTCAAGTTCATTCATATAGGAGGACAGTCCATGAGCACAGCGTTATTACAGGAGCTGCATCAGGAGATTAGAAGACTGTATATTGCCGGAAGCGGGCTGGCGGCCGGAGACTTCCGCCTGAAACGACTGCTTCCGCAGTTTCAGCAGCTGGGGGAACGCGCACCGGTCTTTAAGAAGCTGGGCGAGGGCGTGGCTTCATTACTGGAGCCTGACGGTGCTGAAGAGGCCGCTCCCGGTGTTCAACTGCAGGAGCTTACGCTGCTGCTGGAGTCAGTGCTGTATACCCAGGGGACAACAGCAGTGGACGGAACCCCCGGACCTTTGCCGGCCTTGAGCTTTGAACTTAAGACGAATCAGCCCTACCGCAAGATTGGTGCCGTTCAGCAGGCGCTCAGCACAACGGGAAGCGGAAGATATGAAATTGTAATTGATGCTTTTAAGGACGGTGTTTTTCAGGATTTGCGGCTGCTACCGCCGGCAGTCTCGGCACTGAACGATCCATATTCGGAACTTGCAGACTTTGCCATGACTGATATTCTTCCGTCCTATGGACCGGACATTGCCGGATTCCTCTTCGAAAGCCTGAATCCAGCCGGCGGCAGGAGCGAGGTCCGCAAGCTTGAGGTGATCGGCAAGGTGGGAGGAAACCGGTATCTGGAGGAGATGTTCCGCATCGCCGGAAGCGGCAGTGAAGACATCCGGGTAGCTGCTATGAAATGGCTCGCCGGTCATGAGCCGTATGTGGACGCACTCTTGGAGTGGACAACAGATAAGAAGAAGGCCATCCGTGAAGCTGCCTTCTCGGCGCTGGCTGCAGGCGGTTCGCAGCAGGGCGGTGAACGGCTTGTGGAGGCTTTCACGGCGAAAAAGGACCGTGAGATGGTTGCCGGTGTAGTGGCTGGCAGAGCTTCCGCAGAGGTGTCTGATAAGCTGGCGGTATTGTTCATGGAAGAACTGCAGAAGGCGCCGCAGAATAATGCGGACAAGAAGCTGACAGAGAGTGCATGGAATAGCCTTCTTCCATTCTTGACCGCTCTGCGCCATGAGCGGAGCCCGCAGCTGGATGAAATCTACAGCTATATCCTTCAGGAGTACGCCCGCTTCTCCCCGCTCGGCTGGATTCCGCTCATTGACCAGGCAGCCTGGTATAAAGAGAATACTCCGGGCGGAGCTGCGCTGGCAGAGCTGGAGGCACTGGATAAGCGCAGTGTGCGTTTCCTGCCGAATTATTTCCACGCCGCCCAGCGGGTAATGACGCCCAAGGAGCTGTACAGCCGGTTCGGCGGAACCTTTATGGACAAATTGAAAGCACTGGTGGGCAAGGATGCCAAAGATGCGGCTCAGCGCGCCCAGCTGCTGATTAGTACGATTGAGGAGCAGATCGTGGATATCCGCCGGAGAGCGTATGAGGTAGAGTGGGATGCTGCAGGAATCAGGCAGCCTTACAGCAGGGAGATGCTGTCAGCCGAGGAGATTGCGGCAGCCTGGGATTCCCGCTGGCTGGACTGGTTCATTCAGCATGATGCGGTGAACCTGGCAAGCGCTTTTGCCCGGCCGGGTCATAAGGGCGTGCGGGACTACCTGCTTGGTAAGCTCCAGGAGCCGTTTAAACGCACGACGTATGATCTCCTTTCTAATATTTTCAAGGGTCTGGAGAGGGCGGGGGTGCCGGAGCCGGAGCGTCTTGAGCTGCTGATGACCGCCCTGGAGAATAAAAATGTTCATACAGCTTACACATTTGAGCTCTACTTATTCAAACTGATGGAGCGCTTCCCGGTCAGCTATGTGGGACGTCTGGAAGCGATTGTCCCTAAATATAGATATGAATGCAAGCAGCAGCTGGAGTATGTGCTGAACAGCTTGAAGAGTGCGCAATAATCCTGGGCGGATGTAGCTTAAGAAATCTAATTGATGAGTTCTTATAAAGGAGAGGTGTTCATGTCGACGGAACAAAGTCAGCTTCAGGATTACATGCGTCTGCCAGCCGAGGTTCTATACCGTGAGGAACTGGAGGCGTTGCGCAGGGAAGATACAGGCCGTATCCCTGCCGGGTGGCAGATGTCGCCGCGTTCGGTGTTAACCTTCATTGCCGGAGGCAAGGCGGGCAAGACCGTGATTACCCCGAAATATATCGGTAACACGCGGCTGATAGAGATGGCAGTGGCCACGCTGGTAACAGACCGGGCGCTGCTTCTGATCGGTGAGCCGGGAACGGCGAAGTCCTGGCTGTCCGAGAATCTGGCGGCTGCGATCTACGGCAACTCGGGCCTGGTCGTGCAAGGGACTGCCGGAACCAGTGAGGAGCATGTACGTTATTCATGGAACTATGCCATGCTTCTGGCGAACGGGCCAACGCCGGAGGCGCTGGTCAAGAGTCCGATTATGCGGGCAATGGAGGACGGCGGGATAGCGCGGTTTGAGGAGATTTCCCGCTGCGCTTCCGAGGTGCAGGATGCGCTGATCTCCATCCTCTCGGAGAAGACGATCTCCGTGCCGGAGCTGGGCAAGGAGACCAGTGCCCGCAAAGGCTTCTCCATTATTGCCACTGCCAACACGCGTGACCGCGGCGTGAACGAAATGTCAGCGGCGCTCAAGCGCCGGTTCAACATCATTGTGCTGCCGGCACCGTCTGATCTGGAGACCGAGCTGTCGATCGTGAAGAAGCGGGTTGCAGAGATTGCTTCTTCGTATGAGCTTCAGGCTTCTGTTCCGGCGGATGAAGCACTGCTCAAGGTAGTGACGATCTTCCGCGAGCTGCGCAGCGGCATGACGCTCGACAAGAAGGAGAAGGTGAAGACACCGGCCGGTGTAATCTCCACGGCGGAAGCCATCTCCCTGCTGACGAACAGCATGGCCCTGGCAGCCAGCTTCGGCAGCGGAGAATTGACCGATGGGGATCTGGCTGCCGGCCTGCAGGGGGCTATCGTCAAGGATGATGACAAGGATAAGCTGGTCTGGAAGGAATACCTCGATAATGTAATGAAGAAAAAAGGAGCGGACTGGCGCGGATTGTATCAAGCCTGCAAGGAGATGAACGAGTGAGTGGGGCGGCTGTTGCTGCCGTTGTGAATATTTTCGGGGTGCGCCATCTGTCTCCGGGCGGTGCGAAGCATCTGCTGGAATACTTGAATGAGCTTCAGCCGACCGCCGTCCTGATCGAAGGACCCAGTGATGCAACTGATGAGATCCGTCATTTGACTCACACCGTCACGAAACCTCCGGTTGCGATTCTGGCCTTTACTGAGGATTTGCCTGTGCGGACGGTGCTGTGGCCGTTCGCTGTCTACTCCCCGGAATATCAGGGGATGCGATGGGCAAAGGAGCATGGGGCAGAAGCGGAATTCATCGATCTTCCCTCATCCGTAACCCTGGGTCTGCAGGATGCCCTGCGGCTTGAATCCGGGAGCAGGCCGGTGCTTAAGCCTGCGGCGGATGAACAAGGTGAGCCTACGGATGATGAGCTGCAGGAGCAGGAATCAGTATACAGCCGGATTGCCCGGCTCGCTGGTGAATCTGATTATGATATGTATTGGGAACGCAATTACGAGCATAACGCCAGCAGCGGAGCGTACCGTGCGGCGATACTGGCGTTCTCTGCCCGGATGCGTGAGCTGTCAGAGTCCCGGGAGCTGATAGAGCAGCCCCGCGAATATGCTTATAACGCGCTGCGCGAAGCTTATATGCGGCGCCAGATCCGGAAGAAGATTGAAGCCGGCCATCAGCCGGAGAAGATAGTAGTGATCTGCGGCGCTTACCATGCTGCTGCACTGGCAGATCTTGCAGACGGGATGACCGACAGCGAGCTGGCGTCACTGCCTGCACGCAGCACGAAGCTGACGCTGATGCCGTATTCGTATTACAAGCTCTCTACAATGTCCGGTTATGGTGCAGGCAACGGGGCTCCGCATTACTTCGAGCTGATGTGGGAGCTGATGGAGTCCGGCAGGGCTGAGGAGCTGCCGCATCTCTACCTGTCCTCCGTGGCTAGGCAGGTACGAAGATCCGGGACGCACCGCTCCACGGCTGAAGTCATTGAAGCGGTCCGGCTGGCAGAGTCGCTGGCAGCACTGCACGGCGGGAGCGCGCCTACACTGCGTGATCTGCGCGATGCCGCCCAGACACTGCTCGGCCATGGCGACCTCTCGGTTGTTGCCGAATCGCTGGCCCGGGTAGATGTCGGTACGGCGATCGGCAGCCTGGCCGAAGGTGTCAGCCAGACACCGATCCAGGATGACCTGAACCGGCTGCTGAAACGGTATAAGCTGGAGAAATACAAGTCCACTGTAGCCAGTGACCTGGCGCTCGATCTGCGGGAGAACCGCCGGGTATCCAGCGCCGAAGCGGCCTACCTGGATCTGCACCGTTCCGTGCTGTTTCACAGGCTGGAGCTCCTGGGCATATCCTTCGTGCGGAATATGCCAAGCGGTCAGTCCGGGGCAACCTGGTCAGAGCACTGGATTATCCAGTGGTCACCGGAGGTGGAGATTCAGGTGGTTGAATCGACTCTCTTAGGCGAGACCATTGAAGTCGCTGCAGCTTATGTGCTGAGGGAGAAGCTGCTGGAGTGCCGCTCCATTACTGATGCGTCTGCGCTGATCCGCATCGCCTGCCAGTGTGCGATGACCTCGCAGATGGAGGAGAGCAGCCGGGTGCTGCAGAGCCTGGCGGTGGACAGCCGCGATGTAGTTGCTATTGCCGCCGCTGCCCGGGAGCTGGCGACAATTATCGGCTTCGGCGATATCCGCAAGGTGGATACCGCTCCGCTCGTGCCGCTGCTGGAGGAGCTGTTCCGGCGCGGCTGCCTGTTCCTGCTGGATGCGAGCGGCTGCAATGACGAAGCTGCGGCGCTGATGATCAGCGCCATGAATGAGCTGAACGGCATCTCGCTGGAACATAGCGGGACTCTGGATACTGCCCTGTGGCTGCAGGAGCTGCAGCAGCTGTCACAGCGGGATGACCGTAACCCCCGGCTGTCCGGCTTCGCCTGCGCGATCCTGATGGAGCGGGCTGCGGTCTCTGCGGAAGATGTGGCCGCAGAGGTGTCGCGCCGGCTGTCTCCAGGTATCCCTGCTGATCTGGGGGCGGGCTGGTTCGAAGGGCTGTCTATGCGTAACCGCTACGGCCTGTTATCGCGGATGAGCCTGTGGGAGCAGCTGAATGATTATATTAATGCCCTGGACGATGAGGAATTCAAACGTGCCCTGGTCTTTCTGCGCCGGGCATTCAGTACCTTCTCTTCCCGGGAGAAGACGATGATCTCCGAGCTTCTGGGTGAGCTGTGGGGTGTGAACACAGAACAGGCTGCTGAGATTCTTACAGGCGAGCTGAAGGAGGAGGAAGCCAAAATGCTGGATGAGCTGAATGATTTTGACTTCGGTGACCTATAGATGGCGGAGGATATTAAGGATAACGGGCGGAACGGGGCTGTGTCGCGCTGGAGGCTGATATTGGGCCAGGAAGTAGAGGAAGCTTTATCCGGTTACGGGGCAGGCGGCGGGCCTACACTGACCGAGGAAGAGCGGATTATGGATGCGGCGCTGGCTGCCATCTATAATGAGGCAGGTGCTGGCGGAGCTGACGGGACCTCTCAAGCGGGTTCGAAGGGCAGAGGGGCGGGATCAGGGCATGCCGCTATTAACCTGTCCAAATGGCTTGGGGACGTGCGCACCTTCTTCCCGGAGGATGTTGTCTCAATTATCCAGAGTGATGCCATGGAGCGCAAAGGCTGGAAGCAGCTGCTGTTCGAGCCGGAGCTGCTGGCGGCAGTGAAGCCGGATATCCAGCTGGTCGGTACGCTTCTGGCACTCAAAGGCAAAATTCCCGAGAAAACAAAGGACACCGCAAGAATGCTAGTCCAGGCACTGGTTGATGAGCTGGTCAAGCTGCTGGAGACGGATATCCGCCGTGCGGTCACCGGCGCGCTGAACAAGCGGCAGCATTCTCCGCTGCCGTCCCTGAGCGGGCTGGACTGGAAGCGGACCATTGAGCGCAATCTGAAGCATTATGATGCAGAGCGGCGGATGATTATCCCCGAGCGGTTCTTTTATTTCGACAGGGCCCGCCGCAGCAAGGAATGGACCGTGATCGTGGACATTGACCAGAGCGGATCGATGGCCAGCTCTGTCATCTGGGCTTCGGTGATCGGCTCGATCTTCGCCAGCATTCCGGCGCTTAACACGCGTGTGGTCGCTTTTGACACTGAGGTTGTAGATTTGACTGAGCAATGTGCCAATGATCCTGTAGACATGCTCTTCGGCATTCAGCTTGGCGGCGGCACGGATATCCATAAGTCCGTGAAGTATTGTGAGCAGTTCATTGAGGAGCCGAAGAAGACGCTGTTCATCATTGTTTCCGATCTGTATGAGAACGGCAACCAGGCCGGACTGGTCCGGCGGATGCGTGAGCTGCGCGAATCCGGTGTGCGGACGATGACACTGCTGGCCCTGTCGGATGAAGGGAAGCCTTCCTACGACGAGCGCCTGGCCGCCCAGCTCACCCGTGACGGAACCCCTTGCTTTGCCTGTACCCCGGCGTTACTGCCTGTTTTGGTCGAGGGAGCGCTCAAGGGCCAGGATCTCGGTGAATTGTCCAAGCGTCTGGGGATGGCGCGATAATTTTAAGGAACAGGAAACACTTACTTTATAATCACATATTGTGTAACATGCATATATCATTTATAATCGGTTATTAAAAAGCACCTATCGCTAGGCGCTGCTTGAAAGGAAATGAATTTCTTATGTCAAGTAAGTTGAGAGCGGGTATTGTTGGCGGTACCGGAATGGTCGGCCAGCGTTTCATTGCACTTCTTGAGAATCATCCCTGGTTTCAGGTAACGGCTATTGCCGCGAGCGCGAATTCGGCCGGTAAGACGTACGAAGAGTCCGTCAAAGGCAGATGGAAGCTGTCTACACCCATGCCGGAGGCCGTTAAGAGCATTATGGTTCAGGACGCCTCCAAGGTAGAGGAAGTGTCTGCGGATGTGGATCTGATCTTCTGCGCTGTAGATATGAAGAAAGAAGAAATCAAGGCACTGGAAGAAGCCTACGCACGCACCGGCACTCCGGTTATATCCAACAATTCCGCGCACCGCTGGACGCCGGATGTTCCGATGGTGATTCCTGAGATCAACCCTGAGCATCTTGAGGTGATTGCCCAGCAGCGCAAACGTCTGGGTACCGAAACCGGATTTATCGCTGTCAAGCCTAACTGTTCCATTCAGAGCTACATGCCTACACTGCATGCGCTTCATGATTTCAAGCCTTCGAAGGTTGTTGTGACGACGTATCAGGCGATTTCCGGAGCCGGTAAAACCTTTGCCGACTGGCCGGACATGGTGGACAACGTGATTCCGTTCATCGGCGGTGAAGAAGAGAAGAGTGAGCAGGAGCCTTTGCGGATCTGGGGGAAGGTAACCGAAGAGGGGATTGTCAAAAGCGAACAGCCAGTGATCACCACACAGTGTATTCGTGTACCGGTTGCTGATGGCCATATGGCTGCGGTATTCGCCTCCTTTGAGCAGAAGCCTAGCAGGGAAGAGATTCTGGAACACTGGAACAGCTTCCAGGGACGTCCGCAGCAGCTGGGACTGCCAAGCGCACCTAAACAGTTCATTACCTATTTCGAAGAAGAGAACCGTCCGCAGACCCGTCTGGACCGTGATATTGAGAACGGAATGGGAATTTCGGCCGGCAGACTCCGTGAAGATTCACTCTATGACTACAAATTTGTCAGCCTGTCCCACAACACTGTAAGAGGTGCTGCCGGCGGTGCTGTCCTGATCGCTGAGCTTCTGAAGGCTGAAGGTTATATTCAGCCGAAATAAGCAGCAGCAACAGCTTCATTTCCGTTCGTAATGCAGCCTGCCGGAGCCTCTCCGCGCAGGTTGTTTGCGGTTTTACCTGACATTACCCCCGGAATAATGGTAAGATAGAGGAATGCATGACGAAAACTGAATACTGACGGAGTGATATTGTGGCAAAAAGTAAAGGCGGCGGCACAGGCAGAGGGACAGGGAGCAAGGGCTGGACCCGCTGGAATAAGACGGCGAAACCCGTGAAGCCGGCAAAAAGCGGACCTCCCGGAAGCCCGGGTACCAAACCGGGAACTAAGGGAGCAGGCGCAGCCAAGGGCAGCGGCGGCGGCAACAAAACCGGAGGCAGTAAATAAGGCGGCCATGTGCCCATATGCAACATCTGATTTGTAAGTGAATCAGGTGTTCTTTAATATGTAGGGCAGGAAAGCGGGTACTGGAGTGAGAATTAATAAATATATAAGTGAGACAGGCGTATATCCGCGCAGAGAGACGGACCGGCTGATTGCGGCGGGACGGATAACCATTAACGGTATAGCCTGTACAGCGGGGGCCAGTGTTGAGCCTGGAGATACGGTGGCCGTTGACGGCGTTACGCTGAGCCCGGACCGGGAAGAACGGGTCTATCTGGCTCTTAACAAGCCAGTTGGGATTACCTGTACAGCTGCCCGGCAGGTGGAAGGGAACATCATTGATTATGTCGGTTATCCTTCCCGGATCTTTGCTGTTGGCAGGCTGGACAAACAGTCCGAAGGGCTGATACTCATGACCAATGACGGGGCCGTGGTTAACCGGATGATGCGCTCCGAGCATGGGCATGAGAAGGAATATAACGTTACGGTGGACAAGCCGGTGACTGAAGCATTCCTTCAGGAGATGTCAGCCGGTGTGGATATTCTCGGGACCCGGACCAAGCCTTGCCTCACCCGCAGGATCACGGACAACGAGTTCGCGATTATTTTAACCCAGGGGCTGAATCTTCAGATCCGCCGGATGTGCAAAGAACTGGGTTACCGGGTGCTCCGCCTGGAGCGCATCCGGATCATGCACATTACGCTCAGCGGCCTTGAGCGGGGGCAGTGGAGGCATCTGACCGCAGAAGAGCTGGCTGAACTCCACTCCAGACTGGACGCAGAGCAATAGGGATTCACAGCATTTAAGCGTTTGCTGACACACTGACAAACCATCAGGAGGATCAAATGAGAATAATAAGTTTGCTATTAGCGCTAATGGTTATAGCCGGTTGCTCGGAAACCGGCAGTAATGAATCTGCGGAGCCGCCGGAAGCATCTGTGACTTCAGAAGCAGCAGCACAGTCAACTGCACCACAAGCCTCTCCGGCGGATGCAACCGCTGATTTTACGGGGGAAGTACCGGAAGTCTCCCCGGAGATTTCGGATAAATATTCAGGCTTCTTACATATGGATGCCGTTCAGCTGAACGGGCAGATCTACGAGGTGTATTACTGGAACAAAGGGGAGTTTACGTATACGCAGTTTGCGGTTGTGAAGGACGGGAAGATTGTCTTTGACAGCAAGCAGGCCGGAATTAAGATTGAAGGCGGCAATATCTGGAGTGAGGAAGATGATCTCTGGGCGGAAGCGCTTGTGCAGAATAACCATGCCACCTTTTTGTTCAGTCTGATGGATAACCGTCCTGAATCATCCTATATTGTCGTTGAGGAAATCGACGGAGTCATGCAGGTAACTGTTAACGATAATGTCTCGGTGAACTATGAGGATACGGATCAGGACGGAGATGAGGATTTGCTGGCAAGTCCCTTTTCCGGGCAATTGCCGCTTGGTCCAGCGCTGGTAGGCGTGTATGAGCTTCAGGGAACACGGTATGTACCGGATAAGACCCTCACCAAGCAATATGCGGAAGATCAGCTGCGGCTAAGTGAGCAGGAGTACAAAAATAACCCCACAGACCTGACATTGGACAGCCTGCTCAGTGCCTATCTGATTCTGGAGCAGCGTAGTTTTGCGTTGACGCGGTTTGAAGAATTCTATGAGTGGGCAGGACAGCGTGCCGGAGACGGCGGTTTTGTGGACGAATATTATGACCGCTTGAAGAAGAACGAGACGCCGGAATACTTCAGCGGATGGATGGACAAGCTGGAGCCATTGCGTACAGAGAGATAAACCTGGACTTGTCTGTTCAATTATAAAAAGGGATTCCGGAGGCAGCGGTTAATGGCCTCCGTGAATCCCTTTTTTCCATTCCGTACAACATCAAGTGGCGGACTCTGACGCCTGAAACTGCTTGTTATACAAATCCCTGTAGACCCCGTTGTCCGCCAGCAGAGAAGCATGTTGTCCAGACTCCACAATAGCGCCGTCCTGAACGACGAGAATTGTATCGGCAGCCATAATGGTGGAAAGCCTGTGGGCGATAACGATGCTGGTCTTGCCCAGCAGCAGCTGATGCATCGCCTGTTGGATATAGAACTCCGACACCGTATCCAGTGACGAGGTGGCTTCATCCATGATGATAATGGGCGGATTCTTGAGCAGCACGCGGGCGATCGAGATCCGCTGCTTCTCTCCGCCGGACAGCTTGATTCCCCGGTTACCGACTACCGTGCTGTAGCCTTCGGGCAGCTTCATAATGAAATCATGAATATAAGCGGCTTCACAGGCGGCAATCATCTCAGCTTCAGTGGCGCCGGCGCTTGCATAGAGCAGGTTCTCTTGGATGGTCCCGTTGAACAGATACGTATCCTGCGTGACAAGCCCGATCTGAGAGCGGAGCGAATGCAGCGTGAACTCACGGATATCCTTGCCGCCGATGCGGATCACACCCGAATCCAGTTCATAGAGTCTGGGGATGAGGTTGGTAATGGTTGTTTTACCCGCTCCGCTGGGGCCGACCAGCGCAGTCAGTGATCCGGCGGCAGCCGTGAAGGAAATCCCCCGCAGGGCCGGTTTGCCCGGCTGATAGGCGAAATTCACCTTGTCGAAGACGATATCCTGGCCGTCAGCACTGCTTGGCAGGGCCAGCGGCGAATCCACAATCAGCGGGTCCATATCGAAATAGTCAAAAATCCGTTCAAACAGCGCCACCGACCGGTTCACATCCACATACAGATTGGTCATTTGCATCACAGGCCCGTATAATCTGCCCAGCAGCGCCACAAAGGTGATAATCGCACCAACCGTCAGCTCTCCCTGAATAAATAAATAACCCCCGTACAGATAGATCAGCATGGGCCCGATACTGGTGAAGGTGGTGAGAACCAGCATAAACCAGCGGCCGGCCATCGATTCCCGGATCTGCAGGCGTGTCGCCTGGGCATTAACGCTTCTGAAGCTCGCCAGCTCGTTGTCTTCCTTGGTGAACAGCTTCATGAGCATATATCCGCTGAGACTGAGCGTTTCCTGGATGATCTGGTTTTGCTCGGAGATCTTCTCCTGGGTTTCCTTGGCCAGCTTCCAGCGCACATTGCCCATTTTGCGGGTTGGCATAATGAACAGGGGGACGACCAGTATGCCCAGCAGCGCCAGCTTCCAGTTCATAATAAACAGAGTTACGGCTGTCGTAGTCAGAATGAACAGATTGCTGGCAAAATTGACGATGGTGCTGTTGAACACGCCCTGTATCCCGGCAATATCACTGGTCATCCGGGTAATGACTTCCCCTTGCTTGACCCCTGAGAAGAACTGCAGCGGCATGCCCTGCAGATGGCGGTACATCTGATTTTTCATATCGTGTACAATATTTTGCGAGATAAAAGAGTTCAGGTAATTCTGCAGCACGCCCAGCAGACCGGACACTACAGTTGTACCGAGCGAGGCGAGGACAAGCAGAACCAGCAGCCTCAGGTTTTTATCCGGGAGCGCACGGTCGATAATATGCTGAATCAGAATCGGTGGAAGCAGCCCGAGCACTGCAGTAATGCACAGCACAATCATCACCAGCAGGGTCTGCTTCCAGTAAGGCAGGAAATATTTCACGATGCGGAGGAGCAGCGTCTTGGATATATCCGGCTTCGCCTCATCATCATCGAACTTTAATTTGCCATGCCCGGGCCCGCCGAATCCCATTGGACCGAAACCTCTGCCCATTATTCATCACCAGCTTTGTGTGTATTTAAGTTATCCTGATCCCGGGTCAGCTGTTCGAGCAGCTGGGAGTGCATTTGAATGAGCGACTGGACTTCTTCTCCGGAAAAATGATCCAGCGCCGCCCCCAGCATTTGGTATGAGTAGGCGTCTTCATTGTATTGCCTGCACAGCGCTTCACCTGCCGGGGTGAGATTCAGCCTCGTTTCCCTGCGGTCTGCCTCGGAGGCGGTCCGGGTCACCAGTTCCTTCTCGGCCAATGCATCAATATGCAGGCTTACGCGGCTCTTGGCAAATACCAGACGCTCTGTTATTTCCTTCTGCGATTGACCGGGATGCTTGAGCAGAGAATTCAGTATACCGATCTGATGCACGGTTAATCCAAGATCCGCAGCGCTCTGATGGGCCAGCTTACGGAGCTGACGGGCAACGGAGAGCAAGGAATGATACACCTCTATCGTTTGCGCCGGATCTGTCATGGGGCAACCTCCTCTGACCTGATAATAGTTTCTTTTGTTAACAGTTAACAATGTAAACTGATTATACGCCTGAATATTCCAAAAGTAAATGTTACGCTGAAATAGCGGTATACAGGTTATGCCGGAATGCATAAGAAACACCCGCAGCGCCTGTGTGAAGGCAGCTGCGGGTGTTTTTGGAATTGAAATACACTCATTTATTTAAGCTCATTCCGGAAGCATTCCGCTTTGTATAATCCGCCCGAACGCCCTCGCGGTCTCCCGGATATCCTCCGCTCCGGCAATGGCGGAGATTACGGAGATTCCGTCTGCACCGGCCCGGATCACCGGCAGGGCGTTACCCAGGGTTATACCGCCGATCCCTACCAGGGGAATATTAAGTCCGCTGCGGCGGAGCGTATCAATGACAGCCGTCCCTTGAACGGCTTCGGCATCGTCTTTGGAGGAGGTGGGGTAGACCGGACCGACCCCGAGATAATCGGCTCCGTCCGCAATCGCCTGCTGCGCTTCCGCGGGATTATGGGCGGAAACGCCGATGATCTTGTGCTCACCGAGCCGCTGGCGGATCGTCCGGGCCGGCAGATCATCCTGGCCCACATGGACTCCGTCTGCATCAAGTGCAACCGCCAGCTCCAGGTCGTCATTGACGATGAACGGAATCCGCTTGTCCCGGCAGATTGCCCGGAGCTGCTGTCCAAGCTCTAGCAGAGCAGCGCCGGTCAGAGCACCGGGACCCTTTTCACGGAACTGGAATAAGGTGATTCCCCCGTCTGCTGCGGCAGATAAAGTCTCGGCTGGAGAGAGGCGGCAGTTCACGCTGCCCATAATGAAATATACCTTAAGGAGCTTACGCATATCCTCACTGTCAATCCGTTTCATAGCTGCTTCCTCCCTGATCTGATACGGTTCCCGTAAGCAAAATGATTGGTCGGCCCTTGTCCTGCCCCGATGTTCAGACTGTCCTCAATGGCTGCCTGAATGAAGGCTTTGGCTGTATGCACCGCTTCATTGATAGAGTGGCCGAGCGCAAGTCCTGCCGCCACCGCCGCCGAGAAAGTACAGCCGGTCCCATGCGTATGTCTGGTCTCAATCCGCGGACTGGTCAGATATTGGAATTCCCGGCCGTCATAGAGCAGGTCCACCACCTGATCGCCTTCCGGATCATGTCCGCCCTTAAGAACAATGTACTGCGGCCCCATCTGATGGAGGAGTCTTGCAGCCTGTTCTCTGTCTGCCATTCCATTAATCTTCATCCCCGTGAGCATCTCTGCTTCGGGAAGATTGGGGGTAACCACAAGAGCCAGAGGCAGCAGTCCGGTAATCAATGCCTGCACGGCTTCCTGCAGCAGCAGAGCGGATCCGCCCTTGGCAATCATTACCGGGTCGATCACAAGCCGCTGCTGCCAGCCGTACGCTGTCACCTTATCCGCGACAACACCGATAATCTCACTGCTGAACAGCATGCCGGTCTTAATGGCATCAGGTATCAAGTCACTGCCAATAGAATCCAGCTGAGCGGCAACGGCTTCCGGCTCCAGCGGATATACCCCTTGAACGCCTAGGGTATTCTGTGCCGTGACCGCAGTGAGCGCGGACATTCCGTAGACTCCAAGCTCCTGGAAGGTCTTCAGATCAGCCTGGATACCGGCACCTCCGCCGCTGTCAGAGCCGGCAATCGTTAACGCTTTACGTATACTGGTCATCAGGTATTCTCCTTTAAGAGGTGCGGTTTATTGTTCAATCAGCTGCAGGCGTGACCGGCTGCTGTAGATATCTGGTGTCACCAGGGACAATTGATTCAGGAACTCCATCTGGAAGCTGCCGGGTCCTTGTCCTTCAGCGGCTTCAGCGGCAATCTCGGCCGCCACGCCGTAGAACGAGAGTGCTTCGGCTGCTGCCTCAAGCGCATTCCCGCCGCTTACTGCAAGAAATGCGCCAACTACGGCACTGAGCAGACAGCCGGTTCCCGTGACTTGGGTCAGGATGGAATGGCCGTTGCTGGCGATGTAGGTGCGTGTGCCGTCGGTAATGATATCCTCCTTGCCGGTGATAATCACCACGCAGTTCAGCTTCCGCGCAGCCTTGTTCGCCAAGGCGATCACATCGCCTTCACCTGCTCCGGCATCGACGCCTTTGCTGGCCCAGCGCTCTCCGGCGACATTGGCTACTTCGGCCACATTACCGCGCAGAGCGGTCAGCTGCAGCTCACCCAGCAGCTTCGCGGTAACGTCAGTGCGGTACGGTGTAGCGCCTGCTCCAACGGGATCAAGCACGAGCGGGACACCATGCCGGTTCGCGGCTTGTCCGGCCTTCACCATTGAAGCGATGGCGGCTTCATTCAGTGTACCGATGTTCAGCACGACCGCCCCGGACATCGCGGCAACATCCGCCACCTCTTCCAGTGCGTCGGCCATGAACGGGGAAGCCCCCAGCGCCAGCAGTCCGTTAGCGGTGAAATTAGCCACAACAATATTAGTAATATTATGTACGAGCGGATTTGCCAGCCGTACCTTGGATAGAAAAGACATGAATTATTCCTCCTGAAAGTTTTGATAGCATACGCATCCTTGAGATCATTTCGCAAAACTAACTTCGAAAGCATGATCTATAAATTAATAAAAGCATCCGCACTGTCAACTTCCTCTGCCAGCAGACCGCCCTCGCTCAGCCATTTACGGACATTCTCCCAGGAAGCGGTATCCTGATATCCGAAGGGCTGTGACCCGGCGTCCATCAGCGGCAGCAGAATTTCCAGGCTGCGCTTCTCGATGGCTTCATCAAGCGGTGCGGTGGCATCCTGATGCTCCAGCAGAAGCTTCAGCGCCTGCTCCGGCTGCTTAGTGACGAATTGCTGACCCTTGCGCGCAGCATTCATGAACTTCTGGAAATATTCCGAGGAATTCTGCAGACCCTGGTCACTTGCGACCAGCACCAGCTCATAATAATCAGGAACCCCGTAGTCAACCGGATTGAACGAACGCACAGGATGCCCCTCCTGCTCTAATATCAGCTGCTCATGGTTGATGAAGCCGCCCATAATTCCATCCACACGCCCGGTGGATAGGGCAGGGATAAGCTCAAAGCCGACGTCAATCAGCTTCAGGGAGGCGGGATCGCCGCCATCGGTTTGGATCATAGTGTGCAGCATGGCTTCATACAGCGGAATGGAGGAGTAACCGGCTTGCTTGCCTGAGAGCTCCCCGGGCCGGGTTATTCCGCTGTCTGCGGAAACCATGAGATGGTTCAGGGGATGCCGTACCAGAGCGGCGACGGATTTGACCGGAATCTGCTCTCCCCGGGCCATCAGCACCTGCGGCTGGTAGCTGAGTGCCAGATCGACTTGTCCGGCAGCTACCAGCTTCAGCGCGTCGTTGCTGTCGGCAGGCATCTGTATCTCAACATCGAGCCCTTCTTCGGCAAAATACCCCTCACTCTGTGCCGCATACAAAAAGGAATGAACGGCGTTCGGATACCAGTCGAGCATGATCGTCAGCTTATGGGCTGTACCGTCTGCGGCTGCCGCCGGAGTGGATGATGCCGATGATGAGCCGGAGCCAGCCGGCACGTTATTGCCGGCGCAGCCTGGCAGAACCAAGAGAACAGACAGGAGCAAAACATAAGGCAGCAACTTATAAGGTTGAGCACTACGGGTGTAGAGATAACGGTTATAGCGGATTGGAGTCATGAATAACGTCCTCTTTTCTTCAGAAATAACTTCTCGAGCGTAGCAATACACAGAAACAAAGTGATCCCAAGGGCGGACAGCAGCACGACAGCGGCAAACATCTCGGCACTCTGCAGATTGCCGGCCATTCTCCGGCTGAAATAACCGAGCCCCCGGCTGCCTCCAAGCCATTCGCCGATGGTAGCGCCAATGACGCAGTACACCACCGACAGCTTCAGTCCGGAGAAAAAGGACGGCAGGGCCAGCGGAACAGCAGCCTTGCGGAGAATCTGCCAGCGGTTCGCGCCTAAGGTAAGCAGCAGCTCACGGTACTGCTCCGTATTCTTGCCCAGCCCGTCGTAGGTGCCGACAACCACCGGGAAGAAGGCGGTCAGGAACACTACGGCAACCTTACTCCACAAGGTGTAGCCGAACCACATGATAAACAGGGGAGAGAGGGCAACCAGCGGAATCGTCTGGCTGATAATCAGCAGCGGATACAGCGCTTTGGCCAGCGGCCTGAACAGATGCATGCCCGTTCCCAGCAGACTGCCGCAGAAGACGGACAGAGCGAAGCCTGTAAGTACCTCAAGCAGTGTTGCGGGCATGTGCACACCGAAGAGCAAACCCCGCTCCTCCATCAGAGCACTCCAGATGGCCGTGGGAGCCGGCAGGATGAACGGAGGAATCTGCCCCAGCCGGGACACCGTTTCCCAGACCGCAAGGATCAGCAGCACAAGCAGAATAGCCGGGCTGTACTCTCGCAGCAATCTTCTATAGAAGACGGTTGTCATACAGCTTCAGCTCCAAATCCTGCCGCAGGGCAACAAACTGCGGTTCGTAATTCTGACTGTGATGTCTGGGGCGGGGAAGACCGGTGATGAACTCCTGCATACCGCCCCCGGCACCGCCGGTCATCAGATAGATACGGTCACTAAGCAGAAGCGCTTCTTCAAGGTCATGGGTAATGAACAGCACAGTCTTGTCCAGTCCCGACCATAATTCCAGCAGCCAGCGGTGAAGCTCCCGCTTGGTTATGGCGTCCAGTGCCCCGAACGGCTCGTCCAGCAGGAGCAGCTCATTCCCGGCGGCAATGGTGCGGAGTACTGCAACCCGCTGGCGCATACCGCCCGACAGCTCATGCGGATACGCAGACCCGGTATCACCAAGACCGAACTGCTGCAGCATGCTGCGGATCTGAATAACGGCTTCCTCTTTGGAGCCGCTCCGCTTCAGTTCCCAGGGCAGCAGGCAATTGTCCAGTACGGTTCTCCAGGGCAGCAGGAGATCCCGCTGCGGCATATAGCCGACCTGGCCGAGCCGCTCCGAGGCGCTATTAGGCGGTTGCCCGTGCAGGGAAACCTCGCCGCTGCCGGGTTCCAGCAGGCCGGCGATAATCTTGAACAGCGTGCTTTTGCCGCAGCCGCTGGCACCCACGACGGAGATGAACTCGCCGCGGCGGACCTTCATGGAGATCCCGGAGAAGACCGGAGCCCTTGAAGCTGCGCCGAAAGAATAGGACAGGTTAGCGATGTTGATCATAGGATGGGGAAGCAAGCCTCCTTAGGGAAAAGTGATTACGCTACGAAAACAAGAAAGACCCATCCATTTCCGGAGGAAATGAATGGGCCTGAAGGTACAGTCAGTTTGCAAAGACGCGGAACCGCTGATACATTCTGCTCCACTTCCCTCCGCTGGTATGATCCAGATCAGGTTCCAAGGGTCCGGAGCTTAAGCTCCGTCTCAGTCGGCCGACTCCCCTAGTGAAATAACAGGTGCTATTGAATTCGTAATTGCTACTTAATATACCATAATTTCCCCGCTTGTAAAGAGTCAGGGCTCAGCGCTTGGAGAGGCCGGTGATGAACAACGCAACAATTCCCCGCGAGATTTCCTCTTTGGAGGAGCCGTTCCGTTTCTGTTCATACAGGTAAAGATCGGGACTAAGTACAGAGATCAGCGCTGTGGCAGCAAAGCGGGGATCGATCCCGATAATCTCACCATTCGCGGATGCGCGGTGCAGAAGTTCACCCATAATCACCCCGAGCCGCTGGAAAAAAGGATGTTCGAACTGGGTAAGCTGCTTCTTGCCGGTGAATTCGGATTTGATCATATTCAAGAGCTCCGCATATTGCTCAATGAAACCAACGACCTGCTCAATGCTGCTCTGCAGATGCGCGAGGGCAGCCGTTTCACCGGCGCTGGCAGCGAGCTGCTGTTCCATTCCCGACAGAAACTGCTCGGTGCTGTCCAGCAGCAGGGCTGAACAGATTTCGCCCTTATCAGTGAAGCGGCGGTAGAGAGATCCCTGTCCTATGCCGGCCCGTTTGGCAATGCCGTACATACTCACAGCTTCAAGGCCGCTCTCGGTGAACAGCTGGCGGGCGGCTTCGAGAATCCGCTGCATATAAGGATCGGCGGGTTCTTTTGCAGCGATGTCTGTGTTCACTGTGTTATCTTTGTTCTCTGTGTTCTCTGTGTTCTCTGTATTGTCCGGAGCTGCTGATGTTACAGGTTCAACTTCCGTTTCTGTTTTTTTCATGATATCCCCTTTCATATACTTGCAGTTCCTACAACAATCCATCCGGATACCCGGCTATCCATGAATCAAAGCTGCAAAATATACAACATTTATGCCTACAGTGCGTACTAAGAAGTCTCTATTCTGCCGGTAAACGAATCAAGTGTGGGGAATTGGCGTATTCCGCTTGACACATCGGACAATTGTCCGTAGACTATGAAATGCGAACGCGGACAATTGTCCGTTCACTAATTATATAGACAAACCTGCCCGCAGGTCAACGTAGATGACAGCGGACAGTTCAGGAGGAGAAGGAGTATGAATCAGACCTTGAAGCAGGATGCGGATTTCCGGTTATCTAGCATTTTAGTTCCGCTGCTGGCGATTATTGCCGGTGTATTTATGGTTGTGCTGGACAGTACGGCTATGAATGTGGCATTGTCCAGACTGGTAGTGGATTTCAATACAGATCTGCACACGCTGCAATGGGTTGTAACCGGATATATGCTTGCGCAGGCTTCGGTGATTCCGCTGTCGGGCTGGCTGTCTGACCGGTTCGGGGCTAAGAACGTCTTTTTGACAGCAGTAATTGTGTTTACCGTTGGATCCATTCTGTGTGCAACCCCAAGTAGTGCAGAATGGCTGGTCGTTTTCCGGGTATTGCAGGGTCTTGGAGGGGGTTGTGTGCTCCCGGTCGGGATGGCGTATGTATACAGACTGGCTCCGAAGAGTAAAGTGGGCGTTGTTATGGGGATTATGGGAATTCCCGTGCTGTTCGCACCGGCGATTGGTCCTGTATTGTCCGGCTGGCTGGTGGAATACCACTCCTGGCGCTGGATCTTCCTGATTAATATCCCCATCGGTATTATCTGTGTGCTGATCGGGCTGCGAAAGCTGCCGAATGCGGCGAAGAACACCGTTCCCGGCATGGATAAATTCGGAATGGTGCTCGGACCGCTGGCTTTTGCTTCACTCACTTACGGTGTTAGCCAGGGCGCGCAGAGCTGGACCTCGGACAAAACGCTAATCGGGTTATCTCTGGGAGCTGTGGCACTGATTGCCTTTGTCATTGCCGAGCTGCGTTCCAAGACCCCTTTACTGGAGCTGCGGATTCTGAAATCTGTGGATTTCACCACCGGAATTATCGTGCAGTGGATCGCCCAGTTCGGCTTATATGGTGCTTTATTTCTGCTGCCGCAGTTTCTGCAGCAGGCCCGCGGCTTCGGCGCATTTGATACCGGACTGACCCTGCTGCCGCAGGCCATTGCTTCCGGGCTGATGATGCCGATTGCCGGCATTCTGTTCGACCGGATCGGAGTGCGCTGGCTGGTGGTCTGCGGACTCAGTCTGGTCTCTGGCGCATTGTTCCAGTATTCCCATGTCGATCTGACCACCCAGAGCCGTGATCTCATTCTTCCGCTGATCATGTGCGGTGCAGGGATGGGGATGATGATGATGCCGATGAATACGCATCTGCTGAACAAGGCGCCAGGCAATCTGGTCAACCGGGTAACCTCCCTCACCAACTCGATGCAGCAGGTCATCAACTCACTTGCAGTGTCGACACTGGTTACGATTCTGACGGCCAGAACCTCCGCGCGTGGTCTTGAAATGCAGGAGGCGGCAGCCGCTGCCGGGCAGACGGTGGACGGAGCCTCGAGGGAGGCCCTGCAGCTGGCCAAGCAGACTGTATTGGCCCAGGGCTTTGCCGACACCTTCCACATTATGATTTTTGTAGCTTTAGGCGGCGCCGTCCTTGGGCTGCTGCTGCGCCGGGGCCGCAAACCAGAAAGCGGAGGCTCCAAGGAGAAAGCGGTGCCTGAAATCATGCACGGTTAATAGGTGCATTCACATTCATAAGAAGTAAGGCGGCGATTCTCTGTTACTGGAGGGTCGCTGTTTTGCGTTGTGGATCATTTAGTTTGTCTTCCACTGATGTAGAAATGCAATTTCGGGGCAAGCTAAACTATCAAAAACCGATATAGCATAAATCCGATGTTTATTATCGGAAAAAGTTATTGACGGATGTAACAGCTCAATGTTACGATTCATTTTGCCGGCAAGTCCGGAACATAAAGAGAGATGAGAGGGGATTAATCTTATGAAAAAACTTAGTCTGACAATTATGCTGCTCCTGACCATGGCCGTGGTTGCGGCATGCGGCAACAACAATAACAATAATGCAGCAACAGGCGGCAATACGGCGGCTGAACCTACTGCAGCAGCTACAGATAGTGCGGCACCTGCTGAGCAGAATAGCCTGGAAGCTGTCAAAGCCAGCGGCAAGCTGCGTATCGGAACAGAAGGCACCTATGCCCCGTTCACATATCATGATGCCGACGGCAAGCTGACAGGCTTCGATGTGGAAATTGCTGAAGAAGTAACTAAACGTCTGGGCGTGGAAGCCGAGTTTATCGAGACTCAGTGGGACGGTATTTTTGCCGGTATGGATGCCAAGCGGTTCGATACGATCTTCAACGAAGTTTCCATTACGGATGAGCGCAAAGTGAAATATGATTTCTCCGACCCGTATATCGTATCCAAGGCTGTGCTGATCGTCAGTGAAGATAATGAAGATATCAAATCATTCGCGGACCTCAAGGGCAAGAAAGCCGGCCAGTCCCTGACAAGTAACCTTGGACAGATTGCAACGGATAACGGTGCAGAGATTGTATCCACAGAAGGCTTCAATCAGGCAATTGATCTGCTGACCTCCGGCCGGATTGATGCAACCGTCAATGATGGCTTGTCCTTCCTGGATCTGAAGAAGCAGAAGCCGGATATCAAGATCAAGCAGGTTGATGAGATTGCAGAAGGCTCGTATAGTGCAGCGGTCTTCCTGAAGGGTAACGATGAGCTTGTACAGGCAGTGAATGAAGCGCTGACTGCCATGCATGATGATGGCACATATCTGAAGATTTCCGAGAAATACTTCGGAGCTGATGTATCGAAATAAGCTTGCCTGCTTGACGGCAGTCTCAAATAACTTATGGACACAGGGCGGAGCCGGATGCTTCCGCCTTGCCGTTCCAAGAAGGATGTCAGAACGATGGATGACCGCAAAATACAAATATTTCTTGACTCACTGCTGCCTCTGTTCAAAGCCGGGGTGGCTTTTACCATTCCGCTAGCGTTGGTATCCTTTGCACTTGGGCTTGTGCTGGCTATCATTACCGCGCTCGCCCGGTTGTCCTCCTGGAGAATCCCTAAGCTGATTGCCCGGTTCTATGTATGGGTGATCCGCGGAACTCCGTTGCTGGTACAGTTGTTCATTATTTTCTATGGACTGCCCGCCGCAGGTATTGTGCTTGATCCGTTCATCGCAGCCGTTATCGGCTTTACTCTAAGCGTCGGGGCATATTCCTCGGAAATCGTCCGTGCGGCTATTCTGTCCATACATAAAGGCCAATGGGAAGCTGCTTTCTCCGTCGGTATGAGCCGTGGACAGGCTTTGCGGCGGGTGATTCTGCCTCAAGCTGCCCGGGTATCGGTTCCGCCATTATCAAATTCATTCATTAGTCTGGTGAAGGATACATCACTTGCGGCAAGCATCACTTATGTAGAAATTTTCAGAAAGGCACAGCAGATCACTGCAACAACCTATGAGCCGCTGCTACTATACTGCGAAGCGGCGCTGTTCTATCTGCTGTTCTGTTCAGTGCTGTCGGCGCTGCAAAATGTTCTGGAGAAGCGGCTGGACCGGTATTCGGCCAGTTAAGGAGGCATACCCATGATTGAAATACGTGATTTACATAAATCCTTCGGTCCGCTGCAGGTCTTGAAGGGTGTTGATCTTACAGTTGAGCATGGCCAGGTGATGGTCATTATCGGACCTTCCGGCTCCGGCAAAACCACCCTGCTGCGCTGCTTCAACCTGCTGGAGACTCCCGACAAAGGCAGCCTGGCTCTGAATAATATTAAGCTGGATTTCACTCCCGGCGGCAAAATTCCTCAGCGTACCGTGCTGTCTCTTCGCCAGCAGACGGGAATGGTCTTCCAGTCCTACAATCTGTTCCCGCATATGACGGCACTCGGCAATGTAATGGAGGGTCAGGTGACCGTTCAGAAGCGTTCCAGGGAGGAAGCCAGAACGAAGGCGCTTGCCCTGCTGGATAAGGTAGGACTGGGCGACAAGGCGGATACCTATCCGCATCAGCTGTCCGGCGGCCAGCAGCAGCGCGTGGCGATTGCCCGGGCGATGGCGGTCGAGCCGGAGGTGCTGCTGTTCGATGAGCCAACCTCGGCGCTCGATCCGGAGCTGGTCGGTGAGGTGCTGAAGGTCATCAAGCAGCTGGCCCGGGAAGGAATGACGATGGTCATTGTTACCCATGAGATGAAATTCGCGGCCGATGTGGCCGACCGGATCATCTTAATGGATAACGGGGTCATTCTGGAGCAGGGGACTCCGCAGCAGGTGCTGGAGCAGACGAAGAATCCGCGCGCCCTGCAGTTCCTGAACCGGCTCAGCGGAGAAGACTAAACGAATGTGGGCATTAATGCAAAAAGGCAGTCCGGGAGGGGAATCCCGGACTGCCTTTTCAGCTTGTAAATTCATCATGCGCGGGGGAGGGCATGAAGGATTACTCAGCCATTAGTTAGTTCTGTGTTGCTGCATCACTGCGTGAGTTCAAATAGTCCAGTGCGTTGTAGAGCATAATTGCCGCTTCGGCGCGGGTGAGCTGGCTCTTCGGGTTGAACTTGCCGTTAGCATCCAGTGTATTGATGTTGTATTTCAGGGACCGCTGGATAGTGCCCTGGTAGGATGGCTCAAGCGCATCTGCATCGGCGATGTCCACCGGTACGATGTTGATCATTGGCAAGTTGCCTGCCTTCTCAACGCCTTGAATCAGCAGGCTGGTGAACAGCTCTTTGGTAATCGGTTTGGATGGATCAATATCAGCGGGAATATCCACGTCATTATAGTGTGCATTGATGAAGGCTTCTGCGTACCAGGCGTTGTCTTTTACTTTGGAGAAGATCGCACTGGCTACGGGAGCCTTGTTGAAACTGATTGCGGCCAGACTAAGCTGGAGTCCGCCCGTTATAAACTGAACGCCTTGTGCTGTAGTTACAGTGGATGCGGGCAGAAACTGGGTATCCGATATCCCTTTGATCAGGCCCTGCTGCTTCAGAGAGTTGATTTTGTCCTTACCGGTTACACTGTCAATATCCTTAAAGCTGCTGCCGGCTGCAAAAATTTGTCCGCCGAAAGAGAAGGTAAGAAGCGTTACGGCTGTAAAAGCTGCGATCGTGTTTTTTTTGATACTCATCTGAATTCCACCTCTATTGTAGGTTGTACCACTAGATTTCCCGCTGATCCGGTGATTGTCCGTTACAGGACGGCGTAACCGTTTCAACTTGACTCTAATGACGCAATGACAATAGAAAAGGTTGCAGACGTTCTACATCATTTCCTGAAACAGCAGGTTGCGGTAAGGGTATTTACTGAACCGGGTTCTGAACAGCAGCGCGATCCCGCTCTCTTCAATGGTTACGGATTTAAGCGAATCCGCTGTGACGAGGCTGCGTACCATCGCTGTTACCGCACCGCGGTCCCTGCGCCGGATGGCTGCAGCCAGACTCTCCGCGAAGCTGTTATTTACAGAGAGCTCCCGGTAGAGCGGAATAACGGCCCGTGCGATGCTCCGGTGGGCTGCTGTACTGAAGGTGAACTGGACCGTGCCCGGCGGAATCGTTGTTCCATTCGTGTAGAACGCAACCGGCAGCGGAAAAGGAAACGAGATGAAATAGCCGATGCCGTTCGTCCCATAATTCTCTACCCTGGCAAGGGTGGGAATTCTGGCCAGCAGTCTGCCCATCAGATCAAGATCTGCGGAGACAACAGCGGTTGTCCAATCAGCGGCATAACTGCTGTTGCCGGCAATTTTCCGGTAGAACGGCAGCATGGCCGTGGCTACTCTGCGCAGTACACGGGCTGTCACAAGCCGCTGGGTCTGCTTAGGTTTTATTTTCACCATCCGGATCATCCTCACTTATAAGAGATTTAGTCTATATAAGGTATGGAGGGAGGGCGCACTTCGGATTGGGCGTAAGACTAGCCGGCGATAATATAATCATAATCCGCAGAACCTATTTATACGTTTTTGGGGAAAAGTGATGTTATACTGGTGTCAGGCCTTTTCTTTGACGGACAAGTTTGTTATGCTTATATCGTAAAGATTACTAATTATTGTCGGGAATTGTTCAACTTCCGGAAAGGTGGGAACCCGGGTGAACCGAGTAGCAAATATCAGCCAGCAGTTTGCGGCGCAGAATTATAAGCTTACGCCACAGCGCGAGGCTATAGTAAGAGTATTGCTGGACAACGAGAAGGATCACTTAAGCGTGGAAGAGGTCTATATGCTGGTCAAGCGCAGTTATCCGCATTTGGGACTTGCGACCGTATACCGTACCTTGGAGCTACTGTGTGAACTTCATATTGTAGAAAAGATGAATTTCGGCGATGGCGTTGCCCGCTACGACCTGCGCGGTGACGATCATGTTCATATGCACCACCACCTGATCTGCAGTGTATGCGGCAAGCTGGAGGAGATCAAGGATGATTGGCTGGCGGACCTTGAAGCGCGGCTGGCCCGTGAGTACGGCTTCAGTGTGACCGATCACCGGCTTGATTTCAAAGGCACCTATAATACCTGCAAGGGAAACGGCTGCAAGGGCGATAAAGAATGCCGGGCTGTATCCTGAGCCGCAGCAGGGGCACATTCAAAGACGCATGGCTGATTTAACAGCCGGCGTCTTTTTATTTGATTGCAGCGGAGAATCAGCGCATTTGCGACTTATGGAGCAGGGATATAAGGCTGGTGCACATGCTATAATGACGTTATGCCAAAAAAAGTGGACCATGACGAACGCCGTAATCATCTGGCGGAGGCGGCTTGGCGGATCATCCGGCGTGATGGTCTGGAAGCTGTATCCGTGCGGAATGTTGCCAAGGAGGCGGGCATGTCGCTGGGATCGCTGCGGCATTATTTTGCCAGCCAATCCGAGCTGCTTGCCTTCTCCATGAGACTGGTGAGTGAACGAAGTTACCAGAGAGTTGAGGTCTTTCAATACTCGGGGAATCCCCGGGAGGATGTGGAGAGGCTGATTCATGAATTAATGCCTATTGATGAAGAGAGGAGAGCGGAAGCGGAGGTCTGGCTGGCTTTTGTCGGACGGGCAGCAGCGGACCCCGCCATACAGGCGCTGAAACAGGAAGTACATAACGGGCTGTATAGCGGCTTCTGCCAGATGATGGAGTACCTGGATGCCGTGAATCTGTTAAGACAGGACCTGGATCTGGACCGGGAAATCAAGACGCTGCATGCATTAGTAGACGGATTGGTCGTCCATAGTGTGATCTATCCCGAGATGGTTACACCGGAAGATATGATTCAGCTCATTTCCAGTCATTTCGACAAGCTGATGGCCTAAGTACCCGGTCAAACGCGGATGAAATTCCAAAAAGATTGAACCTGTGATTCTTCTATACAAGTTCAATCTATTTTTATGTTCGGAATCGGCAGCCCGCCGCTGCTACGGCCGGTTCGGCACGAAGGACTTGATCCACGTCCCGAAGCTTCCGGGATTGCGGGTCTGGACCAGAACAACACCTTCGCCGCGGAACCGGCAGACCAGTGCCTCCCCGCTGGTTAAGCTGTTCAGCCAGCCGGAGGCTGCCTTTTCCACCTTATAATCCATATAATCCGGCCAGGCCACGAGGTGGCCGTTATCAATGATCATTTCCTCGCCAGGGCCGAGGTTAATCGCATGAATGGCTCCGAAGGAAGAGAGGAAGACCGTACCTCTGCCGCTGATTTCTACAATGAAGAAGCCTTCGCCGGAGAATAGGCCGCGGGTCAGATTCTGCATTTTGGTGTTCACTTGAATACCGTGGGTTCCAGCCAGGAAACCATCCTTCTGCACCATCAGCTTGTACGAGCCGTCCAGCTCAATGGCCTGAATATCCCCGATTGCCCCTGGTGAGAGCAGCACTTCACTCTGTCCGCGGGTGGCGGTCAGCTCCTGGAAGAAGAATTTCTCCCCGCTCAGCATCCGGCCGAGTCCGCGCATGAGCCCGCCGTCTACCGTGCCTCTCAGCTCCACATTCGGCGACATGGCGACCATCGCCCCCATCTCCGCCTTCACACTTTCGCCTGACTCCAGGACTACCTTCAGCATGGCAAAAGCGCCGTCATACAGCACATCGTATTTCATTAATATCTCCTCCTGATTCTGCCTATTCCATTCTAAGTATAAGTGATGACTTTCTTCTGCCAGACGCATGTACCTTGTCCATCAAGAATACTGTAATAAGCTGCACCGCCGCAAGCGGAGGACAAGGCAGTGTAAGCCGGCCGCAAGGTAACAGACTATTATAGTTAATTATACCGGGCAGCGGTGTGGTGATTATGTTAAAATTAAACTAACAGTACCGCATGTACTGAATAAGCTTATGACAAGGAGTGTTACCGCATATGGCACGTACACGCACGCAAAAAGCTCTGCTGAAGGCAGAACGCTCCGGCACCTGGTGTGCCGAAAGAAACCGCAGGATGAATCAGGATTACGGCGCCATCTCCCAGCATGTACGGATGACACCCGGCAAGCGCCATCAATTGAATAAAATCAAACACAAGGAGCGGATCTATGGTGATGGCGCTCCTTTTGCATGTCTCCTGGTCTCGTGAGCTTACGCCTGCGCCCTGCTATGGATACGGTACTGCTTGGGTGACATTCCGAACCGGCTGCGGAAGACACGGTGGAAGTACGTATAGTTGGCAAACCCGCAAGTTTCAGATACATGCTCCAGCGGCATCGGGCTGAAGGTAATCTTCTCCCTGGCCATATCCAGCCTGACGTCATTTACATATTTCACAATCGTAGTGCCGAACGCCTCTTTGAACAGATGAACCGCGCGGGAGACGGAAATATCGACATGGCCGGCCACATCCTCCAGACGGAAGGCGTACGCGGCATGCTCTTCGACATATTGCTTCATCCGGTAAGCAAGATAGGCCTTGGGTGAAATTGCCGGCTGCTCGGACATCAGCCTGTCAATCTCCATACATAGAATCTGCAGATAACACGCGGAGATATCCGGTGAAGAATCCGATAAACGGCGCTGCTCCAGCACAAGCTGGCGGAACAGGCCAAGAATATGATCGCTGAGCGGCAGCCGGAGTACGGCCGGGCGATGCTTGCGTCCCCACCATTCTTCAATCCAGGGACCGCTGCAGAAAATATGATAGTCACCGCTCTCAATCCGAGGCTTGCCGACAGGGTAGACTTCCTTGTCGATACTTAAGTAGTAGGGATCGGTCGGTGCGAAGAGCATCAGATTGCCGCTCTCCACAGTAGTGATGACTCCGCCCTCCATGGTCCGGCTGCGTCCTTCGGTCTGGAGGCGCAGCAGATAATACTGGACGCCTTCGCTGCGGGACATATGAAACGGCTTGCGGTGGAAGGAGAATCCGGCGGATAGGATGTGGCAGGCTGCGTTAGGTGTCATGAGTCCTCCTAGTTGTTAAATGATAAGCAGATTGTTCATGTTTTAATCATATTATTCATTTTATTATATACGCTTTCATATTACCATGTACCTAAGCAAAAAACATACAAATGATGTGGGGGAGGCTGTATTGCGGCTCTGATCGCTACATAGGCAAACACTGGAAGCAGCGGATGGCAGATAGACAGCTATATTACATCCTATGTTTACAGCCCGTTTGTTCAGGTGGAATGCCTGGCATAGGTGCGGGGCAAAGGGCGGTGGCGGCAAGATCAGTCGGACTCTCGGATCAAACTTAGGAGTGAGAGCAATAATGTTGAAGGTAGGACTTCAGCTGTATACGCTGAGAGACGAACTGGAACAGGATTTCGAAGGGACAATACGCAAGGTTGCCGAACTGGGCTACAGCGGTGTGGAATTCTTCCACTATTTCGGCCGGACGGCCGGGCAGGTGAAGGCACTGCTTGAGGAAACAGGACTCGTTGCTCTAGGAGCGCATCGCCCGTACGATGTTATGCTGAACGATACGGAACAGGAAATCAGCTTCAATCTGGAGATTGGCAACCGTAATCTGATCGTGCCATTTCTGACGGAAGAACAGCGTAATTGGCCTGAAGTGGCTAAGAACCTGCGGCTGATCGGCGACAAATGCCGGGCAGGCGGAGCTGTTCTTTCTTATCATAATCATGATTTCGAATTCACGGAGAAGGTGGGCGGCCGCACAGCTTTTGACTACCTGTTCGAAGAGGTGCCTGCTGAGCAGCTTCAAGTGGAAATGGACACATGCTGGGTGTATTATGGCGGATATGATCCGGTAGAATACATCAATAAATACGCAGGACGCCTGCCGATCATCCACCTCAAGGACCTGAAGAAACGCGAAGACGGTTCTCCGGAGACTGTTGTACTGGGTGAAGGTGAAGTCGATCTGGCTGCAATTGTTGAAGCAGCAGCGGCGGCTGGTGTGGAATGGGCAGTGGTTGAACAGGATTATTGCAGCCGTTCACCGCTTGCCAGTGTAGCTGACAGTTTGAATTGGATCAAATCATATGGTAATCAAGGAGGAAATATTCATGTCTAACAAACTCAAAATTGCTATTATCGGTTGCGGTGGTATCGCAAACGGCAAACATATGCCAAGTCTTTCCCGTCAGGCGGATGCCGAAATGGTGGCATTCTGTGACATCGAAGAAGAACGTGCTCAAGAGGCTGCCAAGACCTACGGCGCTGAAGGCGCTGCTGTATTCACCGATTTCCGTGAGATGCTGGCTGCCGGCGGATTCGACATCGTACATGTATGTACACCTAACGACAGCCACTCCGAGATCACTGTGGCCGCCCTCGAAGCCGGCAATCACGTGCTGTGCGAGAAGCCGATGGCGAAGACCACTGCCCAGGCGAAAGAAATGCTGGATGCCGCCAAGCGCACAGGCAAGAAATTGTCCATTGCCTATCAGAACCGTTTCCGCGCAGACAGTGATTATCTGAAGGGGCTGTGCGAGAGCGGAGAACTCGGCGATATCTATTACGGTAAGGCTATTGCGCTTCGCCGCCGTGCCGTTCCGACTTGGGGCGTATTCCTGGATGAAGAGAAGCAGGGCGGCGGACCGCTGATCGATATCGGTACACATGCACTGGATCTGACGCTCTGGCTGATGGATAACTACAAACCGCGTATGGTTGTAGGCTCTACCTTCCACAAGCTGGGCCAGAAGAAGAATGCGGCGAATGCTTTCGGTCCATGGGATCCGGAACAATTCAAGGTGGAAGATTCCGCATTCGGCTTCATTACAATGGAGAACGGTGCTACAATTGTGCTTGAAGCCAGCTGGGCGCTGAATGTGTCAGAATTTGGTGAAGCCAAAACGATGCTCGCCGGTACGGAGGGCGGAGCAGACATGAAGGACGGCCTGCGTCTGAACGGCGAACGTGCCGGACGCCTGTACGAAACCAAGGTTGATCTTGGATCAGGCGGAGTAGCCTTCTACTCCGGTGCTGCTGAGACTGAAGCTGACCGTGAAGCGCGTCTGTGGCTGGAAGCGGTAAGAGAAGATAAAGATCCGGTTGTATTGCCGGAGCAGGCTTTTGTTGTTACCCAGATCCTTGAAGCAGTGTATGAATCAGCACGTACCGGTCGTGCCGTTTATTTTGACGGAAGTTCTGACAACTAAGAGCACCTCCGGTTCACGCGACTATTAGAGAAAACAGGAGTGGAATCCATGAGTTCAATCAAACATACTGTAGTTATCGTTGGTTACGGCGGAATGGGAAGCTATCACACGCAATTAATTAAAGAAAGTGACCGCGTGATAGTGAGCGGAGCCTTCGATCTGCTGGAGGAGCGGCGCGCTCTGGCTGCCGAAGCAGGTTACACCGCTTATTCCAGCTATGAGGAAGTACTGGCAGATCCGGAGGTGGACATTATTCTGATCGCTACACCGAATGATGTGCACAAGGATATTGCTGTTCGTGCATTTCAGGCGGGCAAGCATGTGGTCTGTGAGAAGCCGGTGGCCATGTCTTCGGCCGAATTTACCGAGATGCAGGCAGCGGCAGATGCGGCCGGACGTGTGCTGATAGTGCACCAGAACAGACGCTGGGATGAGGATTTTCGCGTAATCAAGGAGATGTATGAGAAGGAGACGATTGGATCACTCTTCCAGCTTGAGTCCCGGGTGCATGGTGCTAACGGGATTCCCGGCGACTGGCGTCATGTGAAAGCACAGGGCGGAGGGATGCTGCTGGACTGGGGCGTTCATCTGCTGGATCAGCTGCTGTTCATGATTGACAGCAAAGTCACAAGCGTAAGCAGCAGCTTGAGCTATATTCTCGGCAATGATGTGGATGACGGTTTCGAGGCCAGCCTGCAGTTTGAGAATGGGATCAAAGCCATCGTTGAAGTCGGAACCACCAACTTTATCACGCTGCCAAGATGGTATGTGAAGGGACTTGAGGGAACGGCTATTATTGAGGACTGGTCTCTGAGAGGAAGAATAGTCACCCGCAATAACGCATCCGAGAAAATAGAACCGACACCGATCCGTGCAGGTGTAGGGTTAACCAAGACGATGGCTCCGCCATCGGAAGGCTCGACAATTACCGGAGACCTGCCGGCGGCGTCTGAGCTATCCTCCAGCTTCTATGATAATCTGGCTGCTGTAATCGAAGGTACAGCTGAACCGATTGTCAAGAACGCTGAAGTGCTGCGTGTGCTTATTCTGATTGAAGCTATCTTTGAAGCGGCAGAGAAGAATGAGACCATCAAGAATTTCGATATCTACGGTGCATAACAAGATACGAGAACTGATCAGGGAGAGGTGGCAACATCAATGAAACTTGGAGTATTTATGGTATTGTTCGGCGGCCGCAAGCTGGAGGAAGCGCTGGATTACGTAGCATCCAAAGGGCTGAAGGCAGTTGAGATCGGCACCGGAGGTTATCCCGGCAACAGCCACTGCGATCCGAAGCTGCTGCTTGAGAATGAAGCGGCGCTTAAGGAATTCAAGCACGCGGTAGAATCCCGCGGTCTGATTATCAGTGCGCTTAGCTGTCACGGCAACCCGCTGCATCCGCAGAAGGAGCTGGCAGCCAAGGATCATGAGGATTTCGTGAACACGGTTAAGCTGGCACAGAAGCTGGGTGTTAAGGTTGTGAATACCTTCTCCGGCTGCCCTGGTGACCACGAAGGCGCGAAATACCCGAACTGGCCGGTTGCACCTTGGCCGAATGATTACCAGGAGATCCTGACCTGGCAATGGGAGAACAAAGTGATCCCTTATTGGACGGAGCAGGCTGCTTTCGCAACTGAGCATGATGTGAAGATTGGCCTTGAACTGCACGGAGGATTCTCGGTGCATACGCCAGCTACACTGCTGAGACTAAGAGAAGCCGCAGGGGAAGCCATCGGTGCGAACCTTGACCCGAGCCATATGTGGTGGCAGGGGATTGATCCGGTGCAGGCGATTCATATTCTGGGCCGTGAAGGCGCAATTCATCACTTCCATGCGAAGGATACGGTAATCGATCCGGTCAATGTCAACAAGCATGGCCTGACCGATATGCAGTCCTATACGAATATGCTTGACCGCGCGTGGCAGTTCCGTTCCGTAGGCTACGGACATGATGTCAAGGTGTGGGCGGACATGATGAGTGCGCTCCGCCTTGTAGGATACGACTATGTGGTCAGCATTGAACACGAAGATGGCTTGATGTCCATTGAGGAAGGCTTCTCCAAGGCTGTAGACAATCTCCGCCAGGTACTTATTGAAGAGCCTCTTTCCGAGATGTGGTGGGTCTAACAGATGGAGAGCTTCACCAAGGTCAAGCTGAATGACCGGGAGCTGAGTCTATTAGCAGCCAGCGCCTTCGGTGCAGATGTAGCGGTTGTCAGCAGCAGAGAGCTGACCGGAGGTTTTTTTAATACAGGATATGACCTGGAGCTAAGCGATGGACGGTCGGTCATCCTTAAGGTTGCTCCTGGGCCGGAGACAGCGGTGCTTAGCTATGAGAAGGATATTATGCGTGCTGAAGTCGGAGCGCTCCGCCTGGTCCGTGCCGCAGGCGGGATTCCTGTGCCCGAAGTCTACAGTTATGATGAGAGCCTGCAGCTGATTCCATGCCCTTATTTCTTCATGGAGAAGATTGAAGGTGAGCCGTACAGTGATGTGAAGGAGAGCCTGTCTCCAGAGCAGCGTTCTTCCATCGAGTATGAACTCGGGCAGTACCAGCGTCTGATCAATGAGATTAAAGGGCCAGTCTTTGGATTATTCGGTGCAGATCCTGCCGGAGGCGGAATGGCCTGGAGGGAGACCTTCAAGGCAATGCTGCTGAATGTGCTTCAGGATGCTGTGAGACTGGATGCCGCGTTACCTGCATCGCTGCCGGAAATTGAGCAGGCGCTGGGGCGTTATCTGCCTGCGCTGGATGCAGTGACGCAGCCGCGTCTTGTACACTGGGATTTGTGGAACGGCAATATTTTTGTGCAGGATGGCAGGATCGTATCTATTATTGACTGGGAGCGGGCCATGTGGGGCGATGTGCTGCTGGAGTATTATTTCCGGCATTTCGAGAACTCGGAAGCGTTCTATGAAGGGTACGGGACAGCTTTCAGCAGTCCGGACGAATTGCTGCGGAAGCGGCTGTACGACCTGTATCTGGATCTTATCATGGTAATTGAATGTTATTCACGCCAGTATAAGGATGAGAATCATGTAAACTGGGCCCACGAGAACCTCGCGGAGTCCTGGAAGCTGTTCTCGGCTGTAACAGGATAATACAAACAGGAGGCCGGTTCTCTTCGGAGATCCGGCCTCCTGGCTGTTGTTGAGTACATCAGAACAGAAGGATTTCAGTCAGCACTTAGTACCTGTTACGGATGGCGATAACGGGATTAATGTCTGCTTCGTAGTCAACGCCGTCAGTCTCGAAGCCGAACAGCTGGAAGAACTCACGTCTGTAGCCGTCCAGATCGGAATATTGATAGACATTCTCCGTACTTAGCTTGGGCCAGATGCGGTCCACTTCTGTCTGCACAGCTGGGCTCATCTCATGATCATCAATCCGGATACGCCCTTGTCCGTCTACCGGAGTCCCTTCCGGGTTGTACAGGAAACCGGTATACAGCCGGTATGCTTGTTCGATGCAGCCTTCGTGCAGTCCCTTTTCTTTCATGACCTTGTAGAGGACGGAGATGTAGAGCGGAACTACAGGGATCGCCGAGCTGGACTGGGTGACCAGGCCCTTGCTGACTGCTACATAGGCGCGGCCTCCGCTTGGTGATAATTGGGCATTCAGCTGTAAGGCTGTGGCTTCCAGATGATCTTTAGCCCGGCCGATGGTGCCGTCGCGGTAGACGGCCTGTGTTAGCTCCGAACCTATATAGGAGAAGGCGAGGGTGACCGCATCTGCGGCCAGAACACCGGAATTCCGGAGCGCTTCAATCCAGAGCTGCCAGTCTTCTCCGCCCATCACATGAACCGTGTCATCGATTTCAGCTTCGGTGGCCGGTTCAATCTGTACCGTGCTTAGTTCTCCGGTATGGAAATTGACCGTTGTATTGGTATAAGTGCTGCCGATCGGCTTCAATACAGACTGATGAACTTCTCCGGTCTCTGGGTCTGTTCTGCGTGCCGAGGCTACGCTGTAAATGACAAGATCAACTTGTCCGAGCTCGCTGCGGATCAACTCTATGGTACGTTCTTTCGTTTCAGCAGTGAAAGCGTCCCCGCATACGCTGTAGGAGCGCAGGCCGGCCGTATAGGCCATTTCCTCAAAAGCTGCGGAATTATACCAGCCTGCGGAGGCTGTCCGCGTCTCGCTGGCTGTGCTGGGTCTATAGACGCCTACAGTTGCTGCTCCTGCACCGAAGGCTGCTGCAATCCTGACTGCAAGTCCATACCCGGTTGAAGCCCCGATTACGAGTACATTGCGGGGTCCTGTAAATTTACCCTGATGTTGTACATAGTTCACTTGCTGCTGTACCTGATGCGCACAGCCTGCGGGGTGGGCAGTCGTACAGATGAAACCGCGCGTTCTGGGTTTTATGATCATTATAATATTAACCTCGCTTTCATCGATGGTTGCTGGGATTGGAGAATGGAGAGGAGTTGCCTGATTCGGAGTGAGTATTTTCTCATGGTGAACCTCTCAGGTGATCCTTATAATGAAGTGAAGAAACATCTGAGCTCCCAGATCAGGCTGTATGATTGCTATATTGATCTAATTTACTTCATTGAATGTTGTTCCCGCAAGTAAGGCAGGGACGATGGTCAGCAGAGAACATACCGGATGACAACTTTCCCGCGAAAGGAGACGGATGTTATGATGTTGAACTGGCTGCAAATACATATGGACGTAACAAGCTTGCTCTGGCTGCTGCCTGTATTCTTCATGTTTCATGATTTTGAGGAAATTCTTACAGTTGAGGCATGGGGGAACAAACACGGTCCAGCTATAACAGCGTCGCTTTCCCCGTCATTGCAGAAGCGCCTGGCGCCTATGATGGGCATGACCACCAGGAATTTTGCTATGGATGTGCTCTTCGTGTATATTCTGATAGTGGGGGTAACCTTCGTTGCGGTGTTTTTAGAGTTCTACTGGCTCTACTTAGCCGTGCTCGCTGTGTTTCTGCTGCATGTCTTCACACATTTGGCACAAAGTATTGTTCTGAGGCTGTATACCCCGGGTGTAGTGACTGCTGTGCTCGTAGCATTGCCGTACTCGATATATGCTTTTTACCGCCTGCTGTATGAGAATGTTGTCAGCGAAGCTGACATAGGGTGGTCGGTGCTGCTCATGCTGATCCTGACACCACTGCTTGTATGGGGCATGATGAAGAACAGGACAAGACATAACATCAGCTGAGAATGATGATTTGTTACGGTGACGTTTTCAGAAAAATCTTGACGTGACCCCCTAATGATAGATAAAATAATATTATTGCGTGTTTTTTGGCTACTGAGAATTATTATCATACTTTGAAAAGAAGCAGAGAGGGTGACAGGATGGAGCGCCTTTTAGAGGTAAAAGACCTAGCTATATCATTCAGAACACGCGGAGGAGAAGTCCAAGCAATCCGTGGTGTCAGCTTTCATGTAAATAAAGGGGAGACACTGGCGATTGTAGGCGAATCCGGTTCCGGTAAGAGCGTAACCTCGCAAGCAGTCATGAAGCTGGTTCCTCAGCCTGCGGGCGAATATAAGCGTGGACAGATTCTGTTCGATGGACAAGATCTGATCGGCAAGAATGAGAAGCAAATGCAAAAAATCCGCGGTAAAGAAATCGGTATGATTTTCCAGGATCCGATGACCTCGCTGAATCCGATGATGAAAGTCGGCAGACAGATTACCGAAGTACTGTTCAAGCACGAGAAAATTACTAAAGAAGCTGCTTACAAACGCGGCATCGAGCTGCTTAATCTGGTGGGAATTCCTTCACCTGAACGCCGTTTCCAGCAGTACCCGCATGAGTTCAGCGGCGGGATGCGCCAACGTGTCGTGATTGCTATGGCACTTGCCGCTAACCCTAAGCTCCTGATTGCCGATGAGCCGACAACCGCGCTTGACGTTACCATTCAGGCACAGATCCTGGATCTGATGAAGGACCTGCAGAAGAAGATTGATACAGCGATCATTTTCATCACCCATGACCTTGGGGTTGTGGCGAGAATGGCAGACCGTGTAGCCGTAATGTACGCCGGTCAAATCGTTGAAATGGGCACAGCGGAAGAGATCTTCTATGATCCAAGACATCCGTATACTTGGGGCTTGCTGGCTTCCATGCCTAGTCTTGAGAGCAAGGGTTCCCTGCTTACAGCGATTCCAGGAACACCTCCCGATCTGATCAAGCCTCCTAAGGGTGATGCCTTCGCACTGCGGAGCACATATGCCATGGCGATTGACATGGAGAAAGAACCGCCAATGTACAAGGTTTCAGATACTCATCTTGTGAAGTCCTGGCTGTTGCATCCGATGGCACCTGCGGTAGAACCGCCGGATGTCGTGAAGAAGCAGCGCCGCGTCTTGAGCAATGCCTATCCGGAGCCGGTTCTCGTGCAGAACAGCAGCGAGTATTAAGAACCGGGCTATAGCACATACTATTAAGATTAGCGTCAGGCCGATTGCGGCTTGGCGCTTTTTTGACGATTCAGGAAGCAATGAGTTTCTTCGAAGGTGGACGAAGCTTAAAGTTACCGCAAAGAACATGCCCGGCCGATCTGCCTGACTTTAAGTTTATAAAAATATAAAATAATACATATATATATAAATAAAAGTATTGACTAATTTGTCATTGCGCAGCAAAATGTAAGGGTATACATAAGGGGGTTATAAGTTGAGAACAAGAACGCTAACATCTTTGATATCCTTAGCTTTGCTGTCTGCCTGCAGTGGCGGGAATGCTGCAAGAACACCTGAGTTTGAGAATGTATCGGTACACGATCCCTCCGTGATCAAGGCTGACGATACTTATTATGTGTTTGGTTCACATTTGGCCTCGGCCAAATCCAAGGATCTGATGTCATGGACTCAGATTTCCTCCGGGGTAAAGGATGACAATGTGCTTATCCCCAATGTAACGGAGGAACTCAGCGAGACTCTCAGCTGGGCACAATCGGACACGCTCTGGGCGCCTGATGTCATTCAGCTGGCTGACGGGAAATTCTACATGTATTACAATGCCTGCCGGGGGGATTCACCGCTGTCGGCACTCGGCATCGCAGCCGCTGACAAGGTCGAAGGCCCTTATAAGAATAAAGGAATTATCCTTAAGTCGGGAATGGCCGGCACCGGAGATGACGGTGAGGTCTATGATGCTACCGTGAAGCCGAATGTAGTAGACCCTGATGTGTTTTTTGATAAGGACGGCAAGCTGTGGATGGTCTACGGTTCGTATTCCGGAGGCATCTTCATTCTGGAGCTGGACCCGGCTACGGGATTCCCGCTGGCAGACCAAGGGTATGGCAAGAAGCTGCTGGGGGCGAATCATGCCCGGATAGAAGGGCCTTATATGCTGTACAGTCCGGAGACGGATTACTATTACTTGTTCCTGTCTTACGGCGGACTCGATGCGAACGGCGGCTATAATATCCGTGTTGCCCGCTCCAAGAATCCGGACGGACCGTTTGAGGATTCTGAAGGCAAAGCTATGATTGACGCGCAGGGGACGGCTGGTGTTCTGTTTGATGATCCGGCATATGCCCCTTACGGGGTGAAGCTGATGGGGAATTATGAGTTCCTGAACACGGATCAGGAACCTTCTGCCAGCGGTGCAGGGTATGTCTCTCCCGGACATAACTCGGCATATTATGATGAGAAGAGCGGGCAATATTATCTGATTTTCCATACCCGGTTCCCGTATCTTGGCGAGCAGCATGAAGTGCGGGTACACCAGATGTTCCTGAACGAAGCGGGCTGGCCGGTTGTGGCACCTCACCGCTACAGCGGGGAGAAGATCGGCAAGTACTCCGGTAAGGATGTGACCGGAGAGTACAAATATGTGAATCACGGTAAGGATATCACCGCTGAGATTGTGAAGTCGGAGATCATTAAGCTGAATACAGACGGTACGATAAGCGGCGCAGTAACAGGTACATGGAGCCTGGGTGATGAGCATAATGCGAAGCTGACTATAGACGGGACGGAGTATAGCGGCGTGTTCCTGCGTGAATGGAATGAAGCGACCGCCAGCAACGTAATGACATTCACGGCATTGTCGGCGGAAGGCATCTCAGTCTGGGGAAGTCATGTATCCCTGCAGAACAAGTGAATTTATCCCGGTCAAGGCTATAGTTATTGTAAGCAGAAATATAAAGTAAAGGGTTAACCAGTTATACGAAACAGCGGCAGCAAAGGACCAACTATAGTCCCTGGCTGCCGCTGTTTTTTATTCTGGAGAACTTTTTTTGTTCCCAATTGCCAATTGAACGATAATCTGAAGCACGATGATGCCAGCCAAACCATAGAATGCTTGTACGAAGCTGCCCGTAGCATCGTAGTACCAGCCCATGGCCAGCGGCCCAAGCGCTCCGAGAATATAACCGCCGGATTGGGTCATTGCAGACCAGCTGCTGGCTTCCTGGGCGTTGCTTGTTTCATCAATGGGCAACATTAATGCAATCGGAAACAGTCCGCCCACACCAATACCGAGCGGGACGGCCGCGAGCCAAGGGCTAACGGACAGGTTCAGCATCAGGACACCGGTCAACTCCATTAACGCACACCCGACAAGCCAGAATACACGTCTTTGGTAGCGGTGTACAAGCATGGGAATGAACAACGTAGAGGGCAGCGATATCAATGTAAATAAGGTTTGGATGTTTCCGGCCGTCTCCTGGCTGTACCCCTGGCTTTGGATGGCTGGCGCGAGCCAGGCGGTTAAGGAATAGAAGATCGCTGCCATCAGCCCGAAGAATAGGGTCAGCACCCAGGCACGCCTGTTTTTCACCGGAAGAGGTGCATGAAGTACACTCTTAGTTATACCGGATTGCCGGTCTGTGTGCGCAGACCAGGCTAACCGCAACCAGACAGGCAATGCAATGGCTGCGGGGAATGCCCATACAGCCAGTGAGCTCCTCCATGATCCCCCCAGCAGATGCTGAAGCGGAACCGAAAGTCCCACACTAATGCTCGCACCCGCCACCATCGCTGTAGAGTAGATCCCTACCATGGCTGCCACCCGGTCAGGGAAATGCTGTTTGATGAAGCTGGACAACAGCGGCCCTGCCAAGGCAATTCCTACACCCGATAAAAAAGAAGTGAACATCATCAATGGAGTTGTGTCCACAAACAAGCGTAATCCCGTACCCAGCCCGATGAGGATTAGAGCCAGAACAATGGCCTCTTCATTTCCCCACCTTCTGCTTAATCTAACGGAGAACGGAGCAAATAGGCCCATGCATAATACCGGAAGTGTAGTTAACAGACTGGCGGTAATCCCGCTTATACCCAGATCATTTTGTATGGTGCTCATTAGAGGAGAAATGGATGTAATAGGTGGCCGTAAATTCAGTGAAGCCAGGATAAGCGCCAAGACGATGTAAAAAAGTTTCATTCTGAATCTCCTCATGGTAGTAGTATTGTAGCATTCACCCGTGATCATGAGCCCGTGACAGAGCATTGGGGGATGCACGGTTAAGTATAGAATCATTAGAATGATTGAACAATACTATTGTTTCTATTAAAATGATTACTAAAATCAATGATTGGAGGTGGCCAATATGGAGATTCGTCAGATGGAAAACTTCATTGCGGTGTGCGAGGAGCTTCATTTCACACGGGCAGCTGAGAAGCTTGGCATATCCCAACCTACCCTGAGTCAACAAATACGTGCGCTGGAGGATGAACTCGGCGTTCCCTTATTCGACCGGGTCGGCAAAAGGATTGTGATGACACAGGCAGGAAATCTGTTTCTGGAGCACTGTGTACAGATGATCCGTCATTTACAGAATACCCGGGATGCATTAGCTGAATTCCGCAATGATCAGCGGGGCCGCCTGGTACTCGGTGTTCTACCTTCCGATCTGGACTACCGGATTACTCCTTTGCTGGCGGATTTTCATACCCGGTTCCCTAAGGTGCAGCTGAAGGTTGTCTCTTCGGTCTTCGTCTTGAATCAAGTGCTGGAGAATGAAGTAGACATCGGCATCGACGTCTCGTCTGCTCCGGATGACCGGCTTGTACGCATTTCTTTGTGCAGTGAAGAATATGTGCTGGTCGTTTCAGAGAATCATGATTGGGCGAAGCGAAGCTCGATTGGTATCCGGGAGCTGCGTGATATCCAAACGGTGATGTTTCCCGAAGGATTTACAGGCAGAGAGCTGGTGGATAACTATTGCCGTAAGTATGGCTTCAGCTTAAATACGATTATGGAGATCAGTTCGGCCACTTCCATTATTAGCCTGGTAAAAGCCAATGTCGGAGGAACCCTGCTGCCGTATCCTCTGATCCAAGCGATGAATGAACCGACACTGCGCTGCATCCGAATTACAGATGATCCACCATACCGTCACTTTGAGATCATTCACCGGTCAGACCGGTTTCTGACTAAATCGGCCAAGGCATTTATTGAGAAAACTATTGCGTATTTCAATTGATTTGAATGCAGATCCTGATAAGGTAACTTCTTATAAAATCATGCCCATAATACAACATTTCCCTGATCCAGGCGGCCGTAATTCAAGATTGTTGTATAGAATGCAGGATTTCAGCGTTTTCAAGCGGCTTAGCCGGATTATTCTTGTATTTTCTACAACAATCCTGCCGAACACCCGGCTACTTATCGGTCAGAGTTGCAGAACGTACAACATTTAGGTCTAGAGTGCTTTCTAAAAGTCTCCATTCTCCCAGTAACGAATCCAATGGCAGGTATTGTCGCCTGTGTTCCAGTCCCGCTGCGTGACCGGTAACTTGTATGACAAACAGCGGGTCTCCGCCTGGAGATCCGCTGTTAAGTAGTAACATACTATTCTTAGGCCATTGAATGCCGCGACTTCATCCTGACTTACTCCTCATACCTGCGCAGCACGATGACTGCATTATGTCCGCCGAAGCCAAAGGAATTGGAGATCCCGATCTTCAGATCCGCCTGACGGGCATGGTTAGGAACATAATCCAGATCGCACAATTCGTCAGGCTGCTCCAGATTGATTGTTGGCGGAATCAGGCCTTCCTGAATGCTTTTGAGCAGGGCGATCGCTTCCAGGCCTCCGGCTGCTCCGAGCGCATGTCCGGTCATCGACTTGTTCGCAGTGACCGGAATCCGGTAGGCGTCCTCGCCGAACAGCTTCTTAATTGCCATGGTCTCAGAACGGTCTCCGACGATCGTACTGGTCGCGTGGGCACTGATTACATCCACCTCTGCCGGGGCGATTCCGGCCTCTCTTAGCGCCAGCTTCATCGCCTGGTAGGCGCCTATGCCCTCAGGATGAGTGGCTACCATGTGATAAGCATCAGAGCTGGCGCCATAACCGGTTACCTCGCCATAGATGACAGCATCCCGCTGTAAGGCATGGGAGAGCGACTCCAGGATGACAATTGCGCCGCCTTCCCCGATGACAAAGCCGTCGCGGCTCTGGTCAAAAGGCCGGCTGGCCTTCTGCGGCTCCTCATTGCGGGTGGATAGGGCGGTTGCATTGCCGAAGCTGGCCAGGGCAATTTCGGTCACCGCCGCTTCGGCACCCCCGGCGAGGATCACATCGGCTCCGCCGTAACGGATCAGGCGGAAGGCTTCGCCGATGGCGGTGTTACCAATCGAGCAGGCAGTGACCGGCGAGAGGGTCGGTCCTAAGGCTCCAAGCTTAATGCTGATCATTGCGGCTGCCATATTGGAGATCAGCATCGGGATCAGGGTTGGACTTACCCGCTCCGGGCCACGCGAGCGCAGCAGATCACCCTGCTCCATTAGGGTCTGGATGCCGCCTACTCCGGAGCCTACATAGACACCGAGCCGTTCGCGGTCAATCTTGTCCAGCTGCAGGCCGGAATGCGCCCAGGCCTCCTCGGCGGCGGCAAGCGCGAACTGGCTGAACCGGTCCATGCGTCGCGCTTCCTTGCGGCCGAATCTGGCGTCAGGATCAAACTCCTGTACAGAGCCGGCAATTTTGGTCTTGAAATGTGCTGTATCAAAAGTAGTAATCGGCGAAATTCCCGATTCACCAGCAGCCAAGCGGCTCCAGAACTGTTCTACGGTATTGCCAAGCGGCGAAATAACGCCCATTCCTGTGATCACTACGCGTTCCATACGATAATCCTCCTAAAAGTTATGTGAGCATATACTTAAGTTTTGTAAGTATAACCGGATGCTTTCTAGACCTATTGTTCCACTTAACTTATCCTATTACAAGTTGTAGTTTATACTAGTATAATTACTACTACACTAATAGGCAGACCAACCGGAAGGCAGGGAGAATCAATGTCCAATCAGAACAGGCTGCAAGCATTATCCGATTTCCTGAAATCCAGACGTGCGGCCATCTCGCCGGCAGCGGCAGGACTGCCGGAAGGCTCGCGCAGAAGGACGCCGGGGCTAAGACGCGAAGAGGTGGCACAGCTGGCCGGGGTCAGCAATACCTGGTACACGTGGCTTGAGCAGGGGCGTGATATTAAAGTATCTCCATCCGTTCTGGATTGTATTGCCGCAGCACTGCGGCTGACCAAGGATGAGCGGAGCTACTTATTTGCCCTGGCCTTGGATAACGGGCCGGGAAGTATGATTTATCCTCAAGAGGAGAGCTCAGTGATTCATCCGTCCCTGCAGAAGATCCTGCAGGAGCTGAAGAGCTGTCCGACAATCATCTCGGACCGGCACTGCGGCATTGTCGGCTGGAATGAGGCAGCCGCACATGTGTTTCTTGATTTCGCCAAGCTGCCGCCGGAGCAGCGCAATATGATCTCCCTGCTATTTGTACGCAAGGAATTCAGACGGCTGGCCGTGAACTGGGAGCAGTTTGTCCGGGGGTACCTGTCGATTTTTCGCGCCTATTACGGGCAATATCTGGAGGACCGCTGGTATGATGAATTCATTGCGGAAATGAAGGACCAGCATCCGGAGTTCAATCAGCTATGGGAGGAGAGCCGGGTAAGCTCCGCTCCGGACGTAGTACTGGAGTTCCGGCATGCCAAAGCCGGCAAAATGCTGTTCCATCTGACCTCGCTTCAGGTGCAGGGCAGCACGGATCTGCGCTGCAGCATCTACACCCCCGCCGGAGATTCCAACACAGAATCCAAGCTGAAGCAGCTGATGGAGCCTGAATCGTAGGGCGATAACTATTTTTTATGGATTCATAAAAAACTATAAATATGCAATATCGAATTTGCCGTTTATACTCCTTATATGATGAATTAATTCCTGCGGGATCGTAAAAGGGGCAAAGGTCAATGGCTAAAGTAACCGGATTGGAAGGCGTAGTTGCCGGAGAAACTGAAATCGGATTGGTCGATGGAGAGAAAGGACATTTGGTATACCGCGGATATTGGGCCAAAGAACTAGCGGTAAGCAAAAGTTATGAGGAAGTAGCTTATTTGCTCTGGAACGGGCATCTGCCGGATGCAGAGGAGCTGGCGCTGCTGAAGGCACAGATGGCAGAGGAGAGAGTCATTCCGGAATATCTGTGCAGGATGCTGGATCTGTATCCGGCGTCGGTACCGCTTATGCTGGTGCTGCAGAGTGCAGTTGCCGCACTAGGCGATAAAGAGAATACAACCTGGCCGCCAACGCTGAAGCAAGCGGTACGGCTGACGGCCGTTCTACCGGCGATCATCGCATACAGAGCCCGCAGCCTGCAGGGCCTGACACCTCTGGATTCGCTTCCTGAGCTTGGCCATGCTGCGAATTATCTGTATCTGCTGACAGGAAAGCTGCCGGAGGAAGCCCATGTCAAGGCGCTCAGTGCCTATCTGATCCTCTGCATGGAGCATGGCATGAATGCTTCGACGTTTGCCGGCCGGGTAGTGCTCTCGACTGAATCAGATATCTGCGCAGCGGTATGCGGAGCCATTGGGGCGATGAAAGGGCCGCTGCATGGCGGTGCACCTTATGAAGTCATCTCAATGCTGGAGGATATCGGGACGGTAGAGCGGGCAGAGCCTTGGCTGCGCAATGCGCTGGATAACGGGACGAAGCTGATGGGCTTTGGACACCGCATCTATAAGACCAAGGACCCCCGTGCAGAAGCGCTGCAGATTGCCACGCTGGAGATGATCGGGAAGAATGCATCCTTTGACCTTGCCCTGCATGTAGAAGCCACGGCAATTGCACTGCTGGAGGAATACAAGCCGGGCCGGAGGCTGTTCACTAACGTCGAGTTTTATGCCGCAGCCATTCTGAAGGCGCTGCAGCTCTCACCGGAGATATTTACTCCAACGTTTACGGCTGGTAGAATTGTCGGCTGGACGGCCCATATACTGGAGCAAGCGGCCAATAACCGGATTTTCCGCCCGCAATCTACGTATATCGGACCGATGCCTGAATCAGAGGTTGTATCGTAATAGCAGAGGAATCCCCCTTATAACAGCACAAAAACATCCCCGGCCGTCAAACAGCCGGAGATGTTGAACAAGGGAATGTTAATGAGAGAGTATGAGGGGGATACTCTGACATTAGATTTAGAAATCAGAGGTTGCAACTTCGATGGTGCCGAAGACTGCGCCTGCAGCTGAGCTGAGAAGAGCAGCAACAAGCAGCAGGTTTACAGAAACTGTGAGACTGTTCAGCGCAGGAATAGTATAAGTGACGACTGGCGCATTGACTCTGTAAAGAACAAGATCCACAGGGAAACCGGAGTTGTTATTTACAGTTACAGCCGCGTTGATGCCTCCAGCCAGATTCTCATAATAAGATTTACCAACGCCTGCAGCCAGGTTGAAGAATTGTTGCGGTAACAAGATTGCCATGGTAATGACCTCCTTTTTCGTTTGATAGGATATCATATTCGCCGAAACTATGATTGCTGTAACGAATGTCTTGGGAGATTAGCACATTTTAATAGGGCGACGAGAGTTAGAAGCAAATAGAAGAAGAGCCTCTACCCATGGCGGGCGGGGGCTCTTTGCGGTTCGACTACTCTATGGATTAGGTCTATGACCTATGAAGCTGGTTTAATATACGCCTTATCTTTGGACCGTTTGCCGTAGAAGCGGTATAAGATAAGCCCGAAGAGCATTCCGGCAAAAGACAGGGCTGCTACGCTCAAATAGAGACAATATGGTACACTGGAAGTAATTCTAGTGAATGGTAAGGAGAATGACAACGATGAAGCTGGTGTCCTGGAATGTAAATGGTCTGAGAGCTTGTGTGAATAAAGGGTTTAACGAATATTTCCGGGAAAGCGCCGCAGACATCTTCTGTGTGCAGGAAACGAAGCTTCAGGAGGGTCAGATTGTTCTGGACCACGGTGAGGAGTATTCGCAGTACTGGAATTATGCCCTCAAAAAAGGATATTCTGGTACAGCTGTCTTCACCCGGATTAAACCGCTGTCTGTCAGATACGGTCTGGACAAGGAAACCGAAGACGAGGGGAGAATTATTACCCTGGAATTTGCAGACTTCTATCTGGTGAATGTATACACTCCGAATGCCAAACGGGATCTGTCGAGACTGGATTACCGGATGGAATGGGAGGATGAGTTCCGCAATTATCTGCTGAAGCTGGATGCGCATAAGCCGGTTCTCGTCTGCGGGGATTTGAATGTGGCCCATCAGGATATTGACCTTAAGAATGCCAAATCGAACCGTGGTAATTCAGGCTTCACCGATGAAGAACGCGGAAAGATGACAGAGCTGCTGGAGGCAGGGTTCGTTGATACGTTCAGATATTTCTATCCTGAGCTTGAAGGTGCCTACAGCTGGTGGTCTTATATGCCGAAGGTAAGAGAGAAGAATGTAGGCTGGCGTATCGACTATTTCCTGGCTTCCTCGCGGCTGGCCCCGCGCCTTCTGGATGCAGGGATAGAGTGCAATATTCTCGGCAGTGATCATTGTCCGGTAGTCCTTCATCTTGCCGATGCGGCGGAAGTGTAGATTTATATTCGTTATACAAAAGAACATAAAAGAACAGAGGCGGTATCCCGGGTGCGGGGTACCGCCTCTATTTGTAACATCAATCAGCTTCTCCGGCGGTATCAAGAAGCGGCGGACGCCGGTGTTTCGTGGCCTGTTCGAAGCTGTATGCAATGCCGATCAGCACGGCTTCGCTGAAGGCTGAAGCGGAGAAGGTGACCCCCTGCGGACCGTTGGTGATATAGCCTCCCGGTGCAGTTGTCCCGGTAGTGGTATATCCGGCCGGGACTGTAATGAGCGGATAGCCGGCTCTGGCTGCCAGGTCAGTACCGTGAAATCCGGCAAACATGATGGCATCCAGACCGTAATGCTCCAGTGCATAATCGATGCCTTGTCTGCCAGCCATGGACCGGGAGAATTGCAGCTGCTCCAGATATTCCTGCTCCGTAATCTCGTCTCCGGAAGTATCCAGCCATTCAAGCGTTCCCTGACCATATTTCAGCGCCTGTGCGCTGTGCTGGTTGTTGAATTCGATTAACTCCTGTAGGGAATGAACCGGGATAGAAGCAGGCAGGCCGCTTAAATAACGGTTTAAGCCTTTTTTGAATTCATATTGTAGTATAACAGCATTCCACTCGGCATTCTGGCAAGGAAGCTCAATAGGATCAATGACTTCAGCTCCAAGTTCTTTAAGAACAGCTATGGCAGATTCCATCAGGAGCAGTGCCTCCTCATCCAAATCCTTATAATAGAATCTCGGGATACCAATCCGTTTGGATTTCACGTATTCAATATCCAGAGCGGCAGTATAATCCTGTCTGCCTGCTGTCCCATCGGATGAAGCGCTGGGGGGATGCTCTCTGGTACCGGCAATGACACTGAGGAGTAGTGCGGCATCCGATACGCTTCTGGCCATCGGACCGGCGGTATCCTGACTGCCGATCCCCGGTATAATCCCCGCATTGCTTACCAGCCCCCACGTAGGTTTGATGCCGGCAAGCGAGTTCTGGGCAGCCGGACAAATGATGGAACCGGAAGTTTCCGTTCCTAGAGCGATTGCTGCCAGATTTGCGGCAACGGCCGCAGCACTTCCCGAGCTGGAGCCGCCAACGAACAGCTCGCCGGGCCCGTATGGATTCAGCACGAGTCCGCCGCGTGAGCTGTATCCAGCCCACATGGTGGGCGACATGAAGTTGGCCCACTCCGTCATATTGGCTTTTCCGAGAATCACAGCGCCTGCAGCCCGCAGCTTACTAATTACTACGGCATCTTCAACAGCCCTGTAATCTGCCAATGCCAGCGCTCCCGCACTGGTGTGCAGCTTGTCCGAAGTAGCGATATTATCCTTAACAAGTACGGGGATTCCGTGCAGCGGACTGCGTATTCCCTTATCCCGGCGTTCCTGATCCAGCATCCGGGCAATCTCCAGTGCATCAGGGTTAATCTCCAGAACAGAGTTCAGCAGGCTGTCATACCGGTCAATCCGTTCTAAATACAGCGCTGTTAACCGCTCGGAAGTTAAATTCCCCTGCTCCATTTCCTGCTGCATGGCTGTTATATCCGCTTCAATTATCCATTCCTGCCACTCCCGGGCGGGGGATTGAATGTTGTTGAGGGGGCTGCTGCTAAGGTCTGCATCATTATTTTTCATGGCTGTTTTCTTCCCTCTATACATAGTATTTTAGTTGGCCAGCGTCTCAGCGGCAGCTGCCGGCTGCGGGTCCGGCCAGGTAATCACATTGCGTGTCCGGCTCCACTCTTCGTAGAATAGCGGGCGGTCACGCTTAAACATCCGCAGCAGCAGATGAATGAAGAAGGTCAGATCGGCAAGCGCGGCTGTAATTCGTATAACCGTAGAGCCTGCTGTGCCGAAATTAAGCATTAGGACAGAATCAAGGGACAGGAAATTTATTCCTCCAAGCAATCCATAGAGTAGTCCATATCTCATCCACACCATCCAGAGTTTGAGCGGACCGCCATCCGCACTGCCCAGCCGGATACGCACCACCCATTTGCCGAGCGTCCGCCCTCCGGTTAAGAGAGGAACGATCAGGAAATACACCACACTTACTGCCCAGAATGAAATATTCAGGGATAGCTGGTTAAGCAGAAGTACCGCAGAGATCCATAGGACTGCATCCAGCAGGCAAGCAATGCCTCTGCGGGTGTAGGTAACCTTTTTGGCGGATAAATCCTCCTGGCTGTCCAGCTGTTCAATCCGCGGCAGCAGCCCGGAGATCCATAAGGCGATCCGGAATCCGGCAATTCCGCCGAATGTATTGGTGATCAGGTCATCGACATCAAAGATCCGGTAAGGATGGTCGAAGAAACCGTAAATCCCGGTAATCTGTGTAATCTCAAACAATAGCGACAGCCCGAAAGAAAGCATGATGCACACGACCCAGCGGGTCCGGAAATAGTAGCCCAGAAACAGCCCGAAAGGTAATGTCAGCACAACATTGAAGGCAGCCAGCAGGAAATCCGTTTCGCGCAGTACGCTCAGATAGCTTGACGGGTCATTACGCGAGAGATGCGTATTGCGCAAGATGTCCTGAATGAACTGCAGCGGCACAGGCTGGAGCATATGCCCGGTAGGCGCAGCGTTATGGCGTGAGTCCGGCATGGGCAGCAGCACCAGGAAAAAGGCGTTCAGCAAGTATAGGAGCAGCAAATAGAGGATCAGCGCCCGAACCTTGTTGATATAACCGTGCCGGCGGTATTGAACGATCAGGAACGGCAAAGTGAAGAGCAGTGCCGCTAACGGAAAAGCCATAAATGCATAAGAGATCGGAAAAAGATAGGATTGAAACATGGTTCACCTGCTGCCCTAGTTTTTGTTTGAACGATTTCACGATAGGATGCTAAACATTATGTATGAGACCCTAGTTCTTAACGTTGCAGACTATTTCCCCTATTATAACTTGCTTGAACCGACTTCAGTATAGAATTAATGCTGGGCTTACTCCATGGAATTAATCATTCTAGCCGTTCTTTCCTGCATACATATGTTGAGAGGAGCGTGATACAAGATGGAGAAGAAGGTGCAGCAGTATTATAAGTTAAAGACTAAGCAGAAGGAGCTGGAAAAGGAGCTGGCCGGGCTGAGGCAGGATATTCTGGCCTACTTTGCTGAACAAGGCAAGGCAGAGTCCGTTATCGGCAGCTACAAAGTGAAGCTTGTCACGCAGAACCGGAAGGAATATGATGATGATAAGCTTTACCAGACATTGTCAGATCCGGAACTGTGGAGGCTGCTCTCCAAGGCAGACCCGGCCAAAGTAGCGAGTCTCACGAAATTGAAAGTGATTGACGAAGAGAAGATTTCACATACGTATGATGTGAAGACAATTACGCTGCTGCAGGTGGATAAACAGTAGATTCTGCGGTACCGGAGGCGGAGGGGGAATGCACTTTCCGTTTCCGGTGCAGCAGGTCCGGGAGATCCGGAGGTAAAAGTACATAATATTGAGCTGCTGCAGCCGGGAGATTAATATGATTGGAGGGGGTTGGAAATGAACAGGACAAGGACCGGAATGAAGAAGTCCCGGTTTCGCCTCGTTGCGGGAGTGCTGCTCATTATCGCTCTAGGATTGCTTGCCTTTTTTTACAGGGAGATTTCTTCCGGACCGGAGAAGCTTCAGGCATGGCAGAAGGTATTTAGTCTAACAGTTCATGCTGCAGACGGAGCACCGGAGCTGGCGCAGCCGGATCGTGAGGCTTCTTATGGAAGCTACCGTGTAACCGACAGCAAGGCCCCCGGATATACGCTGATTGTGAATGCTGAAGATGCGGATGAGATCAGGCTGAGTGCAAGTACGGGCAGCTTCATACGCTGGAATGCGCCAGATTATAAGGTGAACCAGGCTGGTAAGGAGATTACGATAGCGCCGGGTGAGACGATCTATTGGACTCCGTTAACCGGAGAATCATCAGAGGCCATAACAGAGAGTGAGCTGACAATGTCTGCTTACCGGCATAACTCGGTGTTCAGCGAAGCCCGGTTTATGATCCGGAGTGATGAGAGCGGCGTCTATACAGGAAAATGGGCAGAGGGGGATTAACTGATCGCCACATGCCCTTTTTTGCGTTAAAATAACAAGTGGGTTTGTTCAAAGTAAGGCAAGAATCATTCACAGACGGAATAGATACGGAGGAAGAGAAAACATGAAGGATTTTGATCTGATGCTGGAGAAATATGCAGAGCTTGTGGTAAAGGTTGGCGTGAACGTGCAGCCAGGGCAAGTGCTGATGGTGCATGCACCGCTGGAGACCGTAGAACTTACCCGGCTGATCGTGGGCAAAGCCTACGAGGCCGGGGCTAAATATGTGCTTGTGGACTGGGATGATGAAGCGGTAACGCGCATCCGTTACGAGAAGGCTTCGGAGGACTCCTTCGGATATTATCCGCAGTGGCATGCCGATATGCTGGAGGGATTCGCTGAAGAAGGCGGAGCCATATTACATATTAAGGTACCGGACCCGGAACTGTTCCGCGGAATTGACTCTGCCAAAGTATCTACAGCGGTTAAGGCTGCTGCGGTAGCCCGCAAGAAATATCAGAACTATACCCGCAACAACAGAATCAGCTGGTCGCTGGTCAAGGCACCAACTCGCGCCTGGGCGGACAAGGTATTCGCTGATCTGCCTGAAGAAGGCCGGATTGAGGCAATGTGGGAAGCGGTATTCCAGATGAACCGTGTGGGCAGCGAGGACCCGGTTGCCGCATGGCGCAGTCATATCGGTGATCTGAAGCAGAGCCAGGAGCGGATGAATGCCAAGCGTTACAAGAGCCTGCATTACCGTGCACCAGGTACGGATCTGCACGTAGAACTGCCGGAAGGCCATCTGTGGCGCGGCGGCGGCGGCGAGAATGCCGGCGGTGTATATTTTGTAGCGAATATGCCTACGGAAGAGATCTACACGATGCCGCATCGCACCGGAGTCAATGGTACTGTCAAGAGTACCCTTCCGCTTAACCTGAACGGACGGCTTGTGGACGGAATTACGGTTACCTTTACGGACGGCAAGGTTACAGCCTATGATGCCGAATCCGGGCGTGAGCATCTGACCTCGCTGCTGGACACGGATGAAGGGGCCTCTTATCTTGGGGAGGTGGCACTGGTGCCGCATGACTCTCCGATCTCCCGGCTGAACAGAGTGTTCTATAATACCGGGATCGATGAGAATGCATCCTGTCATTTCGCCCTGGGCAGTGCGTATCCGGTTAACATTGAAGGCGGGACTTCGATGACAAGTGAAGAACTAATTGCGAAGGGAGCCAACGTCAGCCTTACGCATGTCGATTTCATGATCGGCTCTTCGGAGCTTGATATTGACGGGGAGCTGGCCGATGGGACCATTGAACCGGTGTTCCGCCAAGGCAACTGGGTGCTGTAGCCGGAGGATATCCGGCGGCGGCTAATTAGCTGCGTTCCACAAGTAAGGCCGCATTTTTTCCCGGTCAGCGGGGAATGCGGTTTTTTTTGTGATAATAATTGCCGCAGGATAAAACTGTTTGTGATACCTCTCCGTCTAATTCATGTAAAAGTGATGGAGAGGAGAGGGAGAGATGACGATGTCCGGGGCAGAGATGAAGCGGGTTACTGCCGCTGTGCCGCATGAAGAGACGGATTTTGTTAAGGCGGTTATGGAGCACAGTGATCAGCTGTATCATATTGCTTACAGTTATCTGGGCAACCGCAACGATGCGCTGGAAGCCTTGCAGGAAGCAACCTGCCGGGCCTGGGTGAAACGAAGAACCCTAAAGGACCCCCAGGCGTTCAAATCCTGGCTGATACGGATATTAATCTATGTCTGCATTGACGAACAGCGGAGAAGGAAGAGGGCAGTCCCGACCGCAGCGGAGAATATGATGGAGCCGGTCATTCATAACAGCACTCATACTATGGAGATGCAGTGGGCGCTCTTGCAGGTGAAGCTGAAATACCGTCATGTGCTGCTGCTCAAATACTACAATGATATGACCTTGGCTGAAATCGCCGTTCTGCTTAAGAAGCCGGAGGGAACAATCAAAACCTGGCAGCACAAAGGACTGAAGCAGCTTAGGATGATTATGAAGAACCGGGGTGAATGGAATGAACAGTAGCAGGGAAGAACAGGCGTTGTTGTCTGATGCGGTCCGTATACACGAGGCAGCTGAAGCGGACGCCGGAGGCAATGCGGTCAGAATGGCAGTTCAGGCGGGAATGGAGAGCGGACGCAGGAGAAGCTGGCAGGGCAGATTCACCAAAGGCTCCTTTATCGGCCTGGCTGCCGCTGCGGTTGCCGCGATGATCCTATTTTTCATTCCAGTAATCCACGATTCTGCATCGCATACAGCCGCACCTCCTGGAGTAGTGAATTGGGGAGAGCTGGAAAATTTTAAACGGCTCTATTCTTTTGATATGGAGGCGGCGACTCTGGATTCAGCTATCCGGCATGATTATATCCAGATGATTAATCAAAGTGCCGCTAGCGGAGATTATAAGATTACATTGAATGCCGTTACAGCGGATGAGAACCGGATTATCTTTTTGTATACCGCAGAAGTGGCTGAAGGCCAGGAGGTCTATGGTACCAGCAGTGCACGAATGAAGGATATATCAACAGGACAATATTTGGAGAACGGTGGCGGAATCGGGGGCAATGCTACGGCTTCTGGCCTGCTCAATAACCGTATTTACTACGGCCGAAGCATTATCAATCTGGACCGGAACAAGCCGTTCCCGGAGCAGCTGGAAGCGGATTTCCAGATCGCCTCTGTGGACACCGGCAAGCTTGGTCAGCCGAAGACAGGGACAATTGTAGCCGACATGCATTATTCTCCCAGACTCAAGGTCAGCTTCAAGCTGGACCCGAAATTCAAAGAGCAGCAAACTGTCATTGTTCAGCCGGATGAAGACTTCGTCCTCGACGGGATCGAAGTGACACTGGAGAAGGTTGAAATCTCACCACTTCTGATCCGGACGATGATTAAAATTAAGAATGAGTCAGATATTACCTGGCAGAACAGGCAAAATATATTTGAGGTTGTATACGGGAATGAAATTCAGTCGATTACAAAATATGGAACTGTCCATCTAGGAATGACGCTGGGTTCCGGAACTTATGAGGGGTTTGAACGGAGATACGGCAGCAATCTGCTGGATCAGCCCAAGTCCCTGAATATGATCATGAAGACAGGTACGGGGAAGAATGCCAAGGAAATTAACGTGCCCATTCTGCCGTAAAATAGGATGAGAAAAGGCTGACCGCCGGTATTTTCAGCGTGTCAGCCTTTGTGCTGTGGATCCTGTGGACCCTCAGGAATATCTATCCTTGCAGGTGGGAGGTGTCATTAAATAAATTAAGTGTCTGCTGACCGAAGTTATTCTGACCCAAACGGGAGAGGCTGCCTGCAGAGGCAGGAAAATAAGCTTGGGCCAGCATATGCAGTTCAAACTTCAGCCACCAGGCGATGATATAAGAGAGCGTTCCTCCATGGGTCACGATAATAATATTATTGTGTTCCGTCCGTGTAATCCGTTCCATGCAATGACTGACCCTCGCATAGAACTCCCTCCAGGTCTCTCCTTCGGCGAACTCCCGGTAATCCAGCTCGAAATCATGGCCTGCGCGCGGATTCCTATGTTCATTGGCCCATTCTCTGGTTTGCCCGGCGGCAATGCCGCTGTTGATCTCCCGCAGTTCACCGTCTACGATTATAGCCAACTCAAGCGTTGCATTTATAATGTCTGCGGTTTGTTTGGCGCGCAGCAGATCGGAAGAGTAGAGGACATATTCTTTTCCGGAAGCAACCTGGGAGAGTCTCAGAGCTATACGTTCAGCCTGCTGCCGGCCTAGTTCAGTTAAGGGAGTATCTGTCCAGCCACCGGTCATATTGTTGATGTGATGCTCGGACTGGCAATGCTGCACCAGCAGGATATTTTTCATTATAATCACCTCATTTCGGGCTGAGTACAATGCTACTCAAGTTTATGACTCGGAAACAGAGAGGGAAGCTTAACAAATTTGGGGACGGGTAGCCAGAAATAGTGGAGTTAACAATCAGCCTGTAAAGCACGGTTATTAAACTGGAAGACAAGCATATTTCCGTCGAAGGTCTCGCCGGTGCGCTCTGTATATTGACCCTGCGTATAGCGGGAGACCGTCTTCCGCCAAAATTTCTGTCCGGTTATATTTCTCCTCGCCGGATTGGTGAACAGCTCCCATTCACCCCGGAACCGTTCAAACACCTCCACAGCCGCTTGCTCCGCGATACCATTCCCCCTGAAGGGCTGCAGCAGAAAAAAGTCATTCACGAAATAATCAACCCCCTGCGCGCAGTGCGGCGGAGTGGCAATCAGTGCGAACCCGGCCGGCAGTGAATTCACCATGATCAGAAAAGGGTAGAGAATCCCGGGTTTCTCCCACCAGATATTCTGTACTTCGTACTGGTCCGCCAGTGTACGGTATTCGTCATCATCCTCAAATATACCATGCCGGTTAGGGGTATGCCCTTCCACAAGTCCGTAATGTCCCGACAAATCATGCAGATAGAGCGGGTACATATTTTTGATAATATAGGCTTCATTAAGCCCGGTAAGCTTAACTTCGATGTTCATCTGATATTCTGCCTGCTTTCTATGCGTATTGGGTAACAACAACTATTAAAACTTTATAACGGAAGTTCTATTCTTTCTAGTGAGATCTCTGTTATAAAATAAACTTTATCTATTGTGCTGCAGCTTGGCTGGAAATGATAACGATTATCAATTAGAATGAGAGTATTAAAATTTAGCTCGCTATAGCCGAACTTCATTGCATTATAGCAGCTTTTTCAGGAGGAATAGATCAATATGTACGTGCAAACCAGATCCATCGTTGTAGAAAAAGGCAACAGTAGCACCGTAGTGGAACGCTTCAGCAAACCGGGGGCACTGGAGGAAATGGACGGGCTGATCGATGTCAGCGTGATGGTCAATAAGAAGAGTAAGGAGCATGAAGAGGTTCTCCTGCTGATCCGCTGGGAATCGGAGGAAGCCTGGAAGAACTGGGAGAAGAGCGACGCGCATCTTCAAGGCCACAAGAACAGCAGAGGGCAGGAGAAGCCTGCATATATCATTAGTACTACAGTAAATATGTATCATGTGCAGACGGTAAAAGAGGGCAAGGCCTACGGGAAACGCTCCTAAACCGGGCTAATTCAGAATGCCTTCTACGCTTGCCGCTGAATTGCTGATTGAAATGATGAATGGCGGAGCCGGAAGAAGTCTGCGGCTTGCTCCGGAACTTTCAGACGGGATACGGTTATTTGTGTGAATTGATATTTAAATGAAAAAAAAGGCCATGCAGCTGTTATATCAGTGCATGGTCTTTTCTTCTGAACCAGGGCTTCAAATAGAAGCTCCGTCATGGTCTGGAATTTAATGTGTGGAGAGCAAGCCGATAAAAGTTACCGGGCCAGCCGAAAGCTTGGTTTTGGTTTTACCGTCATTGCTGAACCGGTACAAACAATCGTTGTCTCCAGCGTTAATATAATATATACCCGGGATATCGTTTGTAATTACGGAGTAGTCAGATTCTACACCCGCCATCTTGGTCAGTGTTGAATCGGCATTCAGTACATAAGCATCGGTTTTGGTATAAAAAATGGTAGTAAGCGTGGTTCCATTCTTTACGGTTTGGACATTGATAACATTAGTCAGTGCAAGTGCCTTGGATGAGGCTATTTTGCCATTTGCAAGAGTGCTGATATATGCTTTGCCCTTGGAATCCACATATGCCAGTTTGGTATTGCTTAACTCGCTGATGCTTAGGACACTATTCTGGCTAAGTTGAAGGATCTTTCCGTTTTTGTCGATCAGGAAGCCTTTGCCAGTGCTGAAATTGTTCTCTCCTTTTGCATCAAGTTTAATCCCTTTGTTAAACAGGAAGTAATTATTGGACCAGGTGCCAGCGTACACTTCATTTGAATCCAGCGGACTTTTGGCATTGGCTGCTTTGGGAGCCCCTCCGCTTAAGGGAAGCGTGTAGAGCACCTTAGAATTAAGGGAATATTCTGTTTCACCAGGAATAGTGTCAATCATCAGGTTTAGGCTGGCACCATACGGGTGGATGAAACTGGCATCCTGTATAGCTCCGCTGGCGATCCATTGGATGGCTCCGCTCCCGTCACTAGGCTTAGAAGCTACCCAGGTAGTGGTTGTATCCTTCAAGGCATTATAGTAGATTCGTCCATTCAGGACGTCGAAGCACTGGAAGTTCGCATCTGCATTGTCTGCGACCCGCGTAAGTTGGGTATCATCTTCAGCATTGGCTGAAGTCCGGTAGATGCTGCCCGTGTCATCCATGAAGTACAGGAAGTCACCATCGATCAGGAAATAGACAATATTGCGATCTCCGCTAAAATTGGTGATTAAGGCATCGGGATCAGTTAATGACAGGCGCTGTATACCCATGATGCTCTCATAGTAAAAATAGAGATATTTACCTGTCGACATTAATCCGTTGCCATCGAAATTCTCGGCGATTTTCTGTGTTTCGCTTCCGTCTGTCGTTACACGGTATAGAACTTCATTGGATACATAATACACATATGCTTTGCCTGCTGTTGCCGCTGAAGCCGTTTGTGTCCGGCTGGCGCCGGCTGTACCGATGGTCACCAGTAACAGTACAAGCAGAATGCAACCTAGTTTTCTGGATAATAACTTTAAAGCGTTCATGTGAAGTCTCCTCTTTGGCAGATGTGGTATACAGTAAATACTGTCCTAATAAGATATCGGAGAGATTCACAATATGGAATATAAATCTAAAGAACCAATTATTAACTATAACATTAAAGTTATCAAGGAAGTTGCTAGGGGATTCTGCGTTCTTATGTATGCTGAAAGGCGGTAATCCTGCGGGAAGGAAAGGAAATATAGTCTGACGAGTGATGGAAAGAGCCCCAAGGCTTGCACGAATGAGAAAATGTAACCGAACCGCCCTTGCGGGATGCGGCAAAGGCGGAGGGCGTGGAGCTCGAGGTACTGAAGCTGGATGTGAACAATAAGCTGGACCGCAGCCAGCTGGAAGCCTATGATTTTGATATCTATGTAGCTAACGCAGGTATCGGGGAAGCCGGGCCACTGGCAGAGATTCCGCTGGAGAATGTCCGCCGGGTTTTTGAGACTAATGTATTCAGCTCACTGGAGATGACCCAGACGGTTGCCCGTACATTCGTAGCCAAGAAGAAGGGGAAGATTATCTTCGTCAGCTGATGTTTGAAGAGAAAGAGAAATGGTATGACGAGAAAGTCAATTTCACGAAACGCGCGGATATGCTAAAAGGTGCCGCAATGCTTGCATTGCAGCAGGACCCCCAGGAAATGATTGATAAAATGGTGGAGGTCATCGAAGCCAAACATCATCCGTTCCGGACGGTCTATCCCGAGGCGGCTGAGCTGCTAGTGAAGGAGAATGAGCGGAAGATTTGGGATGAGAAAATATAAATTTGTAGTGAATACAGGGAAGCGGGGACCGGCGCATAGGCTGATCCCCGCTTTTATTGCGTGTGGTAGATACGGTATCGAAAATGATGCTAGAGACTGCATGTTATAAGGAATCTGTTCCTATGTAGGCCTCTAGCAGTTCCCTTGAGGTTTTGCCTATCAGCAGGTTGCCGTCACTGGTCCATTTCAGCAGACGTCCCCTCTCCAGCTTCACGGCTTGCCGGGTCTTCTGATTAAGCAGCCAGATATCCGAATTCATACCTTGAACCGCATAATACACAGGCTGGTCTCCAGGCTCGGGGAGGAAGTGCAGCTCCTCCGGGAATTTCACCTTTCCGGCGGATTCCTCGAAGAGAAGCAGCAGGTCAGCGGGAAGGGAAGGCTTCTCCAAAAACTCGGTTACCCCAGTATCCGTATGAACCAGATTCACGCCACCGTTGCCATATTGCTCATATCCGCTGACCGGAACTGTGAGGATACCGGGATCTTTCCAGGCCATCGGATAAATAAACAGAAATCCGTCACTGTGGCTTTGGACGCTGGCCCTCGGTTTGGTGAATACTTCTTCGCCCTTGCGGTTCAGCACAATCAAATCGGCGTCAGGACCTATATACGGCTCAGAGGCAACAAGCAGGGCAGCCTGGCTGTTATCCGGGGATGCGGTGAGGCCATAGACCGGCCGCTCGGCAGAATACAGCTTTTTGGCTTCTCCGGTTGTAATATTCACCAGGTATAAAGTGCGGTTTCCTTTGACGGCAAAAATCTCATCATTCAGCAGCCGGTCGGCATAGAGCACATCATTGCCGTAGTCATTACCGTAGGGAGGTTCCTCACCGGACCATTGCGGCGCCGGCCAGGATGTTATGCTTCCGTCCTCCGCCAGAAGCTCAGGCTGCTCACTGCCGATGTGGTAGATAAGCAGCAGCTGCTGTTCGTTCAGGCCGGTCCTTACCGGTTGGAACAAGTTAATGGCTGCTGAAGCCCATTCTCTTATAACCTCTCCCTGTTTGCTGACAAGCCGGACACCCCGGAAGGAATCTGCCGGATCCGGCACAGCCGCCGCAGCAGGGGCTACGCTAACTCCAGGCGCAGACGGAGAAACGGCAGGTTCAGGTGTGCTTGTGGGCACCGTTCCCGTGAATCCGGGAGCAGCGGATGAGGAAGAAGGCTTAGGGGAACCAGCCTGCTCTGAACTGCAGCCGCCGAGTGCGGCAATCGATACAAGCAATAGCAAGAATAGCCTAATACTGCAGTTCATAGATTCACATCCATTTCCTATTAATGGGATAAGGAATCCCTATTATTAGGAATAGACGCGGAAATCATTGTGAAGTTGCAGCCGAGCAAGGCAACTCGAAGCTCCAGTCGGCGTCATTGAAGAGTTTGTCTGTGACTGTACGGATTAGCGTCAGCTCCTTCGGGATGGATTTCATACCGTCAACAATCAGATATACAAGATCGGAGTTCCCACTACTCTGGCCAAAGGTAATGAGATTGCCCTCCCGGTAGGAACCCCAGCGGATTACATCATACTCGGTGCCATTGCCGTCCCGGGCCATCCATTTGTCCATATCGAATTCATTGCTGAATTTGCCGCTGATAGCCATCCAGGCTGACAGCCCAGGCAAGGTCTGAGTCTCAGTGATCTTTATATTATTCACATTCAGGATATCACCCTCTGCTGCAAAGACAGCAGGCTTTGTCTTCAGAAGCGCCGGATTGAACGTTAATGAATCATCCGATTCAACAGGGATGGAGAAGCCGTCGAGTACGAAATAAATAGGCTCGCTGAGATATGGAAGTTCCGTGAAGTAATAACTCCAGTTCAATTGGAGATCATGACCGACTCTGTACATATCAGACATTCCGCTATATTTACTATTAATGAGTGAGCCCACAATTTGACCTTTGGCATTCTCGAAATGATACCTGACACCCAGATTAACCCTGCGGTTCTCCGGAACTTGGGAGGCCAGCTCATCTTTCAGCAGGGTACTGAATTCAATTTTGGCACCGGCAGGAGAATGCGTGATGCCTTTCATCAGAATTTCCAGCCCCTGAGGTGTGGTATAGCTGTATTTACTCAAATCAGTGTTCACTGTCAGAGCATTGGCAGTTGTCATGTCTGCAGCATAACTGAAGCTCCAATTCCCCGAAATCCTATCATTGGTCTTGTAGTCCAGCATCAGCTCATGAACCTTCCCTTCAATGAACACGGTATCCCCGGGCTGTTCTCCTTTGAAATAATAGGTTAATAATAGATATTCAATCCTGAACTTATCGGGACCGAGCTTAGTACTCATATGATTGATGCCCTGCAGGTCTCCAATTTCAAGCCCTTCCTCGTTACGGAGCTGCAGCTGGGTGATATCAAACATACTCATCATTTCTTCATCTGGCTGCCCTTTGGCATCGGTAATTCTGAGATTCAGAATCATCCGGTTCGGGTCGGCAACAACCTCTTGCAGCGTCAGCGTATAGCCCTGATCCGTGACCTCAATATCAGGCAGCTTCACTACCCCGGCTTTCTTGGCTTCCAGCAGGTGATGGTCACTCCACTCGGAAGGCAGTATGAGCAGCCGCTGGGATTTGGAGGATTGGATCTGCTGTAGAGCAGATAAGTCCGGGAGCAGGAACAGCAGGATCGCCAGCGCAATGGCAGCTGTACCCAAGCCTGCCCATAGTACATTACGCCGGAACCTTCTGCGGCCGGGATTGCTGGTATAACCAGCTATGGCCCCGCTTGGTGCAGGCAAAATTTCCGTCTGGCGGATTTGCTCCATAACACGCCCCGTGAAATCCTCATCCATCTGATGATCATCATAACCGGACAGAGACATCAGCATTTCCTCATCTGCTACATTATCGTGTGTGCGGTAATCCGATTTTTTCATTGGAATCCTCCTTCGGTTTCGGCCATTGTTTTTTGAGCTTCAAGCGGGCGCGGTGCAGACGGTTCTTCACCTGATGCAAGGTCATTCCCGTGATGGCGGCAATCTCCTCATAAGTCAATTCATTGGTATAACGCAACAGCAGCACGATCCGGTAGCGTTCCGGAAGCCGGGCCAGCTTTTTTTGCAGCTCCAGCTTGTTTTCCTTGATCATATACCGCTCTTCAGGTGTCGGGGTCTGATCCCTCTCCTCCAGAATGGAGCCCCCCGAGAAAGAGAAGGCCTTGCGCCGCTTCTGTGATCTGAACCGGTTGATGGCAATGGCGTAGAGCCAGGCTGCGAAGCTGGACTGTTCATTATGGCTGCGCAGCTTCTGATAGGCCTGAATGAAAGTATCCTGCGCCAGATCCTGCGCATCCTGATGGCTCGCACCGAGGCCCAGCAGCAGACGGTATAAACCGGATTTATACTGGTCTACCAGTATAGCAAAGGCCTCACGGTTTCCGGCCAGCACCTCGGCAATTATGATTTCGGCATTGTCTTGTTCCTTCATCTATTGCCTCCAAATGGACGTATTTACTTATAAGACGCGCGGACGGTCTGCGGTTTCTCACTTTTTTTGCCAAAAAACAAAAGATATCTTCTCACACCGTAGCCGGTATGTAAATATTATCCGCTGGAGCGATGCGGCCAGTTTCTGCAAACAGCTCAAATTCTGCCATCCGGGGGCATCTTATCCGGTAATCGGGTAATAAGAGAATAGCTAAACTTAAGTTCAGCTATCAGACAGACATCTATTCTTCGGGAGGTTAGCAGATGAGAAGATTACATTTCAATTTGCCGGTATGGTGTAAAGGAGCTTTACTAAGCCTAGTTCTGATCTTTGGCAGCATTGTTACAGGAAATTCTACGCCTCAGGCCACTGCGGCAGCATTCACAGAGAAGGAGGCCGTGTATAACCAGTTTCAAAAGTACATTATGAATCCCGCCAACCTCATACAGGCGCGGAACTATTTGCTCAATCATATCGGTGAAGCAGGCTCCTGGTATGCTACTGTAATGACGCTCCAGCTGGAGAATGCACAGGCAGCCCGGCTTGACACTTTCGCGGAGAAACTCTACCCGGAGCAAGTCCAGCAAGTAATTGATAGAGCTGCAGCCAAGAGCGGGCTAACGTACAGCGGATTGTTAGGCGCGGTTCAGGAGGCCAATATCCGGAAATTGTTAATAGAATCGAGAGACATGGGTTATAAAATGGAGACTAGTGAGGGGATGTATTATCCGATAATGCATTACGAGGGCTTCAAATCCTTTAAACCTTACGTAGCCAAAGATATTGCCGCCTATATAGATCTCATGGCCTCAGAGAGCAACCGCCCGGCGACCTACGATGCCGGAATCGTCATTACGTGGGAAGAGGTTATTGCCAGAGCGGTAATCATGGAGGATTTTGTCCAGAAATATCCGAAGTCTAATAGAGTCAGCGCAGTCCAAACGGAGCTTGGATACGCAGCATCGCGAACGTTCTACGGGACGGACAACACTCCGGCTTATGATTATGAGGGCGAAGCTATTGACCCTGCACTTAAAAAAGCCTATGAGAATGTGCTGCTGGAGGGGCCCGGGGATAGCCGTATTCTGCAAATAATCCAGAAGCTGCTGCCTATGCTTGATGCCTCGGATGACCGCTTCACACCTCGAATTGAAAGCTATCTGAAAACTGCTCTTAAGCCCATTATTAATTGAACAGGATTAATCAGGTCCTGAAGTTAACGGGACAAACAATAGATAAGGATGGCCTGCTGCAGATAGATCAGGCTTTTCTTGAATCCGAATCCGGCAAAATAAGGCGAAGCAATCGCATCTTCACTTACTTCCTCATTGCGGAAGAATGGGGGGCAAGGATTTAAGATGGCATCCGGTTTGGCAGACTTCATCCGCTCAAGGGTAATTTGATAGGCGCCAAGATACTCCTGGGTCAGGCATGTCACTGGCAAAGAATCGGTAAGAATAACGTCGCTCTCCGGCAGAATGCTATCCAGACTGGTGTGATATTTATAGTTAGGGGTATCTGTTCCCATCTCTTTTCCAGCCGTGCATACATGATTGAAAGAGAGGTTCAGGGCCTTGGCGGCTTCCATCCAGCTTCTGGATATATTGCCTGCCGGACCTACGAAGGTGTAGGTCAGTTCCCGGTAGTTATCTCTGATGGAGCGCAGGGCGTACAGGTCAGCCAGAATTTCACAGGGGTGATTATGTGATGTCATGGCATTGATTACAGGAATAGAGGCATGGGAGGATAAGGCCTCCAGCTTGGACATGTCCGGATGCCTGGCGATAATTCCGTCACCCCAGTTCTCCAGATAGCGGATCATATCGCCGGGAGATTCTTTCTTGTCCAGGGCTTCCGGCGGAAATGTAATATAGGCTCCGCCGAGGTCCCTGATGCCTTTCTCGAAGCTGATCCGGGTCCGCAGACTGGTATCGGGGAAGAACAGAATCATCGTTTTTCCTTCAAGTAAAGGTTCCGGGCTTCTGTAACGAAGCTGATCGGTTAATTCAAATATTTCAAGGATCTGCTCAGCGGTGAGCTGGCTTATATCCAGAAAATGCATCGTGGTATCCCTCCTTGGCACAGGTATATTCATTACAGTAACTGTATAAATATACATTAGTACGGAAGGATATACAAACCAATATTTGCTAAAAAAGTCGCTGGTTTTGTATCAGCCGGATATGCCAATAGCAATGGCCGGAGACAGGTCAGGGTCAAGCAGCCTCATCAGCTGAAGCAGATTAGACTCCGACATGGCAATGCAGCCGGCAGTAGGCTTGCCAGCGGCTCTCCAGATATGCAGAAAGATAGCGCTGCCTTTGCCGGACACAACCGGATCATCGTTGTATTTCAGAATGATAGCGTATTTATATAGGGGCTGCTGGAGCCGCTCATAAGACCGCCAGCGCTGATCCGGATTGCCGGCATAGTTCACCCATTGATTATACTGGCTGGAGAACGAATCATCGACCCAGTAATCCTGTTTAGACGTTCTTGTATAGGAGATACGAAGTCCCCCGGGATTCGCTGCTGATCCGAAGCCTGAGCCGAGGTGGTAGATACCGGAGGGGGTCCGCCCGTCACCTTCCTTGGTTTTGCCGATGCCCTTGCTGCCCAAGGAGACGGGAATTTCTGAGAGGACGGATTGCCATTGCCCGCCAGCTTTCTGATAAAGAGAGAGCTGGCCAGTCTGAGAATGGATGGACTTCGCTTCGACAACAACCATCTGCTGGCTATGTATAACATCTGCCTTGTAGGGCCAGGAAGCGGCGAAGCCGGCTGCAGAGGACCGGGGAGACCAGGTGGCGCAGCTTAAGAGCAGGAAGAAGAGAGACAATAACCAGATGACAGGTTGTACAGAAGTCCGCGGTTTCGTATTATTGCAACGCATAGCTCAGCCCCCTTTGTCTTCTTATTACCTCTGGAGCGCTGGGGGGAATCTCTGAAGTGTTGTTTACAGCTAGATCAACTGCACTTTAGATGACAACTAAACGAGTAACCGCTCAACGCTAATCAACGCTAATCAACGCTTATGTGACAAGCGGTTTATTCAAATCTTCACACCTGATTCATTGCAGCAGAACCTGAGATTCTTAAGCTTCATAACGAATAGGCTTAAATGTTGTACGTATTACAACTTGGCCTCCCCGATATCCGGGTGTTCCGGCAGATTGTTGTATGAAATACAAGAATTTTCCCGTAAAGCCGCTTGGAGTAGGAGGAATGCTGCATTTCGTACAACAATTCCGGATTATAGCCGGAATAATAAGGAAAATGTTGTATTTTGGGCAGGATTATCCAAAAGTGATCAGACCTTCACCCCAACCAGCAGTTGAACTCGCGAAATTATTGCGCCGCAGCGCAATAATTTCAATTTTCACTATGGTGAAGGCCGCACACGCATAATAGTGAATTAACAGGCACATACCAAAACAGAGCATCCGGCGTTAATCCGCCATGCTCTGCTTTGCTGCTGCCTATGCACAGTAGTGCTATAACCCCAGCGTACTGCCTTTTTCCAGCCGCCGGATCTGCTGTTCGCCGCTATCCGCCAGTTCCCGGAACTGGTTGATCGTCTCCCGCATCTTAGGAAGGGCTTCCTGCTTGTAGGTGCTGATAGAATCGAGCGCAGAGAGGACATCCGTGAACGCCTGCTTCAAGGTGTCAGCGGAAATACTGGTTTCGAGCGACTGCTTGTGGATGGCCGCGCCCTGGTCCTTCAACATTTTGGAGGTGCCGCTGATCAGGTTGTTGGTGGTCTGGTTCAGCAGCTCGATCTTTTTGAGTACGATCCTCTGATTGTATAAGGCACTTGCGACCGTAACCGAAATTTTGAGCGCAGATACCGTGACGTTCCGTGCTCTGTCCACACCGCGGATCAGCTCTTTGTTGTTGCGGATTACGACTTCAATGGCCATGATCCCCTGCTGATTGACCACCAGCATCTGCTGCAGATCCATTACCCTCTGACGTAACGGGAATAGGACTTCTTCGGTGATGAACCGGATTTTATCCTCGTCTTCACTGCGCTGCTTAGCCGCCTCAATCTGCGTCTCGATCTCCTGATCCATCAGGATGCCGAGCTGAATTTCCTTTTTGAGCCGTTTAGTCAGCTCCCGCAGAGTCTGCTGCTCAATCTCTAAGGTGGTATTATCATTTTTCAGCACGCTTTTGCCTCTATCCAGAGACAGAATGATATCGGAGATGACACTATCCGCCTTCTGGTATTTGGCGAAGTAATTGCGCAGGGGATGGAAGAACTTGCCCAGGAAGCCGCTTTTGGCAAAATCAACTGCACTCGGGTCCAGATCCTTCAGCTGCAGATGCAGTTCTGTTAATCCCTTGGCGACCTGGCCGCCTTCATCACCGGTCTTGGAGAGATTACCTACAGATACCTGCAGGAGCGAATTCTTCTCCGAAGAGGAGCGCATGGTGCCCATCCCGAAGCTGTCAATCGACTGCAGCACTGATTTACGTTTCTCCAGTGAATCGAAATCAAGCTCAAGAATACTCGACACATTGCTGAGCGCCTGTTCCTTCAGCTTCGTAACTTCCTCCGGCTCCGGCTGCACCTGCTCTTCGACGGCCTCTTTCAGCTTCTCAGGGCTGGGAATTTCCATTGAGAATGACATGGGAACCCTCCTTCGGGATTATGGGACTTACATTTGCACATTGAGCAGATTGCCCATTTTGTAGACCACATCTTCAGTATCTGCATTGATATTAGCCGCCTCGTTGATGCTTGAAATGCTCTCCAGCGCCTTGATGTTGGCGTTATATCCAATTGTATATACGGGGATTTTGTAGCTCTCAATCAATCCTCTGATCTCATCCAATGAATGTCCTTCGTTCGTCTCCCCGTCGCTAAGCACGAAGATCAGCGGTTTCATCTCCGGATGCAGCGCGAGCTCCTCCTTCAGCATCTTCATGGCCACGACCATTCCGTCAAAAGTAGCCGTCCCCCCGGCAGCCTGCAGGCTATTGATCGCCCCAACGAACATGGACTGCTGATTGGTGTCGTATTTGCCGATCGGCAGATTAATCGTCACATCACTGGAGTAGGAGACAAACCCGATGCTGTTGTCCTTGCCCAGAAACTTCTGGCCCTTCAGCAGTGATTCCTTGAGCCGGTTCAGCGGTTCGCCGGCCATGCTGCCTGATACATCAGCTACGAATACTGCGGCAATCGGTTTGCTGCCGTCTTTTTTCTCCTTCCACAGCTTCTGGGCTGAGGAGAGGAGGGGGCCGTCCACCGGAGCCAGCTCGGACTTGTAATCATTCAGACCGTTAAAGCCTCTGTCCGAGGCTGCTGTCTGGTATTTGTCCTGCACGGCAAATTCGGCGAACTTGCGGATGATCTCCAGCTTTTCTTTTGGCAAATCACCCAGTGCATAGAGCGGACTGTCATGCCGTACCCCAAAGGGTGTAAACACATAACCGCTGGTCAGATCCGCCGCATTGACATACGTCTGATATTCCAGCACAAAGGCATCCAGCATGCCGGACTTCGCCGCATCCCGCATCTGCAGGGTAGTGGAGGCAATGAAAGGCACATTCGCCTGAAACTTCTCAAAGCCTTGAACCGCCTTGGCCCCCAGCAGATCCGTACTGTCGAACGTGCCCAGTGCAGTCACGAGGAAATTCAATCCCGTGGAGCTGGCAAAAGGATCCGTGTAGCCCATCGCGAGCTCATTCGCTGCAATGGCATCGGTGATCGTCTTCACATTAATCGAGCCGTATTTGCCGACCAGCTGATCATATTTCTGCTTGCTCATGACCACCCCGGCCACATTGCCGGCCAGCCGTTCAGATACAAGTTCCGCAGAGACGCCGCTTGCCTTGACCATTTCACCCCATAGCTCATTGGACGGAGTGTAGGCGTCAGGCACATATTTGCCGGAGGGGATATAATCTGCGGCTGTACCCGAAGCAATATTACGGATGCTGACTGAGACAGGCTTGCTGTCCACAAGGATACCCGCAGCGTTGAAGTCATTGGCCACTTCATTCAGCCAGCCGTCGTTGCCGGTGCCGGATTTCTCGGTCGAGGAGAAAATTTCGGCATAGCTGTCCGTTGTACTGTTCACAGAAAGCGGGAATTTGGAGATGTCGGGCAATGAATCGCCGACTGCTGCCGGATCAAGATCAATTTGCCCTTTTACAGGTGCGGTACTGCTCACGTTAATATCTTTATAGATCCTGTTCAGCCTTTTATCAGCATCTTCTGCAGAGATCTCTGTCTTGGATTTGCCCAAGTTCGCGGTCAGGCTGATTCCGAAGTAGACAAGCGCAAAGACGGACACGGCAATGAGGCCCAGAACGATGAATGTTTTGCTTTTCCTGGCCATAATCATCTTCCTTTCCTTACTGATTCACTATTGATAGAGTTTCGTCTGCCCGATCAGGGCGGTCAGCTCCTGCATGCAGGGCATCTCCAGAGCGGCGTCATAATCAGCACTTCCGAGCTGGGAGATCTCCAGCAGCAGCTGGTCCAGCTTCAGCAGAATCTCCTCGTTGGCTGCCAGACAGCCTTTGACATGGGTGAAATATTCGTTGAACAAGGCGTTCTTCTTCTGGATGAATGTACTTGTGAATCTGCCGGAGTTGATTGTACCCGTAAATTGGGAGAACTCGGCGGCATCGAATACACTTAGCTTGTTCAAGATACTGCGGATATTCAGGTATAGGAGCTTCTCAACGTCTTGAATCACCGTGTGGAACTTCCGGAAACTGAGCTCTGTCCGCTCGAAACGCCCGGCAAGAACATTCAACAGCGTCTGCTTCTTCTTATCCATCCGCTCCAGCTGATCCAGGGCCAGGGCGACATCCTCTTTCAGTACCCTCACATTACGGTAGCGGTTAAGTTCAGCTATATAGTCTTCCCGTGAATCGAGAGAGGGGACAGCGGGAACAATTGCCCGTTTGAAGAGCAGGGTATAACTCCCGTAGAGCACAATCAGCAGGCTGACAACCAGCAGGGTTACCCCTGTTGCAGTTTCAAGAGCAGTGGACCCGCCGATGGCTACTCCCAGCAGGCCTGGCGATAAGATAGCAATGTTCAGAATGACGACTCCGGCAATTATGCCCAGCAGCTTCACAGGTCCGGAACTATTCAGGATTAACACCCCCTCCAAGAGTATATTTAGCTACTGCTCCTTTTGATTCGTAAATGGAGAGAAATACTGTGCAGGGTCTGTTAATAATGGGGGACAATATGCATTTTTGAACTATCAGTCATGAACAAGTCAGCTTAACTTCTGGACATTCCGGTCTACAACTTGTAGACCGAAAGGGCTGAATAACTTGAGGAAAAATGCATTAACGGATATGGAGTCCAAAATACGATTACCGCCAGCAACGATAAAGTTAAGTCAGTTGCTGAGGTTTATGTTCCGTAACTCCACAAATTTTAAGAATTAAGGGTTGACGCCAGCTCACTTGACGTGTAACATATGAACAGTCGTCAACCCGATAATTACATATTGTTCTCGTATAACCTCGCAGCCATCAGGTACATCAGGGCGAGGGTTTCTACAGGAAGCCTACTCTTCCTAACTACGATGATAAGGACTTTGTTACACAGGTCCCTATCCCGGAGTTAGGATTATTTGCGTGTTGCGGCCGACACAACAGAGAATCAGGAGGCATAATTGAAATGAAAGATATGAAATACTTAATCTCCGTGCTCATAGGCGCTATGAGCTACGGCATTTTATCCACAATTGTTGTATTAGCATACGGAGAAGGCTATAAGCTGGGCGAAGTCGTTGGTACACAGCTGCTGACCGGCTGCATTCTTGCCTGGCTGCTGGCCTTATATACTAAGGTTAGAGAGAACCGTAAACAGCGCAGCCGCAATAATACTGCGGCCGCGGCTGCTGTCAGCAAGGCTCCGGCCATGAAGCTGGCCTGGAAGCACAGATTGCTGCTGATGCTCGCCGGTGCGCCAACAGTGGTTACCGGTCTGCTGTACTACCAATCCCTCCGGTATATTCCGGCGTCGCTCGCGATTATTCTTCTGTTCCAGTTCACTTGGATCAGCGTGCTGATCCAGGCTGTAAGCAAACGTCAGCGCCCCGATAAGATCACCGTGTTGACCTTGATCCTGCTGTTCGGGGGAACGCTGCTGGCGGCCGGGATTCTGAATCAGGGAGCTGCCGAGTTTAACGCACTCGGGCTTATGCTCGGGCTGTTATCTGCGGTAAGCTACTCTATGTTCATTATCTTCAGCGGCAAAGCCGTTCCGGCTGCGCATCCGGCTTACCGTAGCGCCTGGATGGTTACCGGCGGCCTGCTGCTGCTGTTCATCCTGTTCCCGCCATACTTCCTGTTTAACGGTTTGCTGTGGAGTCAGCTGCTGCTGTTCGGCTTCCTGCTGGGATTGTTCGGCGCCTTTATCCCGCCAGTCCTGTTCGCCATCGGTGTTCCGCATATTGGCGGAGGCATGGCTGGTATTCTCGGTGCCGCTGAACTGCCGGTTGCCGTGCTGCTGTCCTCGTTCGTACTGCATGAGCATGTAAGCGGCCTGCAGTGGACCGGAGTGATTCTGGTGCTGATCGGAGTTGTACTGCCGGAGCTGTATAAGCTGCGTTGGAGAAATTCCCGGTCGGTCACTTCATCATCCGTGTAAGTTCTTATTCAGCCAAGGCTAATTCTACTCCGTAATCAGACCATATACACTGATCCTGCGGATTCTCAGGGAGACTAACAGGGATACGATAAACGCGGCTGCGATAAGAGCCGTGCTTAATAATAGAATCTGCGGCAAATTTGCCGCGAATTGAATATTATAAATGCCGAGACTGGACAGAAGCATTTCGAACACGGTATCGGAGTAAAAGTACCCCAGCAGGCTTCCGGCAAGCACTCCAAGAGCTACTACCGGAAGCAGGCTGAAGGTGATTTGTGTTATCAGATTAAAGGTGGTATATCCCAGCCCTTTCAGAATGCCGAATTCCCGTTTGCGCTTCAGAATCAGGGTTTTTATGACCAGATACAGAATCAGTGTAACAACAATAATTGTTACTGCTGTTATGACTGCTGTCATGGAGGTAATAGCTGAAGTGAACGTGCCTAGCATCCCTTGCAGCATCTCCTCCACATTGGTTGCCGACCATTGGCCGGGGAAGTTACGCTCAAGCTCCTGAGTAAATACGTTAGGATCAGCTCCCTCGTTCAGATATACATTGAGTGTAGTAAGGGTGTAATCCGGAAGCAGCCGTTTCAGACCTTTGTCCGTCATGGTCGCAACCATTCCCAGCTGATTGATTTGCTGGCTGAACCCGCAGATCAGGTATTTGCCGGATACCCCGTTCGTGCTGACCTCAATTTCATCGCCGATGGTTTTTCCTTCCTGCCGCGCAATGATTCCGGAAACAGCAATCTCATTGTCATAGATCGGCGGTCTGCCTTTGTACACCGTCTGCGTCTCCATCGTATCGAAATCATCGGATACCTTCAGCGTAATGCTGGTATCTTGAACAGAAGCTGCGAGGCTGTCGAGGAGGGTGGTCTTGCGTACGCCCTCTAAGCTTTTCACCTGGGCAATACGTTCCGGCTGAAGCTTGCCGCTGTTCAGTACAAGCTGAATGGTGCTTTGCTCAAACCCTACAAGCTGAAGAACGGCATTCGTGTCACCTGTAAAGTTGTAATTCAGAATGGAGCAGGCGATACTGGAAAAGGTTAACCCCGCGACAATCAGCAGAATCATTATGTTCTGCTTGGTTTGCCGGAGTAAGGTTTTAAGTCCCAAAGCAAACTGCAGGCCAAGCGGAGAGTGTTCCAGCGGCATGCGGTTTTTTTTGAAATTATGGGTCAGTAATCCGCTCTGCAGCGCCGCGATGGGTGTGATGTCTCTGATCCGCCTGCTGGACATAATGGTGACCGCCATAACCATCGCCATGATGAACAGCATACTGACTAGCGCAGCGAGTATGTCAAATGACGCGGGCCAGATTAATCCTATGGATGACGAGATCAGGTTGCCGGCATAAGGCATGACGGCTCCGGCAGCAGCTATGCCCGGAATTGCGGCAGCAATGGAGATCCAGGCAAATTGCAGCAGAAGTGCTGTAATCACTTGCCAGGAGGTATAGCCATTTGCCTTTAGCACGCCAATATTCTGCATATGGTCTTCAATATGCTCAAGAATCTGGAAGCGGATCACGATCAGCGAGATGACCACCATAATAAGAGCGAAGGCAAGCAGGATCGCCGTCAAGAAATTGACAAACACCAGATTGCCGGATATGCCTGACTGCGCACTCATTACAACATAGGTTGCGCTTGTTCCGGAAGCGGACAGCTGCTCCCTTAACAATTGCCGGAGCTTCTCCGCTTTGTCAGGATTAGTCACCGCTGCAGAGAGGAAGCTGTACTTTGCGGTTTGGCCGGTACGTACAGCCAGCTCCCGGTAGGTACTGCCCGGCATAAACACCTTGGGCGCACCGTTGCTAAGTGTTCCGATCAATGGCTCCTCTATAAACCCGCCAATCTTGTAGGTATACACCTGGTTCCCGTAAGTGAAGGAGAGGCTGTCCCCGGTATTGTAGCCTGCACCGACATGGAATACATAGGACAGATAGATCAGATTGGTACCGTCTGAATGGACGGGAGAGATGGTCCGGAAGGGAGCCAGGGTCCGCTGCTGATCTGCATTCAGAATTAGCAATCCGGTAGTAATATCGCTTGGTCCGTATTTCATGCTTACCTCAGACAGCAGGAGTGCGGGCTCCATCTCCCACATAGCGGTATACGGATAAGTATCCAACAGAGCCTCGTACTCCTTGAGATGTTCATCCGTCGCGAAATAAGAGATTACATCCGGCGTTTTGAGCTCCGTCATTTTTTGTTCCTGAAAAGAACCCAGCTTCAGAATTACCGAGACTCCGGTATACAGCAGCACAACGGCCAGCATAATCAGCAGAAAGAGTGCGGCGGTGGAGCTTTTCCGCTTGCGGATATTAGACCAGGCCAGTTTTCCTTGAACACTGTACATCCTTACCACCCCAAATCCGCTAAAAAGGCCCGGACTTGCTCCTGCCGCTCCGGTCCGTCAGCCCCGCTGTAGGAAGAGAGCTGCAATTCGCCGACCATCACGCCGTCGCGAAGATAGAGAATCCGGTTACCGCGCAGTGCAGTCTTGAGATCATGGGTGACCAGAATGATACTCTGGCCGCGCGAATTCATCTCCGTCAGGACGCCAAGGATACTTGCGCCTGCTGCGCTGTTAAGTGCTCCGGTCGGCTCATCGGCGAACAAGGCGGTAGGCGTATTAATCAGAGCCCGGACGATCCCTGCCCGCTGAGCCTCTCCGCCCGACAGCTGTGCCGGAAACTTCATCCACTTGGAGGCATCCAGGCCAACTTCAGTGAGCAGCTGTTTGGCCCGGTTTACCGCCGCTTTCCTGTCCTTTTGCACCAGATAAGCACTGGACAGCACATTATCGAGCACACTCATGGTATCGAGCAGATGAATCTGCTGGAAGACAAATCCGCAATGTTTCCGCCGGAACACGGCCAGCTGATCGTTGCTGAGGCCGGTGATATCCTGGCCCTCAAACAGAATTTCCCCAAGCGTCGGTTTGTCCATCCCCGAAATGGCATAGAGCAGGGTGGATTTACCCGACCCGGAGCTGCCCATAATCACTGTGAAATCGCCTTTATATAAGGTCAGATCGAGATTCTTCAGGACATGCTGCTGGACACCTCCATTAGAGAAGGTTTTACACAGTTTGTTGGTTTGCATCAATACTGCTTTGGACGGTTCACTCATGGTTGGACACTCCATTTAGATCATACTCATTAATGGGCACCTGCCGGCATCCCATAATGGCTGCAGCCTTTATGTATAGCTACAGATTTATTCTACGGTGAATATTCTTAACATGTCTTTGCGTGAAGCTTAGCAGATTCTTAATTCTTTCCGGCCAGCGGAATGAGCAGCTTTACTATGAAACCGTTCCCGCTGCTATAGCACACGATATCGCCATGCATCTTACGCATCAGATACCGGGAGATATACAGCCCCAGTCCGGAACCGCTCTGATGTACAGCCCGGCTGCCCCGGTAAAATTTGTTGAACAGCAGCGGCAGCTCATCCCCGGGTACACCAGGACCATAGTCGGTGAACTGCATCACCAGGAAGCCCTCGACTGTCTCACAGGCAACATCAATGGCCGTTCCGGCATATTTATAGGAATTGTTCACGACATTATCAATCACCTGCTGCAGGCGCAGGGGATCCGTGCTCAGGAGACATTCGGGGATAGGCGCAGCTGTGATCTGTTCATAATAATTGGCATTTTCAATTAAAACAGCCAGCAGAGTGCTGGGCTCTTCAGTTGTGTTTACCTGCAATTCATTGAGTTCCTCCATTGTGGCATGGAACATATCGGTTACAAGATGATCGATCTGGTCGGCTTTGGCGTACAGCGTGTTCAGCTGCCGGCTGACTTTGTCATTGTCCGCGCTTAAGAGCATCAGCTCGGTGATGGCCTTGATCGAGGATACAGGTGTCTTGATGTCATGGCTGAGGCTGGCGACCAGTTCCTGCTTGCTTTTGTTGGCCAGGTATTCATTATGTCTTGCTGCCGCCAGCTCTTCGCGCATCAGATCAAAGCTTTCGGTAAAAGCACCGAACATATTATCCTGGTCCATTTCCAGCGGAATATCCAGCTCGCCTTTGGCGATATGCTTGGCGAAACGCTGCATTTGGCGGAAAGGGCGGAAGATCATCCGGTTCAGCTGCAGGATATACGCCAGACAGAGCAGGATCAGCAGCAGAAGCGCGGCAGCAGAGACAAGGGTGAAGTTCAGCTTGAGCCGGGAAAAGACTGCGCTGTAGTCATTATGAATAATTACTTTGCCAACAACAAGGTCTTGAACAGTTACATCAATCAGCGTGTCACGATGATTAATAGCTTCATTCACCGAGCCTGCAATTCCGGCTGCTGACTGATACAATAGTATATCTGAGGAATCCACAACAGCAAAATCATACGGGGACTCGGGATACATATCCCCCCGGACCGCTCCCCAGTTCTGTTCGGTAAGCTTCACGATGCTGTTAATAGCCACTCTATCCGTGATCTCGCTGTCCCTGATATTCCCCAGTAGAAACATATAAGCAGCACAAGTACATAGAACAACCAGCAGCAGGGTAACCAGCAGTTTTCTGGACATCATTATTGATCCTCGAAGGCATAACCGATGCCCCATACCGTCTTGATGTACCGGGGCTGATTGGGATTCTGTTCTATCTTCTCCCGCAGATGGCGGATATGTACATTCAGTGTGCCGTCTCCGGTAAGGGCTTCACCCCAGACAGCTGTGAACAGTTCTTCCTTGGGAATGACCCGGTTTTTATGCAGAATAAGATAGCTGATTAATTTGTACTCCATCGTCTTCAATTTGAGCGTCACACCGTTCAGCTGGACCCGTCTCAGTCCTGGATCAATCTGTAAGGGTCCGGCCTGGAGTACTTCAGGTTCGTCCGAGGTCTCGTTTCCATAACGTTTGAGTACCGCCTTTACCTTGGCCAGCATGACCCGCAGCGTATAGGGCTTGTGAATGTAATCATCCCCGCCGATATCCAGCGCAATCAGAACATCGTTCTCGCTGGAGCGGGCACTGATGAACAGAATGGGGATATCCGTAATCTGCCGCAGCTCTTTGCACAGCTGGAAGCCCGATTCTCCGCCAAGATTGATATCCAGCAGGATAAGGGAGACCGTGTGCTCCCGGATGAATTCCCGGCAGGCAGCGGCACTTGTCACATAGGCCGCCCGGACATCGAACAGATTGAAATATTCACTGGTCGTCTCCGCCAGTTCCACTTCGTCATCTACAATTAAACAGTCGTATCGCATGTATCTGTCCCCAATCATATAAATATAGGTTTCAAATCTATGAGCTCATTTTACAACAATAAGTTAAGGTTGGGGACGGAATAAAGCTCATTGAAAGCGCAAACATTTTTGTTGCCAAAAGAGAAATAGAGTGCTATTCTGAATTTGGGATTGTTACTGAAAAGGCAAAACCCAAAACATGGTCACGTGTTTTGGGTTTTGCCTTTCTTTATGTTAAGGCCTGCGGGACGCCGCGGGAATCCTTGATTAATCCGTCTACATCCTGTATTGATGAATGAAATTCGGGATAAAGGAGGGCAGAGGGTTGATTATCGAGAAAATTTTCAATAACAACGCCATTATTGCCAAGGATTCAGGCAAAGATGAGCTGGTGGTCATGGGACGCGGCATCGGATTCAAGAAGAACGCCGGCGATCCGGTCGATGTATCCCTGATTGAGAAGACGTTTGTACTGAAGCAGAATGATGCTTCGGAGAAATTCAAAGCATTAATGGCAGATGCGCCCGCCGAATATGTAGCTTTAAGCTACGATATTATCGAATATGCCAAGCATTCCCTGAAGGTGCGCCTAAGCGATTATATCTATGTTACATTAACGGACCATTTGACCCATGCACTTAGGCTCTGGGACCAGGGGATCCGTAATACCAATCCGCTCATCTGGGAGATACAGCGCTGTTATCCCAAGGAATATGGTATCGCATTTCAAGCCTTGCAGATCATTGAGAGTTATACCCGCATCCGCCTGCCGGAGGATGAAGCCGGCAATATTGCCCTGCATCTGATCAATGCGCAAATAAACAGCTCCGGTCATAGAATTGCTGATGTCACCAGACAGACGCAACAGATCGATGACATTCTCAACATTGTTAAATATTCCTATAACAACGAGATTGATGAGAGTTCGGTCAGCTATGAACGGTTCATTACCCATCTGCGGTATTTTTTCCAGCGGTCACGCAAGAAGGAAGCGGTGGAGTCAGTTGATGATTTTCTGCTCAAGCTGGTACGGACCAAATACAAAAAGGCGCATAGCTGTGTACTCAAAATTGAGCAGTACCTGGACACCCGGCTTCTGGATGAGGAAAGGCTGTACTTGACGATTCACATTCAGCGGGTAACACAAAGACAAACTGAATAAAACCTTTGGATTGTTACTGGTCATGCAGGCGAAACCAAATCGGCAGAATATTGCCGTGTGGTTTCGTTTTTTGTTTTTTAATCGGGAATGGGAGGGTTTAGGATGAAATATGATGCACTCGCGAATGAAATTATCAGGAATGTCGGCGGCAAAGAAAATGTTAACGGATTAACCCACTGTGTGACCCGCCTGCGCTTCAAACTTAAAAACGACACACTGGCGAACACAGATGTGCTGAAAAATATGGATGGAATCGTTACAGTCATTCAGAGCGGCGGCCAATATCAGGTTGTCATCGGCAATCATGTATCTGAGGTCTATGCCCAGGTTATGGCTGCTGGCGGATTCCAGGAAGACGGGTCAGAGGCAGCCACGGCCGGGAAAACAAGCTTGTTCAACAGGTTTATCGATATGATCTCCGGGGTATTCTCTCCGACGCTTGGTGTGCTGTGCGCAACAGGAATGATTAAGGGGTTCACTGCCCTGTTTGTGACGCTGGGACTGATTACGAATACTTCGGGTACCTACCAGATTCTTAATGCGCTCGGGGACTGCCTGTTCTATTTCTTCCCGATTTTCCTCGGGTATACGTCGGCGAAGAAGTTTGGCGCCAACATCTTTATCGGAATGGCTATTGGTGCTACATTGGTGTATCCGACATTTGGCAGCACCATGGCAACCGGCGTGCCGCTCTATACGCTGTTTAGCGGAACGATCTTTGAATCTCCGGTCTATATTACCTTCCTGGGGATTCCGGTCATCCTAATGTCTTATACGTCCAGCGTCATTCCGATCATCATCTCAACCTTTGTAGGCTCTAAGCTGGAAAGCTTTTTCAAAAAGGTAATTCCGAGTGTGGTGCGCACCTTCCTGGTCCCGTTCTTCACCCTGCTCGTCACCGTTCCGCTGGCCCTGATCGCCATCGGCCCTATCTCCACCTGGGCGGGACAACTGCTGGGAGAGGGAACCCTGTTCCTCTACAATCTCAGCCCGGTTATTGAAGGCTTGCTGGTTGGCGCGTTCTGGCAGGTATTCGTTATCTTCGGCCTGCACTGGGGTCTGGTGCCGATTGCGCTCAACAACATGGCTGTGCTGAAATCCGATCCGATTCTGGCAGCTTCCTTCGGGGCTTCCTTTGCCCAGACCGGTGCCGTGCTGGCTATTCTGCTGCGGACTAAGAACGTCAAGCTCAAGTCATTGTCTATTCCGGCAATCATCTCAGGCATCTTCGGTGTCACTGAACCTGCTATATACGGGATTACGCTGCCGCGCAAGAAGCCATTTGTCTTAAGCTGTGTCGCTGCGGCAGTCGGGGGCGGTATTGTCGGTCTGATGGGCACCAAGGGCTATATTCTCGGCGGTCTGGGCATCTTCGGCATCCCAAGCTATATCAGTCCGGACGGAATGGATAAAGGCTTCTACGGGGCAATTGCGGCGATTGTAATCAGCTTCATTCTAGGTTTTATTCTGGTATTCTTCTCCGGATTTAAGGATGAAGAGGCTGCAGAGAGCAAGAGCACAGGCACCCCGCGCAATACGCTGGTGAAGCAGGAGACTGTGGGTAGTCCGCTGAAGGGCCAGGTCAGAGCGCTGTCCGAGCTGACAGACGAAGCCTTCTCTACAGGAGCCATGGGCAAGGGCATCGCGATTGAGCCGCTGGAAGGCAAGGTATACTCACCGGTAGACGGGGTACTGACCACATTGTTCGCATCCGGGCATGCCATAGGGATCACCAGTGATAACGGGGTCGATATTCTGATTCATGTGGGCAAGGATACCGTCAAATTGAAGGGCAAGTACTTCACCCCAAAGGCCAAGCAAGGAGATCTGGTCAAAAAAGGCCAGCTGCTGATGGAGTTTGATGTAGCGGCGATCAGAGAGGCCGGTTATACCCTGACCACACCGGTCATTATTTCGAATTCCGCCGAGTATCTCGATGTGATTGAGACGGACCTGAAGAGCATTGATTACAGGGAGAATCTGCTGACTGTCATGATCTGATCTGTGCAAAGAAACCCCAAACGAGGAGGAACTATGATGAGCACAATGTATAAAAGTTTTCCGGAGGATTTCCTGTGGGGCGGCGCAACCGCTGCCAATCAGCTGGAGGGCGGATTCGATGCTGGAGGCAAGGGACTAAGCACTGCCGATGTGATTACTGCCGGAACGCATACGGTATCCAGAAGAATCACACCTGTTCTTGAAGCCGGTTCTAACTATCCTAGCCATGAGGCAGTGGATTTCTATCACCGCTACAAGGAGGATATCGCTTTGTTTGCCGAAATGGGCTTCAAAGTATTCCGCTTGTCCATCGCCTGGTCACGGATTTTCCCGAATGGGGATGATGCGCAGCCGAATGAGGAGGGTCTTCAATTTTACGATCAGGTCTTTGCCGAGCTCAAAAAGCATCAGATCGAACCGCTGGTGACGATCTCCCATTATGAAACCCCGTTTCATCTGGCTGAAGCCTATAACGGGTGGGCGGACCGCAGAACGATTGACTTCTATGTCCGTTATTGTGAAGTGATCTTCAACAGATACAGGGACAGTGTGAAATACTGGCTGACCTTCAACGAAATCAATATTCTGACGATGCCGTTCGGAACATTCATGGCAGGAGCGATCATGCCGCAGGGCAATGCAGAGCTCGGCACTTCGGCAATCGGCGACAATGAGCAACTGCGTTATCAGGCGCTGCATCACCAGTTCCTCGCGAGCGCCAAAGCCGTGAAGCTGGGGCATGAGATCAATGAGAAGTTCCAGATCGGCTGCATGATTGCCTACATGTGTTCTTACCCGCTGACCTGTAATCCGGAAGACGTTCTGCTGGCGCAGCAAAAGGATAATCTGAGCAATTTCCTCTGCTCGGATGTACAGGTCAGAGGCACATATCCGGGCTTCGCCACAAGATACTTCAAGGAGAAGAATATTAAGCTCCAGGTGGAGGAGGAGGACGGGCAGACACTGCGGGATGGCTGTGTAGATTTCTACACCTTCAGCTACTATTCATCCACCTGCGTGAGTGCAGCGCCGGACCAGGAGGCTATCGGCGGCAATCTGTCGATGGGGCTGAAGAATCCATATCTGCAGGCAAGCGCATGGGAATGGCAGATAGACCCGCAAGGGCTAAGATGGTCCCTGAACCATATTTACAACCGGTATGGTATTCCTATGATGGTAGTAGAGAATGGACTTGGCGCTGTAGATACCGTTGAAGCGGACGGTTCAATCCAAGACGGTTACCGGATCGATTATTTACGGGAACATGTCAAGACCATGGGTGAAGCGCTGGAGGACGGGGTAGAATTGATCGGCTACACTCCGTGGGGCTGCATTGATCTGGTCAGTGCAGGAACAGGCGAAATGAAGAAGCGCTACGGATTCATCTACGTCGACAAGGACAATGAAGGGAACGGCACACTGGCCAGATTCCGCAAAGACAGCTTCTACTGGTACAAGAATGTAATCGCCAGCAACGGAACACAGCTGGATTAATCAGGCTACCAGCAATGAGTTCATAAGCATAGCAGCCAACAGTGTTCTGCACTGCTTGGCTGCTATTTGATTTTGTAACGAGCATGCTTGCACAAGATGAAGGATCGGACTCGGCCCATCCTTGATGAATACGATCATTATCGCCCTGATCGGGCTGCCTTCAGCTATCCCGGTGATTCAGTTCGGACTCGCTATGGTAATTGATTATATATTAGTCTGGCTGGGCGTATTCATATCATAGCGATGCATTCCTTCCCGAGCACCGGCGATGCCAAGAATATCTGAAGCATGTACATAATCCAGCTACATTGGAATTTCAGCTTGGAATGACTATAACCACTAAAGGGGAATTACAATGATCATAAAAGGCATCGAGGGTATGGACAGCGGAAGTATTGCGAGTCAAATACAGCAAGGCGGAAAATTCGTTATTTACACGTATTGCTTCTCGGTTATCCTGATGACGTTCAGACGAAGCTCCAATATCTACTTTATCCGAGCTGACGAGAATGCCGTTGCTAAGGGACTCAAGTTCACACTGCTTAGTGCAGTGGTAGGCTGGTGGGGAATTCCCTGGGGGCCGATTTATACCATTGGTGCATTGATCACGAACCTCAGGGGTGGAAAAGATGTAACGGCCGAAGTAATGGCCTCTATCTCAGAGCAGAGCGCTTAACGTAGCCCAGCCAAAGAAGGCTGTTACAAAAGCAGGAGCTATCCCAAGCAGCCAGTTCATGGCTTTTGGGACAGCTCCTTTTTGTTGTGTATAAGCTCTTTAGTCCAGGCGGCACAGGGATTTTTCATCAGTCCTTGCTGCTGCATACTGCGATATAATTCAGGTCTTTGCCTGTTGTATTGAAGAAGGTATACATCTTCTTGAATTGGGCGCGGTTTTCTTTTTTGAGTGCATTCTTGAAAATACGCAGTGTACCGGGGATACCTTCATCGCGAATCATGCCTTTAACACTCATCAGCGACATAGTGCCTGTAGAATGTTCGATCTTCTTGAATCCGGTGGAGTTGAACAGTCCTTCCCATTCTGCCACAGGCAGCGGCTCTACATTAATATGAATTGTCCGGCGCAGCTCCGCCAGCTCCCCGGCCATGTTATTCTTCGCAAAAGTGATGTCATGCGTAAGCAGAACCCCGCCCGGCTTCAGCACACGGAAATATTCAGCTACAGCCTTCTGCTTTGCCGCCTGATTCAGCATGGTCAGCATCGCTTCGTTAATCACGACGTCGAAGCTGTTATCCTCAAAAGGCAGCTTCATCGCATTGGCCTGTCTGACCTGGATGTAACCCTCCAGATTGGCATCTCTAATATTCTTCTCAGCCTTCTCAAGTGCTCTGGGGTCCATATCAATCCCGGTAATCTGGCACTTATACTCCCGCGCAAGCTGGATAGAGGTGGTACACATGTTGCAGGCCACTTCCAGCACCCGGCTGTCTTTAGTCAGCTTCGCATGCCGGATCAACCAGTCCGTAGCAGCGACACCGCCGGGACGCAGCCGCTTTTTGCCCAGTTTGGCCAGGAAATTATGCCCGACTTCTTTTTTCAACGTGTCTCAGCTCCTTCTTCTCCGGTTTGACCACAATCAGCAGCATTTGGAAGGCTTCTGTAGCATACAGCGCATGGGGAATATTAGCCGGCAAAATGATCGTTTCCCCTGCCAGCACCGTGTATGGTTTATCCGCGATGGTGATCTGAGCCTCGCCCGACAGAATATTCACCATGGCATCGCCAGGGGAGGAGTGGCCGCCAATCGATGAGCCTTTATCCAGGGAGATCAGTGTCATGGCGAGACTGGAGCGCTGTACCAGGGTCAGGCTGGATACCTGCTGCTCCTCCACCGTAATGATCTTCCGTAAATCCATAACTTCAGCTTGCGGCAATCTTTTAATATAGTGTTCTTGCTCCATACGATCTACCTCCAGGTTATATGCTGATTTGCAGAAATTTGCAGCTGCTCTCCGCAGCGAATTCATGCCAGGTACCGGCTTGGACGATTACCGCTGCCCCGGCGGTTAATGGACAGGGCTGCTCTCCTATGAGCATGTGGAGCTCTCCCTCCAGTACGTGAATGAGCTTGGATCTGGGCGAGGTCTCCGAGCTGATGGTCTCATCCTTATCCATGCCGTATAGTACCCATTCAGGTGCTTCAGCGGCTTGTCCCGAACCTTCTGTGATATTCAGTGTTCTGCTCGATATCTGATAGGGCCGGATGCTAATCATGTCATTGAAATAAAATACTGTGCCTGCAGTCATTCCGCTCATGCCGTCCTCCTGTATATATTGAATGATTCTTAACATTTGGTATAATGAGAAAAGGTGAGAATCGTTCTCATTTATTGAATTGTAGCAGAGTTTGTACAATGACTCTGTTGCCATGGCAACAGGAGGCGGATAAATGTGCAGCAATATATGAACAAAATCCAAAGCACGGTCTTATTTAAAGGATTTATGATCAGCGAGGTGCAGCAGGCACTGGGTTGTCTTCAGGGTACCATCAAGGATTTCGCCAAGAAGGATGTCATCTTCAAGCAGGAGGAATATCTGGATTCGGCGGGTATTATTCTGCAGGGAAATGTACTGCTGTGCAAAGAGAATAGTTCGGGCATGCGGTTCATATTCTCGGAGCTTGAGAGCGGGGAGATTATCGGGGAGACCGCACTTCGTCTGGAGCAGGAGCCAAGCGGCTACGAAGCGGTTGCAGGCTCGGCGTGCCGGGTGCTGTTCATCAAGATTAACAAAATTGTACGTCCGGGCCAGGCGACCTGTCATTTGAGGAGCCGGATTATTGAGAATATGCTGACCTTGCTGCTTGAGAATAACCGGTCGATGGTTCAGAAGCTTGACCTGGTCTCACACAAATCACTGCGGGAACGGATTATCCACTACTTAAGCCTGCAGGCCCAAAAAAATAATTCGCCCGTCTTTGAAATTCCATTCAGCCGGAATGATCTGGCGGATTACCTGACTGTGGACCGGAGTGCCTTATCCAGAGAGTTGCAGCGGATGGCACAGGATGGACTGATCCGGTTTACACGGAACCAGTTTGAATTGCTGAAGGCAGATTATGAGAAGGAGTGGTAAAGTAAGCAGTGGTGAAAGAATCAGTGGTAAAAGCATGCGGACTCCTGTAAGTACAGATTGACAATCTGTACTTTTGGATATATCGTAGATACATTAAGTCTTTGATTGAAGGTGTTTACTGCCTGTCCAATTAACGGAACAATCTGTCAGAAGTTAAAGTGGAGGGCGTAGTCCGCTTTTATTAAGGACTTAGTATATCTTTAATATATTTTATAACAAGAGAGACAGGTGGAGACGGAATGAAAAGCAGACCCGGATTAATCGTATCTTCGCTGGTCATCGCGAATTTCCTCGGGCAGCTGATGCAGACGATGCTGAATACGGCATTGCCCAGAATGATGCTGGATTTGGGGATTAATGAAGGCAGGGCACAGTGGCTGATTACAGTATACTATCTGACTGCAGGCATAACGGTGCCTGTTGCCGGATTTTTAATCGGAAGATTCACGACAAGAGGTTTATTCTTCACTTCGGCAAGTGCCTTTGCAGCAGGTACACTGATCGCGGGAATATCCCCGGACTTTATCCTTATTCTGGGCGGGCGTATTATTCAGGGCATGGGCGCAGGACTGCTGATGCCTCTGTTCCAGACAACGATTCTTAGGGTGTTCCCGAAGGGAAAGATAGGCTCGGCTATGGGGTTAATCGGATTGGTAATGGGCCTTGCTCCGGCGCTGGGTCCGACCCTGTCAGGATTAGTCGTTCAGGATCACTCCTGGCGGATTCTCTTCTATGCATTGCTGCCTATAGTGATAGCCAATCTGCTGCTCGCTGCGTTCAGTCTGCAGAATGTGGGGGAGAGACACCGGGAGAAGCTGGACTACATATCTATTCTATTATCAACAACCGGATTTGCCGGTCTGTTATACGGTGTTAATCTGGCAGGGGATCAAAGTGCCCCGCGGGTATGGGCAGGGGCCGTTATCCTAAGCGGGATATTGTTCATAATTCTATTTATCAGGCGTCAGCTGAAGCTTACCGTTCCATTGCTGGATTTCAGGCTGTTCAAGAGCAGGAGCTTTAGCCTCGCCTCAATTATTGGGGTGCTGATGTTCATTGTAATGGTGGGTGCTGAACTGCTGATTCCGTTATATGTGCAGAATGTCCGGGGGCTGACGCCAAGGGAGTCAGGTCTGATGCTGCTGCCGGGTGCGCTGCTGTTGGGGTGTACCAGTGTAATCTCCGGAAAAATATATGACCGCTATGGAGTGAAGATAGTGCTTCGCGGCGGGTTTACCCTCATTGCCGGGGTATCTTTGCTAATCTCGCTTATGTTATCCCAGGATTCATCCATACTTATACTCGCTGTGCTCTATGTATTTCTAATGGTGGGAATCGGGTTTATTATGACCCCTGTTACCGCCTATGCGATGGCAAGTGTATCTCCCAGGATGATTGCACATGCCTCTCCAATGACGATTTCGATCCGCTCGTTAGCCAGCTCTATGGGAGGGGTTCTGCTGATAGCCATAATGACGATTACGATGAATTACAGTTCTTTCACCTTCCCGGTGAATATGATGCAGGGATTCCATGCCGCTTTTTGGAGCCTGACCGTAGTAGCCATAGCCGGATTAGGTTTATCGTTTAATCTGAAGGGGCGGACTCATTCGTAAAGAATAGTTAAGGGAATATTCACTTTACGCAGATCGTCCATGGTTTTAACGACAATAATCCATGTTCAAAAAGGGGAGATGAATCTATTATATTAGTAATGGTGATAATGATTATCATTATTAATAAATGATGGAGAGTGGTAGCAGGCTATGATTAAGAGAATAACAGGTTTGGTACTTGCTGGTGTTATGGCGCTGGGTATCGTTTCTGCCGCAGGTGTAAATGTCGTACCTGTAGGCGTTGCGGAAGCCGCACAGGCAACGCAAAAGATTACCTATAAAGGCAAGGTATACACCGTTCCGGTCAAAACCAATAATATTGTCATTACCGGTGCAGTAGAGGCGCTGGAAGACGCACTGGTACTCAATTTCAAACCTAAGGGGGCACTGACTGTCGGTGGTGAGTTCCCTTCAATCTTTTCCAAAATAACAAGCGGCGTAACAGCGATCGGGGAAAAGGCAGAACCTGACCTGGAAGCGATCCTGAAGCTCAAACCGGATATTATCCTCAGCAGCACGAAGTTCCCGGCGGAGACCAATGAGAAGCTGGCGAAGATCGCGACTACGATTCCAGTATCGCATATCGCCACCGATTGGATGGACAACCTGAAGCTGCTCGCAGCACTTACGGGCAAACAGAAGGAAGCGACCACTGCGATTCTGAAATACCAGAAGGAACTGAAGGAAGCCAAAGTGAAGCTTGCACCGAAGCTCAAGGACAAGAAGGTCATTGCTCTGCGCATCCGCTCAGGCAGCCTGTTCCTCTATCCGCAGGACGTATTCTTTAACCGCTCCCTGTATGCCGATCTGGGCGCAACTGTGCCGAAGGAAGTACAGCAGGTCAAAGCCCAGCAGAATATTTCCCTGGAATCCTTTGCCGCAATCAACCCGGATTACATCTTTGTACAGTTCTCGGCGGATGAGAACAAAGACAATCCTAAGGCACTGGAAGAGCTGCAGAAGAACGCCATCTGGAAGAGCCTGAAAGCTGTGAAGGGCGGCAATGTATTTGTCAATCTGGTTGATCCGCTGGCACAAGGCGGGACTGCATTCAGCAAGTTCTCCTTCCTTGAAGCCCTGATGAAGACTAAGCTGTATACAGCGAAGTAAGATTAATTCCAGCCAGTATAAGTATATGGAAGAAAACGGGAGAGAGCCCAGGCCGGCTCTCTTTTTGCTGCACCAACAGCTGGCGCAATTTATTGCTGAATTATATATAGCACCTTATATTATGTTATAATGAATTTCTTATTGTAAATTACAAAGAATAGAGGTCGCTAGAGGATGAAAGTTAAAGTTAACCGCAATGCTGCAAAGGTTCTGAAGGATATGCTGAACACTCCTGAAGCGGAAGGCAAGAAGATCCGCGTCATTATTACTCAGGATCACGGCAATCACGGCCACTATGATGTTGCTCTTGATACACCGACTGAGCATGATGAAGTCATTGCCACGGATAAAGGTATCGAGATTGTGCTGGATACACGTCAACCGCTGCTCGACGGTGTCTGGATTCAGTATTTCTATGTTCCCCAAGAAGGCTTCTTCATTACGAATCCCTCTACAGGATTTCTTGAGAAATAAGCAGCTGAACCTGATATAGCACCATATGGTTTGAGACGGCATTGTCTTAACAGCCTTATAAGGGCTGCTAAAGATAATGCCGTCTCTTTGGGTGTTTAAATAAACAGAGCGGCAAAATTCATCATTTATTGTACTTCCGCCCAAAAAGTCGTTGCAAAAGTATGTATAATCGTTGACTGCCTACATTAGACGGGCTTGGATTTTTTATTATACTGTAATTGTAAGCGATTACACATAAGCTGGGGGGAAATTCAATTGAATAAGAAAAAAAGATTAACACTAATGTCCGGTATACTGATGATCTCTCTGCTCGCTGCATGCGGCAATAACAACGGTAATGCCGGAGGAAGCACGGCGGAGCCGCAGGCTTCGGCAGCCGCGACAGAAGCTGCAGGGACGAATGCCAGCCCAGCCGGGGATTCCGGCACAGTGGATACGTCCCAGCCCGTAACACTGAAGATGATTTTTGTAGGGCCTAAACCAGTCGACTATGACCTGGTATTTGGCGAGATCAACAAGAAGCTGAAGGAGAAAGTTAACGCTACGCTGGAAGCCGAGTTCCTGGACTGGTCGGATTGGGCGCAGAAATATCCGCTCAAGCTGGCGGCGAATGAGAATTTTGACCTCATCTACTCTGCCAACTGGGCAGGCTATAATGATCAGGCCCTCAAAGGCGGGTTTCTTGAGCTGACCGACGAATTGCTGCAGAAATACGCGCCGATGACCTGGGAAGCCATGCCGGAGGTGGGCTGGGGTCAGGCGAAGGTGAACGGCAAGCTATATATGGTGCCTCAGAACCGCGGGGAAACGATTGAGAAGCTGATCCTGTACCGGGAGGACCTGCGCAAGAAATATAATCTGCCGGAGATCAACAGCCCGGAGGCGTATGCTACTTATCTCAAGACGGTCTCCGAGAAGGAGCAGGGTGTCACTCCGTTCGTACCGGAGACAGGGGACTGGAAGCTGCACAATCTGGACCGGGTCCTGCTGAAGCAGCAGAATGAATGGAACATGTTCGACTTTGATCTGCCGATTGGCTTCAAGCTGACAGATCCGGCCGGTAAGGTATTCAATGTATACGAAACTCCGGAATTCAAAGAGCTTGTCTACTATTATAAAGATCTTGCGGATCACAACGCCTGGTCGAAGAGCGCACTCAACAGCAAGCTGGATCACCAGCAGGAGTTCCGTGCAGGCAAGACAGCATCGATCACACACAATCTTGGCACACTTGGGGCTTTAATGACAGATATGCGCGAGAAAAATTCACCGTATGAGCTGGCTCTGGCTGATATTACACCGGACAAGAAGAAGTCTGTGGCTGTCTCCACCCAGAACGGGGTCTCCATTCACGCTACGACCAAGAACCCTGAACGTTCACTGATGGTGATTGATCTGCTGCAGAATGACAAGGAACTGCATGATCTGATGATGAACGGCATTACGGCTGTGCATTATAATCCGGTTGGCGACGATAAATATACGAATGCTGAGAAAAATGCTAACTATACCGGATTCTCCAACTGGGGCTTTAACTCTCCATTGAACCGGGACAACGCCTCCTTCCCTGACGAAGGCAATGCGCTGACTGACAAATGGGAAGCTGAGGTTTACCACTATCCGCTGGAGACCTTTGTCTTCGATAACAGCAAAGTGAAGACCGAGGTAGCTAATGTCGGTAATGTGATGCTGCAATATGGCATTCCGCTGGAATACGGTTCAGTGAAGGATGTGGACGGCGGACTGGCCAAGCTTCAGGCACAGGTGAAGGAAGCTGGAATTGATACCATCATCGCAGAAGTTCAGCGGCAGATTGATGAATTCCTGGCTAATTCCGGACAGTAAAAGGCTGCAACCATAAGAAGGAGGCTCGCGTGGATACATGCGGGCCTCTTTATGTTCAGTTTAATAGCAAATTATCATATTTTCAGCAGGGTTTCCGCTTGCTCCAATTTGGTCATCTTTATACTAGCACTCCATAGACTCTTCCAATTGTCGTTGTTATACGAAAATATTGAGGATTTAATTTCTTTCTTACCCTCATAATACTTCGCCGTTGTCTGACTCAGCTTCCCATCGGTTACCAGATTGGCTAAAGCTCTTCCGGATTGACGAACGGTATTTACATTCGGAACAAATAATGTCATTACCGGCATAATGTAATTCCAGACAAATTTTAATATAGGGGTGTAACTCTGAGCCAGACCGGTGCCGGGCATCATTCCAGGATCAAAAGCATTAACGGTAATCTTTTTGTCCGTATGCTGCTTTATTCTTTCGGCCAGCTCGTAGGTGAAATATAGATTACATAGTTTAGAGGTCGTGTAGCGGCGCCTTCCTATGAGGGCTATTCCTTCTTTTGAACTCACAGTGTCAGGGTGAGCCAGTGCTTGAGGAGTGGTGAACGCCGGTTCTGGCATTCCCGTTTTTTTCAATGGATCATGCGTTCCGCTGCTGACAACCACGATTCGGCCTTCAGGTACGATTTGATCAAGCAACAGATTAACCAAGAGGAAATGTCCAAGATGATTTACGCCGAAGGTCATTTCAAACCCGTCTTTGGTATAATGCGTAGCATCGATAAACTGTACTCCGGCGTTGCACACTAGTGCGTATAAGGGCGGGAAATCCATTTTTGAGAATTCTCCTGCGAAGCTTCTGACCGATTCTAAGGAGGATAAGTCCAGTTCCATAGAAGTGATGTTGTTATTGTTTGTTTCTTGTATTAAGGAGTCTACAGCTTGTTTGGCTTTCACCGCATTGCGGCAGGCGAGGATCACATAATTGTTATCAAATTTGGCAATCTGCTTTGCGGATTCATAACCTAGTCCCGAGTTTCCCCCTGTAATAATAACCGTTTGTTTACGCAGACTCATTGTGAATACACTCTCCTTCAATAGAATATTTAAAATAAAAATTCCGCCATTCCTTTAGTTGACACCGTCAACATGGATAGAGTATACCTCCAGTATGTTGACGGTGTCAACAAGATGGGGTAAAATTATAATACAAATTACATTTCTTATTCACCAGAGGATACTATGAAAAATAATGGCGATACCAAACAAAAACTGCTTCAGGTCACACGGGAAATGATTGATCAGCATGGTGTTGAGGCTATTAATATGCGTGATCTGGGAGCTAAACTAAACTTATCCCGGACTGCAATGTACAGACATTTCAAGAATAAAGATGATTTGCTGGCAGCGATTGTGGCCGGAAATTTTGAAATGCTGAATCGTACAATCAGCAGGTTAAGTGAAATGGGTTCAGAGCCACGGCAACTTATATATACGATTCTGCTGGCTTATTACGACTTTGGCATCAGCAACCCCGAGCATTATCAACTGATGTTCCGTAAGCAATGGGATAAGGAAATGTACCCGGAGCTTGTACAATCTGCTTTTTTTATTTTTGCACACGTGGAGGGCTGTCTTCAAAAGGCGGGGACTATCCGGAAATCACCTAATCAGTCCACCGCAATCATGTATGCTTTCATCCATGGTTTGGTTGAACTCAATATGTCCGAGCATTCTGAAACGGAAAAAGGACTGGACAGTCCGGCTCATCTCATTGATTCTTTTCTGGATCTGATTTTTGTATAGTTAAATATTGAGCAACTGCAAGAGGGCAGGCGTAGATCATATGCTCTCTGATCTGCGCCTGCCCTATGTGTTGATTCGTAACCTTATTCTTATACCTTGCGGGCCGGAGGAATGCTTTGCGGATTGTTGAATACATTTCCGGGGTCATATTTGGCTTTGACTCTCCGTAACCGGGGATAGTTCGCACCATAATAAACCGGACCGGAATGTTTGATCCCCTGATCCGGAACATTAATATAGCTTCCCACGATGAACGGCTGCAGCTTCCGGCGTGTATTCCGCACTATGGCAATATTTTTGGCAGCATCCGATTTCTTGACCCATGAACTGTTCCACTCTACATAGAATTTCGCTTTACGCCAGTAGAAGGCGGTAGATCTGGGTGATTTACGGCTTACAGCCCCGCCCCAGTTGAGGAAATAGAACCCTGCGAACTCGCCCTCCACGTTCTCAAGGAACTCACGCATAGACTTAATCGCTGTGTCCGGGAAAGGTTTTCTTCCGAAACCGCTGGAGAACTGGTTGCTGAATCTTTGGGTCTGCACCGGATCGGGAGCCAGCAGGAAACTCACTACTTTGGGATAAGGTAATGAGCGGATCAATTGATTCGTGGGCGTCCCTACGTCCGTAATGGGCTTTAAGAGGCGGACCGCCTCTGCTTTTGATCCGAGGAACAGGCCCAGCATGCTGACATTACCGCCCTTTTTGGGACCAATGGATAGCTCGCTGCCCAGTCTGGTGTTAACAGAAGGAGCCCAGCGCTGCCAGGCTTTGAGTACCTTCTCGAACTGGTTCCAGGGCCAGGTGATGCGGAAGACGGTCGCCGTGGCCGGCGCGGGACGCACTTTGAACTTATAACGGGTGCAGACTCCAAAATTACCTCCGCCACCCCCGCGGGAAGCCCAGAGGAGATCGGCGTTGCTGTTCTTATTGGCAATAATAATTCTGCCTTTGGCATCCACCATTTCAAGCTCAATCAGATTATCACTGACCAGACCTACGGTCCGCTGAAGCGGCCCAATTCCCCCGCCTAGTGTAATGCCCCCGATTCCGACAGTTGGGCTATCCCCAAAAGGGGCCATGTATCCCTGCCGCGCAAGCGTATGGGCGATTCTTCCCACCGTATTTCCGGTCCCACAACTGCAGTTCCCGATTTTTTATTGAGCTTGATGCTCTTCAGTTCACTTACATCGATGACAATGCCTCCGTTGACCTGGGACAGATTGACCTCCAGCGAGTGCCGGCCGCTTCTTGGCCGGATAGGGATGTTATTCTCGTTGGCCCAGCGGATGGCGTTGGCTACATCCTGCGTTTTCTGTGCGAAGACAAATACCTTCGGGAATCTGTCCGTATGCGGATCCCAATTTTTGCGTGCCGTTTCATAGCCCGGATCACCTTTATAGATCACCCGCCCGGTAAGTCTCGTTCCTGATTTCAATGATTCCAGCTCCTTTTGAGCTAACAATTTAACTGCATGTATGCAGTCAGGTCCCAATATAGTATGTAGGGCGTTAGTCTATGGAGTGGGCTTACGCGGAGAGTTTGCGTCAGTACTACCCTTCTTTCTTCAATAGAAGATACAGGAAATAAGGAGCGCCGATAAAAGCAACCATTATTCCGGCAGCGATACCGTCAGGCTGGGTCAGGTTACGGCCAATCGTATCCGCCAGCAGCAGCAGCCAGCCGCCGATTAATATGGATACCGGCACGAATTGCTGATGCCGTGCTCCTACCAGGGCTCTGGCAATATGCGGAGCCATCAGCCCGACAAAGGCGATGCCGCCGGTCATCGAAACAGCCGACGCCGCCAGCGCAACCGCCGCCAGCATAAGGAGGACCCGGTCTCTGGAGACTGCCACACCTGCCCCGATAGCAGTAGGCTCGTTCAGAGCAAGCAAATTCAGTGTTCTGGATTTGTACAGCACATAAGGGACCAGAATGATCAGCCAGGGCAGCAGGGCGAGAACGAAAGGCCAGTCCGTACCCCACACATTACCGGCCAGCCATTTGGAGATGAAGTCCACCTTGGTCCGGTCCACCGAAGAGATGAGTACGATCATCACGCCGGAGAGCGCCATGGAGAACCCGACTCCGGTGATGACCAGCCTGATCGGCTGAACGCCATCGGTGCGGGTGTAGGAGAAGGCATAGATGAGTACAGCGGTTACCAGGGCTCCGGCGAATGCCGCAAGCGGAATCATATATATGAAGGACCCGGCGTCAATGGATGCAAAGATGAAAAAGACGGTAACCCCGACCCCGGCCCCGGCATTAATGCCTATAATTCCCGGATCCGCCAGCTCATTGCGCGTAATGCCCTGCAGAATAGCACCGGATAAAGCAAGCGCCATACCTGCGAGCAGCGTAATCAGTATCCGGGGGAGTCGGATGGAGAACAGTACAAAATTATCCTCGAAAGAACCGTGCCCGAGGATTGTCGGAATCAGTCTCCCGTATGACACCGGGGAAGATCCAATCCCTATTCCGATAACGATGGTAGCCAGGATAAGAAGCATGAGCAGCGATACGACAAGCGGTTGATTACGATACAGCCGGGCTGGTTTCATGAGAAGGATCGCACTCCTTTACGGACAATGAACAGGAAGAACGGCAGGCCCAGCACAGCCACGATCGCGGCGACAGGCGTTTCAAACGGGACGTCAATCATCCGTCCGAGTGTGTCGGCGAACACCATAAAAGTGGCGCCGGAAATGGCGGACAGCGGCAGAATGGCGCGGTAATCTGTCCCGGCAAACACCCGCACGAGATGGGGGATCATCAGGCCGACGAAGGCGATGTTGCCGACAAGCGCAACAGCAGCGCCTGCGAGCAGCGTGATCAATATGTACAAAGCAATCTTAACCTGAGTCGTCTTGAGCCCAAGACTCACAGCTGTTCCTTCATTCAGACTAAGGATTGTCAGCTGACGGGACAACAGAATGGAGACGATAAGGCAAATGATAATAATAGGGGCAATTGCTGTAATCTGGCCCCAGGTAGTGCCGATCAGTCCGCCGGATGTCCACATCGATACGTTTTTAGAGATCTTGAATTGAAGGCTGATTCCTTCGGCTACAGCGGTCAGCAGGGCCGATACGGCAGAACCGGCCAGCACCATCCGCAGAGGGGACATATTCTGCCTCCGGAGTGCAGCGATGCCGAACACCAGCATCACGCCACAGGCTGCGCCGATGAAACAGGCGATCATAATTCCGTAGTATCCGATGGAGGGGATGAAGGCGAAGGATACCGCAAGGGCAGCATTGGCACCTGCTGTCAGACCAAGCAGTCCCGGGTCGGCAAGCGGATTTCGGGTTAGACCCTGCATGATTGCCCCGGCAACAGCGAGGGCGGCACCTACCAGAATGCCGCCGACTTCGCGGGGGAGCCGCAGTTCACGGATGATAGAGATATCACCACCCGTAGCCTTCGGGTTGCTGATGGCGCTCCAAATATCCGCCAGTGAAACATTTTTGGCACCGAGCCTGACCGCCACGGCAAATACAATCACAAATAAAATCATGCTGACGAGCAGCTTAAGCACAAAAGTTGAGTTTATCGGCTTTTGCGGAGACTGTTTCTCCATTTCGACCATCCGTTCCTTATCAATTTGCGAAAAAAAAGAACGCGATTTGCGCTCCTTTTTTTCGGTTTCAACCTGGCTGGATTCCTAAATAATAATTAATTTCCCAGCAATGATTTGGAAATGAAATCAAGCTGATAGTCAAGCGACAGAGCATCGTTGAAATAGAAGGATGTAGCATCTATTTCGTAGACATGATTATTTTTGACGGCAGGGATATCCTTGTAAGTGGAAGTGTCCTGGAAGGAAGCATCCCCGGCAGGGTCTTTGCTGTAAATAACGTAATCCCCCATATAATCCGGCAGGATTTCCAGTGACAAATTGAAGTATCCGTCTTTGGCTGTCATTTCCTTCACTTTATCCGGCATCTTCAGCCCCATAGCCTGATAGATGATTTCTGTACCGCGTCCCCAGGCACTGCCGAAGGTGTATAGATTCTTGGAATCTCCTTCAATAACCGAGATCGTGCTATCCGCACCGATTTTGGCTTTGATTTCTTCACCGGCCGCCAAGGCACGTGCCTTGAAATCAGCAATCCAGTCAGCGGCTTTCTGCTCCTGGTTAACCGCTTTGCCGATCTCCAGGATCTGGGTCAGATAATCCACTTTGTTGTATGTATAGGTAACCACCGGTGCGATTTGTTTCATCTTGTCCAGATTCTTGGTGTCTGACGAAGCAATGATTAAGTCCGGTTTGAGATTCAGAATACTCTCCACATTCTCCTCGGAGACTTCGGCGACATCCTTCAATTGATCCTGGAAATTAGGATTTGCTTTGATATAGGAATCCACTCCGGCGAGGGGGACATCCAGAGCGAGCAGGTTACCTGCGTACCCTGCAAGAACTACAACACGCTGGGGATTGGCGGGAACTTCGATAGGTCCGGTTTCGGACTCATATGTAATGGTATCTGTGCTGCTGTTGTCAGCACTTGCAGTTGCGCTGGCTTCGGGTGCCGGTGTAGTTGTGGCAGCAGCCGTGCTGTTGCTTGCACTGTTGCTTGCATTATTGCCGCAGGCACTTAGTAGCAGGAGGGTAAGGATGAGTAGAGGTAACAACAATTTCTTCATTTCTGATAATCTCCCTTTCAATGATAAATTTATGAAATTGATAATCATTATCAATGATGTAACTGTTAAAACTTTAATTGTTTATTGCCCGTTTGTCAATCCTTAACTTGATTTCGTAACCATGCTGCCACTTGTTCGTATAAGGATAAAAAGCAGGCTCCCCATTTGTTCAAAGACCCCCATACAGCATGATAAACCAATATGAAGCTAAGGTTGTGCATCCTATGAATGAAATTGTCAGAGAACATCCCCATGCAGATTATCAGCAGGCAGAGCAGAAGGCAGCCCGCTACTTAAGCTCACTCCATGATCAGTTGAAGAGCCAATCTTATGTGACGGCGTTGACGGCGGATATCCATGAGTGGAAAAAGAAGCATATCCGGCGCTTCTCCGTGTTGTCTCTATGGTCAGCGGGGAAGAAAAAGCCGGATACCCAAGATTATTACCGCTACATTCAATGGCTGAATTACTCGGGGAAGCTGGATGATTATCTGGACCGGAGCGTCTCGTACATTTATATGAGGGATCTGGGTAAGGCGCCGGATTCTCCAGATACACAGAAACGGATCAGGAGAACCATCGCTGATCTGAACCAGAATCTGCTGAAGTCAGCCCGCTCAGGCGCAGGAAAAGAACCCGATTTCATGAACCTGACTGGGGTATACCGCTGGGCGCAGAAGGAGGGGATAGAAGCTGCAGTGATCTGGGTGTTTGCCAAATTAAGATCTGTAGCTGCCCATATACCGGAGGGAATGAACGCGGAGCATGCCCAGCGCAAGCTGATCAAGATTATCGTTGGCGTTATACTGCATGTTATAGAAGAGATGGACGGTGATACTGCGCCTGTGGAACGGTCCCGGAGATTGGATGAAGCGATCAGGCTTGGCTATTCCTATGGACTGACGTATCCTTTCGTTGACGATCTGCTGGATTCTCGGATACTGACGGCTCGTGAGAAAGAACAGTACTCCGAGCTGATCCGTGAGGCACTGGTTACCGGGATTGTGCCTGGGCTGGGCGGCTGGTCCGGCCAGAATATGAAGCTGATCGGATACATTCATTCGGAGCTTTCTGAGGCATTCGAGTATATTAAGCAGCAGCAGCATCCGGAGACGCAGCATATCTTTTTCGGCCAGTCTTATGTCTTTTTTCAGGCTCAGGATATGGACCGTGTCAAGGTACTCACCAGGGGAGATTATACTAACGAGGATCTGTTCATCCCCGTTATCTTGAAGTCATCGTCATCCCGGCTCATTGCGCGTTCGGTGATTAGTGCGCCTGCGGATGAGGGATTTGAAGAGCGGACCTTCTTTTTTGGCCTCTACAATCAGCTTGCCGATGATTTCGCGGATATGACCGAGGATATGCGTGACGGAGCCGTAACACCGTATACCTATTATTTGAAATATCATGAGCAAAGGCCTGATCTGATTAATCCTTTTGAATTATACTGGGCGGTCATCTCCAATCTGATCCACAGTGTATATCATTCCGATGCCAAGTCCCGCGAGGTTATTCTTGACCGGGCAATTAACGGGCTGAAACGTTATAAAGAACGTGTCGGGACGGAAAAGTATAATGAGACGCTGAGGATTTTTGCAGCAGGCAACCCGGAGTTTAACAGGCTCATTCAGATCATGGTAGACAAAGCGGATGATGTGGATTTTTTTGATAAGCTGCTGCGGGACCGGATGATTGAGCACTTGAAGAAGGATGCCAGGGAGCAGAAGGAGTTCTTCGCTACGTTTAAAAGTGTCCGCAGTCTGATCAATGAAGAACTGCTCTTCGCTAAGCCGCAGGACCTTCCGGCCATGAAGGAGCAGCTGATTGATGCGGCCAATTACAGCCTGGAGGGTGACGGCAAGCGGGTGCGACCGATTCTAACCTGGGTGATGGGTGTGAAAGAATACGGCTTGGAGCCGGCAGCCATAATTCCGCTTCTCCGCTCGCTTGAATATATGCATACCGCCTCCCTGATCTTCGATGATCTGCCTTCCCAGGATAATGCCTCTACCCGCAGAGGGCGCACGACCTTGCATGAGATTCACAGCAGTGCAGTTGCGGAGTTAACCGGTCTGTATCTGATCCAGAAGGCGATTGGGGAGCAAGCCTCACTTGACCGCTTTAAGGCGGAGACTGTACTTGCCTTGATCCGTTATTCGGCCCGGAAGGCAGAGGAGATGTGTATGGGCCAGGCGATGGATTTGGATGCAAAAGGCAGAACATTAACGCTGGAGCAGCTGAATAATGTGTGCTTTTACAAAACAGGAGTGGCCTTTGAGGCGTGTCTGGTCATGCCGGCTATGCTGGCTGAGGTTAGCGATACGGAGATCGCTGCACTCCAAAAAATTGCTTATCATATGGGCATTGCTTTTCAGATTAAGGATGATTTGCTTGATGTGGAAGGGGATATGCATGTTCTTGGCAAGCCTGTCGGCAACGATGCTGTTAACAATAATTCGAATTTCGTCTCGATTCTTGGCCAAGAAGGGGCCAGTAAAGAGATGTGGGATCACTATTGCAAGGCCAATGAGGCACTGCGCGGGATTCCGCGTAATATTGCCTTCCTGAAGCATTTAATGAATTATGTGGTGAACAGGGAGCGGTAAACCCGGACTAATCGATCATCCGTCTGATCTCATCTGCGACCAGCCCGGGCTCGCTGTACATGATCATATGACCGGATTGCCGGGCTTCGACCAGGCGGCCGTCTGCCAATCCTGCTGTCGTCTGCTTATGTGCTGCATGAAGCGCCGGCCGGAAAGTCCGTTCCATCCTGGTGATTAGCGTTCCGGAGAGGACGGACACCTCAATGCCTTCCAGCCTCAGCGGATGTGCCAGAAGTGCCCGTAAATCCTCCAGGAAGGTTGCTCCCTCAGCAACCATGGTATGAGCTGCCCGCATAGTGAAATCCTCCTGCCGCTGTTCCTTGTAGACATCCGCTGGCAGCACCTTGCCCGGCTTGCTTCCCATCAGCTTGTATAAGCCGGTTCCGGCAAGCAGCGGAAGAAGCGTATTCATCTTCGCAAAATGCTTCACGGAAGCTTCTTCGAAATAGAGCCCGCAATGCTCGTCTGTCGGATCGACCAGAACGAGTCCCCGGATGATGTCAGGGTTCCGGGAAGCTGCTGTGCGGACAACGGGGCCGCCCCAGCTGTGTCCGACGAGAATGAAGGGGCCCGCTCCCAAGTGGCTCAATAAGCACATGAGATCATCGGCCATTCTGCTCAGGGTCCTTGGTGCCCGGTCCGCACCGCTTTTCCCGCTGCCCGCCCTGTCGTAAACGACGGCCCGCGCGTATCTGGCGACTACCGGCTGCACCAGCCCCCAGGCAGAGCGGGACATGCCCATGCCCGATTCGAATACCACAGTTACCGGACCGGCTCCGTTCTCCATGTAATGGAGCTGACGCCCGTCCGGTGTTTTTATGTAATGACTGTTTCCATACGTATGAGTTATTACAGCTGGTATCTTCATTTTTCACCCCATTCATTAAGAATGATTATCAATTGGACTCATTGTAAGTGAAGAACGGGGAAAGGACAAGTCCGGGAAAATTCATTTTATATTCGCTTAATTGTTTACATTTCGTGTAATGTATATATACTTATAATTTAAAGGATTCATATCTCCGGGATAACCGGCAAGGGAGGACTATATTAGACATGACTTCAATTATCAAAGTTGGGATTGTAGGATACGGGAATTTGGGCAAAGGGGTACAGCAGGCGATTGAACAAAATCCGGATATGGAGCTTGCAGCTATTTTTACCCGCAGAGACCCGCAGCAGCTGGCGGAAATCACAGGAACAGTCACAGAGCATATATCCGCAGCCGAGCAATACATAGGCAAAATCGACGTAATGATTCTGTGCGGCGGATCAGCGACAGACCTGCCGGAGCAGACCCCGCAGCTGGCCAGACTGTTTAATACAGTGGACAGCTTTGACACCCATGCCAAAATTCCAGACTTCTTCGCTGAAGTGGACAAGGCAGCACAAGCCGGCGGGACGGTCAGTGTGATCTCAACGGGCTGGGACCCGGGAATGTTCTCCATGAACCGTCTGCTGATGCAGTCAATCCTGCCGGAAGGTGAGGATTATACTTTCTGGGGCACCGGGGTCAGCCAAGGTCATTCGGATGCGATCCGCCGCGTTCCCGGTGTGAAGGCAGGCGTGCAATATACCGTTCCTGTCCAGGAGGTCATTGACAGTATCCGCGGCGGAGAGACCCCGCAGCTGACTACCCGCGAGAAGCACCGCCGCGAATGTTTCGTAGTGGCGGAAGATGGGGCAGACCGTGAAGCAATTACCCGGAGCATTGTGGAGATGCCGAATTATTTTGCCGATTATGATACAACGGTCAACTTCATTTCGGAGGAAGAGCTTGCTGCGAAGCATTCCGGCATGCCGCATGGCGGCTTCGTTATCCGTAGTGGTATAACCGGCGGCGGAAGCAAGCAGATTGCCGAATTCGGGCTGAAGCTGGACAGTAATCCTGAATTTACGGCCAGCGTGCTGGTAGCCTATGCCCGCGCAGCTGTCCGCCTGAAGCATGAAGGCCATAAGGGTGCCAAGACGGTATTCGATATTCCGCTCGGCCATCTGTCCCCTAAATCGGCAGAGACGCTGCGGCGCGAGCTGCTGTAGTCTGGCGAAGAGTGCGCAACGGGCATGCTGGTGCGAGCAGCCGGCTGCTGTGATGACGATGATCCGGCCGGGGCTAGCCCGGGATAAACCCTGATCCTGCTTAAAAAGCACAGCAATAGGAATAACGGTCTGTTCGCGGAGCGTTCTCACCGCAAACTTAAGTATTGCTTACTCAAAAAACGAGGGGTGTCTCAAGCAGCCATTGTATGGCTATTGAGACACCCCTTCTGCAGGTTCTGCTGGAATCAAAAAAAATCAGAGGTAGAAATACCTCTGATTCATAGTGAGTGGAAGTAACCGGACAAATGCGGTCACTAAATAAGCTGGACTTAATAGTCATACTGAAATCCTGCACGAAATACAACATTTCCCTCATAATATCGGGTCTAATCAAGAATTGTTGTATAAAAAGCAGCATTTCCCACGCATTCACGCGGCAAAAGGGACAATTGTTGTATTTCATACAACAATCCTTACAAATTCCCCAATATCAGTGAATCTATGTTGCACTACGTACAACAATATGTACAACGATAGATTCAGGCCTAGCTCTACAGGGAAGTTCTATACGTATAGCAACAGCATCTTTCCGGGCAGTCCAAGCTGCTCGCTCGTAATAACCAAGGCTTGTTCCGCCCGCCGTTGATCTGCTGCTTATTTAGTTACACAATCCCCTGCGCCAGCATAGTGTCGGCAACCTTCAGGAAACCGGCGATGTTAGCGCCAGCCACCAGGTTACCGGCCACCCCGTATTCCTCTGCCGCCTGTACCGTTCTATGGTAGATATTCTTCATAATCTCCTGCAGCTTGGCATCGACCTCTTCGAAGCTCCAGGCCAGCCGCATGCTGTTCTGGCTCATTTCAAGTCCCGAGACAGCTACACCGCCCGCATTAGCCGCTTTGGCCGGAGCGAACAATACATTATTCTCAAGGAACAATTCTACCGCTTCAATTGTCGTCGGCATATTAGCCCCTTCACCGATGGCTTGGACTCCATTCAGGATCAGCGTCCGGGCGGATGCCAGATCAAGCTCATTCTGTGTGGCACAAGGCAGGGCGATGTCGCAAGGCAGACTCCAGATTCCGCTGCAGCCTTCAATATATTGTGCATGCGGATGCTCCTTCACGTATTCGCTGATGCGCAGGCGTTCGGTTTCCTTCAGTCTTTTGACAGTTGCGAGGTTGATGCCTTGCGGATCATGAATGTATCCGTTCGAATCACTGCACGCGATAACAAGAGCTCCCAGCTGCTGAGCCTTCTCGATAGCATAAATAGAGACGTTTCCTGATCCCGAGATAACTACCCGGCTGCCCTCGAATCTGGTTCCCCGTGTCGATGACAGCATTTCCTGCACGAAGTATACACAGCCGTAACCGGTTGCCTCCTTACGCGCAAGACTTCCGCCATACAGCAGCCCTTTTCCGGTGAGAACCCCGGCCGCATGTCCTCCGTGAATCCGTTTATATTGTCCGAACATATAGCCGATCTCGCGTGCGCCGACACCAATATCCCCTGCGGGAACATCCGTATCCTGGCCGATGTGGCGGTACAGTTCCGTCATGAAGCTTTGGGTGAAGCGCATAACTTCCTGATCCGACTTATCCTTCGGATCGAAATCACTGCCGCCTTTGCCGCCGCCCATGGGCAGGCCGGTCAGGGCATTTTTGAAAATCTGCTCGAAGCCCAGGAACTTGATAATGCCAAGATAAACGGATGGGTGGAAGCGGAGTCCGCCTTTGTAAGGGCCGATGGCGCTGCTGTATTGAACGCGGAAACCGCGGTTGACCCGGACCTTGCCGGCATCATCGACCCAGGGCACGCGGAAGGATATGCTGCGCTCGGGTTCAACCAGCCGTTCGAGAATCCCATGCTTCATATATTGCGGATGACGGGCCAGGACAGGCACGAGACAATCCAGGAACTCCTTGACCGCCTGATGAAATTCGGGCTCCTGCGGGTCGCGCTGCTGGACCTCCGCGTAGATCTGATGAACATATTGTACAGCCTGGTTAGTAATTTCTGAAGTAACGGAATGAACGATGGACACTTTAGCTAGCACTCCCTGTCTGATAGTGGATTCGGGCAGCCCCGGAATTATTTTTAATTTAAAAGAATTCTATAAAACCTAACATCAATTTACCAATCAATTATTTTTGGGGTGGTCATTAAGAAATTCTATGAACCTTACATGCGATGCCAGATATGGCTTGGGAAAGGACTGATTTAGGCTTCAATATAATGGTAATTATGTTTCAATGTTGTCATATCCTTGTCCGTAAACTTTACAAACAGTATCGGAATAGATATAATTTAAGTATAATTTTTAGGGTTTGAAACAACAGAAAGGGGCCTAACGCCAGTAGGCTCCTTTTGTATTTCTTGCCCATGTTACAGGAGGGCGAAGGTCATTCACAAGGAAAAAATTATGGTATGCGTTCATTATGGTCCGCACGGGGAGCGTTTAATCCGGCGTGGAGTCGAGCTGTCTGAGATGCTGGGGGCACCGCTCTATGTGCTCAATGTGGATAGTTCGGATAGTGATGAATACAATCAGAGCAAAGAAATGTTCATGGCGGTCTGGAAGCGTCTGGCCGAGGAGGCCGGCGCAGAGTTTATGGTCCGCAAACGCCGGGGCCGCAAGACAACGGATGTAATCGTTGAAGCGGCAGAAGAGAAGGATGTCACGCAGATTATTATCGGACAATCCGCCCAGACACTGTGGCAGGAGCTGACCAAGCGCAATTTTGTCAATGAGCTGATCAGCAAAATGAAGATGATGGATCTGCATGTTGTGGCAGTGCAGCGGATGCGCGCCGGTCTTGAAGAGACGCATGAAGAAGGTGTAATCTCCTATCTGGTGAAGAATGAGGGCGTTTATCAGCTCAGCGATGAGCCGGAAGGTCAGGATTTCATTAAAGGGAAATTTTTTCACGAATTGCACACGGAATTTGAGAATGGCTTGTTCAGAATTGAGCAAGATGGTAAAGCGAGATATTTGCATATCTGCGAGGGGACACTAAGCGATCCCTTATAATCGTTGTTACTTCCAGAAGTAAGTACCATTGTTCACAACTTATTTTGTAGAGTGGAAAAGGAGGCTTGCCTTTGCTGCATATAACCGTACTAGTTCCGTTTCTGCTGGCCCTAATGATAGCGCTTCTACGCGGGCGGATGGCCAGGCTCCATCGAGGTTGGCTTGTACTTGCCGGACCGCTGGCGTTGTTCATTTATTTCTTGACCCGGATTCCTGTCATTAAGGGAGGGGATTCCGGATATGAGACTGTATCCTGGATTCCGTCCCTTGGCATTAATCTGGTATTTCATCTGGATGGATTAAGTTTGCTGTTCACCTTGTTAATTACGGGAATGGGGATGCTGGTCATCTTCTACTCGATTTATTATCTGGACAAACGCAAGGAAGAATTGACTCCGTTTTATGTGTATCTCCTGATCTTTATGGGCGCAATGCTCGGGGTGGTGCTGTCTGATAACCTGATGGTCCTGTACGGCTTCTGGGAATTGACAAGTGTATCCTCCTTCCTCCTGATTGCTTATTGGCACCGCAGACAGAAGTCACGCTACGGCGCACTGAAGTCGATGCTGATCACGGTCTTCGGCGGCCTGGCGATGTTCGCAGGTTTCCTGATGCTGTACGGCATGACCGGGACCTTCAGCATCCGCGAAATCTGGAGCCAGGCCGGGGACATCAGCGGACAGCCGCTGTTCATACCGTCGATGATTCTGATTCTGCTGGGGGCTTTCACCAAATCGGCCCAGTTTCCGTTCCATATCTGGCTTCCGGATGCGATGGAAGCACCGACCCCGGTCAGCGCTTATCTGCACTCGGCCACGATGGTCAAAGCAGGACTGTATCTGGTCGCGCGTTTCAGCCCGGTGTTTGCGGGGCAACATGAGTGGTTTTGGATTGTGTCGGGCGTCGGCCTGATCACCTTGATCTATGGATCGATCCAGGCGATGAAGCAGACGGACCTGAAGGCTCTGTTAGCCTATTCTACAATCAGCCAGCTGGGGCTGATTATGGGATTACTGGGAATGGGATCGGCAGCTTCATTCTATACGGGCGAAGAGGCTGTGTTCTTTACCGCCGCAACAACGGCTGCCCTCTTTCATTTAATTAATCATGCCATATTCAAAGGTTCGCTGTTTATGGTGGTCGGGATTGTCGACCATGAGACGAATACACGTGATCTGCGCAAGCTGGGAGGACTGGTGTCACTGATGCCGGTGACCTTCACGGTAGCGCTGATCGGCAGCTTCTCCATGGCAGGCCTCCCGCCGTTTGCCGGATTTCTGAGCAAGGAAATGTTCTTCACGGCTGTACTGAATATCAGACAGCTGGATATCCTCAGCCCGCAATCTTTCTTCACGATCTTTCCGGTGCTGGCCTGGATTGCAAGCATATTTACCTTTGCATACAGCATGATTATGGTTTTCCATACCTTCTTCGGTAAATACCAGCCCGAGAAGCTGGATAAGAAGCCGCATGAAGCACCGTTTGGGCTGCTGCTTCCTCCGATTCTCCTGGCACTGCTGGCTGTTATCACCGGACTGTTCCCGAACATCCTGTCCAAGACACTGATTGTGCCGGGAATGAATGCTATTCATCCGCAGCTTGCGGCAAGCTCGCCTTTTTATGTGAACATTTATTTCTGGCATGGCTTCACAGCTGAAGTGTGGATGACTCTGGGTGTGATCCTGCTGGGAATTGTCGTATACCGTGTGTATGGCCGGTTAAGTCTGGTCGATAAGGAATGGCGCAGCGGGTACACACTGAACCAGGTATACGATGGCAGTATCCGGCTGGTGGAGCGGGTGTCCCGTTCGGTGACAGGGCTATATATGACAGGCTCCATGCGCCATTATCTGATGTATATTTTCACCTTGATTATTGTTGTAGTTGGCGGTTCATTGCTGTACGCAGACGGAATTACGTTTGGCCAAGGGCAGTATGCTCCGGTCACCTTCTTTGAAGTCGTGGCCGTGCTGGTCATGCTGACAGGTGCGCTCGCGATTCCGTTCGCCAAGTCCAGGATTGCGGCAATTCTGTTAACGGGAATGGTAGGGTATATGGTGACATTGCTCTTCATCCTGTTCCGTGCACCTGATCTGGCGCTTACGCAGATGATCGTCGAAGTGGTGTCGGTGACGCTGTTCCTGCTCTGCTTCCGGCATTTGCCCAGACTGAAGCGGGAGAAGGTCAAATTCCGGGTGAAGATCCCGAAGCTGATCATCGCCGTAGGATTCGGGGCAACGATGACACTTGTCGCACTGGCGGCGCTTGGAAGCAGTCCGTTCGAGTCCATCTCAAGCTACTACGTGGAGAACAGCTATACCCTCGGCGGCGGCAAAAATATAGTCAACGTGCTGCTGGTGGATTTCCGCGGCTTTGATACCATGTTTGAGATTACGGTGCTTGGTCTGGCCTCGCTGGCTATCTATTCAATGATTAAGCTGCAGCTTGAACCGGGCAGCAAGCCTGATCTGGTCAGAGATGTGCCGGACGATAACAAGCCGCGTTATGCGCGCAGTAATGATGTGCTGCTGCAGTCTGTGGCCAAAGTGGCCTTCGTGATTATTATTACCTTCTCTGTGTATTTGTTCTTTGCCGGACACAACCATCCGGGCGGCGGATTTATCGGCGCATTGATGGCTGCAGCCGGGCTCGTGCTGCTCTCGATTGCGTTCGGTACAGAGTTTGTAGAGAAGGTGCTGCCTGTCGATTACCGTAAGTTAATTGCGGCCGGAATTTCTATAGCTTTTCTCACAGGGATAGGTTCCTTTGTATTCGATGTTCCGTTCCTGACCCAGACCTTCGGCTATTTCGAGCTGCCGGTGATGGGCAAGACCGAGCTTACTACAGCAACACTGTTCGATCTGGGCGTATACCTGTCAGTGATCGGTGTTACCATGAATATCATCTTTACGATCGGGAGGGATAACTGATGGAGATCCTTATTGCCCTGGCGATCGGCGTCTTGTTTACCGTAGGTGTATATCTGGTCTTATCCAAAAGCCTGCTCCGCATCCTTCTGGGGACAACACTGCTGACTCACGGTGTTCATCTGCTGCTGCTGACCATGGCGGGACTTAAGACTGGTGCTTCACCGCTGCTTGGCGAGAAAGCGGACAGTTATGTCGATCCGCTGCCGCAGGCGCTTATCCTTACTTCGATTGTAATCAGCTTTGGGGTATCCGCGTTCTTCATCGTGCTGGCTTACCGGGCATACCGCTCGGCAGGCATGGATGATGTGGAAGGAAGCAAGGGGGAGAGACCATGAACAATCTGCTGGTACTGCCTTTGCTGATTCCGGCTTTTACAGCGGTAATCCTCATTTTTCTGAAAGAAAGAATTAACCTGCAGCGTATAATCAGTGCAATCAGTGTATTTGTCAATATTGCTGTTGCGATAATTATTGTGTACCAGGTGAATACAAACGGGATTCAAACGCTGTACATGGGAGGGTGGCTGCCGCCCTACGGCATCGTCTTCGTTGCTGATATGTTTGCGGCATTGCTGGTATTAACCACGGCGGTTGTTGGCGCGGCCTGCCTGTTCTTTTCCTTCGCAAGCATCGGGGAACAGCGGGAGCGGTTCTACTACTATACCTTCTTCCACTTCCTGCTGACCGGTGTGTTCGGCTCCTTCCTTACGGGAGACCTGTTTAACCTGTTCGTATGCTTCGAGGTATTGCTGGTTGCCTCCTATGCGATGATTGTACTGGGCGGAACCCGGGTTCAGCTGCGGGAGACACTGAAATATATTCTTGTCAATGTGATCTCCTCCAGCTTGTTCGTAGCGGCAATTGCTTATCTGTACGCTGCGACAGGTACGCTTAACATGGCGCATCTGGCGGTCCGTGTAGCGGAGGCGGGGCAGGGCGGTGTCATGAATGTAATTGCTGTACTGCTGCTGCTGGTCTTCTCGCTCAAAGCCGGTCTGCTGCTGTTCTTCTGGCTGCCGGATTCATACAGTGCTCCTCCCCTGGCTGTAAGGGCACTGTTCGGTGCCTTATTGACCAAAGTTGGTCTGTATGCCATCACACGAACATTCTCCCTGATTTTTGTTCATGATCCGGGGCTGACACATTCGCTGATCGGCTGGATGGCCGGAGCAACAATGATTCTTGGAGCTGTCGGCGCGCTGGCTTACAATGATCTGAGCCGGATTTTTAATTACAATATTGTGATTAGCGTAGGCTTTATTGCCTTTGGCATATCGGTGGCAACCCAGGATTCATTAAACGGGGTAGTGTTCTATCTGATGCACGACATGATTGCCAAGGCGCTGCTGTTCTTCCTGGGCGGTATGATTATTGCAGCGTCAGGAACGGAGCAGCTGCGGCAAATGGGCGGCCTGATCCGCCGGTATCCATGGACGGGCTGGATGTTTTTCATCCTGACTCTGGCGCTGGTGGGCGTTCCGCCGCTTAGCGGTTTCGCGGGGAAAGTGATGATGGTCCGCAGCGGCTTCGGGGAGCAGCACGTCGCTCTTGCACTTATTGCACTGGCGTCAAGTTTCGTTGTGCTCTATTCGCTGATCAAAGTGTTCCAGGAAGTATTCTGGGGTGGTGAACGAAGCGAGGAAGAAGTCCATCCGCTGCGCTACAAAGCAATGATGGCACCGGCTGCCGTGCTGTTTGTCCTCATCATTCTGATGGGGGTCGGCGCCGAAACGGTGAACGGGCTTGTGGCCCAAGCCGGGGCCGTGCTGGCTGATCCGGCAGAGTACATTAACGCTGTGTACATTAACGCTGTCATGAAGGAGTAGATGAAGATGGCCTTTCAAATATTATTAAATCTCATGATAGCGTTCTTGTGGATGTTCCTGAATAATGACTGGACGGCCTCCGGCTTCATTGTCGGGTATGTGCTGGGTATTGCCGTTCTTATGGCTATGCGGCGCTTCTTTGACGGGCGGCTGTATCTTGGCAAGGTATGGGCTATTGTGAAGCTGGCTGGCCTGCTGCTGCGGGAACTTGTTGTATCCAGCTATATCGTGGTCAAGGCGGTGCTTCGGCCGAACCTCAACATCCGCCCGGCCATCCTAATGTACCATACGGAGCTGGAGTCGGACTGGGAGGTTGCCGTGCTGATTACACTGCTCTGCCTGACTCCGGGCTCTGTGGTGCTGGAGGTATCCAAAGATAACCGGACGTTATACATTCATGCGATGGATATACAGGATGTGGAACAGTTCGGCGCGAATATCCGCAATACGTTCGAACGAGCGATTCTGGAGGTGACCCGTTCATGATTCATTTTATACTCATGCTGTCACTTTCGATCATGGTCATTTCGATTGCGATTTGCGCCTGGAGGCTGGTCAAAGGACCCTCGCTGCCTGACCGGGTCGCAGCACTCGATACAATCGGAATCAACCTGCTGGCGATGGTGGCGGTTCTCTCGATCCTGTTCAAGACTGAGGCCTTCATTGAATACATTCTGCTGATCGGCATTCTCTCTTTCATCGGAACGATGGCGCTGGCCAGATATATCGAAAGGGGAGTGGTGTTTGAATATGGAAATGATCAGGACGGCCGTTGAATTGCTGTTCGTATTGCTTATCCTGACAGGTGCACTGCTCAGTGCTGTCAGCTCTGTGGGGCTGATCCGTCTGCCGGATGTCTATTTAAGATCACATGCTGCTGCCAAAAGCGCTACGCTTGGTGTATTGTGTGTGCTCACCGGGGCGTTCCTCTACTTTGCTTTTTTCCTGGATTTCATCAGCGCGAAGCTGCTGCTGGGGATCGTCTTCGTATTTATGACTTCACCGTTGTCAGCCCACCTGACCGGCCGGGCGGCTTACCGCTCCGGTGTTCCGCTGTGGAACCGCCGTATCCAGGATGACCTCAAAGAGGTGCTGGAGAAGGAACGGATCAAGTCGGATTCTTCAACGTCATAGCCGTAAAATAGAAACAGGGATGTCCTCCAGGCCATAAATGGTCTGAGGGACATCCCTGTCCTGGTTTATTGTGAAAGCTGCTGCGGAGAATTGTGATTCCGCGCAGTCCGTCTGCGGTACAGATGCAGCAACATATAGGAAAGGATAAACGCTGCTGTGACCAGCCAGAGCGGGATTCGCGGATCGAGCTTGTACGCCCAGCCGCCGATGATGCCCGCAGGTGCAGTGAACAGCAGGATCAGCACAGACAGCGTGGAAAATACTTTGGCCCGCTTATCGTCATCGATGGCGTTCTGTACGGCAGCCTCCAGATAAGGGGAGCTGATCATCAGTCCCACGGCTGCCAGTATGGTGCTGAGTCCGATCCACAAGAGGCTGGACGAAGGATATAACACCAGCATGGCATTGGACAGCGCAGAGAGTCCGAAGCCGGCCATCATGGAGCGGTGGGCGCTCTGGTCCGGGATTTTGGGCATAAGCAGCCATAGGGTCAGCAGCATGATTATAGAGGAGACTGCGGGAAACAGAGAAAGGATACCGCTATCTATGTGCAGATAATCAGCCAGATATAGCGACAGATAGGTGCTCTTCAGCGTGGCCTGAAAGTTGAACAGGATGTATACGCCGAAGATCAGCAGCAGATTGCGCTCCACCCACAGCTCACGGAATGCGCCGCCATATTCGACCATAATTTCCCGCAGTCCAAGTTCACGTGTTTCCTGACGTTTCCTTATTCCGGCTTCGGTTTCGCGGGTCGTTAGCTGGCGGCCGACGAACTGGAAGGTCATGAACAGAAATGCGAGCACATACATCATCCGCATCCCCTGAATCATGCCGTACTGGTGTACAAGCAGACCGCCCAGCGGTGCAAACAACCCTCCGATGACACCGATAATCTGCAGCAGGGTGAAGACATACGTCCGGTCAGAGGGCCGGGTGTCTTCGACAATCAGGCAATAAAAAGCAATATGCGGAACACGCTGGAAGCCGTTAATGACCGCAGCTGCCGCGAAAAACCACAGATTCTGTGATGCGGCCCATAACAGGGTGGCCAGGCTCCAGCTAAGCAGGTCAAAATATAAAATGGCCCGCTTGCGTCCCAGACGGTCCGTTAAATATCCGCTGATTAATGAAGAGAATACCTGGACGATCAGTCCGATCGTGGTAATCCAGCCGATGTTCAGCTCCGTCAGTCCCAGCTCGTACATATAAAGCGTGGCATAGGTGGAGAACATGCTGTAGGGAATCAGGAAAAAGGGCTCAAAGGTTAAGCAGCCCCGGCTGTTTCCCTGCAGTCTTGGAAAGAAAGGTTGTGCAATGATGAAATCCTCCAGGGTTGTCTGTAAAGTAAGGAAAGGTCCAAACCATTAAATGATAATTACAGGACAATGTCAACAACAAAACATAGCTAGGTTGCAGTGGTGCCTGAAGTTACTGTAGACTGGTTAGAAAAGCTTTTGTGCTTGGATGAAATTTACATAAGGTGGTTAACATGTATATCCTTATCGGAATCGTATTTATCATTGTATATGCCTTAATTGTATTCTACATCGGCTGGAGCGGCTGGGGCTGGATCAAGCCGGTAGTGTCTGGCAGGTTCCGGCTATTCTATATCCTTGCGCTTGTTTTTCTGGCCAGCTCGCTGATCCTGTCCAGAGTGGTCGCAGGATCGGCCATTTTAAGTGTTATTGGCAGCTACTGGCTGGCATTGTTCAGCTTATTGATTATGCTGCTGCCGCTTGTTCATCTATCGGTCTGGTTAACGAAGCTGAGCAGGCTGCCGCGTCATGCTGTTCAGAAGTGGTCGGGGATTCTTACTATGCTGCTGCTGGCCGGTCTGCTTGGATTCGGGAGCTTCAACGCTTACAGTCCGGTTGTCCGTTCGTATGACATACAGATCGACAAGGCAGGTCCGGCGCAAGGTGAACTTCATATTGTGATGGCATCAGACATGCATTTTGGCTATTTATCAGGAAAAGGCCATGCGGAGCGGATGGTTAAGCAAATTAACGCACTTCACCCGGATATCGTACTGCTCCCGGGCGATATTGTAGATGATGATATTGTGCCGTATAAGGACAAGGGCATCGGTGCGATTTTAGCGGAGATTGAAGCGCCGCTCGGCGTGTATGCTTCACTGGGCAATCATGACCGCTTCAAAGGCGGAACGGAGGAGATCATCAGTCTTCTGGAGGAGAGCGGAATTCAGGTTCTCTATGATGAAGCCATTGAGGTGGGAGACTGGCTGACGCTGATCGGGCGGAAGGATTACAGTGATAAGGATAGAGCGGAGCTGTCTGTTCTGATGGAGAACATAGATGGCTCGCAGCCGGTAGTTATGCTGGAGCATCAACCGGTCGGCTTCGACACCGCAGAGGAGCAGGGGATTGATCTGATGGTATCTGGTCATACCCACCGCGGGCAGATTGCGCCTGCCAATATATTGACTGACAGATTGTTTGAGAATGACTGGGGGTATCTGCAGAAAGGGCGGCTCCATTCCATAGTATCTTCCGGATATGGATTCTGGGGTCCGCCGATCCGTATCGGATCGCGGTCAGAGGTAGTGTCCATTCATGTGAATTTTAATCATTCAGAGCGATAGTACAAGAAGGGTCCATCCGAATGTTCGGTTGGACCCTTCTTGTTATAAGCCACTCTGATTCTTGTGGAAATAGACTGCCTCCGCACAGCCAGCGGAATCCGCGTCTGCCGTGGGTTCCGGCAGCTCACTCTTGAGACGCAGCTCCTTTGCTGCTCAATATTTCCTTGTAGAGTTCTATTGCCAGCGCCCGTGACCGCTTAAGATCAACAATGGCATCAGCGCGGGGCAGGTGGATGGCTTGGTCTGACAGTTCTGACAGCTCAGGCATCCAGGTGCGGATATAGCTGCCGCTGGGGTCGTGGGTCTGAGACTGGGTTACCGGATTCATCACCCGGAAATAAGGCGAGGCATCGTATCCGAGTGAAGAGCTCCACAGCCAGCCGCCGCGGTTCAAAGTATTGTCATAATCGCTAAGCTTCAGCCGGAAGTAACGCTCGCCGTAAATAAACGGACAGCCGAGATTCTTGGTCAGGAACATCGCCGTAATCATCCGCAGCCGGTTTGGCATCCAGCCGGTTTCATTCAGCTGGCGCATAGCTGCATCAATGACCGGAATACCGGTCTTGCCGAGGGACCATGCCTCGAAATTATGTGTCCCCAGAGCTGAAAGATCATACATATTCTCGTAGTTGAAAAACACAGGATCCAGCCGTGCCTGATACAGATAGAAATCCCTCCAGGCCAGCTGTCTCAGCCACTCTTCCCCTAAGTGCTCATTCTCCGTAAGCCGGTTATAGACTGTCCGGACAGAAATCGCCCCTGTATTAAGATGCCTGCTGAGCCGGCTTGTCCCTTCCTGCGAATAGTTATCACGGTGTGCCGCATAATGCTGCAGCTCCGTTTGCAGGAAATCCACCAACAGATGACAGGGGCGCATAGTCTGCGCAGGCTGGGCAAGCGCTGTGAGCAGCCGGTTAATCTCTCCGGGAATCCGGAAGGTGTCTGTTATTTGCGGATGAATCTCCACGGTTTGCAGTTCCTGAAGACCCCTAGAGTAGGGAGGCCGGAAGCGTTCTGAGAGGAAGCTGCGCCAGCGGCGGTAAAAGGGGGTGAATACCTTAAAGGGCTCACTCCGCCCGCACCAATCCATGAAGTCTTCCAAGTCACAGAGCATACTGTCATGATGGGTGTGAAACCGGAGGCTCAGCGCATGGGCCGTGTCACGCAGAAGCCTGTCTCTTTTCAGAGCATAGGGGGTATAGTCGGCATGGACCCTAACCTCATGAATCGGATGAACCCCGGCCAGACTCCTTAAGATAGCATCCGGCTCCCCGTAAAGAATATGCAAAAGCTTACCTTTATACGCATATTCCTGCTGCAGGCTGGATACATGCTGGAGGAAATTCAGGCCGCTATGCTCAAGATAACGTTCATTCCGTAACAAAAAAGGCTCCAGAATCAATACATGCAGGGAGTTTTCCTGCGCAGAGCAGATGGCGTCAAAAGCGGGAAGATCATCCGTCCGCAGATCCTTCCGGTGAATGAACAGAATCATAGCTGTAGCTCCTTTAGTTCATACAACCGGGTTAAGGCCTGCATATGCTGATCGTTCATGGGAGCTATTCTCGAAAAATAAGGCAGCTGCCATTTCTGCGCAGCAGAAGCCTGCTTATTAGTCACGGTATCCCAGTCCGGATACACGCGCATTGCCATTTTCCCTGGTGTATCCTTGTCCGCCAGCACCCCGTGCATTCTCAGCACGTCTTTGGGAAAGACGAACTGTCCACACTCCCCGCTGAAGGGATGGAAGGTATGGATTACCAATATATCGGGAGCGTCCATATAGGCAAATGCCCGGTTTTTCCGCTCCGCATCCTTTTCCCAGAAGACGACAAACTGCCCTGTCTTCGTTGGGGTGATTTTTGCAACACGAAACCGAACGGACCGGGTATTCAGCTGGAACCGCCCCGCGCCGTATTCGGCATTCTGCGGTTCTTCCCGCACTGAATCAACAGTGAAGCGGGCCGGTGCATAAAATGTATCAGTTATATAAGCTAACGTATGATAAAAGTTATTCATGAGATGCCTTCTTCCTGAGTGGGTATAATGCTGTCTCCAATTAAGATAATACCAGTCCATCCGGCATAAATGTAAGCTGTTTGTAATGTTATGGAGGATGATATTTGTTAGAATGGGGGAACTGCAGGAATTTACTCGACTAAAGGAGAGGTTTAATTGTTAAGAAAAGGATTTACCGTTATGTTCTCAATACTATTGCTATTATCCGGCAGTATCACGGCATTTGCTGCCGGGAAAGGCAGCGGGGGAGCAGAGGGAGCAACCCCATCAGGGATTCCGCTGACCGGTTTGGAAGCTTTTGTCGACGATTATGTAAAAGAGTACATAGGACAACACTCTGTAGGTGCGTCTGTTGTTATGGTAAAGGATGGCCGGGTGGTACTGTCCAAGGGTTACGGATACGCTGACTTGGAGCAGCAGATCCCTGTTTCGAAGGATACGGTAATGGAATGGGGCTCGATCAGCAAGCTTACCGTATGGACCTCCGTAATGCAGCTGGTTGAGCAAGGAAAGCTCGATCTGAATGAAGATATCCGCAAGCTTTTGCCGGACAATTTCCTGACCAGGCTGAAATATGATGATCCCATAACGATGCTTCATCTGATGAACCACAATGCCGGATTCGAGGAGTATATGTTCGACATGGCTTATCAGTCCCCTGAGGAAGTACGCTCTTTGGAAGAGGGTCTGCAGCTGGCCCAGCCGGCACAGATTTACAGACCGGGTGAGGTTGTAGCCTACTCTAACTACGGCAACTCACTGGCTGCCTTCATTGTAGAGAGAATCAGCGGCCAGCCTTATCATGATTACGTTCAGCAGCATATTTTTGATCCCCTCGGGATGAAGGATTCGATTGCCTATTCTGTTGTAGAGGACCGTCCGGAGCTGCTGAAGCATAAAGCTAAAGGTTATTTCTTCGAGGGAGAAGGGACCTTTACGCAAGGATCATGGAATTATATGTCCATGTACCCTAACGGAGGCAATAACGGCACTGCAGAGGACCTGGCTAAGTTTGCGATGGCATTCATGCCTGCAGCCGGAGAAGCATCCCCTCTGTTCGAGAAGCCGGAGACACTGGGCACGATGCTGACTCAGAGTTATACCTCAGCTGAAGGAATGCCGGGTATTGCCCATGGGTTCTGGGAATATCCCGGAATGATGCGTACGCTTGGACATGGCGGAAATACGATTGCATTTGCCACCAATCTGCAGATTGTGCCTGAAGACCGGTTCGCGATTATAATTATGACCAATCAGGCCAGCGAATCCAATATTGTACATGGTCTTAGCAAAGCTATACTGGGCACGCGTGAGCAGGCAGATGCCGTTGATCTGCCGGATTCGTCAGAGGTTCAAGGCGAGTTCATGGCTGCGCGGCGCCCCGGACACGGCTTCATGAATCTATTCCCCTATCTTACGCTGATGAAGCTTGAGCCGCAGGGGGAAGATCAACTCCGGGTATCTCTTGCCGGGATGACCGGAAGCTATAAGCAGGTTCAGCCCTATCTCTATGAGAAAGTAAGCGGAGACTCGGCGCTGGATGCCTGGCCAATGCTGCATGCCACAGTCAGTGAGGGGAAGGTGGAGGCTATCTCGGTATATACGACAGATTATTTGCCGCTGCCTGCTGAGAAGTCAATGCCGGTGCTGCTCATGAATGCCGTGCTTGCGGCACTGGCCATCCTCTATTTCGTTATCGCCCCGTTTGTATTGCTGATACAGGCAATATTGAACAAGCGAAGAGCCGGAACACGCCCTGCACCTCGTGCCGTCAGCCGTATGCTGGCAGCTGGCCTCACCTTGACAGGCACCGGCATTGTGGTGAACAACCTGATTCTGGCCTTGAGGATGCTAAGCAACAATGAACGTGCCTATGCAGAAGTGTATCCGCAGATTTTGGTTAACTATGGTCTGACTGGACTGGCGGTGTTGTTCTTGGCCGCGCTGTTGCTATCCTGGAGGAAGAACCGCTCTGCTTCAACTGCCCGTGGCAAGTGGTCTGCTATTCTTCCTATAGTCATGATGGCAGTTCTGGTGGGGTTGCTTGTATTCTGGCAGTTCTACAGTTAAGCAGGGGAATTACACTGTAAATAACGCCTGACGAATTGAATTTTCCTAAGCTGATTTCCAATTGTTCGTCATTACTGAATACATCGCCAAGTGCCGTATACGCACCGGCGATGTATTTTTGTGTGTTCCTGATTAATCAGCTGCGCTGCAACAATTAATATTTAGGCAGCTTGAGTACCGGCCATAATAGCTTCCTCAATACCGGACGAAGCCAATAAGCCAATACAGTCGTTCCGGTCCATGAGCTGCGCTTATTCTGCAGGTATTGATCGTTGATAATATAAGTCCGGGTAGAAGGGGGACTCTTGAGACCGAACTCATCCCATTTTGCCGGATCATTCGAGCCATTGAGCCTTTTAAGCATATTTGCTGTTTCATGGTCTATTTTAGCGGGGATCTGTTCGTAGGCCTGGGAAATTTGCATATGAAATTCATCGATCGGACTGCGGCTGGCGAGGCTCTCCAGGTGGATGCTTTCACGAAGGTAAGAGACGTATGCCAGATGGTCCGCCCAGAACGCGTCGATATAAAAAAGCCGTACCCGCTGCTCCGCAGGGCTCATCGGTTTCGTGCCTTGCAGAATTCCGAGCCGCTCCGCGTATAGAATCCGCCTCTGATCCTCCAACATATCCGAATAACCGTTCAGTTCCTGGTGGATATCGAAGTTTTGGCTCATAATAACGCGCTGGGTATGCGCGATTTTGCTGCGGAGCAGCGGACCATCGAGAGCCTCATCCTGCCTGGGAACACGAACCGCTTTATCGAATCCGAACCGCAGCATCAGCTCGTCCTCTAAGCTTACGTAGAATACGGAGGCTCCCGGGTCGCCTTGGCGGCCGGAACGCCCGCGCAGCTGGTCGTCGATCCGTACGCTTTCATTCACATGAGTGCCAATCACGTACAACCCGCCCAGCTTGGCTACTACCTCTGCCTGCGCGGGGTCACCACCACCGAGCCGGATGTCGACGCCGCGTCCCGCCATATTCGTAGACACCGTGACGGCTCCGGCTGCTCCGGCTTTGGCGATGATTCCGGCTTCTTCTGCATCGTTTTTTGCATTCAGAACCTGACAGGGTACACCCGCAGCCGCTAATGCCTCCGCCAGCATGTCAGACTCCTGGACGCTGGACGTTCCAATGAGAATAGGACGTCCCGCCTTGTGAACGGACGAGATTTCTTGTACAAGCGCTTTAAATTTGGCTTCTTTATGGGTATAAATCATGTGCGGATGGTCGATTCGTATGTTTGTCCGGTTCGGCGGAATTTGCACGACCTGCAGCATGTAAACCGCTTTGAATTCCATTGCGGAAGCGTGCGCGGTCGCCGTCATTCCGCAAATTCCCGGATACAGGCTAATGAAATGCTGGAGGGTAATTGTGCCGAGAATTCTCCCTCCAACGCTCCACTGCAGCCCTTCTTTGACCGCAAGCGCGGCTTGCAGCCCGTCCGGTAAATACCTGTTCTCGGCCACGCGGCCGGTATATTCCTCGATCTGCTCGATTTTACCGTCCCGGACGATATAATCAATGTCTTTGTTTAATAACGATTCCACATGCAGCGCGCAATTTAATGACGTTAACAAGTGAGAATTATGGCTATCGTACAAATTACCGCAACCCAGCAGGGATTCCGCCTTCGCAGCGCCGGCTTCATTCAAGTAAACATTCCGCTGGAACTCGTCGAAGTCGTAATGCTCCACGGGCTGGAGCTGCCGGGCCACTTCTGCGAACAGAATGCCGTCACTGATGGAAGAGCCCGACTCCCCGCTGATGACCAGCGGCACCCGCGCTTCGTCAAGAAGCAGCGAATCCGCCTCATCGACGATGACATAGTGGAACGGACGATGAACGGTATCGGCTTCGCTTAGTGCGATCGTGTCGCGCAAGTAATCGAAGCCTGCCTCTTTGGCCGTAACATAGGTTATATCGGCGGCGTATGCTTCCCGTTTCCGGGACAGGCTCATGCCCGCCTGCACCGGCTGAACCGTTAATCCGAGGAAACGATACACCGGACCCATCCACCCGGCATCGCGCTTGGCCAAATAATCGTTAAAGGTCAGCACATGAACCCCTTCGCCGGTCAGTGCATTTAGATAAGCAGGCATAACCGCAGATAGCGTTTTTCCTTCACCGGTATGCTGCTCGATTAGGAATCTCTCATGCAGTGCGATCGCAGCCATGATCTGGACATCGTAGGGCTGTAGTCCGAGCGTTCTTTTCGCTGCCTCACAGACAAGCGCATAAGCATCAACAAGCAGCTCGTCCAATGGCGTACCCGACCGTGCTTCTTTTTGCAGCCGTAGGGATTCCGCTTGAAGCTGGCTATCCTCCCATGCTTGCAGATTCCGGCTCCTGATGAGCTCCGTTTGGTCCTGATAGATCTTCAGCTTACTCCGGTTATCGTAGTCTTTGAATCGATGCATCAGCTTGACGGCTATATTCATAGGAATATCTCCCTTCGGTAGTAGAATGAAGTCCAATCGCTCCACAATATGGAATGCTTTGCCGGGCTTCAAGCTCATAAACTTCGTATTACTACGTAAAAGCCTGCCCAAAGTTTCTATTTATTTCCTCCCGGGCAAAATTGCCCGAAAGACGCGGTCTTACATACAAAAGCAGCAGTAACCTCCGGTCTACGGGGCTGCTGCTGCTTTTTCATAGGGTGCAATCTGTCCTAAATAGTGGTATGCAGATAACAGATAGGTTTCTAGTAAAAGGGGGTCTGTGCTAACCGGAGTTCATGGGCTGTTGTCAAATTATACGAAAGCGCATTGTGGCGCAACTCCAGGTACAGCTCGGCCTTCGTGGCGTTGATATAGGGCTGGACAAATAAGACGCCGATGCCGAGTGCCAGCAGGCCCAGCAGAATCCAGCCAATGAAGCTCAAATCAAGCACAAACATGCTGAATTTATGACCGCGTGTCATTTGCTTGCTTAATTCTACTGCGCGGTTATATCCGATGTGCGGATTGTCCGCAAGGATGTAAGGCACCTGGCTGTACGCATAGGATTTTACAATTCCAGGAATGATCAGCAGCAGGAACCATAAGAAATTCAAAAAACCTCTCCAGAGCATAGTTAGAACTATAGCCCAATACCGGTCCCTGTTAAATGCATAGCCGACATTGCCCATCCGGACTTCTCCCTCGGCAGATCGTTTGAAGTAACGCAATGAACCAACAGCAAGGGGGGAAGTGATCAGGATGTATAACGCTATTCCAATTACTGCGAAGATGCCAATTATGAATAATGCGATTGCAAGAAAAGATCCTAACACGCTCCAATCTAATTCCACACCGGAGCTGGAAATTTTAGAACGTGCCGACGATCCCCAGTTCCGATCAAAGCTTGGAATACCTGAGCCTTCTCCGAGCAAAACCAGCAGTAAACTTACTACAAAAGCCTTCCAATACGAGGTGCGGAGGACATTCTTAGCCCTTCCCTTTATTTCTTTACGATCCCACATCAAAAAACCTCTTTCCGTTTGCATTTTGTTCTTCGTCTTACAATTGATACCATAGATTATGTCATTAGACAAACAATTAATTACTGTGACTTTTGACTGGAGAGTGAAGATTGCAGAGTGAGGGATGGACAATGGGCTTTAGGGAAGAACATGAGCATTGGCTGGGCGAACATGTTAAACGAAGAAAGGGAGAACGCCTGGATGCACTAAAACGCGGTCATGGCTATGGTAACCGCTTGTTTATCGAAGAGGTATGGTGGCCGCTGGCGGGACATTTTCAGGGACTACACCCGGAATATGAAGTTAAGGATGGGCGTGGCAGATCCTATTTTGTCGATGTACTATGGGAGGTCGGAGCCTCGCGTATTGCATTTGAGATTATGGACTTTGGCTCACATGGCACGGACCGGAGCAAATACCGGATGGACCTGAACCGCGGGCTTTTCCTACAGTCACAGGAATGCATGCTGCTTTTTATATCGCTGGATGAGCTGAAAGAAAATCCGTCTTTCATTCTCTCCGCGCTGCGGAGCATTCTGTATCCATATTTGTCGGCAGGAATGTCTGCACATAGAATCGCTGAGAGAACCTATTCTAAAATCGAATGTGATTTGATGCGGTCAGCCATCCGTCACCATCGTGTCCTTCGCCCGGCAGATGCCGCGAGAGAGCTGGAGCTGCACACGATGACGGTCATAAAATACTGCCGCAAGCTGGTGGATAAAGGAAAATTTCGCCCCGTGGCAAGAGGAGTATCTCAGCGGGTGATTTATTATGAGTATATGGGTTCGCTCCAAAGTCCAGATTTGGTCTGAAGAGTAATATGGCCCACGATACTTATGGTAAGCCAGACATTTAAAGAGGCTGGACGGTGAATTCGTGTAATTGTATGCGAAAAACCGAATACAATGTGCGGCTAGGAGGGTAAACGGGCCCAATGTATGCGAAAAACCGAATACAATATGCGGCTACGAGGGCAATTGGGCCATATGTATGCGAAAAACCGAATACAATGTGCAGCTACGAGCGTAAACGGGGCAATTGTATGCGAAAAACCGAATACAAAGTGTGGCTAGGAGGGTAAACGGGGCAATTGTATTCGAAAAACCGAATACAAAGTACGGCTGCGAAGGTAAATTGCTTCTCTAATTGGCTGGAAAGTAACAAGAGCCCGTGCCAGGCAGGCACGGGCTCTTCATGGTAACTATTCGCCAGTGGCGACAGCGTTCTCTTCGTACGAAATCCAGTCACTCCAGCTCCCCGCATACAGCCGCACGTTCTTGTACCCGGCCTTCTCCAAGGCCAGCACATTCGGGCAGGCGGTTACGCCGGAGCCGCAATAGACGATAATCTCAGCTTCCTTGTCTAATCCGGCAAAATGCGCCGCAAGTTCATCGGCGCTCTTGAAGCTGCCGTCTGCGTTTTGCGTGTCTTTCCAGAAGTAGTTGACCGCACCGGGGATATGCCCCCCGACCGGGTCCAGGGTCTCATTCCGGCCGTGATAGCGCTCATTGGCCCGGGAATCGATCAGAATAGGGAGAGCCGAGGGTGAAGCAGTAATGCCAGCAGTATTCCCGGTATCCATACCAGTATCGGCTCCAACTTCAGTATCCACCCCAGCAACGGCGCCAACTTGACTCCCGGTACCAGCCCTTTCATCAGCCGTCTTCTCCGACACCCGGCGAACCTCCTCAACATCCGCCAGCATATGCGTCTGCGCATTTGCCGTAAAAGTACTCGGCACCCGCACCGGCTGATGATCCGTCACCGGGTATTTCCCGGCTTTCCACTGGCTGAAGCCGCCTTCCAGGATGAATACCTGCTCGTGTCCGAGGTAGCGCAGCAGCCACCACAGCCGGGCAGCGTTCATGCCGCTCTCATCGTCATAGGCAACGATACGGGAATCGTTCCCGATTCCGAGCTTCGTGAGCCGTGCGGCCAGCATCTCAGGATCAGGCAGGGGATGACGGCCGCCATGTATGCCTACCGGACTGGACAGATCCAGCTCCAGATCGAGGTAGACAGCGCCTGGAATATGTTCTTGTTCATAGCTTTCCCGGCCTGCTTCGGGTTTACCCAGGGTGAAGCGGCAGTCGATGATAGCCTGCTCCGGCTCATAGAGCCTAGCCAGCAGCCAGCGTTTGGTAACAGTAGCGTCCATAAGTATCCCATCCTTTGCATGTTTCATATGAAATACATTATAGCGGAAAAATCACAGCTTGGCAGAATATGCTCCCTAACAGTTAATTCTGTTCTGCGAATTGGACTTCAACAGCTGCAGTTGCGGGAGGCAGATCCCTGCCTTGCTTCCAGATCAGAATCGGATTATTATCCTTGGGGCCATAATAGATGGCCTTGATTTGAGCTTTTGTTCAAGATTAAGGCTGTTTGCCTGCAGCTTTTCTGCGGCTCAGCGGTTTCCGGGCGTTTTTTCTTCTCCATATAAGTGAAGTATGTATTTTTAGCGATTTGACAGAGCCAGACACTGATTTTACAATTGCCTTTGAACTGGTTAATATTTTTTACGGCTTTGACAAACGTTTCTTGCGTAATTTCCTCAGCAATTTGTGTATTCCGGCGTAGATCTGCTCTACCTCGGCTACATGTTCACCATCTTACATAGATAAGACCCGGCTGCGGAAGATTCGTTACATATCAGCACAAAAAATAAGAAAGGGGCACAAGCCTATGAATAACATTGTAAGCCAGGCCTGGCCTGAGTGGAATGGAACGTTAAGGAAGCGGAGCGGAGGCTGGAATAACACCACCTACTTCGTGGACAAGGACGCCCGCCGCGCTGTACTAAGAATCTATGATACACATCGGGACAGGAATAAAATAGAGTTCGAGCATGCCGTGCTGCAGAAGCTGGCTATACTGGATTTGCCGTTTAAAACCCCCGTTCCCATTCTTACCTCCACAGGGGAAACGATGGTCCAGCTTGAAGAGGGGGAAGGAAAGCTCGCTTGCCTGTTCGGCTATATTGATGGTGAATCTCCCGCTGAACAGGATTCCGGCTTCTATGAGTCGTTCGGTGAGGCGGCCGGGATATTATCTGCTGTGCTCGCTGATGTGAAGCCGGAGAGCCCTCCTGTATACAGGCCCTACTATGAGCTGGGGCGGTCGTACCCGCTGTGCACCCGGGAAGCGCTCCGCGACCTGTTGTTGAATCCGCCTGAACCCCTCCAGGGTTTGCTGCACGAACTGAAAGTGCTGGTTGAGGCTTATGAAGGTGTGGCAGACTCACTGGAGCAGCTGGAGGAATTACCCCACCAGCTGGTTCATGGCGATCTTAATGCCTCCAACCTGCTGGTGGATGCGGAGGATGCTGCACAGGTGACGGCACTGCTTGATTTTGAGTTCTGCACCTGGGATGTGCGGGCCATGGAGGCTGCGGTCATCTTGTCCGGGATGCTGTGCCACGAAGAGGAAGAGCGGATTATCCGTGATTTCTGGCGGGGCTTTAGCCGCAAAATCACATTTACCGCAGAAGAATTTGCAGCGATTCCGACGCTGATCCTGCTGCGTAAGGTCGACGTCTTTCTTCATTTTGTCACCCGTTACTGGAAAGGCATTGATGAAGTGAAGGTGCTGCAGGAGCAGATAGCAGTGCTCGCGGCAGAGGTGATACAGATGTCGGGCGGGAAGATGTAGCTGGAAAGATGGCATGTTGTTCTCCTCAGTTCCAGTATTTTCTTCCTTGATTACCCGCTTTGGATTCATTTGAACAACCAAATAGGGCACACTCCGGCTGGGTGATACCGGAGTGTGCCCTATTTGTCTTGCGGATGCTACTAGATCAGCCGGTAACCCGAAGGCAGATTTCCGCTGCTGCGGATGCTGCGGATTTGTGCCAGGGTCAGCCTTTGGTTAGTTGAGATAATCGACTCTACATCGTTGCCGGAGATAAAGTCATCCAGATCACGGATGCTGTGGTTCCCGCGAAGCACACGGAAGCTGCCTCTGAACCGGGTTCTGCTGAACAGGACGAGCGTAGCATTGCTGCTGGTGGAGAAGAAACGGAGACTTTCGATTCCGTCCAGAATATTGTCTGTATTACGGATACCCAGATTGCCCCGGTAAATTCTGCTTCTTCCCCGGTAGTTTTCTTCGCTGTACACGGTCAGCCGCGGATAAGTCTGTGAGATATGAACCTCTTTGTCCATGCGAACTCCTCCTCGAAGCTGGAATGGCAAATGCAGTACGATACTGTCAGTTGCAATACTATTCTATGATTGCTTTGGAAGACTGGTATGGTTAAACCCCCCGCATGAATAGCCTGTTTCCGGAGAGGATAAGGAAAAAATTCACAAACGGTCTTTACAGATCAAAATGTCTAGTGTACTATTTAACTAACACACCAATACAACGTTGGGAATATACAGTTGGAACAAAGCTGGAAACAATAACAATCCCGTACTACATAAGGAGGCTATCATGAATTCGTCCACTCGTAATCAAGGGCTGTCAGGCCCCATGAAGGAAGAAACCGTATTGGAAATGCAAGGCGTCAGCAAGGTGATAAAAGGGAAGGCGATAGTAGATAACCTTAGCTTCGACATCCGCAGAGGGGAGATTATCGGACTGCTGGGTCCGAACGGGGCGGGTAAAACGACCACCATCCGCATGATGACCGGACTTATCCGAATGAGCAGAGGAGATGTCCTTATTCATGGGCACAGCATACGCAAGGATTTCAAGCGGGCCATCTCGCAGATCGGAGCGATCATCGAGAACCCGGAGTTTTATCCCCATATGACCGGTTATGACAATCTGAAGCAGTATCTGCGGATGAGTGACGGGGCCGGAGAATCGCGGATTGATGAAGTTGTGGCGCTGGTTGGACTGCAGGAAGCGATGGATAAGAAGGTAAAAGCGTATTCGCTGGGTATGCGCCAGCGTCTTGGCATCGCCCAGGCCTTGCTGCATTCGCCCAAGCTGCTCATTCTGGATGAACCGACCAACGGGCTGGATCCCGCCGGAATCCGGGAAATGCGCGATTATATGCGCACGATTGCCGAAGTGGAAGGCATTGCAATACTGATCTCCAGCCATATGCTGGCCGAGATTGAACAGATCTGCCACCGCGCGGTTGTAATTCAGAACGGGAAGCTTGTAACGGTTACGCAGCTTGCTGAGGCGCCGGAAGCGCGCAGTGAAGTAGCCCTTACCATCCGGGTGGATAATGCCGGGAACGCGCGTACTGTTGCCGAAGCACTGCAGGGTGTGGAGGTTACCGGGACAGATGAAGCTCACTCCGAGCTGCATGTAAGCCTGCCCGACGGGAATGTTCCGGAGCTTGTGGCTGCACTCAGTGAAGCCAAGGTTGGGGTATACCGGATTACCGAGAATAAACAGAGCCTGGAAGATGATTTCCTGAAATGGACAGGGGGTAACCGCATTGCGTAAATTTAATCAGCTCGTACAGAATGAATGGCTCAAAATATCGAAGAAACGCAGCTTTACTGTTCCATATGCCCTTCTGGTGCTGATGGTATTTGTGATAGGTTATATTGTGCACACGGTGGCAGGGGCGGATACGTATGCCTCCGCGGCGGAATTCACAGCAGACTCACTGCTGCCTACAGGAATCGGCCAGGTGCTGGTGATCCTTGTCATTGTAGGGATAGCGGGGATAGTATCCAAAGAATACAGCCAGGGGACCATCAAGTTTCTGCTGATCCGGGCCCGCAGCCGGACTGCGATACTGGCCTCTAAATATGTAACCGTACTGCTCTATTCATTGAGTATGCTGCTGATTGCGACAATCGCGCTGTTTGTCTCAGGAATGATCTTCTTTGGACTCAGCGGAGGGGATTCAGGACTCAGCGATATCCTTACCTCACTGTTGTACTCATCCGTATACTGCATCGTGTATGCCACGATCGGATTTATGCTTGGAATACTGACCCGTTCAACAGGAGTAACGATCGGTGCGACTATCTTTGCTACTACCATAGATAAAATCATCATCTACCGTGATTTCTATAAATACTTCCTGTTCCCGAACCTCAATCTTGCAGCTTATAAAGATGGCGGTGCGCCGATGCCGGGAATGACGTTGAACTTCTCCATTGTGCTGCTGTGCATATATATGGCGTTGTTCCTGCTCGCGGGATTTGCGGTCTTCAGACGCAGGGATGTTGCTTGATGGTTATTGAATTTGATAACAACCAGCCGATTTATCTTCAGATCATGAATTACATCAAAGGGGAGATCATCACAGGCAAGCTGAAGCCCGGTGACAAAATCCCCTCAGTACGTGAATTGGCCGCAGAACTGCAGATTAATCCGAATACGGTACAAAGAACCTTTCAGGAACTGGAGCGTGAGACAATCGTGGAGACCCGCCGCGGCATGGGCAGATATGTTACCGGAAGAGAAGAGACGATTCTGACCATCAAGAAGGAAATGGCACAGGATGTGCTGGACCGTTTTATCCGCGGCATGCAGGAGCTCGGCTTCCAGGGTGAAGATATTCTGGCGGCAGTAGCGGAGAATATACATCAGCGTGACCAAGAATAGGGGGATTACCAAGAGTGGATGAGTTACTTGAAGTACAGGGCGTGACCAAGAAGTTCGGCTCCAAACAAGCGCTGGGCAATGTCTCCTTTACGCTGGGCGCAGGCAGAATTACCGGACTGCTCGGCAGCAACGGCAGCGGCAAAAGCACCCTCATGAAGCTGATCGCAGGATTGGCACAGCCGGGCTCAGGCCGGATTTCAGTCCTCGGTGTTCCCATTGGGGTGGAGAGCCGGAAGCTTGTATCCTTCATGCCTGATGTTCCCGTTACGGAGTCTTGGATGAATGTGGGGGATGCGTTGAAGTTCCAGCGGGATTTCTATCCGGACTTCGATCAGGCCAAAGCCCAGCGGATGCTCGATTTCATGAATCTCAGAGTACAGGATAAGGTCCGGACGTTATCCAAAGGGATGAACGAACGTCTCCAGCTCACCCTTGCGCTGTCGCGCCGGGCCAGACTCTACATGCTGGATGAGCCAATCGGCGGTGTCGACCCTGTAGCACGGACCAAAATTCTCAATGCGCTGATGGAGTTCTATGAGGAAGACAGCAGTATTCTGATCTCTACACACCTGGTGAACGATATCGAACGGATTTTTGACGAGGTTATTTTCTTGAAAAACGGGGAGATCGTTCTCCAGCGCGAAGTGGAAGAGCTCAGACTCGAGCGCGGAAAAAGTATAGATGAGCTGTTCAGAGAGGTGTTTGCCGAATGCTGAAGCTGTTAAAATATGACCTGAGACGCAGAAGGGAACGGATCCTCGTCTTTATTGTTATTGCTCTGCTGGTTCAGCCTGCGATTTGGATATCCAGCACTAAGGTCAATGAACAACTAATTTCGCTGAATCTGGTTATCTACTTTATACTTGCATTGGCGCTTGTATTTATAGCTGTATTCAGTTATTTCCGGAATCTGAAGTCTTACCAGCGGCGGCTTATCCCGGTTACTGCCCTGCAGACGGTCATGTCACCGTTGCTGTTTGCGCTACTGCTAATCTTGACGGTGATTGCTCTCGGTCTGGTGCATTTTGGCATTTACCAGCTGATCTATCCGCTGGATTTCCTGCCGGATAATATAGTGTCAGTTGGCTTAAGATGTTTATTGCAGTTTATGTGGTCAGTGGGTTTCATGATGATTATGATTATGTTCTCTATTACTGTAGCATTAAGCTTTCGCTTCAAGGGGAGAGTATGGATAGGGATTGTGATCCTCACACTTCTGCAAAATGCTATAGCCTATCTTGAAAAGTTTATGTTTAACAGCTATTTCATTGGTCTGGACAATACCTTTAATTTTGAGATTTACGAGAGTAATCTGCGGCCAGACAGCGGAGTAACGATCAGATACCTCTCTACGAATCAATGGCCGCTTCTGTTCGAATTTGTAGTTGCCATAATACTGATCTATTCAATGGTTGTAATGGTGAAAAAAAGAATTGAAGTTTGATCGCGTAGGGAGCTGCCCTGTGCAGATGTCCATTCAACGAGAAAGCAAGGCTGACGATGTCAGCCTTGCTTTCGTTTTTGTGCAAATTACAGTTACAATCCTTGAGCCCTTCTGCCGTGGGTCCAGATCTCCAGCTCCCGCAGCAGCTGTTCTTCCTCGGCTTCCTGCAGATCAAGTCTTACCCCGTACTGGAATTGTCCAAGGCCGAACATCCAGCCCCAGCGGACACTTCCTTCATACTGAAGCTTCTCTTCCGCCAGCTGGAAATGTATAATCAGCTTCGTATCGCCTGCAGTGAAACGGAGGTTCAGAGAAGTACGTACCTTACAGCCGGAGCGGCTAAGGTCTAGCAGGATGCCTTCCGTCAATTTTCCGGCTCCGGGCCCGTTATTACTGGCCGGGATTTCAAGCCAGCAATCGATGGGCTGGTTCATAACATAACGGAACGGTTCTTTTCTGCTGGAGTCATCCATCATTTACCTCCGCGAGTTTATTTGCTATTATATCGAAACGGCTACACTTGGACAATCTCCTAAAGTAGTATATTTTAAAATAATTTATAATCCGGTATTCAGAACTTTAGATTCAATACCCATAAGAAGAGGGGTCAAAACATTATGTATCAGTACCACAATGAAACTTTTCAGAATCAAAATTTTGACTATGCCAATATGCAGGATGGAGAGATGAACGGTTGCACCTTTGAACACTGCTCGTTCAGAGGGGCTTCCATGGAAGAAATGACCTCCAGCGGCTGCCGTTTTGTGAATTGTGATTTTACCGGTGCGCTGCTGAATGCTTCACTGCATAGAGACGGGGCTTTTACCAATTGCAAGTTTACCGGGGCGAATCTGTTTGTGTCGAAGTTCGAGAATTGTAAGATGATTGGTTCCGATTTCGCGAATGCCTATATGGATGGGATTACTCTCACCGGAGGGGACTGGGCTTATACGAATCTGCGCCATCTGAATCTCAGCAGGCAGGATCTGCGGGGCATCCGGTTTGCCGAGGCAGATATGCAGGGCTGCAATTTGCAAAAAGCGGATCTGCGCGGTGCCGACTTAAGCCGTGTGCAGCTTGCGCAGTGCCAGCTTGCAGGAGCGGATCTGCAGGGTGCCAAGCTGGAGGGGATTGACCTGAAGAGTCTTGATCTTAAAGGGGTACGGCTGGATGTGGAGCAGGCTGTGCTGCTGGCCCGCTCGATGGGAGCCAAGGTGGGATAAGCGGAGGGGCTGGCCGACTGTTCACTATATACCTGCATAAGTGAGCAACAAAGGAACTGCCGCCCCGGAACGGGACGGCAGGGCTGCAGTGTTTGTTGGAGTTGCTTTATGTAACCTGGTGAAGAATTAGAGGCTATAGAGTGAAGCCATGCAGTCTACGAACATTTTGTTGTACTGGGAACGGGTCAGATCGCTGGAAGAGGCAATATCTCTGCCCAGGAACTCAAACCAGGTAATTTCCGTGCCGTCTTTTTTGTAGAGGAATCTCTGGTGTTCAATGGCAAAAACCTCATTCTCATAAGAAGGAACATGCTCAAATTTCAGTTCGGTCCCCTGTTTCTCCGATATAAGCGTTGCCAGCAGAATAAGCATCTTGAACGGATCATCATACATTTCAAATTGTTCTGTCATCATCAATCACTCCTTAAGGTGGCATGTGCTACAGGGCAGATTATACTATAATGCCAAAATGTAAACACTATCATCCGCACAACTCAGCACAATATTGATACAACCTATGAGCTAAATTAAGGAAATCCGCAAGTCTGCCGGAAGCTGTATTATATTTCCGCTTATTCCTTCCGATAAATAATTATCGACCCTTTTCGACATAGAGTGAGCTACCAGGCAACCTCGGCGGTCGGTGCTATGAAAAGGTCTTCCGAAGAGGAGAATGTGAATGTCTTTAAATCTGCGTACGTTATTTTCAACGGCTTTTGCGGTCATTATCATCCTGTTAACGGCATTGCTCAGCTATGTTATCGGCAACCGGTCTACACAGTCCGTAGAGGTCAGCATTGGCAGCTCTCTGGCGGAAGAAGCCTACCAAATGTCTGAGAAGCTTGATCATTTCATGTGGTCACGTTCCGGAGAAGTGGAGGTATTGAGCAAGCTTAATGCATTTCAGGAGCCGGTTGACTCCTCAGAGGTCAGCGGATTGCTTAATCAGCTGAAGAAGAGTCTGCCGGTGTTCACCTGGGTGGGTTTCCTCGACAATAAAGGAAATGTCCTTTCTTCCACAGATCATATACTCCAGGGTACGAATATTAGCCAGCGGCCGGTGTTTCAGGAAGGCCTGAAGGGGACCTTCACCGGTGATGTCCATGATGCGGTGCTGCTCTCCAAGCTGCTTCCGAATCCTACCGGCGAAGCCTTACAGTTTGTGGATGTGAGCGTGCCGGTTACTGACAAGCAAGGCCGGACAAGCGGTGTACTGGCTGCGCACCTCAGCTGGGAGTGGTCGCGTGAGGTCGAGGCTTCCATTGTGACCCCGCTCAAGGAGCGCCTGAAGGGTGTGGAAGTGTTTGTAGTCAGCAGGAAAGATGACACGATCCTTCTCGGTCCCGAGGCGCTCGTCGGCAAAAGAATGCCGAATGAAGTGCTGCAGAAAGCCCGCAGCGGTAATAGTTCATGGATTATTGAACAGGAGCGGAATCAGGACTCCTATCTGACCGGTTATGCCTACGGGGACGGCTATCTGAATTATCCCGGGCTGGGCTGGTCGGTCATTATCCGCCAGCCAGCGGATATTGCATTTGCCTCGGTGCATCAGCTTGAGCGCTTTATTCTGATCAGCGGACTGATCACCGCAGCTGTCTTCGCGGTTATCGGCTGGCTGCTGGCCGGATGGATCAGCCGTCCGCTGAGGAACATTACCCGCACAGCCGATCTGCTCAGCTCCGGTGCTGATGTGGAGATTCCATCCTCGACCCGGTTCAAAGATGTGGCGATTCTGTCTGCGTCACTGCGCAACCTGGTGAATAATCTGACCAAGACAGAGAACAAGCTGAGCTACATGTCGGATATGGCGCTGCATGACAAGCTTACGGGCTTGCCCAACCGGGCAGCGCTGGATGAATTTCTGGCCCATGCGGTCAGCAAAGCCAAGCAGAACCGCACAACGCTTAGTTTCTTATACCTTGATCTGGACGGCTTCAAAAAAGTAAATGATACCTTCGGCCATGCAATCGGCGACGCCTTGCTGCAGGAGGTAGCCTTCAGACTGATGGACTGTACACGTGATAATGAAATCGTAGCCCGGCTGGGCGGGGATGAGTTCGTCATTATTCTTAATACTTCTGCCGGTAAACCTATGAAGGAGGCAGAAATTGTGGCTTCACGGATTATCAGTAAAATCAATCTGCCCATTGTAATCAGAGGCGAGAATCTGCATGTCGGCTGTAGTGTAGGCGCTGCAGTATGGACACCGGACGGGGGCAGCGACACTGTTGAAACCCTGCGGCTGGCGGATGAAGCATTATACATTTCCAAGCGGAGCGGAAAGAACCGGATTACTTTTGAGGCGGCTTCTTAAGTTCTCCAGCGCATATTCATCACAGCAAATAACCTTTCTCCGTCAAATGACAGAGAAAGGTTATTTGGCATTCTGGTTATAGAGAACTATATGCAGATATGTATCGAACGAAGTCAGCGTAATCTCTTGCGTGGCTTAGACCACCATTTAATCCATAGAAATCCTTCGTCATCCCGGAAAAACTTAATACCTACCCAACTCAGCGGTGTCCAGAATTCCTTAAAATAATATGAAGGCATAGTAAATTAGTCCCTCCGATATAGTTAATTATTACTAGTTTACGCTACGATGGAAGATTTCACAATACTTTTTTTGCTTATAATTACCATATTGTGCATCAGCCCAGTTTTTTCAGGACCTCAGGCATATGATGCTAAGGAAAGACATAATGACGGCACAGGCTGAGGGAGGAATTGTAATGGGAGAGAATGTGGCTGGTTACGGCTATGGCTGTATTGGAACGTCTGCTGCTACCATTTTGGTACTGTTTATCTTGCTGGTTATTATCCTCAGCGTATTTTAGCTGAAGCTAACCGGACGAATAACTTAAAGAAGCGCCGGAGCTCCCGCTCCGGCGCTTTTTGTATAAATGAACCTGAAGGTTAGCAGTTATGGGGAAGATCCAATTTGAATAGTGTATATCAGGGATAAGCACAGGCAGCATAACTGAACGAGCATTTAATATAGTAGGAAGGGATGTGATGAAATGACGGATTCTGAGTTTATCTCCCGAATGGTCTCCTTTGCCGTGGCTGATATGCAGCGCAGTCATATTGCGGCTTCCCTGACTATTGCCCAGGCCGCGCTGGAATCCGGCTGGGGGAACAGCAGCCTGACCTTGAAGGCCAATAATCTGTTTGGCATCAAAGGCAGCGGACCCGCCGGAAGCTTGTCAATCCGGACTACGGAATATAGGAACGGCCAAGCTGTGCAGGTATCTGCGCTTTTCAGAGCCTACAATAACTGGGGTGAGTCTGTGGCCGACCATTCTGCGCTGATTGCCCAGGGCGTATCCTGGAACCGGGACTTATACAGCAAGGTGATTGGAGCGGACGGCAGAAGGGCTGCCAGAGAGATTGCCGCTGCAGGGTATGCGACCGATCCGAACTACGCGTCAAAGCTGATTCAGATTATGGATGCTTATAACTTGTATCAATACGATGAGCTGAAGGAGGATGAGGAGATGTCGGCTGAAGATAAACAAAGGCTTGCGACTCTGGAAACGGAGCTTCAGGAAATGCGGGTATTGCTGGCAGGACTTACTGTGAGCCGGGATACACTCAAAACAGGTGTTCTGGAACAGGGACAGGCAATTAAAGGAGTAGCGGAACGGGTTACCGCAATAGAAGGCCGAGCTGCAGTCAGTATACCTGCCTGGGCAGAGCCGGCGGTTCAGGCAGCGGTAGCAGCGGGATTGCTCGATACCCCTACAGGAGGAAGTTATGATTTCTACCGGATATTGACGGTGCTGAACAGGGCCGGACTGCTGGTTACCGGGAAGGAGGTGTAGATCTTATGTACAACGATGCGCTTAACAATGTGCTGGCGTTTGCGTCGCTGTTGGCCGTCTTTGTAATGGCGCTGGTTCAACTGGTGAAGAACAGTGTGAATCTTCCGCGCAACGTTGTTCCCGCAGTAGGACTGGGTATTGGTCTGCTGGTCGGAGCTGTAGCCTATCCTTTTACGGACATGAATCTAATTCTGCGTTTATGGGCAGGCGGGCTTGCGGGATTGTCGGCAACAGGATTGTTTGAATTGGCCTTTAACAAGCGTGGAGGGACCACGAAGGAAGATTAAGCAGGCTGCTCGTAATATGGGGAGATGTGCATTGGCGATATATCCAAGCAATCCCGGGGACTTGTTAATACACTGTATATGAAGAAAGGAGGTGCTTGATATGGGAACTTATGTTGATGGAAGAACTTCGCAGAATGCCAGTACTGCCAACTCTATTGCGATACCGATTCTGGTAATTAATACTCCGCAGCTGTTTGGGCAGATTGGTATTATCACTCAAGGTGTAACGACGAATCCGCGTGTAATTCTGAAAGGAACGGTATCTGTGCAGCTTCCGCTGGCACTGGTTGGTGTCACTATTAGTATTGTGAGAGGAACTTTGCCTACCGATCCGCTGGTGTATTCCGCTACCTCTACTTTCAGCCTTAGTGTGCTGGCTCCACAGGTTATCACCTTCTCTGCGGATGACTTCATTCCGCCGATTACTCCGCAGCTGACTTATACTGCATTCATCACCTCTAACCTTCTCGGTACGGTCCGTGTAGGTCCTGAGAGCTTTGACGGAATTCTGGTTTCCGATTAATCTGCAGATTCATGCATCCTGTCCGGTTCGGTTGACCGGGCGGGCAGGATGCCCTTGTACATACCCCCAAATTTTGACCGTTTCGCCCAATCTGTTAAGGGATTTCGCTCATATTCTGTTCTGTAGTCATCATTTTGAAGGAGGTAATCTCATGGGTGCAGATTGCGGATACGGTGGTAATGTAGGCGGCGTTAATGTGGTTCCGGTAAGTCCTTGGACTTCAACCGGTGCGATTCTGGTACTTTATATCCTGCTGGTCATTATTCTGAGTGCCTGCTTCTACTAGAACTTAACGTCAGTCAGCGCAGTCCGGGGCTAAGGCCTTGGGACTGCGCTTTTTTTTCTGATTAGCTATGTCTGGCAGAAATATGCGATAATAGTAGTCATTGTCTTCATGGCAATCAGTGCAGTTATGAAAGAGGTGCTTCATGGAAGAGAAGGAATTGGTCTATGCCATACTTAAGCGGATTGAACTGGACAAGCCGGTCGGTCAGGATGAAATGGGGCTGGGGGCCGGGGCGTATGCCGATATTATGGAGGAGCTTGTGGACAGCCGGATGGTGGAGAATGTGAGCTTCCTGAGAGCTGGCAATGGCACTGTAACCGTCCGGACAGCCGGAATGAAGATGACCCGGCGCGGTCATGATTTTATTTTATTGAAAGAATCGGGCCGAATTTGAATTTACGCTGGTTGAGATACAGGATTTGATGTTTCAGAACAAGGGGGCATGTATGGATATCAGGAAATTGCTGCCCGGCGAATTGCCGCCGATGGATTTGCTGCTGTCTGCCGATCCGTCCGAATCATTGGTGAAGAACTACCTCACAAGAGGAGACTGCTATATGGCTGTCCAGGATGAGGAGGTATTGGGTGTGTATGTGCTGCTGCCTACCCGGCCGGATACAGCCGAGCTCGTGAATGTGGCAGTTGCTGAAGAGCATCAGGGCAAAGGGATCGGCAAGATGCTGGTGCAGCAGGCCATTGAGACGGCGAGGCAAACGGGCTATACAACTATTGAACTGGGGACGGGGAATTCAAGTGTGGGACAGCTGGCGTTATATCAAAAATGCGGCTTTCGGATCGTTGGCGTAGATTTTGATTTTTTCACCAGACATTACGCGGAGATCATATACGAAAATGGCATACATTGCAGGGATATGGTGCGCTTATCACAGGACTTGAATGGCGGAAAATAAGTTTGTGAATTATGTAACTATCTGCCAAATGCCCCGTATAAACAAAAGGATGTGATTATTGAAGGGAGTTGTAATCAATGAGAAGACCAAGACGATTCTTGTTGTCCATGCTGGCCTGCTCTCTGCTGTTATCTGCGGGCTTTGTCACACCTCGGGTAGCGCAGGCAGCGGATAACAAAGTAACTCTGAGTGTGAACGGTGAAGTATTGAAGTTCCCCGCAGCCGAGGCGCCATATCTGGAGGGTACAATGATCATGGTGCCTGTCCGTCAGGCGGGGGAAGCTTTGGGGTTTCAGACGGCTTACATAAAAGAGAGCTCCAGTCTGCAAATCAAGCTCAGCGGTATAGAGCTATTGATGAAGCTGGGAGGCGGTCAGTTTATCCTAAATGGAAAGGATACACTTACCATTGAAGGTGCAGCTGTTCTGAAGAACAATCGTATCTATGTGCCGTTGCCGCTGCTGGATGAGATCGGCTATATCACCAAGCCCGGTCCGGGTTCCGCCCAGGCAGAAGTAAGCACACCGCGGAATTATACCGAGTCAGTAATGAAGCTGCTTGCCTCCGGCCAGTATGAAGCATTATCAGACCGGTTCTTCAGTACAGAGGTGCGGAATAACTTGTCGAGTCTTAAACTTCAGCAGGTCTGGGAGGGCTTTACTGCTGCTTATGGAGAGTATGGTAAGGTCGATTCACTGAAAAGCAGCCGTGACAATGGGCGGTATTCTCTGTCCGGTATCGCTGTATTTGCACATGGAAAGCTCACGGTGACGTTTACAGTTAACAGCAGCGGCCAGATTCAGGGGCTGTGGTTTGCTCCGTACGAAGATCCGCAAGCAGCGCCGGAGCTGGCTCTGCCGGCAGGTGTTACCGAAGAAGCGGTTACAGTAGGAGCAGGGACCTCACATCCGCTTAAGGGCATTCTGACACTCCCCAAAGCTACCGGCAAGCCTTTGCCTTCTATAGTACTGGTGCACGGATCGGGTATCTCTGATCTTAATGAAGCGGCATATGCGTACAAGCCCTTCCGTGACATCGCTTATGGCCTTGCGGAGCAGGGAATTGCAGTTCTGCGTTATGACAAGCGGGGCTACAGCTATCCGCAGGAATTCATGGGAAGTGCTGCCGCATCGGTTACCGTTAAGGAAGAAACGGTTGAAGATGCCATTGTAGCGGCAGCTCTGCTTAAGCAGGACAAGCGTCTGGATGCTGCGCAGGTATATCTTGCCGGGCACAGCCTGGGCGGGATGCTGGGCCCGAGAATCGATGCGGATGGCGGCAACTTCGCCGGGTTAATCCTGCTTGCCGGCTCACCGCGAAGCTTGTGGGAGATTATCTACGACCAGAATATGAGAGTGATCTCCAGGCTGGATGATGCTATCCCTGCTAAGGCAGAGGCCGCTGCCGGTGTGAATGCGGAGCTGGCCAAAGCCAAGGCGCTGCTGGCACTGACAGACGAGCAGGCCAAAGCAGCTCCGGCAGTGTTTGGTGCAGCTGCCTATTACTTTAAGGAAATGGATCAGCGCAGTACCGGCGAGCTGGGACGGAAGCTGACCAAACCTGTGCTTGTTATGCAGGGAAGCGATGATTTCCAGGTGTATGCGGACGTGGATTATCCGCTCTGGAAGGATGTTCTGAAGAATAATAGCTTGGCAGAGTTCAAGCTGTATCCGGGCCTGAATCATTTCTTCGTAGGTTATGACGGAGCAGGGGCAGGAACACCGGATGAATATAATGTCCCGGGTATGGTCGATGACCAGGTGATTAAAGATATGGGGCAGTGGATTTTGAAGCAGAGCAGGTAGAATAAGAAGCTTGGTTCTGGTACAATCTATTTATTAAGTTTTAAGGAGCGGGATGCATGGATAATGATCTGGCAAAGTTGTTAAGATCCGTCATTCGTGAAGAATTAGAGCCTGTGAATGAGCGCTTGGAACGGATTGAGACTGAACAGACCGGCTTGAAGCAAGAAGTGCAAATAGTGAAGCAGGATCAACAAACGCTGAGGCAAGATGTGCAAATAGTGAAGCAGGATCAACAGACGCTGAAGCAAGATGTGCATATATTAAAGCAAGATGTGCAAATATTGAAGCAGGATCAGGAATTGATTAAACGTGCGGTATTGGATACCAATGAACGGGTAATCCGGATGGAGTCCATTCTGGAGAATCAGCATCGGATTATCGAACTCCTCTCGGCACGCTCGATTGAGCAAGAGGCGCTCATTAAACGAATTAAATAAATTTTCTTAGTCCGGCACTGCATGGTGCCGGACTTTTCTTTTCGTATAGGTTTCCCAACACAAAAAAAATCGAGGCTCCCTTTCGGGAGCCTCTTTCATGGGAGAGGAGAAACCGGACGAAGAGCTTATGGGGAAACGTAAGCCTGCTCCGCGGTTGTCTACGACATTTTGCGATGTCGATAGTTACAGGATGGCCCGGTTGCCGGACTTTTATACATCCGTTCTCCAAAACTTCTGAACTGCGCATTGTGACAAAGTCGGACAATCTTTTTATTTCACGGATTAATTGTGGTACTATAGGCTTGGACTTATGCCCTGAAACGGCATAATAAACAGAGACATAAAAGCAGGTGGATGATCGGTGAGAGTAATATCGGGCACTGCAAAGGGCAGGCCGCTTAAGAGTGTTCCAGGCAAGGGCACCCGGCCTACAACCGATAAAGTGAAGGAAGCGCTATTCAGTATGATCGGGCCTTATTTTGAAGGCGGAACGGCCCTGGATCTGTATGCCGGTACCGGGGGGCTTGGGATTGAGGCCTTGAGCAGAGGGATGGAAGCAGCCGTATTTGTGGATATGGAGCAGAAGGCGCTCGACACTGTGCGTGCGAATCTAAAGGCAGCCAAGGTGGAGGCGCAGGCCGAAGTCTACCGCAATGATGCCGGAAGAGCACTTGCTGCGCTGGAGAAGCGGGGGAGAGCGTTTGATCTTGTTTTTCTGGACCCTCCGTATCGTCTGAAGCACGGGGATGAGCTTATGATGACGATGGCAGCCAAGAATCTGCTGAAGCCTGATGCCGTAATTGTGCTTGAGCATGAATCGGGTTATGAATATCCGGAGAATATACCGGGATTCAGCAGGACACGGCAATCCGTATATGGGGAGACTACGATCTCAATCTATCAGTATGAAGCTGCTCTGCCGGAAGTTGGCGTCAGTGGCGAGGAGGTTAATGATGAGTCTGCAAATTAGAAAAGAGCGTGTGGCAATCTATCCCGGAACCTTTGATCCGGTAACCCTGGGGCATATGGATATTATTCACCGTGCAGCGAAACAGTTCGACAGGCTGATTGTGGCGGTGCTGAACAATTTAAGCAAGAATCCGTTATTTTCAGTCGAGGAGCGCACAGAGCTTCTGCGCCAGGCTACAGCGGACATCCCGAATGTAGAGGTCGACAGCTTCCGTGATCTGCTCGTTAATTATGTCCGGCAAAAGGATGCACAGGTGATTGTCCGGGGAATCCGAACGGTCACGGACTTTGAGTATGAACTGCAGAATGCATCCATTAATCATAATCTGGATCCCGAAGCGGAAACGATATTTATGATGACCAATCCGAGATATTCCTATCTTAGCTCAAGTGTGGTTAAGGAAATTGCCCACTTTGGCGGGAATGTCTCGGATTTTGTAACGCCTGAAGTGGAACAGGCCATGAAGCTTAAGTTCAAGCGGATGGATGGCGGCGCCAAGTAAAAAGCTTTAGAGCCACTGATAAGCTTAACAGGAGCAGGAGTATTAGTCCCTGCAGACTAAGGATCTGAGGGAACAAGCTCCATATTCCGGTTGCAGTGCCCAAGCCGGGTTCCAGACTGCCTGAACCGGTACCGGTGAAGACCGGAAGTACAGCGGCGCGGATACTTACGAGCGGCTTCCATAGCAGGAAGGTTAGTGCAAAGGCGGTTAGTCCATGCAATAACCGGACTGCAGCAAACGGGAGAAAGCGGACATTAGCCGGTTTAAGCACCGTCAGCGCCTGAAGCTGTGCGCAGATTCCGCTCCAGGCAAGCAGAGCTGACAGCAAAGCGGGACCGAGAAGACTGCCGGACAAGAACCCTCCAGGGCTGGCAGAATCCGAGGTTAACGCATGGGCACCGAGGTGAATCTCAAACACTCCGGCAGCCAGCGGAGACGGGAGCTGCGGCAGCAGCCTGGTGATGATGTTAATAACTACAGCGAACATGATCATATAGCCGCCTACGATCATCAGATTCTGGACGGCGGCGGATACAGATTCGCCGAGCACCTTGCCGAAGCCCCGTCCGTCTCTTGCGCGGGCATCCAGTGCCGCCTGATGGATTCGCCCGGGCAAGGATGCTTTTTTGGCGCGCGGGCCGCTGCCGGGCAGTCTGCTGACAGTGGCGGCGGCCCCGCTGTTCTTCCGCGTTCCGCTGAAGAGAGCGGATAGCCATCCGGCGGCAAGGCCTGACAGCCAGTGAATGGCAAGCAGGGCATATCCGGCTGCCGGACTGTGCAGAAAAGCGGTGCCGACGACAATAAGCAGTGTAACCGGGCTGGCATAATGGACCATGGAGGCCAGACGTCCGGCATCCTTGTCCGTGATGTCCCCCTGCTTATGCAACTGCATCACCGCTCCGGCTCCGGCCGGGAAGCCGGCGGTGATTCCGAGCACAAGCGTCCAGCCGCCTGCTCCGGGAAGCCGGAACAGGCGTTTCATCAGCGGCTCCAGCAGGACGCCGATGCCATGCACGAACCCTGAAGCGGTCAGCATCTCTGACAGGATCAGGAATGGCAGCAGTGCCGGGAAGACAAGGGTCCACCAGAGCTTCAGTCCCGCAAGGGAAGCCTTGAATGACGATTCCGGTGCCAGGACAATCGCTATAGCGAGCAGGATCGCCGCCGCCCCTGATAGGAATGGAGCCGAACCCCGGAAGAACCGCCGTATTGTAAAGTTAATCATTAGTAGCATCACCTCTTCATAGCTTAGGACATGGGCAGAGCTTGTTATCAATTTATGCAGGGGAGACAACCATCATGCCACAGCCGGAGAGAAGCTCCCGGCTCCTGGCAGCACATTCCAATGCCGGGGCTGCATGCCGCGGGAAAGAAGGGGAAGAGACTTGAGGCAACAGAAACGCCGTGTGGGTATCCGCGCCACAGCCTACTTATTTACATTTGTGGTCATTCTCTATGTTGCTGTCTTTATGAATACTCCGTATATTGTGTATCAGCCGGGAAGCGCCTCCGAGGTAGCCCCGATGATCAAGGTGGAGAATGCTGATCCCGAGGAGCAGGGCACGTTCATGATGACTACCGTATCTGCCAGTTATGCCAATGTGGCTCTTCTGGTCGCCTCCGTATTTAACTCGAATGCAGAGGTTGTCCTGAAAGAGACCCGCCTGCAGGATAAGACGGAGCAGGAATACGCGGCTGAGCAGGTCTTTTATATGAACAGTTCACAGTCGTATGCTGTACAGGCCGCTTATCATGCTGCCAAAGTGCCGTATGAGGATATTGTGGATTATTTGTACGTGTTCTCGGTGCCGGACGCAACCAATCAGGGCCAGTTCAAGCCGGGCGACAAGATTATCAGTGTGAAAGGACAGCACGCAGCCGATCCGGCGGCTCTGTCCGCCTTGCTGTCCGCATACAAAATCGGCGATACCGTTGAGGTAGTCCTGCAGCGTGGAGGCAAGGAAATTTCCGAGCAGGTGAAGCTGGTGGAGGTTAAGGATAAAGAAACCTCGGCCGGACGGCCGGGCTTCGGGGTTGTTATCGGAGCCGTTCAGAAGGTACAGCCTAAGGAAGAGGGGAAAGGCGTCAGTTTTGTGGATACGAATGTAGGAGGACCTTCCGCAGGACTGATGTTCACCATGGAAATCTATAACCGGCTCACTCCGGGGGATTTGACCAAGGGCCACCGGGTAGCAGGTACGGGTACAATAGATGCAGAGGGAAATGTGGGGGCAATCGGCGGAGTGAAGCATAAGATTGTGGCTGCTGACCGCAAAGGTGCCGAATTCTTCTTTGTTCCGGTCAAAAACTATGAAGAAGCCAAGGCGAAAGCTGACCAGATCGGCACAGACATGAAGCTGATTCCGGTATCGACTCTGTCAGACGCGCTGAAATATATGGAAGAACAGCCGGTCATCAAATCCTGACCGGCGGCTCCAGATAATCGCTGTACAGATCATTTCGTACAGGATCGGCATAGGCAGCAGCGAACACAGCTGCCGCCTGCAGATCCCGCTCCAGTATGGGATGGGAGAAGCGCGCAGGGCTTGTCACTACCGGAAGTGCCGCGCGCTGCTTCATTTGCTTCAGCAGCCTGCGGCCGCTCTCCCGGAAGCCGAGAACCCGGATATAACCCGGACCCTGGGCCAGCGCGGCCGGGGTCATTTCTTCTTTGCTGTGATTCAGCAAGGTATGAAGCAGCAGACGCTGCAGCCGTGTATGGGTGTAGCGTCTGCTCTTCAGCTCCTGCAGAAGACCGGCGACCGTGAACCTGCCGAGCTGGGGAAGGATGCGGAGTATCCGGTTCTCCAGCCCTTCATTCATATCCTGCACCGTCCGCAGCTCGGCTGCTGAGTGTGTGGAGAGCACGTGGCGCAGCGGAGCCCGGAAGTCCTCGAGCATGACCGGCCCCCGGCCCGCTGCATGCTCTCTCTCCAGGATGGACACGCTATACTCCGGCATGTATGCCGCCGGAGAGCCGCCTTCCTGCAGCAGCCTGCGGATTGCTGTCGCACTGGCAATGGACGACCCGCCCTGCAGCGGGTCGTGGAAGCCCGCGCCGGTCCGCGGCACGGTGAAGGGCCTGATCGCGCTGCCGAGCCGCTGCAGCGCGATCAGATAGTGCAGGCCGAGGCTGTTGTTGGGCTGCCGCAATAGAATTTCGGCATCTGCCGGTTTCTCCTCTCCCATGAAAGAGGCCTTCCAGGCCGCCGCCGCAGCTGCGCTGTATGCGGCGGGGAATCCCGCGCCCTGCGCCATGCGCGCGCGGATCTCGTCCTTAAGCGCGCTGCTCTCCTCGGCCAGGAATCCGGCCAGGGGGAGCAGCGCGCCCAAAGTGCCGGCTTCGGAGCCGAAGCACAGGCTGTCCACGACGCCGGTCGCCTCCAGCAGGAATACCGCTCCGAAGGCGAACCATTCCGCCGGCTGGACAGCATACACCACCGGCAGCTCAATCACGAGGTCGGCGCCCATATGGAGCGCCATCTCGGTGCGGGCGCGCTTGCTGACCGCCGCCGGCTCGCCGCGCTGGGTGAACGGGCCGCTCATGATGACGATGGAGCTTTCGGCTCCGGAGATTCTTTTGGCCTCGCTGAAATGGTGGACATGCCCGTTATGTAAAGGGTTATATTCGGCTATAATGCCTACAGTTGTCACGTTTGCTTCACGCCCTATTCTGGGATATCTGACGATCCGGGTTCCGGATTCAGGCTCATTTCTTCCCGTTTTTTGCAGATTTCTTGCATTAAACTTATGTATATCATAAATTGTCTCTGTGCCTGAAACAATATAAAGGAAAAATGGTTGACAAAGTCCGGTAATAATAGGTATAATAAATTTTGTTTGTTTGGAGTGATAACTATGAACATTCACTTTCGCAAATTAGCGAATGCCGACGAGCCCCTGATCCTCCACGATGTTGTGGATGTCAGTGAGGTTGTCAAAGGGCGCAAGGATATTCTTGCTGTTGCACCACTCTCAGTAGACCTTAAAGCGCTGCCCGCGGGAACCGATAGTGTGAACGTGGTGGGAACACTGAGTGGAGAAGTGGACATGTTATGTTCACGTTGTCTCACGGAGGTTAACAGTAAGCTGAACATTCCTTTCGCTGAGACTTTCAAGTGGCTTAAACAGCCAATTCTTCCGGAAGATGAAGGTGAGGAACTCATTTACATCAAGGATGAGATTGTGGATCTTATCCCCTATGTGGAAGAAAATTTCGTACTGCACTTACCAGATTCGGTATTGTGCAAGGCAGACTGTCTTGGTCTTTGTCAGAAATGCGGACAGAACTTGAACGAAGGCACCTGCAGTTGCGACAACACAGTGATCGATCCAAGACTCGCTGGGTTGAAAGGATTCTTTACCAAGCAAGATAACTAAGAACAAATCCCGGGTTATTACGGGTCAAAACCAAAATCAGGAGGTTGATTAACATGGCAGTACCACAACGCAGAACGTCCAAAACACGCCGTGACAAGCGTCGTACTCACTTTAAACTGGTAGTTCCAGGTATGGTGAAATGTGAACAATGCGGAGAGCTGAAGCTGGCTCACCACGTATGCAAAGTTTGCGGAACATACAAAGCAAGAGAGATCATCAAACAATAGTTTGCATATTTGCATATAAGAGTAGCACTTCATCTGCCGGTGAAGTGCTATTTTTTTGGGGATATATGAATTTATATGCTTTACATGATAGTTTCCTTCTGATTCTTGCAACGTATCCCTAAGCCCGCCGCGGGTTTGCGCGGGTTTTCAAGTCAAAGCTTTATTTTTGCGGCGTCATGCTTTATACTACATATTAGTACCTGGTTCTAATTGTTAATTAAGAACAGAGAGTTATAACTACAAGCGGCCACTCTTGCGGCCGGATGCTTTTCATTAAAGGCATGTGCCAGGAGGTGAGTCGCCATCGAACGGTTGTCCAAGAAAGAACGGCAGCAGCAGCTGCTCTCAATCATTGAAGGTAATCCTTTTGTAACGGACCGGGAATTGACCCGCCAGCTGAAGGTGAGCATTCAGACGATCCGGCTGGACCGGATGGAGCTGGGGATTCCGGAGCTGCGTGAACGGATGAAGCAAATGGCAGAGCACTCCTATGATCAGGTCCGCTCGCTGCCTGTCGACGAAGTGGTTGGTGATATAGTCGATTTGCAGCTGGACCGGAGCGGGATTTCAATTTTTGAGATCCGTGAAGAGCATGTCTTCTCCAGAAACGGAATTGCCCGCGGCCACTATGTCTTCGGCCAGGCGAATTCGCTGGCAGTTGCTGTTATCAATGATGAAATTGCCCTGACCGCTTCAGCCGATATCCGGTTCGTGCGCATGGTCCGGCTGGGTGAGAAATGTATCGCCAAAGCGCAGGTACGCTCGCTTGCAGGCCGGAACGGCAAAGCTGAGGTGGACGTGTTTACATATGTTGGAGAAGAACTTGTATTTCAAGGCCATTTTGTAGTGTACCGTTCTGCAATCGAAGAGTACAGCGAAGGGGGAAACCGGAGTGCTGATCGCCATTGATGCCATGGGCGGGGATAATGCTCCTGAGTGTAATGTAGAAGGGGCCCTGGCCGCTGCAGCGGAGTGGAGTGATACGCAGATCGTGCTGGTCGGTGATGAAGCCAGACTTGCGCCGCTGCTGAAGAACAAGCCGTCTAATGTGACGGTGCGTCATGCGGGGGATGTAATCGGTTCCGATGAGGAGCCGGTGAAGGCGGTCCGCCGTAAAAAGGATTCGTCCATGGTAGTCGCCGGACGGATGGTGCGCGAAGGTGAAGCCGATGCCATGATCTCGTCAGGCAATACCGGAGCACTTATGACTACGGGGCTTCTGGTTGTGGGAAGAATGCAGGGTATAGAACGTCCTGCCCTGGCACCGATGATACCGACGCTGGATGATGTCGGCGTATTAGCCCTGGACCTGGGTGCCAATATGGATGCCAAGCCGCAGCATCTGGCCCAATATGCCTTGATGGGCAGCATATACCGCAATAAGGTCCATGGCATTGCGAAGCCCCGGGTAGGCCTGCTGAACGTAGGGACTGAGCCGGGCAAGGGGAATGAGCTGACCAAAGAAGCTTATCCGCTGCTTGAAGCTTTGACAGGAATTCATTTTGTCGGCAATGTGGAGGCGCGGGATGTGCTCACCGGAGCCTGCGATGTGCTGGTCTGTGACGGGTTTGCCGGCAATATCCTTCTGAAGACGCTGGAAGGAACGGCAGGGGCCATGTTCGCTCTGCTTAAAGAGCAATTCAGCAAGTCGCTTAAGACTAAGCTGGGCGCAGCCATACTGATGCCGGAGCTTAGAAGTCTTAAGGGCAAAATGGATTATAAGGAGCACGGCGGAGCGCCGCTGCTCGGTCTTAGCGGTCTCGTAGTGAAGGGGCATGGTTCCTCCGACGGCAACGCGGTGAAGAATGCGGTAAGGCAGGCCCGGATTGCGCTGCAGGCGGATCTGGTAGCCAGTATATCCAGAGAAATTACGGGAAGTGAGTGACGATATGAAACAATTACGTCCGGTAGGAATCATTGGTACAGGTAAATATGTACCCGAAAGAATATTGACCAACAGCGATCTGGAGAAGATCGTTGACACAAACGATGAATGGATTGTCAGCCGTACAGGAATCCGGGAACGGCATATTGCCGCTCCGGAACAAGCCACATCCGATCTTGCTTATGAAGCAGCGCTGAAGGCACTGGAATCCGCTGGCATGAAGGCGGAAGATCTTGATCTTATTATTGTGGCCACAGTTACACCGGACAGCACTTTCCCATCCACAGCCTGTATTCTTCAGGACAAGCTGGGCGCGAAAGGGGCTGCGGCCTTTGACCTGTCGGCAGCCTGCTCCGGGTTTGTCTACAGTCTGGCTACGGCAACCGGCTTTATCCAGAACGGCATGTATAACAATGCGCTTGTTATCGGTGCGGACACATTGTCGCGCATCACGGATTATACAGACCGCAACACCTGTGTACTGTTCGGTGATGGTGCCGGCGCAGTCATCGTAGGTGAAGTTCCGGAAGGCCGCGGCTTCCAGTCCTTCGATCTTGGCGCTGAAGGTTCCGGCGGCAGCCTGCTCAAGATGGAAGCAGGCGGTTCACGTCTGCCGGCCTCCCAGCAGACGGTAGAAGACAAGAAGCATTTCATCTATATGAACGGCCGTGAAGTATTTAAGTTCGCAGTGCGCGTGATGGGCACGGCTACGGAACGTGTGCTTACCAAAGCAGGATTGACCAAGGAGAATATCGACTTGTTCGTGCCTCACCAGGCCAACATCCGGATTATTCAATCGGCGATGCAGCGTCTGGATCTGCCGCCTGAGAAATGTGTCATCAACGTTGATAAATATGCGAATACTTCAGCGGCATCCATTCCGCTGGCACTTGTGGAAGCAGCAGAGGAAGGCCGGATGAAGGAAGGCGACACTGTGCTTATGGTCGGCTTCGGCGGCGGACTCACCTGGGGAGCTTCCGTACTGATCTGGTAAAGAAAAGGGCAATACTAACAGAACGAAGCGGTTCTATCCTGGCATAAGGCGGGAGGAGCCGCTGTTAACGGGAAGGGAGCTTTTAGCATCATGGGTAAAATCGCATTTGTCTTTCCCGGTCAGGGTGCACAGGCAGTTGGTATGGGTAAGGATGTATATGAAGCCCTGCCGCAGAGCCGTGCAGTATTTGAAAAGGGTGACGAAGTACTTGGATTTCCGCTAAGTAAGCTTATATTTGAAGGACCTGAGAGCGAGCTTAAGCAGACTGTCAATACACAGCCGGCATTGGTTACAGCCAGTGTGGCTTATCTGGAAGCACTGCGGGATTTAGGGGTAACGCCTGATTATGTAGCAGGTCACAGTCTTGGTGAATACAGCGCTCTTGTAGCCGCCGGGGTCCTCTCTTATGAGGATGCAGTGCGGCTGGTACGTCTGCGCGGACAATTCATGGAAGAAGCTGTACCAGGAGGACAAGGGGCTATGGCTGCTACACTTGGCGCAGACCGTGCGGCCCTCTCGGAACTTTGCCGCAGTATTTCAGAGGCTGGCAATTCCGTTGAGCTGGCTAACGTCAACTGCCCGGGACAGATCGTGGTTTCCGGCACCGTGGCTGGCGTGAATGAAGTGGTGCAGCGTGTTAAGGAAGCAGGCGGCAAACGGGCAATTCCGCTGGAGGTCAGCGGCCCGTTCCACTCTTCATTAATGAAGGAAGCAGCTGAACAGCTGGCTGCAGAGCTGCAGAAAGTAACCTTTAATGCTCCTGTTATGCCGGTAATCGTCAATGTCACAGCTGCCCCGGTTACGGATCCGGAAGAGATTCGTAATCTGCTGGTAGCGCAGGTATTCTCTCCTGTACTCTGGCAGGACAGCGTGGAATGGCTCATTGCAGACGGCGTGGACACTTTTGTAGAGATCGGCTCCGGCAGCGTGCTGGCAGGCCTGATCCGCAAAATTGACAAGAATGTTAAGCTCGTGAATATCAACAGTCTGGGGAGCGCTCAGACTGGCTGGTAATCCGCTTGGCATGAGAATAGCGGCATGATTATTGAAGGGGGACAACTGGAAATGTTTGCAGCACTCAAAGGTCAGACCGCCCTTGTTACCGGCGGTTCCCGGGGGATTGGCCGCGCAATTGCACTGGCACTGGCGGAGCAGGGCGTGAAGGTTGCCGTGAACTACTCGGGCAGCCTTCAGGCGGCAGAGGAAACTGTAGCCCGGATTCAGGAGCTGGGCTCGGAAGGAATTGCTCTGCAAGGGAATGTCGGTAATAGCGAACAGGCTGAGAACCTCGTGAAAGAGGTTATTAACACTTGGGGAAAAATTGATATTCTTGTGAATAATGCCGGCATTACCCGGGATAATCTGATTATGCGCATGAAAGAGGAAGAATTCGACCAGGTCATCGAGACGAATCTGAAGGGTGTGTTCAATTGCCTGAAGGCAGCGACACGTCCGATGATGAAGCAGCGTTACGGCCGGATCATCAATATTTCCTCTGTCGTGGGTGTGACGGGTAATCCCGGTCAGGTGAACTATACGGCTGCCAAAGCAGGGGTTATCGGGATGACGAAATCCGCGGCACGCGAGCTGGCTTCACGGGGAATTACCGTGAACTGCATTGCGCCGGGGTTCATCGATACCGATATGACCCGTGAGCTGTCCGATGAAGTCCGCAGTGAGCTGGTTAAGGGGATTCCCCTTGCTAAGCTTGGGCGGGCGGAGGACATTGCTAATACGGCGGTATTCCTGGCCTCGGAAGGGGCAGCCTACATGACAGGCCAGACACTTCATGTGGATGGCGGAATGTACATGTAAGGTAACGCCAGCGTTAGATCATTACGGGGGAAGAGAGCAGAGGCGGCCAGAAAGCGTTTTTTGTGCTCTATGGTATTTTGACTTCATATCTCGTATAATACCAAAAGAGGAGGTGAACCGGATGTCCGATGTATTGGAGCGTGTAAAACGCATTGTCATCGACCGCTTAGGTGCCGATGAAGCTGAGGTAACATTAGAAGCGTCTTTCAAAGATGATTTAGGTGCTGATTCTCTTGATGTAGTAGAATTGGTTATGGAATTGGAAGATGAATTCGATATGGAAATCTCTGATGAAGATGCAGAGAGTATTACGACCGTGGGTGAAGTTGTGAAGTACATACAATCTCATACCTAGAGTCATATGATTGAGGGTCCCGTTCCTGCCAGGGCGGGACTTCTCCTCATTTTAAGGTAATTTAAGGACAGCAGCAAAGGGTGCATGAGCATCTTTATGGGGAAAATAACAGAACCGCAGATTGGTTAATCTTGCGGCGACTGCAGTTTATATAGACTTCTGGCCGGAATACTTTTACATGTTGTGGAAGCATTTACAGCCTACAGATGGGGTGAACGCGTTTGAGTCAAAGAGTGGTTGTTACAGGTATGGGAGTGATGACATCGCTGGGCAAGGATCTGGAAACGTTCTGGGACAGTCTGATGAGCGGTACATCCGGAGTATCTCTTGTTGAAGCTTTTGATGTCAGTGAATATACTACGCGAATCGCGGCTTCGGTCAAGGATTTCAATGCTGAGGAACGTTTCGGCCGTAAGGAAGCCCGCAAGATGGACCGTTTCGTGCAATTTGCGGTTGCTGCCGGCGAAGATGCCCTGAAGGACAGCGGACTGAAGATTGGCGAAGATATCGATGCTGAACGTATCGGCGTTTCTGTCGGCTCCGGTATCGGCGGTCTGGGTACTTGGGAAGACAATCACAATCTGCTGCTGGAAAAAGGCCCGAAACGGGTCAGCCCGTTCTTCATTCCAATGATGATTGCCAACATGGGCTCCGGCCAGCTGTCGATCAATCTCGGCGCCAAAGGGCCGAATACAACGACGGTAACCGCTTGTGCCACAGGCAGCCATTCCATTGGCGAATCCTTCCGCCTGATCCAGCGCGGTGATGCGGATGCGATGATCTGCGGCGGTGCAGAAGCAACCATCCGTCCTACAGGTATGGCAGGCTTTTGTGCAATGAGAGCCATGTCCACCCGCAATGACGAGCCGCAGAAGGCAAGCCGCCCGTTCGATGTTGACCGTGACGGTTTTGTTATGGGAGAAGGCGCAGGAATCCTGATTCTTGAATCTCTGGAGCATGCAGAGAAACGCGGAGCCAAGATTTACGCCGAAGTGATTGGTTATGGCCTGAGTGCCGATGCCCATCATATGACGGAGCCTGATCCTGACGGTGCAGCACGCTGCATGAAGATGGCGATCCGCGATGCCGGAATTAATCCGGAGGATATCGATTACATCAATGCGCATGGTACATCTACACCGGTAGGCGACAAGTCGGAAACCGCGGCTGTGAAGAAAGCTCTGGGTGAGCACGCGTACAAGGTAGCAATCAGTTCCACCAAATCAATGACAGGCCACTTGCTTGGTGCTGCCGGCGGTGTGGAAGCGATTATCTGCGGTCTTTCGCTGCAGAAGGGCATAATTGCTCCTACGATTAATTTGGACAACCCTGATCCGGATTGTGATCTGGATTATGTTCCGAATGTGCCCCGCAAAGCGGATCTAAATATCGCGATGTCGAATTCATTCGGATTCGGAGGCCATAACGCGACTGTTATACTCAAAAAATATAATAAGTAGGGGGACAGTGCAGTGAAAGGAGACCTGAAGCAGTTACAAAGCCAACTTCAAATCCAATTTCACGATCCTGTACTTCTGAAGCAGGCTTTTACCCATGCATCTTATGTGAACGAACACCGTTTCAATCAGCATCAGGACAACGAGCGCCTGGAATTTCTGGGTGACGCTGTGCTGGAGCTTACGGTGTCCGAATACTTGTACAATCTGCTCCCGGACAGGCCTGAAGGTGAACTGACCAAGCTGCGTGCCGCTATTGTATGCGAGCCGTCGCTGGTCCGGTTTGCCGAGACGCTCGGTTTCGGACGGTTTGTGCTGCTGGGTAAAGGGGAAGAACTTACGGGCGGGCGTACCCGCCCGGCTCTGCTGGCCGATGTGTTTGAAGCCTTCGTGGGAGCGCTTTATCTCGATCAGGGACTGGAAACGGCCCGGAAGTTTCTGGATAATCACGTTTTCCCGCTGGTCGAAACCGATGGTAAGCTGCAAATGCAGATGAGCGATTTCAAAACTGAGCTTCAGGAACTGATACAGCATCATGGCATGGGTACGCTGGAATATCGGATTATTGAAGAACGCGGACCGGCGCACGAGCGTGAATTCGTATCTGAAGTGTTCATGGCCAGCCGTTCGCTGGGCAGCGGCAGCGGCCGTTCCAAGAAGGAAGCGGAACAGCAGGCAGCCGCAGCGGCGTTATTGCGTCTGAAGGAAGACGGGGCCTGAGGTAGACTTGAACAGCAAAGCTGAGCAAGCGGAGTAGAGCAGCAATGGTCTGAATGCCGGCGTTTAGGCGGAAGTCAGACTTTTGCTGCTCTTTTTCGAAATGATAGATGTAACAGGGTGCCCGGATTGGAGTTTGACGATTCTAGGCAAGGAAACGCTATGGTATAATGGGTTAGAGGTGATAGGCGAGTTATGTTTCTGAAACGGATTGAATTAGCGGGCTTCAAATCATTTGCCGACAAAACGGAAATGGAATTTGTGCGCGGAATTACGGCCGTAGTCGGCCCGAACGGAAGCGGCAAAAGTAATATTTCCGACGGCATACGCTGGGTGCTTGGCGAACAGAGTGCCAAATCACTGCGCGGCGGTAAAATGGAGGATATTATCTTTGCCGGAAGTGATGCCCGCAAAGCGGTCAATTATGGCGAGGTCTCCCTTACGCTGGATAATGAGGATCATGTACTGCCGCTGGATTTCAGCGAGGTTACGGTTACCCGCCGTGTGCACCGCAGCGGAGAAAGTGAATATTTAATCAATAAGCAAGCCTGCCGGCTGAAGGATATCACAGAGCTGTTTATGGATACCGGGATCGGACGCGAGGCTTATTCGATTATTGGACAAGGCCGGATTGAAGAGATACTCAGTACCCGTTCTGAAGACCGGAGGGGGATATTTGAAGAGGCTTCGGGGATTGTTAAATATAAATCACGCAAAAAAGACGCCGGACGCAAATTGGACGAGACCGAGCAGAATTTGCTGCGGATTCATGACCTGATCAGTGAGCTTGAGGATCAGGTGGGACCGCTGAAGGATCAGTCTGAGAAGGCTATCCGTTACAAGGAACTGCGTGAGCAGCTGAAGCATCTGGAGATCTCCGTATATGTGCATCAGATTGAAGGCATACATACGGCCTGGCAGGAGGGGAATGCCCGGCTAGAGCTGCTGAAGGATGAACAGCTGGAGCTGTCAACGGTAGTCTCCGCCCATGACGCCAAGCTGGAGAGCGGCCGTGCCGAGCTGCGGAGCCTGGAGCAGGAAGTGGAGAAGCTGCAGGAGCAGCTGCTGCATTACAGTGAAGCGAATGAGAAGAGCGAAGGCTACGGAGAGCTGCTCAAGGAACGCCGCCGCAACCTGGAGAACAACCGCGAACAGCTGATGCAGACCCTGGGTTCTGTAGGGGAGCGTTCGGAGGGACGGCAGCGTGAGCTTGCCGAGCTTGAGCATAAGCTGAAGCAGTCCCGGCAGGCGCTGGAGGAACTGCGTCTGCAGCTGGCTGATGAAGAATCCAGGCTGCAGGGTGTTGCCGGGGGCATCAGCCAGAGCAAGGAAGAGAAGCTGAAGAGCGCGCTGCTCGAGCTGATGAACCTGATGGCTCAGGCGCGCAATGAAATCCGCTATGCGGATCAGCAGAAGGAGAGCCTGGAGAAGCGGATGAGCCGCAGCCAGGAAGAGAGCGGCAAATGGACAGCCCGGCTGGAGGAGCTGACATCTGCCCAGAGCGGGCTTAAGGATAAGATTGCCGGACTCGGCAAGGAAATCGGCCTTTTGCGCGGTGCGTACATTACGGAGAGCGAGCAGACCGGTAAGCGGCAGAAGCTGCTGGAGGAAACGCAAAGCGGCCTGCGTAAATGGGAGCAGAAACGCGAAGCCCAGGTCTCCCGGCATGAGACGATGAAGGAAATGCAGGATGATTTTGACGGCTTCATGCTTGGGGTTAAGGAAGTGCTGAAAGGTGCCCGCAAAGGACAGTTAACCGGTGTACACGGCGCGGTTGCTGAACTAATCTCCGTTCCGGAGAAGCTCGAAATGGCTATCGAGACGGCCATGGGCGCTTCGCTGCAGCATGTTGTTATGGAGAACGAAGCTGTGTCCCGGCAGGCGATTGCTTTCCTGAAGCAGCGCCAGCTTGGACGGGCGACCTTCCTGCCGCTGGATGTCATCCGGCCCCGTCAGATTACCGGCAGTGACCGCAGTATGGTGGAAGGTGCCGAGGGGTTTGTCGGAATCGGTTCTGAGCTGGTTGGTTTCGAGGAGAAGTATTCTAGCATTGTAGGGAGTTTACTGGGGAATGTGGTTATCGCTGAGAGCCTGGAGCAGGCGAACCGCATTGCGGCCAAATGCCAATACAGGTACAGAGTCGTAACGCTTGAAGGAGATGTTGTCAATGCCGGCGGTTCGATGACCGGGGGCAGCCAGCATAAGAAGAACAATAGTCTGCTCAGCCGCAAACGGCAGCTGGACCAATTGTTCGGCGAGATTGAAGAGAGCGAGCAGCAGATTGCCAAGCTGAAGCAGGGAATCCTCCGTCTGCGCACCGAGCAGGACAAAGCGGCTCAGAAGCTGGAAGAGCTGCGGCATGACGGTGACGAGAAACGTCTGGAAGAGCAGCGGGTATCCGGTGATCTGAAGCAGCTGGAGCAGGAGCTTCGCCACGTCAAGGAGCAGGTAGAGGGTGCGGGCGCAGAGCGCAGCGGATTCGAGAATGAGGTCCGCGGCTTCGAAGAGACCCGCAAGCAGGCGGAGGCGGAGCTTGCACGGCTGGAGAAGGAAGAGAAGGAAGCCCATGAGGCCATCCGGAACGCCGAATCCGACCGTAAGGCAAATGAAACCGCCAAGGAGGAGCTGCAGGGTAAGCTGACAGGCATGAAGGTTACGGAAGGGAAGCTGGACCAGGAGATATTCTCCCTGGAGGAGCAGCTGCGGCGTATGCGACAGGATGCCGGCTCGCAGGAGAAAGAGCTGCGGCAGAGCCGCAGCCTGCTGATGACCATCGAGCAGGATCTGGAAGAGAATACACGCGAAGCTGTGAAGCAGAAGGAAGATGTGAACAGCTTACGGCTCAAGAAGGAAGATACCTCAGCGAAGCTCGACCTGGCCCGTGCCGACCGCACCGCGATTTCTCGCAAGCTGGAGCTGGCCGAAGGAGAGACCAAAGACCAGCGGCAGGCGCTTAAAGTGGTTGAAGACAAGCTCCGTTCAACGGAGGTTGCCGTCGGGCGGCTGGATGTAGAGCTGGATAATATACTGCGCAAGCTGAGCGATGATTATGAACTTAGCTATGAGCTGGCTAAGCAGCGTTATCCGGTTCCCGAGGATGTGCCTGCAGCGCAGATGGAAGTACAGCGTCTGAAGCGCAGCATCTCCGGACTGGGTGAGGTGAATCTGGGCGCCATTGAAGAGTATCAGCGGGTGCATGAACGCTATACCTTCCTCAGCGGACAGAAAGATGATCTGGTCGAAGCCAAAACTACGCTGTATCATGTCATTCATGAGATGGAAGAGGAAATGTCCAAACGCTTCAAGCAGACCTTTGATGCTATCCGCCGTGAATTCGGCACGGTATTCTCAAAGCTGTTCGGTGGTGGACGGGCAGACCTGATGTTGCTTGATCCGGAGCATATGCTGGATACGGGGATTGATATTGTTGCTCAGCCTCCGGGCAAAAAACTGCAGAACCTGCAGCTTCTGTCCGGCGGGGAACGCGCATTGACCGCTATGGCGCTGCTGTTCGCGATCCTTCAGGTTAAGCCGGTACCGTTCTGCGTACTGGATGAAGTGGAAGCGGCGCTGGATGAAGCCAATGTCGTGCGCTTCGCCCAATATCTGCGCGAGTTCTCGGAGCAGACGCAGTTTATCGTAGTCACCCACCGCAAAGGAACGATGGAGGAAGCCGATGTTCTCTATGGCGTGACCATGGAAGAAGGCGGCGTATCCAAGCTCGTATCGGTGCGGCTGGAGGATGAAGAGGCGGAAATTGCCTGATAGGCAGATGCTTGCGAAGCGAGTTTGCTCGAAGCAAAATCAATGATGGTAATGCTCACAAACTTAGGCAGATGCTTACGAAGCGAGTTTGTTCGAAGCCAATCAATGAAGTTAATGCTCACAAACTTTTAGGAGGAACAATATGAGCTTTTTTAAGAAACTGAAAGAAAGCATCTCCGGCAAAACGGAAAGTGTAACGAAACAATTCCGCGACGGCCTGGAGAAGACCCGCAAGGGCTTCGTTGAGAAGGTCTCTGATCTGATCATCCGCCGCAAAAAGATAGATGAAGAATTCTATGAAGAGCTGGAGGAGATTCTGATCGGTGCCGATGTTGGCGTCAATACAGTAATGAATCTGGTAGAAGAGCTTCGCGTCGAAGTGAAGCAGAAGCGGATCGAGGATGCTGCAGAGCTGCAGCCGATTCTCTCCCGCAAGCTGATGGAGCTGCTGCGCGGAGATGACGATAACAGTCTGAACGAGAATCCGGACGGCATTACAGTGATTCTGTTCGTCGGCGTGAACGGGGTCGGTAAGACTACAACGATCGGCAAGCTGGCGCACCGTTATAAGCAGGAAGGCAAGAAAGTACTGCTGGCGGCAGGCGATACTTTCCGTGCGGGGGCAATTGAACAGCTCGAGGTCTGGGGCCAGCGCGCTGGCGTGGATGTGATCAAGCAGCAGGCAGGTTCTGACCCGGCAGCTGTTATGTTCGATGCGGTACAGGCTGCCAAGCAGCGTAACGTAGACGTACTGATCTGCGATACCGCCGGCAGACTGCAGAACAAGAGCAATCTGATGGAAGAGCTGAACAAAATCTTCCGGGTCATTCAGCGCGAAATACCGAGTGCCCCGCATGAGGTACTGATGGTGCTGGATGCAACGACCGGCCAGAATGCACTGAGCCAGGCCAAGCTGTTTGGAGAGAAGAGCGGCGTGACCGGGCTGGTGCTGACCAAGCTGGACGGCACCGCGAAGGGCGGAATTGTAGTAGCCATCCGCCAGGAGATGAATCTCCCGGTGAAGCTGGTGGGTCTGGGCGAGAAGATGGAAGACCTCCAGCCGTTTGATTCCGACCAGTTCGTGCATGCCCTGTTCGCAGGCATGATCTCCGAAGAGGAAGAGACCGAAGGACAAGCGTAATATCCGGGTCTCAACTCCTGCTCCACCAGTATGAACGTAATCTATAAGGCCTCCAGGGCGAAAATGCCCTGGGGGCTTTTTGGTTGTATAGGAAATTACGATATTCGTCAGTTGTGGATAAGCTTCTCTGGAAATAGGAGCAGGTCCGTCTGAAGGACGAATGTGTTCTTGTATCCGGAATTCCACAGAATCCCCGGAAGTCGGAGGCTTGGAAAATCAAAGGGATAAATCCCTTTGATTCCGCTGAAAGTGGGAGGCAGGAGGAAATCAAAGGGATAAATCCCTCTGATTCCGGCGAAAGTGGGCGGTAGGAGGAAATTAAAGGGATAAATCCCTCTGATTCAGCTGAAAGTGAGCGGAGGCGGGAATGAGGGGCAAAAGTGCCCCTGAATCCGCCAAAAGTGGGCGGCAGGCAGGAATGAGGGGCAAAAGTGCCCCTGAATCCGCCAAAAGTAGGCGGCAGGCAGGAATGAGGGGCAAAAGTGCCCCTGAATCCGCCAAAAGTGGCCGGCAGGTAGGAATGAGGGACAAAAGTGCCCCTGAATCCGCCAAAAGTGGGCGGCAGGCAGGAATGAGGGGCAAAAGTGCCCCTGAATCCGCCAAAAGTGGGCGACAGGCAAAAATGAAGAGCATTAGTGCACTCGATTTCAACAGATTCTGCCCTGGAAGCAATCAGAATAGAGCAATGTGAGATGGCTTAAAATCTACATCAGCTGTACAGGCCGCATAGCTCAGGCTGATTCACCCGTTAGGGTGATTTTGTTCGTATGGGAAACTATAGACTGCATGAATTGTGAAAAAGGCATAGTTGAATCTGGAAATCTGGAAATCTGGAAATCCGGAAATAAGGAAGTTTAGCATACGAAGAACCAGTTTCATGGGGGAAGTGGAAGTGGAAGTGGAAGTGGAAGTGGAAGTGGAAGGTAAAGGTAAAGGTAAAGGTGAGAGTGAAAGTGTAGATGTCAGTGTAAGGTTAGAGGAAGCTGCAGCTGCAGTCAGTATGAGGAGCGGACTGAGAGGAGCTTATTTCCTGAAAAAACCGCTTTTTGATAGTGAAGCGGACTGAGATTCCGTTATCCTGTTCATTTGAGCTGAAAATGAGGCGTCAGAAGTCATATAAGGGATTCTCAGTCCGAATGCTCCGCAAATCACCGGAATTTGCAAGAATAGCTGAATTTCAGTCCGCATCATAGGTGATGGGCATGAAGCAGCCCCACTCACTTCTTTAAGTCATGAAGCGATCGAACCCGCTTTTTTAAGTCATGAAGCGGCCCGCCCACTTTTAAATAGAAGGAACGGCTGTTGTTTTACCAAAAACACTATAAAATAACATCATATGAAAAATTCATAATAGTACTGCTTGTCAGCGCTCCTGCATACAATTTGATGTATGATTCCCATTAGCACGCCTCCAAGGCACCTTTAAGAGAAAGGAAGCGATTCCAATCATGCGGGATGGTTCATAAACTCCATTTTGCTGTTATATATATTGACATGAACATTATCATTTACGTATTATGAAGTTAGTATTTAATATTTTCATGATAAATTCCTAAAAATTAAGCTAATTTGTCAACAAACTTTACACACCACACTGATCCGAGAGGAGTCGGGCTCATGTCCAAACTAGATCCTTTGCCCGGTGTAGCTCCGTATCCATTGCAGCATTTTTACGACGAAATGTATGCCGATGAACGGAGTATCCGGCCTCATTACAAGCATGTGAACCGCATGTTTTCCGGGATGAGCCCCGAAGAGCTGCAAGGCAAGCAGAAGCTGATGCAGCGTCGGATGATGGAAGAAGGCATTACTTTTACACTCTACAACCCGGCACAGGATCAACCGATGGAGCGGACAATTCCCTTCGACATGATTCCACGGATCATTCCAAAGGCAGAATGGGAGCGGCTAGAAGCCGGCATTGTGCAGCGGATTACAGCACTTAACCTGTTCATTCATGATATTTACCATGAGCAATATATCGTGAAGGACGGGATTGTACCCCGGCGGATGATTATATCCAACTGCTATTTCCGGCCGGAAATGACTGGACTTCGGGTCCCTGGCGGTGCGTACGTTACTACCTCGGGGATCGACCTGATCCGCCATCATGACGGTGAGTATTATGTGCTTGAAGATAACTTGCGTACGCCTTCCGGCTTCTCCTATCTATTCAAAGGCAGATCCCTTATGAACCAGCTCTTTCCCGAATTATCGTTCGCCAGCTCGATCCGCGATGTGGATCACAGTTTGAACCGGTTCCTGTCGGTACTGCGTAGCCTTTCCCCTTCACGCACCAAAGATCCGGTGATCGCTCTGCTGACCCCTGGTGAATATAACTCCGCGTATTACGAGCATGCTTTTCTAGCTCAGCAAATGGGGATCCACCTGGTAGAAGGACGGGATCTGGTAGCCCAGGACCACAAGATCTACCTGAAGGAAATGAATGGCCTGCGCCGCGTGGATGTACTGTACCGCCGTCTGGATGATGATTTCATCGATCCTTTGGCTTTTCAGCCCAGCTCACTGCTTGGGGTTGCCGGCTTAATGAATGCCTATCGTGCCGGGAATATCGCAATTGCCAATGCACCAGGAACCGGCGTTGCAGATGACAAGGCCATGTATGTGTATGTGCCGGATATGATCCGTTATTATCTCAATGAAGAACCGATTCTGGGCAATGTTCCGACATACCTGTTATCCCGGCCGCAGGAGCGGCAGTACGTGCTGGATAATCTGTCCGAAATGGTAGTGAAGGAGACCTCACTCTCCGGCGGATACGGCATGCTGATCGGAAGCGAGGCGACCAAGCAGGATCTGGTGGATTTCCGGCTTAAGATTCTGGCGGAACCGGAGCGGTATATCGCCCAGCCCATAATGTCGCTCTCCCGTGCACCGGTATTGTCGGGGGCGTCCATGGCGCCGCGCCATATTGATCTTAGAGCATTCGTGCTAATGGGGGCTGACCGCAAGCCCCATGTGATTCCAGGCGGTCTTACCCGGGTGGCGATGCGCGAAGGCTCGCTGGTCGTGAACTCATCACAAGGCGGCGGAGTGAAGGACACTTGGGTAATGGCCTAGCGTAATATGGATTCACCAATAATGCAGCATCAATATGTAAGGTGAAAGGGTGGCTACGATGCTGAATCGCAATGCGGAGGCTTTATTCTGGATTGGCCGGTATATAGAACGGGCCGAGAATCATGCAAGGCTGATCGATGTGCATTATCATATTCAGCAGGAAGAGGATTTCCAGGCGGAGGGCCATAAGTGGTCGAGGCTGATTGATGCGCTTGGTGTCCGGAATGAATATCTGCAGCAGTTCGAGAGCTTCGGCGAGCAGGATGTGCTGTCCTTCATTACACTGGATCTCGGTAATACGAATTCATTATTCTCCTGCGTGCATCAGGCCAGGAACAATCTGCGCACCCTGCGCCAGCATTTGCCCAGTGAGCTGTGGGATATAGCCAACAGCTTCAATCTGTGGCTTGGCGAGCAGTCAGTAGCAGATATTATGAACAGCCCCCACCAGTTCTATCAGCAGATCAAAGAACGCGCCGCCATGTTCCTCGGAGCAGAACAGTCGGTGATGCTTCGCGGCAACGAATGGCATTTCATTGAAAGCGGCCGGTTCCTGGAACGGGCCGAGAATACAACGCGTATTCTTCAGGCAGTAACGGTATCCTGCAAATCGAAGGACATCAATTCGATCTATACGCAGTTGCAAGCGGTGCTGAAATCGGTGAGCGGGTATCAGGCATTCCGCCGGTATTACGCGGATGATATGTCACCGGAGTGCATTTTGGAATTCCTGATTGTAAATCCGCATTTCCCGCGTTCCATAAGATTCTCCTTCCATAAGCTGGAGGAGCATCTGGCTAAGCTGGAGCTGGATAGCTCCGAGAAGGGCTCGGGACATGAGAAGGTCATCCGCCAGGCGGGGAAGATCAAAGCCGAGCTGGACTATATGGAGAAGGAAGAAATGTCCGGTGACTTGGTCGAGGATGTTCTGCAGGCCCTGATGTTATCCTGCCAGAAGCTCGGCAAAACGATGGAGGGTGCATTTTTTCGCCGTGAAGGAGTCTCGGTATGAAGATCCAAATCAATCACACGACAACCTACACTTATTCGGAGCCGGTGACGGACAGTGTCAATGAGGTCAGACTGACGCCGCGCACCAATTACCGCCAATCCTGTTACCATCATGAGGTGGAGGTGCATCCGCCGGCCAATCTGTTGACCTATGAAGATTTCTTCGGCAACCGCGTCCATGCCTATTCAGTGAACAAGCCGCATACCGAGATGGTGATTCATACCAAAGCGACGGTGGTGACGCTTGACAAGGCCCAGGGTGCGGACCTGCCGCATATCCCGCTGGAGGAGCAGGTAAAGCTGCTTAATGACGAGAAGTTCCAGAACCGGTATGTGGAGTTTATTCTGCCGACAAGGTATACCGAGGTGACACCTGAGCTGGTGGAGTTTGCTTCACAGCATCCTTTTGAGGAAGCCGAGGATATGTATGAGTGGACCAAGAAGCTCTCCTCAACGATCTATGAACAGTTCACGTATGACCCTGAAGCGACCAGCGTAAACACAACGGTCAAAAAAGCGCTGAAGCTCAAACGCGGGGTCTGTCAGGATTATGCGCATCTGATGATTGCCGTCTGCCGCAGTGTAGGGCTGCCGTCGCGTTACGTGAGCGGGTATCATTTTGTCGGCGATCTGCAGGGAGGCAATGCTAATTTCGAGCAGGCCTCGCATGCCTGGGTAGAGACCCACATTCCGGGAACGGGCTGGCTGGGCTTCGATCCGACTAATAATGTTGAAGTCAGCTGGCGGTATATCAAGCTTGGACATGGACGGGATTACAAGGATATTGTTCCGGTCAAAGGCGTCTACCGAGGGGTAGCGGGCACCCTTACTGTTAAAGTGGATGTCCGGCGGCTGGATAATTAAAGACAACAGGCGGGGCCTCACAATGGTGGGGTCCTTTCTTATTGTGATTGTGTGATTAACCTGTGCAAGTTGCACAAGTTTTGTGCAATTTTTGCATAAAATGATTATAATCCAGGCTCAAATGGGTAATCTTGAAACAGAGCCATTCACATGAAGATGGACGATACGGAAGGAGAGTGTACATATGAGCCCAAATATAGCTAAAAAACAGCGTTTTCTCGGGAAAACAGCCATAATTACAGGTGCGGGCTCGGGGATCGGCAGAGCGGCTGCGATTCAGATGGCACGCGAAGGTGCGAATGTGGCCTTATTCGATCTGGTGAATGAACGTACCTCGATCCTGGAGCAGAAGCTGAACAAGCTGCGCAAAGACTGCGCATTAGCCATTGATGTGGATACTTCGGATGCCGTCCGGATGGAAGAAGCGGTGCGCAGGACAGTTGAGCATTTCGGTGGGCTGGATATTGTCTTCGCGAATGCCGGCATTAACGGAGCAGTCGGTCCGATTGAGGAGCTGAGCCTGAGTGATTGGGAGAAAACCATTTCAGTTAATCTGACCGGTACCTTCCTGACGCTGAAATACAGTATTCCCCACCTGAAGGAAAAAGGCAAAGGCAGCATCATTATCACCAGCTCGATTAACGGCAACAGCAGATTCGCCAGCTTCGGCTGGTCACCATACAGTACTACCAAGGCAGGCCAAGTGGCGTTTGCGAAGATGGCCGCACTGGAGCTGGCCAAGTTCAAAATCCGCGTGAATGTCATTTGCCCGGGAGCAATATCCACGAATATCGATGAAAGCACAGAGTTCAATGAGGATGTGGAATCGATTGTGATTCCGATTGAATTCCCCGAAGGTGCACAGCCGCTCGCAGACGGTCCGGGTAAACCTGAGAATGTGGCTGATCTGGTGGCGTTCCTGGCCTCGGATGAGTCGATCCACATTACCGGTGCACAGATTGTTATTGATGGAGCGGAGTCATTATTATCTTGAGTAGCTTGTATAAATAGATTGTAGAAAATAACCTTGTCCCAAGATCCGCATGATCTGGACAGGGTTATTTTATGCCGGCTTGACGATAATCGAATGATCGTTTATTATAGCCTCATGAGACATAAAGATGAGAATAAAAGTGAAGCTATTTTTCAGGCAACCCTGGAGCTGTTGAATGAGATCGGATTCTCCGACACTTCAATGTCCAAGATTGCGAAGCGTGCCCAGGTGTCACCGTCAACAATTTACGTTTATTTTGCGAATAAGGAGGACATGCTCGGCAAGCTGTATACCCGTGTGAAAGAGAAGATGAGCCTGAATATGGTACACGGACTTGAGGCCGATCAGCCGGTGCAGCAGGGAATGGCGGTTATGATGAGGAATCTGCGTGATTTCTTACTGGAGAACCGGGATTATTTCCTGTTCCTGGAGCAGTTCAGCAATTCTCCGCTGCTTGCGAAATTATGCCTTGATGAGAGTATGGCGCTGATGTTCAAGCCCCTGCATGATTATATCGGGCGCGGGAAGCAGCAGGGCGTGCTGAAGCAGCTTGACGCCAGTCTGCTGTTGACCTATTGTTATTTCCCTGTCACCGCCCTGGCCAAGGAGCATTTCAAAGGAAACGGCGAATTTAACGAGGACAGGCTTTCGGAGATTATCAAGCTTAGCTGGGATGCGATTAAGGCTTGATGATTTCTTTTTTTGATTATAAAAGAACGAACGATCGTTTAATAAATAAGAGAAAGAGGTTAAAGGATATGTCAAAAGTATGGTTCATTACCGGAAGCTCGCGCGGATTAGGCCGTGCCCTTGCTGAGGCTGTATTGGCTAATGGGGATAAACTTGTGGCTACGGCCCGCAATCCGCAGCAGCTTGCGGATCTGGAAGAACGTTACGGCGGGCAAATATTCGCGGTTACACTGGATGTGACTGATCCGGGGGAGACAGAGGCGGCTATCGCAGCTGCAGTTGAACGGTTCGGGCGTCTGGACGTTGTTGTAAATAATGCGGGATATGGTAATATCTCTGCAATCGAAGAGACTTCTCTGGATGATTTCCGGGCACAGATGGAGACAAATCTATGGGGGGTCATCCATGTCACCAAGGCAGCGCTGCCTGTTCTGCGAGAGCAGGGAAGCGGGCATTTTCTGCAGATATCCTCTATCGGCGGACGTGCAGGGGCTCCGGGACTCGCGGCGTATCAATCGGCAAAATGGGGGGTGGAGGGCTTCTCGGAAGTACTCGCCAAAGAGGCTGCCCCGCTGGGAATCAAGGTAACTATTGTTGAACCGGGGGGATTCCGCACAGACTGGGCGAGGCCTTCCATGAGTCATGTAGAACCCGGAGAACCGTATAAGGACACAGTAGGTCAACTGCTGAAGCATGTACGGAGCCGCACAGGACAAGAACCCGGAGATCCGGCCAGAGCGGCGCAGGCAATGCTGGCGATTGTGGAAAAGGCCCATCCGCCGCTCCGTCTGCTGTTGGGCAGTGATGCTGTAGGGATGGCCAAGGAGATCGATCAGGCCAAGCTGGCCGAAACCTTACGCTGGGAGGCGCTTAGCACTTCTGCAGATTTTGCCGCGGATTGATAAGATATGACGCAGAGCGGTTAGAGCTAATAGTTACACAGAAAGCAGGCGAATATATGAGATCATCCCAACCTGTAACAGCAGGAGGCAAAATCCGTACAATAATTACCGGTTCTACCGGTATGGTGGGTGAAGGCGTGCTGCATGAATGCCTTACGCATCCTCAGGTGGAACAGATACTGCTGATCAACCGTCGTCCCTCCGGCATTTCGCATCCTAAAGTAACCGAAATAATCCATGAGAATTTCTATGATCTCAGCAGCATCAGCGGGAAACTTGCGGGCTATAATGCTTGTTACTTCTGCCTAGGGGTATCATCGGTCGGGTTGAAGGAAGAGGAATACCGCAGGCTGACCTATGATCTTACGATGCATGTTGCCCGGCAGCTGTCTGCCGTGAATCCGGACATGGTCTTCTGCTATGTGACCGGATCGGGAACGGATAGTACAGAACAAGGGCGCAGTATGTGGGCAAGAGTGAAGGGCAAGACGGAGAATGATCTGCGCAAGCTGCCGTTCCGGGGAACCTACTTCTTTCGTCCGGGGTTTATCCGGCCTACTCCGGGCTTGACCCGCACACATAAATATTATTATGCTATTGGATGGATGTACCCCGTGCTTCGCGCCTTATTTCCGGGGTATGCTGTAACTCTGCAGGAAATGGGACTGGCCATGATTCATATTGTGAGCCGGGGCCATGACCGTGATATTGTGGAGAACCGGGATATTGCTGCTATAGCCAAACCGTAAGACCCTGCATCACATCCTCCAGAAAAAGGTGATTCCATGAACGAAGAGGTTACAAATTTCATTGCTCAAATCAAAGTACCCTGGCAAGCGGAGATATGCTCTAAGTTGCGTCAAGTGATTCACGAAACGGTCCCTGACGTGACGGAACGGATTCAGTATGGCAAACCGCATTTTCTCAAAAACGGGAAATATGCAGCTGTAATCTCCACCGCCAAAGGCTGGGTAAGCTTCTCTATATTCAATGCAGCAGCGCTGGAGGTACCTGAAGGGCAATTCGAAGCGGGAAGCGGAGACCGTCTGACAACCAAGCTAACGGAGGGCAAGACTGTCGATTATGAACTGCTGTCCTCCTTGCTGAAGCAAGCCTCGGATTCACTATAGAACGGTTAATCAAATAACCACAGCCTGTTTCCAGAGACACTGCCATGATTGGCGGTGTTTTTGTTCTTTAAAAAACAATCTAATTAGATGGTTGTAAAATAACAAACGTAATGATATTATGTCTATATAAAAACAAACAAAGAATGTGGTGATCTAGTTGTCGGAAGGAAATGAAGCGATCCGGATTTCGGAGAAATTCTGGAATGCTTCTATTGCAGAATTGAAGAAGGGCTACACGTGTGAAGGTGACGGACACCTGGCTGTGTTCCATTGTCTGGTCTGCGGTGAGCAGTTCGAGAAGGGTATTATTTATAAGGATGGGGACAAATTCTATGAAGCTGAGAGGTTCGCAGCCCTGCATGTAGAGAGCACGCATGGGGGGATGTTCACTTGGCTGCTTACGCTGGATAAGAAGCTGACCGGATTAACGGAGCTGCAGAAGGGTCTGCTGCAGGCCTTCCGTCAAAGTCTCAGTGACGCTGAGGCTGCCAAAGAGCTGGGAATCGGCAGCACGTCCACCGTCCGCAATCACCGGTTCACCCTTAGGGAGAAGGTGAAGCAGGCTAGGCTGTTCCTGGCTGTAATGGAGCTGGCCGAAGAGAAGCCGGGGGCTTCATCCCCTTTTGTCAGTATTCCGCGTACGGCTGTGATGGTTGATGAACGGTTCGCCATTACTGAACAGGAGAATAGCGAGATCTTGGGTGCCTATTTCAAACAGGGCCTGGACGGCCCTTTATCAGAGTTCCCGAAGAAACAGAAACGCAAAGCGGCAATTCTGCGGCATTTGATCCAGCGTTTCGAGACGGGACGCCAGTACAGTGAGAAAGAAATTAACGCCGTGCTGGAATCGGCTTATTCCGATTATGTGACGCTGCGGCGCTACCTGATCGATTACGGACTGCTGAACCGCGAAGAGGACGGAAGCAGCTACTGGGTGAAATTATAGCGGTAGCTAATGCAAGAATAGATAGGCTAACGCAGATAAGAAGGAGAGACAAGAAAATGGACAAATCAAGACGCAAAGAGCTGGGATATAATTATGCGCACTCGCACAGGCCGATGGGGGTATACAGAATTGTAAACACCGGCAATGACAAAGCGTATGTAGGAAGCAGCCTGAATCTCGACGGAGTCTGGAACAAGCATAAGTTCATGCTGGATATCAACAACCACGACAACAAGGAGCTGCAGGCCGATTGGAATAAATATGGTGAGGCCGGATTCCGTTTTGAGGTATTGGAGCAGATTAAGCCTGAAGAAGATTTCGTGGCAGATGTACAGGAACTGAAGAAATACCGCAAAATGCTGCCGGAGCTGGAGACCAAATGGCTGGAGCAGCTATCTCCTTACGGGGAACGGGGTTATCATAAGGAGAAGGTAAACCGGGAATGAATTTCATTAGTGCCTGTGCTAAAATAAGGGCAAACAGCAGGTGCTGGCGAATGGAGCGGTGTGTATGGCTATATTATCTTGGCTTGCAGAACAGAGAATTCAGGAGGCCATGCGCAGCGGGGAGTTTGCTAATCTGCCGGGGCATGGCAAGCCGCTGGAACTGGAGGATCTCTCGGGAGTGCCTGAGGATCTGCGGATGTCCTACAAGATCATGAAGAATGCAGGGCTGCTGCCCGAAGAAGTCTCTCTGCGTGCGGAGTGTGTAACCCTGGAAGAATTGCTGGCCGCCTGCCATCGCAGCGGGAACAGCGATAGCGGCGAACGCAAGGAGCTGGAATCCAGGCTGTCCCTCAAGCGCCTGCGTCTGCAGGTTCTGCTGCAGGAGCGCGGATTGGACGGCAGTGCGGCTTATATGGAATACGGCGATAAGATCCGGCAGCACCTTGAAGGAATGGACGAGTAGGGAATATGTAGGAGCAGCCTCCGGTTTGAAGAACTGGGGGCTGTTTCTCTGTGTACATAGGTGGAGCTTAAAATATACATAGTCTGTACAGCAGAGGGTTGTACCGTGAGCTCTTATAGTGCAGACAATAATACAGAGCGTTAGCAGATAGTTGTATTTCCTGCAGTTAAAAGACGGAGATGAAGCGGATGATCCGGGATAAATGCATTCTGTACAACTAAAAATAGGAGAATTGTTCTTTTACGGCATAAGAGAATTTAATAAGTGTAGAGAGTGCAATTAAACCGGCTCTAAGGCAGAAATAGCCCGTTATAGTTGTACAAATTACAGTTAAAACTTGAGCCAGAGTCTCCGGTAAAGGACAACCTCCAATTCAAACAAGCCGTCATGTGTGAGTCCGCAGGCAGTTTATAATCTTAATTTGAGCTGAACTCCTTGATATCCGGGACGGTTTCGCCCATGATAATGAAATGGATATAGCTGATTAAAGTATGTTAATTCCAATTATACCTAATTTGTAGCGGATGATGGAGAGATGAAATGAAGCAGCTTCCAATTATGCAGGTGCTCCCTGACCTGAAAAGAATACTTACAGATACTACTGCGGCAATACTGATCGCCGAGCCGGGAGCGGGTAAGACCACAGGGACGCCTCCGGCTTTTTTGGACGAGCCTTGGCTGGCCGGAAAAACCATTCTCATGCTGGAGCCCAGACGTCTGGCAGCCCGCTCGGCGGCGGCTTATATGGCTTCCTGTCTCGGGGAAAGTGTCGGTCAGACGGTCGGATACCGGATGCGGATGGATACCAGGGTCGGCAGGAATACGCGTATTGTTGTTGTTACAGAAGGCGTACTAACTAGAATGCTGCAAAGCGATCCTGCACTTGGTGATGTCGGACTCGTGATTTTCGATGAATTTCATGAGCGGAGCCTGCATGCTGATCTGGGGCTGGCGCTGACGCTCGAAGCGCAGAGTGTGCTGAGGGAGGATCTGCGCATTCTGGTGATGTCGGCGACACTGGATGGTGAGCGGGTATCGGCTCTGCTTGGCGGGGCGCCGGTAGTCAATTGTCCGGGACGGACGTATCCGGTTGAAACGGTGTATGTACCGGGCCCCGACAAGATCTATCCCGAGATAGCGGCGGCGGCTGCCGTGCGCCGGGCACTTGCCGAGCAGCCGGGGGATGTACTGGTCTTCCTGCCGGGCGAACGGGAGATCCGCCGGACGGAGCAGGAGCTGGCCTCCGGAGGTCTTCCGGAGGGAACTGTGCTGCGTCCGCTCTACGGTCAGCTGCCGCAGCAGATGCAGGATGCAGCGGTCGCAGCGGCTGTACCGGGAGAACGCAAGGTCGTTCTGGCGACATCCATCGCTGAGACCAGTCTGACGATTGAAGGTGTGCGCACGGTGATTGACACGGGTCTAAGACGGACCCAGGTATTCTCTCCGCGCACCGGCATGCCGCGGCTGACCACGGTGCCGGTCTCGAAGGCCTCGGCGGATCAGCGGCGCGGCCGGGCCGGCCGCACGGCGCCGGGCGTGTGCTACCGGCTATGGAGCCGTGAGGAGCATGACCGCCTTCCGGACGATAACGTACCGGAGATTATGGAGACCGACCTGGCGCAGCTTGCCCTGGAGCTGGCGCTGTGGGGCGTGCCGGAGCCCGGAGCGCTCGCCTGGCTCGATGCGCCGCCTGCCGCGCCTTACGCGCAGGCCACGGCGCTGCTGCGCCAGCTCGGCGCGCTGGACGCCGGCGGCGCCATTACGCCGCACGGCCGCAGCATGGCCGCGCTCGGCGCGCACCCGCGCATCGCGCACATGCTGCTGCGCGCGGCAGACCTAGCAGCGGCGCCGCTCGCGGCACTGCTCGCGGCGCTGCTGCAGGAGCGGGACCTTTTCAAGGGTCCCGCGGCACTAAGCAGCGACCTCACGCTGCGCGTGGAGGCGCTGCTCGGGTCCGGAAGCTCCGCTGCCGGCGGCGGAGCGGACCCGGCGATCTTGCGCGCGGTGCAGCGCGAGAGCCGGAACTTCCTGGCGCAGCTGCAGGCAGCGCCGGGCGGACCGCCTGACAACATCAGCCTCAGCGGGCTGCTGTTGTCGTTCGCCTATCCCGACCGCATCGGGCAAAAACGCGGCGATGGCGCGTTTCTCCTCTCCGGCGGCCGGGGGGCGGCGATGCGCGAGGGCCAGCCGCTGGCGCGCTCGCCCTATATTGTGGCGCCCGGCGTGGATGACCGTGCCGGGCAGAGCCGGATCATGCTTGCCGCAGAGCTCTCCGAGCAGGATCTGCTGAAGCATCATGCGGACAGCCTTCTTGAAGAGCGCGAAGTCTACTGGGACAGCGAGAGCGGAAGCGTGAAGGCGCGCAGAGTAACCCGGCTGGGCGCACTCATCCTGAAGGAGACGACGCATGAACGCGCAACCGCAGAAGAGACGGAACACGTACTGCTGAAAGTGATTGCTGCAGAAGGGCTGGAACGGCTGCCGTGGGACAAGGGAACTATCCAGCTTCGCCAGCGGATGGGCTTCCTTCATGCCTTGCGGGCGGACTTTCCGGATATGTCCGATGCTGCGCTATGCGATACCCTGGACGAGTGGCTGGCCCCGTATATCCATGGAATGCGCAATCTGCGCGATCTGCAGCGTGTGAATCTGACGCAGGCTTTGGAGAATATGCTGGACTGGAACAGCAGGCAGACGCTGAATAGAGAAGCGCCCACACATATTACCGTGCCTAGCGGGTCGCGTATTCCACTGGATTACAGCAATCCGGGATCTCCGGTATTGGCCGTGAGGCTGCAGGAAATGTTCGGGCAGACCGATACGCCGAGGATTGGCGGAGGGAAGATTCCGGTGCTGCTGCATCTGTTGTCTCCGGCCAGAAGACCGATGCAGGTGACCTCAGACCTGGCCAGCTTCTGGCAGGGCACTTATTTTGAGGTCAAAAAAGATTTGAAAGGCCGCTACCCCAAGCACTACTGGCCGGATGATCCGCTGCAGGCTATTCCAACCAACCGCACCCGTCCGTCGAAATAAACATTTTTGCATATTAACGCAAATTAGCCCGCAAAGAATTGGAATCGCTGTTTGGCACACCTGTGAACGGGTAATACAATAGCGAACGACAATTTCGAAGGAGGGCTTCAAGTGACAGATAAAATCGTAGGTGTATTCGATACAGAACAAGAAGCGACCAGAGCAATTGAAAGTTTACAGAGTCAAGGGTTCACTAACGACGATATTTCAGTAATTACACGGGATCGTGATGATTTAAAAAGCATTTCCGAGGATACAGGAACGATGGCGCCGGAAGGCGTAGCAACAGGAGCGGCAACCGGGGGCGTAGTCGGCGGAATCACCGGATTACTTGCAGGAATCGGCGCACTCGCTATCCCGGGGATAGGACCGATCCTTGCAGCAGGTCCCATTGTAGCCACTTTAACAGGTGCTGCAATCGGCGCAGGTGCAGGCGGACTCGTGGGCGGATTAATCGGACTCGGCATTCCGGAGGATGAAGCGCGTGATTACGAAGGATACGTGGACAGCGGCAAAATCCTCGTCCTCGTTGACGACAACGGTCGCGGCAGGGATATCCATAATGTTTTCCGGGGCAACCGTTCCCTTAATGCAAGCCGTTACGACAGCCTCTATGCAGACAATACCGTAAACAGCACGCTGGCAGACCGCGGACCTACGAATCCCGATATTATTCCTGAGGATACGAGGGTCGGTAACACGCTGGGCAACAGAGGTGCGATGAACGCCGACAGCGATCCGGATCTCTATAACCGCGACAAATTCTAAATGAGCAAATTGGCCTGAACATGATCATAAATGATGAATGAAAGTAAGGACTGCCTATCAGGAGATGTTGGCCTGAGGCAGTCCTTATTGCTTTTATCCAGAGGTTACCTTTTTGCAGAGTAAGGCCATGTCAGGGTTAAGCTAAATAAGCTTTTTCGTCATTATATAATCCGTCTGTTCCTCATCGCCCATATAGAAAGAGTGCGTCCCCGTCTGGACAAACCCCATTTTTGTATAAAAAGCAATCGCACTCCCGTTTCGTTCCCACACGCCGAGCCAAATTTTCTCGATATTCCGCTCTACCGCAATTGCTATGGCTTTATTTATCAGATATTTTCCAAGTCCCTGTTTGTGAAAGGGTCTCCTGATATAGATCCGCTCAATTTCAAGCGAATGGTTACCCATATATTCAGATTGGGCCTCATTCGTGTTTACCTTCAAGTACCCGGCAAGCTCCCCTTTAGAATAGATGAAATAGAATTCAGAAGCGGTATTAGATAACTCGATATTTAATTGCTCCAGGTTAAAAGCTTTCTCTAAATAGGCTTGCATAACTTCCGCAGAATTTTGATGCTCAAATGTATCCCTGAAGGTCTCAACACTAATTTCTTGAAGTAAGCCCAAATCGCCGGGCGAGCATTTTGTTATAGTTATACTCATTTATGATTCCTCCTTATCTCAAACATTCTTCCGTTATTATAACTACCCTGTATAACCTGAACTTCAGAGACTAACGACACTGACTAAAATCCTGCACGAAATACATCATTTCCGGCAGAATATCGAGTATATTCGAAAATTGTTGTAGAAAAAGCAGCATTTCCCTGTGTTTGAGCCGCTATGCGTGGTCGATTCTTGTATTTCATACAACAATCCTTACGAATTACCTTGGATCAATACATATAGGTTGCAATTTGTACAACATTGAGGACTTGTTCGGTTCGGGTAATCTTGCCGTGTCTGCTGCAGCCCGCAATATTATTTCACAGGGGGTAAAAAAATAGTACATGATTTATGTTGCATTTACAACAATAAATCCTGTAGAGAGAAGTGAAATTTCAATACATGAAAAATTCACATTAGAAACTCCAGCATTAAAAAGAAGTAAAGTAACAAACAAAGAAAGAAACAAAGAATACAAACAGACAAGGGAAGCAGACGAGAAAGACATACAAAGAAAATCCGATGAGAAAAACACACAAACTAAAACCGGCTAAGTAACACACAAACAAAAACTGACCAAAAAAGCACACAAACAAAAACAAATGAAATAAAAGGAAGGACGGAATCAGATGGATAAAACAATTCAATATAGAGCAGCAGAAGAGCAGCAGAGGATCAATAAAAGAGCAACAACAGAGCAACAAAAGAGGAATAGAAGACCAATAGAAGACCAATAGAAGACCAATAGAAGACCAAGAAAAGAGGGGCAGAAGACCAAGAAAAACAGACCAAGAACACACACAAACTAAACCCGGCTAATTAAAACACAAAAATAAAAACCGACCAAAATAGCACATAGACAAAAACAAATGAAATAAAAGAAGGACGAAATCAGATGGATAAAATAACTCAATGTAGACCAGCAGAAGACCAGTGGTAGACCAGTAGTAGACCAACAGAAGACCAGCAGAAGACCAGTGGTAGACCAGTAGTAGACCAACAGAACACCAGCAGAAGACCAGCAGAAGACCAACAGAACACCAGTAGAAGATCAACAGAAGACCAAAGAACAAACCAAAAATCCTGTTGATATAATATCACTATGTGAAAAATTCATAATAGTTTGATAAAATTAAACAAACTCAACATCTATATTTACTTTTTTAGATGCTCAATAATAGATCACTATAAATAAACTCCCAAATGAAAAAATCATAATGAATAAGTCCAGTCAGTAGGGGATCAAGATGGAACTGACCAATTGTATATTTCGTCACCCTGATTTTGGCGGTCTCTTCATGACTAATCCACATGTAATGCGGACTGAGATTCCGCTAACCTGTTAATTCTGGCTAAATACAGGGGGATGCGGACTGAGATTCCGTTAAGCATTCTGAAATGCCCCGATTTACACTCAAATGAACAAGATAACGGAATCTCAGTCCGTTTCAGCCTTATAAAGTGGGTTTTCAGCGAAATAACGATTTCTCAGTCCGCTTGAGCAAGCAAGGGCAATTGGCCGCACTGACCCCAGACATTCTGCGAATTCAACACATGAAAAATTCACAATAGCAATACAAAAAAATACCACCGCGTACCTACCTACCCATATTCCTTAAACCAAACTAGCCACGTACCTATCAAACTTTTCGAACCGGAAAAAGGAACCTTTAATTCAAACCCTTCCGATATCCTGAATTTTTACTTGGGCATTACTTGTTGTGAATGATGGGAAATAGGGCTTATACTAGGGATACAAGTAAGTTAAAACAAACTGTAAACAACCCTATCAAAGAAATCATATCAAACAAATCTATCAAACAATCCATATCAAACAATCCATATCAAAAAAACACCCAGGAGGTGTCCTATGGCGTTTATGATTGCCCAGCGGGCGTTTATAAAGGTATATCTGATTACGATGGTGGAACAGCACAAAGGGTACGGTTATCAGATGCTGGAGGATCTGCGGAGGGATTTCAAAGCGTATGGGTATTCTCCTCCCCAAAGTGAAATTTACCGGGCGCTGCATGAATTAGTGCAGCAGGGGATACTTTACCGCACGAAGCAGCTAAAGGGCAGTGATCCCAAAGTCGATTTTCAGGAGATTGTCCTATACCATTTCACTGCTGACGGGGAGGAGAAGGCCAAGCTGTACAAAAAACAGGTGAAGACTGATCTGGACCGCTGTCTGGGGATACTGAATAAGGCAGTAGCAGACAACTTCTGAAGCTAATCTATTGATCCGTCATTCCGCCCGTAGCTCAGGAATCCTCTTCTTCAGTATCCTGACCCGGAGGGGTGACAGGTGAGCTTGCACTGCCGTAATCCTCGACAGCTTCCCATGCTCCGGCGTCATCGAATCTCCCGCTATGCTCCTGCCGTCCCTGGCCCGCGCCGGAAGGCGGCGGAGTCATGACTTCTTCTTCCACGGGACGCACGTCTGAATTCCGGCTGGACGGTGCATACTCAACGGCGTAACGGGTGTAGGGGATGGCTTCAAGACGTTCATAAGGAATCTCTTGCTTGCTGATTTCACAGATTCCATAAGTACCGTCTTCGATCCGCTGAAGGGCAGCTTCGATATCGGTTAATTCTTCGGATAGTGAAGTGTTGATGGACAGGTCGCGGCTGCGTTCAAACGTTTCGGTTCCTGTATCGGCAGGGTGGTTATCGACAGAAGAGAGTTCTCCCGTAGAGAGTGTGAGTGAATCGCCCAGCAGGCTGTCTTCAGCCCCATTGCTGGAGAAATGCTGTTCCAGTTCTGTTCTGCGCTCCTCAAGTAGCTGCTGGAGCTTAGTCAACTCTGATTTTGTTAAGTGGCTCATCGGGTCATCTTCCTTTCGGGTGTACGTAGTGGTTATACTGTTGTAATCTTTCCTTACCCTATTGTCCCAGAGTGCAATCAGCAGGCTCCGTTCTGCTGAAATGCAACTTTAGTGATGTTTTCAGGTTGCTTTCACCCTGTTATAATAATTACTGCCGGATGAATGCAGCATAACTTTGGAGGTTACTTAAATGGACGAACATATGAAACGCCGGTTGGACAAGCAAAGAAAGCTGTTCAGCCAGCTCGGAATTACTCTGGATGCACTTACTATTCATGAGAAGGAATTCAGCATGAAGCTTCGCGGTTACGATGCCGAGGAAGTGGATACGTTTCTGGATAGTGTAATTAAGGATTATGAGCGGTTCTATGCTACCATTGCCGATCTGATGGACAAGTGGCAGGAGCAGCAGATTGAAATGAAGGAGTTGAAGGCCGAGACCAAGGCAGCAACAGCACCTGCTCCGGTTATCAAAGGGATCGATCCGCTGGATTTGGAAGAAATTATTATTAAACTGGAAGCCAATGTACGGCAGCTCAAGGACAGATTACCGCGCACAGAAGGATATTTGTAGGGCTGCACACCGGGAAACCGGTCTACTTGTTAACCTTCACTCCAGCCTTTACAATTATAGGGAATGCAGTATATTATAACGCAAGATGGGGGTTGGACCATTGCCGGAGAAGCATGCGTGGAGCTTGAAGATCCGTGGCAAAATCGCACTTGGATATGTCATCATTTTATTAATGCTGGGACTGTTTCTGGTTATCGTCTCCAACAGGATTACCAGCCTGGAGAAAGAAACCGTGTTTCTGAGTGACCATGATATCGAGGTTCATGAACTTACATATCAAATTGAAAAAAATGTACTGGATATGGAGACCGGGCAAAGGGGATACGCCCTTACCGGGGACGAGTCTTACCTGGAGCCATATAACAACGGTCTTGTAGAGTGGCGGATTAATTTCGCGAAGCTAAACGGTCTGATTATAGATAATCCGGAGCAAGTGGGGAACCTGAATAACATTTCAGATAATATTGAGAAATGGATCGATGAGGCCGGCCAATATGTGGTTGATCTGAAGCGGAATGGCCAGAATGAGACTGTAAGTGCTTTTTTTCGCAATGACGCAGGTAAAATTGTAATCGATGCGATTCGCTCGCAATCCGATTACTTCCGCGATATTGAACGCACGCTTACCAATGAGCGTATAAGCAATCTTAAAGACAGCAACCATAAGCTGCTCATTACGATGTACATTCTTTGGGGTCTCGTTGCCTTATTAGCCTCACTCATTACCTATCTGCTCTCAGCCAGCATTGTGAATCCTTTGCACAGTGTGATCCGGGCCATTAACGAAATAGCCAGCGGAGGGAATAAGTCAGAGCGAATCAAAGTGAAGACGTTCGACGAGATCTATGAATTGGGAGAAGCGACCAATGGCCTGCTGGACACTGTGCAGCGGGATCAGTGGAACAGTGAACAGCTTACTTCGATGTCCATTGCACTGCAGGAAACGACGGATATGGCTGCTTTGTGCCGGATCTTTATCAACCGCCTGTCGCTGATGCTGGAAATGCAGTACGCCACTATATTTGTGCTTAACCGGGATGAGCTTTTTGAGCGGATGTACTCCTATGCTGGAGCCGAGAACAAAGAAGCCCGTTTAAGCGGAGATCTCGTTCAGCCTGGAGCGGGTTTGATTGGCCAGTGCGCATTGGATCAGCGGGTTAACATTATCGAGCATCTGCCGGAGGATTATGTTTATATCTCTTCCGGGCTGGGCAGGACGGCTCCGCGGTTTGCGGTTATTGCTCCGATTGTTTTTGAGAACAAGACGGTAGCGGTGCTGGAGGTTGCTGCGCTTACCCGGTGGGCGCCTTATCATTTCGAGCTGCTGAATGAATTGCTGCAAATGATGGGCGTGACCGTCAATTCCGTGATGACCCGGATGGAGATTCAGAAGCTCCTGCATGATTCACAGGTTATGAATGAAGAACTGCAGGTGCAATCCGAAGAGCTGCAGGTGCAGTCGGAGGAGCTTCAGGTACAGACTGAGGAGCTGCAGAACCAGACCAGTGAATTGCTGACAGTGAATAAGGAGCTTGAGGATCAGAAGTCTGTGGCAGAGAACGCAGCAATAGAGCTGGAGCGGTACAATGAACAGCTTGAGCTAAGCTCCCGCTATAAATCGGAGTTTCTGGCCAATATGTCACACGAACTGCGCACACCGCTCAATAGCATGCTGATTCTCTCACAGCTGCTTACGGAGAACCGCAATCATACATTGACAGAAGAAGAACAGGGGTACGCCTCTGTGATTTACAATTCCGGCAGTGATTTGCTGAGTATGATTAATGATATTCTTGATCTCTCCAAGGTGGAGGCCGGCAAAATGCTGGTGGAAATGGATGCCGTTAATCTTACAGAGCTGCCGTCCCTGCTGCAGGGTTATTTCGGTAAGCTCGCTGAGGGAAGGAATTTAGAATTTGAGGTGAACATTGGCGCGGGGGTTCCTGATCTGTTCTTCACCGATGAAATGAGGATGCACCAGATCCTGCGTAATCTGCTATCCAATGCATTCAAATTCACACAGCATGGTTCAGTCTCTGTCGATGTCCACAAGCTGGATTCCTACTCGGATATGAATTACGCCTTGAATGAATCCTTACTGTCCTTTGCTGTAAAAGATACGGGTATCGGCATTTCGGCGGAGAACCGCGAACTGATCTTTGAGGCCTTCCGTCAGGCTGACGGGACGACTGCGCGCAGATTCGGAGGAACCGGATTAGGGCTATCCATCTCGCTACAGTTGGCTAAGCTGCTGGGCGGACATATCAGTCTGGAGAGTGAAGAGGGTGCAGGCAGCACGTTCACGCTCTATCTTCCATGCCGTGAGCTGGACAGCGGGGAAGAGCCAGATAGCCTCCTGGGGCAGACCCAGGCTGCAGCAGCGTCTGAACAGGCAGAGTCTGCCGGGCGTGAGACGCAGGTTAACAGCAAGGATTTACTGTTTGAAAAGGAGTTCCAGAAGCTTCAGGGCAGAACTGTGCTGATTGTAGATGATGATGCACGTAATATTTTTGCACTGCAGAAGGGCCTGGAGCCTTATGAAATGAATATCCTCACTGCCCAGACAGGTTACGAGTGTCTGCAGATGGTCAGAGAACAGCCTGACTTGGATATTGTATTGCTTGACATCATGATGCCGAATCTCGATGGCTACGATACCTTATCGATTATCCGGGAGGAACTATTACTCACAGAGCTTCCGATCATTGCGATTTCAGCCAAGACTATGAAGGAAGACCGTGAACGGTGTCTGACTGCAGGAGCATCAGATTTCATAAGCAAACCTGTAGTAATGAAAGATGTAGTCACCCGGATGTGCCGGTGGATACAGGAACGGGCTTAATAAAGCATACAACTGAAGAGTCAGGCAAGAACTCCTTCTAGAGAGCTCTGTCTGACTCTTTTTTATACGAAATTAAGGGATTATTATGCATAAATACTGAATAATGGTGCAGACTACAACGATACAGCCAGACCGGCAGGGGCAAAACTTGACTTTTCGAAAAAGCCATTGACGGAATACAAGGTATGATTTATTATGAGATCATAAATGATCATTTATATGCAAGTGGCGTGTTACCTTAATAGGGCATGAGCCAAGATCTGATCTCATTCGTTTGAGTCAGTCTTGGCTCTTTTTTGTGCGAAAAATCAGGCAATGGACGGAAAGGAGGGAGAACTTGGCGAGGGAAAATGAACAATTTCAGGTTTTGCGGGTGATTGGAAATAATGTCGTGATGGTTCAAGGAGGCAAGAAAAGCAAGGAATATGTGATTATCGGCAAGGGCATCGGTTTTGCGCTTAAAGACGCAGGTGTGATTGATGCAGATGATCCCCGGATTGAGAAGCTGTTTCGGCTGGAGGACCGGGAGGAATGGAGCCAGTATCAGATTCTGCTGGAAGACATAGATCCCAAGGTCATGAGGATTACGGATGAGATTATTTCGGATATCGCCCGTGAGTTTCCCGGCAAGTTAAACGACAAGATCTATTTGGCGCTCCCCAGCCATATCCAGTTCACCATATTCCGCTTGCGGAGCGGTATGGACATTGTCAATCCGTTCCTTGAGGAAACCCGGATGACCTTTCCCAGGGAATTTGAGATCGCTTACAAGGCAGCGGAGAAGATCAGCGCGGAATTCGAGGTGCGGATTCCAGAAGATGAAGTCGGGTTCCTCACCTATCACGTATATTCTGCGGTCAGCAATGTGCCGGTTGGTCAGCTGGTCAAAGCCTCTAACATCGTCAGTGATCTGATGGATATGATCCGCAACGAACGCAATATTATTTTTGAACAGGGCAGTATGAATCATGTCCGGCTGATGGTACACCTGAGATTCTCTATTGAACGGATTCTGCAGGGTTCGCTCATTGATAATCCATTCGTGAAGCACATCAAGAAAGAATACAAGGATGAATACAAGCTGGCTCTCAAAATGGGAAAGATCATGCAGGGCAAGCTCGGTGTAGATGTACCGGAAGAAGAAATATGCTTCCTTGCCATGCATCTGCACCGGTTATTCCAGACCTTAGAGAAAAATAAATAACAGCAGCAAGGAGTGACATTTATGTTTTCCAGATGGAAATCCAAAAAAGAAGAGAAACATGCTGAAGCAAGTATTGAGATAACCGCTCCAGTCAGCGGGCAAGCCGTTCCATTAACTGAAGTACCGGATGAGACGTTTGCCGGCGGGCATATGGGCAAGGGAATTGCCATAGAACCGACCGAGGGCAGATTAATCGCTCCCTTTGACGGAACAATCGCCCATGTGGTCAAAACCAATCACGCACTTATCCTGGAGCATTCCTCCGGTCTGCAGCTCCTGATGCATATTGGGATCGATACGGTCAGCCTGAAGGGAAACGGCTTCGTCAGCAGTATTGCTACCGGAGATGAAGTGAAAGCAGGCCAGACGCTGATTGAATTCGATCTGGAGGCTATCCGCACCGCCGGATACCGTACCATTACACCGGTCATTGTGACCAGTAACGCGGAGTATACGCCTGTTGTGGACTTTCATTACGGCTCCGTTACTGCAGGGAAGAACAGTATTCTTACAGTGGCTTCAAAGCTATAAAAACATATACGTACCAATATGAAACCGGGAGATGATTTCATTATGTTAGCTTTTTTACAGAAGTTGGGTAAATCATTGATGCTACCAGTCGCCACATTGCCGGCGGCAGCGATTCTGCAAGGGTTCGCACTCATTAACTATGAGAAGGATTTCCATCTGGGGGCAGCAGGCAGATTCCTGAATCAATATGTTGCACCATTCCTTAATGCAGGCGCAGGTGCAATCTTCGGCAACCTTGCTCTAATCTTTGCCATTGGGGTGGCTATCGGATTCGCAGGGGATGCAGTGGCCGCGTTATCGGCACTCATAGCTTATCAGATTCTTGACAGTATTCTCAAAGTAATACCGGCCCAAATGCCGTTCATCGGTGACGATGTTAAGCTGAACATGGGTGTACTAGGCGGTATCTTTGCCGGAGCCTGGGCAGCATTCCTGTACAAGAAATATCACAATATCAAGATGCCGGATTGGCTTGGCTTCTTCGCAGGCAAACGTTTCGTTCCTATCATTACTGCAGTAACTACAATGGTTCTTGCTGTTCTGCTCGGTATGATTTGGAGTCCAATCCAGGATGTTATCAGTGACTTCGGTACCTGGGTCGTCGGTCTGGGAGCAGTAGGTGCATTTATCTTCGGCACCGCCAACCGTCTGTTGATTCCTTTTGGTCTGCATCATGTCATTAACGCAATTGCCTGGTTCCAGCTTGGTGATTTCACGAATGTTGCCGGAGATATTGTACACGGTGACCTGACGCGCTTCTTCGCCGGAGATAAATCTGCAGGGATATTCATGACAGGCTTCTTCCCGATTATGATGTTCGCACTGCCTGGCGCGGCGCTGGCATTTATTCATACCGCCAAGCCTGAGAAACGCAAAATGGTCGCTTCCATCTTTATCGGTTCGGCGATTGCCTCCTTCCTGACAGGTATTACTGAGCCATTGGAATTCTCTTTCATGTTCCTTGCACCGGCTCTGTATGTTGTACACGCTTTGCTTACCGGTTTTGCCGGATTCCTGATGTATGTGCTGGATGTGAAGCTCGGGTTCGGTTTCTCTGCCGGGTTAATTGACTACCTGCTTAATATGAAGCTCTCCACCAATGCGTGGGTACTGATTCCTGTGGGGCTTGCATTCTTCGTTCTGTACTATGTACTGTTCCGGTTTATCATCGTCAAGTTCAACCTCAAAACACCTGGCCGTGAAGATGATACAGATGATGAACTGATTGACCTCGGCAAAGGTACAACAACCGTATCAGCTTCTTCCCGGGCTGCCAAGATTCTGGAGAACATCGGTGGCCCTGCGAACATCCGCAGCATCGATGCCTGCATTACCCGTCTGCGACTTAACGTTAACGATGACAAGGCGGTTAAGGACTCTGCACTTAAACAGCTTGGCGCTTCCGGTGTAATGAGACTGGGGCAAGGGGCTGTACAGATTGTATTCGGACCGCAGTCCGAGCAGATTAAGGATGATATCCAAAAGCTGATGTAACTCTGCAGCGTAATAGTTATTCCGAAGCGGACATCTTGGATGTCTGCTTTTTTTTATGCAAACTATTGCAATATACACAATACCGAGTATAATACTTGGTATAAAGAAATTAAGGAGTCGGTACACATGTCAATCGATGATTATCTGGATCTTCTAAATTACGCCATAGCAATTAACGATGAACAGTGGCAGGCTGATCTCCTGGATCGCTTGAAGAACTATAAAGAGCTTGCGGAAGCACAGAAACAAGTGGATAGCGTAAGAGAGCTTTGGTCGCGGTTCGATCACATTAACTTCATGCTGCTGCAGTTATTCGATAAGCTGAGAGATCATGAGGATGATGAGGGTAGCGACCGGTGGAAAGAGCAGATTTGGGAGCTGAAGATGGAGCGGATTACCGTAGCCAAACAGATTCAGGATCGGTATATCAAGATCAGATAGGCCAGGCAAGGGATACACGGAGATATAATAAGGTAGAAGATACAGAAATATAAATAAAAAATAGACATAAAAAATGGCATGCAGTTAGTCTGCTCTGCCATGATATGCGAATATACTGTTAGAGTGAATTTAGCGGATTCACTTCAACAACTTGCGGTCACTTACTTGGACATTTGCATTCCTTCACGCATCATGGTCATACACATAGTCATCATTTCATCGCATTCCTGCATTTTCTTCATCATCATGTCCATATCCATGTCCATGTCCATCATGCCCATTTCGGTCATTTTTTCCATGCACATCTTCATGTTCTTCATCTTGCACATCATGTCCTCCATACACATGTTCATCATCATTTCCATACACATCTTTTCCATCGTTAGCTCCACCTCTCAATTTATAATAGCTTACACTTTTTAAATTACTATATTTTACCGCCCAGAGCAACCTGTCTATACTAAATAGGTGCGTTTTTTCTTTAATTTTTGTCACATTTATGGATATTCTGACCTTGCGGATGGTAATTATCTGAATACTTAACATGGACATGTAGGGTACAGGTAGTGCCTGTTAATTGAATATTCATCGAACTTAAGGCCCCACTTTGTGGGGTTATTTTGCGTATCGGCAGCTCTTATGGTAAGAATGGGATGAATATTTGAAACGGGAATGATACAAATATGCTTCAGCCTTCGTCTTACTTATAGCTGCAGCGGATAAGGAGGATTACCTGATGGACATTCCGGAATCAGACAACTTTAAATCGATTTTTTATACACATTATCCAATCGTGCGCCGAAAGCTGTCCGCGCTTGTAAGGGATGAGAGTGCAGCCGATGATTTGGCGCAGGAGGTATTTCTGAGACTGTACAGAAATCCGCCGGATGATCCCGAAGCTCTGGGAGCCTGGCTGCATAGAGTGCTTACACGGATCGGATACGATTACTTGAACAAGCAAGTGCGGGAGCGAAGACTGATTAATAAGCAGGAGTTAATGTACGACACAGATGCCTCAGCCCCTACGGGGGAAGAAGTAGTGCTGGGCAAGCTGGACCAGGAAGATGTGCGGAGCTGGCTGGACGGGCTTCCCGAGCGGGACCGGCAGGCTCTGCTGCTTAAGTATTCGGGTTACAGCTATGCAGAGATCGCCGGAGAGCTCGGTGTGAAACCGCCGGTGGTAGGCACGCTGTTAAGCCGGGCTACCGCCAAATTGAAACAGCATGCGGTGAAGTCGCTTCCGCAAGAATAAGATCATCCGGGAGGAATGAAGCAATGAACAGTAGAGCAAACGGGAATTCTCAGCCCGTGGGAACAGACGAGGCATGGGCTAAATTGCAGGAGAAGCTCGGACAAGAACCGGTAAATCCGGTTTGGGCCGAATGGGGCAAGCAGGAGGCAGCATTAGCGGCTCAAACAGAGGAAACTGTTATAACGGATTCTGCTGCAAGCGGAATCAATTCTATATCTTCAGTAAGAGCAAGAGAAAATACAGGTTCAGAGCTTCCGCAGAATTCCATCCGCAAATCACGCAGACCAGTGCTGAGCCGCAGCCGTAAGTGGGCTGCTGCCGCTGCAGGGGTTGCCATCTTCGCCGCTATTCTGGCTACTCCAGTAGGCAATACCGCCATGGCAGCTATTCTGAACCAGTTCCGGATGCAGGATGTAGCGGTAGTGGAAGAGAGCGATCTGCGCGATATGTTCTATCAGGTGAGCGGGGAAGGGGATTTCCACAAGACGATGAATTCCTTTGGCACCTTCTCGATAGCTAACGGAACTGTCGAGGGCAAGCTACCGGTTGGGGAAATACAAGGAGTGCTGGGATATGAACCCCTGAAGGGCCAAGATATTACTGGTATGAAGACTGTAGAGGTGAGTCCGTCCCGTGATATTACCCTTACACTGAACGTGGATGAAGTGAATCAGGCGTTGAAGCGTGTAGGCTCGAACGATCTGCTGCCGGAGTCTGTGGACGGCAAACCGCTTACGCTGCATTTGCCCGAAATTGTGAATTATGACCTGTCTCCAGATCAGGAGCATTGGGCTACCCTGTCACAGATGAATACACCTGTAGTTACCGTTGATCCTTCTATAGATATAGATGAAGCGTTGGATGCGGTAGTTAACTTTCCGTTAATTCCCGATTATCTGAGAAGCGACCTGCAGAAGAGCCGGATTCTGTCCGGTGATATTCCGATGCCGCTGATAAAGGGAAGCAATGATGAACAGATTACGGTGGCCGACACCCCTGTTATTCTAACCGAAATGAAGTTCAGCAGAGGCTATAGCTATTCTGCAGTCTGGGTACAGGATGGTCAGATGCTCCAGCTTACGGGCGGAGATGTCTATCCGGATAGAGACAAGTTCATTCAGAAGGTACAGGAGTTGATCACACAATGAGCAGCGTACCTGCGATTGATGCTAACGCCCTGACCAAAGAGTATACTAATGGACGCGGTTGCCGGGATGTTACCATCACTGTGGGGAAAGGGGAAGCCTTCGGCTTCCTCGGCCCCAACGGTGCCGGCAAGAGCACCTTCGTCAAAATGCTGGTGGGACTCATCTCGCCCACGGGCGGGAATGCTTCCATTCTGGGTCACCCGCTCGGTTCTCTTGAAGCCAAAGCCAAGATGGGTTACTTGCCGGAGCTATACCGTTATCAGGAGTGGCTAACCGGAGAAGAGGTAGTTAGACTGCATGCCAGGCTATGCCGGATCGAGAAGACACTGGCGGATCGAAGGATTCCACAGCTGCTGCAGGAAGTGGGCATTGGTCAGCGCGGGAAGGACCGGGTCAAGCATTATTCCAAGGGAATGCAGCAGCGGCTGGGACTGGCTTGTGCGCTGGTCAATGAGCCGGAAATTATTTTTCTCGATGAACCCTCCTCTGCTCTTGATCCCATCGGGAGAATGGAAGTACGGATGATTCTGGAGCGGCTGAAGGAGAGGGGGATCACGATATTTCTCAACTCCCATTTGCTTGAGGATGTTGAAGTGCTGTGCGACCGGATGGCCCTGCTTAATAATGGGGCGGTCCTGCGGCACGGCAAAGTATCAGAGATCCTGAGCAAGCGGACCAGCTGGCATTTCAAAGTGGGCGGATATACGCCTTTTTTGCTGTCCTGGCTAAATGAGCATACAGGGCTTACCATCCGGCAGACGGCCGCCGGGCAGGGAACCGGACAAGAACCGGAATTAGGCAGCAGTGTCGTATGGCTGGAAGCTGAGCTGGACAACGAGGAGCAGGCGGGCTGGCTGAACGGGCTGATTGTGGAGCAGGGGATGACTCTATATGAAGTAACCCGCAAACAAGAACGGCTGGAAGAGTGGTTCATGGATGCCGTATCCGGACTTAGCCATAGGGGGGAGAGCGAATGAGTACCATACTTGAAATGACGTGGAAGGAAATGCTGCGCAAAAAGGTGATGCTGCTGACTCTGCTGCTCACGTTTGTCTTTTTGATCGCCTTCTGGTTTGTGGCCGATACGGTTGGAAAGAATGACCCTGGGGCAGGGTCCATACATAACGGGAGCGAGCTGTTCACACGATTTACGAACGGCGCCTTTATTCTTAGTCTGGGATACTTCTTCGGCGCCTTTGTAATCGCCTTTCTGGCGATCTTCAGCTCGTTCTCGGTAATTGCCGGGGAAGCGGAACAGGGAGTCATGCAGGCATTGCTGCCCCGGCCGCTGCCACGCTGGAAATGGTATCTTGGCCGCTGGCTCGGTTTCGTAACACTGGGTGTAAGTTATGCCTTCATTCTATTTCTGGCTATCCTGCTGATCACAAATGTCCATGCGAGTGTTCCCAGAGATCCGGCAGCACTAGTGAAGTCTTTTCTGCTGTTTGCTTCTGTGGTTCCATTGTTAATCTCCGTATCCATGCTGGGCTCAGGGATCTTCTCGGCGCTGGGTAACGGTGTGTTCATGACGATGCTCTATGGGGCAGGGTTTCTGGGAGGAATGCTTGATAAGCTAAGCGGTTCGCTGCGTCTGGAGAACGACGCGCTGAATGTGCTGCATAATCTGACCGGAATTATGTCGATGCTGATGCCGGCAGATGCCTTGCAGCGCAGAATGACCGCAGAGCTGTTCAGTCTGAATGAGATTGGCGGTCTTGTTTCTCTTAGTAACGGCGGATTCAGCATCATTAATATCAGTGCGTACCCGTCAGTGTCATTCATCGTATATGCTGTGTGTTATACCGTAATTGCCTTTGCGATAGGGATTTTGCATTTTCAGCGCAAAGATTTATAAGACAAACAAACAGCGCCCTCAAAGTTTCCTGGTTAAGGAACTTCAGGGGCGCTGCTTCGCATGCAAGCCGGCAATCATTTGGTCACGCCAATCTCGATCCAATCCGTGGACCAGTTGCCGATTTCACCAAGAATGGGAGCCAGTGCCGTGCCTTTGTCGGTTAACGAATATTCAATACGCACAGGCATTTCAGGATATACCGTCCGCTGAATAATCCCTTCGTTCTCCATTTCCTTCAACCGGTCGGATAATACTTTGCCGCTTAGATTGGATAAGCAATGCTCGATTTCCCCGAATCTCCGCGGACCATCCATCAGTACGAATACGATCAGAGCAACCCACCGTTTACTAAGCACATCGACCGCTTTCTCGAAGCGTGGACACATTTCAAAATTGTTCATTAGCATCACCTCAACATTCATTATATCATAAACTTACAATAAGTAATCATTAATATTTAAATATATATTATAACTTGACGAACTTATATTACAATGATAAACTAACTTACAAATAGTTACTAGTGCAAATAATGAATATTAAAATTTTACGAACCAGGCATAGGCTATTACGCATTTTCGGGAGAAAAGTTGCTTGGGCTATGCTATCAAAACTAAGTGTATGCTTCCGAAGCAAGTTTTGCGAAACGGAATCGAAGAAGCTAATGCTATCAAAACTTTAGGACGGTGCACTCATGATCAAACCCGATATCCTTTCCATATTACAGAACAAAATCAAACGGATCTCAATGGATGATTCCACGAATATACTGGTTGGTCCCATTACCTTACCTGTGAACCTGGACGGGGAGACCGTTACCTTCAAATGGTACAGCTGGCTGAAAGTGACGGATGAAGAGCTTCAGCAAGCGGAAGGTAAAGAGGCTACCGAGCTGCTTATCAGCCGGTTGTCTTCAATGAACCTTGCGGATGGACAACAGTCGAGCGTTCTTGTCTATGGGGATTTCGAGAACTCCGACGAAGCGCTGATCCGGATGCACAGCATTTGCCACACCGGCGATATTTTTGGCAGCAAACGCTGCGATTGCGGCTTCCAGCTGCACACATCGATGAAGATGATTGCCCAGCATGGTTCCGGTGCCCTCTTTTACCTGGCTAATCATGAGGGACGAGGCATCGGCCTGTTCAGCAAAGCCATGGCTTATATTCTGCAGGAAGAAGGATATGATACTGTTGAAGCTAATCTGGAGCTGGGCTTTGCCGACGATTCCAGAGATTACACTGACGCGATCAGCGTGCTTCAGCACCTGCGCAGCAAACCGGTGACCCTGATCACCAATAATCCGAAGAAGATGGAAGCTCTGAGAGCTGCCGGAATGAACACGGTCAAAAGAGTACCGCTATGGGGCGATGTCTCGGTCTTCAACGAAAAGTATCTGCGGACCAAAGTAACCCGCTCCGGACATCTGGAGGCTGTGCAGAGCGCGGATTTTTTTGAGGGCAGAGTAGCTAAATAAGCCGGCCGTACTCTGGCAGAGCAGAATGGTAAGGGAAATAGGTAGTACTTTTGGATTCATTCTATTATAATGGGGTACTGACCCCAATACTTAGCTTAGTGAGGTAACCTATGAATGCTATTCAAGTGCAGGACTTGCGCAAGACATTTAAAGTCCAAAAAAACCGCGAGGGCCTCAAAGGGGCCTTCGCTGATTTGTTTAAACGGCAATATTCCGAAGTGACCGCAGTGAAGGACATTTCGTTCAGTATTCCGGAAGGCGAAATATGCGGATACATCGGGGAGAACGGGGCCGGTAAATCGACCACGATTAAGATGCTCACCGGGATTCTTGTACCTACCGCCGGCAGTCTGTCTGTAGGCGGCTTCGTGCCGTATGCGGAACGGGAGAAGTTCGTACAGAATATCGGAGTCGTATTCGGACAGCGCAGCCAGCTCTGGTGGGATATCGGTGTCATCGAATCGTTCCAGCTGCTGCGCAAGGTGTACCGGGTCTCCGAGCAGGATTTCAAAAAACGGCTGGATGAGCTCGTCGAGCGACTGGAGCTGCAGGAGCTGCTGAACCGTCCGGTACGCAAGCTCAGTCTCGGACAGCGGATGCGCTGTGAGTTGGTCGCTGCGCTGCTGCACAATCCGTCGATACTGTTTCTGGATGAGCCGACGATTGGCCTTGATATTGTCGTGAAGTCGGAGATTCGTGAGTTTCTCAAGGATATGAACCGTGAGCATGGCACGACCATCCTGCTGACGACACATGATCTGCAGGATATTGAAGCTCTCTGCTCGCGGGTAATCATGCTGGATGACGGGCGTATTATCTATGACGGGGGTCTTGAGGATCTCAAGCAGCGGTGGGGAACCGGACGTGAGGTGCAGTTCCAGTTCGGTACTGCGACGAAGCTGCAGCAGCTTACGCAGTGGACAGAGGGAATGCCGGTTACCTGGACCGCCGAGAATGAGCTGGGTGCCAAGGTATGGATTCCGCTCGAGCTGAATGTATCGGATGTACTGGGCCGTGTGGTTGGACAGGCAGATATTACCGATATCAAAATCATTGAGACGAACACGGATGATATTGTCCGCAGTATTTATCAGTCAGGTTCGGCAGAGAAACCGGAAGAGAAGATAGCTGCACTCCTAGATGAGAAAGAGGTTATCCATGTCTGAGCAGCTTAATGGCGCAGTTGCCTCCTCCGGGGGCTCTTCAGGCGGTTCCGGAGAGAACGGACGCAGGCTGCTGCTCGGCGCTTATTTCGATTTCATCCGCATCCGCTTCCTGACGATGCTGGCCTACCGGATCAATTACTATTCAGGAATTCTGATCTACACGCTGAATATCGGGGTTAACTATTTCACCTGGAAAGCTATTTATGGCAACGGGGAGTCGCTAGGCGGCTTTACCGGGGCACAGATGACTACGTATGTAGCCGTCTCGTGGATGGCCCGGGCGTTCTATTTCAATAACCTGGACAGGGAGATTTCTACCGATATCCGTGACGGCAGCATCGCGATTCAGTTCATCCGCCCTTATAACTATGTTCTGGTCAAAATGATGCAGGGACTTGGCGAAGGCCTGTTCCGCTTCATGATGCTGATGATTCCGGGCATGGTGATTGCCATTCTGCTGTTTCCGGTACAGCTGCCGACAGAACCATCCGCCTGGATCGGTTTCCTGGTGATGCTCTTCTTCAGCTTCCTGATCAGCTCACAGATTAATATCATAACGGGGCTCTCTGCATTCTTCGTCGAGAATAATGAAGGGATGATGCGCATGAAGCGTGTTATCGTTGACCTGTTCTCCGGCCTGATCGTACCGATTACGCTGTTTCCGGGCTGGTTATCGTCCATTCTTAAGGTTCTGCCCTTTCAGGCCATCACGTATCTGCCGGGTTCCGTATTCACGGGCCGTGTGCAGGGAGTGGGCATTTGGAATGTGCTGGGCATCCAGGTGATCTGGTTCCTGGTCCTGCTGGTTCCGATTGTCTGGCTATATCACGCAGCGCGCCAGCGGCTGTTCGTGCAGGGAGGTTGAGCCGGAATGTACTATTTGGGCTTGTTAATTGAATATCTGAAAAATTATATGAAGACAAGGTTAACCTACCGCGCTGATTTCTGGGTGGAGGTTGTTTCCGATCTGCTCTTCCAGGCAACGAACTTTATCTTCATTCTGGTCATTTTCATGCATACCGACAGCCTGGGCGGCTGGAATCAGAACGAAGTGGTGTTCGTCTACGGCTTCTTCATGGTGCCGTTCGGCGTGTTCAGCTGCTTCGTGAATATGTGGGGCTTCAGTGAGCGCTATATCGTCAAAGGCGAGATGGACCGCATTCTGACCCGTCCGGCGCATAACCTGTTCCAGATTTTCTTGGAAAATGTGGACCCGCCTTCACTTGTGGGCTCCTTCATCGGACTGATTGTTATGGCCATCAGCGGCAGCAATCTGGGCTTGCCGTTCGAATGGTGGACCATTCCGATGCTGATTATCCTGACACTCAGTGCGGTAGCAATCTATACCGGCATCTATACGACATTGACTTCACTGTCGTTCTACTCGGATGCGCCAACTGGTATTCTGCCGCTGATGTATAATATCCAGACCTACGGCCGTTATCCGGTTACGATCTACAACCGGGCGATTCAGGTGCTGCTAACCTGGATTATCCCGTTTGCCTTTGTTGGGATCTATCCGGCAGCCCTGTTCCTCCACCGTGATGAGATGAAGGGGATGGCGCTGCTGACCCCCGTAGTGGGTGCAGTGTTCCTCGGCATCGGCCTGATGGCCTGGAGCTATGGCGTTAAGCGGTACAAAGGTGCGGGGTCTTAAGGGATTCCGCAAAGAACATTATACAGGGTCGTCCAAGCAGCTATTCATTGGCTGGCGCGGACGGCCCTTTTTGTGTAGAAAATACTATAACAATGCTCAAAAAATCCTACCTGCCCAATCAATGAAAGCGCATAATAAGTGGTGGGAGTGAAGCCAGGACTATTACTGTAAAGGAGCAGAAGCGATGAACAATTATACTATAGGCGTCGATTTGGGCGGAACCAATATCAAAGCGGGATTGTTCGATGGGGATTTCAACGCAGTCGAGGAGCTGTCTCTGCCAACGGAAGCGGCGGCAGGACCGGCGCATGTGCTGGAGCGGATCAGGTTGGCCGTTACACAACTGACAGAGGGCAAGGGGATAGATCAGCAGCAGATCACCTGTATGGGGATGGGCATTCCCGGTCTGCTGGACCCGGAGGAAGGCCTGTCGATCTTTTCGCCGAACTTTCCCGGATGGGAACAAATACATATAGTGAATGCAATGAAGCAATTTTACGATTTTCCGGTCTACATCGATAATGATGTGCGGGTTAACTTATATGGGGAATGGCAGCAGGGAGCCGGAAAAGGATGCCGTAACCTGGTGCTGCTCACACTTGGAACCGGACTGGGCTCAGGCATTGTCCATGACGGCAAGGTGTTGTACGGAACAACCTTCAGTGCTGGTGAAATCGGACATATGAATATGTACAGGCAGGGCCGTCCATGCCGCTGCGGGAGCTCCGGCTGCCTCGGGAGGTATGTATCTGCTGTGGGCATGGTCAACACATTCAAGGAGAAGCTGCTGGATGGCAGGAGCAGTCTGATTCAGACTTGGACGAATCAGGATGACGGACAAATTACCGCAAAAATGATTTCGGAGGCTTATGATCTCGGGGACCCGCTGGCGGTCGAAGTCATGCATGAAACCGGAGAACTGCTGGGGTACGGTCTGGCTAATGTAATTAATCTGCTGAACCCGGAGCTGATCATTATTGGAGGCGGCATGGCTGCCGCAGGAGAACGGCTGCTGGGCAGCGTCCGCGGCACTGTAAATGCTCATGCGCTGAAGCTCTCAGGGAGCAAATGCAGGATCGTTCAAGCCGAACTGGGGAGCAGGGCGGGCACACTTGGCGCAGCGGTATATGCGGACCAGAGACTGAATGCTCTTAAATGATGATTGACACGGGACAATGATCGGCGAAGATAAGCTTAGGGTGCTGCAAAACTATTGAATCGCAATAATTCACCATATCTACATATTAAGGACCTCAAACGACAATAATCGTCAAATTATCCCAATGATGACAGCATATTCTTGGCTGTATACTAATAGCAGGTTAAGAATTCGGCAGCAGTTCTATATCCGGCAGTTCTTGAGGAAGCGGCATGTAACGGTTCTTCATAACTGCTAAACATCATCCCGGGCAGACTGAATAAACCGTAAAGCTGGTGGCTGAAGGTATTCATACGCTCGATAAGGAGCCGGTAATGTTATGAATCTCGTAATCGGAGGCAATGGCGGTTTAGGCCATTCCATTACCCAAGAATTACTGTGGCGGGGGAAGCTGGTAACAGCGACCTATCATCGTTCTAATGAGGCACTAAGCAGACTGAGAGGACCGCTGCTGACTATGGCTTCACTGGATATACAAGATGAGAGGGCTCTTGCTGCTCTCCTGACAGGAGTGAAAACACTCTACTTTTGTCTTAATGTGCCTTACCAGGACTGGTACACGATCATGCCCAAAGCGCTGGAACGGGTTACCGCGAAGCTGCATTCCGGGCAGACGCTGGTATTTCCCGGCAATGTCTATGGATACGGCAGATTCAAATACCTTCCCGCGGATGAGAACCATCCCAAGGCGGCTCTTACCCGTAAAGGAAAGCTCCGTAACCAGCTGGAAGAGCTCCTGAAGAAGCGGGCAGCGGAGAACGGCTTCCGCTATGTCATTCCGCGTTATCCCGACTACTATGGCCCCAACGTTACGAACAGGGTATTCAGACCGATATTCAACGGAGCGCTGCGGGCCAAAACCATCGCCTGGCCGGTCAGGCTGGATGTTCCCCATGATCTGGTCTATATCCGTGATGCGGCCAAAGCAGCCGTGCTGCTGGCGTATAGCGGGGAAGAAGGGGAATGGCATGTGTCGGGCTCCGGGGCGATTGAAGGCCGCCAGTTCCTGAATCTCATCCAGGATGAAGCAGACAGTCCAAGGAAATGCCGGACCCTCCCGGGCTGGGCCGTTGGTTTGGCAGGTATATTCGATAAAGAAGCTAAGGAATTCCATGAGCTGCTATACGAATTCCAGTATCCGCTGGTGCTGAGCGAGAACAAATTCATGAAGCGGTTCCCGGAATATTCTCCAACCGCCTACAAGGATGCAGTCAAAGAAACCTTGGGCTGGTTCCGGGAGCAGCAGGAATAGACCGGAGAACCGATAGGAGGCTTGGCCGTTCATGCATATCATTGCTGTATCACTCGGGACCGCTTTTTCGGTTCCTGAGCTGCTGCCCTATGTGTCACCGGAGCGCCGGATGAGCAGCAGCCGGCTGAAACGTGAAGACGATGTTCGCAGGTCTCTTATCGGAGACATCCTTGCCCGGATGTTCGCCATGGATATGGAGGGAATGCGGAATGATGAGATCTGTTTTGACAAAGGGGTGTTTGGCAAACCCCGGCTGTCTGCTATGCGCGAACCGTGGGACTATAACCTCTCACATTCGGGAAAATGGGTAGCAGGTATCGTCAGCCGCAAGGGACAGCGGGTAGGAATCGACATTCAGAAGATGGCTGCCATAAATCCGGCGTTAGCCCGGTACAGCCTGTCCCCTGAAGAAATGGAGCAATACCAGAGCCTGAAATCAGAGGCTCAAATACGCTATTACTATGACCTGTGGACGCGGAAGGAGAGTTATCTGAAGATGGAGGGCATTGGCCTGACGGTTCCGATCCGTTCGGTATTCTCTGAGCAGTATGCTTTGAAATATGAGCAGTCTGTGCTTAGTGACCGGCTGCCCGATCATGCGTTCAGGCAATATCCGGTAGATCCGGGCTACGTGCTGACCGCTTGTTCAACAGATTTCCGCTTTCCTGATCAGTATTTGGTGGTCCGGGCTAAGGATCTAACCGAAGTGTTTCTGCGGCGCTGCCGGCTGCAGGAGGAGCAATCCGCTCCAGAGCCTGACGGACTCACCGTCTTGTAGGGAAGAGGGCACCTGCCAGCCGGTATTAGATATACGGGCACAGAATGTCCTTGCACTGCGCAACACTTACATATAGCAGCGATTGCCTGTCATGGCACCGCTGCTTTTTTTGGCGAGTATTACCATTCAGGGCATACGTTCTAGGTCCAGGAATTGTACGCGATCCGGGGTAGCATGATATGCTGTAGATATTGAAGCACACAGGAGGGTAATGATGAAACGAGACATTCAGCATGTTCCTTATGGTTATGAACCCCCAGCCGGTGAACGCAAAGGGACCTTAATCTTCTATGATTCATTCGAGCATATCTCGGATATGGATTTGTTGAAGGCGGCTGAGACAGCGATAGAGCGCAAATTCACCAAGCTGGTACTGTATCCGCTGCATGAAGAAACCGTGAGACGGATGACGAAGGAGCCGGTGCAGGCTTTTTATAAACGGGAGGACCGGCTGCATGAGTGGAAAAGAGATCAGGGGCGGTCTTTCATTACGGTGGAAAGTCTGGAGGGGAAACGCAAGAAATACACCCCGCTCGATTCTGCGCTGCGCCATATCAGCGAGGTCTATTCCGCACCTTACTTTCTCTATCTGACTCCGGAGATGGCTAATCTGTTCGCTTCCTATTCCTCATTCGAGGAATGGATCGTCAAGCTGCGTTTGCTGTTGTCAGAAGCGCCGGCACAACTGCATCCGCGGCTGGAGAAATTCCGTCACCGCTGGGATGTGGCTGGTGATGAGCATGAATGAGGCCTATCAACTCGATGTTAGATTGCAGCCCAATGAGACGCTTGCGCTGATCAAAGAGGGAATGACGCAGGAGTCGGAGCTGTTGTACGAGGAGCTGAATGATCTCGGTGAAGGCAAGATGATCGGAACGCTGGTCTATGAGCGGTATTATTTCCGGTCCGGTAATCAGGCGGCGCTGGTGATTCTAGTGGATAATCTGAAGGGCAGAAGTAATGTCCGGCTTATTCCGGCGGGAGGCTCCAACGGGTTGATCCTTAAGCTCGATTGGGGCGCCGGCAAAAGCTTCGCTTCTTCAGTGGAGCGGATTCTGGCGGATTATATTGTGGAATAACCGGGGATGTTGGAGGCCAGCATAGGTCTGGCAGCATACTGCTGCTGCGGCTTACTGGCCCTGTGAAATTCACCGTAAGGGCAGCACAGACTCCTGCTTATTTGTGGAGGGCTGCCTGTTTGCGTCTATAGGTATACATTCTCCACTGGTAGTGGATGAAGCACCCGATGCAGAAGCCGAGGATAGCTACTGTGGCTGCTACTGCGACCATGATCGTGAAGATATAAGCCGCTACGGTCCAGCCAGCTAGGAAGCTGACCAGTCCTGCAGTCAGGCAGAAGACGGCAATGCTCTGGTTGAACTGCTGCTGTTCCCAGTCTTCCAGTACATAGGCGGAGCGCTCCTTAGTCAGGAAGTTCGCCGCAACCTTGATCACCGGATTATATCCGAATAGTAGACCAGACAGTCCTGCGGCAAGCGGCAGGGCAAGAATCCAGTAAGCTCCCGTAAACAGTGACAATAATACAGAAATTACGATAAAAGCCTGATTAGTTCTGACTAATGGCCGGGGAATTCCCTTAATGATTGAAGGCTCACTCATTGAAATCGCACCTTTCGCATTGGAATAATTAAATTATAACCAATGATCCGCAATGTGGCAATCGGTAAGCGTAAACATTAAAATTTGAAATTATTATCCATTGACAGCCGGAGCCCACTCATGGTTTTATTATGTAGACCAATTGTTATAAAAGTGCAGAAACATCTATAAAGGAAGTGTCCGGCTTGTCAAACAAGCATAATGCACGTGAAGCTATTCTGGATACGGCTTCAAGATTGTTTTTCACACAGGGCTATCATGCAACCGGGCTAAATCAGATCATCAAGGACAGCGATTCGCCCAAAGGATCATTGTATTATTATTTTCCTCACGGCAAAGAAGAGCTGGTGTTGACCTGTATTAACCGGACAAGTGAAATGGTCTCCCAAAATTTGCGGCATTATGTAGAGGGTGAAGACTCACCTGCTCAGGCGGTGCAGAATTTCATTCTGTCTATGGCGAGGGAAGCGGAGGAATCTTCCTTTGAAGGATTGGTGCCGTTCAGCTTCTGGGTAGCCGTTGAGACTTCCTGTGTCAGCAATGAACTGCGGACCGCTTGTCAATGTGTGTTCAAGGATTGGCAGGATGTGATCGCCCAGCGTCTGATGAAGGATGGCATGCAGGAGGAAGCTGCTGTGGGAAAAGCGACTGTTGTAGTCTCCTTGTTTGAAGGTGCGCTGCTGCTGGCGTTAACCTGCCGAAATGTCCAGCCGCTGGTTGCGGCAGCAGAGAGTATTCCGGCAATACTGGCTTAAGGTTTCAACAGTACCATCGTAACACTGCAATACCAGTAACAAATAGAGAGAGAACAAACAGATTATCAGGAGGATATGAGAGTGAACGCAACTATGACTGGTAAGGGGCACACAGAGCCCCGCAAATTCAAGACCCTTCCAATTCTCGTCTCCTTATTGCTTGCCGGATTTATCGGCATGTTCAGTGAGACCGCATTAAATGTAGCCTTAAGTGATCTTATGAATGTATTACAAATTACTCCTACCACAGCGCAGTGGCTGACTACGGCTTACCTGCTGACGCTGGGTATTCTGGTTCCGATCTCCGGGCTGCTCCTGCAGTGGTTCACGACCAGACAGCTGTTCATTGCTGCGCTATGCTTCTCGATTGCGGGAACATTCCTGGCTGCAATGGCGCCGAACTTCGAATTCCTGCTTACAGCGCGTGTGGTTCAGGCGATGGGAACTGCACTTCTTTTACCGCTGATGTTCAACACGATCCTGATCATTATTCCCGCTGAGAAAAGAGGCGCAGCGATGGGTCTCATCGGACTCGTCATCATGGTAGCTCCAGCGATCGGCCCAACCATTGCAGGTCTGCTGATTGAGAGCCTCAGCTGGCACTGGATCTTCTGGCTGTCCCTGCCGTTCCTTGTGATCGCGCTGTTCAGCGGAATTTTCTTCATGCAGAACGTCACAGAAGTGACCAAGCCGAAGATTGATATCCTCTCGATTATATTATCGTCACTTGGTTTCGGCGGCATTGTGTATGGATTCAGCAGCGCCGGTGAAGCGGAAGGCTGGGGAAGTCCGAAGGTGATTATCGCCATTGCTATTGGTGTAATTGCGCTCGTTCTATTCTGCATCCGGCAGTTGACGATGAAGCAGCCGATGATTAATCTGCGTGCCTTCAAATTCCCGATGTTCGTGGTCGGTGTTCTGATGGTCTTCATCTGTATGATGGTGATTCTGTCCTCGATGCTGATTCTTCCAATGTACCTGCAGCAGGGACAAAACTATACTGCGTTCAAAGCAGGCTTACTGCTGCTGCCGGGCGGAATTATCAACGGACTGATGTCACCGGTAATGGGACGCCTGTTCGATAAATACGGTCCGAAATGGCTCGTTATTCCAGGACTCGTGCTCGTAGCTATCTCGCTGTGGTTCTTCTCGAGTATTACAGCAACTTCTACCGTTATCTTCGTAATTGTACTTCACAGCGTGCTCATGATCGGAATCTCGATGATTATGATGCCTGCCCAGACGAACGGGATCAATCAGCTACCGCTGGAATACTATCCTGACGGTACAGCGATCATGAATACTCTGCAGCAGGTTGCAGGAGCGATTGGTACGGCTCTGGCAGTAAGCATTATGACCTCCGGTTCCAAGAGCTACATGAAGACTGTAACTGACCCTGGTGATCCGCTGAATATTGGCGCTGCATTTACCCATGGGGTACAGAATGCGTTCATCTTCGGTATGGTGATGGCCATAATCGGTCTGGTTGTTGCTTTCTTCCTTAAACGTGTTATTGTCTCGCACAAGACGCAGGCTTCCATGCACTAATCTCATTAATTGACTGCAAGCACATCCGTAATCCGGGTGTGCTTTTTTGCTATGTGCAATATGGAGCTCACAGAGCATTCATTGTATAAAATCCTGCCCTAAATACAACATTTCCCTCATGATAACGCTCCTAATTCATAATTGTTGTAAAAAAGGCAACATTTCTCCTACTCCAAACGGATTATTGGGACAATTCTTGTATTTCGTACAACAATCCTCTCTGACGCCCGGATATCTGGGGATCAAAGTTGTAAAACGTACAACATTAATGCCCCAAGAGGCAGCTTATGCGCAAGTGCAAGTATTATCGGGTTACTTGTCTGCCAGCGTTAACTGTTACTCATACGCAAGTTAACGGATTACTCATATGGCTGACGTGGACACAATCTCTGGACATCAACTGGGAATTAAAGTATATTAAGCATAGATTAACGATGTATCAGTGAATTGCCATTCGTACAGGAGGGGATGCCAATGAAAGTCAGTAAAGAAATGCTGAAGGGCAGCACGGGGACCTTAATTCTCACTCTGCTGCTCGATAAGCCGTTATACGGCTACGAACTGATAAAAGAGCTGGAGCAGCGCTCGCAGGGGGTATTTTCCCTGAAGGAGGGCACGCTCTATCCGATACTCCATGCGATGGAGAGCGAACGCTGGGTAGAGGCGTATTGGCTTGAGGTAGAAGGGCGCAAACGCAAATATTACCGGCTGCTGGATGAGGGCAAGGCGAAGCTGCAGGAGAAGAGAGCGGAATGGAATCTTTTCAAAGGCGCGGTGGATTCGGTACTGGGGGAGGGCGGCGCATGATGGAGCAGCGGAAGAAGCTGGACAACTATCTGGACAGGGTGTGTGCAGAGGTCAGAGCCAAAGGGATGCACAGAGAGATAAGGGAGGAGCTCAGCGGGCACTTCCAGGACTTAATGCTGGAGCGGCAGCAGCTTGGCGCAACTGAAGAAGAAGCGCAGCAATATGCTATCGCGCAAATGGGTGATCCGCAGGTGATCGGCCGGGATCTGCACAGAATCCATAAACCGCGGATTCCGTGGGGGCTGCTCACCGCAGTAATGATGTTGTCAGCTGTAAGTCTGCTGGGGATGGGGGCTATAGAAGCCGGAACCTCCTTCAACCCGGCCCTATCTGATCTGACGATGCGCCAGACGGTTTATATCATCCTTGGGATCGCCGTTATGACAGGAATGTACTTCGTCAATTTCAAGCTGCTTCAGAGAGCATCAGGATTCATCTATGCTGCAGCATTAATGGCTATCGTTGCCAGCCTATTGCTGGGTCAATTAATCAATGGGAACAGACACTATGTTGGTTTTTTGGGCTTATATTTTGATCTGGTTGGATACAGTCCTTATATATTTGTTGTCGCTCTGACAGGAATATGGACCAGCCACAGCTTTATGCTGAAATGGCGTAGGCGGACCAGGGAATTAGCGGAGGTAGCCTTACTGCTGCTGCCTGCGGTGATCTATGCGGCGATCCGGTCTTTACCGGAGCTGGTGGTTTATTTGGCAGTATCGCTGACGCTATATGTATGGATAACACGGCGCTGGATTACAGCCGGATTAATGGTTATAACATTTGTGTCGGGCGGAGCCATCTATGTTTGGAATAATTTGAACTTGCGTGACAGGGTCATCGGAGCGATAAATCATAATTACATGCTTAATGGCCCGGGTTACCTCAACCGCAGAATTCACGAGACCATTACATCCGCAGGCTGGAGAGGGTATGGCTTCGGAGGTGCGGAAGAAGGACTGCCGTATGCGTATTCGGATCTTTTTCCGGTATTTCTGGTTCAATGCTTCGGCTGGGCCGGGGGCATGCTGTTCATAGCGGCAGTGGGCTGGTTCGTTCTCAAAATGATTTCCTATACCCGCGCTGTACGCGATACCTACGGGCGGATGCTTATCCTTGCTCTGGCCCTTATGCTAGCCATCCGCTTAGCTTATGGTCTATCGATCCTCAGCGGAAGAATGCCAATCACAGCTATACCGTTCCCTTTCCTCAGCTACGGACAGCATGTCTTCATTGAATTCGCCGCTGTCGGGCTGCTGATGGGTGTCTACCGGCGGAAGGATATGCTCCCTGCGGACACAAGCCTAGACTTAACTATGGACGCCTAGTGCTGCTGCACGTATACTGGTAGGGTGAAAATACGGACGAGGCAGGAGAAGGGGAGCATTGTGATGAAGCTGCGAAATACAGGTAGAAAATTAGGGCTGGTCTCATGTGCGCTTATTCTAGGCGGAGCTACGCTTTTAACGGCAACAGCAACAGCAGCCACAGCGGCTGCTCCTAAGCTACAGAATACAGCCGTTGCCCCGGCGCAAAGCAAGGTGGAGAAGAAGCACAACCTGCCAGGCGGCTTTGTGTATCTGGATGAAGTGATTCCTACGGCGCAGTATGAGATACGCTATTACAGTGAGAATAATTTTACTGGAACAAGGGTGGACGGGTATAAAGCTCCGCTGGCGATTTTCTCGCGGACAGCAGCGAGTGCGCTGAAGAAAGTCAGTGACGATCTGGATGGTGAAGGGTATATCCTGAGAATCTATGATGCCTACCGTCCGCAAAAAGCCGTAAATCACTTCGTACGCTGGTCACAGGATGCCTCGGATATTAAGATGAAGCAACAGTATTACCCCAAGCTGGACAAGCGTAATCTGTTCAAGCTGGGCTTCATCTCCAAGAAATCGGGACACTCTCGGGGCAGTACCATTGATCTGACACTGGCAGATAAAAAAACAGGGGCGCTGGTTGACATGGGCAGCCCGTATGATTTCTTTGGTGAGATTTCTTACTATAATACCACTCTGGTCAACAGTACTCAGCATGCCAACCGTAAAGTTCTTAAGGATGCCATGTCGAAGCAGGGCTTCAAGCCCTATACCAAGGAGTGGTGGCATTTCACACTGATCAAGGAGCCTTATCCACAGCAGTATTTTAACTTTAATGTGGAGTGAGGCTGTTCCAAAACTGCGCAGAACGGTTAATGATTAATATAAGTTTAGTCCCTGAAGTTTGCGTGCATAATAATTATATTACAGGAGAGGTGGGATCGATTTGAAGAACAGAATCGTAGCCGTTTTCCTAAGTGTACTGTTATTGGCAGCAGGATCGGGAGTATTAACCGGAAATAGTGTCCACGCAGCACCGGGTGTAAATATTATTGTGAACGGACAAGCCTTGCAGCTGGATGGACCGCAAACCTATACCAGCGGAACAACCCTCATGCTCCCGCTCCGGGAGACTACGGAAATCCTTAAGTATAAGACTACCTTTGTAGGTGCCACAGGACAGTTCAAGCTGAACCGGTTCCAGGAAACGATTGAGTTCAGATTGAGCGGGAAAGAGATCATTCTGAACGGCAAGGATCGGGTGCCTTTTACAGATAGCATTGAACTGAAGCAGCAGCGCGCATATGCACCATTGTCGTTTTTTGCAGCGATCGGGCTGGTTACATCCTATAATCCGGCAAAAGGGCTGGTTGAAATCTACTCACCGGAGGTAACTGCCGGAGCTGTAGCCGGATTGCTGGCCGCAGGCAACTATACAGGACTCCGCGAGCGTTACTTCACTGCGGAAGCAGAGCAGCCCCCGCTGCCCGTCATTCAGCAGAACTGGGAGGGGGTAAGCGCTCCGGCAGGCCAGTACTTCGGAGTGAAATCTACGGAGAGCCGGCAGCATGACGGGAATATGACAATAACAAGCGTGTTGTCCTTCTCCAAATCCGAGGCGCTGCTGACGCTGGAGCTGAATACATCGGGCAAGATCGTGAAGCTGAGCCTGGCGGCGCTGCAGGCAGCGGAAGTGCTGGCCAGCCCGTCGAAATAACAAATAATTGATCATTCATAGCAGGAGCATCTCGCAGCTGTAATCCGCTGCCGGAGATGCTTCTTTTTTATTAATGCTAACTCTTTTGAAAATTCCTGAAAACTTCTGTTGACAGATCACTCCAAAGAGAGTAATTTTAAATTCTGATTAAACGCTGTTTAAATCGATGATTAGAAATCGCGGCAAAGGAGGGCGACAAGCTGCATTATGGTTAAATCTGACAACAAAGCTGATTCTTCAGATAAAGATACGAAGCAGATTATACTCGATGCAACCGTGGATTTGATCCGCGAAGAGGGGTTCAGCTGTATCACCCTTCGGAGCATCGCAGCAAGGGCAGAGACGAATCTTGCACTGGTGAATTATTATTACGGCTCCAAGGAAAAACTGTTTGGCGACGCAGTGAAGAGACTGGTGTCTACCTTTGATGATGCCTTCAAAGCACTGGAAGATGACAGCCTGCCGCCGAAGGAGCGGATGAAGCTATTTTTCATGCGTTATATTATGAATCTCAGCCGTTACCCGGGAATGGCCCGGCAGATGCTTGATCAAAGGCATCATATTATGGGCTCACAGGATGAATATGCGAAGTACTCCAAGCTGATGAGGCTGGAGCGCATTAAGGAAGTGCTCAGTGAGATCACCGGGGAGCAGGACCGCGACAAGCTCATGATGATGATGATGCAAGTCTATGGGGCCATTGTTTTTCCGGTAATTATGGTCTCCAGCCTGCCGAAGGAACGGGAGGATCTCAAGGAGATGTTCAGGCTTTCGCCGCTTGAGGAGCAGATTGACGGGTTATTTGAACTTTATTTTCATAAGTATAACTAATTATAAACAGAGAAAAGAGTGGAGAAGAGAATGACAAACACCACAAATAAAGGAAACAGTGCAGCAGTGGAAGCACCGTTCTCGCTGAAAGCCATTATTCCGCCGTTAATGGCTATTATCGTCGGCATGATTATGGTTATCCTGGACAGCACTGCTGTAAACGTTGCGGTACCGAATCTGGTGCAGTATTTCGCAACAGATCTTAAGACCGTTCAGTGGGCGATTACGGGTTATACGCTGGCGCTGGCTGCTGTAATTCCGCTGGCTGGCTATATGACTGACCGCTTCGGTTCCAAGCAGGTCTTTCTAACGACTATTGTTATGTTTGTACTGGGGTCCGTTCTTTGTTCGGTTGCCCAGACCTCGACGCAGCTGGTCATCTTCCGTGTCATTCAAGGTCTAGGCGGCGGGATGGTAGCTCCAATCGGTATGGCAATGGTCTTCAGACTGGCTCCGGCAGAGCGCAGAGGTTCTATTATGGGGATGCTCGGAATTCCCATGCTGCTGGCTCCGGCACTTGGTCCGATCCTCTCCGGCTGGCTGGTAGAATACGTGAGCTGGCACTGGATCTTCCTGATCAACCTGCCTATCGGTATCGTTGGTATCATTCTGGGAGTTAAATATCTGCCTGTTACCGAGAAGAAGGGCAAAGCGCACCTGGATATCTTCGGTATCATTCTGGCTCCGCTTGCCTTCTCCATGCTTGCTTATGGTGTCAATCAAGGCGGAGGCGAAAGCTGGACTTCGACGGGGGCTCTAGTAGGATTGTCTGTCGGCGGTGTGGCGCTGGTACTGTTCGTCATCGCTGAACTGATGCAGAAGCATCCGCTGCTGGAGCTGCGCGTCTTCCGTTCATCGGACTTCACACGCGGCATTATCCTATCCTGGGTGACCCAGGCTGCCTTGTTCGGTTCCATGCTGTTCGTTCCGCTGTATCTGCAGCAGATCCGCAACTACACACCGCTTGAGACAGGTCTGATTCTGCTTCCGCAGGCGCTGGCATCCGGTATCGGTATGCCGGTGGGCGGCCGCTTATTTGATAAAATTGGTGCACGTCCGCTGTTGTTCGTCGGACTCAGTGTCATTTCCACTGCACTGTTCCTGTTGTCCGGTGTTACGGTAGACACCAGTCTTCCCGTTATCATGGGCTGTCTCGCTATGATGGGGCTAGGTATGGGCTTGTCGATGATGCCGGTTAACACCCATGTTCTAAACTCTGCGCCGCGTGAATGGGTTGGCCGGGTGACTCCGCTGACCGCCGCAGCCCAGCAGGTCGTAGTATCGTTCGCGGTTGCCGGTATGACCGGATACTTAACCAGCCAGATTACCGTTCATATGGGTGAGATGGCTGCCGGAAGCAATCCGCTTGTCGCCGCTGTACAGGGCTTCAATGATGTATTCTTCCTCTCCGCCTGCATCGCGCTGGCCGGAGTGGTCATCAGTCTGATTCTGCGCAAGCCGAAGACAGCCGGTTCCGCTGGAACTCCGGAAGGACAGCAAGCGGACGCTGCTGTAATGATGGGACATTAATTCATATCTTGGGTTTACGGCCGCCTCAGCTAATCGCTGGGGCGGTTTTTTCGCATTTTACCCCCGTTGTCGCGATTGCGATTCGAAATCCTGCACGAAATACAACATTCCCCCCGTCATATCGATCATTTTTCCAAAATTGTTGTATGAAATGCAGCATTTCTGCTCCTCCAAGCGGATTAGCGGGGTTATTCCTGTATTTCATACAACATTTCTCCCAACCATACTCGTATCTCTGCATCAGAGTTGTACTACGTACAACATTTATGTTTTTACAGCAAGAACTGAAGTCACTCAATTGCTGTCATCTTATAGTATGGCTATACAGAAGGGCAAAAGGAAGAATTAGAGGTATACATCACATCGCTTTGGATGCGATACAGAAGGCAAATTGGAGGAATTACGGCGGTATGTGGAATTGTATCCGGGGCAGGCGCCAGCTGGAGTATTTTGTGAACCGCTTGACGGCTGATAATGAATTCTATATAGTTTTAATAAAACTATCGATAAGGGGTTTCCTTATGTATGAATTACTGGTCCTGTCATTGCTGATGCATTTCCCGCTGCATGCTTATCTAATTGCGAAGATTATCAGCCCGTGGGAGAAAATCAGCCGCGGAACGCTGTCCACCCTGTTGTCCAGACTTGAGAGAGAGGGACTGATCTGCGAAGCCGATCCTTCTTCAGTGCCTTATCCCAGTGAACGGCCATCCCGTGCGCTGCAGCTCACCGGTAAAGGACGGGCCCGGTTCACCGAGCTGATGATGGATACGGGGACGGAGTCGGCAACCTATCAGAAGCTTTTTCATATCAAAGCCCAGCATTTGGAGTTCCTTGCCCCTGAAGCGCAGCTGGCGCTTGTAGACCATTATCTTGCGTACGCCGCTAAAGGCATTGCAGAGCTGCGAAAAGGGATAGACGCCTTCCGGAAAGAGACTGCTCCTGATGCTGCCGCGCCGGGAGGGCGGTTCTATGCGACAACGATGGATCTGCTGCAGGTGCGCCTGGAGGCGCAGGAGCTGGATCTGGCCTGGGCGCAGCGTTTGCGGGAAGCCGTGATGCCGCAGAAAGAAGGACAACAATGAAAGGTTCCAAAGAAAGCTGGCAGAGCAGAGCGGTTAAGCTGGGCCTGCGCCTCATAAGGATTAACGCCATGTGGAAGAAGACAGGGATAGCTTTGCGGAAGGATATTGAAACGAAGCAGCGTAAGGTGAGCAGTAAGCCGCCGGCTAAAGTGTATAAGTTATGCATCATCGAAGAGCGTGAGATAGCCAGTTATCCTTATTATGTGATTTCAGCAAAGTCTCTTTCGGGCGGCAAACAGATCCTGTATCTGCACGGCGGGGGTTATGTACTGAAGATATCCCCGCTGCATTGGGAGTTCCTGGCCGGTATGGCGGACAAGCTGAAGTGTACGATTGCAGTTCCCATGTACCCTTTGGCACCGCAATATGGACATAAGGAAGTATTTCAGATGCTGATACCGCTATATGAGGAGATGTTAGCACAGAGTTCAGAGTGTGGAGACAAGCTTGTGGTCATGGGGGATTCGGCTGGCGGCGGAATGGGGCTTGCACTAGTGCAGCTGCTTAAGGAAAAAGGGATACCACTGCCTGCACACACGATCCTGATCTCCCCGGTGCTCGACATGACCTTCAGCAACCCGGAAATCAAGGCAGTGGAGCGTAAAGATCCTGTCACGGCAGTTCCTGCCATCAAAGAAATTGCTGAGTGGTATGCGGGGGGTCAGGAGATTACTTCTCATTTGATCAGCCCCGCTTATGGGGAGGTCACGGATATAGGTCCGGTCAGCATCTTCACGGGGACGCATGACATTGTGTATCCCGATGTCAAGAGGTTCAGAGAGCGGTTACTGGTTGAAGGAATAAAGATCGGCTACTATGAATATCCGCAAATGCTGCATGTCTGGCCGCTGTTCTTCTTCCCGGAATCCAAGACAGCGAGAGCGCAGATCAGAGCAATTATTGAAGCCTTATAGATCTGCCCGCCGTTTCTTGAGCATCCTTGCCGGAAAAGGGGCGAAGTGCAATCTGCCGAGCAGTTCGGAAGCTATAATGCCCAGCAGGACAAGGGCAGCGCCGGTGTAGCCCTGCAGCGAAAGCTGTTCATGTGCGAACCAGTAGCCGAAGAAGGCGGCAAAGACTGGTTCGAGGGCGAAGATTAATCCGGTGCGGGTCGGCGTTGTGTATTTCTGGGCAACGGGCTGCAGGATGAAGCCGCAGGCGCTGCAAAAAATGCCGAGTGCGAGGATGGCGATCCAGCCGGGAAGTGTCGAAGGCAGTGCAGGACTCTCGAAGACTGCTGACAGAATCAGGGCATATCCTCCCGCGAACCCCAGCTGCAGAATGCCGATATTCAGCGAATCGCTGCTCTTGACAGCGCGGCTGGTAACCAGAATCTGCACTGCGTAGAAAATGGCAGCCAGAATACAGAGCAGATCACCAGGCTGTACATGCAGCGAGCCGTTCAGAGTGAGCAGCCCGATGCCGGCGATGGCCAGAATGGCACCGAAGATTTGCGGAGGGGCGACCTTCTTTTTGAAGATCAGAACATCCAGCAGCGGTACAAAAACAACGGTCAGAGCTACCAGAAATCCGGCATTGGAGGTCGTGGTGGTCTTCAGTCCGAAGGTGATGCAGGTGAACACACCGAGCAGAAGAAAGCCGAGCAGGGCTCCATATTTCAATGTTCTGGCGTCCACACTGCGCAGCCGTTTGCGGAACAGCAGAGCCGCCAGAATGAAGGCCAGCCCGAAGCGCAGTGCAATCAGATTGAATTCCCCCAGTGTGCCGAGTCCCATTTTCATGAACAGGTAGGAGGAACCCCAGAACATCGTTACTACTATGAGCATCAGCTCGGCCTTTAGCGGCTTCATTCCATCATCATCCTTCTTTATTTCAAGTGATTATAGTATAATACGCTCAAATACATAAGGTAACTGAATGTTTATCATATGAAACATGAGTAATTCTCATGCAAACCTGGGGGTCAGCGATGAGCATAATCAAATATGAAGTGTTCCTCAAAGTGGTTGAACTGGGCAGTCTGACCAAAGCCGCCGAGGTGCTGGGCTTCACCCAATCTGGTATCAGCCATACGATCAGCAGTCTGGAGAACGAATTCGGCTTCCCGCTGCTGGTACGGAATCGTTCCGGTGTGAAGCTGACGGTGAACGGGGAGCAGGTGCTTCAGCCGATCCGCGAAATCCTTAACTGGAATGAACAGCTGAAGCAACAGGTGGCCGATATTCACGGTCTGGAGACAGGGACAATTACGATTGGGACGTTCACGAGTGTCTCTGTACACTGGCTGCCGGGGATGATCAAACAGTTCCGCAAAGAGTACCCGTATATTGAATTCAAGCTGATGGAGGGCGGATATCTGGAGATTGAGCAATGGATTGAGGCTGGTGTGGTCGACTGCGGCTTCCTGTCGTTGCCTACCCGGGAGAAGTTCGAGGTCTTTCCGCTGAAGCAGGACCGGATGCTGGCGATTCTTCCGTTGGACCACCCGCTGAGCAAAGCCCCGTATATGCCGCTGGCCCAGATCGCCTACGAGGATTTCATCATTCCGAGGCCCGGCTCGGACTATGATGTGCAGCGGGTGCTGGAGAAGGCGGGGATTAAGCCGAACATCAAATTCTCGGCCGGGGATGACTATGCGATTATAGCTATGGTGGAAAAAGGCCTGGGCATCAGCATCCTCCCGGAGCTGGTCACCCGGTTCCAGAATCATAATGTGGCCATGCTTGAGCTGGAGGAACGGAGTTTCCGCTCATTGGGAATTGCCGTCAGCTCGATGAAATATGCATCGCCTGCAACAAGCCGGTTCCTGAAGTATGTGCAGACCTGGATGAACGACAACCCTTAACTTATACGAAGCAGAATGATGGACAGCTGAGGCTGCGTACCATGCTGCAGGGAGGCCGACACGGGATATGATTATTTTTACCTCAATTCTGCTGAATAACGTGATTCCCCTGTTTATCGTTATCCTGCTGGGAGCGGTATTATACCGGGTATTCAAGCTGGACATCAAAACCTTGTCCAAGCTCAATTTCTATATGCTTACCCCGGCTGTGGTGTTTCAGTTGCTGTACGGGACGGACATTTCGCTGGTGCTGTTCGGACAGATCATTTTATTTTTCTGCATATATATGCTGCTGCAGTATGCGGTGCTGGAGATTGTAGTCCGCGCCAGGGGATTGAAGGGCGGAATGCCTGCTGCGCTGCGCAACAGTGTGCTTTTTGCCAATAGTGCGAATTACGGGCTTCCAATTAACCAGCTGGCCTTCTCCGGTAATCCGCTAACACTTGCCGTACAGGTCGTTATTCTAACCCTGCAATCCTTCCTGCCAAATACTTATGGCATTTATAGTGTTAATGCTCACCGGAGCAGTCTGCGGAGGGTCCTCCGTACGATTGCCGGACAACCTGTTATATATGCCATTCCGCTGGCACTGGTCATGCGGGGACTGGAGATTCCGCTTCCTGGCTTCCTTGCAGCCCCGATTGGCTATGTGGCGAATACGTTTATCGGCCTGGCACTGGTAACGCTGGGTGTGCAGATGGGTTCAATGAAATGGTCGTTGCCATCCGGGAAAAGGCTTGATCTCACCTTGTCTGTTACCCTCAGACTGCTTGCCGGACCGGCCATTGCTGCGCTGGCATTATGGCTGCTTGGGTTGGAGGGACTGGTAGCCAAAGCACTGATTGTCTCCTCCGCTGTGCCTACCTCACTCAGTTCTGTGCTGCTTGCTGTTGAATTTGATAATGAACCGGAGTTCTCTTCGCAGGCCGTGTTCTTCTCTACATTACTAAGTACGCTTACGGTAACAGGGGTGATCATGCTGGTGAATATCTAGCCATACGCGTGGACCAGGGGAGAAGCAGATTGACTGAGACCGCTCTCAATGAGAAAATGTATGCGTGTACAATATTTCCGCAGTGTAATATAGCTGATTGAAGGCGGCTTGAAATCAGGAAGTATTCTTTGAGGAGGATTCATATTGAAACAGCTACGGATCGGAATGATAGGTTATAAGTTCATGGGCAAAGCCCACAGTAATGCCTACCGCAGTCTGCCTATGTTCTTCCCACAGGCACTTAAACCGCAAATGTCCGTCATTTGCGGACGGAATGAGGAAGCGCTGCAGGAGGCCGCCGGCCAGCTGGGCTGGTCGGAAGGTGTGACGGACTGGAAGGAACTGGTCTCCCGCAGCGATATTGACCTAATCGACATCAATGCGCCGAGCAATGCCCATAAGGAGATTGCGCTGGCTGCTGCTGCTGCTGGCAAGCATATTTTCTGCGAGAAGCCGCTGGCGCTGAATCTGGCAGATTCGCGAGAAATGCTCCAGGCTGCAGAGGCGGCCGGTATTGTTCATATGGTTGGCTTCAATTACCGTTTCTCCCCGGCGGTGAGGCTGGCGAAACGCTTGATTGAGAGCGGGCGGCTGGGAAAGATCTATCATTTCCGTGCCTGGTTCCTGCAGGACTGGATTCTCGACCCTGAATTCCCGCTGGTCTGGCGTCTGCAGAAGGAGATTGCCGGTTCAGGTTCGCATGGGGATCTGGGGGCGCATCTGATTGATCTGGCCCATTTCCTGGTAGGCGATGTGCAGGAGGTCATCGGCATGAGTGAGACGTTCGTCAAGGAACGGCCGCTGGCAACGGAGATGACAGGTCTCAGCGCCCGGGCCAGCAAAGATGCACCGCGCGGCGCGGTGACGGTGGATGATGCTACTTTGTTCCTGGCCCGTTTTGCAAACGGTACATTGGGCAGCTTTGAGGCGACACGGTTCGCGGCCGGGCATCGTTCGACCAATTCTTTTGAGATCAATGGCAGTCTGGGCAGTGTGAAATTCGACTTCGAGCGGATGAACGAACTGGAGGTCTATCTGACCTCGGATGACGAGGATGTGCAGGGCTTCCGGAGAGTGCTCGCTACCGATCCCGCACATGACTATGCTGAAGCCTGGTGGCCGCCGGGTCATACCATTGGATTTGAGCACACATTCATTCACGAGATGCTGGAGCTGTCGGATGCGATTGCCGAAGGCCGTCAGCCTGAGCCCAATTTCCGGGACGGTGTGAAATGCCAGGCTGTACTGGAAGCTGTGGAACGTTCGATTGAAGAGCGGCGCTGGGTTCCGATATCTGAAATGTAGATACTAGATGTAAAAAACAAACACCGCACATTAATGGATGTGCGGTGTTTGTTATGGTTATTTACGAACCATAGAAGGTGTCAGGCCTTTGTACTGCTTATAGAGCTTCGTGAAATAATTGGGATTGTCACAGCCGACTCTGCCGGAAATCTCTGTAATGCTGAAGCCGGTCTCCCGCAGCAGCCGCTCGGCTTCATCCATCCGGCACAGGTTCACATAGTCGATGAAGGTGCGTCCGGTCAGCTTCTTGAAGGTTTTGCAGAAATGAAAAGCGTTCAGATTAACGAAGCGGGCAGCGCTCTCGACCGACATTTTCTGATCAACATGTGTTTCCAGGTATTCCAGCAGCGGCTTGAAGCGTTCACGATTGATAGAATGACGTTCGCTCTGCTGGGCGGGGAAGGTACGGGACAGGTGTGTGAAGAATAAGTGGAGCTGGTTCTTCACCACGAGCTGAAAAGCCGGTTGTTTAGCCTGCACCTCCTCAATAATCCGCTCAAGCAAGGGATAATACGAGGCGCATTCCGGATTATGCACCACCGGCATGACCGGAAACTGATACTGATTGCTAAGATAAGGGGCCACAAATTGCTCATGCTGGGAATCCTGATTCCGGTCCTTGAACAATGAGGCATGAAAAACAATCGAGACATAAGATACATCTCCGCTATACAAGCTATAGCCGACATGCAGCCCGCCGGAAGGTACCACGATCACGTCACCGGGTCCGGCTTCATAAGGTTTGCTGTCCACATGAAAGATCGCCCGGCCTTCACGCATCACAATAATTTCGAAATGCTCATGCCAGTGCAGGAACAGGATGTTCTGCTCGGGCTTGGCGCCCTGGCACTGGTTGAAGAATAAGCGGAATGGATAGATCTTCTCCTCGAGCGCAGGATATTCCTTCAGTTCCTTCGGATAAGTCAAGATGGCTTCAACTCCCACAAGATTCAGCTAGTTTAACACAAGATAAGAAGAGATTTTGCCCGAAATGAAGGATATACTTGGGTTGTTGAACTAACTATAAACCAATATTGGAGTGGTATACAAGATGCAGGATACAATGAGAATCGGGACACTGGTGGGAGGCGGAGACGCACTAAGAGTGATTCCGCAAATTATAGGTCACGGGTTCGAATCCTTCAGCCTGACCTTCTGGCAGACAACCGGAAACACGGATCTGACAGAAACTGCTGCACGGGTGCGTGAACTGGCTGCGGAGCATGATTTCGTAATCTCTTCCGTAGGGATATTCGGGAATCCGCTTACAGGCACTGGGGATAACTCGGATGCGCTGGGCAGCTGGGAACGGCTGATCGACCACGCCCATTTGTTTGGAACCGATATGGTCTCCGGCTTCACCGGACGACTTCCAGGGGTTTCGATTGACGAGTCCATTCCGAAATTCGCAGAGGTGTTTGGTGAGTTGTCCAAAAGAGCCGCGGACCGTGGCGTCAGAATCGCCTTTGAGAACTGTTCTATGGACGGCAACTGGCAATCCGGGGACTGGAATATCGCCCATAACCCTATAGCATGGGAGAAGATGTTCAATGCGGTGAATGCCGATAACCTGGGTCTGGAATGGGAGCCCTGCCACCAGATGGTGCAGCTGATTGATCCGATTCCGCAGCTGCGCAAATGGACGGACAAAATTTTCCACGTGCACGGTAAAGACGCAACGATTGCCTGGGATATTATCAAGGAATACGGAATTCACGGACCTAAACCGTATGTGTGGCACCGGACACCGGGCTTCGGGGATACGAATTGGACCGATGTAATCTCGGTACTGCGGCAGGCCGGGTACACAGGAACGATTGATATCGAAGGCTGGCATGATCCCGTTTACCGTGACGATCTGGAAATGACCGGCCAGGTTCATGCACTCCATTATTTGAAAAATTGCCGGGGCGGCAGCTTCGTGCCAAATCCGGTCTAATCCAGAAAGCGGGGAACACCTATGACAGCAGAGTATCGAGTAGTTGTTGCGGGCTGTGGAGCCATGGCTAATGAATGGATCAGCTATGCGCTGAAGCATGCTGATATTGAAATCGTCGGACTCGTAGATATCCGGGTGGAATCCGCGCAGGCCATGGCAGAGAAGCATGGACTCACCTGCCCGGTATTTACAGATATATCACAGGCAATAGAAGCTACAGCGGCCAATCTGGTGTTCGATATCACCGTGCCGTCCAGCCATTTCAGTATTGCCAGTAAGGCACTGGAAGCCGGATGTCATGTCTTCACCGAGAAGCCGCTGGCGGAAACGATGGAGCAATGTAATGAAATCGTTAACATGGCCGGACGCACAGGGCTGAGCCATGCCGTAATGCAGAACCGCAGATATGATCCGCATATCCGCTCTTTGCGCGGGCTAATCACCGAGGGAGCCATAGGGCGGACGGGTTCCATAAGCGCAAGCTTCTTTCTGGCTCCGCATTTCGGCGGATTCCGGGAAGCGATGGACAGCCCGCTGCTGCTGGACATGGCCATCCATACCTTCGATCAGGCGCGCTTTATCAGCGGCGCCGATCCTGTAAGTGTGTACTGCCAGGAATTCAACCCTCCAGGATCGTGGTATGAAGGGAATGCGGCAGCTATCTGTATATTCGAAATGTCAGACGGCTCCGTATTCTGTTATCAGGGCTCGTGGTGTGCGGAAGGTGCGCCTACGTCCTGGGAAGCCTCATGGCGGGTTCAGGGGGAACGGGGGGCAGCGATCTGGGATGGCCGGGATATGCCGTATGCCGAGATTATCGGTGGCGGTGAAACCTCCGGACAGTTCCTCAATGAATATGAGCGGGTAGAAGGGCCGGCTGTGCAGATGGAGGAGACCTTCCATCAGGGCTGTCTTGAAGAGATGTTCCGCTCACTTGCGGAGCAGCGTCCCGCCGAGACCGACTGCCGTGATAACCGCTACAGTATGGCGATGGTGCTTGGCGCTTTGGAGAGTGCGCGGACCGGCAGCAAGCTGGACATTGCGGAATTCATCCGGAAGGCCGAGCCGAATGTGCCGGATAAATAAAATGAACGGAAGAGGGGAGGAGCAGCCAACCGGCGGCTCTTTTCTTTTGTGATAGATAAGGAAATCGGCGATGATCTGGGAAACATGTACTTCAGGTTACTGGTAGTGCTGGAGCAGGGGGGAGTAGTGTGGCGCGGACTGAGATTCCGTTATGCAAAAAAAGTCACATAAATCCATATAAATCTGACAAAGATGTATTCCGGCTACCTCCAATTGGGATTACAATGAATACCAGGGTAGTGGATGCTAATCAAGGAGTGATCCGGTTGAATGAACCATTAAGAGTAGTGATTGGAAGCGGCAGAAGTCCGCATAACAAGGGATGGATGCATACGGAAGAGTCAGAGTTGAATCTGCTGCGGAACGAAGACTGGTCGCGCAAATTCAGCGCTGATTCCTTGAAGGCTATTCTTGCCGAACATGTCTGGGAGCATCTGACCTATGAGGAAGGTGTGCAGGCAGCAAGTAACTGCTATACCTATCTGGCTCCAGGTGGATACATCCGCTGTGCTGTTCCGGACGGGTTCTTCCCCAATGAAGCTTATCAGAATATTGTGCAGATCGGCGGGCCGGGACCCCTTGATCATCCGGCTGCCTCCCACCGGATCGTACATACTTATATTACTCTGCAGAAGATGTTCACTGCCGCAGGGTATCAGGTTAAACTGCTGGAGTACTGTGATGAATCCGGCCAATTTCATGAATTTCCCTGGGATGAGCGCAGCGGTTTCATCTACCGGTCGAAGCGTTTTGATCACCGAAATGCGGAGGGGAAGTTAGGTTTTGTTTCAATAATTGCAGATGCAGTTAAAGTGTGAGACTTGTATTCAAAAGTAACAAATAGACTGATCCGGTGCAGAGGAGTCTGCGTATGGATCAGCCTATTTGGCGTTCATAATAACTAATGACGGTCAGAACCCTTTATACTGCGGCTCTTCTTTCTCGATTTCCGCTACGCGGCCCTCAACCTGCTGAACGATCTGCTGGGTTTGCTCGGCTGCATTGGTGAACAGGGTCTTGGCTTCCTCGTTCTGGGTTTCCATGGCGAACTGCTCAAGACTGGCTTGAGCGCTCTTCAGCGAAGCTACGCAGGTTTTGACCTGTGATGCAACAGTCATGGGATCATTACCTCCTAGGGTCTGGTTTGGAACAGAATCTCACGGTGTAGTATCCGCATCCGGTAGCAGGACATACAGGTAACAAATCCCATTTAGCAGATGGTCTGTGCGTCCGTTTGGCAGCAGGAATTTATTCTCTTGGTTATTTTCCGCCTGTTTTGACAAATAATGAAGCTGAAGCAACATATGCGGATAATGAATAAGTTACAGGGGGTTTACGAATGCCGGAAGCACTGGAAGTCGTAGTGAGAACCATTTCTGCGGTAATCATGCTGTTTTTGCTAACCAAGCTGCTGGGAAAGCGGCAGGTTTCGCAGCTGTCTTTTTTCGAATATATTACGGGAATTACAATAGGGAACCTGGCGGCGTACGTCTCGCTGGATACAGACAAGACCTGGCATCTGGGCCTGATCGCTTTGGTCGTCTGGGGGGCATTCTCGCTGGGGATTGAATTCCTGCAAATCAAGAGCAAAAAGGCCAGGGATTTCATTGATTTCAAGTCTACCGTGCTGATTCAGGACGGCAAGATTCTGGAGAACAATATGAAGAAGGAGAAGCTGACCACAGATGAATTGCTGGAGGAGCTGCGCAAGAAGGATGTCTTCAAAGTGGCTGATGTTGAATTTGCCATTATGGAGTCGGACGGTGCGATCAATGTGCTGCTCACCCGTGAGAATCAGCCGCTTACACCCAAGCATCTTGGGATTAAGGTTGCTCCAGAGAGAGAGACTCAGGCTGTGATTATGGACGGCGAAATTATGGATGAACCGCTCGATACCCTGAATCTGTCGCGCGGCTGGCTGGAGGGGGAACTTGGTAAGCTCGATCTGAGCGTGGAGAATGTATTCCTGGGCCAGGTAGACTCTTACGGCGAGCTTACCGTAGATCTGTACACGGATAATGTGGAGGTTCAGCAGCCGCAGGACAAGCCCCAGCTGTATGCGCTGCTGAAGAAATGCGAAGCCGATCTGGAGTTGTTCAGCTTGTCTACGAAGCATAAAGAAGCCAAGCAGATGTACGAAAATTGCTCAGAACAGCTGCAGACCCTGCTGAAGAAACTGAAGCCTTTTATCCAAAATTGACATCAAATAGTGATTAAAGCTAAGACCCCACTTAGTGGGGTTATTTCGTATGCACATCTCTGTGAATCTAGAAGAGTCCGGCAGAAAATTCATAGAAAATTCTATAATTCAAAGAAATACAATAAAATGGTTCTGAAACCTCTGTACAATTACAAATATTTACTTATAGTGGAGATTAGATTGGCTGCTGCGAAAAAGAACACAAAGCAGTGATCTGCATAGTCGGACAAAAGGAGGAACGCCATGGCGTATAGCTGCTGCACTTAGACATACAAGTTTTCGTTGGAATTGCAACCGTAATGCAAACGCTGCAAATGGTTATTAAATAAACCAACACTTTGGAGGTTAATGTTAACGTGAAAATAAAAAAGCGATTTACTTATGCTTTAATGATTGCGCTTTCTTCTGTGCTCGTCTTGGGCGGGCTGCAATGGGGCATACCTTCTGCTGCTGCGGCAAGTCTGTTCAATGATGATTTTGAATCCGGCAGTGCAGGCAGCTGGACCAGTACCACGGGCACATGGTCTGTAGTTCAGGATGGCAGCTCCAAGGTATATTATCAATCTGCCAGTACAGAAGGCCGCACCTCCGCAGGCAGCAGCACATGGACTGATTATAGCGTGCAAGCGGATGTGAAGGTGGATAACTTCAACGGAAGCAACCGGACTTATGTGTGCGGGCGGTATACGGACGGGAACAACTACTACGCAGCTTCTTTGTCGAACAGCAATGGCGGCACACTGGAAATCCGCAAAAAAGTCTCGGGTTCGAGCACAACGCTGGCCTCCAAAGACTTCGTGGTTTCTACAGGCACTGTGTACACAGTGAAGCTTGAGCTGAGTGGAGATTCAATAAATATGTATGTGAATAATGTGCTGCAATTAAATGCACACGATAACAATTTGACTGCCGGAGGTATTGGCCTTGTCGCTTACAAGACTTCAGTCAAATTCGACAATGTCGTAGTCAACGGGGCAGGTTCCACGGTTCCGACCGCTGCACCATCCGCAACACCAGCAGCGACAGCAACCGCCAGTCCTACTGCAGTCCCTACAGCAACGGCGACTACAGCGCCAACGGCAACTCCTGTAAGTACACCTACAGCAACAGTAACACCGACCACAGCTCCAACTCCAGTTCCTACGGTCACCCCGGCACCAACAGCAACACCGGTATCCGGAAGCCTGTATGTTGCACCAAACGGGGCAGCCGGTAATCCGGGTACAATTGGCAGCCCGACGACACTCTCTTCGGCACTTACCAGAGTGGCTGCCGGAGGAACAATTTACATGCGCGGAGGTACCTATTCCTTCACAGCTCCGGTAACGGTTGAGCGCGAGAACAGCGGAAGCTCAGGGCTGCGCAAGAACCTGGTGGCCTATGGAAGTGAGAAGCCGGTACTGGATTTCTCCGGGGAGACCTTTGCTTCTACTGAGCGCGGCCTGCAGATCTTCGGACACTACTGGAATGTAAAAGGCCTTGAAGTGAAAGGCGCGGGAGATAACGGTATCTTCATCGGCGGTAACTACAACATTATCCAGAATGTTGAGGTTCATCATAACCGGGACTCCGGGCTGCAAATCAGCCGCTATTCCTCTACCTTGTCTAACATGGCCGATTGGCCCAGCTATAACCAGATCATCGGCGTGTATTCCCATGACAACTTCGATCCGGATAATGGCGAGGATGCCGACGGCTTTGCCGCCAAGCTGACGATTGGACCCGGGAATGTGTTCGACTATTGCATCTCCGCCTGGAACACAGATGACGGCTGGGATCTCTATACCAAATCGGATACCGGCCCTATTGGGGTGGTCACGATCAAGAACAGCATTGCTTATAAGAACGGCCAGACCTCGGACGGAAACAGCACAGCGAACAGTGACGGCAACGGCTTCAAGCTCGGCGGTGAAAAGATTGCTGTCAATCACATCGTGCAGAACAGCATCGCTTTTCAGAACAAAAAACACGGGTTCACCTACAACAGCAATCCAGGTTCCATCCAAATGACCAATAATACCTCGTGGAGCAATGGTCAGAGCAATTATGCTTTTGATACAGGAACGCATCAGTTTACGAACAATCTGAGTTTTGCCGGCGCTTCCAGCGATAAGACCAGCGGAACGGATATCCTCAGCACCAATGTATGGTGGAAAAGCAATGCCAGCACGAATGCCAAAGGTCTTGCCGTCAGTAGTGCCGACTTTGTCAGCCTGACTCCATCGGTGGTAAGAAATGCTGACGGTTCATTCAGCCTCGGCAGCTTTCTGAAGCTGGCCGCCGGAAGTGATCTGATCGGATCAGGCACGCCAAGCGGTACGAACATCGGTGCTACGTTTCAATAAGCCGGATAACAGGACTGATTTCCATTTCCGGCCAGCAGCGGTATACTATAATCGGTTTCATAGGATCTAATTTGCTAGAGGGAGGATCTGCCGATTATGGAATATGTGAAGCTGGGAACAACGGGACTGGATGTATCACGGATTTGCCTGGGTTGTATGAGCTACGGGGTACCGGAGCGCGGGACCCATCCCTGGTCACTGAATGAGCAGGAGAGCCGGCCGTTTATCCGCAAAGCGCTGGAGCTGGGCATTAATTTCTTCGATACGGCCAACATTTATTCTGACGGTACCAGCGAAGAGATTGTCGGACGTGCGCTCAAGGAGTTCACCTCCCGTGATGAGGTAGTCATTGCCACCAAGGTCCATGGTAAAATGCGCAAGGGACCTAATGGCGGAGGCCTGTCGCGCAAGGCTATTATGAGCGAGATCGACCATAGCCTGAAGCGGCTGGGCACAGATTATGTGGACCTGTACCAGATTCACCGCTGGGACCCGTCGACACCGGTTGAAGAGACGATGAAAGCGCTGCACGATGTGGTCAAGGCAGGCAAAGCACGCTACATCGGAGCATCCTCAATGTCTGCCTGGCAGTTTCTGAAGGCTCTGCATGTGGCGGAGCGGCACGGCTGGACACGATTCGTATCGATGCAGAATTATGTGAATCTGCTGTATCGTGAGGAAGAACGGGAAATGCTGCCGCTGTGCGAAGCGGAAGGGATCGGAGTGATTCCCTGGAGTCCGCTGGCCCGCGGGCGGTTGACCCGGGACTGGCAGGACACCAGCGCCCGTTCAGAGAGTGATCAATTCGCCAAATTGCTGTACTCCCAAACCGAAGAAGCAGACCGCCTTGTGGCGCTGCGGGTGAAAGAGATTGCTGAAGAACAGGGACTTCCGCGTGCCCAGGTTGCACTAGCCTGGGTAATGCAGAAGAAGCCGGTCACAGCACCGATTGTCGGAGCGACCAGCATGAGCCATCTGGAGGATGCCGCTGCAGCGGTATCGGTCACGCTCAGTCCGGAAGATGTACTCCGTTTGGAGGAGCCTTATATTCCTCATCCTGTGATGGGCTTCTAAGGACAGCAACTGCAGCGTTAATACCGTTTAATGAAGGAGCCGGGATGATCCGGCTCCTTTTTTGATGAAAATTATAGGTTTCAGAGCCCCGCTTAGTGGGGCTATTTGCGCTTGAGGGCATAAATTCAGGGTATTCTGGCACACTAAGGAAGATTCTCTATAGCCGGAAGGAGGCAGGCAGGGTGCCGGACAAGAATATACTTGAACTGATCAAAGAACAGCTTACAGATTGCAGCGATGCAGTATACCAGTCGATAAATGTATACGGACACTCCTGCATGCTGATCTATATTCCTACCATAGTGGATACGCTCAGCCTGCAGGAATTTGTCGCCAGCCCGCTGAAGTCGGAAGCTAACAGCGAACCGGACTGGCCGCATTTCATGGAGCGACTGGACCGGGGTTCAGCCTTCGCGATCCCTTATATTAAGGCTTATCATCCGGATCGGGCCGTTGAGCTGATCGTCAGCGGGAACCCTGTTCTCTGTATTGAAGGGCTGCCGTATGTATATTATTTTGAGATTGCCCACTATCAGAAAAGAGCGGTGTCCGAATCACAGAACGAGCTGGTGGTCATTGGACCCCAGGAAGCATTTATCGAGGATGTCCAGACGAATCTGTCCTTACTGCGCCACAAGATCAAGCATGCCGATCTGAAGACCAAACATTTCGCGATCGGCAAATATACCAAGACAGATGTTTATCTGGTCTATATCGAAGGGCTCTACAAGCCGGAGATTCTGGCTTTAATGGAAGAGAAATTGACCAATCTGTCTGTTGACGGAATTCTGGGCATCAGCTATTTGGCTGAGCATATGCAAGGGGGACATTTCTCCCCTTTTCCTGTCTATCAATATACAGAACGTCCAGATTCGGTAGCCGCTTCGCTGATGGAAGGCAGAATCGGGATGCTGCAGGACGGCACGCCTTCGGCACTGCTGACTCCTGTAACTTTTTTTGCGCTGCTTCAATCCTCTGAGGATTATTACCAGAGCTTCTATGCCGGCAGTTGGGTCCGGCTGGTCCGGCTCTTTTTCTCCCTGATCTCAATGATCCTGCCGTCGCTGTATGTAGCGATTACCACTTTTCATTCGCAGATTATTCCATCAGATCTACTAATTACGATTGCGGCAGCCCGTGAGAATATTCCGTTCTCCGCCCTGACGGAGGCGTTAATTATGGAGCTGACCTTCGAAGCCCTGCGTGAAGCAGGCACCCGTATTCCGAAGCCCGTTGGTCAGACGGTCTCGATTATTGGCGGTATTGTCATCGGACAGGCCGCAGTCCAAGCGGGAATAGTCTCGGCTCCAATGGTCATTGTCGTGTCCATAACAGGGATAGCTTCCTACATCATTCCCCATCTGGAGCTGGGTCTGACCTTCAGACTGCTCCGCTTCATATTGCTTATTCTCGGCGGGACGATGGGGCTGATTGGCGTGTTCGTTGCTGTGTTTGTGATTTACGGCCATTTGACCAATCTCAAATCGTTCGGCAGTCCTTATCTGCAGCCGGTCGCTCCGTTTGTGATGGAGGATTGGAAGGATACACTGTTCCGGTTTCCTTCCCAGTATATGACGAAGCGCAGTACCTCTTTTACCGACAGGAAGAACAAAAGGAGACAGAAGTCATGAAGACGCTCAAGCTGTTCCTTGTGTTTGCACTGCTGGTGAATCTGACCGGCTGTTGGTCCAAGATAGAATTGGACGAATTGACCTTTATCTATGGCATGTTCATTGATGCGGGAGAAGAGCCCGGCACGGTTGAAGTATCGATCAGCTCACCGCTCCCAAACCGCCTGATGTCCGGTACACAAGGGGGCAGCGGGGCCGGAGACGGACTAGCGTACTCCATGGTATCCAAGACTTCCACGACCATACCGGATGCCGTTATTCTGATCCAGAAGGATTTGTCCCGCAGACTGGAAATCTCTCATCTCAAGATTGTTGTAGTAGGCAAAGAGTATGCCAAGCAAGGGATAGGAGAAATGCTGGAGTGGTTCAAGCGGCAGCCCGAGATTCCACTGGGAACCTATATTATGGCTGCACCGGGCAGAGCCAAGGAGATTCCCAAGCTGTCACCGATCTTCGAGCAATTACCGGATCAGGTGCTTGCTAATATCGTCAAGGAGAATATTATGTACAGCACTACGATCAGAGACTGCGTGCTGGCGGAAGCTTCCCATATGGGCTATGCAATGAATTATTTGTCTTTCGGTTCCAAAGACGAAACTTCCGAGCACGGCAAACCCGAATATTGGGCCGGAGTAGGCGGGGTGATGCTGTTTCAGGATAAAAAAATGAAGGGCATTCTGAAAATAAAAGAGGGCAGATCCCTGGCTTGGGCAGCGGGTCATTTCGCAGGGCATAATACACTTCCCGTCTATTCCTTTGTCTGGGAGGATGACGGGAAGGGAGCTGTCAGTACCATATTCCTGAGTAATTCAGCATCCACCTCCGTGAAGATGACTCCTGAAGGGCCGGTTTTTCATGTCAAGGTAAAGGGACGTGCCGGAATAACCTACTTCGAGGATTCTGAGGGGCGAAAGGCTGACCAGCTTAGTGATCTGATCATAACGAAGCTTCAGGAGGAAGTGGTGAAGGAGATTTCCGAATCACTAGAACATGTGCAGAAGTCGGGAGCGGATGTGCTGCAGCTTGGCATGCTGATGGAATGGAATTATCCCTCCGAATGGAAACGGCTGAGGGAACACTGGGAGGATTATTACAGCAAGGAAGCCCGGATCAAGGTAACGGCTAATTTCAAAATTGCAGATTTCGGTTCGGAGAAATAGGGAGTCGGGGGAGAAGATATGCGGACATCGAAATGGCAAATGACTCGTTTCTCAATTGTATATCTGGGCTCGCAAAGTACGATGTTCCTCGTTCCCGGGCTGATTGAGTCCTCATCGTATCAAGGATGGATAGGGGTGGTTGTGGGCGGCCTCCTTGGGCTGATCACACTATTCTTCACAATTCAGGTAGGGAAGCTGAAGCCGGGTATTGGCTGGGTCGATTTCGGCGCCGAGATAATGGGGAAGTGGCTGCACCGGGCAATGGTGATCCTGCTGCTAAGCTGGTGCATCTATTACGCCTCTTATGATATTGAGAATTTCGTCCTTTTCTTCGGAGCCAATTATCTGCGCGGGACTCCGCCGTTATTCATTCAAATCGTCATTGGACTGGTTATCATGTACACGGCACATCTCGGGTTTGCCTCAATTGTATATATGTCCGAAGGCATCGCGCTGGTTTTTATTTTCTCCACCATTCTGAGCGTGTATTTGTTCATTCAGCATGCCGATTTCTCTATGCTTCCGGCTTTTATCCATTATCATGACCCGCATCTTATCTTCAAGGATTCAATTACCGTGATGTCCTGGTTCGGGGAATGGGTGGTGTTTCTCTTCGTTGCCCCGGAGCTCAAGATCAGCAACAAGATGCTGAAAAGGTTCAGCGCCGCAGGAATCATCCTGATTGGAATTGTGCTGCTGGGCTGGGTCATGACCATCTTGAACTTCGGTGCGTATCTCGGAAAAGAACTGCAATACCCTTACCTGCAGCTGGTCCGCAGCTCCTCAAGCGATGATCTGCTGGGCAATTCCGATCCGCTGCTAATTGGCATCTGGTCGTCGTCGATGTTTATTCACAGCTCTTTTCTGATTTATGTTGCGTACAAATGCGCTCTCTACCTTACCAAACAGAAAGCGAAAAAAGTTATGATTCCGATCGTAACCCTCGGTTCCATCACGCTTGCATACCTGTACTCAATGAATCTGGCAAAATATAATCACGATTATTACGCCTTCAATACGGTTATATTCTGGCTGATTGTGGAGTTTATCCCGATGTATTATTACATCGTGGCCATGATCCGCATGAAGTTCGGAAAGCAGGCGAAATGACAGACACAGTATCCCGATTATAAAGTGTAGACGCTTTCTGGTATGATTAAGCTATAGTACATACCTTTTTTTGGAATAGGATGGTGTCATTATACATGAATCTTCAAGAAGCATCTGCTCTAATTGAATCGATCCGGGGAAATTTGGCTAAGGTTATTGTCGGAAAAGAAGATGGTGTAAACCTGCTGCTGACAGCATTGCTCGCAAATGGTCATGTGCTCCTGGAGGATGTGCCCGGAACAGGCAAAACGCTGCTTGCCAAAACACTGGCCCGCTCGCTGGACTGCGCGTTCAAGCGGATTCAGTTCACGCCCGACCTGCTGCCTTCTGACTTAAGCGGCATCAACTACTACAACCAGAAAAGCGGGGAATTTCAATTCCGTCCAGGTCCGGTATTCGCCAGTATCCTGCTCGCTGATGAGATTAACCGGGCAACTCCGCGTACCCAGTCAAGCCTGCTGGAATGTATGGAGGAGCGGCAGATTACCATCGACGGTGTGACTCATGAGCTGCAGCGGCCGTTTCTGGTCATTGCCACGCAGAATCCGATTGACAGCCAGGGGACGTTCCCGTTGCCGGAGGCACAGCTCGACCGGTTCCTAATGCGGATTACAACAGGGTACCCTACGTTTGATGAAGGGGTTCATATTCTGCAGCGTTTCCGCCAGAACAACCCGCTGGAGGATACCGGTGCGGTTGCAGGTGCACAGGAAATTCAAGAGATGCAGCGGCTTGCCGCTGGTATTAATGTAAGTGATGAACTGCTGGCGTATATGATCAGTGTGGTTGAGGCTACCCGTAAATCATCTGCTGTCCGGCTGGGTGCGAGCCCCCGGGCAGGCTTCGCCCTCCTGCGCGCTTCGCAGGGATATGCTCTGATTCAAGGGCGGAATTATGTACTTCCGGATGATATTAAGGCCGTGGCCGTTCCGGTGCTTGCACACCGGCTAATCCTTCAGCGCGGACCCGGAGTCCGCGAGGGGCAATCGGCTGAGGTCGTGCTTCAGGTGCTGCGCGAGGTGGAAGTTCCGGCGGAGGCTGCTGTCCTGTCCAGAGGCGGAAGGGTGGAATGAGCCATGTCGCTGCCGTGGTTCATTGCAAGCACGCTGTTTCTGCTGTTATTCGTCTCTGCTATATACGACCGTAACGCGCTTAAGAAGGTCACCTATACCCGCTATTTCTCGGCCAAGGCCGTATATGCAGGAGAGCAGGTGGAGATGGTCGAGGAGATCATGAATAAGAAGCTGCTTCCGCTGCCTTGGCTGCGTCTGGAATCCAGTATCGCCCTGGGGCTTGAGTTCGGCTCCCAGGAGAATCTGGGCATCAGCAGCGGCGAGATCTCACAGAATCATGTCAGCCTGTTCTTTCTCAGGTCTTACCGCCACATCAAACGCCGGCATAATGTGATCTGCCGGGAGCGCGGATTGTTTCTTCTGGAGACCGCAACGATGACCACGGGGGATCTCTTCGGGATGAGCCGCAAATCGAAGACCTTCCCGCTGCAGCTGGAGCTCCTTGTCTACCCGGGGCTGCTTCAATTTCATGAGCTTCCGCTGCCGGTGCACAGCTGGCTCGGCGAGCTGCCCGTCAAGCGCTGGATTGTAGAAGATCCGTTCCTGACCGCTGGTACCCGCGAGTACAGTGCAGGGGATTCCCTGGCTTCGATCAACTGGAAAGCGACAGCCCGGACAGGAAGCATGCAGGTGCATCAGAAGGATTACACGGCCGATTCAAGGCTTGTAATCTGCCTGAACGTGGAGATCAGCGATTCCATGTGGCGGACCGTAACCGATGTGGAGCGGATTGAGCTAGGCATCCGGTATGCGGCGACCGTGGCTGAATATGCCATCAGCCATGGCATTGAGACCCGGCTGCTCAGCAACGGAAGGCTGGACGGCGGCGGGGCAAGAGATCCGGTGGATACCTGGCCGATATCACATGCTGAAGAATTCCTGGGCATGCTGGCCAGACTGAATCTGGACAGAACATTGCCAATGAGCAGGCTGATGGAGATTGAAGCAGAGAAGGATGAAGGCGATACGGATTATCTGATCATTACCTGTCACCGGGGAGCGGAACTGCAGGATGCCGCTGCGGTATTGAGCTTCATGGGGAATGGCGTAGAATGGCTGGATATTCCGGAAGAAGGCGGTGCAGCGCTATGAAGCTCCGTTTCTCGTCTTCATTCCAGGCCAACCTTGCGCTATGGATTACTGCTTTCATAGACTGGCTGCTGCTTCTGCCTGTCTGGCTGGCGCTGCAGACTTATCTGCAATCGGGTGAAGCAGCGGTTCGGTGGATTTACCTATTACCGCTGCTGGTTGCAGGCGGTGTACTGCTGCGGCATAGATGCAGCCGGTTATGGCAGCAGCTGCTGGCGGCGCTGCTGCTGGGTCTCTTGTCCGGACTGATAAGCAGCACACTGACACTCCCGGGCATCCCGCTGGTAGCGGGTGCCGCAGTCTGTGCGTATCTTGGCATGACTACAGCTTCACGGGTGAACCGGTTCAGAATCTATCTGGCCGGAATCACGATCTATTTCATTGCTTCCATAGCCTTCTCCCAGATTCCGGAGCTTCAGGCTAATGTGACTATTCTAACCTGGAGCGGAAGCTTATGTCTGGTGCTGGCACTGATTGATTCCAACAGCAGCCATCTGCGCTACAGCTCCTTAAACAGTGATTCAGCACGTCTGCCTGAAGGCCTGCGGCGGCATAACCGCCTGTATCTGGCGGGATTCATTGTCCTGGCGGCAATCCTGGCGGCGGGCGGCGGCAAAGCGGTGGGTATGCTGCTGTGGAATGCGGTGCGTCTCTTCTTCACCTGGCTCAGCCGGCTATCCTCCGGTGCAGAGGAACCTCCGACGGAGGAGGCTCCTCCACAAGCCATTCAGGAATTCCCGGCAGCAGAAGCCGGTGAACCTGGCATTCTGGCCGCAATTCTTAACATTGGCTTCTATATTATAGGGGCGGCTGCAATAGCTGTGGTGCTGTATTACGGAGTACGCTGGTTATACAGAAATACCGGTGGACTACTCCGCAGAGCGATGGACTGGCTATTGACACTGCTGCGCAGAGAATCGCCTGCAGCTGCTGCCGGTTATCAGGATGAAGAGACCAGCCTGTTCACTTGGGAGCAGACCGTTCAGGGCTTCAGGGATTACTGGCGTACCAGGCTTACACCATCCAGCCGCCGGGACCGGTGGGAGACGATGGACGGAAGCCGGGCACGCATCCGCTGGCTCTATCGTCATTGGCTCCGCGCCAAGCATACTGACGGGTATGAGGTGAAGGCATATCTGACCCCTCAGGAGACGGCTGCCGATGTGGCAGCATGGTCGGAAGGACAGAAGCGGCAGCGCAAAAACCCGGGCAGCGAAGGGGAAGCCTATAACCGCCTGCTTGCATTTTATAATAAAGCCAGATATGCAGATGAGGAACAGTCAGACCTCACTGAGCTCTCTGCTGAAGAGATTACAGCACTTAAAGAACAGTTGAAGCTGTAGCTAATCCTGCGGGAAGGAGAAATAGGGATGACCCCATATTTACGAGGCGAGCTGGCCAAAGAGGCTGGAGTAAACATAGAAACGCTCAGGTATTATGAGAAATACGGGCTGATTCCGCAGCCTCAGCGCACGTCCTCCGGATACCGGATGTATCCGGAGGAAGCGCTGGAACGGATCGCTTTCATTCAGAATGCGAAAGCTTGCGGTTTCACTCTGCGTGAGATCAAGAAAGCTTTGGTCAAATCTTCAGACGGCAGTATCGGAATACCGGACTTTATTACAGTCATAGAGAGTAAAATGGCCGCTGTTGATCTGGAGATTGCCAAACGGCACAAGACCCGCACAAAGCTGGAAGAATTGAAGAGCAGCCTCCTTACACAGGACAGACATTCGGGTGTCCAGGAGACTCTTGATATCTTGAACATGAAAGGCTGAATCTGCCGGCAATATAATCTGAGATAGCCACTTGACCCTGTACTCCGGTACAGGGTTTATATTGTGTCTATGAACGATTAAGAGGAGGAATGAACCGTTATGATATGCCCTAGTATAACTCCAGCCGGACAGCTACAGGCCATTTCCAACCAGTTGAAGCACAATAAACCGTCTCCGGGACAACCGGCCCAAGAGATCCGCGCCGCCCTAGCAGAATCCGCCGCACAACTGCCTGTGCTAAACGGTGTGCAGGTTGAGCAGGTAAGGACAGAGAGGTTCAGTGGGGAGTGGGTCAGAACTGGTGGAAAAAAGGATGCGCATTGGGATACAAAGGTGATTCTGTATTTCCACGGCGGAGGGTTTGTGGCCGGCAGCTGTGCAGTCTACCGGGATCTGGCCGCAAGGCTCTCAGCCGCCAGCGGAATTGCTGTGATGACTGTGGAATACCGGCTGGCTCCGGAATTCCGTTATCCGGCTGCGGGTGAAGATTGCCTGTCCGCGTACCAGTGGCTGCTGGACCAGGGCTTCAAGTCCGGGCACATCATATTTGGCGGAGATTCTGTAGGTGCCACGCTTGCCCTTATGACGCTAATCTCTCTGCGGGATGAAGGGAAGGCGCTTCCGGGCGGCGCATTCCTGCTCTCGCCTCATGGAGATCTTGTTCATTTGGACGGAGAGTCTTATACGAGCCGGGCGGATAGAGACCCGACCGGAAGCCGGGAGACTAATCAGCGTATTCTGGAAGATTATCTTGGGGAGTATGCCGGGGAAGCTCCTGCACTATAATCACCGCTGAGACAAGACCTCACTGGATTGCCGCCTCTGTTCATTCAAGTAGGTGATCACGAGGTGCTGCTGAGCGATGCCGAGCGGCTGGCCGGTAAGGCACTTGAGGAGGGAACACCCGCCAAGCTGGAAGTGTGGGAGAACATGTGGAGTGTGTTTCAGATGCTGGCTGCGCTGCTGCCTGAAGCGCAGCAGGCGATTCATCATATTGGCGATTATGTAAAAGAGACGCTGAAGCTGGAAGCTGAAGTATAAGGGCTTAAAACAGCAGGCGCAGCAGCATCAGCGCCAGGATGCCGGTGACTACGGTTCCGAGCAGGCTGCGGGTTTTGACGGCTACCCAGAAGGAGGGCAATGCCGCGATCAGCTCCACATTCGTGGAAAGGCCGGTGAACCTGCCGTCTGTTACGAATAGTTCCTGGGCGACCAATGCAGCCATTACCGCAATTGGTACAAAGCTTAACCAACGCATCCCCCAGTCCGGAATGGAGATCCGGCTAAGCAGCATAAGCGGAAGAACGCGCGGGATGAAGGTAACGAGTGCAGCGCCCAGGATAATGAAGAAAATTTCCAGTCTTATTTCCATTGTTCAATCACCATTCCAATCGTAGAGGCTATAAGGGCTGCCGCAATCACGCCCATGCTGGGCGACCACAGAATAGAGACCAGAACGGCAACAATGACAGCTATGAAGCCGACGGTAATGTCCAGCAGATATTTGCGCCGTGCCATGACCGTCAGCACCAGCAGTCCGATGAACATGGCAGGCAGAGCGAAATCCAGCCCCCACTTCTCCGGACTGGATATCCACTGTCCGAGGAAGGCGCCGGCGATATTGGCCAGGAACCAGTTCAAATAGGCTGTAATATTAAGCCCGTGCATCCATTTCTCGCTGATCCGCTTCCTGGAGGCGCTCTTCTGGATGGCTACCCCGAAGGTCTCATCGGTAAGCAGTGAGCCAATCAGCAGATTGCGCAGCGGATTCAAATGGCGGAAGTACGGCGATATCGCCGCGCTCAGCAGCAGATGACGCAGATTGACCAGCAGAATTGTGATGATGATACTGGAGGCGCTGCTTCCGGCCGCAATCATTCCTGCGGCGATAAACTGGGCTGATCCGGCATAAAGAATGATGGAGATCATGGCTATTTCGGCAATGGAGAGGCCGGCCGTTTTCTCCACGACGCCTGCTGCAAAGCCAATGCTTAGATAGCCGAGCAGAGTAGGGAGGCAGTCTTTGACCCCTTGCAGGAAGGTGTCATTCCCCTCCGGCACCTCTAGGGCATCCTGCTGCAGGCGGCCATTCGCCGGAGACTCCTGTTGTATGAATTCTGGCTTCACGGATTCACTCGCTCCTCTATATTCCAAACTATTCATTTCCAAGCTATGTATAGCATCAGATATAAACTTGTAATAACCACTTTGGTAAACCGCTTGCTGAAGGTTGACAGTGACCGGTCACGGTATATCAGGTATGCTTAATTGTACTTTGTACAACTAAATCACCTGATTTACTAGTGTTTAAGCGTTTAGTTGTATTTCGTGCAATTAAACTGCCCTATGTAGAGGGGGGCTCGCCCATTCGGGCAAATTTAGTTGTACAGACTACAATTATAAGAGGCAAACATGCTTTTTCTCTGTTTTTAATTGCACATAATACAACTATCACTAACTTCCACGTTGAAACTGAATATGAATTTCAGTTTTTAATATCTAATAATTCACAGCGAATTGCAAGGAGATTCTATATTTTATACGCTGCAATGCCCTCGCCAGTTTCAGTGCCGGGCAGCTTGCAGAAGCAAAAGGGTTCCGCTATCCACAGAGCAATCTGCGGCGGCGGAACCCTTTTATATTGATTTAGTCATGCCTTGGCTTAACAGGAATTGTTATTCCAGCACCAGAACGCCATATCCGTCCAGCGTATAACTTCCCGTGAGGGTTTGTCCGCTCAGCAGATCTGTTCTGGATTCCTTAAGCACGATCTCTGCCGGTTCTTCACTATAGTTAAGCAGGAAGGTGAGTCCTGCAGCGGTATCTTCCTCAGAAGCGCGGATCTGCAGCTCAATCTCCGGCGGCAATTCCAGCCATTCGGCAGCTGGTGAATTCAGCCCCAAACTTCCGATCATTTGCAGCACGGCCTGCTCATTGAATACAGCCCCGTAGTACCAGACTTCCCCCTTGCCGCGTTTGTTGCGGGTTACCGCCGGTTTGCCGGCATAATAATCGGTAGCGTAGGTTCCCATAACCTCGACACTGTCCTCTTCCACATGAAGAATATCATTGAAAGCATCCGCACCCGTAAGCGTCCCTGGATTATTCGTCCAACGGATCGAGGTAGGCTGACGTGTTCCTTTGACCATAGTGAACTCTTCCACGGTTACACCGCACATCTCCTGGGCTGCTCCGGGAAAAGGCCGCATATAACATTGTCCGGTGGTATCCTTGTATCCGGTGCGGCAGCCGAAGATCAGCTTCCCGCCTTGCTGTACATATTGATCCAGCAGAGCCGCTGTGTCGTCGCTCATAATGGCCGGATGCGGGTAGACCAGCACCTCGTAACGCACAAGCTCCGCAAGCGTTGTAATGCTGCGCATATACAGAACATCATTGGGGATATGCTTCCGCTGCAGTGCCTTGAACCATTCCTTGTTGCTCTGCCACATGAATGGCCCGTGCCAGATGTCATATTCCCCGTCCCACTCATTATCATAATCCCGCACGATGGCGATATTTGCCTGAGTCCGGCTGCCGATGAAGGCTTTGCCGATCTTTGCCAGCTCCTTGCCGATCTGCTCAGCTTCCTTCACGCGCCGGTTCGGCTGGTTATGATAGTCATTCAAGCCGTGCCAATAGATTTCGTTCCCCATAGTAGCTGTCCGCCAGCGGAAATAGAGCAGCATATCTGCACCATGGGCGATGGACTGGTAAGTCCACAGCCGCATCTGCCCGGGCTTCGGAGAAGGCATATCCATCCGGTTGACCCAACCGCCGGGTCCCGACTGCTGTTCCATCACACAGAAGTTGCTGCTGACCGAGCGGACCGCAGAGAGTGACAGTCCCCAGCCGCGGTCACGCAGCGGGTTCACCTCTGCCGGATCAAAGTAAATGGTCGAGAATTGCGGATATGAATCATAGCTGAAGAAGTCCAGCAGTTCGTCATTCAGCTCATGGCTGTCCAGATGTCCGAAGAGGCCGTTCGTAGTCACCCACTGGTCAGGGGCCAGTTCACGGAGGATATCCGCTTGGATCTTGGCAAAATAAATCGTGTTATAAGAGATGAAACGCTTCTCATCCAGTGCCTGGTGCGGATTGGGCTGGTTAGGCGAGGGGGTTGGCCGGGTCAGATAGACCTGTGACCAGCGGGTATAGGTCTGATTCCAGAACACAGTACCCCAGGCTTCATTCAGCTTATCCAGTGTCACATATTTATCCTGAAGCCACGTCCGGAAGGCAAGATGGTCACTCTCCGAGTAGAACACATTTACCTCACAGTTCAATTCATTATCGATCTGCCAGCCGGTCACTCCGGGGTGACTGCCGTAATGCTCTGCAAGCTTAGTCACAATTCTGGCGCAGAGCTCACGGTATTTGGGGCTGCTGTAATTATAATGACGGCGCATGCCATGCTGCATCGTCACACCTTCATGAGTCACATTTAATACCTCAGGATATTGTTCGGTAAGCCAGGCGGGCGGAGTGGCAGTAGGTGTTCCCATAATCACCTTCAGCCCGTAGCTGTGCGCCAAATCTATAGCACGGTCAAACAGGCCGAATTGAAATTGACCTTCTTCCGGCTCAAATACCGACCAGGCGAACTCGCCCAGGCGTACAATAGTGAATCCGGTTTCAACCATACGGCGGTAATCATCCGCCCACATGGATTCAGGCCAGTGCTCGGGATAATAACAGACGCCAAGCTCGAATCGTTCTGCAGCAACAGGTTTCTTCATAGTAACCTCCAAGTGTAAATATATGCTTTATAGTTGGTACCAATCTATTGTATTATCAGCAGTGTATACACTTATATAACATAATATTGCTATTGTATTATTATATTGCGTGCTTGATTCAAGGCGGAGAGAAGAGGGGATTGGATGAAAAAGCATTATGTTCTACCGCAGCCAGCGTATGCCCATTATGTATGCTATCCGGAGATGCTGGGCCATTACACCGACTTCCCGCAGCATGCGGAGCGCAGAAGCGAAGGTTTCCTGGGCAGCTATAACCTTCATATGGTTTTTGGCGGAGAAGGGTATGTGTTCCAGGAAGGGGAACGGATATCGATGAAGCGGGGGAGCGGGTTTCTGTTCCCGCGGGGGGCTTACCAGCAATACGGTTCTGATCCGGGCCAGGCCTGGAATGTGCGCTGGGTCCATTTCGCCACAGCTTTATCTTTGCCGATGCTGGAGGAGGCGGATCACTCCCGCGGTTATTTTTTCACCTTCGATCCCGGAACGGGCTATGAACCGGTCTTCGAGGAGATGTACAGGCTAAGTGCAACTTATGAGACCCGGAGTGAACCGCGTCTGTCTACCTTGCTCTATGAGATTCTTGTGACGCTGATGCAGAATTCTGAACCGCTGCACGGGTCGGTGCCGCTGGAGATCAGACATTCCATCCGGCTCACGGCCGACAGGATACACAGCGAATGCGAGCGGCCCTGGACACTGGAAGCGATGGCCAGGCTTGCCGGTTACAGCAGCTATCATTTTCTGCGGCTGTTCCGGAGCATAATGGGCAAGACGCCGAACCGTTATTTAAGTGACTGCCGGATGGCCCGTGCTAAGCTGCTGCTGGTTTCGACTGAGCTGTCTGTCGCGCAAATTGCGCTGCAATGCGGTTTTCACCAGTCCAGTTACTTCATTAAGGTCTTCAGACAGCTGGAAGGCCTACCGCCAAACCAGTACAGACGGTTGTTCAGCTCATAGAATCATAGCGTAGCCGAAACAATATTAACAAACTTTGTTACATTATCCGCGCTTTTTGTGCTGTACTTGACATGTTTTTGCTTGAGAAGGTTACAACCGGAGGCGAAGGGTTACAAAGTGGATACAATTTCCACGCTGTCTGCAACTATAATATTGCTAGTAAATACATCTGGAGGGAAATAAATGAGAAAGTATAGAGTTACATATGCTGCTCTGCTCGTGAGTACGCTTGTAGCCGGCCAGCTGGCCGGCAGCATCGCTGCCCCCGTTGCCGCCGCAGCCGCAACATCAAAGAACGCGGCGGCACCCGCCGCTGCACCAGCATTCAAATTCAATTCCGTTCCGCTGGGAGCCGGGGTGACTGCAGTCCTTGAGAACGTGAACATCTGGAGTCAGACCGGCGGGAATATCGTATCGTATACGCTGAAATATACCAATTCCGGTAATTCAAGCGCGAGTCTGCTGAAATATTTCTCACGGGTTGTAACACCTGGCGGTTCAGTGCTTCCGGGGAATCCGGTAGGAACGGATGCACTGAAGAAAAAAGTCGGCGCGAAAGAAAGTCTGAGCGTTACCTACTATGTAAATGTGGGACAAACTTCATCCTTGCAGGGCCTTAAGATCTCCATGCTGGTCTGGGACGCCAAGGCGAAGGGGTATCTGAAGCAGACGGGCTCTTACGCAGTTCCGGCGAATTACTCTACAGCTGCTGCAGCCGGTACAAGCCTGAATACCACCATGAACGACATTCCTGTTACAGCCAGTGCGGATTCACTGCAGCTCTACAAATACGGCGGCAAAGTCTATGCCAAGGTTGGACTCAATCTGACCAATAAAGGAAATAAGGTGCTGGGTGATCCGGGGTATTCCGCGTATCTGGTATCCGCCAGCGGGACTTCCTTTGAGCTTGCATTAAGCAGCACTCAGGCAGATTACAAGATTCAGCCGCAAGAGAAGCGGAGCATCTATTATCTGGCCGAAATACCAGCCTACCTTAAGACGGATAATATGAAGCTACAATTTACGCAAAAGGATGAAACTTCGAAGCTGGAGCTGCCGAAATCGGCCTATAAGCTTCCAGCGGCCACATCACCTAATCTGGTCGTCGGCAGCGGCGTAGTCAAAAAAATCATCGTGAACAGCAATACCATAGAAACGCTGATACGCAATGCCAATGTATATTCCCAGGATGCTGATGCGGTATGGACTTTTCAGATGCAGATCAAGAATACCGGCAACAAAGCAGTAACGCTGCCAAGCTATGAGCTGGCGGTCAAATCCCAGAAAGGTACAACCTTCCCGGTGAGTGCGAAGGGGTTAAGCGGAGTTACACTCAAGCCGCTAGAGACCAAAATCATTCCGCTGACGGTCCGCGTACCGCTTGAAGTGGAGCAGTCCGGCCTGCAGCTGATGATGATCGAAGCGGTTGGCGCGGATACAGCAGTTGGATCTGGTACGGCAGGTTCAGAAGGTACAGAAGGAGCGTCTGGTGCAGGGAATGCCGGCAGCGGAGCGACGACATCCAAAATGATTTTCCCGGTTGCCTATTTCGTCATTCCTTACGCACTTCGTGCGGATGTGCAGACGGGGCAGGAGTACATGACGACGAATTCATACGGCTCTTTCTCCTATAGTATTCAATCTGTGCAGCGTTACCCTTGGAGAGATGATGATATTGTAGCCGCCAGACTGAAAATTACCAATACACAATCCGTGTCGCTGACCCTGCCGGAACTTAAGGGTTCCATTAAGCTCGACAATGACAGCCTGCTCGTGACTACGGATCTGTTCATGGACAATAAAGAATCATCGGTCCTGGCCCCCGGCAAGTCAGTGGTACTGTATGTACTCGGCAAAATCGCCTATACGGCTGAGTTCCAGAATATCCGAATCGCCTTATACGGCACAGAGAATACAGAAACTGTTCCATTCCTGGATCTGAGCATCAACAACTCGATTAACAGTATCGCCATCATTCCGCAGGGCAAGAACTACACCGTCAATGGAAAAGGCAAAACAGCCACTGTGCAGGAGAACAGAACCACCGTCTATGAAGGGGAAAACTATAATCTGGTCTATACTGAGCTGCTCATGAGCAGTGAAGAGAAGCGACAGAGCAAGATGGCCCGGCTGCAGGCGTATTACAGAACCAAAGATGGCCAATATTTTGAGGCAACGCCTAGCCAATCGGATAACAGCGCTGCTCCCGGTGCGAAACAGCTCGTGGTCTTCTGGACCAAGCTGCCCAAAACCACGGACATCAGTGACATCTCCCTCTATCTGGGTGCCGGTATCAACGGAGGCAAGCTGATTGAGAGTAAAGAGGAAGCGACCGGATTTGTGGATGTGGCTGCGCTCCAGCTGAATCCGCAGGCCAATGTACCGGCAACCACACTACTGAATACCGTTCTGTATCCGTATACCATTTCCTTCCTGAGCTCAGAGGGCAGACATCTGAAATCCTCAGATACTATCAATATATCAGTCAACTACAATTTGAAGCGGGATTATCAATACGATGCAGGAGCCTTGGAGCATAAGCTTATTCTACAAATTACCGATCCTTTCGGAATCTCGCAGGAAAAGACGCTCTCCATAGGTACCGACCTGATAGAGGGGACGAACAACGTCTATTCGCTCTCCATCAACAGAAGCCTGTACAAAACTCTCGGCGGTGGTACTTATAAATTAACCTTGTATGATGAATTCCAGGGCGAACGGCTGATGCTCGGCGGCCAGGTCTATTTGGTCAAAGAAGAGCTTCCGCCTAAATCAGAGTAATTGATATTCACATCAGTCTAACTAAATATATAAATTCTTGTATTCTTAAAAAGGAGCAGCTTCCATGTTGCGTGTTGAAGATATAACGCATTCGTTCAAAACCGGTAATGAATGGACATCCGTTCTCCATAAAATCAATTTTGCCGTCAAACAGGGAGAGATGGTCGCACTGCTGGGCAGTTCCGGGTCCGGCAAGTCTACACTGCTCAACCTGATGGCCGGACTGATGAAGCCGACGGAAGGTCATATTTACATTGCCGACCAGGACATTGTGAAGATGGGCGAGAATAAGCTTGCCGAGTTCCGGCGCAAGCATATCGGATTTATCTTTCAGGCGTATGAGCTGATTACCAGCCTGACTGTCCGGGAGAATGTGGAGCTGCCGCTTGTATTCCAATCGGTGTCTCCATCCGTCCGTAAGAAGAAGGCGCTCGCCCTGCTGGAGCAGGTGGGCATTCCCGACAAAGCGGATTTATTCCCTTCCCAGCTCTCCGGGGGACAGCAGCAGCGGGTCAGTATTGCCCGGTCACTGATCACAGAACCGTCGGTCATCTTCGCAGATGAGCCTACCGGGAACCTGGATTCCAAGACCGAGGAGGAGATTATCAGCATTCTGCTGAATCTGAACCGTACGATGAAAACCACGTTTATTGTAGTTACACATGAATATAAGGTGGCGGAACAAATGCAGCGGATCTTTACGCTCAGAGACGGCTTCCTGATCACTGAGCAGCAGACAGCTGCGAAAGCCGGGCAGCAGGCAGCTGTAGAGACTGAAGCGCAGGCGGCTGCAGAGACTGAGGAGCAGACAGCTGTAGAGGCTGAACAGAAGGCAGCTGTAGAGACTGAACAGAAGGCAGCTGTAGAGACTGAGGAGCAGACAGCTGCAGGGACTGAAGAGCAGACGCCTGCTGAAGCTGAGCAGCAGACACCTGCTGAAGCTGAGCCTGCAGAGGGAGGGAAGCCGTGAAGATCAGAGATATTTCACGGATGGCCTGGGAACAGGTCAAACGGCGCAAGGTGGTTACAGGTCTATGTATGACCGGGATTTCCATCGGCTGCGCAGCAATTATCGTGGCCTTGAGTGTGGGCCAATCTGCTCAAGTCTATGTGACCGAACAGGTGAACCAAAGTTTCAAAATGGACGAAATTATGGTCTCGCCGGGCGGGGGGATTCCTTCAAACGGCAAGGGCGGCAGCGGAGGCGGCGGTTCTGGAGAGGTGAATGAGAACCTCGACCCGGGCAAGCTGACGGACCAGAAGCTGAAGATTATCCAGGGACTGAATCATGTGAAGGCCGCTTCACCTTTTCAGGAGGCCGGATATCTGCAGCTGGTGACGATCGACAATAAGATTGCTGATGTCAGGATCATAGTCGCCGATCTGCAGATGCTGACGGAATACGATCATAAATTCAAGCAGGGCGGAGCGAATGGCCAGCCGGGAACGATCGTGCTCAATTACGGGGCGACGCTGGGCTTAATCGACTTGGAGACCCGCCAGAAGCTTTATGAAAGCATGGGTAATGATCCGTTCAATCAGGATATTCAGGAGCAGTATCGAAAACTATCGGTCCAGCCCTCCGAGCTGTACCGCAAGCAGATTCAGATTCAGGCGCAGGACTATAGCACAACTACACCTGCAACGAAGCTTAGCTCCCCGCTTCAGGTGGGCGGCATTCTTGAAGGAGCAAAAGGGATCGACGACATGCAGGCTTCGTATGACAAGATTATGTATATATCACCTGAAACTGCAGCGCAGCTCTCCAAGGAGCTGGTATTTGATAATTCCACCACCAGTGTCCTCAATCTCCCGGAAGAGGGCAGCTATAACGCAGTTACAGTGAAAGTGGACGATGTGGCGAACATCAAATCGGTCGAGCAGATGATTCAGAAGCTGTCACTGAACGCTCAAGACAATCTGTTCCAGCAGGAGATGCTGAAGGAACAATTTGACATGATTAAGATGGCAGCACTCGGCATCGGTGTATTCATTCTGATTATCGCCTCGATCTCCATTATTGTGGCTATGACGATGTCCACCCATCAGCGTCGCCGGCAGATTGGCATTATGAAAGTCCTGGGGGCTAACATGGGTCAGATCCGCAATATGTTTATTACAGAAGCCGCGCTTCTGGGATTGCTGGGCGGACTGCTCGGTGTCTTGTTCTCCTATTTAATTGTCATGGGGCTTAATAAGCTGGTCGGTTCGGCAGGCGATGGGATGAATTTCTTCATCCCGCCGATGAATTTGCCGATCGGGATATCCTTTGCCATTATGACCGGAGTTCTGTCCGGAATCTATCCGGCCATCAGCGCCTCCCGAACCGATGCGTTGACCGCCATTAAACGAGATTAAGCCTAAGCTAGAAAGGAAGCCGAAATGATGAAGAGGACTCTAAAGAAGAGCCTGAAGTGGATCATAATCTTAGGTATCATCAGTACCGCAGGTTATCTGGGGTATACCAAGTTCTTCAAGGACAAGGAGGCGGCAGAGCTTCCGCCGGAAACGATGCAGGTAATCAGTTTCCCGGTAACGGAGGAGACGCTGACCAGCTCGATACAGGTAAAAGGAAGATCGCAATACCAGCAGGAGACGCTGGTGTATGCACCGTTTGCCTCTAAGGTGACCGCCTGGAAAGTAGAGAACGGGGCACAGGTCAAGAAAGGGGATGTCCTCTTTACCCTGGATCAGAGCACACTCCGCAATGAGATTGCGACGGCAGAAGCTGCCAACCGCAAAACGAAGCTGGAGGCGGAGCTGAACGCTTTTGTCAGCCAGCAGGAGGATGATAGTGCGGCTCCGGCCGGTACGGAAGCGGAACGGCTGAAGGCGCTGGCTGCCCAGGAGGCTGCGCGTCTGAACGACGAGCTGAATCAGGTGAATGCGGAGATCCAGGCCAAGGAGCTTGCGGATAAAAAAACGAAGCTGAACACGGCAGTCTATCATGCACCCGATAACGGGATCTTCCTCTACGACAGCAGTACTGAACGTCCACAGACGGTTACAGATAACCAGTACATCGGCAAGATCGTTGATCTGAACAAGCTGGAGTTCATTGCACAGGTCGGAGAGCAGGATATCTTCCGTATCAAAAAAGGAATGAAGGTACAGGTGAAGATGACAGCGATGAAGGATCTGATCCTTAATGGGGAAGTAACCGAGGTATCCAAATTTGCGACGACGACCACCGGCCAGAATACGGCTGGGCAAATCCCGCAATTCGAAGTAGTGATCTCCCTGCAGCCTGACGAGCATCTGATCGGCGGCCTCAGCCTCAGCGGTGACATCGAGACCTCACGTAAAGAGAAGGCGGTAGTGGTCTCCAGTATTGCCGTTGTCCATGAAGGTGATCTGGCTTATGTCATGCTGGACAAAGGGAACGGCCAATATGAGCGCACGGAGATCAAGATCGGCATGGAAACGACAGAGAAGACTGAAGTACTCTCAGGCTTGAAGGCTGGGGATACGGTAGTTCTTCAGTAGTATAGCAGCAGTGAAAGCCCCAAACCTGGTTGATTGCCGGGTTTGGGGCTTTTTTCAAATATAAATTACAGGCGGAGCGCGGCGGATGATCTAAGTGGAATTAGTACATCTAATTTGATGTCTGTACTTAATCCAACTGCTTCCCTGAAGTGCATGATTTCGGCAGAATTAAGTGCCTTTTTTTCAACTCTGCTGGTTCATAACTCTCGCTACTGCATAAGGAGTAAGCTTCACTTCCCCAGAGCGTATAAATTGTTGATAGTGGTACCGATTCCGCTTGTTAACTACTTGTTCTGCTGAAATGGCTTACGCCAGGCTTTGATCTCGCTGTTCAGCCCGGTAAGATCGGGGACGGGGACTGCCTGATCGGTCAGCTCATATTTGGCTTTCAGTGCAAGAATGCGGTAGACACTTTCATCAATCCGTGCCTCTGTGACCGTACCGTCCTTCACGCTGCTGAGCAGAGCGGCCCGCACCGCCTGCTCATTCTTGTACTCGTGGGCGACCAGCAGAATATCGCTGCCGGCCCGTACAGTATCGACTGCAGCCGCAGCGAGACTGTAGTTCTTGACGATAGCGCCCATCGTAAGATCATCGGTAATGACGACTCCCTTGAAGCCCATTTCTCCGCGCAGCTGCTCACCGATGATTACTCGGGACAGGGAAGCGGGTTTCTCGGGGTCCAGCTTCGGATACAGGATATGGGCTACCATTACTGCATCTGCCTTCTCCTTAATAGCCGCCTGGAAAGGCAGCCATTCCAGCTTGGCGAGCTGCGCCTCTGTTTTGTTAATTACCGGCAGCTCCAGATGGGAATCGACGGAAGTGTCCCCATGGCCAGGGTAATGCTTCACTACAGGCACAATTCCTTCAGACTCCAAGCCCTTCATTTCGGCGATGCCGAGGCGGACTACCAGATCTGCAGTGCTGCCGAAGGAGCGGTCACCAATAACCGGGTTATCCGGATTGCTGTTAATATCAAGGACAGGTGCGAAATCCATATTGAAGCCGGAGGACTTCACCGCCCGGGCCAGAAGTTCGCCCATCGTTCCGGCAGCGGCAGCATTATTCTCTTTCCCTACCGCTGCATTGGAAGGGAACACTGCATATTCATCAGGAAGTCTGCTCACCTTGCCGCCTTCCTGGTCCACGCTCATGAACAGCGGGGCCGGATTGCCGTTATTGCTCTTCTTCAAGGTATTGGTCAGACTGACCAATTGCTTCAGGCTGCTGATATTATCGGAATAGAGGATGATTCCTCCAACCTTGTCTTCGGCAATCATCTTCTGTGCCGCTGACTCTGCCGTAGTTCCATCGATTCCGACCAGCAGCATCTGCCCGATCTTGTCCTCCAGTGTCATTCCGGCTAGCTTCCGGGAGATAACGTCATTAGTGTCTGTACTATCTGCCGCCGAAGCTGGAGTAGCGGAGGGCTGGACACTGGCTGCAGGTGTTGCTCCTGCTGATGCTGCCGGTGTAGTCACAGGAGCAGAGGGTGAAGCTGATGCCGGTGCCCGCGAAGGACCCGTGCCTGCCTGTGCAGAGCCTCCGCTTCCTCCACAACCGCTTGCCAGCAGAAGACAAACAACGGTTGTCAAGAGGAAGAGAGGGCGCTGGTGCGGGGACAACTTATATTGCCGTGGGCTGAACCATTTCATTGTTGAGATTCGTCCTTTCGTTTGCTGATTGGCGGGTAGGAATGATAAGATGAAGTAGATTTTACATAAGAACTGCTTACTGTGTACACAAATGAGAAGGATGAGGTGACCTGTCAATGAAAGAACAATTAATGAACACGCTTAATGAACAGATGAATTTCGAGTTCTACTCCGCTCATGTATACCTGGCAATGGCCGCGTATTGTTCCGGTGAAAGTCTGGATGGATTCGCCAACTTTTTCCTGGTGCAGGCTGAAGAAGAGCGGTTCCATGCAATGAAAATCTACAAATTCCTTAATGACCGTGACTATCGTGCCACCCTTGCCGCCCTGCCGGAGCCGAACAATGAATATTCATCCATGCTGGATGCGTTCGAGCATGCCTTCGCCCATGAGCAGCAGAATACGAAGAAATTCTATCATCTGGCTGATTTGGCCCTGGATGAACGCGAGCATGCAACAATCTATTTCCTCAAATGGTTCATTGACGAGCAGGTGGAAGAAGAAGCGCTCTTCAGCAATATTATCGCCAAGCTCAAACGGATTGAAACGGACAGTAATGCCTTCTATATGCTGGATGCCGAGTTCGCCGCCCGTTCCTTTACACCTCCGGCGGAATAATATGATTCCGGACTTGTCCCTTTCGTTTGCTTTTACAGCGGATGCCTCCTTTATAAGGAAGGTATCCGCTTTTTAATGCGGCTGCCGTGACGGCTTCTTATTAGTTAGACGATGTTTGCAATGAAAAGTTACTGGGTTCTGCAGCAGGGATTGTGCTCAATGTTGAACCGGGGCAAACAATGTTGTGCAAGGCAACATACTTCCGGCTCCGCAACTCTATTTGGCGGGGTTAACTCTTGCGCCGTCCGGCAACACTGTTTCTCTAGACCCACCCGCTAGTCAGCGTGTAGTATGGAACAATACTATTATTTGGAGGTCCTTTTTCTTGGATAATTACAGCGATATCAAACAAAGTGAAAAAGGGGCTTGGCTTAGTCTACTAGCCTACATACTGCTATCTGCCGTCAAATTGTTCATCGGCTCCGTTTCAGGCTCGCAGGCATTACTTGCCGACGGACTGAATAACAGCACCGATATTATTGCTTCCATAGCAATTTTGACAGGCCTGAAGATTTCCCGCAGACCCCCGGATTCCAATCACAGCTATGGTCATTTCAGAGCAGAGACAGTTGCTGCATTGATCGCCTCCTTCATAATGATTGCTGTAGGCTTTCAAGTGCTGTATCAGGGTGTCAACAAGTTCATTCAGCCTTCACTGGAAACCCCTGATCTAATTGCCGCGTGGACGGCAGCTGCCTGTGCTGTGATTATGATCGCTGTGTTTAGGTATAACATCAAGCTTGCCCGTAAATTGAACAGCAATGCGATGCATGCCGTTGCGCAGGATAACCGTTCGGATGCGCTCGTAAGCGTGGGTGCCTTCATTGGTATTATCGGCTCACAGTTCGGCATTCCGTGGCTTGATCCGCTCACCGCTACCATTGTCGGTCTGCTGATCTGCAAAACCGCTTGGGATATCTTCCGCAAAGCCACTCATGACCTGACAGACGGATTCGATGCAGGTGAGCTGGAGTTAATGAAGCAGACGGTATCGGAGATTGAAGGCGTAGAGTTAATTAAGGATATCAAAGCCCGCATTCACGGAAACAATGTACTAGTGGATACTACGGTACTTGTGGATTCCAGACTGAATGTGGTGCAGAGCCATGACATTACGGAAGAGATTGAAGATCAGTTGAAGGACCGCCATCAAGTAGCTACAGTGCTTGTCCATATTGAACCCTTGTGATGATAAAATATTATTTGACCGGTCGTTCTCAATATGGAGTACATATATAGATGGATTCAACACCTTTTTACTTGACGCATACCTTGGCAGCGGGTATATAATAACGATATGTTATTAACAATGGGATAATATTAAGATATTCCTATAAAAGGAGCCTGCCAATGCCTAATCAACCCGTCACTGATCACAACGGTCTAACCGAGGAGCAGTTCCTGAAGACGTATGACGCCGGGAACTATGAACGTCCGTCAGTTGCTGTGGATATGCTGATCTTCACCGTAATGGAGGAACAGCAGGATAATTACCGCAAGCTGGCGGAGAAGTCGCTGCAGCTTCTGCTGATACAGCGCGGTGAACATCCTTTTCTGGGACAATGGGCGTTGCCTGGAGGATTCGTGGGGATCCACGAAAGTGTAGAGGAGGCAGCCCGCCGGGAGCTGTACAGTGAGACTAATATCGATAATATTTATATGGAACAGTTATATACCTGGGGCGATGTTCAGCGTGATCCGCGGATGCGGGTGATCAGCTGTTCTTACATGGCACTCGTGGACCGCAAAGCCTTGACTGTACAAGCAGGGGATGATGCGGCAGCAGCCGCCTGGTTTGAGGTTTCCTACAATATCCTGGAGACCCGCCGCGAGGAGCTGGAGCAGGGTATCCGGCTGGAGACATTTGTGGAGATTATTCTGCAGAATGAACAGGCGAGGCTCAGCGGTGTGGTCAAGCTTACCGAAACCATCCGGGGCCATGTCCGCCATATGGACCGTGAGATTGTGCGGAGCTCGGGTTTCTCTTTTGACCATCTGCTGATGGTGCAGGCTGCAATCGAACGCTTGCGCGGCAAAGCTGAGTATACCGATATTGTGTTCAATCTGATGCCGCCGCTGTTCACCTTGTCCGAGCTTCAGCGTGTGTATGAAATCATCCTTGGCAAAGAGCTGCTCGCCGCCGCATTCCGCCGCAAGATTGCTGAGCGGGTAATTGAGACGGATGAGAGTACCCGTGATGCCGGTCACCGCCCATCGAAGCTGTACAGATACAATCTGGAGTGGAATCTAACTTGAGAAGCCGAAATACAGGCTCGCATATGAACAGGTTAATGATTTAGCTATATCGTACTCCTTCCATAACAAACTGCAACGCCAATTCCGCAGAAATTTGTTTTCTGCTGTCGTGTGATGTTGTTAATAGAAGTTTTATGCGGAAAAGCGGACAATGAATTATGCTTTTCATTATGTAATTTATGGAAAAGGGTAAGGTGAGTCAATGATTAACTGGAAGGATTCATATGACATCGGAGTAGAGAAGATTGACTGCCAGCACAGACAGCTGCTTGTGAAGCTGAATGACTTTTTTGAAGCGTGTACCAACCAGCAGGGCAAAGAGAAGATCGAAGAAACACTGAAGTTCCTTAAGGACTACACCGTGGAGCATTTCGGCAGTGAAGAGCAATTGATGAAGGACATCGACTTCCCTGAACTGACAGAACACCAGAAGACGCATGCTGAATTCGTACAGACCGTTCTGGATCTGGAAGAGAGCATTAAGACCAAAGGGGTATCCGTATTGTCAACAATCAAGCTTAACCGTACTTTGACTGACTGGCTGATTAATCATATTCACAAATGTGACAAGCTGATCGGGGACTGTATCGCTGCAAAAGGTAACAAAGCCGTTTAACTACATAATCCGGAACACGAAGATGCCGCAGGGCATTTTCTTTTTTTAGAGGGGAGAGAGGCGCAATATGGATTGCCTGGGATGCAGAATCGCTAATGGTATTGAACCAGACCTGGACCCGGAAACCGCGCATGCGGTTATGGATGCTTCGCAGAAGGTGACTGCGCTGCTCAAAAGCCTGTACAAACCGGACGGAATCAGAATTTGTGCTGACGGCGGTAAATTTAATGATCTGACCCATTACCATATGCATGTTGTTCCACGCTACGAGGGTGACGGATTGGCCTGGAGTGAGCCCTTGCACCCGGACGGTGCAGAGACACGGCTAAAGGAGACTAAAGCAAAAATTCTGAAAGCGTTCAGTGAAGTTTAAAAGGAGCCCGTTGGGCTCTTTTTTACTGTGCGTACACAGCTTAATAATCTACCAGCAGCAATTCTTTATCCTCAGGCAGAAGTTGTGCAACAAACGCTGACGGGTCTTGTTTGGTGTGCTCGATAGAATTAACAATCCAAGTATTATTGCTGTGTGTATAGCTAATAATCATTACTCCATCATCGTCTAGCTTATGTTCACTCGTTGCCACCTTTTGCTGATCAGAGTAATTAAACTCCATGAAGTAGGGATCAATTTTTCCCACATCGCTTAGTGTACTTTCTCCGATATTAATCTTGCTAAAGCTGTCCTGACTTAACAAGTGCGTTAATCTCCATACGTCAGAAACATAGTTGCTTCTCATATACATAACAAAAATATGGCTGCCGTCAGAAACATTTCGTATTTCATAGGAATAGCCTTTCATGCGTCTGGTGATATCGGCTTTTCCCAATTGCTTCTCAATTTCTGCCTTATGAAATGCAAAAGACATGCTCGAACGAATGGAATAGGGGATATTTGAAACGGAGCTTTTGTTAAGCTCTATTGGAGTGGTTTGTATATTTGCATTTGAATCACTGCCGGTTAATACGACAACCAGAATTAATAATGAAATGAATAGAGAAATCTTTGAATAAATACTAAACGAAATCTTAAAAGAGTGATCCAAGGAAATCCTCACCTTTCTCGCGCTTAACCTAAATAGTTACTCAACTGTTACATAGAACGGATTCGTTTTTACTATGCGAGGTTCCTGCATCTATCTAAGATTTTTCATAGTAGCGGAGCACAATTTATTCCTTACTAATACTTTGTGATATGATCTGAAGTAGATATTATAGAAACTTACCTTAAGGGAGTGAATAGGGTGAAAAACATGCGCATGCTGGCTTCGGGAATTATCATGCTTCTTGTGCTTGGACTTGTTAATTTCTACATTGGATGGCATCTGTGGGTTCTGTTCCAGGAATGGCTGCCGGGTATTCATGCTGCTGCTTACTGGCCTGTCTTTCTTGTGATTGCCTTCTCTTATATTATTGGCAGAGTTCCGTTGCCGAAGGCGCTTAAGCCGGTTGGACGGTTGTTCAAGGTGGTCGGCTCCTATTATTTGGCCTGTATGGAGTTTGCCGTGATTCTGCTGCCGTTGACCGATCTGGTATATGGAGTGCTGGCGCTCACCGGTGTGGGCCTCTCGGCGTTTGTTACCGAAGCTGGAGCTACCGTACTGGCACTGCTTGCCGTATTCCTGCTATGGGGTTCACGCAATGCCTGGAGTACAGTGGTGCGGAGCCACAGACTGAAAGTCGATAAGTCTATCGGAACCAGCGTTCCGCTGACGGTAGCTGTAGCCTCTGACCTGCATTTGGGCAACATTGTCGGGAACCGGCATTTACGCCGGATGGTCTCGGAGATTAATGCGATGAATCCCGATATCGTGCTTCTGGCCGGAGATGTGCTGGATGACAGCATTGAACCTTTTATCCGCAATGGAATGGACCAGCAGCTGAAGCAGCTTAAGGCACGTTACGGGGTCTATGCTGTGCTGGGGAATCATGAGTATTATGGCGGGTCGATTGCACAGTACACTGAAGTGATGAAGAACATCGGCATTAAAGTTCTGCAGGATGAGGTTGTGGAAACCTCGGGAGTATATGTTGTGGGCCGCAAAGATAAGACGGCGGAGGCGATGGAAGCGGGCGGACGGCTCAGTGTAGAGGCTCTGCTGGACGGACTTGACCGCACGAAGCCGATTATTATGATGGATCATCAGCCGACCGGCTTCGAGCTTGCTGCGCGGGCTGGAGTGGATGTACTGCTGTCGGGACATACCCACCGCGGGCAGATTGCTCCGAATCACTGGATTACGAGACGCCTGTTCGAGCTGGACTGGGGTTATCTGCTCAAAGACAAGCTGCATGTCATTGTCTCCTCCGGCTACGGAACCTGGGGACCGCCGATCCGTCTGGCCAGCCGCTCTGAGCTGATAAAGCTGGAGGTTGTTCTGGAGGGTAGTATGAGCTATAACGAAGAACCAGTGACATCAACGGCTAAGGCGGTATTGATCTAAAAGATTGTCTAGTGGAGGCAACATAATTGTACGTGAGCCATCTACTGTGTTCTGAACCATCTTCCGTGACTGTACCGTCAACTGGAACTGAACCATCTATTGGAACCGAGCCATCTATCGTAACTTGTACCTTTTACCGTACTCCGTGTGCCTTCCGCCAAGCCCCCTACCTACGAATTAAAGGGTAGGGGGTTAATTTGGTTTTATGTTAGTGTGTAGAGCGAAATGTATTGTGGAAGTCCGGCTAAACTACCGGAGGGGTATGCGAAAACCGAAAAACGGAACAAAGCAGGCCTGATCCGATCAAGCGAGGGAAATCCTGCAGAAAGTACAACAATTCGGATTCAATCTCGCTAATTTACCGGAAATCTTGCACAAAATACAACAATTCAGTCGGATAACCCGCTGAATCGTAAGAATTGTTGTAAATAGTACAACAATAACCAATTATACAAGTAAATAAAGAAAAAATCTTGCATTTAGTCCAACATTCCAGGCTTAGTCCGGTTAAATCACCAGTAATTCTGCGCAAGATCCGAATGAATACCCCAATCCAATCCCAACCGAATGCCCAAGCGAATGCCCAACCAACCAAGTACTGAAAACGTATGATCAAACTAGCTAGTACCAAGACCGCGTGTCCAAACGCACACACAAACACCCATACAAACGCTCATACAAACGCACACACAAACGCCCATACAAACGCCCATACAAACGCACACACAAACGCCCATACAAACGCCGACACAAACGCACATCCAAACTATATGTCTTTAATGGCTTTTAGTACAAACCCAAACCTACCGGGGGTGCTCTGATGCAACATTTTGACAATAAGAGCTGGTTAAGTTATTCTCTATATAAATATAGTTAAGCTATTAACTAAATTGAGCTTGCGACATTAAGAGGCGTTAAGGGGTATTATGTCTCATTAAGTGGCGATGTTTCTCGTTAAGTGGCGTTATGTCTCGTTAAGGGGCGAATGGACAAAACTTTGAATGATAGAATGGGTGATCAAATGGGCGAGCGGATGAATAAACCAGCCGATGAACAATTGAACGGACAGATGGATGATTCTATGAATGGACGAATGAATGAAGGAATAGGTGATCGGATGGATGCACGGAAGGATGAACAAATGAATGAAGATGAACAAATGGAAGAACTAAAGGAAGAACTAAAGGATGATCGGATGGATGCCCTGCAAAAGTATGTGCTGGAGCTGCCGCTCCACAATGAGGTATTCTTCGCTATGGTGGGAGCGACAGCCCATGCAGTAGCCGTATCTGAGAAATACTGGCAGGCTCAAGGGCTGAACGGGGCAAGAATCCGCGTACTGGTTGAGATTGCGAAGCACGGGGGAATGATACTCCCTTCGCTGCTCGCTGAGAGAATCGGTGTGACCAAAGCCAATATCAGCCTCCTGCTCACTCCGCTGGACAAAGACGGTTATATCTCCCGTGCGGATCATGCCAAGGATGGACGCAAGACGGTGATTTCGATTACCGAAGCTGGCCGCGCCCTGCTGTCTGAACAGCTGCCTGGAAACCGGGAAGCTGTTGCCGGCGTGATGAAGCGTCTGGATGATACGGAGCTGCACCAGCTGCTGGGTCTGCTGAACAAATTGAGCAATCATACAAGGGAGAGATAATAATGAAGATTATGATTACTGGCGCCACCGGACAATTGGGAAGGCTAATTGTAGAAAATGTGCGCAGCCGTATCCCCGCAGAACAGGTTGTAGCCGGAGTACGGAAGCTTGAGCAGGCGGCGTATCTCCGGGAGCAAGGCGTAGAAGTCCGTTATGCCGATTACGATGTGACGGAATCGCTGGATGAAGCCTTTCGCGGAATTTCCCGGCTGCTGCTAATCTCCAGCTCGAATACGGATGACACCGTCCGTCTGATCCAGCACAAGCGGGTTGTTGATGCTGCTAAGCGAAGCGGTGTCGGGCATATTCTCTATACGGGTTTTGCTTTTCCCCGGCAGAGATCTGAGCAGAGCAATCCGGACAATGTGCACACGCTAACCGAACAGGTGATTATAGAGTCCGGACTGGAATATACTTTTTTGCGCAATGCCTTATACATTGATTTCGTAGGAGTGCTGGGGCTGAAGGAAGCACTGTCCAGCGGGGAATTGATAACCGCTCCGGGTGAATGGAAGTTCAATTCGGTAACACGTGGAGATCTTGCGCTGGCAACTGCGGCTGTGCTTAGTGAAGGTGAGGCAGGCAATCATATTTATGAGCTGGCCGCTGCACGTACCTGGGATTTTACAGATCTGGCTGAAGTATTAACCGGGGTTGCCGGGAAGCCGGTGGTACACCGTCAGGATGCCGCAGCTCAGCACTGGATCTATGCTTTTATGAGCAAGCTGGATACCTCATCCACTTCAGGAGATTTGGAACGGCTAATGGGGCGTCCTGTCACACCGCTGAAGGAGAGCATTATGCCTTTTATTGAGCTGCCGGAAGAACGGATAATGTAGAAATGGACTAAGGCTTGTCTCGAAACTGGTTTGTTGCTAGTATGATGTCATTGAATTCGGCAAGCCCGGAGGGAGAGCTTACAGTTGAAAAAGATTATAGTAGCCGACGATGATGTCCATATCCGCACGCTGCTGCGGCATGTTTTGACGAGAGAGGGGTATCATGTCCTGGAAGCCGGCGACGGCCGGGAAGCGGTAACTCTGATGCAGGAGCAGACAGTGGATCTCGCGGTGGTGGATGTGATGATGCCGCACATGGATGGCCTGGAGCTATGCTCGTACATAAGGGAAACTTACGATATTCCGGTGATCCTCCTGACGGCCCGCCAGCAGCTCAGCGACAAGGAGCAGGGGTATCTGCGCGGGACGGATGATTATGTGACCAAGCCTTTTGAACCGGAGGAACTGCTGTTCCGCATTAAGGCACTGTTCCGCCGTTATTCGATTGCCTCTGATGACAAAATCCGCCTGAACTCACTGGTGATTGACCGTAAGAATTATGAGATCAGTGACGGGAATGAGGTGCTTTTGCTGCCGGTGAAGGAATTCGAGCTGCTGGCCCAGCTGGCGCAATATCCCGGACGGCTGTTCTCGCGCAGTGAGCTGATCGAACGGGTCTGGGGAGCGGATTATGAGGGGGATGAGCGGACGGTGGATGTGCATATCAAACGGCTGCGCCAGCGGTTCAGCGACTACCAGAATGATTTCACGATCCGCACGGTACGCGGGATTGGCTACAAAGTGGACATGGTGAACACATGAGATCGCTGTACGTAAGAATGAGTATTGTGTTCTGCTCGGTCATAGTGATCAGCAGTGTGCTGGGGTTCCTGGTTTCCAATCTCTATTATCAGGCCAAAATTAAACCGCAGAACGATGCCAAGCTGACCAAAATGGCCATCGGCTTGCAGCAGTTCATTCAGGACCACCCGGATGCGGCGGAAGAGTATCTGCTGAGTACAGCCTCGTTAGGGTACAAGATGTATCTGTCCAATGACAACGGCGATGAACAATTCTACGGCCTGCCTTTCCGCAAAAATGACCTGCAGGAGGGAGCGCTGCAAAAGGTGCTGGCGGGGGGAATTTACCACGGAGTCGGTAATTTCCCCAGCTCAGCATTTATCACCGGCTTCTTCGATAATCAGCTCAGCAATTCGATTGGTGTTCCTGTTCAGATCACCGGACAGACTTATGCGTTGTTCATGCGTCCGGATGCTGAGGTGCAGTTTGGGGAGCTGCGGATCTTTTTTGCCGTGCTGATTGGCGTCATTATCTTATTCAGCCTGTGGTTCATGCTCATTACGGTATTCCATGTGGTGAAGCCCATAACGCGGTTAACCGAGGCTACGCTCAAAATATCCAAAGGCAGGTACGACATCAAATTATATACCGCCCGGCGCGATGAAATCGGCCAGCTGGCCTCCCATTTCATGACGATGAGCCGGGAGTTGGAACGGACGAACCGGGCGCGTCAGGAATTTGTCGCCAATGTCTCGCATGAAATTGAATCCCCGCTGACGTCCATCCAGGGTTTTGCCCATGCGCTCAAAGACGGTGCGCTGCCCGAACCCCAAAGGCTGGAGTACCTGTCGATTATAGATGAAGAGAGCCGCCGGCTATCGGTGCTCAGCAAGCAGCTGCTCACGTTATCCTCACTCGACTATGAAGAACATGCCCTGCAGAAACGAAGCTTCGACCTCCGTGCCCAGCTCCGCCAGGTCATGCAGATTATGGAATGGCATCTTACAGAGAAGGAGCTTGCAGTCCGGCTGCACGTAGCTGACATTACACTGGAAGGCGACCCAAACCTGCTCTATCAGGTATGGATGAATCTGGTTTCGAATGCCGTGAAGTACACTCCGGCGGGCGGCACAATCAGTATTGCAGCACGTGCAGACGATCATACCTGCACCGTAACGGTGGGGGACAACGGTGAAGGTATTCCTGCGGAGCAACTGCCGATGATCTTCGACCGGTTCTACAAAGTCGATCAGGCGCGCACCCGTGACAGCAACAGCAGCGGGCTGGGACTGGCCATTGCACAAAAGATTATCCAGGCGCATAACGGTACGATCGAGGTGGCAAGTACGGTTGGAGAAGGGACTACCTTTACTGTCTCCCTGCCCTGCCATAATACAGATTGAGCAGACGTTTAATAACAGATGAACTATAGTTCAATCTGTATAATGTAATTCTTTATTCATACTCCGTTCATTTTCATCCTCTAAACTGTGGATATACAGATTAGAAGGAGTGGTTATATGTTTTTGGCATTACGGGAGATGAGGCATTCCAAAGCACGCTACAGCCTCATAATGGTGATTATGCTGCTGGTTTCGTTTCTGGTTCTGTTCGTAACGGGATTGGCCAGAGGACTTGCCTATGCGAATATCTCGGCACTGGAGAATATGCCTGCGAATTATTTTGTCGTGCAGAGCGACGCTGACCATACGTTTAGACGTTCACAGTTAGGCGAATCAGAGCTTGCAGCAGCCCGTGCGGTAGCCGGGGAGGCGAAGGCAACTCCGCTTGGAGTGCAGACCAGTACTATTACTGCTGCCGATGCGGATGTGAAGGCGGACATTACTTTTTTTGCCATAGATATGGCGGGGATGCTGGCTCCTGAAGTGACGGAAGGTGCTGGAATCACCAATGAAGTTCAAGGTAGTGCCGTGGTAGATTCGAAGCTGGAAGAGTCCGGTGTCACGATCGGCAGTACAATAAGTGATCAGGCAACAGGCATGAGCTGGACGGTTAGCGGTTTTGTGAAAGACAGCTCATACAGCCACACTCCGGTGGTATATATTAACCAGCTGGATTGGCAGGCCATGAAGCAAGGTGCGGTGCAGGGCGGCAGCTCAGACAGCACAGACAGCACAGACAGCACAGACAGCACAGGCAATGCTCCTTACAACGTTATCGCGCTAAAAGTATCTTCTGCACAAGCCTCTGAAATTGCCGCACAACAGCAATCGGTAGAGGTCATTACCCAGAAACAGGCGATTTCCAGTGTTCCCGGATATGCCGCTGAGCAGAATTCACTACTCATGATGATAGCCTTCCTGTTCGTTATTGCTGCAGTTGTACTTGCTGTATTCTTCTACGTCATCACGATCCAGAAGACCAGCCAGTTCGGTATTCTTAAGGCGATGGGTACCAAAATGTCCTATTTAGCCTGGAGCGTAGTCGGCCAAGTCCTGATTCTGTCCGTAGCCAGTCTGGCACTGAGCCTCCTGCTCACGTTCGGAATGAATATGGGTCTGCCGGATACGATGCCGTTTCAGCTGGACGGGCAGACGATGATTCTGACCAGCCTGCTGTTCATCGGAATGTCGCTGCTGGGTTCACTGATTTCTGTAGCAAGAGTAGCCAAGGTGGATGCCTTGGAAGCGATAGGGAGGACTGGAGCATGAGTGCCAAATTAATCATGAAGCAAGTGACCAAAACCTACGGGGACGGAGACGGGGCCATGACTGTTTTGAATAACCTGGATTTTACGGTGAACGAGGGTGAATTCGTAGCAGTACTGGGGCCTTCGGGGTCCGGCAAAAGCACTTTTCTCTCTGCCGCCGGTGCTCTGCTCACCCCGACAAGCGGGGAAATCTTCATCGATGGCGAATCGCTGCGTGACAAAGACAAAGGGGCTTTGACGGAGCTGAGGCTGCAAAAGATCGGCTTCATGTTCCAGAGCGCACAGCTGCTGCCTTTCCTGAAGGTGGAGGAACAGCTGCTCTATGTTGCCAAGCTGGCCAAGCTCACCACGAAGGAAGCCAAGGTTCGGGCAACCTGTCTGCTGAAGCGTCTGGAAATCTGGGAGCGGCGCAATCAGTATCCCGAGCAGCTGTCCGGCGGTGAGAAGCAGCGTGTGGCCATTGCCCGGGCGTGGATGAACAAACCGGCTATCCTGTTCGCAGATGAGCCGACAGCGAGTCTGGATTACAGCCGCGGCAGAGAAGTAGTGCGGATGATCGCTGACGAGGTGCGGAGCGAAGGCAAGGCAGCCGTTATGGTAACCCACGATGACCGCATGCTGGAGTGGTGCGACCGTGTGCTTCATCTGGAGGATGGCGTGCTGGTTCAAGCCTAGGTTATGATTTGAGTGGATCGTTGAGACTGAATCCCGGAGACGGGGTTCGGTTTTTTTGTCAGTTTGGAAGTCGGATGATCTTCATTCAATTCCAGTAGGTCCCACAAATTTCCGTATAAATCTTTAAATACAGCAACTGTTCCATAAGTTTGTTCTTTGGGCTCTCTAATAAATTCTATTCCCCTGAGAACCATTTCATTATAATCTCTCCAAAAATTACTACCCATCTTTTATCTTGCTCTGGCTGATAGATATCTTCAACTAAGGTGAAATTCAACTTTCTTGTATTAAATTCTATCGCTTCATCATAATCTTTAACCACCAAAGCAATATGTACAATGGACTGGATCATTTCTAATTCATCCTCTTTTTCTGGCCGAGGCAGAGGCGAATTCCTCTAATTCTTTTCCTATACCTCTAATTCCTTTCCAATACCTTTACTTCTAATTGAGGAGTCTGTTTTTTTATTGAGTTAAACTGCCCGTTCGTTGAACAGAGGCAGCTGACCATGTTGATCGGCTGCCTTCTGTTATTGAGTTAATGTTCCCAGTTAGCTTTATGAATCGTCTACTTTGAACTCCCCTTCAATTTCTCTTAAATTATTCTTAATCGTTATATATCTTTGCGATCCTAATAATAATTCACTATATAAAAACATGTATTGCAGGTGATACCTCATATCAAATTTATTCTTGTGATATTTCAATAAAAGATCTACATAGTCCGTATAGAAGAATAAAACATCCTTTGACCGTTTATTGAACTTAATGGTATTGAAATAATTTGATAATTCATTTAGTTTCTTTTTAGTATAGGCTAAAATACTTTGAATATCTTCTTCTGATAACGATTCATAGGCTTCTGTCATTGCTTGCCAATGATCTTCAAGGATTTCTTTAGTTTCATGCAAAATTACATATATTGGTTTGAGTAATTCTAGTTCATGTCTAAGACGTCGAGTCTTGAATAGGTTTCTGATTTTTTGGAATATGAGACATTCCTCCTGGATATCGTCATAAGAGTCGCTGTACTCAGCATACTTCCTTTTAATTACGAAGACGAATTAATTTTTTTGTACCGAGTAAAGATGTACTGAGTTAATGAGATAATGGTTGTTGGATATCGAATTAAGAGAGCATGAAATTCCAATCTATCGGTGAGCTTGATTTGAAAGCACATAAGACACTTCGGTGTCTTTTTTTATATCCTCGCCAACTTTCCCAGTCACACCCAATTGTTATTTCTTCCACTAACCTGCCCGTTAGTTTAATGAAACACCTGCCCGGGGCGATGTATGCGAAAAACCGAACACAATGTGCTTCTGTGAAGGTAACCGGGCCAGATGTATGCGAAAAACCGAACACAATGTGCTTCCCAGGATGCTGCTACGGAATAAGTCTGAATGGAGTTTTGTAAGGTAACTTTGTCCTTAATTAGGCAATTATGAATTTGGAAAAGAAGCAGCAGCTTTGTACTGCGATTCACATTCTTTGTTCAGCGGTAGATATCGTTGCTACCGGGGATGCCGCTCTGCGCAGCTCCGAGTTATGCTTAGAGGAACTGGAGCGAGGGGAGAAGCTGACATGGAAAATTCATTGAATCTGCCTGGTGTCTTGCTGCCGGCGGGGCTGGGCGGAGGCGGATATATTACCGGCCTGCTGCAGCATCCGGCGGACAACCGTGTATTATATGCCCGCTGTGATGTGGCGGGCGTCTTCCGCAGCAGGGATGGCGGGGAGAGCTGGGAGACCCTTAACCGGGGGCTGACCCAGGCTTACCATCACCAGGTGCAGAGCTTTGCCATTAGCTGTCATCACCCGGAGGTGATGTTCCGCTGCTGCGGCGAAGTGAGGAGCCGGACCTTCTACGGTGCGGTGCATAAATCAGCAGATGGCGGGAACAGCTGGTATGAGGTTTGCAGCGGGATGGGCTTCTACGGCAACGGGCCGACCCGGATGTACGGGGAGGTCATTGCCGTAGATCCCGTTCATCCCGGAATTATAGCGGCCGGCGGGTATACCGGCGGACTCTGGATCAGCAGGGATGAAGGAGAGAGCTGGGAGCAGAGCAGCCTTCCAGAGGAGCGTTTCGGGTGTGTAGCTTTTCACCCGGATCAGCCGGGTATGTTATATGCCGGAACGATCAGTGATGAGGAGCTGAATATGGATTATGCCGATCCGGGGGAGTACGGCATACTAGGGCTGCTGCAGGACCGCCCGCGGGGGAAGGCGGGCAGGATGTATCTCAGCCGTGACTCGGGACAATCGTGGGAGCTGCTGGTTGAAGGTCCCAGCTTTGCCGGGCTGTCATTCGACAGCCGGGACCCGCAGCGGCTGCTGGCCGCCTGCATCTGGGGCGGCATCAAGAGCAGTGCAGACGGAGGGCAGACCTGGCAGTCTGCCGGAGAAGGTCTGCTGATTGGGAAGCAGCGGTACGGGACCCTTATCCAGGATTGGCATGTCCCGGATCGCTGGTATACAGCACCTGATCTGCGCCCGCAGATGCAGGACATTCCGCCGATACCGCTGTATGTTTCAGACGATGGCGCGGAGCGGTGGAAGCTGCTGCATCATCACAATGATAATGATTTAAGCGGCTTTCCGGCATACATGGACAGCTTTAACGGAGGTTCACGGGCTTCAGCTGCCGGCTGGGCGATCTCCAAGATTATCGTAGACCGGTTCACACCAGGCCGCCTCTATCTCTGCAACTGGTATGGGGTAGCCTACAGCGGGGATGGCGGAATGACCTGGCGGGCCGGGCAGTTCCGGGGGCTTGAGACCACCTGCATGGAAGCGGTGGTAGCAGATAAGCTGCAGCCCGGCAAGTTCTGTGTCACCATGGCGGACCATTCTCCGAAGGTGACCGAGGATGGCGGTCTCTCCTTCCGCAATCTGCCCGGACTGTCCGGCTATTCCGGAAGCTCTGCGGCTGTTATTTCCGCTGCAGATCCGGGATTGTATCTGTACGGCCTCATCGGCCACGGTCGTACAGCCTGTATAGCTGTATACCGCGATGGTGAAGACCGTGCCCGGGCAGCTCTAACACTGGGTCCCGGGTTATTCGTGCAGGCTTTGCGTGAGGACGGCAATCAGCCGGGCACCTATTATGCCTATGTGGACGGGGCAGTCAGTGCAGGCGCAGGAATCTACCGGTCGCGGGACGGCGGCACTTCATGGGACCGCACAGCTTTTCGGCCTCCGGCTTATGTGCAGACACTTCCGTATCAGAAGCGCTGGATTGAAGCCGAACTGCTGTCCGTTGTAGTCTATCAGGTCAAGAATGCCTGCGGGTCCAACCAGCTCATGGATACGAATCCGCATCAGGCAGGACAGCTAATTGCCGGAGAAGCCACGGAGGGGATTTGGCAATCCTCAGACCATGGGGACACCTGGGATTTCATAGGAGAAGGGCTTCCTTTTCAGCATGGTGGCCCGGCTTCAATACTGAGCGCAGTGGCGTACTCTCCCTCCTGTCCGGGGACAATCTATGCGGGGTTTATTTCGGAAGGGCTATGGCGCAGCAGTGACGGCGGACAGAGCTGGCACAAGCTGTTTCCGGTTATGGCCGGCAAGCTCTTCAATGTATCAGCACTCTGTGTTGGGCGGGGTGAACACGGAGAGGATGTGCTGATTTCGGCCAGCGAACCGATGGTCCGGACCTCCACAGAATCTGAAATGGCCTGGAGCCGGGATGGCGGAGATACCTGGGAGGAGTGGGAGCATGCCCCGCTTGGAGCTGTCCGCTGGAAGGGGATTGCGCTTGATTGTGAGGTCAGACAAGTGCTTGCCGTCACCTGCGGCAACGGTGCTTTTCGCGGGACAATCAGCCTGTAGCGGGTATTGCTGCTTTTTAACTGCGTTGTCATTGCTGAAACACAGTTTTCGTTGCTGCGGGTTCTTGTTGAGTCTCAAGGAAAACGCTTACATTTGATGAGCCGGACGATGTAATCATCGAATATAATCCGGCTCTATTCAAATGGAGGACTGAACAAAGTGGCTGCACGAACGAGCAAAAAATGGTTGCATGGTTGCCTGGCCCTCGCTCTGTTTGTTGCATCAATTCTCCTGCCGCCAGCGGTATCTTATTCGGCAGGGGAGAATCTGCTTGGAAATCCCGGCTTCGAAGCGGGAGATGTGTCGTGGGAGAAATGGGGGAGTCCGGTGGTGACAACCGCCGAGAAGCATGGTGGCGCGAAGAGTCTTCAGGTAAAGCGGAATACAGGCGGGGCATCTGCGTCCGTAGCAGTGCAGGAAGGTAAAACCTACAGGGTAGGCTTGTGGGTCAAATTCGCAGGAACGGGAGTGACGAGTGCGGCGATCGATCTGGATGCCTTCGGCAGTCAGCAGACGAAGCAATATCTCTATTTCTCCGGTTCGACCCAGTGGGAGTATAAGCAGCTGCTGTACACACCGGCTCCCGGGGTGCAGTATATCCGCTTCTCTTTCTGGAACAGCACCAGCAAAGATTACTACATTGACGATGCGGTGATCCGGGAGAATGTAGATATTGAACGGCCGTCAACTCCCGGAACCTGGACAGCCGAGCATGAGACGGATTCACTTAAGCTGACCTGGGCGGGCTCTACAGATGATATGGCGGTCGAATCTTACCAGCTGTCCTACAAAAAAACAGAAGACTCCGGCTGGAATACCTTATCGGTTCCCCATCAGGAGACCGTCACATCATACACCTATACTTTGCAGAATCTTGATCCATTCTCTGTGTATGCCATTATGCTGCGTTCCAGAGATACGGCCGGCAATACTTCCGGTGCTGTGATGGGGATGGAGGCGACACCGGGCGTGAATCTGCTCACTAACGGCGGTTTCGAAACAGCTTCGATCAGCCCGTGGACCGAAACGGGAACAGTGCAGACAACAACCTACGGAACATACGCTGGACAATATGCGGCGCGCCTGACGGGCAATTCGGCAATCAGAAGCGAGGAGATTCCTGTGGACGGGGAAGACTCTTATCTGGTTTCCTACTGGACCAGGTCAGCAGCTGTACCCCCGCAAGCATCTACCGTAAGCCTCAGTGTCTATCAGGAATCCTCTGAAACTGAGCATCCGCTGATCACAAATACTGCTTCGGTATGGGCACGCTCGGAGAATCAGCTGCGGACAACAGGTACCACCGAATATATACAGCTGACAGCAATGAATCAGACAGGGACGGATCAATTCCTGGATCAGGTATATATCGGCAAGCTGCCGGAGCTTCCAGAGGACCTTGCACCTGGGGCGCCAGCAGGGTTTACCGTGAACCTTGCTGATGGTGTGTCCGCAGATCTGGAGTGGCTGGCGGCTACGGGTCCTTTTGGTGTGAAGAATTATAGCATTACCTTCAAAAAGACGGCGGATACTGAATGGAGCAGTATAACGGTGCCTTATGTTCCTGGCCAATCCTTGTATGCCTATAAGCTGGAAGGTCTGTCACCTGAGAGTCTCTATGAGGTGAAGGTGACAGCGGTCAGCGAAGGGACGGCAGTGTCAGCGGCGAGTTCACTGGAGCTCACTACCGGCAAGATGTTCCCGGTGAATCCTGGAGCGTCGGAGGAAGCAGCAGCACTTCTGGACCGGCTCTATGCCACGGTCGGCAATGCTGTGTACACGGGGCAGCATAACTATTACGAAGCGCCATCCCTTTGGTATGATACGGCAGCAGAATTGACCGGATATTATCCGGCGATCTGGGGTTCGGATTTCGCCTATTATACCGGCGGGGATTTCAGCGCCCTGCGCCAGGGCATGATTGACGAGGCGATTGCCCAAGGTCATGCGGGCAGCATCATTACCCTGACGTACCACGAGCCCCGTCCAATGGATTCTGCCACCGCCGGGTGGGAAAGTGTCACAGGAGATGTAACGGCAGCTCAGATGACGGAGATTGTTACTCCGGGGACTGCACTCTACAATCAGTGGGCCGCTCAAGTGGATGAAGTTGCAGAATATCTTGCCCAGCTGAGAGACGAAGAAATTCCTGTGCTGTGGCGGCCGTATCATGAGATGAATGCCGAATTCTTCTGGTGGGGCGCGCGGCCGGAGCTGTTCAGGCAGCTGTGGGACAATATGTATGACCGTTTCACCCATCTGCATGGTCTGGATAATCTGATCTGGGTATGGAGCCCGAATGCCGAGAGCTCATGGGCCTATGATTCGGCTCCTTATTATCCCGGTCATGATGCCGTAGATGTGCTGGCGATGGATATCTATAACAACGATTACCGGGATACGTATTATAACAAGCTTGTGCAGCTTAGCGGCGGCAGACCGATTGCTATCGGGGAGAACGGGGAGCTGCCGGACATGGATATGCTGATGGAGAAGCAGCCCCGGTATGCGTATTTCATGACCTGGTCGCAATATTTGACCGACAAAAATTCACTCAGTGCCATTCAAGCGCTCTATAGCAATCCGCGTTCGCTCCATAACGGCGAAACAGGAAACGGCCCGTATGTGCCGCCGCCTGCGGACAGTTATCTCATTGATGATTTCGAGCAGTATGGCAGCTCGAACAGCAGCCTGCGTGCCAAATGGCAGCGGAATGTCTCCGGGAACCTGGCAACGGTCACGCTGGACACTTACCATCTGAACAGCGGTACCTACGGGCTTAAGCTGGACTATACGGTAGGAAATCCCGGCTATGCGGGGTTATACCGCAGCATGGGCAAGGAATGGCCAGGGATGGAAGCCATCTCCTTCTGGCTGCAGCCGGATGGCTCGAACCGGCAGCTTGCGGTTCAGTTTCATGAGACAAACGGTGAGGTATGGGAAGCGAGTATTCCGGTTCAAGGCACAACGCCAGTGCTTGTTAGCATTCCTTTTACCGAATTCCTGCGGCCCGGCTGGTCTACCGGCGGCAACGGCGTCATCGATCTGGGTTCCATTAAAGAGTTCGCATTCTATATTGCCCAAGGCAGCGGGACACAGGGCAGCGGAACACTGTATATAGACGATGTAAAAGCTATCAAATTACCGGTGGAGGAAGAATAAGCCCACTGTAACTAACTCAAACCAGCCGGAGTGATCCGGAAAAAATCTCCGTTGCTGGACCACAGTTTTCGTTGTCTGCGCTACTGGTAGCTCCTTCCTGGAGATCATAGAATGAAGGTGTAAAGCAAAGAAACAGGAAGGATGACCAATGTGGAAATCGAGCGGAGATTGCATATCCGTAAGGAAGGGAGCCGGGTATCCTGGTGGACCGGCTGGATCAGGCAGTGGGATCTTCAACTGATGGTTGTGCCGGCTATGATCTTCATTTTCATCTTCAGTTACCTGCCCATGTACGGAGTTCTAATGGCTTTCCAGGATTATCAGCTGTTCGGCGGATTCTTACACAGTCCATGGGTGGGGCTGAAGCATTTCGAGGCTTTCTTCAATTCCCCGGACTTCTGGAGAGTCATGCGCAACACGATGGTGATCAGTCTGCTGAAGCTCTGCTTCGGCTTCCCGGCACCGATACTGCTGGCACTGATGCTGAATGAAGTCCGGAGTATAATGTTCAAGCGGGTCGTGCAGACCGTCAGCTATCTGCCGCATTTTCTCTCGTGGGTGATCGTCGGCGGTTTCGTAGGCTCGATGCTGTCGACTGATAATGGAAGCGTTAACATGCTGCTGATGAGCCTGAATCTGACATCTGAACCGATCAGCTTTCTGTCTGTGCCTGAATATTTCTGGGGCATTCTCGTAGGTACGGGGATGTGGAAGGAGATGGGGTTTGCCGCCATTGTCTATCTGGCTGCCATTGCCGGAATTGATCCGCATCTGTATGAAGCCGCTTCCATCGACGGGGCGGGGAGATTCAAGCAGATCCAGCTGATCACACTGCCTTGTATCCGGCCCGTCATTATCATCTTCATGATTCTGGCAGTGGGCAATATTCTTAACGCCGGGTTTGAAGATATTCTCATTCTGGCCACGAATCCGATTCTCCGTGATGTGTCGGATGTGATCGATACCTATGTGTACCGGATGGGGATTCTGAATAACCGCTTCTCATACGCGGCAGCAGCAGGGTTGTTCAAGGCAGTTGTCAGTGTAACACTGCTGGCACTGGCCAATAAGGCAGCCAGAAAAATGGGCTCCAGCCTATGGTGAGCGAAGCTGCCTCAAAGCGGTATAGATGCAGAAATGTTCATGAAATCAGACGCTGCGGGGAAAGGGGTTACAGGTTATGATGAAGCTGTCAACGGGGGATAAAGTGCTGCAGCTGTTCATTTATATCGTTCTGATCCTGCTGGGCTTCGTCACCCTGTATCCCTTCTGGAACTCCTTGGTTATCTCCTTCAATATGGGCTCGGATACATCGCTGGGCGGCATCACGTTCTGGCCCCGGGTCCCAACGTTTGATAACTATGAGGTTGTCTTTCAGGACAGCCGGATCGGGCAGGCGTTCATGATATCCATTCTGAGAACGCTGACCGGAACGATCCTGTCCGTGCTGTTCACAGCTATCCTGGCTTACGGGCTATCGCGTCATGAGCTGATCGGGCGCAGGTTCTATATGGTCTTCTGCATTATTACAATGTATTTCAGCGGCGGCTTAATTCCTACCTTTCTGCTGCTGCGGGAGTTTGGCATGATGGACACCTTTTGGGTTCTCGTTATTCCCGGGTTAATCAGTGTATATAATATGATTATTTTTCGGACCTTCTTTCTTGGCCTGCCGGCGGGACTGGCGGAGTCGGCACGGATTGACGGCTGCAACCATATCGGTGTGCTGATCCGCATCGTCCTGCCTATATCAGGTCCCGTCGTGGCCACACTTTCCCTTTTTACCGCCGTCTATCACTGGAATGACTGGTTCTCAGCCAGCATTTATATTAACGACCCGAGCCTAATTCCGATCCAGACGCTGCTGAAGCAGATCCTGAATTCTAACATTGTGACCGATCAGCTTCAGTCCGTCGGCAATGCAGCAGCCCAGGACCGTCTGGCTCTGGTGCAGTCTGTCACCACCAAGTCGCTGATTATGGCTACCACTATGGTGGCAACGCTGCCGATCATTATGGTGTATCCGTTTCTGCAAAAATATTTTGTCAAAGGGGTACTCATCGGTTCCTTGAAAGAGTAGCGCAGATTTCTTGAACTCACATGTAGAGAGGGGTTACTTAATTTGAAACGGATGACCAAACGATGGACACAAATGACGGTTGTATTATGCACGGTGCTGCTGATGGCCGGGTGCGGCGGAGGGAATAACGCGGCAGTTCAGAGTACGGCAGAACCCGGTAAAGAACCGGCGGCAGCCACTGCTGCAGCGGAAACAGCGGTACCCGCATCCACGGAGCCTTCCACAGACGCAGTAAGCACAGTGAAGCCGGTAACCTTCAGCTATTACAGCAATTATGACTGGGATACTACGGAGCAGTGGGGCGCCGACTCAACCACACGCTGGATTGCCGATACCCTGAAGGTCAACATGACTCCCGTTCAGTCAAGCGGCGCTGCCGAGACGAAGTTCAGCACCATGATTGCTTCAGGCAGTCTGCCGGATGTTATTATGACGGACCGCGGTGCAAGTGTCGAGCGTCTGCGGCAAGGCGGAATGCTGGTGGCACTGGATGATTATCTCGACAAATATCCGAATCTTAAGAATAACGCCGGGGAAGCCACACTTGGTATGCTCCGCTCAGACGACGGCAAGCTGTACCAGTTCCCGAACTGGTATACCTCAAGCCCCAACGGCAACGGCGGATGGATCATCAATAAGAAAATTTATAAAGAGCTGGGCTCGCCTAAGCTGGAAACCTTCGATGATCTGTATGCCTATCTGAAGCTGGTGAAGGAGAAGTACAGTGATGTTGTTCCCCTCGAGGTTGGAGCCAAAGGCCGGGGCATTGATACCATGTATGGCGGATGGGCGGAGAACAAACCATATCTGACGAGAGCTAATCCTGTGGGCGATGAACTGAAGCCGATCTTTGAAGATCCGATTTTCATTGAGAATATGCAGTATGCCAGCAAGCTGTTCCGCGACAAGCTGATTTCACAGGATGTATTCACGCAGACCGGCGACCAGATTAACGAAAAGCTGAAAACAGGCCGCGTCGCGGTATACGTGGATGGCGATGTGGTCAATCCGGGCCGGGGAGCGGACGGTGCCCTGAAGGCAACCGATCCGGAAGCGGGCTACGAGATCATCTGGCCGGTCCACAAAGCCGGCCTGGATGCCGCCAAAATCACTCCGAATAATTACAATTCCCTCGGCTGGAATGTGCTCGTGATTACGAAGAATGCCAAGGACCCTGAAGCGATCTTCTCATACCTGGACTGGTTGACCGGGGAGGAGGGCCAGCGGATTATCAACTTCGGACGTAAGGGGCTCTACTGGGATGAGACTGACGCAGACGGAGTACCGATTCTGAATGCCGGGGGACTTAGCACAGAGCAGGCAGGGAAAGACAAGGAAAGAATCGGCCGCTTCAACTGGGTAGGCAACACGACATTCATCGATCAGACCAAAGCCAAGATGGATGCGCAGCTGCCGGCTGACAAGCAGAATTGGACGACGCTGGCCCAGCAGAAAGTGACCTGGAAGACTTCCCGGAACTTCACGGAATTCGTGAACCTTGATCCGCTTCCGGATTCGGAAGAAGGAACCATTGCTACTGCCGTTAACGATATCTATCAGGAGGCTTTTGCTAAGACGCTGTATGCAAAGAGTGATGAAGAGGTGCTGAGCCTGATTAACCAAGCGAATGAAGACGCCTCAAAAGCGGGTTACGGCAAGCTGCTGGCATACCAGACGGAAAGATGGCAGAACAACCTCAGCAAGATGAAATAACAATAGAGTCTGCCTGGGGCGTGGGGTATACTGAAGCCAAGTATACCCCATTATTTGGGAAGGGGCTGCCTTCCGCCTTATGGGGATAACCTCCGCTCTTGCGCCTTGGCAGCAAGCGGGTCCGAAGGAGGGGATGGAATGTATAAGGTGCTGCTGGTTGACGATGAGCTGCTGGATCTGAAGGGTCTGCAATACTTCATGAACTGGGAAGACATGGACATGGAAGTGTGTGCAGCCGCAAGCAGCGGCTTCGAGGCGCTTGAAGTGCTGGAAGCGCAGCAGGTGGATATTGTCGTCACGGATATCAAGATGCCGATTATGACCGGGATGGAGCTTGCCCGCAGAGCACTTGAGCTGAATCCGAAGCTGAAGATAGTTTTTGTCAGCGGCTATGAGGATTTCCAGTATGCCAAGCAGGCCATTTCCATGAGTGCCTGCGGTTATGTTCTGAAGCCTGTGGACGATGAGGATATGCGGCGGACGTTGATTGATGTGAAGGAGGCCTTGAACAAGGAACGGGCGCATAGCCATCTGGAGCATTATTTCTCGGAGTCGGAACCCCTGCTGAAGCGTGAGCTGTTCATGCAGCTTCTCGATGGAACACCGGATGAGGACCGGGTATTGCCGCTGCTTCAGCGCATGGGGATTGCTTGGCAAAGATCCCGCCTGTACACCGCTCTGCTGGAACCGGATGACCTGGCCTGGAAGCTGAACGGCTATAGTGAGGAGGCCCAAGCGGCAATAGAGCGGCAGCTGAGCCTGTCGGTTGAACAGTTCTGTGCGATGGAACGGATTCAGGTCTGCAGACTGGATCAGTTCCATTTTGCTCTAATCCTTGAAGAACGTGTTGACCATGGACGGCTAAGGGAATTCATTCATCATGCGGTCAGCGGAACTCCGCTGACAGTGACCATAGGAGCCGGACCGCTGGTGAACAGTCTGAAGGAGCTGCATTACTCCTTTCAGCGGGCCAAGGAAGCCCTTGGATTGAAGCTGTTCCTGGGCAAAGGCAAGCTGATACTGCACACGGATGCCAGAGGGCCGGTTACGGCTGAAGCTAAGGATCTTGACGATATTCTCCAGGCCTTGTTTCAGGCCATGTCCTCTTACCGGCTGGTTGCCATCGACGATTGTAATGAAGAGCTGTTCGTGTGGGTAGGGCATATGGAGACCAAGCTGGAGATCTATCAGCTGTTTCTGCATGTGGTGTCGAAGCTCGATGCTTATTTGCATACGATTAATGAGGACTTCTACGAGGTGCTCGGACTGGACCGGAAGCATCTGAGCATTCTCTATCATTTCGAGACTACCCAGGATATGAAATCCTGGCTGCGCCGCCGTATGTTTGAGCTGTCGGAGCATTTGCAGCGCAAACGACAGGGCAAGAAACGCAAGCTCGTGCAGGAGATTGAAGCTTATATAGAGGAACGTCTAGAGCACAACGTGATGCTGCGGGATGCTGCCAATCATTTCTCCTTCTCGCCTAATCATCTGGGTCAGATTTTCTACGAAGAGAAGGGAATCTATTTCTCCGACTATGTCTCCTTAAGACGGCTGGAACGTGTGAAGCTGCTGCTTGGTGACCCGAAGCTCAAGGTTTATGAAGCTGCCCAGCGGGTCGGCTATAAGAATCTGTCCCATTTCAGCAAGCAATTCAAGGATTATTACGGTGTCAGCCCGGGCGATTACAGGAGACATCTGTAATATGCGGCGCAGATGGAGTATGCCTTACGGATACAAGCTGATTCTCCCTTATGTGGTCTGCCTGCTGCTAGCTGTGGGTACAGTGGGCTTGTTTGCTTACAGTCATTCCGTGAACTCGCTCAAACAGAAGACGAGGGAGAATATACAAGGCACACTGCAGCAAATGCGGGATAACATCACCTACCGTACGGATAATATTGAACGTATCTCCAGCACTCTCTATTACAACTTCAATCTGCAAAGTGCACTGCGGCGTTATGAGCAAGGCTGGTACAGCTATGAGACGATGACTAAGACTCTCATGCCTACGCTTGAGAATCTGCTTAATTACACGGCAAGCAATGTCGGGTTATCCCTGTACCTGGAGAATGATTCTATTCCTGAACTATACTACAGCGAGATTGGACCCAATCCGCTGCTCTCGACCAAGCGGTATGAGATCTTTCATCTGCAGAGAATCCGGGGAGAAGACTGGTATCATGACCTCGTGGCGCCGGAAGCTAAAACGGGTGCCGGTCAATGGCGTCAGATTCTGCGCGATGAAGAGAACAGCAATATCTCACTGATCCAGCGGATGGATGATATCCAGAAGCAGCGGAGCATCGGTCTGATCCGGGTAACGGTGCAGATGCGGGATCTGCTGGATTCGGTGGATTACCGCAAGATCGGCGAGTATGCCACTCTTATGGTGACTGACGGGAGCGGCAGGGTGGTGCTGGAGTCTTCACCGGAGGGTGCGGAAGCCGCCAGCCTGCAATCCGCCGGCAACCTGCTGCAACTGAGAGAGCCGCTGGAAGGCATCGGCTGGGAGCTGCAAGCCTATATTCCGAACAGCCTGTTCGATGAAAGTGCAAGCGAAGTGCGGAGAATGACACTGCTGGTCTGTCTGGCCAGCGCACTGGTTCTGGCCTGTCTCGGCATCGGAGTATCCAGCTATTTCTCCCGGCGGATTCAGAAGATCGTCGGATCACTGAACGCTTTTCACGATGGAGACTTTCACAAGAGAATTAAGTATAAGGGCAATGACGAGCTGGCACAGATTGCCGTAGCCTTCAACCGGATGGGCAGCAATATCGAAGAGCTGATTCACAAGAATTATGTCGCCAATCTTCAGAAAAAAGAAGCGGAGCTGGAATCGCTGCAGGCGCAGATCAATCCGCATTTCCTCTACAATACACTCTCCTCGATCAATCGTCTGGCCCAGTTCGGAGATATTCAGAAGCTGCACACCCTCGTTCAGGAGCTGGCCAAGTTCTACCGGTTGTCTTTGAACCGGGGCGGAATTATTACAACCGTGGGCAATGAAATCGAGCATGCCAAGGCTTATATTGCCATTCAGGGCATCAAATACGGGGAGCGGATGTCGGTATATTACGATATTGATCCCGGTGTGCTGGAGTATGCGACGGTGAAGCTGATTCTGCAGCCGATGATTGAGAATGTGCTGGAGCATGCCTGGTTCGGCAGCACCATCGGAATCCGGCTGGTCGCAGAGAAGAGGGAGGACAGCATCATATTCAAGATTATAGACAATGGGGTAGGCATGAATGCGGATACCATCCGGCAGATTCTGGCCCCTGAGGGGACCCGGATCGGCTACGGCATCCGTAATGTAGATTCCCGGATTAAGCTGCATGGCGGCAGTGAATATGGAGTGCTGATCGCCAGCCGCTCCGGAATCGGCACCTGTGTGCAGATTTCAATTCCCTGCCGGTTATAACTGTATAAGCAGTCAATCGGCTACAAAGGAGTTTGGACCGTATTGAAGACCATTTACACTGGAGATTACGAGATCCTTCTTGAAGGAAGCAGTCCGGACTTTCAATCTCAGCTTCATGTGGAGCATGGAGTAGATGGCGTTGCCTACGCCATCCTGACACTCAGTGCTCTTGTTCCGGCAGCTCCCCCCAAGCTAACCCTTCGCTGGAGCTGTCAGGCCATTGATATTCAAGGAATGTGGCATCCGGCAGCGGAACGAAACAGGGGACTGGTTCCCGACTGGCGGGAGGGGTTCCTGTCCAGATCCACTTTCTCTGCACCGGTTGTCAGCCTGTATGGCAGCAGGGGGAACAACGCTCTGACCTTTGCCTGCTCAGACGTTTTGAATCCGCTGGAGCTGCGTGCGGGGCTGAATGAAGAAAGTTCCAGCTTTCAATGTGCTGTAACGCTGTTCGCAGGCGATGTCTCTCCCATAACACATTATGAGCTCATCCTGCGGCTGGATTCCCGCAATGTTCCTTACTATGAAGCACTAGGCGCAGCGGGGAAATGGTGGGCAGGCTTGAAAGGGAGTGAGCCGTCCCCGGTTCCTGATACCGCAAGGGAGCCGGTATATTCCACCTGGTACAGCTTCCATCAGCAGCTGAAGCCGGAGATCGTAGAGCTGGAGTGCAGACTCGCAGCTGAACTGGGCTGCGGTGCGGTAATTGTGGATGATGGCTGGCAGACGTCAGATGAAGCCCGGGGGTATGCGTATTGCGGAGACTGGAAGGCCAGCCCGGACAAAATCGCGGATATGCAGGCTCATGTAGCCCGTGTCCATGATCTTGGCATGAAATACCTGCTGTGGTATGCCGTGCCGTTCATTGGCAAGCATAGTGAAGCCTGGCTGCGCTTCAAGGATAAGTTACTCTACTATAGTGAGAGCTTCGGAGCAGGCGTGGCCGATCCCCGTTATCCGGAAGTCCGGGAATACTTAATTTCCTTATATGAGCAGGCACTGCTGGATTGGGATCTGGACGGCTTCAAGCTCGACTTTGTAGACAGCTTCTATGTGGAAGGGCAGGCTGCCAGCCAACACGAGGACGGAACGAACGGCAGGGATACAGGCTCGGTTCCGGAAGCCGTCGATCTGTTGTTAAGCGGAATCCTCTCCCGCTTGCGGCAGCTGAAGCCGGATATTATGATCGAATTCCGCCAGAATTATACCGGACCGCTGATGCGCAAATACGGCAATATGTTCCGGGCAGCAGATTGTCCGAACGATGCCCTGCAGAACCGGATGCATACAATCGATATCCGGCTGATCTGCGGGGATACCGCGGCACATGCCGATATGCTGATGTGGAATCCGGAGGAACCGGTCGAGGCAGCGGCATTACAGTTCATTAACATTCTGTTCGCTGTGCCGCAGATATCCGTCCGGCTGGATACTCTGCCGGAGCCGCATAAGGCTATGCTGGGCTTCTGGTTAAGCTTCTGGCGGGGGCACCGGGATGTACTGCTGGACGGCACATTGGAGCCGATGAGTCCCGAGCTGCTGTATCCGCTTGTCATCGCCCGGACCGCGCAGAAGTGGGTGTTTGCCGCTTATCATGATACAGTAATCCCTGCAGCAGGGGATTTACCCGGGCTGGTTCTGGTAATCAACGGGACGCTGAACCCGCGCCTGGTACTGGAGCTGGACCGCGATCCGGGTCTGCTGCTCGTGAATATCCGCGACTGCCGGGGAACTGTTATTGCGGACCACAGGCTGGTGTGGAAGAAAGGTGTGCATGCACTGGAGGTTCCACCGGCAGGGATAATCATGATTCGGCCTGCCAGAATAGCTGAATAATTGATCTTACAAGACGCCCGGTCCCCCGCACGTATTTCAGTGGAGGACCGGGCGTCTTGTAGCTGTTCTGTTCTGGCTTCTGCCGGCTGATTAATTGGAGCAGAGTTAATCAATCCAGCAGCTTCCCGATAAAGACCCGCATAGCCAGTGTATCTGGAGCATTCTTCTGCCGGATGATCCGGAAATCCCTTTCAGTCAGTGTATGCCTGATTCTTAGTTCACTTAATTCGCCGCTGGCCAGCTCTTTGCGTACAATCCATCTGGACAGCAGGGACAGTCCAAGTCCGGCGCTGACCGCTTCCTTGACACCCTGGCTGCTGTTGAATACATAGGAGCGTTTGACCTGAATACCTGATTCCTGCAAAAAACGGTCGCTGAAAGCCCTGGTGCCGGAACCCGGTTCCCGCAGCACCCAGACTTCATTATGCAGCATCTGATCCTCTACAGCGAGTTCACTGCTTAGCGGGTGAGCGGAGGGCGCGACCAGAATCATCTCGTCCTTCATATACGGGATGATGGACAGATCGGTGCCTGACGTTTCACCTTCGATGAAGCCGATATCCAGCCGGTTAGACCGGACCGCAGCAATAATCTCTTCCGTATTGCCTATGGTGACCTGGAGACTGACCAGCGGATATTGACGGGCGAAATCGGCCAGGCGGGCCGGGAGCACATATTCCCCAATCGTGAAGCTGGCTCCGATCTGCAGGGTGCCGGTCACTTCGTCCTGCAGCAGCCGGATCTCCCGGCCGGCCTCTTCATAATGCATGAGCATCTGTTTCGCATGCTTGTAGAGAATGGCTCCGGCTTCAGTAAGACGTACTTGCTTGGGGGAACGGTGCAGCAGCTTCACTGCGAATTCGTTCTCCAGATTGCGGATATGCAGGCTGACCCCGGGCTGGGAGAGGTTGAGCAGCTCGCCCGCCTTAGAGAAATGCTGCTGCTCTACTACGGTAACGAAAACGCGGAGCCCATCAGTAATCATAATAATCCCTCATTTATTGAAGATGGATGTAGCTGTAATTACGGTTTTTTTCTATTTTAACATAGTGAATTCGCCTAAACATAAGTATTTGTAATGATTGAAATAGCAAACCTGTATTTCACATTCCGTAAACATGCTTATATAGTAAAGCTATAAAAGCGGTGTTATAACGAAGTAGTGAATGGGGCGCGGGACGGATGAATGGAAGCGGAAGTTACAGATTGCAGCGGAGTAATCATAGATATGTCTACTTTGCCGGCGGGATTGTGGTTACACTCACTCTGGCGGTTGCGGCAAAATATTTAGCCTTGCTGCCGGTCCTCGGCATTATGGGCCAGCTGGTGCTGGCCATTCTGCTGGGGGCTGGTCTCAGAGCAGTAGCCGGTGTTCCGGAGCAGGCCATGGCAGGCGTACGGTTCTCGGGCAAAAGACTGCTCAGAGCAGGAATCATTCTGCTGGGGATGAGACTAAATCTGGGGGATATCGTACAGGAGGGTCCAAAAGTGGCCGGGATTGCAGCTATTAACCTGGTGTTCACGCTGTTCACTGTGTATGGTTTGGCGCGTTGGCTGAAGATGGACAGAAGACTGGGGCTGCTGACCGCGTGCGGAACAGCCATCTGCGGCGCGGCAGCAGTAGCTGCCATTGCCCCGCAGATCAAAGCGACAGACAACGAGACGGCAGTAGGAGCGGCAACAGTAGCGATTCTGGGAACTGTTTTTACACTTGTATATACGATTCTATATCCATACATGGGCTTAAGTGCTTCGGGGTACGGAATCTTCGCAGGAGCAACCCTGCATGAGGTGGCACATGTCATCGCTGCAGCCGTACCTGCCGGGCAGCAAGGCTCCGATCTGGCAGTACTGGTGAAGCTGACGCGGGTAGCAATGCTGGTTCCGGTCGCTCTGATTCTGGGCCTGATAGAAGGCCGCAGGGAGCGGAAGTTAAACCGCCGCATGAAACTGTCCGATGGAGCAGAAGAAGGGTGTGCCGCCGAAACGGAAGGAAACCGGGAGCGCAAGAAGCTCCCGGTTCCCTGGTTTATTGCAGGCTTTCTGTTGATGAGCGGCATTAATACACTTGAGGTCATCCCTCAGCAGCTTGCGTCAGACATGATCACGCTTGCCTATCTGCTGCTGGCCATGGCGATGGCGGGACTTGGACTCGGGATAGACCTCAAGATCTTTAGCAGCATGGGGCGTAAGCCGGTAATCGCCGGATTCATAGGTTCGGTATTCATGTCGCTGCTCGGATTTGGGCTGGTACATTGGTTGGGATTATCTTAGTCCAGTGGAACGGAATACATCACATCATAGATCCCGCTCAAACCCCGGAATAAGCCATGAATCCGCCGTCCACAGGCACGGTGATTCCGGTGACGAATCCCGACATTTGCTCATCTGCCAGCCAGAGCAGGGTGCCGAGCAGATCCTTGGGCGTACCGAAACGGCGCATCGGGGTTTGGGAGATGATTTTGCGGGAACGTTCTGTCAGCTCTCCATTACTGTCCACAAGCAGCTGTTCATTCTGAGCGGTTACGAAGAAGCCTGGGGCTATAGCGTTAACCCGTATTCCCGCATCTGCCAGATGGACGGCCAGCCATTGCGTGAAGTTGTTAATCCCCGCCTTGGCAGCACTGTATGCCGGAACTTTGGTCATCGGCGAAGCGGCACTCATAGAGGAAATGTTGATGACAGATGTTCCGGTGCACCCGAGCATCTGCTTGGCGAAGATCTGGGTCGGAATTAACGTTCCGGTCATATTTAAATCTAGGACATTGCGGAACCCGCTTACAGACAGATCGAAGAAGGAGACGATATCCGGATTCTCCAGGTCTCCGTCCGCGAAGGTCTCATGGGTCGTAATTGCCGAAGGCTGATTACCGCCGGCTCCGTTAATTAATAAATCACAAGGCCCCCAGTGCTTCAGAAGTTCATCGGCTGCCTGCTGCACATTGTTGGAATCCATAACATCACAGGCCAGGGAAAGTGCTTGGCCTCCGGCTGCAGTTATCTGCGCGGCCAGAGCGGCGCCTTTGTCCGCAGTGCGGTTCAGAATGGCGACCTTGGCGCCTTGACGGGCTAATTCCAGGGCCATCACGCTGCAAAGTGCGCCGGCTCCTCCGGTAATCACGGTGATTTTGCCTGCCAGTTGAGGCTGTAATGCCAACTCAGACATAGGTATCCAACCCTTCTCTAATGTAAGTATGATCCTAAGTAAGGACTAAGTCTGTTTACTATCGGGCATCATTACCCGCCGGGCGGGGCTTCTATTCAGTTCCCCGGATTCTTTGTTAAATGGACGGCAAAGCCGTTTCTACTTGTAGTACTGCGGGTATTTCTCCATCAGCATTTCCTGATCGGCAATGGTTAATGCCATATGCTCCTGCATCATATGATCACCCTGCGAAACATCATGTGTCTGAATCGCTTCATAGAGGCAATAATGCTGCTGATACAGATGCTCCCAATTATGATCTGCCGTTAGCTTAAGCATCCGGCTGCGGTTCAGATGGACCTTGATCTGCTGGACTACTTCCCAGGTATTCTTCTTGCTGCAGCCTGTAAAGATCAGATGATGAAATTCTTCATCCAGCATGAACATTTCCTTATAGTCCTGATCTTCAATGCAGAGTCTCTGTTTATCCAGATTCGCCTTAAGATCTATAAGATGTTTGGCCTGAAAAGAGCTGCAGGCCTCGCGCATAACCGCCCGCTCCAGATGCTCGCGCATGAAGCGGGCTTCCTCGACGAGTCCAGAATCAATAAGAGAGACAACCGTTCCGCGCTGGGGATAGACATCGAGCAGGCCCTCTTGGGCCAGCCGGACGAAGCTCTCTCTGACGGGAGTGCGGCTAACATTGAATTTAAGTGAAATCTCCTTCTCCGAGATGCTGGTGCCGGGAGGGAGCTCCAACAGCAAAATCTGATTCTTCAAAGAACGATACACGATGTCCCGTGTGGAAACCGCTTGTGTACCGATAATGTATTCCATCGCGTAGCCCTCCTGTTAAGTTGTTCAGAAGCACTACCATACTACCATACAAGTATGGTAGTATGGTAGTGCAAACAGGCAGAAACGGCTAATACCGTCCTTACCAGGACAAATTTCCGCTTCTGCGGAAAAGATAAGAACGTTATATTGCGAGTAGCTTATACATTCTTATCTTCTAAAATACGGTATGACGAAAGGCTGGAGAACACATTGAGTACCTCACCTTTTATTCATGAAGATTGGCTGCTCCTCAACAAAAGTGCACAAACCCTGTACCATGACTATGCCCAAAAAATGCCGATCTACGATTTCCACAGTCATCTGAATCCTCAGGAGATCAGCAGCAACCGCAAGTTCCGCAATATCGCCGATCTGGCGTTATCGGGGGACCATTACAAGTGGCGTGCGCTGCGCTGGCTCGGCATCGATGAACAGCTGATTACCGGGAACGCTCCGGACAAAGACAAATTTATGGTCTGGGCGCGTTCAGTACCCGAGATGCTGGGCAATCCGCTGTACCATTGGACACATCTGGAGCTGAAGCGCTACTTCGGCATCGATGAGCTGCTCTCGGCCGATAATGCGGAGAGCGTCTGGGACCGCTGTAATGAACAGCTGCAAGGAGACGGCATGACTACACAGGGCATCCTTAAGAAGCAGAATGTTGACGTCGTCTGCACAACGGATGATCCGGCTGATTCCTTGGAGCATCACATTCTTATTAAGAATGACAGTGCACTGGAGACCGTGGTTGCTCCAACCTTCAGACCGGACCGGGTGCTGAATATCCGCGATGAAGGTTTTGCCGGCTATGTTGCCACGCTTAGTGAAGCCAGCGGACTGGAAGTTCACAGTTATTCCGAATTCATGAAGGCTGTGACTTCGCGGATCGATTATTTCCACAAGCATGGCTGCCGTCTGTCGGATCAGGCCTTCGGTGAGCTTCCGCATGCACATTCGACGGAACATGAAGCAGCTTACATATTTGCCCGTGCCTTCAAAGGCGAGGAGATCAGCGCCCAGGAGGAACAGAAGTTCCAGAGCTACACACTGCTCAAATTAGGCCGGCTGTATCACGAGCGGGGCTGGAGCATGCAGCTGCATATCGGGGCGCTCCGCAATAACAACTCACGGATGTTCGATGCACTCGGCAAGGACAGCGGGTTCGATTCCATTCTGGACTTCAATATGGCCCGCAGCCTGAACGCCTTGCTGAATGATCTGGACGCCAGCGGACAGCTTCCGAAGACCATTGTGTATACGCTGAATCCGTCACAATACGAGATGATTGCAACATCGATCGGTAATTTCCAGGGCTCGGGGATCAAAGGCAAAGTGCAGATGGGCTCAGGCTGGTGGTTCCATGATCAGAAGGAAGGCATGCTGCAGCAATTGAAGGCGCTCTCCAGCATCGGCCTGATCAGTCCATTCGTCGGCATGCTGACCGACTCCAGAAGCTTCCTCTCCTTCACGCGTCATGAATACTTCCGCCGGATTCTGTGCAACCTGTTCGGCACATGGATTGAAGAGGGCGATCTGCCGCGCGATTATGCTTTTGTGGGCCGGACGATTGAGAATATTTGTTACAACAATGCAGATGCGTATTTCGGGATAAAGTAGGTTGTGGCTAAAATGGAGTAGGATTAACATCAGCGCCTGGGTGGACGCTCCGCAAACGGACTGTTGTTACAATCGCTGTGCTTTCCGGATTTTTTTCATTCCCCTTAGCGGTGAAAATCCGGAAACCAAGGCGAACGCTGCCGCTTTTCCACAATCAGTCCGCCCGCTCCGCTGTTTAAGTGTAAGGTGCTACTACAATCTTAAGAACAACAGTAAATGCATCCATTGATTTGAGTATCAATCAAAAAACAGCAGGTCTCTTTTTTGGAGGCTTGCTGTTTTTTTGTTTTTTAGAAAAGTATGATGCCTCTTCAGGCAATCTCCCTCTTAGTGTGCTCGTATACTCAGGGGATGCTAGTTGGATAAACGTCATCTAATACTGCAACAAACTCTGAATCTGGAGATTTAGTTGGAAAAACTCCACTTAATCCTACCCAGAATGGGAGCTAACAGGGAAGTCGGCAGAATTAAATGCCGAAATTCCACTTAGTCCCGATCAAGTAGATCCAGCAGAAAAATTAAGTGTAGAAAATCCAACTAGCTTCCTACAGGCGGAGGGGGCTACATAACAATCGGGTCAGCGAAGGTTCAACTCGCAGTTTGAATTGATGAATGGTACTTCGAATCTCGGGAATGTTGAAAAGCGGGAGCGTCCATCCAGGTGCGCTGATGTTGATCCAACTCGAGGGTAAGTGTTTAAGCTCACTTCGTACTGCTCCGGTAAGCAGAAGGAGAAACGCCAGTAGTCTTCTTGAATACCTTGGAGAAATGGGCCAGCTCCATGCCGACCTGCTCGGCGATATTGGAGATGCTGAAATCGGTGTAGGAGAGCTGTCTTTTGGCGAGCTCCATCCGTTTCAGCTGAACGTATTGCATCGGGGGAACGCCGATGAATTTCTTGAAATAGGGAATGAAATAGTTCGGATGCAGATGAACGAGCTCCGCCAGCTCTTCCACATCAAGCGGACGCATCAGGCGCTGGTCAATGTAAGTCAGCACATTCGCCAGCTTCCCCTGATCGCTGGTATGTGTCAGGTCATCCAGGAAATTGCTGTAGCCTCCCGATTCCAGACATAGCGCCAATAGCGTGAGCAGCGATGCCTGGGTCCGCAGAGTCGCCAGAAAGCCGGTATCCTGAAACAAATCAATCATTTCCGTGAAAATCGCCCTTACCGCATCCGGGTCCGGCACATCGCTGATATAGAGCTTATTGGCAGAATGAAACAGCGGCCATTCCCCGATCTGCGCATCAAAGTGACAATAGTAGCGTGTGTAGGAATCATTCGGCGAGGTATCCGTGGTCTGGGTAGAACCCGCCGGCATGATCATTAATTGCCCGGGCTTGGGATAATAGGCCACGCCGTTGATAATCACCTTGCCTTCGCCGGAATCAATATAGTACAGCCGGTTGAAGGAAGGGGTCTCGTTTGTCCTATTCCATCCGGGGTATCTGCTGGTCAACTGGGCATGCGTAACTGTAACGGTCAGATTCTGCAGCAGGCGTCCGGTCAGATTTCCGCTGGCATTCATATTCATAGGTTTAGCTCCTTTACAACGCTCATAAACTCATTATACCGCTTTCATTTATCTAATACATCTTATTTATATACAAAAACACCTTAATTACAGTCATGTTCAGCGAGGGCGATTAAGGTTATCCTCATATCATAAACTGTAATAGGAAGTGATTGGGAGATGGAAAAGGTACGATTTGGCATCATCGGAGTGGGCAATATGGGGCGAGCGCATGCGCAGAGCCTGCTAAGTGATATTAAGGGGGCTGAGCTGGCAGCCGTATGTGACACCAGCCCGGAAAGGCTGGACTGGGCGGAGGAGCATTTGCCGGATAGCGTGCAGCGGTTCCTGTCACCGGAAGAGCTGTTCAAGTCCGGGACCATTGATGCTGTGCTGATTGCTACACCGCATTATGACCACCCGCCGCTCGCGATTGAAGCACTGGGTTACGGGCTGCATGTTCTGATAGAGAAGCCCGCAGGCGTGTACACCAAAGCTGTTCAAGAGATGAACGACGCTGCTGCGAAGTCTGACCGCAAGTTCGGCATTATGTACAACCAGCGGACCAACCCGCTCTACCAGAAGCTGAGAGAGCTGATCAAGTCAGGGGAGCTGGGGGAGATCCGGCGGACGAACTGGATTATCACCAATTGGTACCGCTCACAGAGCTACTATGATTCCGGCGGCTGGCGGGCGACCTGGGGCGGAGAAGGCGGAGGTGTACTGCTTAACCAGGACCCGCATCAGCTGGATCTCTGGCAGTGGACGACGGGAATGATGCCGAAGCGGGTACGGGCTTTTTGCCAATTCGGGAAGTACCGCAACATAGAGGTTGAGGATGACGTGACGGCTTATGTGGAATACGAGAACGGCGCAACGGGGCTGTTCATCACCACTACAGGGGAGGCGCCGGGAACGAACCGGTTCGAGATCACAGGCGACAACGGTAAAATCGTAATCGAAGACGGGAAGCTGACGTTCTTCCGCCTGCGCACACCGGAGCCGCAATTCAATGCTGAATTTACCGGAGGATTCGGAGCACCCGAGTGCTGGAAATGCGAGATTCCGGTTGCACCTGGTGATGGAGATCAGCATAAAGGCATTATGCGAAATTTCACCAATGCCATTCTTCATGACGAGCCGCTCCTGGCGCCTGGCGAAGAGGGGATTCACGGACTGACTCTTTCCAATGCGATGTACCTGTCAGCGTGGACCGACAACTGGGTGGACCTGCCGATCGACAGTGACTTGTTCCACGAGAAGCTGATGGTGCAGGTGCAGAACTCTACTTTTCAAAAGGCACCCGTCAGCCAGAAAGCCCTGGATGTATCGGGAACCCACTAGCATCGCTCTTTAACCTGCAGGTATAGCATCATCTAACCAATTCAAACTAAGCTAGGAGTGGATAAATGAGATGGAACGTTCAACTATTGCCGCACAAATGTATACCTTACGTGAATTTACCCAGACCCCGGAGGGGTTAAGAGAAAGTCTGCGGAAGGTGAGCGAAATTGGCTACCAGGCCGTGCAGATCTCGGGGATTGGCCCGATGGACCCTAAGCTGGTGAAGGAGTATGCGGATGAATACGGCTTGAAAATATGTGCAACGCATGTCCCCTGGAACCGGCTGGTGAATGATCTGGATGCGCTCGCAGCTGAACATAAGCTGTGGAACTGCAAGTACATCGGCCTTGGCGGACTGCCGGCAGAGTATCAGACCAGCCAGGAAGGCTACCGCACCTTTGCCAAGCTGGCCTCCGGTATTGCGCGTACCCTGAAGGAGCAGTATGGCCTGCAATTTGTCTATCATAATCATGATTTTGAATTTGAACGTTTCGAAGGTAAGACCGGTATGGAAATTCTGCTGCAGGAAAGTGATCCGGAGGTGTTCGGCTTTGAGCTGGATCTGTACTGGGTTCAGGCAGGCGGCGGCGATCCTGTAGAGTGGATTCATAAAGTGAAGGGCAGAATGCAGGCCGTGCATTTCAAAGATATGACGGTTCTGTCGCGCAAACCAATTTTTGCCGAAATCGGCCAGGGGAACATGAATTACGGAGCGATTATTGAAGCCTGCCGCAAGACAGGTGTGGAATGGCATATCGTGGAGCAGGATGTGTGCCAGCGTGATCCGTTTGAGAGCCTGGAGATTAGTCTGAACTATCTGCACGCTAAGCTGGAGGTTGAGGCATGAGCCGCAAGGATGGGATGATGTATGCCCCTGTGCATGAGGCCAAGCCTGTGGTTGGCCCCGGTGAATTCGTAATTGCCGCACTGGCGCTGGATCACGGGCATATCTACGGGATGTGCAACGGGCTTGTGGAAGCAGGAGCACAGCTGAAATGGGTATACGATCCTGACCCGGAGAAGGTAAAAGTGTTCCAGAACACCTATCCCGGTGTCCGGGCCGCACGTTCGGCTGAAGAGATTCTGGAAGATCCTGAAGTCCGGCTCGTAGCGGCGGCGGCAGTTCCTTCGGAGCGGGGTCCGCTGGGTCTGCGCGTCATGGCACACGGCAAGGATTATTTCACGGACAAAACACCGTTCACCTCACTCGATCAGCTGGCAGCAGCACGGACTCAGGCGGAGCAGACGCAGCAGAAATACATGACTTATTTCAGTGAGAGACTGCATGTGGAGAGTGCTGTGTATGCAGGTCAGCTTGTGCAAAAGGGGGCAATCGGCCGTGTTCTCCAGGTCATTGGAATGGGACCTCACCGGTTAAATGCGCCAAGCCGTCCGGACTGGTTCTTCCAGCGTGATAAATATGGGGGCATTCTCTGTGATATTGGCAGCCATCAGATTGAACAGTTCCTCTTCTATGCCGGCTGCCGCGATGCCAAGATATTGCACAGCAAGGTAGCGAACTATAACAATCCGGCATACCCGGAGCTGGAGGATTTCGGTGATGCCACGCTGGTGGGCGATAACGGGGCGACCCAATATTTCCGCGTAGACTGGTTCACTCCGGAAGGATTAGGGACCTGGGGCGATGGCCGGACGATCATTATGGGCACCGAAGGATATATCGAACTGCGCAAATACAGCGATATTGGCCGCTCCAGCACGCCTGACCATGTCTACTATGTGGACCGTGAGGGAGAGCATTATGAGCATGTAGCAGGTAAAATCGGCTTTCCGTTCTTCGGCGAGCTGATCCTGGACTGCCTGCAGCGTACAGAAAATGCCATGACCCAGGAGCATGCCTTCAAGGCGGCCGAACTATGCCTGGAGGCACAGCGGCAAGCGCTCAATCTGACCCCGGATACTCTCAAATAGTTGCATCACAGCTATCAGAAGAACGGAAGGTGTATAAGATGAATCCAATTGGAGCAGCGATTATCGGCTGTGGTGCGATTGCTCCGCTGCATGCCAGGGCTATTGCTTCTATAGATTATGCGCGGCTGCTGGCCGTGGTGGACAGTGATCCCGTTCAGGCAGCGCAATCCGCCCAGGATTACGGATGTGAGGGCTTGACGGATTACAAGCAGCTTCTGGAGCGGGCAGATATCGGAATTGTCCATTTGTGCACGCCCCATCATCTGCATGCCGGGATGGCGGTGGAACTGCTGAAGGCCGGCAAACATGTATTAACCGAGAAGCCGATGGCGCTGGATGTACCTTCAGCCCGGTTAATGCAGGCAGCAGCGGATCAAGCGGAGGGACAGCTCGGTGTAGTCTTCCAGAACCGTTACAATGACCCTTCGGTCCGGATCAGGACGATGATAGATTCCGGCGAACTGGGAGCCCTCATTTGTATGAAGGGGGTAGTTACCTGGACCCGGAGCGACGATTATTACAGGAATAGCAGCTGGAGAGGACGCTGGGCTACTGAAGGCGGGGGTGTGCTCATCAACCAGACTATTCATACTCTGGATCTGCTGCAATGGTTCGGCGGTGAAATCTCTTCCGTGAAGGGCAGTGTCACCACTGATGTGCTGAATGATGTTATTGAGGTGGAGGATAGTGCACATGCGTGCATCAGCTTCAAGAACAAGGTGCGCGGACTCTTTTACGGAACCAATGCTTATGGGGTGAATTCTCCCGTTGAACTGGAGCTGGTCTTCGAGCAGGGAACGCTGCTGCAGCGTAGGGATTGCCTGTATCTGTTGAAGGACGGGCAAGAGACGCTGCTCAGCGAACCGGCAACCGGCAGCACCGGAGGTAAATCGTATTGGGGGACCGGACATTCGCGGTTAATTCATGATTTCTATGCCCACATCCGTGACGGCCGTAAGTTCTGGATTGACGCAGCAGAGGGCATTAAGGCGCTGGAGCTGATCGATGGAATCTACAAGTCCTCGGCGGGCAGAACGGGTCTGACGGCAGGACAGTATGTGTAGAATGATTGGAATAAGATGATACGTAGTACACTCATGGTGTACAAGGCAAAAGGATCACGTGCTGTGATCCTTTTTTGGCGTGCTGCAACGATCATACAGGGGTGTTACCTGCAAGATTGACAAATTATAATCTGCATGTGATAATTACCTGACGATCGTCAGGGAGGCTTGAGAGATGACTGCTAACGCGATTCTGCAGGCTGCATGTGCACAATTTGCCGAGAAGGGCTTTGAAGGAGCATCATTGGCCGGCATAGCCCAGGCGGTAGGGATTAAGAAGCAATCCATTGCCACCTATTTTCCGAAAAAAGAAGATTTGTTCATGGCCGCCTTCGGCGAAATGGCCCGGCATTACTATGAATTTCTTGAACAGCTGTATAAGGGCCTCAGGGATACACCTATAGAGATGAAGCTGCGTGAGATTATGTATAAGAACTACTATTACAAAGTGGAGCACCCGGTATTGACCGCATTCTATAAAATGGCCGTGCAATTTCCGCCTCCTTTCTTCCAGGACTTGCTGGAGGCGCAGATTGCGATGATGGAGCAGCGTTCCGCTGTATTGTACCGGGCGATTTTTGAGGAGGGCATGAACACGGGGATCATACGGCAGCAGCGGGCAGACAGTCTGCTCTCGGCGTATTACTGTTTGCTTGACGGGATCGCCATGCAGATGTTTTTTTACAAGCAAGACGAATTTGAACAGCGCCTGGAGGATATCTGGGGGATTTTCTGGGCGGGCATTAAGCAATCCTAACTGGAGAGAGAGGGGCAGAATGATATGCATGTAGATAAGGTTACGAATGAAGCAGGATTACAAGAGGCCTTCCGGATCAGACGTGAAGTGTTTGTGGAGGAGCAGGGCGTACCGCTGGCTGATGAATTTGATCAATATGAGAGCCAGGCAGAGCATATATTGGTGTTTCACGAGGCGGAGGAGGCTGCTGTAGGGACAGCCAGATTGCGGGTTGTGGACGGATGGGCCAAGCTGGAGCGGATTTGTCTGCTGGCCCCGTACCGCCGAAGCGGGCTAGGGTCCGTAATTATCGGCACACTGGAGGCTATGGCTGCTGAGCAAGGACTCCGGCAAGCCAAGCTGCATGGCCAGAAGCAGGCCGAAGGCTTTTATCAGAAGCTGGGGTATGAGACTTCCTCGCCTGTCTTTATGGAGGATGGAATTCCCCACGTCATTATGGTCAAAAGCCTGCAGGTCTAATCTCTCAAATTGACTTTATGACCAGCAGGCCTTATCTTCATTACATGTGATAATGTATGAATTGCAGATGAGAGACAGGGAGAGGGATTAAGCTTATGGAACAGGCAATGTTTGCCGGGGGCTGCTTCTGGTGCATGGTTACACCGTTTGAAGAGCTTCCAGGAATTCACGGAATCGTATCAGGGTACGCCGGAGGCACGGTGGAGAACCCTACATATGAGCAGGTCAAGACAGGGACAACGGGTCACTTTGAGGTGGTTCAGATTACGTTTGATCCGGCACTTTTCCCCTACGAGAGACTGCTGGAGCTGTTCTGGCCGCAGATTGATCCGACCGATGACGGCGGACAGTTTCAGGATCGCGGAACACAGTACCGGACAGCGGTATTCTACTATAATGAAGAGCAGCGGCTGGCGGCTTTGGCTTCCCGGGAGCAAGTGGCGGTCAGCGGCAGATTTGAGCTTCCTGTGGTGACGGAGATTCTGCCTGCACCCCATTTCTATCCGGCTGAGGACTATCATCAGGACTATCACAAGAAGAATCCGAAGCATTATAAAGAGGACCGTGAGCAATCCGGACGGGATACCTTTATTTCGCAGCACTGGTAAAAGCAGATAATGAAATAAGGTTTAGAAAAGCCTTTAATCACCTGGCATCTGGGGATTGAGGGCTTTTTGCTATTTTTGCAGCGCTCTAGAGGCGAAACGGAAGAAATTAAGTCATAAAACCAAAAAATGGGAACCTAAATCCGAAATTTCGAGCCTACTAAATGAAGATTTGCCCTACTATAATCATATTTGTAAACGCATACAATTATACATGATTCTGGCTTTGATCCGGGGAATGGAGGAGGGTGGAGGCTTTCTGAAATGCTGAATGATCTGTCTGTAGCTTCCGGTTGCCAAAGGTAATGATTACAGCAATGCCAATATAATTAAGGAGGAATATTACGATGCCTAAAAAATGGCTAATGTCCATGCTTGCGTTCGTGCTTCTGCTCTCTTGCCTGCCTTTCTTTGGTTCCAAAGCTGCCGCCGCTGATTATACACAGGGAGTAGATTTGTCGGGAACTTCAGCGACGATCTGGTTCAAATCTACGGTAAGCACCAGTTGGGTCGATGTACATTATAAGGTCAATTCCGGAACGCAGCTCAATTACCGTACAACCTACAACAGCAGCAAGGCCCGCTATGAGCAGGTGGTCACAGGCGTTGCCAGCGGAACGGTTCTCACCTATTTCTTCACGTACAATAATGGAACACCGGCATATGATACCGGCTGGTTTACGTATACTGCCGGAACGGCGCCGACTACCCCGCCTGGGGGTTCCTCTGCTTCGATCTATTCCATAGCCGCCTCTTCCATTCCCACCCCGCCGGGAGGTTCCGTGTCGGTGAAGGTCATGAACGGCACGGGCGGAGCCTATCCGGACAATCAGGTATATTGGGGAGTCATTGGCATCAATCCGGCCAACGGCAAATGGAGTTATCTGGACCTGAGCGGCAATCTGCTGCCAATCTCTAATGCGCTGAATGATGCCTCCGGCCATCTAACCAAGAACGGCGTGAATTACGCGAATATCTACCATACCGTAAGTCAGGCTTCCTGGGTAACGATGCCCAAAATCACCTCCGGCCGCATGTTCCTCAGCGTAGGCACGCCGCTGTACATCAAGACTTATGATGACGGCTTTGCCGGACCGGATATTGATAATCCAACCGACCCTAACCGTAATCTCTATTTCGACTTCGTTGAATTCACGGTGGATGCTACAGGCTATCACGGCAACACGACGCGCGTAGATGCCTTCGGTTTCCCGATCCAGCACCGGCTGGTTGGCCTGTCTGGCGGCTATGATAAAACCGTAGGCGAGCTGGAATCGGAGACACGCGCCGGAATCTTCAGCAAATACCAGAATGAAGTGCCATCTGCCTTCAAATCACTTGCTACGGATCAGGCACCTTACCGGATTATCGCTCCTGTCCATGGATCGTTTAAAGCCGGCGGGGCCAACAGCAATTATTTCGCAGGTTATTCCAGCTACAGCACCCAGGATATTCTCCGCAACGATGGCTCGCTTATAGATGCTGCCACCAGCGCGGCAATTAACCGCCATGTCTTCACCTCAAGCAACTGGAACAATGTCGCGGACTATTACAAAGCGGCTCCAGCCAATTACTATGCGAAGTTCTGGCATGACCACAGCATCAGCGGGCTGGCCTACGGCTTCCCTTATGATGATGTCAACGGCCAGGCGGCCTATCTCGAAGTCGGCGATCCCAAAGGCCTGATTATCCGCGTGGCCTGGTAAGCAGCTTCATTCTTTCTACACATTTGTCCTGTACACTTCTAGTTATTCGCGAGAGCAACTGAAGTGGAGGGACAATAATGAAGAGAAGACTACTGACGGCGACCTTTATCCTGCTGCTTGGAGCAACATTGGCGGGTTGCAGCCCGGGCGCGGATAACAAGGAAGAATCAAGTGCTATCACTGCACAAACAGCGGTAACTACACCTTGGATCGCTACCAAGAATACAACACGGATCAACACCTCTGACCCTGTTCAGGCGGCTGTGCTGGTCTCCCGAACTCTATGGACGGCTGAAACGAAGAGCAACCAGCCATCGTCTGTAGTCCTGACAAGTGTGGATAACTGGCAGATTGCGGCGGTAAGCACGGATCTGATCCACCATCCCAGCAACGGTCCGGTGCTCTTTTTCACCAAAGACGGTGTGCCGGATGAGACTCTTACTGAACTGAAGCGGCTGAAGCCACTTGGTGCGGACGGCAATGACGGCATTCAGGTTGTAATTGTCGGGCCTTCGTCCGAAGCTGTCGAGACTCAGCTCAACTCGCTTAATCTGAAGCTGGACAAGATTGAAGGAGATGATCCAGCCGCTGTGGCAGGCGCTATTGATGCTTACTATGCAAAGGTGTCAGGCGAGCTGCCGCAGAGTGTCATTATCGGCTCGATGGATAGTCCTGAATATACCCTCCCGGCTGTCAACTGGATCGCTCATATGCCGGAGCCTTTACTATTTGTGGGGAAAAGCGAAATCCCGGCTGCAACAGCAGACGCGCTCATGGAACGCGGCGGCAGTGCAGCAATCTATATTCTCGGTCCCCAATCTGTCATTTCAGCAGATGTGGAGGAGCAGCTCAAGCAATACGGAACGGTTACGCGCATAGCGGGAGAGGATCCTTATGAGAATGCCATTGCCTTTGCCAAATTCAAGGATACGGCGAACGGATTCGGCTGGGGAATCACTACTCCCGGACATAACCTGTCCTTGTTGACTACGGATTCTACGATGCTGGCGATTGCCGCTGCCCCCTTCTCACACTTGGGCAAACACGCGCCGCTGGTCTTCTTGAAGCAGGACGGATTGCCGGATTCTCTGATGAATTATACGATGGAGCTGCAGCCCAAATTCAAGGATTCACCGGCTGAAGGGCCTTATAATCACGCTTGGCTGATTGGTGATACAGCGACGGTTAGCGCCGCAGCGCAGAGTGAGATCGATGACATGCTGGAGATTTCCTCCGCCTCCGGTGATAATCCGCACTCGGGGCATTAGACAGAGCAAGCCGGCAGCGGGACCCGCTGCCGGCCTCTTTATTTATATAACAAGTAAGAAGGCATAACCGTTTCCACTTGGGTATAATGAATGCACGAACTACTAACCAGTCCACGAAAAGGGTGAACGGCTTGTCCAAATCTCAAATACTTATAGTAGACGACGAATGGAATATGCGGAATTTGCTGCGTATATATCTGCTGAACGAGGGCTTCACCACCAGGGAAGCGGCCACGGGGCAGGAAGCCATCCGTATGGCGGGGCAGCATGAGTTTGATCTGATTCTGCTCGATGTGATGATGCCTGACATGGATGGCTGGCAGGTCTGCCGTGTGATCCGGGAGCAGAGTCATATCCCCATCCTGATGCTTACCGCGCGTTCGGAGATTAAGGATAAGGTGCAGGGTCTTGGCATCGGCGCAGATGATTATCTGACCAAGCCGTTTGAGCCGGAGGAGCTGCTGGCCCGGATACATTCGCTGCTTCGCCGTTCTGCACTGACGCAGTCACTGGCGCCCCGGGAAGAAGTACTGGAGTACCCCGATTTGCGGATTTACCCGGAGGCACGCGAGGTGCGTGTGCAGGGCCAGAACGTTGATTTTACGTTAAAAGAGTTCGATCTCCTGGTCTTGCTGGCGCGCAGCGGACAACGGGTATTCACCCGCGATGAGCTGGTCGAACGGCTGTGGGGCAACGATTACGGCGGTGAAACCCGGGTCATCGACACCCACATCAAGAATATCCGCGAAAAGATGCAGAGAGCGGGCCTGGCGTATAATCCGGTGCAAACGGTATGGGGCCTCGGATATAAATTCCAGGTGACGGGTAGTCCGGATGAAACATAATATCATCGGCTCCAAGCTTGGGCTGGTCATTATGTCCGTATTCCTGATCGTGCTGCTGTCGCTGGGCATGGTGATCGACAGGATGTTCACCAGCTTCTATTACAACGAAATGCAGACGGAAACGGAGGAGCTGGCCTCCCATTTCACGGTCATGGCCCAGTCCAAGGAGTCCACGACCAGCCAGATGATGACGACGTTTGCTGAATTCTCCAATGTTAGTATATTTAACATTCTTCCTGATGGCCGTACGAATCTGCATTCAGGCGTTCACGATTCTGCGGACCGGGCGTTCATCCGGACCGGGGATCTTACAGACATTTTTACCGGCAAAACAGTCAGCTTCCTGTACAAAGATCCAGCGGGGCACCGGTATTTCGTCACAGGACAACCTATCACAGGAGAGGATGGGGTCAGTTCGGCGTTGTATGTAATGTCCTCTACCACGAGTATGGAAGAATCGCTGGCTTCGGTGCGCAATATTCTGCTGCTCGCGGGGATTGGCGCGTTCCTTTTGGCGCTCGGCATCACCTGGATCATTGCCGTGGTCCTGTCCCGTCCGCTTCTGCAGATGCAGAGAGCCACCCGCAAGATCGCCGCCGGTGAACTGGAGACACGCCTTACCATCCGCGGCAAGGATGAGATTGGTTTCCTCGCAGGAGCCATTAACGATCTGGCCGTTGACCTGCAGCGTTACAGGGATACCCGCCAGGAATTTCTGGCCAATATCTCGCATGAGCTGCGGACACCGATTACTTATCTGCAGGGGTATGCCAAGGTAGTGAAGAGCGGGTTATATGAGACGGAGGAAGAGAAGGGGCTGTATCTCGACATCATCGATCAGGAAGCGCACCGGCTGCAGCACCTGGTCGATGACTTGTTCGAGCTGGCGAAGATGGAAGAGGGCAGAATTCCGCTGAACCTGGAACAGGTCAATCTCAGACAGATCGTGGATCAGGCGGTCCGCAGGGTGGAATTACCGGCGAAGGAGAAAGGTCTGCTGCTGACAGCTTCGTACGATGACGGGCAGGAGGTAAGAGTATTAGGCGATGGCAAACGGATGGAGCAAATCGTGATGAATCTGCTGGAGAATGCTGTCCGCTATACCGAAAAGGGACAGATCAGGGTGAATCTAAGATTCACTCCGGTCTCAGCAATATTTGTTGTAGAGGATACGGGAATCGGTATTCCGGAGGCGGAGCTTCCCTTTATTTTTGACCGGTTTTACCGGGTAGAGAAATCCCGCTCGCGGCAATACGGAGGCTCCGGCCTCGGACTTTCCATTGTGAATAAGCTGGTCGAGCTGCTCGGCGGTACGATTGTGTTTACAAGTAAGGTGGGCGCAGGAACACGCTGTGAGGTTGCTTTTAAGAGATAACTAAGAATGTTTTAGACTTATACCTTGCAGGATGTAATCCCAATTCGCATAATCATTCATATCACCGGGCACTTCCAGAACGCAGACATTGCCGATGCCCCATTCCGCTTCTCTTGTTGCACTAAGGCCGGGTATAGGATTAAGGATGAGGATTGTGAATTTCTTGTTGTTTAAAAGTTTTGATAATATCATATGCAGCTCCAGCACCTGTTCAGCGCTTGCAAACCATCTGACAAATAAACTATCGTCGCTGCTGAGCAGACTGTTCCAGAACCGGCCGATCCGGTATTCCAGCTTCAGCCTGTAAGCGGGATAGGAAGCGCTCCAGCCCTGACCTGTAATAATCGGGAAATCGTGGGCGGAGATGATGTTATACAAAGAGTCTCGTATGAAATAAGATGGTGACAGATTGTTCCTGGAATGATCCAAATACACGGGATCTCCATCATCCAGTAAAAAATGGGTCTCATCCAGCGGATGCAGATTTTTGAAATCCATAAAGTTCCTGAACTCATTCTTTAGAAGCCGGTTAATGTCGGTCAGTGAATACGAAATCATCCAATCTAGAGGCATTGAGAATTTCCGAAGGCCGTATCTCTTCAGGTTAATTGCTGGCGCACAAGATGAACCTAAGCTGACGATCAGTCCATAGTCCTTTTTGACGTCTTGTAATTTCATGAATTCACCCATCTCTATCCAGTCTCCATCGTTAGTAAATCATATACGCGATGCTCCGGGATTGATTGGACGGATGAGACAAAATTCAGCGGCGCACATGCTTCGGATAGCTGAGAGGCGACCTCTTTCTGCCGGGTTTGTGCGTAATGAACAAAAAGGTGCCCGGGCAGCTATTTCTATAGCCTCCCCGGACACCTGTCAATCTTTTATATACTTAGGTGACTCAACTCTTAGTGGTTCATTCCAGCCATTCCGCCCATAATTTCTGGATTCACCATCCCGAAGATCATGGCGATGTGGGCAACAACGAGGAAGCCGCTGATCAGCAGGAAATGCAGCTTAAGCTTGCTCTCTTCACTGCGTTTGCGGGCGATGAGACCGAGATCCAGCAGGGCCAGAGGCAGCAGGAAGATGACTCCGCTCAGATAAAAGCTTACCGCAACCACATCCACCCAGGTGTGCCATTCACCATTTGCGGTGAGCGGGATGAAGGCGGTAGGGAACAAGTACAGGAAAACTCCGGTGAAATAAAGTCCGGCAAGAATGCTGCATACCCGGTTGAACGCTCGGAGCGGCCCGTTCAGCTTCTTGGTGAACAGAATAATAAACTCCGTAACCGTAATCGTCTCGGCAAAAATCACGGGAATCGCCATAAAAAGAATCAGATTCCACGGCTGATTGTCCGCCAGCAGGGACATATAATGCGTCATGTTCATGTTACATCCTCCAGGTTCAAATATAGCTTACATAGTGATGTTAGTAGATAAGTGTGTGGAAAGTATGAAGAAAGGAAGGTATGATGGACAAAGTTAAACAGGAAGGGAGCACGAATTTGAAGTGAAGGACGCGTTGCATCATATCTTATTTGATCTGGACGGCACATTAACCGACCCCAAAGAAGGCATCACCAAGTGCGTGGAATATGCGCTAAATAAATTAGATATTGAGGTGGAGCATTCCGACCTGCTGATCCCGTATATCGGGCCGCCGCTCTATGATTCTTTTGTTCACATCCAGGGTCTGACACATGAAGCTGCCCTGCAAGGTGTGGACTTCTACCGGGAGCGTTACCGGACGCTCGGCATGTTCGAGAACAGTGTGATTCCAGGGGTTCCGGAGTTACTGGAGAACCTGCGGAATCAGGGGTTCAGCCTGTATGTGGCGACATCCAAACCCACGGTCTTTGCTGAGGAAATTCTCCGCCATTACAAGCTGGATCACTTCTTCAGGTTCACCGCTGGCAGCAATCTGGACGGGACACGCTCGAAGAAGCGCGAGGTGATCCAGTATGTGCTGGACCAGAATGATATTCCTGCCACACAGGCGCTGATGATCGGGGACCGGGAGCATGATATTATCGGGGCGAAGGCCTGCGGTGTGCCCTCCATTGGCGTGTTATTCGGCTACGGTTCGGAGGAGGAGTTATCGGCTGCCGGAGCGGATTATATTGCTGCTACGGTTGAAGAAGCAGATATGATTATTTCGCGGATTTCCAGTGAATGATATTAACGGATAGACTGCCGGGGGACAGCGGCATTCAACTATTTTTTCACCGCAGTATTGACTTTTAGCGAAGGCATTCTGTATTATGTAACCAGCAACACCATATCTAAGGCAATGACCAGAGACAGGATATCCTCCCAGGACTGACCAGAGAGAGAAGTGCAAGGTGAGAGCTTCTTACAGAGACCAGCCGGATGTTACCCCTTTGCAGCCGTGACACTGAACCCTCCTGCTGTTAGTGAGGCTGTAAATGCCACCGCCCCATCCCCGTTAACGGATGCCATGAGGATTGTGCTTATCACGTTTCCGCCGAACAGCCGGGGGTCCGTAGATACATAGTCGAATTAGGGTGGAACCACGAGCTTAGACGCACTCGTCCCTTTCCGGGATGAGATGCGTTTTTTTGCGTTCAAATCACACTAACAGAAACCTGAAGAAATGGAGGCCACAATCATGGAGATTCAAGTGAAACTGCCGGATGGAACAATTAGGAGGTATTCGCGTAACACCACAGTTGCGCAGGTTGCGGAGTCAATCAGTGCCAGTCTGAAGAAGAATGCGGTAGCCGGTAAAATCGACGGCAGGCTCGTTGACCTTGATCACCCGGTTGAACAGGATAGCCTCGTTGAAATTATAATGGCGGACAGCAGTGAGGGTCTAATGATCCACAGACATAGTACTGCTCATCTGATGGCCCAGGCTGTCAAACGGATCTACGGGGATCAGAATGTTAAATTGGGTATCGGTCCGGTCATAGAGGATGGATTCTATTACGATATTGATATAGCACGGCCGTTGTCCGTAGAGGATTTGGGTGCGATTGAGCGGGAAATGGAGAAGATAATCGGAGAAAATCTGCCGATTCTGCGCCGGGTTGTCAGCAGAAGTGAAGCGATGGAACGGTTCCGGCAGCTGGAGGAGCCCCTTAAGCTTGAACTGCTCCGTGACCTGCCGGAGGATGCAGTGATCAGCTTGTATGAGCAAGGTGAATTCACTGATCTGTGCCGGGGGCCGCATTTGCCGTCTACTGGGCGGATCAAGGCCTTCAAGCTGCTTAGCGTAGCGGGAGCCTACTGGCGCGGGGATTCAGATAATCAGGTGCTCCAGCGGATATACGGAACTTCATTCTTCAAGAAATCCCAGCTGGAGGAGCATCTCCACATGCTGGAGGAAGCGAAGAAGCGTGACCACCGCAAGCTGGGCAAGGAACTTGGGTTGTTCATGTTCTCCGAAGAAGCGCCGGGCATGCCGTTCTATCTGCCGAAGGGCATGATCATCCGTACAGAGCTGGAGAACTTCTCGCGTGAATTGCAGAGGTATAGTGGTTACGATGAGGTCCGCTCACCCCTGATGATGAACAGAAGGCTATGGGAGCAATCCGGACACTGGGATCATTATAAAGACGAGATGTATTTCACAAAAGTGGATGAAACAGATTTTGCGCTCAAACCGATGAACTGCCCCGGACATATGCTGATCTACAAGAACAGCCTTCGTTCCTACCGGGAGCTGCCGATCCGGATTGCTGAATATGGCCAGGTCCACCGCCATGAATTCTCAGGGGCGCTGAATGGAATGATGCGCGTCCGCACTTTTTGCCAGGATGATGCCCACCTGTTTGTCCTGCCGGAACAGATTGAGGATGAAATTAGCCGGGTGCTGGAGCTCATTGATCAGATGTACAAAGTATTCGGTTTCGAGTACAAGGTGGAGCTGTCCACACGTCCGGATGATTATATGGGGGCTGAAGAACTCTGGGATCAGGCGGAGCTGTCGCTCGAACGCGTGCTGAAGAACAACGGGATCGAGTATCGGCTGAACGAGGGGGATGGCGCTTTTTACGGGCCAAAGATCGATTTCCATGTCCTTGATGCCTTGAAAAGAAGCTGGCAATGCGGTACAATCCAGCTGGATTTCCAAATGCCGGAGAAGTTCGATCTGACTTATATTGGTGAAGATAACGGAAAGCACCGTCCGGTAGTCATTCACCGTGCTGTATTTGGCTCCATTGACCGGTTCATGGGCATTCTTACAGAGCACTTCAGCGGAGCATTTCCGCTGTGGCTGTCTCCCGTGCAAGTCAAGCTGCTGCCTGTATCCGGGGTTCATGCTGATTATGCCTTCGAGGTTAAAAAGCAGCTGCAGGCGGCCGGACTGCGGGTTGAGCTGGATGCGCGGGATGAGAAGCTGGGCTACAAAATCCGTGCAGCGCAGCTGGAGAAGGTGCCTTATATGCTCGTACTCGGAGATCAAGAACAGAACAACGGTACAGTTTCCGTACGAGGCCGTGCGGAGAGTACACAAATACCGCTCAGCGTGCAGGAATTCATTCAGCTGCTGGCCGGCCAAATCGCAGAGCGGAAATAAATTGCTTCATTAAATAGGTAGCCAAAAAATAGGTAGTCAAAGGTCTGGAGGGCTGATACATGATTTCGAAGAATGCTGAGCAACTGGAGGGTGGCGTGATCAGGCTTGTGCCACTGATGGAAGAGCATAAGCCAGAGCTGGTTAAGGTGCTGAACGATCCGCTGATCTGGGAATATACCTGGAGAAGGATCAGTACAGAAGAGCAGGTAGGACAATTGATAGACGCGGCATTGGTGAACAAGGCTAAAGGTACGGATATCCCTTTTGTCATCATTGAGCAGGCTTCCGGCCGGATTGCCGGCACTACACGGATCATGCATCTGGACCGGACGCACCGCAATGCAGAGATCGGCTGCACCTGGATTTCGCCGGATTACTGGAGAACAGCTGTGAACACAGAGTCTAAGTTGCTGCTTCTGCAATACTGCTTCGAGGCACTCGAATTAATCCGCGTTAACTTCTCTATTGTCAGTACCAACCTTCGGTCGCAGCGGGCGGTTGAACGGATTGGCGCTGTCCGGGAAGGCGTGCTGCGCAAGCAGCGCCTCACCTCTGACGGCATGGTTATGGATAATGCGCTGTACAGTATCATTGATGACGAGTGGCCTGCGGTGAAGGCTAATCTTGATTATCTTTTGAATGTGAAATATAAGTAGCTGCATCCATCCGGGTGCCCAAGCGAAACTTAGAGGGGTCCCATCGCGGGCTCCTCTATTATTTTTTGCAAATAGCCAGATCTGAGAAACATTGATATAATAGAAAGACATGAGGATAGAAACATACATTCCCCAATATATCGTTTATCGTAATCCTAGCCCATACTTCACCCTTCGGGGCAGATGTGGGTTTATGTTATGTTGTGAGGTAAATTATGAAGTGATGGCGAGGTTGGCTGGAGCATGAACTGGAATGATTTTGGAGAACGGAATAAACGGCTGAACCCCCTATGGAGTCTGGGGGCAGGTATGAATCTCGGCGAGCTTCAGCCTTATAAGGAAATGATTGCTCTAAGCGTGCTGCTGCAGGTCTATTATCTGGAGCTGGAATCGAATGAACAGAGATCCAGGGAGGACCTGGTCGAATTGACGTGGAACTCGCTTGAACGCTTCGGCATCGCGAAGCTTGGCAGTCCGGAATCGGTGGAACGGCTGGTGGACGGGCTGCTGTGGAGCGGAGGCGGCGGGGATTTCGAGGCGAACTATTACGATGATCAGTCCCGTCAGATGGCGGTGCAGAAATACAAATATTTCACAGTGGATGAAGATGCTACCCGGACCAGCTGGGAAGAGAACAGGACCACAATCTACCGGCTCTCCGAATATGCGATGGAGCTGATCTTCATGAGCCATGAGATCATTGACGAATTTCAGATCAGCATCAAGCTGCTCGAGATTCAGATGCATATCAAGCATGGGCGGGTAACCCGGGCGATGCAGGATGTGAACGAACTCATCTCCCGGGTGCGGAAAATGACGCAGCAGCAGCAGGAATACCGCAATGCGCTGCGCCGCAATCCGAAGCATATCTTCAGCGAATATGGCGCCCAGCGGCACCAGCGGCTGGAGGAGATTCACCAGCAATTTGACGAAGAACGCAAGCATTTCGATAATATTCACCGCTCGCTGGCCCGGCTGGCCAATGATGAGAAGGATGTCATCGACTTCAATGAGCTGCGGCTGCTCTCCGAACGGGTCGAGCTCTCCCGTCGGGTGCATGATGAGCTTGCCGAAGTTGTACTTAGCATTTTTGAAGCGGAAACCAATCTCAGGCTCAACTTCCCGGAGCTGTTCTGGGGTGCCGCCGGCTTCAACTTCCGTACCCATGTCTGGGAGGAATGGGTGAAGCCGGAAGGGCTGCCGGATGGAGACAGCATGGAAACCCTGATCAGCGGACTCTTCTCTCCCAGCCAAGACTTTATTTATCCGCTGGCCTGGGCCTGGGAAGAGCAGGATGTCGGCTTCCTGCCTGACGAATTGCCGGACGACCCGGATGAATCCGGGGAGGAGGAGGAACTCCACTATGTCCCCAAAAGCATACCGTGGACCGAGGTATCTGAGCTTTGGCTGCCGGTCTTCGCCGGACTGGCAGAACAAGGAAGCTTTACATTCTCGGCTGAGGCTTTCACGGAGGATGAACAGCGGCGCTGGGCGGTTACTCCCAATGCGGTGGACCTGTGGGTTCAATTTTTCCATACCGAAATTAAGGTGCAGGAGCAGGAAGCGGAAGGTCACGGCGGGGCCGATGAATGTCAGAAGCTGATTGGGCGTCTGATCGCGGACCACCCGGAGCTTGAGACCTTGCGGGGCAAAGTGCTGCAGACCAGGATTGCTAACGGGCAGCAGGACAGCATCCGCTGGCCCGGCCTGGAGATCAGTCCTTATACCATTACTATAGTAGAGAAGTGAGATGATTCTGCATGAGTTATTCGTTAGAGCAAGTACAACAGGCTTCACGGCTGTTCTTCGACCTGCTTCGCCGCAAGGTGATATCACTTGATGATCCCGCTGCTGCTGAATGCCTGCAGGATACCATTGCTTATGATGCCTTACAATATGTAGCCAAGGAAGCCGGCTGCCGGATTATGAATTCGGGGCATCGTCTGCACCTGCTCGTGAGTCCAATGGGTTCCGGCTTTGCCAGCAACTTCACACAGCTGCGCAATAAATATTCCCGCATCGAACGCAAGACGCATCTGCATATCATCAACGTAATTATTCTGGTGTTCCTGGCTGAGATGGATCAGGATGAGCAGCATTTCAAGCCGGGTCAGGACAGCATGTCCTACATACAGCTCTCGGATCAGGTATCAGCCCTGTTCCAGACATGGCTGGACATGGACGAAGACGGCAGCTTCAGCAAGCAGTGGCGGCTGGATATCCAGGCGATGCACAAAGTATGGAGCAGCCTGTATATGCAGACCAAAAGCCAGGAGGAGGGCGATTCGCTGACCCGCGGCGCCGGTTCACGGATCGGCCTGATCCATGAGGGGATGAAGCTGCTGGAGGAAGAGCATCTGGTGTTCATCTCCGAGAATGAGAAGCGGATTTTCCCGAGGGAAGAGCTGTATGAGCGGATGCGTTATCTCTATCATGATGTGGACCGCTATAAGGAGCTGAAGGCCCTGATTGGCCGGACACTCAGCGAGAAGGAGGAGGAAGCCCATGCCGCGCATTGAGCGAATCCGCATCGCCGGACTTAAATATGAGAAGATGCTGAAGAAATATGAGGATATGATCCTCGACCTGTGCAATGAGGAAGGCCCGTCCAACACGCTGATTACGCTGATGAACGGCGGGGGAAAGGGAGTACTGCTGCAGTCGATATTCCAGCTGCTGATGCCCAAGGCTGCCTGGGGTAAAGATAATGAGAACCAGGTAGAAGCCTTCTTCCATAATCACAAAAAACAGCTGAAGCCCTATACGTTCCACGTTGCCATCGAATGGCGGCTGGACGAGCCGGAACGGACGGAGTACATAACGACCGGAATCGCAATGACTGCCCAGAACTCGATGGATCAGCTGGAGATCAAAGTAGATTATCTGCTCTATGCACTGCTCAATTATGATGAGAATGCGGAGCTTACATTGTCTACCTTGCCGCTCTATGATCACGAGCTGAACACTCCAGCCAGCTTTGAAGCGATTCAGCAATTTGTCCGTGAACGGCGTAATGAGATCGTTGCGTATGGCAGCCACAGCTCGGATCTGAAGAAATATTATGCTTTTCTGGCGGACCGGGATATCCATATTGATGAATGGCGGAATATGCGGAGAATCAACGGTGAAGAGGGCGGAATTAAAGGTTATTTCCAGAAGAATGATGCTTTCACCAACCATAATCTGTTCGAGAAGCTGATCATTCCGGAAATCGGGTCCAGTCTGAGCGGCAGCATGCGCGAGGATGAAGGCTCGCTTCAGCGGATGTTCATAGATTCCGCTACGGTTGCACAGCGGCTGCCGATGCTGGAGCAGAGAGAGCGGGCTTTTGCCGAATTCACTTCACTTGCCGCCCCGCTCTACGAGGCTGTCAAGCAGGGGACGGAGGCTGACCGCAGCTTTCAGGAGACCGAATTGTTCGGGCGGCAGCTGTACACGGTGATCTATGATGAGCTGAAGAATGCCGAAGACAAACGCCGCAAAACTGCGGATGAGCTGGCCGGGCATTATCAGGAAGCGAAGCAGCTGAAATTTGAGACGGATAATCTGAAATATCTGAAGCTCAAGGAAGAGCGTGACCGCAAGCAGGATGATTTCAAAGCGGTCTCGGATAATCAGGCGCGGGCTAAGCAGCGCCTGGAGGAATCCAAGATCAAGGAAAAGGATCTTGAGGTTGCCCATTATCTAGCCAGACGCAGACTGCAGATCCGCCAGATGGAGCAGTGGCAGAAGGAAATTGAAGCCATCGAAGGCTCCCTTGCGATGAAGGAGCGCCAAGAGGTCATTCAAGCGGCCAAGCAGGAGCTTCGCCGGCAGTGGGATGAGGTCTACCGGCTGTGGCAAACGCGAATACTGTTCTTCAGCGGCCGCCAGCAGGCACTGGGTGCAGAAGAGACCGTTCTGCGCAAAGGACGGGAGGCATTCCTGCTTGAACTCGGCGGACTTGAGGGCAAGATTCATGAATTGACGGCGCTCATCCGCCAGTATACCGAAGATCTGGGGGTGTTCGCTTCCCGCCACGGGCAGGAGGCTGCCCATTCCCCGGCAGCCGCCCTTCAGCGCACGCTGATTGCAGCCAGAAGCATTGCCGAGAATATCATTGCCCTGAACGAGCAGCGCCAGTCCGCAGAAGAAGAGAAGCTTGCTCTGCATACCAGACATACACGGCTGACTGAGAAGCTGCTGGGGGCTGCAAGCCAGGCGGAGGAGCTTACGGAACGGATTGAAGCCCAGATGGGCAAGGAATCACAGCTCTGGTCACAGCTTGTAGTCCTGCTGGAAATGTATGAAGAACATCAGCAGCTCGGGACGACAGCATTGTTCGAGGCCAAATCACTTATCCAGGAACGGTTCATCCGCAGACTGGATGATGCCGAGCAGCAGACGAAGCGGCTTAGACGGGAATACTATAATCAGCTGCTGGATGTAGAGCTGCAGCAGGAAGCCTATTGGCTGCCTAATAATGATATCCTGATAGTGAAGGATGCCCTGGATGCCCTGAAGATCAGCTCCATGATCGGTAGTGCATATCTGAACGACCAGTCTTACCTGGTCCGTGAAGAGGAGCTGGAACGTCACCCGCTGCTGCCTTACGGGCTGATTGTAACGAAGCGTGAATCGGCTAAGCTTCAGCCTGAGCTGCTCCAGGAGCTTCTGCTCAAGTCGCCTGTCCCGGTCTTCGTGCGTGAGGAAATGGCGGATGCCACAGGAGCTTCATTCCTGCTGCTCTCCCATCAGGGGCCACAGATGGTGCTGCAGCCGGAGCGTTTCCTGGACTGGAAGCAAGGGATCGCCTCCCGGCTCAAAGAGCGGGAAGAAGAGCTGCAGGATGCGGAAGGGTATCTGGCGAAGCTGAAATCAGCCAGACAGGAGTATGACCGGCTGCTCCAGAGTGAACACACCGTAAGTCTGCGGGCCAGACAGAAGGTATTAGAGACCCTGCAGCAGGAGCTTGGCAAGAGTCTGAATGAGTTGAACGCTGAAATGTCGCTGAATGAAGAGACTCTATCCGGAATTTCCAGAGACCTGGCTGTCAGTGAGGCCGAGAAAACCGAGCATGAGGCCAGGGCAGCGTCGCTGCGTGAGTGGGCGGAGCGTAGCCGGAAGCAGGAGCAGGATTACAAGGACAAACAAAAGTCAGTTGAATTGAAGACAGGCTTAAGCAAAGAGATTGCCGTTAAGGAACAACAGCTGGCACATTTAAAGGCAGATATGGACAGCCTCGCCCTGCAGCGTGAGAAATGGCTGGGAGAAGCTAAATATTCCTTGTTCCCGCGTTTGCAGAACTGGTTCCCGGAAATTCACTTCCCAAGTGAACATGGCGAAGCTGCACAAGATACTGTGCAGGAGGAAACAGTGCCGGATGAGGCTGTACAGGATAAGCTGCTGCAGCTGCTGAGTACCGTGGAAAGTCTGCAGCAGTCCCTCAGCCAGAATGAGCTGGAAATCCGCACACGGGCTGCCCAGATCAAAGCGGCAGGTCAACAGCTGGTTGAACTGGAAGCAGCTGTGCAGCAGGTTGATGCCGGATGGCCGTCCGCACCTGAACCGGCTGATTCACCGGAGGTTATTCAGTCGGCCAGAACGCGGCAGAAGAGTGACACGGGAATTCTCGATGAGGATTATCAGCATATCCGTGATTCCTACATCCGTTGTATGGCGGAGCTGGATAACCTGCAGAAGGAGCTGGGCAAATCCGAGAAGGCCATCAAGGAGAAGCACGAGCGTGCTGTGGAGCTCTGGCATGAGCCGCTGGGCCAGAAGGAAGAAGAGCTCAGTGCGCGGTTCCGCGAGAATGAGCATCTGCTGAGTACCTGCAAGCAGGCGCTTGCATCTATGGATATTTGGCTGCAGACCCTCTCCAATCAGAGCAAGGTCATGGATACTCATGTGGAGAGCCGCATGCCGCTGCGGGATGTGCCCGAAGACGTGCAGCTGGATGTGCGGGAGAACTGTGAGCAACTGGTTGCAGACTGGCTGCTGCGCAGCAAGGAGAGCCGCAGCCAGCGTGCGGAGATCTCGCGCAAAGTCAAAGAAGAGAAGACAACACTCAGCGGCAGATTAGCCAAGTCCGGCTGGAACGTTGAGCTGGAGACCAAAATTCAGGATCGCCTGAACACAGTTCACTGGGATGATTTCTCGATTGCACTGCAGGTACTGGACTCCATGCTCCAGAGCTCACGTGATCAGATTGAGAGTATCCGCAGTGACAAGGAAGATATGGAGCTGTCGCGCAAGCTGTGGGTAGGACGTGCCGCGAAACGGGTCGTGCAGATTACCGACATTCTCAAGCGGATGGAACGCCGGATGATCATTCATAATGAGAACGGGCATGCCTTCCCGCTGGTCCGGCTGAATTACAAGAATATTACTGTTCCGAGAACGACAGATGACATCGAACCGCTGGTCAGTGAGTATTTCAACCGCTGCATCAGCAGCCTGCTGGAGAAGTTCCCGAAGATCGAACAGGTTCCGGCTTCCGCAGTCAGAGAGCTGATTAATGACGGGCGGATGGTGTATGCCGCACTGCAGAACCGCTTCCCGGTGCTACAGGTATATAAACCGGTCACCGAGAATTATTTCCTCTACGCAGCACCGGAAGAGTACCATTACTCGGATTGGGAGGTCATTAACCGCGGGGCGCTGGATGAGGCCGTCGGCAGCGGCGGTCAACGCCAGTCGGTTCAGCTGCTGGTGGCGATGATGATTATGACCCACAAGCGCGTCAACCGTGAGAATAAAGGCTGGACAGTCTTCCTGTACGATAATCCGTTTGGTGAAATGGTCTCCAATAACGTGCTTGATCCGGTATTCGAGATTTCCAAGGCGCTGAAGTTCCAGTGGCTGATCGTTACGCCGCCGGAGCTGGTGAAGAATGATGTCAGCATCCGCTTCGGCGTGTACTGGCAGCTGTATTTTGGCGGGGATAAAGGAGATGCACTGGATTCAACTCTGATCAAGGGCGGGCGTAAGCTTGTCCCTGCCTCATTGTTCTAGCAACAATCCAAATCATATAGATGGGTGGTATTCTGATAATGATGAATCTTAAGTCGACAACGAAGTTAGCTAAGGGTGTAGAAATGCCTTGGTTTGGTCTGGGAGTGTTCAAGGTCCAGGAAGGTCAAGAGGTTGTGGATTCTGTCAAAGCAGCAATTAAAGCCGGATACAGAAGCATTGATACAGCAACTGTGTATGGTAATGAAGAGGGAGTCGGCCAGGCGATCCGTGAATCCGGAGTTGCCCGCGATGAACTGTTCATCACCACCAAGGTATGGAATAACGATCAGGGGTATGATTCTACGCTGGCGGCATTTGACCTGAGTCTCAGCAAACTGGGATTGGACTATGTAGATCTGTATCTGGTGCATTGGCCGATCCGAGCCAAATATAAAGACACCTGGCGGGCGCTTGAGAAGCTGTATGCGGATGGCAAAGTCCGGGCGATTGGTGTTTCGAACTTCCAGATAGATCATTTGGAAGATCTTTTAACTGAAGCCAAGGTGAAGCCGATGGTTAACCAGGTGGAACTGCATCCGCTGCTTAGCCAGCTTGAGCTTCGTGAGTTTTGCCGGGCGCAGGGCATTCAGATTGAAGCGTGGGCTCCGCTGGCCCAAGGCCATCTGCTGGACAATGAAGTGATTGCTGAAATTGCGGAACGCCATAACAAAACGCTGCCTCAGGTCATCCTGCGCTGGGATCTGCAGAACGGCATTGTGACGATTCCAAAGTCGGTCAAGGAAGAGCGGATTATCGCGAATGCCGATATCTTTAATTTCGAGCTGTCAGAGGATGAAATCAGCCGCATTAATGCGCTGAACAACAACCAGCGTTTTGGATCGCATCCGGACAGATTTAACAACGAGTAACCTCCGGGCAGTCTCTTTTGAATATTTACTAGATTCGGACATAAGTATAAGGGGAATGGAACTATATCCCATTGTGTGCTTAACCGATATAGTAGAGTAGAGATATGAGAGCCGGAGGGGTATTAATGTATGGGAAAACTTTAAAAACTGCGCTTATCGCTATCCTGATGATCCTGCTACTGCTGCCGCTGGCGCCAAGCCGCACGGAGGCGGCTGTTCCGGCACATTCGGAGTCCTTTTATGTGAATGACTTCGCGGAAGTCATTGATCAGAAAACAGAGAATTATATGGTCAATTATGGCGTGAAGCTGCATCAGCAGACCGGTGCACAGGTTGTACTGGTAACAGTGGATTCTACAGGCGTATCATCGATGGAAGATTACGCGACTTCGCTGTTCAATGCATGGGGAGTCGGCTCGGCGGATAAGAACAACGGAGTCCTGCTGCTGCTCTCCACCCAGGATGATGATTACTGGGCGGTACCGGGCAAAGGTCTGGAGGATACACTGAACGACAATGTGTTATCTCAGATTCTCTCGGAGTCACTGGAGCCGGATTTCGCGGCGAAGAACTATAGCGCTGGTGCGCGCAAAACCTATGGTTCATTAATTCAGGAGCTTGGCGGAATCTATTCGGAGCAGGTCGGCTCCAAGAACTATGTCGCAGACAATGCCGGAGTCTTCAAGCAGGTAACGAAGGATTATCTCAACCAGTCCAGCAACCGCTATGCGGCAACGACAGGCAGCGGGATCTATGTAGTGACTGTCAAGAATTCAGGAGATACAAGCCTGCAGGATTATACGTATGCGAAGTTCGCCGGCGTAGCAGCTGGACCTAGAGATGTAATGCTGGTGCTTGATATCGGCGGAGATAATTATCATGTCCTTCAGGGTAAGGATATCGACAATCTGTTGACTAATGATATGATCGGCGGGATTCTGGATACTGCGCTTGAACCGAAATTTGCGGCAAAAGATTACGCCGGCGGGGCAACTGCTACGGCGAATGCCTTCTACAACTTTTTCCTGGCTAGAGCGGATCATAGCCAACAGTCTGCAGTTCAAAGCGCTGAGTCTGCGGAGGTAAACACGTTGCCGGCAGCGGTCAGCCCTTCGAAAGTGCCGGTGCGCACGTATCCGGCCTCTACTTATGATCCGCTGGACAAGCGGCCGGTTCCCCGCTTAGACGGAACTGCTGTAGTTCTTTGTTTTCTTATATTGGTGTGGGGGTTCAGTGTATCCGCCTCGCGCCGCAACCGGAATATTGCCCGGTACGGAATCGGAATTAACCCGTATCACCCAAGCAATATAGAGCGCTATGGTGTTTGGACGGGGCAGCCGGATTATGGCATCAGGCGTAGAAGCTATAACCAAAGAAGCCATAACCAAAGAAGCTATAACCAGCGGCCTCAACCCCGGAGCTCATCGTCCCGCAAAGAATCACGGAGCAGCTTCTGGGGCAGTAATTCGGGAGGCAGAGGTTCAACAAGCGGTGGCGGCTCGGGCCGCTCTTCCTCCTCCAGCAGAGAAACGAATCATGGGGGCGGAGGCTTCTCAAGCGGAGGCGGAGCAGGGCGTTCATCCTCCTCCAGCAGAGAAACCAGTCATGGCTCAGGCGGATCTTCAAGCGGAGGCGGCTCAGGCCGTCAATCCTCGGGATCTTCCAGCAGCAGCGGTGTGGGCCGCCACTCCTCAGGTTCTTCAGGAGGCGGCAATTCCGGCGGAGGCGGCAACGCAAGTGGCGGCGGTGGTGTAGGCAGACACCGGTAATCTGTTCTTTTCAATTCTTATATCTGTAATAGTCTGACTAGAGACAGCACAAATACAACGGCAGCGCCTCCCCTTTTGCGGGCTGGCCTGCCATTTTTTTTGCTTCATACATAAGTACAACCGGAATGGAACTATATACCATAATGTGCGTAACCGATATAGTATAGAAGAGATATAACTAGCGGAGGGGTACGAATGAATCGTAAAAGTATACTAGCAGCGTTTACCGTCATCCTGATGATCCTGCTTCTGCTGCCGCCAAGCCGGATGGAGGCAGCTGTTCCCGCTCATTCGGAGTCCTTTTATGTGAATGACTTCGCGGGCGTAATTGATCAGAAGACAGAGAATTATATGGTCAATTACGGCGTGAAGCTGCATCAGCAGACTGGTGCTCAAGTTGTGCTGGTGACGGTGAATACTACGAACGGAACACCGATGGAAGAGTATGCGACCTCGCTGTTCAATGCATGGGGAGTCGGTTCGGCAGATAAGAATAACGGAGTCCTGCTGCTGCTCTCCACCCAGGATGATGATTACTGGGCGGTTCCGGGCGAAGGCCTGGAGGATACGCTCAACGACAATGTGTTATCCCGGATTCTATCGGAGTCGCTGGAGCCGGATTTTGCCAAGAAGGATTACAGTGCTGGCGCGCGCAAAACCTATGGTGCGTTAATTCAGAGCCTTGGCGGAATCTATTCGGAGACTGTCGGCACCAAAAACTATGTATCGGATAATGCCGGGGTCTTCAAACAAGTTACGAAGGATTATCTGAACCAGTCCAGCAACCGTTATGCGGCAACGACCGGAAGCGGGATCTATGTAGTGACAATCAAGAATTCTGGTGATAAAAGCCTGCAGGATTATACCTATGCGAAATTCGCCGGTGTAGCCGCAGGGCCTAAAGATGTGATGCTGGTGCTCGATATCGGCGGAGATAATTATCATGTACTTCAGGGCAAGGCGATTGAAGGGACCTTCACCAATGAACGCATTGGCGGAATACTGGACGCGGTGCTTGAACCCGAATTTGCCGCAAAAGATTACGCCGGAGGGGCAACCGCCACGGCGAATGCCTTCTACAGCTTCTTCCTGGCCAGAGCAGATGCCAGCCAGGATGCTGCGGCGCAGAGCAGTAAGTCTGCCGCTGCAGCAGGCACCAAATCACCTGTGAAATCGAACATTAACAGTAAACCGAAACCCGTCAGCGTATCTACAGGATTAAAGATTATGGGAGTGTATCTGATAATCATTGCTTTATTCAGTCTTGCTGCATCCGGCCGCAACCGTTTAATTGCCCGTTTCGGATCACGGCTTAATCCGTTCAACCAGCAGAATATGAACCGCCTCGTTACCAGGTTCGGCTCAGGTTCTACAATGAGACAGAGGCGGCACCGCCGTCATGAGCGGCATCGGAGCGAAGCCTTGAATCACAGCAGTTCGCAGAGCAGCTTCTGGGGTAGCAATGAGGGAGGCGGCGGTTCATCAAGCGGAGGCGGAGTAGGGCGTTATTCCTCTTACGAGGATGAAAATGAGGGGGACGGCGGTTCTACCAATGGTGGTGGAGCGGGGCGTTATTCTTCCTATGATGACGATGACGATAATAATTCCGGCGGAGGCGGCAGTGCAAGCGGCGGAGGCGGTGTAGGCAGACACCGGTGATTGGCTGGAGCTGTAGACTAACGGTTTGATCAAGGTTTACAGATCGACTCTCAAGGTGCCCAGCATCTTGACGAACTTCGGATCGTGATAGGATAAGAAAAGGCTGTCCCGCGTATCGAGGGCGGTAATTTGTCCGATGTCCTCCGCGCTCAACTCAAAATCGAAAATATTGAAGTTCTCCGCGATCCGCTCTTTTCTCACTGATTTTGGAATCACAACGATACCACGCTGAACAAGCCAGCGCAGCACGACCTGGGCGACGGACTTGTTGTGTTTCTCAGCAATTGAAGCCAGTACTTCGTTGCCGAACATGTTGCCCAGTCCTTCAGCGAACGGTGCCCACGACTGGTGCTGCACGCCCTGATCCTTCATAAAAGCAGCGCTCTCGGCCTGCTGGTAGAACGGGTGCGTTTCGATCTGGTTGACAGCGGGCACGATTTCGTTATGCACAATGAGGTCCATCAGACGGTCGGGCAGGAAGTTGCTGACACCGATCGCCCTGATCTTGTTTTCGCGGTACAATTCTTCCATCGCACGCCAAGCGCCGTAGTAATCCCCGAACGGCTGGTGAATAAGGTATAGATCGAGATAGTCCAGCTGCAGCTTATTCAAGGATTTGGCGAACGCCAGCTTGGCACTCTCGTAGCCGGCATCCTGAACCCAAAGCTTGGTCGTGATGAACAGCTCCTCACGCTTCACGCCGCTACGCTTGATTGCGCGTCCGACCGCTTCTTCGTTGAGGTAACCGGCCGCTGTGTCAATGAGGCGGTATCCCGCCATCAGAGCTTCATATACGGCGTTCTCGCATTCTCCGGCATCCGGGATTTGGTAGACACCAAAACCGATGATCGGCATTTGCACACCATTGTTTAAGGTTACATTTAGCATTATAATTCCTCCCAGTATTCAGATGTATAACAGCAAACGGTATGTATCCCGAAGTAGGATATTGAAGCGGGGATTCCACTTCCATCCGAGTTGCATTACAATAAGCCTATCGCCTTCGTGTAACACGAAGTCAAGCGGTCTTATCATTTTTTTCAAGGAGGATCACACATGCATTCGGTCAAAGAAGCCGCCCAGATTACAGGACTCACGGAGCACGCTGTACGCTTTTACACGGATAAAGGGCTGGTGCCCAGCGTACAGCGAAACCAGAATAATATCCGGCTGTTCGATGAAGAATCGATCAACTGGCTGCATGGCGTCAGATGTCTCAAGCAATCCGGGATGCCGATTGAAGTTATCAAAATATACATTGAGCTCTGTCTCGAAGGAGATTCGACCCTACCGCAACGAAGTGAACTCATAATGAAGCATAAAGAAGCAGCGCTCATTAAGCTTGAAGAAGCCAAACGGCATATAGCCCATCTGGAACAAAAAACTGCCCTATATCAGGACATTCTGGAGCACGGTGCACCAGATACGACCAATCCCCGCAACTGGGCGGAAATTCAGCATATGCATGCTGACGTATTTTACTCGCCCGCTGTCCGGAAGGCGTGAGATGCTCCGAATCGGAGGAGAAGCAAACATGAGAAAACTCGTATTGTTCATGTATGTGTCGCTGGACGGGGATGCGTCGGATTCGTGTTCCACTTAGCTTGACAATTCGCCGGCATGAAAAAACTCCCCATACGGTAGACAGGTTGTATGATCTCATCTGCCTACCTTATGGGGAGCCTATCACTAGTTATTAAGCTGGATACTTTTGCGTATTAGGCTTTACTGTGAAGAGTAACCTGGTAACCGTCCGGGTCGGCAAATGTAAAGGTTCGTCCGAAGGGTCCGTCTATGGGTGCGGATGTAATTGTTACGCCTGCTGCAATAAGCTTGTCGTGGATGTCTTGCGTATCAGGGGCATGAAGCCACAGAGCGACACCAAGTCCAGGTTGGGTACCTGCACCGAGTTCTGTTCCTGGCATTAGATCACGAAGAGCAAATGCAATAGGCTTGGTATCAAAGACCACAGCATGAGGTGGTCCCGCCTGAGAGCGGACCAGTCCCAGATAGTTTTGATAGAATTCCGCAGAGCCTTCAAGATTGCTCACCTGAAGTGAAATGAAGTCGGGTCCAATTGCTGACATAATAATGTCCTCCTGTTTATGTTATTAGAATAATCATCTGACTCGCCATCGCCTCAAAATCAGCATTTGCAAATCTTCAATGCACTATTCGTATGTCTTGATTATACAAGCCCCCTACTGCCAACAGCATGTCAGTAGCGTTCTTTCATTTTTTCGATTTCTTCTCTTATCCGGTTTTTGAAGGATTCAGGTTCAGTGACTACTACATCTGCCCCCCATCCAAGCATCCAACTCAGCAATTCTTCCGGCTCGCGGACACGAAAGGTGACATGGTAACCGTCCTCTTTAGATTCGGCAGTCTCCATATAATAGTTGTTGGCTTCTTCAACTTTATCGGTGATGTCTGGATTAAAAATGACGCAGACCCGTATGCTGCGGGTATCCTTCGGCCGGTAGGACTCAAGGTTGAAGTTATCGGGAGTCTGAAACGTATCCTCAGTCACGGTAAGGTCACTGATCCGGGAGACCCGAAAATGGCGGATATCCTCCCTTAGGTCGCAGAAAGCAAGTAACAGCCAGCCATTCTGCTCATCATGTGCCAATCCGTATGGAGATACAGTTCGCACATTTACCCGGTTTCCATCAGCTTCAGCCACCCGCTTGTGATAGGTGAAACGAATTTTCTTGCCCTCCAGCATGGCTTCACGAATGATTCCCAAGTTTATTTTCTCCCGGACCATTACGGCCATTTCATCCTTTTGGAGCAACCGGATGCTTCCTTGTATTCGGGTTGTCTCCTCACGGATGGGCCGGGAAAGAATGGCTTCTATTTTTCTGCGGGAAGAACGGGCACTATTGCGATAAGTCGGATCAAAACGTTTCTCTATGAATTCAGCTCCAAGAAGAAGTGATACTGCCTCTTCTGTGGTAAAACTGATGGGTGGAAGAAAATAGCCTTCCATCAAAGAGTATCCTAATCCTGTCTCACCGATGACGGGAACACCCGCTTCACTCAGAGCCTGCATATCACGATAGATCGTTCTTACACTAACCCCTAAGACCTCTGCTAATTCATCAGCTGTCTGCAATTTGCTTCGCTGTAGTTCCATCACAATTGATAAAAGACGCTCTGTTTTATTCAATGGAAGCTGCACTCCCTTGCTTAGAATTCAATCGTTGATCATATCTTTCGTGGTTTCAAAATAACGTATGAGAGTTTCTACACATCTAATTGCTGCATTCTGATTGATTCCTATCCATGAGCAGAAAATAACAGATAATGGGCAGAGAATTGACCAAACTGAAACTTTTAAACTTTTATATTGGTCTATTATGAGATATGTGAGTTTATAGAAGTATACAACAAAAGGTTTGTTTAGGGAGGATATCAAGAAGTGAATTCTTCATCATTACCGCAACGTTCCACTGTCCGCAAGAAGAAAAAACCGGCCCGCAAGCGCAAGAAAAGGGGCTTTTTCCGCACAGTCTTCAGAGTATTTATGTTCTGCTTCATCTTACTGATTGTAGCCGGAGGCTGGCTCTATCTTGCGCCGTCTGCCCAGAACACCCGCTATTTGATAGCGGATACGCTAATTACGACACAACACCGGTATATGGCCAAATATATTATTGGTGAAGATGAGCTCAAGAACCGCGTCAGCGAATATACAGAACGGTTTCAGGAGATGGGCAACGAGGTGGACACCCATGTGATTGAACCGGATCCCGTGGTAGAGGAAGATAAAGATAAACCTCTGGTCGAGATTGAAAAGGTGAATGGCAGCGGGTACACAGGTTATGTGATGATTGTTAACGATCCGAAGAAGGTTCGCCTCGGTGTACCTAATAAGATCGGTTCAGGGGAAAAGGTATCCAGTATGGTGGCGCGGACAGGGGCAATCGCCGGGGTGAACGGCGGAGGCTTCGCCGACCCGAACTGGAAAGGTAATGGCTTCAAGCCGATCGGGCTGGTCGTCTCGCAAGGGAAGCTGTACTATAACGGACTTGGCGGCAAGAAGTCTACGCAGATTGTGGGTCTCGATAAAGAAGGCAAAATGATTGCCGGAAATTACACGTTAGATGAGCTGAGCAAGATGGGTGTGCAGGAGGCGGTTACTTTTCAGCCGCGGATTATCGTGAATGGCAAAGGCCAGATCAAGAATGCCGCTGAAGGCTGGGGGATCGCCCCAAGAACGGCTATGGGCCAGCGGGCGGACGGTGCACTGATCTTCGTGGTCATTGACGGGCGGCAGCCGGGCTACAGCATCGGGGCGAACCTGTATGATGTGCAGCAGGTTATGCTGAAGCAGGGTGCAGTGATCGCAGCCAATCTGGACGGGGGATCATCCACTGTACTGGTGAAGGACAACGAGATTCTTAACAAGCCTTCTTCACAATACGGGGAGCGTTATCTGCCTACGGCATTCCTGGTGTTTGAGAATCCCGAGCAGGCGGATATCAAGAACATCTGGGAAGGACTTGATCCGTCCAAAATCGATGCAGGCAAGAAGCGGACCCAATAACTTCAGTTTTTCACGCTGCATAATCCCTAGTAGATTGGGCGCGGCAAGGTGTGATAGGATAACTATTAAATTCTTATTTGTAACATAGGTGAATTCCTTGATCAGAGGGGGAACAGGTTTGACATTGCAGCAGCTCCGCTACGCAATTGAGATTGCGAACAGCGGCTCTATGAACGAAGCGGCCAAAAGGCTATTTGTGTCACAGCCCAGCCTCTCGAATGCTATCAAGGAGCTGGAGAGCGAGCTTGGCATTACAATCTTCGAACGCAACAACCGCGGGATCAGCATCTCGGCGGAAGGTATGGAGTTTCTGGGCTATGCCCGGCAGATTATTGAACAAACGGAGTTTATGGAGAACCGCTATACCGGCAAGAAACGCAGTCCGATCTACTTTTCGGTATCAACGCAGCACTATGCTTTTGTTACGGACGCATTTGTGAAGCTGATGAAGGAGAGTAAGATAGCGGAATACAATTTCAGCCTGCGGGAGACGCAGACCTATGAGATTATTGAGGATGTGCGTACCCTGCGCAGCGATATTGGTATTCTGTATATCAATGAAAGTAACTATAAGGTAATGAACAAGCTGTTCAGCGACGGGAACCTGAAGTTTACACCGCTGTTCAATACGAATCCGCATGTATATGTGCGGGCAGGACATGTGCTGGCCGGCAAAGAAAGAATCACTATTGATGATATTCTTGCGTTTCCTTATATTACTTTTGAGCAGGGGGATAACAATTCACTGCACTTCTCGGAGGAAATGCTTAGCTTCACGCAGATTGAGAAGAATATTAAAGTTACCGACCGCGCCACACTGACTCATCTGCTGCTCGGAAGCGACTCGTATACGGTAGGCACAGGGATTATGGCCTCTGAGCTGAATGACGCGGGACTGGTCACTATTCCTTTTGACAGCAAAGAGGTGTTCTCTGTCGGCTGGATTGCCCACAAGGACCGTAAACCGAGCGAGATTATGTCGGGGTATATTAACATTCTGAATGATCTGGTGTCGGATAATTATTTCGAGCTTGAATCATTCTTACTTTAACAGCAGGAGGGACGTATGAGTAGTCCAGTTATCGGATCGACAAGAAATGCACCGCCCTTTCGCTATGACATTGTCGGAAGCTTCCTGCGGCCAGAAGCGCTCAAAGCTGCGCGCAGCCTGCATGCCCAAGGTACCATGACCGCCGGGGAATTGCGTGAGGTGGAGAACATAGAGATTGCCAAGCTGCTCCAGCAGCAGAAATCCCTGGGGCTGCATGCCGTAACCGATGGCGAGTTCCGCCGCTCCTGGTGGCATCTTGATTTCTTCTTCGGGGTACAGGGGACGCAGAAGATCACGCTCGGGCCGGCCGGCAGCTCCAAGGAACCGGTGAACCGGGCAGAGAGCTTCAAGATTACCGGTAAAATCGCATTCGGCGACCATCCTATGGTGGCAGACTTCAGCAGTTTGCAGCAGATGGCCGGAGATACGCTTGCCAAAATGACCATTCCCTCACCGGCGCTGTTTCATTTCGTGCAGGATTATAACGGAAACGAGGTCTACTCGGATGCCGCAACGCTGTATGGAGATATCATCCGGGTGTACCGGGATGCGATACAGGCCTTCTATGATGCCGGCTGCCGGTATCTGCAGCTGGATGATACCACGTGGGGAACACTTTGCAGCGGCAAACACCGGGCGCATCTGCGCAGCAGAGGCGTCGATCCCGACCAGCTGGCGAAGGACTATGTCCGGCTGATTAATGAGAGCATCGCTGCCCGCCCTGCGGATATGACGATTGCGCTGCATGTGTGCAGAGGTAATCTCCGCTCGACCTGGTTTGCTGCCGGGGGCTACGGGCCGGTTGCCGAAGAGCTGTTCGCTGGCGCCGAAGTGGACGCGTTCTTCCTGGAGTATGACAATGAACGTTCCGGTGATTTCGAACCGTTGCGCTTCATCCGTGGGCAGTTCGTCGTTCTGGGACTGGTCACCACCAAGCATGGCGGCCTAGAGAACAAAGAGCAGCTCAAAGCCCGGATCGCCGAAGCGGCAGAATATGTGGATATTAATCAGCTCTGTCTCAGCACCCAATGCGGCTTCGCCTCCTCCGAGGAAGGGAATATCCTGACCGAAGAAGAGCAGTGGGACAAGCTGCGGCTGGTGATTGAGACGGCGGATGAGGTTTGGGTGTAGAAGGTATATGCTGCATAGAGAGCGGGGTTGTACGAAGGGTTGACCTGCTCTCTTTTTTGAGGGGATATATAAGATATATGCTTCGCCAGGACCTGATGGGATGGGGGGTTGACCACCACCTTGGGCCAAGCACCACGCGCCGGGATGAGGACGCGGAATTAGTTGGATTTTATCCACTTGCTTTCACTAATACTTCAGAAATGGGGAAATTAAGATACGTTTTTCCACTTGCTTATCGTGCGAGGCGTTACCCTAACTGCTTCCACACCGGCATCTCCCCAAGGGGGGGACTGTTCCCGGTTAATGCTTTGTTATTGACAGAACCCTCCCTCCCGCAGTACACTTGCAAATAATTACTTACATACACACAAGCGATGAAGAGAAGAGTAGGCAGGCGGCAGCGTTCACAGAGAGCTCCAGAGTGGTGAAAGGGGGCAGCGAAGCGTCTGATCTGAAAAAAGTCTCTGAGCTGCATACGAAATTGGGCACAGCCCCAAGGATGCTATGCCGGGATCTCCCGTTACAGAGATAGGGTATAAGCGTAATGGCCGTACCCGAAGAGGCGGGCCTGGCAACATGTCCGCGAACAGAGGTGGTACCACGAAGCTTATTCAAGCTCTCGTCCTCAAGATAACAATCTTGAGGGCGGGAGCTTTTTTGCGTTCCCGGGCGGCCGGGCGTCGTGCCAAGTCAAACAGGCTCCACATGAACTCCATACTAACAGTAGAGGTGATTTGCCAATGCATTGGGCAGAAAAAATTGCAGGCCAGTTAATAGAAAACCATCCGGAGCGTCAGACTTTTGTATGTGCATCGGGGATCAGTCCGTCCGGATCGGTCCATATCGGAAATTTCCGCGAGATTGTGACCACTTCGTTCGTAGCCAAAGCGCTGCGGCGGGCGGGGAAGGAGGTACGGTTCATTTTCTCGTGGGATGACTTTGACCGGTTCCGCAAGGTTCCGAAACATGTGGACCCCGCGTTCGGACAATACATAGGGCTGCCGTATTCGCAGGTTCCCTGTCCGGATGGCTGCCATACTTCGTACGCGGCACATTTCGAGGCGGAGTTTGAGCAGGCGCTGCAGGCGTTTGAGATCGAGCCTGAATTCATCTATCAGAGCCGGGAATACCAGTCACACCGCTATAATCCGGCAATCCTGCATGCCCTGCGCCACCGGGAAGAAATCTACGATATTCTGATGTCGTTCAAAACAGGCGAGAGCTCTGCGGAAGAGCGGGCAGCTTTTTATCCGGTGAACGTATACTGCGGACGGTGCGGAAAAGATGCGACAACGATTCACAGCTTCGATGACAGCGCAGAGACCGTGGTGTACAGCTGTAAGTGCGGTCATGCCGATACCATATGTGTTCCTGAGGCTGACAACCTGAAGCTGCACTGGAAAATCGACTGGCCGATGCGCTGGAACATGGAGCAGGTGGTGTTTGAGCCTGGAGGACGTGATCACTCCTCTGAAACTGGAAGCTATAATGTGGCCGCAGTAATCTCGGAGCGGATCTTCGGCAACCCGCCGCCTATGTATGAGCCCTATGAATTTATCAGCATTAAAGGCAGCTACTCCAAAATGTCCAGCTCTTCCGGGCATAATTACACACCCGATGATCTGCTGAACATATATGCCCCGGAGAATATCCTGTTCCTGTTCGCCAAATACCAGCCGAATGCGGCTTTTCATATTGGATTGGATGAGGATGTGCTGCGCAATTATGCGGAGTTCGAGCGATATGCTGCTGCAGTTCATGCCGGAACATTAACGGGTGATCTAGCGGATGCGCTGAAGTTATCGTTGCTTAGCGGCTCTAACGGAACGTCCCCGAGCTTCAATCAGGTGTCCAGTCTGCTGCCATTAATCAACTTCGACCGGGAACTGCTCCGGGATATTCTCACCAAGAATGGGGAGAAGGCAGATGAGCATCAGCTTCTGCTGACGGCGGACCGGGCGGAGCACTGGATCAGAAACTGGATGCCGCACAAGCTGATTACGGTCAATTCTTCGCCGAACTTAGCCTATTATCATTCACTGGACGCGGCAGAACTGAAATGGCTGCGCACCCTCTGCAGTCTGCTAAGAAACTGTGAGCTGGACGAAATGCAGAGAATGACCCAGATCTACGCCATCTGTCATCATGAGGACAAAAAAACGATGCGGACTCAGCAAAAAAGGCTGTTCACCATTATCTATCAGCTGGTTCTGAGTGCGGATGAAGGCCCGCGTCTGCCGATGCTTATTCAGGCTGCGGGGACGGACCAGATGCTGTCTTTACTGGATTTATGAATGGAGCCGGACGGCCCTTTACGGGATATATCGAACAGAGGTATAATATACAGGACTGTTTTTAATCAAATGTTGGAAAGCGAGCGGTAACGATATGGGTCGTAAGTGGAATAATATTAAGGAAAAGAAAGCATCCAAGGATGCCAATACAAGTAAGGTCTACGCCAAGTTCGGTGTAGAAATCTATGTTGTCGCTAAGAAGGGTGAACCTGATCCGGAATCCAACCGTGCACTGAAGGTGGTTCTGGAACGCGCCAAAACTTACAATGTGCCGAAGGCGATTATCGACCGTGCACTTGAAAAAGCAAAAGGCAGCGGCGACGAAAACTACGTGGAGCTGCGTTATGAAGGCTTCGGTCCAAGCGGTTCGATGATCGTGGTCGATGCGCTGACGAATAACGTTAACCGTACAGCTCCGCTGGTACGCTCCACCTTCAGCAAGAATGGCGGCAATATGGGTGTCAGCGGCTCGGTAACGTATATGTTCGATCCGACAGCTGTAATCGGTGTGGAAGGCAAAACTGCGGATGAAGTGATGGAGCTGCTGATTGAAGCAGACCTGGATGTCCGTGATGTGCTGGAAGAGGATGAAGCAGTGATCGTGTATGCCGAACCCGACCAGTTCCACGCTGTACAGGAAGCTTTCCGCGGCGCAGGCATTACGGAATTCACCGTTGCCGAGCTGACTCTGCTTCCACAGAATTATGTGGCCCTGCCTGAAGATGCACAGGCGCAGTTCGAGAAGCTGATTGACGCTCTCGAAGAACTGGACGATGTGCAGCAGGTCTACCACAACGTAGATTCGGAAGAATAGAATAAGCTGCTTTGCTAAGCGGACAAGCCTATTTCGGGCTTGTCCGCTTTTTTACTTCTGCCATGCTGTGTGTATATTCTGTACCGATCTTTGCCAAAATAAACCGAACCGAGTAGCACACTACTTAGAGGAGGCTATACAGTGGCAGAGTATACAGAACCGGATAAGAATCTGGTCAATACCGTCAAGGAGCTTGATCAGGACCCGGTCACCAGCCAGGAAGCGCAGCAAATGGAACAGAAGAAGAGTGACATCCGCAAGGAATCCCTGAGGGATGACAAAACGACCTATAAGAAAAATGAGCAGAATACGTATAAATGATTTGTTCCTGTTAATGTATCAGGGGCCAAGCGGGCGGTGAGGGCAACCTCACCGCTTTTTTGGCTTTCAATTAAGTAGACAGTACCATTCCCGTCTGACAAAGCTCACGCTGATATGATATAGTCGATGATATATACAAACTAATGTTCCCGTGTATTAATTGGCTGAACTAATAGGAGGAATTACGAAATGGAACCTTTCCGGTTGTTGAGTGTAGTCCATGTATTTCTGATCAAAGACGGGCAAATATTGCTGCTGAGGCGCTTGAACACAGGACATCATGATGGAGAATACGGTCTGCCTGCGGGCAAGCTGGATGGAGGAGAAGAGCTTCATTCCGCCGCCATCCGTGAAGTCCGGGAAGAATGCGGTGCTGTTATCGCTCCATCAGACCTTGAAATGCTCGGAGCGATGCATATCTGGACTTCCGGTAATGAACGGATTGATTTCTTCTTCAAAGCGGAGCATTGGAGTGGTGAGATTAGCAACACCGAGCCTGATAAATGCGACGATCTGCGCTGGTTCCCGCTGGATGATCTTCCTGATAACATGATTTCTTATGTAAAGGAAGCCTGGAGCAAGTTCAGGGAGGATGTCTGGTTTGCTTCACATGGCTGGGAATAACAGCAGCCGGAAGTCTAATAAATTCACCGTATTGACCTCCGAAGAATACTTTTCCGCATCCCTGTAAATAGTATAACAACAGATATTTTCAGCGGGACAGGCAGGTGGGCAAGGAATGGTAGACATTAAGAAGCGCAAGGAGGCAGGTGCAGACAGCTCAGCTGTTGCGCCGTCGCTAGAGGATATCCTGCAGCGGGCAGGGAAGTCGCAGGACTTCCACCAGTTTAGCCCGTTTGAAGGCGAGGCTTACATTCAGGTCAGCTACTACAAGTCCATGGTGGATGAGCAGAAGCTGACCTTAAGCCTGTTACCTGCTCTCCAGCAGAACAGAGCTGCACTTAGTCATCCTCATGATATGAAAGAGATTCTTCCGTTTGATGATATGCTTCTGACCAATGACCCCCGCGAAATTGAGAGCAAGTTATGTACGGGGTATTTGCTGCTTCAATTCAGTGCCGCCACCGACGCCGAATGCCTGCTTGTTAACATCAGGAATGATACACTGGGTCAGCGGACCAGCAATGATACGGAGAATGAATTCAGTGTAGTCGGCCCCAAAGCCGGATTCGTCGAGAACCTGGACACCAACCTGCATCTGCTGCGGCAGCAGATGCCTGTTCCCGAGCTGATATTCAGAGAACTTACGATGGGTTCGATATCGAAGACCAGAGTTGCATACGTCTATCTGGACGGTGTCACCAACCCGCAGCTGATTGAAACGGTGGAGCAGCGGCTGACCAGCATTGATTTTGAGATCTTTTTTGACAGCTCGCAGATTGACCAGCTCATCGCCGATAAATCCAACACGCCATTCCCGCTGTTTCTCTCGACGGAACGGATTGACCGGGTTGCTTTTGCCATATCGTCAGGACAAGTAGCCATCTTCTCAAACGGCTCCCCCTACGGGGTTACCGGGCCCTCGAACTTTCTGGATTTCTTCATCTCGCCCGAGGACTATTATCTGCCCTGGATATTGGGCTCGTTCTTCCGCCTGATCCGCATCATAAGCGTAATCTTCTCTATCTTCGCTGCTCCGCTGTATGTGGCTGTGCTGACCTATCATTTCGAAGTACTGCCGGACAGCATCCTTGGACCGCTGATTATGTCAAGGCTGCATGTGCCGCTGCCTCCGGTTATGGAGGTTATCTTCCTGGAGATTACCATTGAACTGCTGCGCGAAGCCGGTGCACGGCTGCCGACCAAGATCGGCCAGACGCTGGGGATTGTCGGGGGGATTGTGATCGGGGAAGCTTCAGTCCGGGCGGCGCTTACCAGTAATATCCTGATCATTATCGTCGCCTTCTCCGCACTGGCCTCATTCACCACTCCGATCTTCAAAATGGCCAATACGATCCGGCTGCTGCGCTTTCCGTTTATTATTCTGGCGGCATTATTCGGCGGACTGGGGCTGATTGCCGGTTTCTTCTTACTGCTGGGCCATTTACTGAGGCTTAAATCGCTGGGAATGCCTTATCTTGTGCCGTTATTCCCGTTCAGGACAGGGAATCTGCAGGATAGTATCTTTCGCGCCTCGTTTCAGTATCTGCATACCCGCAGCAAATTCTTAAGACCGCTGAAGCTGAGCCGCTACAAGCCAAGCGCAGACAAGGAAGATATCGATGATGAATAAGCTGCTTCTCCGCAGGGTCTTATGCTGCCTCCTGCTGCTTGCACTGCCGGTAGTGACACTGTCCGGCTGCAATAACAGCCGGATTGTCGATCATATTAATATGGTGACCGTGCTGGGGTTCGACCGGGACAAATCTGAGCTGGTGGGGACGGCACTCTATCAGGATTATGACCATGAAGGGAAGATTGAAATCCTGGAGGGTAAGGGCCAGGCGGTTAATTTAATGCTCGATGCAATCAATATGAAGTCCTCCCAGCCGATCGATCTGGGCAAGCTGTGTCTGCTCGTATTCAGCAAAGAGTTCGCGGAGGCAGGCATTGAGCATATTATCAAAACCTTCTGCCGCGATCCGCTGCTCAGCAGTAATCTGGTAATTGCCATCGCCGACGGGTCTTCGGCAGACATGTTCAAGGATCTGAAAGGCAAAGGCAGCGAATGGCTTCCCTATTTTCTGCTGGAACAGAATGTGAAGTCAGGCAATGCCCCATTTTCCAATATGGGAATCTTTCTGTATGATTTCTATGGACAAGGCAGAGACGCATTCGTCCCATACTTCAGCAAAGACGGGAAGGGCAATATCGAGATCAAAGGGATGGGCATCTTCCGGCAGGATAAGCTTAAGCTGATTCTCAACCCCCGGGAATCTCTGCTGCTCAAAATGCTCGGCGGCAGCTATGAAGGCGGGAACATGGCAGTTAACCTGCGAAACAGCAGCAGTGAAGGAGTGTCGACTCTATCACTGATCAAAGGTAAGGTGAGGCCTGCCGTCACCAGAGCGAAGGGGACAACAACGATCACGTATCATGAATATATTGACGCGACTGTGCGGGATTACCCGGCCTGGCTCCAGATCCGCAGCGAAGACCATTATAATCTTCTGAGAACACAGCTGGAAGAGCAGATTGAACAGGAGTCGCTTCAGCTTTTGCACAAGTTTCAGAGGAATGGTGTCGACCCGCTGGGGAGCGGTGACCTGATCAGAGCCCACACCCGCAAGCCGTTTGAGGAAGAAAAGTTCTACGCGGGGGAATACGGCAGCCTGAAGTTTCGGGTAGTGCCGCATATTCTGCTTCATGAATCTTGGATTGGAGAATAACAGAGCGGCAGGTGAGCGGGGCGAATGGGCGTTAAAGTCAAAGAAAGTCTGCAGGTGTCACCTTATCTGCTATGGTTCCTTGTGCATGGCTCGCAGACCGGAGTCGGCATGTTATCCTTTCAGCGCAAAGTCGCCGGAGGAGCCGGGCAGGATGCCTGGGTGTCCTTGCTGCTCGTGGGCCTGCTGTTTCATCTGCTGCTCTGGATGATGTTCAAGCTGCTCAGCTACTCTGAAGGCGGGGATATCCTCTCCTTGCACCGGGAGTACTTTGGCAAATGGGCAGCAGTGATGATTGCGGGCTGGTTCTATGTCTACGGCCTGCTGGTGGTTGCTGTGCAGATAAAGTCCTATGGCGAGATTATCCAGGTGTGGATTTTCCCTGATCAGCCATTATGGGTGATTACGGCTTTAATTCTGCTCGTGTGCGCTTATATAGTCTCTGGCGGCTTCCGTACCGTTACGGGGATAAGCTTCTTTGGGGTGATCATCCCCAGCTTTTTGGTGCTTTCGCTGTATTTCCCGCTGAAGTATGCCCACTGGAATAATTTCCTGCCCATGCTGAACCATGATACGGGTGATTATCTGTTGTCTGCCCGGCATACCCTATATATTTATTTAGGGGCTGAGTTCATCCTGCTATACCTGCCTTTCATCAAAAACCCCAAACAAGCCCAGAAGTGGGCTCACCTTGGCATTGCACATACCACCTTCATCTACTTAATCGTTCTTGTTGTAACCTTCGCGTACTTTAATCTGCAGCTGCTCCAGCATACGGTCTGGCCTACACTGATTCTCTCCAAAATCATCCGCCTGTTCTTCCTCTACCGCTTCGATTACGTCTATGTGTTCACCTGGTTTATCGTGATTGTGCCCACATGCTGCATCATCCTGTGGTCTATTGTCCATGCCATGAAGCAAATAAGCGGCCGGCCGGCAAGATTATGGCTGTGGATTTCGGTTCTGATTGTGGGTGTTATAGTTCAGCTGGAACGGAGTCCGGTAAGTCTGCAAAAGCTTGAAGCCGTTACTGCGGCAGCCGGTTCGCTGTTCATCCTTTGTTATCTGCCGCTGCTCTTTGTCTGGATTAGTATAATCAGAGCTTATAAGCGGCGTTTGACCAAATAAACTGAGCCGGCGCAATTTCACAAATCTATGGTGCATCCCGCCAAAATTGTGTATGCTGAATGAAGTTTACTGAAAACAAATGTAAAGTACATAGCAGGAGGATTTCCGCAGGATGGAAGATTGGACGATTGGCATGGTGGCAGTATTGGTGCTTTGCGGTTTTTTGGCTGGATTAATTGACTCTGTGGTAGGCGGGGGAGGACTGATTGCAATTCCTGCACTGCTGTCTGTAGGGATTCCGCTTCCTCTGCTCCTGGGCAGCAGCAAATTAGCCGGGTCCATGTGCTCGCTGACCAGTACGGCCTCTTTCGTGCGCTCCGGCAAGATCAATTTCAAGCTGGTCAGAACACTGATTCCGTTGTCCATTATAGGTGCGGTGGCCGGTACACTTACCGTCCGCCAGGTGCCATCAGAGTTTCTGAAGCCGCTGGTCATTGTGATGCTGATAGTGATAACGGTCTATACTTTGTTCAAAAAAGCCTGGGGGGACGTATCCACCTTCTCCGGCAGCAATGGCAGAACACGGCTGATCGGGATTACCGCGGCACTGGTCATAGGCTTCTACGATGGCTTCTTCGGACCGGGAACCGGATCTTTTCTGATCTTTGCTTTTCTGATGATGGGCTTCGAATTTGTTACGGCCGCCGGCAATGCCAAAATGCTGAATTTCGCCAGCAATATCACGAGTCTGCTTACGTTTATAGCCCTTGGCTCTGTCAGCTATACCCATGGGCTGATTCTGGGCATTCCGATGGTGATCGGAGCTATTGTCGGCTCCAGGATAGCCATCCGCAAAGGAGCGGCTTACATCCGCCCGCTATTCATAACAGTCACTGTCATATTGATCGGCAAGCAGATATGGGATACGATGCATTAAGTACATATATTGGAGTGGATGAGATGGAGATCAGGATCATACAGAAAGAAGAAGCATGGAAACTGAGGCATGAAGTGATGTGGCCCGAGCGTGAGCCGGATTACATCAAGCTGGCGGATGATGAGCTGGGCGTGCATTACGGGCTGTATCTGGCAGAGCAGCTGGTGTCAGTGTTATCCCTGTTCATTAATGGTACCGAAGCGCAGTTCCGCAAGTTTGCTACGCTGGAGCTGGAGCAGGGTCTGGGCTACGGCAGCAGACTGCTGCAGACCGTGCTGAAAGAAGCAGAGCAGGCAGGGGTACAGCGGATCTACTGCAACGCAAGAACCTACAAAGCAGGCTTCTACAAGAAGTTCGGCATGCAGGCTACAGAAGAAGTGTTCAGCAAAGGCGGCAAGGACTACGTTGTAATGGAACGGTTCTTCGGTCCTGATGAAGCTGCGAACGGAGGAGCCTAACCATGACTAAGAAGCTGTACTATGATTCGGCCTACTTGAATGAATGGAGTACAACCATAAGCGGTTCCGTTGAACGTGAAGACGGGATCTATGTGACGCTTGCAGAGACAGCCTTCTATCCCCATGGCGGCGGACAGCCTTGTGATACAGGGTACATAGGTGAACTTCCGGTACTGGATGTAGTGCTGGAAGATAATGAGGTGCTTCATAAGGTAGCGCAGCTCCCTGATCAGGCTGAAGTCAATTGCAGGCTCGACTGGAACCGGAGATTTGACCATATGCAGCAGCACAGCGGACAGCATTTGCTGTCGGCGGTCTTCCGTGATTTGTATCAGGCCATGACTCTGAGCTTCCATCTCGGCAGTGACTATGCCACGATTGATATCGGGCTGCCGGAGCTGTCTGCTGCGCAGATGGCGGAGGCTGAACAGGAGGTCAACCGGCAGATTTACCTGAACCGGAGCATTGTCAGCTACTTCGTAACAGCAGAAGAGATGGCCAGGCTGCCGCTTGTGAAGCTGCCTAAGGTGACAGAGGATATCCGGATTGTGGAGATTGAAGGTGTTGAACATAATGCCTGCGGGGGGACGCATGTAGCTTCAACAGGAGCCATCGGCATGATCAAGCTGCTGCGGTCTGAGAAGCAGAAGGGCAATATCCGGATTACCTTCAAATGCGGAAGCCGTGCACTGGATGAATTCAATGATAATGTACGTATTCTGGGGCAGCTGTCAGCCAGATTCAACACCGGTAAGGACGAAATTATCGACCGGATAGAGAAATGGGAGCATGAGCAGAAGCTGGTGCAGACTGAACTGGCTGCGCTTAAGGAACAGAATGATATCTATCTGGCCCGGGAGCTAATATCCGCACTGGAACCCGGCAGCGGACTGATTACACATATTTCTGATACCCGACCGCTTAAGGATTTGCAGAGTCTGGCTGTGAAGCTTACGGCGCTGACCGACCTTCCTGTTCTGTTGCTGAGCGCGGTGGAGAATAAGGTGGTACTCGCCCACAGCGGATCTGCGGATCTGTCCTGCGGGGCCTTCTTCAAAGCCCATCTCAGTGAATACCAGGGCAAAGGCGGAGGCAGCGATAAGCTGGCCCAGGCCGGCTTCCCGGCTTGGGAAGCAGCAGTGGCGTTTTATGATTTTGCCCAAAAACAATTCTAATTTCAAGTACAAAAGGCCGCGGATCGCGGCCTTTTGTGTAATCGGAGAACGGGAATGCGGATTTAATGTTATAATCACCTCTGTGTGTGGATAGATGAAATCTGATGTTATGAACCAGAGGGGCGATAGGTTTGAGTGTAATACGTATGGAGAACGTGACTAAGAAATATGAGGATACATTGATCTTCAGAGATATCTATTTCCGTGTAAGCAAAGGCGAACGCATAGGTCTAATCGGACGCAATGGTGCAGGTAAATCAACGGTGTTCAAGCTGATCATGGGACAAGAACAGCCTACAGCCGGGAACGTGGAGCTGGACCCGAAGGTTAAGATCAGTTACTTTTCCCAATTCTCGGAGCTATCCGGGTCCTTGTCTGTTCAACAGGAGCTGGAACTGTGCTTCGGGCAGGTGACGCTTATCGAACAGGAGCTGCATCAGATTGGGGAACAGCTTGGGCAAGTAACGGATGATAACCAGATGAATACCCTGTTAGAACGGCAAGCGGAGCTTTTTGAACAGATGGATCATTTGGATGGCTGGAATGTCTCGGTGGAGATTAATACGGTGCTCACTAAACTGGGATTTGATGAGAGATCACGGCATCAGCCTGTAGAGGAGTTATCAGGAGGGTGGCGGAACCGCGCGGCACTGGCCAAGGTCTTAATTGAGGTACCCGATGTCGTATTGCTCGATGAACCTACCAACTTTTTGGATATGGAAGGAATCGTATGGCTCGAGCAATGGCTGCACCGTTTCACCGGGGCAATGCTTCTGGTCTCTCATGACCGGCAGTTTATTGACAGGGTAGTTACACGGACCATAGAGATCGAGAATTATCATTTTCAGGAGTACGAAGGCAATTATACCGATTATGTTCAAAAAAAGAAGATGCGCAAAAAGGTACTCGACCGTCAGTTTGAATGGGAAGAAGAGCTTCTGCTTATGGAGTCTGAAGCCATTGATACCCGGGGCCGTAAAAAGTCTCCCAAAGACCGCCTGTCGCGCAAGCTGACGGAGATCAAAAAGCGGGTGGAGCCGCATCCGGTGAATGTCCTGATTACCGATATTTATAGCAATTTGCGTTTTCCGGACAAGCTTGCTGAAGTGAAGGGGATTGGCCAGACGTATGATGGCCGGACCATCTTCCAGAACATTAGCTTCGACATCCAAAAGGAAGACCGGATGGTCATAGTCGGCCCTAACGGAAGCGGGAAATCGACGCTAATCAAGGTGTTGACGGGTCAGGAGGAGCCGGATTCCGGGGTTGTGACCTGGGAGAGAGGTGTCAGTTACGCGTATTTCAATCGTATGTGGGACGAGCTTGATCCTAAAGATACAGTAAGTCATGCGGTTAATGTGTATGGTCTGGGACTCGATGCGCCGCGGAAAAAAGTGAACAAATTCCTGTCTATGCTGCAATTCTCGGAAGTGGATTTGAGTAAAAGGATCGGACATCTATCCGGCGGCCAGCAGGCCAGAGTAGCGTTAGCTAAGTGCCTTCTCTCCGGTGCTGCTGTGATCATCCTGGATGAGCCTACCAATCATCTGGACCTGACCAGTATTCAAGTCATGGAGCAGGTACTCATTCATTTTCCCGGAGCGGTAGTTACGGTCAGCCATGACCGGTTCTTTATTGATAAAATAGCGACGAAGATGCTTACCTTTGACCCGGAATCGGGGATCTCGGAGCAGGACGTTTAAGGAAGAAGTAATTAGAGAGCTATGGATTATTCCGTAGCTCTTTTTGTGCAGACTTCTTTTGCAGCGACTTAAGGATTATTTAATAATTGACCCGCTATACTCAGGACAGAGCTTGACGAAAGGAGAACAACATCGTGTTCCTGAAAATACTTAAAAAAGATCTGCGGCGTAAAAAAGTGATGAATACCGTTCTATTGGTACTCATTATTCTGGCTTCAACGCTCGTAGCAAGCAGCTCCAGCCTGATGTATTCGACGTCCAGCGCCCTTACCAGCTTCATTAGCAAAAGTAAAGTGGCTGATCTTAACGTTACACTGGCTAACAAACCCGAATATGCGGCGGACATCCGGCAGTGGCTGGAAAATGAGAAGAAAGTGGAAGCCGTCTATACGCAACAACAAATTGCAGTGCAGCCGAATCAGATCGGGATGCCTGAGGGCCGTACGGTTTTTTCCGGAAATACCAGCTTTGTGCTGTCCACTGTGCCGGACCAGGTAAATCTGATTTATAGTGAAGACAATGAGCTTTATAGCCTTCGGCAAGGGGAAATGGGGCTTCCGGTCAGCCTGATGCTGGCCAGCGGCGTCCAGGCAGGGGAGCAGATTTCGCTCACGAATGGCGGGGTAACAAGAAACTATACCGTCAAAGGTTATTTTAAGGATGCATTTATGGGTGCAGATTTGCTGGGCCTGAAGCGGATTATGCTCTCAGCTGAGGATTTTGCCGAAATCGGGCATTCTCTGCCTCAGGATACATTAATGATCCTATGGAGTTTCATTGCAGCCCCAGGCGTAGCCTCGTCAGAAGTGTCCAACTCGTTCGCTGGCGCAGATCTGCCTGTTAACTTTGAGGTCGACAAGTCGCTGGTTTCCATGACCTATATGACCGACCGGATCATCTCCGCCATGATGTTTGCGATTAGTCTGTTCCTGATCTTCATTGCTTTCCTTACCCTGCGGTTCACGATTGTCTCTACACTGCAGGATGAGTACAAGGAGATCGGTGTGATGAAAGCGATTGGTTTCCAGAATCAGGCGATCAAACAGCTCTATTTAACCAAATATATGGGGCTTGCTTGTCTTGGCGGCGCCGCCGGACTGGGGATCAGTATCCCGCTTACCGCACTGATGTCGCGCAAAACTTCGCAGTACTTAATTATGCCAGGCGGAAGCATCCGCATCATTATTTCCATACTCAGCACAGTGGCGATTATAGGCTTTATCCTGCTGTTCTGCCTGCTCTGCATGCGAAAGATCAATAAGGCTTCGGCAATCGATGCGATCCGGCAAGGGCAAACCGGCGAACGCTTCAAGGCTTCCCGCAGAATTCATTTACATAAAAGCCGCTTCCTGCCTACGGCATTCTTCCTTGCACTGAGCGATGTGCTGAACCGGCTCAAAAGCTATACCTCGCTTATTCTAACGCTAATCTTAAGTACAGCCATCATTCTGATTCCGGTGAATTTGACCAATACAATTGTTTCTCCTGCGTTTCTTGAGTATTTTGGAACGGTTGAAGCGGATTTCTATACCGCAACTGTGGTCGGGGATAAGACCACTCAAGAGATTCAGCAGGAGAAGGCAGATATCAGCCGGAGAATGAAGGAACAAGGCATTGACGTGTCGCTTGCGGCGAATTACGCATTGGGGACCAAATATATTTCTGACGACGGGCAGGAGAACCGGAGAATTAACGGACAGAAGAATGACTTCGATGAATCCGTTCCATTCCTGGAGGGGACTGCGCCTATTCTGAAGAATGAAATTGCTGTTACAACCATTATGAGTGAGAAATACGGCAAGCAGGTTGGCGACAATATCACATTTGAGATTGATGGTGTACGTAGCACTTTTATCATTACCGGATTGTTCCAAAGTATCTCTAACGAGGGCTATGCGGTCTGGATTGCACGGGATTACAACCCGCAAGTGATAGGCGCTTATCTGTTCTCCGGAACAATCAATGCCCCGGCGGACCTGAAGGCAGAGATGATTAAGGAAATCCAAAGTCAGTACAGTGAGCTGAATATCAAGACGGCACTGGAAATGCTGGGTGAAATCACAGGCGGATTCATGAGCCAGCTGCGAAGCATTAATGCACTGCTGACTGCAATTATCTGCATCATTACATTATTCATTACCAGTCTGTTCGTCAGGCTGATGATTACTAAGGAAGTACACGGCATTGCAGTGATGAAAAGCATCGGCTTCACGAATTCAGCCATCCGGCTGTGGCAGGTACTGCGCATTCTGATTATCATGGCTGCCTCATTAATCCTTGGGGTGATTGCAGCGAATACCCTTGGAGGACGTCTGCTTGGGATCATCTTCCGGATCTTCGGCCTGACGAAGCTGGAGCTTACGATCGTCCCGCTTCAGGTCTTTCTGTTCTATCCGCTCCTGATGCTTGCTGTCGTCATGCTGGCGGTATACTCCAGCTGCGGACAAATCAGGCGCGTGCAGATCTGGAATATGAATAAAGAATGAGTGAGTATTAGCGAACTGCAAACAACTACCCAAGGAGGAATACAGCATGACAGCAGTACTTGAAGTAACCAATCTATGTAAAACCTATATCGTTAATAAAAGCCAGAATAATGTCCTGCGCAATATTAATCTTACGCTTCATGAAGGAGAGTTCGTGTCCGTAATGGGGCCGTCCGGCTCAGGTAAATCGACACTGCTCTACACGGTCAGCGGGATGGACCAGCTTACGGCGGGAGAAGTGGTTTTTGACGGGCAGAGCCTCTCGCAGCTCTCCGAGAAGGGGATGGCTGAGCTGCGGCTGCATAAGATGGGTTTTATCTTTCAGCAGATGCATATGCTGAGCAATCTGTCCGTTTATGATAATATCATTCTATCGGGCTATCAAGCGTTATCCGGGAAGGGAAGCGGGCGCAGCCGCAGTGATGTCAATCAATACGCCGATGCGCTAATGCGGAAGCTGAACATTATTGAAACTGCGGCGCATGACATTACGGAGGTATCCGGGGGACAGCTGCAGCGGGCCTGTATATGCCGGGCGCTGATTAATGAGCCGGCGATGCTGTTTGCCGATGAGCCGACAGGTGCGCTTAACTCAAAAGCTGCGCAGGAAGTAATGAATGAGCTGTGCCGGATCAACCGTGAAGGGACCACACTGATGATTGTGACCCATGATGTGAAGGTCGCCGCACAGAGCGATAAAGTATTATATATGGTGGATGGCAATATTCAGGGCGAGCATGTCCTGGGCAAATATTCGCCGGAGCAGGGTTCGAGGGAACGTGAGCGCAGCCTGACGGGCTGGCTGATGGAGATGGGCTGGTAACAAGCAGCAGGGGGAGATAGCCGTGGCGGATATTCTGATCATTGAAGACAATGCGGAGCTGGCGGAGGTGATCAAGGATTTTTTGCAGGTGGAGGGATATTCTGTATTCATTGCAGCCTCCGGGGAAGAGGGACTGGCATATCTGGAAGTGCATGCGGTTAAGCTGCTGCTGCTTGATATTATGCTGCCGGAGCTTGACGGCTTCGCCGTCTGCAGACTCGCCAGGGAGAAGTTCAATTTGCCGATTCTGATTATGAGCGCACGCCATGGGGATGACAATAAGATTATTGGTCTGGAGCTGGGTGCAGATGACTATCTGGAGAAGCCTTTTTCGGTCAACCTGCTGACAGCCAAGGTCAAAGCGCATCTGCGGCGCAGCTATGAGATGAACGATGATAAGCAGCTGCTGGCTGATGGAGACCTTACAGTTAACCGGACCTCGATGATGGTATATAGAGGCGGGCAGCAGCTCGGGATGACGGCCAAGGAATATGAGCTGCTGGTGCTGCTGATGAATAACAAGGGAAAGGCTCTGCGCAAAGAGTGGCTGTTCCAGCAGGTATGGGGGGCAGACAGCTTCAGTGAGCCTTCGACGCTGACTGTACATATGAATAAGCTGCGGGACAAAATCGAACTGAACCCCAAAGAGCCGAGGCGGATTGTAACCGTCTGGGGGGTAGGGTACAAGTATGAAGGCATATAACAAACTGATTATCTGGACAATACTCGCCGGGTTCATCGTGATTGCCATTCTGAATGCATATGTATCCTACCGGGAAACACGGGAGCCCGGCAAAGCTTACCGGGTGGAGATCAACCGGATCATTGAGCAGGTGCAGCGCAGGGTGCGGCCGGAAGAGATTATACTTACTCCGGGAGATTATACATACGTTAACGGCTTAAGCTGGATAGATCAGGGGGCGGAAGCACAGGCTGTTGAGCGGTTTTTTGCCGGAATAGGTGTAGCGGATTCATACGAATTCACGGTCAAACCTGTCTATCTGGAGCAGCAGCTGACAGGGTATTTAAGGTTCTCATACCGGTTGCCCGGTGCGGATCACAGCGTATTCCTAATCCTGAATGTGTTCCTGCTGGCGGCGCTTGGGGCTGTAACTGTTCTGCTGTTCTATATCCGGAAGCAGATCCTGCAGCCGTTTCACACCTTACAGGAGTTTCCTTATGAGTTGTCCAGAGGCCAATTAAATACAGGCATGAAGGAGCACCGGAGCCGGTTCTTCGGCCGTTTCGTATGGGGGCTGGACCTGCTGCGGCAGACACTGAATGCCCAGAAGCAGACCAATCTCCGCCTGGAAAAAGACCGCCAGACGCTCGTCGCCGCCCTGTCACATGAACTCAAAACACCAGTCGCTACAATCAGGCTATACGCCAGTGCTCTGGACGGTAGCCTCTATGACAGCGAAGAGAAACGCCAAGTTGCCGCCAGACTGATCGGCCAGAAAGCGGAGCAGATGGAGCAGCTGATCGGGGATATTATCACGGCCTCGGTCTCCTCCCTGCAGGAGATGGAGGTCGTGCCGGGAGAGTTCTACATCAGTGAGTTGATCCGGAAGATTGTCCCGGGTCATAAAGAACGGCTGGAGCTGCTGAAGATAGAGCTGAAGGTGGGGCCTTATCAGGACAAGCTGCTGCTGGGTGATCTGGATAGGCTGCTTGAAGTACTTAATAATCTTATCGAGAATGCGATAAAATACGGCGATGGCGGTAAGGTCAGCATGACCTTCCGGGAAGAGGATTACCGCCAGCTCATCGTCATTGAGAATTCAGGCGAGCCGCTATTGCCGGGCGAGCTGCCCTATATCTTCACCAGCTTCTGGCGCGGCTCCAATGCGGACGGGAAGCCGGGCAACGGTCTCGGCCTATTCATCTGCAAGCAGCTGCTGGTGAAGATGGGCGGCGACATCTTCGCGGAGCCGCTGGAGCATGGAATGCGGTTTGTGCTGGTGCTGCGGTATTGAACCAATAAGACCTGATCAGCGGCGGATAGCCGGATCAGGTCTTTTGGCGTGCGGGCGTGTACAGGCTATGAGCTTACCCGGCGCAAGCCGTAAGCCGGTTATGCCATCAGCAATACGGAGGAAGCTTTGATAATTGCGGTAACAGGAGAGCCTTCCTTCAGTTCCAAATCGCGCAGCGCTTCTACTGAGATAATAGAGGTGAGCTTCTGGCCTCCGGTATCCACCACAACCTTCGCATTGACTTGTCCCTCTTCAATCGACACTACAGTTCCTTCAAACTGGTTTCTGGCGCTGATCTTCATGATTTCACGTTCCTTTCATGTATGGAGTGTATAGATTCTATTTAGTGGTTCTGGATGTTTGCTAATTAGAGAGATTTAATACTGAATATATCTAAACAATACTAAATATATAGATAATCCACAAGTGAATTGCTACCATTGTCGACAAATAGCATAATAGAGTATTATTGTAAACGGAAACATGGAGTGTATTGGAGGTTTAATGCGATGATTGAGCTGAAGGTAGTGGATTATCCTGCGGCTGAAGTTTTTTTTGCCGATAAGAAGCAGCATATTCCCGCATTGTCAGTCTTGCAGGGGAATTATCCCGGACGGGTATTTGCCGATGATGCAGCTGCACCATCCCTTGCCGTGGTATGGGCTACGGGGAGATGGATGTATGCTGCCGGAGATATCAGTACAGAGCTGAACAGGATGAAACTGACAGCATTTTTGCAGACCCAAGTGATTCCCGGCTGCAAGCGTCGGCAGGAGAACTGGTTCGAGATATACACGGATGATTGCGCGGCATGGACGGCGTTATTTAAACCTGGATATGCCGGACTGAAGGTATTCAGACATATGGAATCTGTGTATGAGTTCAATCGTGCGAGGTTCAATCCGCCTGGGAGCAAGGTTGCGGAAGACGCTTCAGGCAGCGGCGTGACCGTTGACTACGTGGAATATCCGGTTCTGGAGAATCAGGAAGAGGATATGTCCGGCATGTATAACCGGTTTGGCAGCCTGACAACCACCGGAGCTGTGGTGAAGGTAGAGGGTCAGGCAGTCTCTGTCTGTAAGAATAACGGCTTCACCGTTAACAACAGATATTTCATTGATGTGGATACATACTCAGAAGCTGAGCGAGGCAAAGGGCATGGAACGCTAGCCGCACAGTCACTGATTAGTTATTACCTGGACAGAGGCCAGCTTCCGTTGTGGGAAACCACACATGAGAATACCGCGTCACACAGGCTGGCATTGAAGCTGGGATTCGAGCCTGTGGAGAGTTATCCGGTGTTTGCTTTTGTAATGGAGAGCCAGGAGCTTAAACTTCAGTCACCGGGGTAATATACAATATAATCCAGTTGCAGGAGGAGAGTATTATGAGAACTTTTGGCAGAGGGATGTTGTATTCCATTATCGTGGTAGTCTTTTCGAGAAATGAGGACCGTTCTACCGGATAGAGCTATAATGTTGTACCGGGATATAGTGAAAGACTGTGCTCCGTTATAATGGAGGCGGTCTTTTTTATTGTAAGCAATTCTATGTTGCATTTGGGTAAGAAAGCCAGTGTTGTACGGAGCGGACTGAGAGGATCCTATTTTGTGAGAAAACCGCCTTTTGAGGATGAAGCGGACTGAGATTCCGTTATTTAGTTAAATCGTGCCCGAAATGCATAGTATCTAGTAATATAAGCGATTCTGAGTCCGATGGGTCAGCAAATCATCCTATTCTGCTCAAATAAGGGAATCTCAGTCCGCGTCAGAGGTAGATGGACTTGAAGCCCCCCGCCTAAACGGACTAGTATGCAATCTGCGATTAAGCATGGTGCGGTATAGCGATACCGAGACTGGACCTTCTCGCGCAAACCATTCATAATAATAAGGTCACTTGTTAACGGTTCCATAGGGTTCATTACACTAACTACACTCATAAACGGAGGTTCTACGATGAAATACCGCAAGCTGGGAAATACAGGTTTGTCAGTAAGTGAAGTCAGCTTTGGAACTTGGGCAATCGGCGGGGACTGGGGCAGCAGCAGGGATGAAGACGGGCTTAAGGGCTTACAGCTGGCTATGGAGCAGGGCGTTAATTTCTTTGATACTGCCGATGTATACGGCTCCGGGCATGCGGAAGAGCTGCTGGCCAAGGCAACCAAAGGCAAGCAGGATGAGATACATATTGCTACGAAATTCTGCCGTGCCGGTGATATTCATGATCCGGAGAATTACTCTGCGCGCAGAATAAGCGAATATTGTGAACAGAGCCTGCGGCGGCTGGAAAGGGAAGCGATTGATCTGTATCAAGTTCACTGTCCGCCTATGGAAATTCTGCGGGATGGCAGTGTCTTCGGGGCCCTTGACCAATTGAAGGCCGAAGGTAAAATCCGCCACTACGGCGTAAGTGTAGAAACGATAGAGGAAGGACTGCTCTGCCTTGAATATCCGGGAGTAGAGGCGCTTCAGGTGATCTTCAATCTGTTCCGCCAGCAGCCGGCGCTGGAGTTATTACCGCGTGCGGCTGTCCGCGGCGCAGGGATCTTGGTGCGACTGCCGCTGGCCAGCGGTCTGCTGACCGGCAAGTTCAAGGAGACCAGTACCTTCCAGGAGAACGACCACCGCAGCTTCAACGCGAACGGCGAGCAATTCAATGTTGGTGAGACCTTCGCCGGACTTCCGTTTGTTACCGGAGTGGAACTGGCCCGCAAGCTGGAGTGGATTGCTGAAGGACGCGGCAATATGGCCAGAGCGTCCATGCGCTGGATTCTGGACCATCCGGCCGTCAGCTGTGTAATTCCGGGGTTCAAGAATGAAGCTCAGGTAGCGGATAATCTCGCTACACTTGAAGTCCCTTCCTATAGTTCAGCTGACATGGAGCGCCTGAGCGCATTCTATCAGTCCGAGGTTGTTCCGCATATCCGTGGAGGTGTGTAGCCGCACCTTATGAACAATATAACCGTCGGACTGCTTGCACATGTAGATGCCGGCAAGACGACCTTCGCAGAGCAGCTGCTCTACCATACCGAAGCGATCCGCAGCCGTGGCCGGGTGGATCATCAGGATACCTTCATGGATACCCACGAGATTGAAAAAGCGCGCGGTATCACTGTTTTTGCCGATCAGGCGGAATTTGTATATAAGGATTCGCGATATTTCCTGCTGGATACCCCGGGCCATGTTGATTTCTCTCCAGAGATGGAGCGCTGTCTGCAGGTGCTGGATTATGCGGTGGTCATCCTCAGTGCGGTGGAAGGCGTAGAGAGTCATACGGAAACCGTGTGGCAGCTGCTGCGCCGGCATAACATTCCCACCCTGTTCTTCATTAACAAAACCGACCGTGCCGGTGCGGACCCGCAGCGTGTACTGGAAGAGATCCGGCAGCAGCTCAGCGGCAATGCCTTCCTGCTGCCGCAGCAGCCGGGAGAAGCGTTAACCGATGAGCTGAGAGCATTTATAGCGGAGCGTGATGACGCGCTGCTGGAAATGTATCTGGAAGGAGCACTGCCTGACAACGTCTGCCGCAGTGCACTGCCTGACATGTTGAAACGGGGCGACATTTTTCCTTGTATGCAGGGCTCCGCATTGCTTGATCAAGGGATGGACGGGTTCCTGGAGGTTCTGAACGCGTTAACCTTCACGGAGTACGATCATGAGCTGCCATTTGCGGGGAGAGTCTATAAGATCCGCCACGATGACAAAGGTACGCGTATCACCTACATCAAGGCTCTACAGGGAGTACTGAAGAACAGGGACAACTTAATGTATGGACATGGACCGGAACGTGTATCGGCGCGGGTTACCGGAATCCGCAAATACAACGGCACCAAATATATTTCCGCCGATTGGGCTGCCGCAGGGGAGCTGTTCGCGGTTGTAGGACTTACTGAAGCCCTGCCGGGTGAGGGCGTTGGTGAACTGACGGACTCACAGGAAAGCGGCCTAATTCCTACGCTGAAATCCAAAGTCCTTTTTGAACCGCCGGTACACCTGAAAGAACTGATGAATGCCTTTGGACAGCTGGGTGCGGAAGATCCTTCGCTCAATGTTAGCTGGGATGAAGAGCTGCAGGAGCTGCATATTCATGTGATGGGCGGAATTCAGCTGGAGATTCTGGAGCAGATCATGGCTGAACGTTTCCGGATCCGGATTGCTTTTGGGCCGCCGGAGATTCTCTACAAGGAGACGATCACTGGCACCGTCTACGGCTACGGACATTTCGAACCGCTTGGCCACTACGCTGAGGTTCATCTGAAGCTGGAGGCGGGGGATCGCGGCAGCGGTATTACCTTCATCAACAGCTGTCACCCGGATGATCTGGCCGTGGGCTATCAGCATCAGATTGAGCAGCATTTGCTGGAGAGCAGCCATCACGGCCTGCTGATCGGGTCACCGCTGACTGACCTCAAGATCACCCTGCTTAGCGGCAGAGCGCATAATAAGCATACGAGCGGCGGAGATTTCCGTGAAGCAGCTTACCGGGCCTTACGCCAGGGGCTGGAGCAGGCCGTGAATCTGCTGCTGGAGCCGGTCTATGACCTGAAGCTCCGGATAGATTCAGACTACGTGGGCAAAGTAATGAGTGATATCCAGCAGGCCAGCGGGAGCTTCAACCCTCCTGAGATTACGGAGTCCAAGGCTGTCATTACCGGTACGGTTCCAGTGGCAAGCTTCATGAATTATGGGGTGAGACTGGCTTCCTTGACCCAGGGCAAGGGTTCGCTGTCGCTTAGAGTCGCGGGTTATCAGCCGTGTCATCAGACCGAAACAGTGGTTCAGCAGCGGAATTATAATAAAAATGCCGATCCGGCGTACTCTTCAACCTCAATCTTCTGCTCCAAAGGCCAGGCGTACCCGGTACCCTGGGAAGAGGCAGAGCAGCATATGCATATTAAAGTACGATGAAGAAAGGTGCAGACGGACAATGACTGAAGTAATTGATAAGATTGCCTGGATATATTTCGTGGACGGTAAGGTGCTCGGCGCGCGTTCCAAAGGAAAGGACACCTATTATTTCCCCGGAGGCAAACGGGAGTCTGGTGAGAGTGATGCACAGACATTGATCCGGGAGATCGAAGAGGAATTATCTGTTCAGATCATACCGGAGACCATTGCGGAATTCGGAAGCTTTGAAGCTCCCGCGCATGGCAAAGCAGAAGGCGTTTCCGTCCGGATGACCTGCCTGACCGCAGAGTTCACGGGTGAACTGAGCCCGGCTTCCGAAATCGAGGAATTGGCCTGGTTAACCTATGAAGACAAAGCGCGCGTGTCAGCTGTCAGTGTGATGATTATGGACAAGCTGAAGGAAATGAAGCTGCTCTCCTAAACCATACAGTTATAAGCCCGTTTTGAGCCGGAAATCCGGTTTGAAATGGGCTTTTTATCGCTTTACCGGCTGCTTTCGGGCAGCCGTCCGCAGACACTTTTACAATTCAGGACATATGTCCTTCCCGAATCCGGCAAACTGGCTTTTAATTAAGGCAGACAGTATATAGAGGAGAGAGACAGATGAAGGGGATAATTTTCGCATTTATAGGCGGGGCCTGCATTACGCTGCAAGGGGTAGCGAATGCAAGAATCAGCCAGGATATTGGTACGTGGCAGGCAGCGACGATCACGCAGTTCACCGGGTTCCTGATGGCGCTGGTCATTGCGCTGATCGTACGGGACGGGAAGAAACACGGCTTCCGTAAGGTTAAGCCGTTGTATCTGATCGGCGGCGGATTTGCCGCATTCGTTATTTTCAGTGAGGTTACGGCGATTCAGAGCATCGGTGTCACCTTAACCATCTCTGCTTTGCTGATTGCCCAGCTGTGCCTGACTTTTGTCATCGACATCAAGGGCTGGTTCGGGGTAGCCAAGCAGAAGATGAAGCTACCGCAGTTTATCGGGATCGGGATGATGATCCTGGGTGTGGTTGTGCTGAAGTTCTGATGATTAGGTCAAGCGAAGGTGAACCTGTGCGGTGAAGGAAATTCAAGATCCCGGTCGGCTGCAGGCATATCTGCAGAAGCACCAGCTCGATTACATTTTCAAAGAGCCGCTTAAGCCGCTCCTGTCGCTGCTAAGCTACGATCCGGGGGAGCATATTTGTTCCAAAGGAGACCCTTCAAGCACACTCTATGTGCTGGTCAAGGGGAAGCTTAAGATTTACACGACCTCGGCAGAGGGCAGAACACTAATCATCTCATTCAAAACACCGCTGGAGCTTATCGGCGATGTTGAATATATTCAGGGTACGGAAATGCTAAATACGGTAGAAGCAGTGTCACCGGTTCACATGATTGCGGTGCCGTACCGCTGGCTGAATAAATATGCGAAGGATCATCCGCCGCTGCTGCATTTTATGCTGGAGATCATCACTCAGAAGTTCTACCGGAAGTCCAGCTTCCTCAGTCTTAATCTGATGCATCCGGTGGATGTGCGGCTGGCCAGCTACCTGCTGTCCATCTCCTACGACGAATCCGATCCGCAATTTACCGGCCAGCTGAATACGATTAATCTGGTGGATACCGCGAATTTCATCGGCACCAGCTACAGGCATTTGAACAGAGTGATCCGGAAGTTCTGCCAGGAAGGGCTAACCGAGCGCAGCTCCGGGGCAATTATCGTCAAGGACAGGGAAGGGCTCTCAGCTCTGGCCAGCCGCAATATTTACGAATAAACCCAGGCAATAAGGCAATACAAATCAGCATATAAGGGAGCAACAGATATGTTAGCAGGAATACTACTCGCGCTGATCGCGGGTGCACTGGTTAGTCTACAGAATATTTTCAATGCCAAGGTCAATGAGCATACAGGCTCCTGGACAACCACCACACTGGTGCTGGGCATGGGGTTCGCAGCTTCACTGATTATGGGGCTGATTATGGAAGGGAAGAACATGTTCACGCTGCAGCATATGCAGCCCTGGTACTGGTTCAGCGGTATGATCGGTGTAGGCGTCGTCATCTGTCTGGTCCAGGCGACCCGGATTCTTGGCGCAACGTATGCCATCTCGATCGTCCTGACTGCGCAGCTCGGCTTCGCCTTATTATGGGATTCCCTGGGCTGGCTGGGGCTGGAGAAGGTTCCGTTCTCGTTTAACCAGCTAATCGGCGTGCTCATCATCGTTGGAGGCATTCTGGTGTTCAAATTAGGCGGCAAAAGCGATTCTAAAGACTCCGCCGGAGCCATCGAGCGCCGCAGTGCGCTGCATACGGATTAAATTAAATGTAAGGCGCGCACCGTTTAAATACGGACTGCGTGCTTTTTTTTCGACAGATAAGAATATATTTGCTTCACACTAGCTGAAAAGATGCTGTCCTTATAGGGACGGGTAAGCTGCCGTTTCAGGAGAGATGCGGATAAGTGGAGGGCTTGCTAAGAACGGGTACTGGTGGGGCTGGTGGAGTTGGTGGTGCTGGTGGAGCTGGTAGTGCTGGTGTGTTGGTGGTACTGGAACTGAATCTGGCGATGGTGATGTTCGAATAAGTGAAGAAGCGGACTGACATTCCCTTATTTCATGTAAAAAGCTTCTATTGGTGCGTACGCGGACCGAGATTCCGTTATCCTGTACATTCGGACATAAAATAAGCGTGTTTCGGACACTTAACGGAATCTGAGTCCGCGTGTCATGCGATTTCGCCACAATTGCTGAAATAACGGAATCTCAGTCCTCGACATTAGCGAATGCGTCGTGTAGAACCCCGGTATGCTACCGCAGAAAAAGTGCCTGATTGCCGGTACTCCCGCAAAGCAAAGCAACACGATGCTGCAGCCCGGCGCTTAAGCGCGCTAATAGCAGACCGCAATACGGTCTGCCGCCCCTATATACGCCTGCAAAGCAGGCTACACCTGCCCGAGAGAGGCTGCTGTGCTGCCTTGCATCGCGCTTTTCCATTTCGCATACGTGTTCCACGCCTGGCCGTTGTCCAGCAGATGCTTGCAGGTATAGACGCCTTCCTCAATAGAGTTGACCCTGCCGGCGGCATGGAGCCTGGCTGCACCATTCAGCAGTGTCTGATTATAGAACGCCAGATGTCCGCCGCCCTGCAGCACTTCCTCGGCGGTACGCAGCTGTCTTTCAGCTGTCCAATCGACCTCCGGAACGGGCACTTCCAGTCCGAGCGACTCCGGATCAATGATATCCAGCTCCGCCGCTCCATCCTGAATGCGGTATACGCGGTTCGGCCGGTCGATATACAGATCCTCCGAGCCTTCCACGCCTTGAACAACCAGTCCCCGCTGATAGCCGAGCTTCACAATCAGCCGGGAGATCCGGTCGAATACCGTATTATGAAAAATGCCGAAGACGATATAAGGTGAACAGGAATAATCAATCAGCTTCTCGGCTGTGTTGAATATCGTACGCAGCCCAATGTCTTCACGCAGGCCGCGCAGAGCACCCAGCGGCGGGCACCACTGCTCCGATTTCGCAAACAGCACACCGCTGGCCTCCGCCGCCTCAATGGCGGCACTGCGGCTCAGACCGGCAATATCAATTCCGGATGCATGAATGATATCCTGCAGCGTAATTCCCCACTTCGGAGGCAAGCCTGCGGAGCCATGCAGGGTAACCGGCAGACCGGCGGCAGACAGCAGGAAGGCAGTAGGGAACGTGGCGATGAAGGAATGAACCCTGCCGTCATAGGGTCCGGCACAATCGATCCCCTGTTGGACAGGTTCCCGTGAGGCATATTTGCGGCAGACCGCGACGAAGGCTTCCAGCTCTTCCAGGCTCTCCAGCTTCATGCGTTCGGCGATCAGGAACGCGCCAATCTGCACCGGAGAAGCAGTCTGTCCGAGAATAGCTTCTGCCGCATATTCCGCTTCCCCGTAGCTTAAATCCTTGGCACCGCGTTTGCCGCGGGCCACTTCTTTCAGAATATTAATCATATGGAAGTCTCCTTAAGTTTGATCCTGCAGCATCTGGTACACCTTGACGATGGAAGTAGCGACATCGACCATCCGTTTCCGTTCGTTCATGGCCTGCTTCCGCAGCAGGTCGTAAGCTTCAGATTCGCTGATGTTCCTGGCTTTGGAGAGAATACCTTTGGCCATGTCGATCCATTTACGCTCCTCAAGCCGGGATAACAGCTGTTCCCGTTCCTTGAGCCATTGCTGGCGCTCGAAGCATTGCCTGGAGCTGAAGTGAAGAATCCAGTGGATCTCCTGGGGCTGCATCGCCGGAGACAATATTCCGTCCACCATAATATCATCTCCACAGGCAGAGACGGATAACGTTGCGGTCCGCGGGGTACACCACCAGAGTACCGGGGCAACCTTGTGCTGAACCAGAATACTTCTCCAATAGCTGATCTCAGTAACGGGGAGATGGAGAATGAAGGCATCCGTGTCACCGATCAGCGGAAAGACCTGATCTTCCGAAGCAGCCGTCCCGATCACATAACCGCAGGAACTGAGGATACTGTCAGGAGTTGGGGAGGAGCGTTCTTCTGCGGAATTCTCTGTTCTGCCCGGATCTATAACTAACAGGGAATGCATAGTTGACGACGCTCCTTTTACATATAATAAGGGGATAAGTCTGCACACCAGTGCAGAATAAGTACAGTCGGAATAAAGATGATGTAATATTATATAACACAGTTCAGGTAATTTTGTCGATGAATTAAAATAATAAAATTTTATATGTCATAATTATTGACGTAATTAGGATGGCTGTAGTATAGTCGTTTTAACAAATTCATCAATTCTGCGAATACAACGATGTATTCGGTTGAAGCGGCAATGGCGCCTGCTTTCACTTAAATCGCAACGGAAGAAGTATGTTTCCGGGCGGAGTGAAGCGGGCTATTTCTGTTGTTTACCTGGAGAGGAGAGAGATACATGTCAGCAATTCGCAAAAAACTGATATTAGTCGGTAACGGAATGGCGGGGGTACGGGCGATTGAGCATCTGCTCAAATTAGCGCCGGAGGCTTATGACATTACAATCTTTGGTTCGGAGCCGCATCCGAATTATAACCGGATCATGTTATCTTCTGTTCTTGCAGGCGGTGCAAGCCTTGATGAGATCGTAATCAACGACCTGGAGTGGTACCGGAGCTTCAATATTCAGCTGTATACGGGACACACCGTAACCTCCATTGATCCTGTAGAGCGCAAGGTCCATACGGATAAAGGAATTACTGCAAGTTATGATGAGCTGATTCTGGCAACCGGCTCCAACCCCTTCATGCTGCCGATCCCAGGTGCCGAGAAGGAGGGCGTCATTGCCTTCCGGGATATCAAGGATACACAAATCATGCAGGAGGTATCGCAAAAATATGGCAAAGCGCTGGTGATCGGCGGCGGTCTCCTCGGACTGGAGGCGGCAAGAGGGCTGCTGCATCTGGGGATGGAGGTATCGGTAGTCCACATCCATGAATATATTATGGAGCGCCAGCTGGACGAGTCCGCCTCCGTAATGCTGCGCAAGGAACTGGAAGCCCAGGGAATGAAGTTCCTGCTGAAGAAGCAGTCTGAAGCGGTTCTTGGCAAAAAGCGGGTCAAAGGCCTTTTGTTCGCAGATGGCAGCATTGAAGACGCGGATCTGATTGTGATGGCTGTCGGCATCAAGCCGAATGTAGAGCTTGCCCGCAGCAGCGGGATTGAAGTCAACCGCGGAATCATCGTAAATGACTATATGGAGAGCAGCCTGCCCGGCATCTATGCCGTCGGGGAGTGCGCGGAACACCGGGGTATTGCCTACGGGCTAGTGGCTCCGCTATATGAACAGGGGGCTGTCCTGGCTAAAAGGCTGGCAGGTGTACCAACAGAAGGCTACGCCGGTTCGGTTACCTCTACCAAGCTGAAAGTATCCGGCGTCGATGTGTTCTCGGCAGGACAATTCACCGAACAGCCCGGCACCAAGGCGCTGCGGTTCCAGGATGAAACCGATGGTGTGTATAAGAAGCTGGTCATTCACGGTGATAAACTGATTGGAGCCGTGCTGTTCGGAGATACAGGTGACGGGGCGCAGTTATTCTCGATGATTAAGAAGGGCGAGAATATTAAAGGGAGAGAGAAAGAGCTGCTGCTCGGAATATCTGCTGATGCGCTGGCGCCCAAAGGGAACCGGCTTGAAGGAATGGCAGATGATGAGATCATCTGCGGCTGCAATGGAGTCTCGAAAGGGGCGATTGCCGAGGCGATTACCTCCGGCGGCTGTACCAGTGTAGGGCAGATCAAAGCATGCACCAAAGCCTCGGCTTCCTGCGGCGGCTGCAAGCCGCTGGTGGAAGGACTGCTGCAGCTATATGCCGGCGAGGCTGCCGTAACGGTCAAAGAAGGAATCTGCGGTTGCACCACGCTCGGGCGGGATGAGATCGTCGCCGAAATCAAGCGGATGAAGCTGATGACCGTCAAGGAGGTCATGAATGTCCTGGAGTGGGGCAATGAAGAAGGCTGCGCCAAATGCCGGCCTTCCCTGAACTACTATCTGGGGATGCTCTATCCTGAAGAATATATTGATGAGAATGAATCGAGATTCACCAATGAGCGCTACCATGCCAATATCCAAAAGGACGGTACGTACTCCGTGGTGCCGAGAATCTACGGCGGTGTCACCTCTCCGGCTGAACTGATCAAGATTGCCCAGGTTGCGGTGAAGTTCGAGGTGCCGCTGGTCAAGTTCACCGGCGGACAACGGCTCGATCTGCTTGGGGTGAAGAAGGAGGACCTGCCGAAGATGTGGGAAGAGCTGGATATGCCCTCCGGCCATGCCTACGGCAAGACACTGCGGACAGTGAAAACCTGTGTCGGCTCCACCTATTGCCGGTTCGGCACGCAGGATGCCCTTGGAATGGGTATCCGGCTGGAACAGGCTTTTGAACGGCTGAACACACCGGGCAAAGTGAAGCTGGCTGTATCCGGATGTCCGCGCAACTGTGCGGAAGCGACAATTAAGGACTTCGGAGTCGTAGCCATTGACGGCGGCTGGGAGCTGCATATCGGCGGTAACGGCGGCGTTCATGTCCGGGCCACGGAGCTGCTCTGCGTGGTGAAGACCGATGATGAGGTGATGGAGTGGGCCAGTGCGTTCCTGCAATATTACCGTGAGAATGCCGGGTGGAATGAACGGACTGCCCAGTGGGTGGAACGTGTCGGGCTTGACAGCATCAAGCAGGCGCTGGAGTCCCGCGAGGCACGATTGGCGCTGCAGGAGAGAATTCAGAAGACGCTTAGTCTTACCACCGATCCATGGAAGCAAATTGTGAATACACCGGAGCTGCGCAAAAATTTCGAACCGATCTCCTTGCCGGAGACAGTCTAAGGGGGCTTACAAATGACAATGACCAAGATGCTCATTGGTAACTTGAACGATATTGACATCAAGGGATCGCGTAAGTTACGGGTGGGAAATACCGAGATTGCCTTGTTCCGGTTAAGCAGCGGGGAGGTGCTGGCAGTGGAGAATAAATGCCCGCATAAAGGCGGAGTCTTATCCGAAGGAATGGTCTGCGGTTCCAAGGTGCATTGTCCGCTCCATGACTGGCGGATCGATCTCCATAGCGGTGACGTGCAGGCACCCGATACAGGGCATGTGACAACCTATGAGGTGGAGGTTGATCACACCAGCGGCAGCTTGTACCTAACGATATAATTCATCCGAGCATATAAGGGGGATTCCTAATGGACTATGTCAAACCAAGTGAAGTATTGGCCTCAATGATTGAAGCCGGCAAGACCAAAGCGGAACTGGGCATTATGCAGCTGATTGTCCGCGGCAGCCTTGGGGGTGCCATACTGGCCTGTGCCACAACGCTGGCCTTTACCGCCACCGCCCAGACCAAGATCCCGATGGTTGGTGCACTTCTGTTTCCTGTAGGCTTTGTGATGATCATTCTGCTTGGGCTAGAACTCGTCACCGGCAGCTTTGCCCTGGTCCCGCTGGCTGTGCTGGAGAAGCGGACAACAATAAAACGGATGCTGGGCAATTTCTTCTGGGTTATTATCGGGCATCTGATTGGATGCGCAGTATACGCAGCTCTGTATGGACTCACAATTACGAAGATGGGGACGGATATGTCGAACCCGCTGATCCAGACATTAATTACGACCAGTGAGGCTAAGACTACAGCGTACAAGAGCATGGGGGCTGAGGGGATGACCCTTGTCTTCATCAAAGCCATGCTCTGCAACTGGATGGTTACGCTGGGTGCGGTAATGGCTATGACCTCGAAGTCCACATCCGGTAAAATCTTCGCCATGTGGCTGCCGATCCTGACCTTCTTCGGGCAAGGCTTCGAGCATACGGTTGTCAACTTCTTCGTTATTCCTGCCGGAATGATGCTTGGCGCGAATGTCAGCTTCGCGGACTGGTGGATCTGGAACGGCATTCCCGTTCTGATCGGCAATTTCGCCGGAGGCCTGCTGTTCACGGGCATTCTTCTCTATCTGTCGCAAAAAAGCTTCAAACCCGGAGCCTCTTCTGAAGCCGGATTGACGCCGGGACGCGATACAGTGATCTCAGCCACAGCCGCCCTGGAGAAAAGCCTATGAAGCGGGGCAGCATATCCATTGTCGGTGCAGGCCCCGGTGATCCCGAGCTGATTACAGTCAAGGCACTGCGGCGTATTCAGAGTGCAGATGTGATTCTGTATGACCGCCTGGTGAATGAAGAGCTGCTGGGCTATGCCAAAAGCGATGTTCTGCGCATCTACTGCGGCAAAGCGCCCGGACTTCACTCGATGCCGCAGGAATCCACCCAGCAGCTGATGATCAACTATGCTGCAGCCGGATGTCACGTGGTACGCCTGAAAGGCGGAGACCCGTTTGTCTTCGGACGCGGCGGAGAGGAAGCGCTGGAAGCCGCTGCAGCGGGAATCCCATACGAAGTGATTCCCGGGATCACCTCGGCGGTCGGCGCAGCCGCTTCTGCCGGAATCCCGCTGACCCATCGCGGATTGGCGGCTTCATTCGCTATCGTGACCGGCAGCCGCTGCCATGATCAGGACTCTCCGGTACGATGGGATGCACTTGCCCATAGTGTAGACACCCTTGTCATCTATATGGGAGTCAGCAAACTGGGCGAGATTTGTGATCAGCTTCTTAAGCATGGCAAAGACCCGCTGACACCTATTGCCCTGATTGAGAACGGGACAACAGTGCGCGAACGGACAGTGACCGGAACGCTCGGCAGTATCGGCAAACTGGCAGCGGCGATGAGAATCAGTAATCCGGCCATCATCATTATTGGCGAAGTGGTTAAGGTAAGAGAGGAACTGCTCAGCTTGGAAAAGACAGTGCGCTCACAGATCGGCTAGGATATAGTATAATCCCTAATCAGGCGTTGATATGTCCCAAGCACAGGCTTGGGCACGTCAACGCCTGATTATATGTTATATTAATGTCATACCCAAAGTGACTGCTATCACAGAAGTCCGGGCAAAATACACACTATACTGGACACCTGATCGAATTCGCAGGCATTTTGCCCTACAAAGGAGAGAAATATCTGATGCAAATACAACTAAACCCGCTCACCGAAGAACGGCTTGCGCAGAGCCTTGCCGGCCAGCCCGGGCAATTCAAAATGTTCTATGATACAGAGGATTGCGGCTGCAATGGCGTGCTGGTCATCCGGATTGTAAACGGGCCTTCCCCGACGGATATCGTATTCCAAACCGAACCCTTCACTTTTCTGTGTGACCGGCAGCAGGAATCCCTATTCGATGATGTGATGCGTCTGGAAGCAGAGGCAGGCTACCCAGCCTACAAACTGACAAGCGATTCTACCTTGTTCGGCAGTAATATCAGGGTGCAGGATGCACGCAACTAACAACGGTATGTAATAAGGCCATCAACCGTGAATAACGGGAGATGGCCTTTCTTTTGAAGCAGGGCAGACTCTTAATAAGCAGTCCATCCGCCATCGGCCGTTACCACCGTTCCATTAATAAAGCTTGCTTCGTCTGAGCCGAGGAACAGGGCAAGCTGCGCGATTTCCTCCGGTTTGCCTGTGCGCGGATTAAGAGCCAATCCCGGCTGCGTACGTCCCATCCCGAATTCATTAATATGCGTCATGGTAGATCCGATATTGGTCTCCACCCCGCCCGGAGCAATCGCATTGCAGCGGATGCCCTGAGGAGCATACATGAATCCGGTATTCTTGGTGAATCCGACAACCGCATGCTTGGAGGCTGTGTAAGCTGCACCTGCCCGGGCACCAAAAAGTCCGCCTGCGGATGCTACGTTAATGATCACCCCTTGCTGTTTAGCCAAGAAGATAGGGAGTACTTTACGTGTAGCACGCATTACGGATGTAGTATTGACGGCAAAGATGCGGTTCCAGCTGTCATCCTCAATGTCACCTGCCGGTTCAAAGTTATCCATAATCCCTGCGTTGTTCACCAGGATATCTACGGTTCCGTAGGTTTTTACTGTAGTGTCGATCAGGTTCTGGATATCAGATTCATCAGCAACATTGGCTTTCACCGCGAGGGCTTCACCGCCGCCGGACTTAATCTCCCCGGCCACCGTCTCCGCAGCCTCCAAGTGAATATCCGCCACTACTACCTTAGCGCCTTCTTTGGCATAGAGAGCCGCAATCGCCTTGCCCATCCCGGATGCCGCCCCGGTCACTATTGCCACTTTGTTCTGAAGTCTCACATGTACGCCTCCCGCTTGAATTATACTTTGTCTGGTCTAGTATCATTTGATCCATGGGGTTTTATACGCCGGGTTGACGCTATACTTCGTGAAGGCTTACCATATAGGCTATATGAACGGAAAGAGGATGAAGTACATGATCATGATCGGACTGGATATCGGAACCACCTCAATTTCCGGATTGCTCTACGATCTGGAGACACGAACCGTCCTGCATACGATTACTGAGGAACAAACAAGTAAACCATCCAGCCCGAATCATGAATGGGAACGTCTGCAGGAGCCGGGGATTATTCTGCAGCAGGTTGAACGTATCCTTGGTCTCCTGCTGTCAAGGGAGCCGGAAGCAGCAGGAATCGGCCTGACCGGGCAGATGCACGGGATTGTATATATAGACCAGAGCGGCAATCCTCTGGGCCCGCTCTATACCTGGCAGGATGGGAGAGGCGGCCAGCCTTGCGTGGAGGACAGCAGTTACACTTATGCGCAGAAGCTAAGTCGACTTGCCGGATATCATATAGCTCCAGGCTACGGACTGGCCACTCACTATTATAATTTGCAGCATCAGCTGGTGCCTGAGCACACAGTCCATTTCTGCACGATTGCGGATTACATCGCGATGAGGCTGGCGAACAGCGCAGTACCTCTAATTGATGCAACGCAGGCGTCCGGCATCGGGGGCTTCAATATACAGACAGGTGATTTTGATCAAATAGCGCTCATTAAGGCTGGAATCGACGGTGCAATATTGCCGCAGGTCGTCCCTTCCGGGACTGCAATCGGTACAACACTTCAGGGAATACCGGTGTATACTTCGCTCGGTGACAATCAGGCCAGCTTCCTGGGCAGTGTGCCGCAGCCCGCCGGTTCATTGCTGCTGAACATCGGTACGGGCAGCCAGCTATCGGCCTGGCTTCCTGAATACAACCCTGCTCCATCAGCAATGGAGGTGCGCCCTTATCCGGGCGGTGGAGTACTTATGGTAGGTGCTGCGCTTAGCGGCGGCAGATCCTATGCTCTGCTGGAAGGCTTCTTCCGGCAGCTGATCACAGCTTACACAGGAGAAGCACCTGCAGATATCTATTCTCTGCTGGCTCAGTTGCTTACGGAAGAGCCAGCAGATGGTATGACTGCCGGACTAAAGGTAAATACACAGTTTCTAGGTACAAGAGCAGAGCCGGACAAGCGCGGCAGCATCGAAGGGATCTCACTGGATAACTTCACACCTGCCGGACTGGCCCATGCTTTTCTCCAGGGGATGATTGATGAACTGTACAGCTTCCTTAAGGAGCTGGAGCAGCAGAGGGCGAAGGAGTTCACCCGCCTCATAGGTTCCGGTAATGCCTTGCGGAGTAATCCGGTGTTGTGTACGAAGGCTGAGGCAACGTTCGGTTTGCCGCTTACGCTTGGCGTGCAAGCAGAAGAGGCTGCTATAGGCGCGGCGCTCTGTGCCGCTGTGGGCAGCGGGTTGATCTCCAGTTTCGGGGAAGCCGGAGCTTTTCTTGGAGACTATTATCATTGACAAAATATATTATTTATGCTATAATTTACATATTAAAAGTTTGCCTATATAATGAGATTCTCCCGGCCGGGGGAATCTTATTTTTTTATGGGAGGATACACGTTTGAAGCAGAATGAGTCCAGTTTAACTTGCAAAGTAGCAGCGTTTGGCCGAGCCTATCACAGTAAATATGACACACCTAAGATTTTCGATGATTATTTGGCCCAAGACTTGATTTCAGCGCAGGAGTTTTCAGACATCAGCAAGAATATGGTGCAGGGCATCACTTTTTTCAACACAGACATTGCAAATCAACATCAGGATGATCCAGACGCCATTCTGAAATGGATTACACATGTACAGCTGTCTCCGACCCCGCTCGCGCGTGCTGCTTACTGTGAGGCCCTATTGCTGCATGAGCTAACCTTAGGACTGAAGCAGTATGTCATCCTTGGAGCCGGACTTGATACCTTTGGCTACCGTCATCCTGAATTGAAAGACCAGCTGGAGATATTTGAAGTGGACTATCCGGCTACACAGGAGTTCAAGCAGCAGCGGCTCAGTGACGCCGGGCTGGAGATTCCGGTCAATCTTCACTTTGTACCCATGGACTTCACCAGGGAATTCTCTTCTTCCAATCTGATTGGGCAAGGGTTTGATTCACAAGCCAAGACCTTCTTCAGCCTGCTGGGTGTTTCCTACTACCTCACGAAAGAGGAGAATGCCAGACTGATTACTGAAGTATTCGCCGGTCTCCCGGCAGGCAGCTCTATCGTATTTGATTATGCGGATGAGCGGCTTTTTGAAGAGAAGGGACTGTCCGGCCGGGTAGAAAAGATGCTACAGATGGCTGCCGTCAGCGGTGAGCCGATGCAATCCTGCTTCGCTTATCATGAACTGGAGCAGCTGCTGGAGCAAGCAGGCCTGCTGATTTATGAGCACTTGTCCCCGGCGGAGATCAATGACAGGTTCTTCAGCAACCGGAGTGATGCTTTGACCGCTTTTGAGACGATTCATTATATTCATGCGATAAAACAATAATAATTATCCGAATTACAAAGGAACCTCTCATTCTATTATTATAGGCGGGAGGTTCTTTTCGATAAGAAATGCGGAGGAAGATGACTCTCCGTAAATAAAAGCTTCCATAGCCGCAGCAGCTACGTTCCTGTCAGGATGGGAATTATCGATCTGTGCCACATGGGAAGCCGGAAGCGGCCATGCCACGGTGCGGCTGCCCAGGGAAGCGCTGAACTCATCCCAGTGTGCGAACTTCCAGGCATCCAGCGGGGACTGTCTGCCCTCAAGCCGTTCACGGAACGTTGCCGCATCAGGAAGACTGACCATCACAACTTTGACCTCGACCTCCGCCAGTGTACGTCCGATGCGCGACAGTTCACGCCCGATCCACTCCGGGTCGGCGGCCTCCTTGGTGAAGGGACCTACGACGAATATATCGCTTTGCAGGCCGATATTGTCCAGTGCAGCGTCCATTGTAATCCGGTACCCCAGGTCCCGGCATAAGCTTTTATATTCATCCGAATCCCTGTCATCGGGGTCCAGTCCATGCATAGTCATGATCGCGGTAGCTGCCGGACGCAGCAGAATATCCATATCGAATACAGAGGCCGGGCGCCGGGCTGCTATGGTTTTGGCGAGTGTTGTTTTGCCGGCCCCGCCCGGACCGAGGAAAAATACAAGTTTGTTCATTAGACGCTCTCCTTGAAATGTGCAGCATTCTCTTGCAGCTCGCGGATGAAGCGCTTGGTCGCTGCACACATGTATTTTTCTTTGCGGAACACAACGCCTATCCGGCGTGTCGGCGAAGGATTAATAATCGGAAGCACCCGTACAGAATCCTTCTGCAGATGCTCCATTAAGCTGCGGGGCAGAACCGTACAGCCCATGCCGCTCTCCACCATATGGACAAGTGCCTCTATCGTGGTCATCTCCAGAAAAGGCTTAATTGTGAATCCTAATGATTCACTGTAGTCATTCAACAGCTGCCGGATGAAGAAGTTGTCCGGCAGGAGAACGAGCGGAAGCTCCGCAAGCTGCTTCATAGGGATGCCGTCCTGCCAGGCTTCATACGCAGGTTCCAGGGGGGCGACCAGGCATAATTCCTCCATGAACAGCGGAATGCTATCCAGCTCCGGGTCCTCCGGTGGAAGGAAGAGGATACCCAGATCCAGCTGATTCATCAGCAGGCCCTCTCTGATCTGGCTGGTAGGCAGCCCAAGGATGGACAGCCGGATATTCGGATACTCCTTGTGGAACCGGATAACCGCAGGAGAGATCAGGTAGCTCTCCACAGTATAAAGACAGCCAACGGATAGCGCACCGCGTTCCAGCCCGTGGAGCTCGTCGATCGCATTTTTGGATTGATTCAATTCGTAGAAGATATTTTGGCTGTGATGCTTGAGTATTTTGCCCGCTTCGGTCAATGCGATCTTCTTGCCGATCCGGTCGAACAGCGGGGTGCCGACCTCATACTCCAGATTCCGGATCTGCTGGCTAAGCGAAGGCTGCGATATCCGGACCTTGTCCGCTGCGCGGGTAAAATGCATTTCTTCACACACGGCCAAGAAATACTCCAGCTGCTTCATTTCCATGAGGATTCACTTCATTCCTTTGTTTAATTTGCATTGGCTGAAACTATGATAATGATAGCCTATTCTGAATAGAAAAAGCACCTGCCATTCTCTAAAATAAGAGTTGTCAGAAACAACAAAACTTAGAAAAGAGGAATTACAATGGCAAAAGCGGTGTTTTATCATGCAGGCTGTCCGGTATGTGTAGATGCGGAGCAGATGATTCTGAACTATCTGGACCCGGCCAAAACCGAAATCGAAGTCGTGAATTTCGGCACGGATACCTCCCGGATTGAAGAAGCTGAGCTGGCAGGAGTGAAATCCGTTCCGGCACTTGTTCTGGATGGATGGGTCTATCATATTAATTTCGGAGCCAGCATGGAGGATGTTAAAAAGTAATCAAAGTATAATCTTTTAGATATTGAGCTGCAAACACATCCTATTCCACAGGTATGAAGGGATGTGTTTGCGGCTTTTTTGTGAGTTGATGGAGTAGGAAGTCTGCTGTTATGATAAAGTGTATAGGATAACGGGACATAGCCCGGAAGAATGGCGGGAGGCTTAACAGAATGATGAATATCAGATACATAGAGCGCGGAGATAATGCGGCTATTGAAGGGATTATCCGGGAATGTCTGATTGAATTCGGGGGCAACCGTGACGGTCTCGCCTGGGCTGATGACAGTATGCATGACCTATACACCTATTACAATAGTGCTGCGAACAGGGCTTACTGGATTGTTGAAGAAGATGGGGAGGTGCTTGGCGGCTGCGGAATTGCACCATTTGATGAGGAGAACGGGATCTGCGAGCTGCAGAAAATGTATCTGTCATCCGCCATCCGCGGCCAGGGAGCTGCTGCAGATCTATTAGGGACGGCACTGGAATTCGCCAGGCAGCATTACAGCGGATGTTATCTGGAGACGCTGCAGACCATGCAGGCCGCAGGCCGTTTCTATCTCAAACATGGTTTCGGGCTGCTGGATGCTCCGCTTGCCGGTTCAGAGCATTATGCCTGCGACGCCTGGTATATCAAAGAGTTGTCTTAGAAATTTAAACCATTGTATCCACAATCCTTCCTTGAAGATTCAGGGAGGATTATTTTTATTGTATAGGAAATTACGATATGCGTCTGTTGTGTATAAGTTTCTCTGGAATTTGAAGCAGGTCCGTCTGAAGGACGAATGTGTTTTTGTATCCGGAATTCCACAGAATCCCCAGAAGTCGGAGGCTTGGAAAATCAAAGGGATAAATCCCTCTGAATCCGCTGAAAGTGGGCGGCAGGTAGGAATGAGGGGCAAAAGTGCCCCTGAATCCGCCAAAAGTGGGCGGCAGGCAGGAATGAGGGGCAGAAGTGCCCCTGAATCCGCCAAAAGTGGGCGGCAGGTAGGAATGAGGGGCAAAAGTGCCCCTGAATCCGCCAAAAGGGGGCGGCAGGTAGGAATGAGGGGCAAAAGTGCCCCTAAATCCGCCAAAAGTGGGCGGCAGGTAGGAATGAGGGGCAAAAGTGCCCTTGAATCCGCCAAAAGCGGGCGGCAGGTAGGAATGAGGGGCAAAAGTGCCCCTGAATCCGCCAAAAGGGGGCGGCAGGCGGGAATGAAGAGCATTAGTGCCCCTGAATCCGCCAAAAGCTCCGAAAGTGGGCGGCAGGCGGGAATGAGGGGCAAAAGTGCCCCTAAATCCGCCGAAAGTGGGCGGCAGGCGGGAATGAGGGGCAAAAGTGCCCCTGAATCCGCCAAAAGTGGGCGGCAGGCAAAAATGAAGAGCATTAGTGCACTCGATTTCACCAGGTTCTGCCCCGGAAGGAAGTAGTCAGAATAGAGCAATGTGAGATGGGCTTAAAATCTACATCAGCTGCACAGGCTGCATAGCTTCGGCTGATTCACCCGTTAGGGTGATTTTGTTCTTTTTCAAATTACGCTTCCTTGTGATAAATGACTCTGACAAAAGCTCTCCATTTTGAAATAGTGTATGTACACGATAAATACAACAGGAGGAGAATAATCTATGACAACAGCCGGAGACCCTTCTTCACCCATTATCCGCTGTTCTAGTGTCTGCAGCTGTATTAATCTGCGGAGGGCTTCCTCAGCAGTCACAGGAATATATGACGGATTTCTGTCTTCAAGCGGTTTAAATATCAGCCAGTTTTCTTTACTGAAGCATATTTACTCCCTAGGACCGGCAAGTGTCAGCGACCTGGCGCTTGAGATGAGACTGGACCGGACCACTATTGTCCGCAATCTCAAGGCACTGGAACAGATTGGATATGTGGAGGATATTTCTGCGCAGGGAAGCCGGAACCGCCTGCTGATCCTGTCGGAGAGCGGGAAAGTGAAATATATAGCTGCCGGGAACCAATGGGAGCAGGCGCAGAGTTTTTTGCAGGAGGCATTGGGCGATGAAGATATGAAAGTACTTACTACCCTTTTATCCAAAGTGGAGAAACTGATGGCCTGAGCATAACCTCGACTCTTGGTTCATCAATCTTTACGCAGTAATGACGCAACAGCAGTTGCTTATCGCCATTTCGTGTATGTACACGATAACGTCCAGACAGAAAGAGTACACTCAAGAGGAGGGAAGACCATGCACCCAGACAGTGCTGCAATTAATGAAAGAGCGGAAGAGGAACAGAAGCAGCTCATTATTGAAGTGATGAAAGCCTTTGTTAAGGAGAGCCCACTAAACTGGTCAGATGTACTTCAGGGACCTTATTATGATGAGCCTATCATTCAATTTGCTTCAGCTGACGATCCTTTATTTGAGGAGTATAAAAGCATTATTGGTCCCGGCCATGCAACGCCAAAAGAGGTAATAGAGCGTTCATTCGGTTCAGGGACCTATAATGGCGGTTCGGTGATCAGCATAGTGCTGCCCATTCATGAATCCATCAGGAAGGCCAATCGTCAGCAGAAGGATAGAGCTTCACGGGAGTGGGCCCTGCTGCGTACGTTCGGGGATGAATATTTCTTGAAGGCGGCCCGCATTCATCTGACGGATTATTTAAAAAACCTTGGCCGACTTGCGGCTGCGCCGCTGGATACGGATTGGTACGGGATCTCCAGTACAGAAACGGGCCCGATCTCTAATTGGTCCGAACGTCATGTTGCTTATGCTGCCGGGCTGGGCACCTTCAGTCTTAATGATGGATTCATTTCGGAGAAGGGAATTGCCATACGGCTGCTGTCGGTAGTAACGGATTTGCAGTTACCGTCTGATCCAAGATCTGCGGCTAGTCATACGGGAAATTGTTTGTTATGCAGCAAAGGGAACTGTGGCGTCTGCATTACCCGCTGCCCGGTGCAGGCGATCAGCACAAACGGCCATGACAAAATCGCCTGCATGAAATTTGTGTATGGCCAGAATTCACGGGAGTGGGCGGCCCAGAGTGGTGGAGAGGCTACATCAGGAGCTGGCTGCGGATTATGCCAGACCAAGGTGCCCTGTGAGAGCAGAAATCCGATGCGAAATACTAAGTGAAGTACACGAAGCACTTCCCTGGCGGAGGTGCTTTTTTGTCTATTCAGGATGTTTCGGGCTGACCCGCTGCTGCAAATCATCACGATCATTGAATCGCCTATCTTTTCCGTAGAATTAGCTATTATAGATTGCACTGCGTTAAAACTATAATGAGTGTGTATTGCAGTGAGAGGGGGCTGGGCAGAACTATCGCAAGCCGGTTGAGTAGAGGCAATATCAGTAGAGTGGCACCTTCACGTTGGAAGCGAATGATGGATTGGTAAGGATTTATTTTTTTGTAATCGCTATCATTCTAGTACTTCAGAAAATTCTAGGTGCCGTTCTAACATCAGATTAAGGAGGATTATAATGCGCAACAAGTATGTCGTATGGTCGCTTGTAGTAACGCTGCTAATCTCAACTCTGTTTATGGCCGCCGGACCGCTGACACATTCGTCTGCAGCGGGCGGACAGAATCTGACACTTAACAAAACCATTACTTCCAGCGGTCAATCGCAAACGTATACGCCGGATAACGTTAAAGACAGTAACCAGAGCACCTATTGGGAAAGCGCGAATGATGCTTTTCCCCAATGGATTCAGGTTGATCTGGGCGGACTCACCAGTATTGACCAGCTCGTGCTGAAGATTCCTGCAGGCTGGGAGACACGCACGCAGACGCTGGCCGTACAAGGGAGTACGAACGGTTCCACATTTACAGATATCGTGGCTTCGGCAGCGTATGTATTTAATCCATCGGCTGCTGGCAACAGTGTCACGATTAACTTTGCAGCAGCCAGTACACGTTATGTGCGCCTGCTCGTAACCGCGAACACCGGATGGCCGGCAGCCCAGTTCTCTGAGCTTGAAATTTACGGCTCCAGCAGCCCAACGGCCACGCCTGCAGTCACTCCTGCTGCAACTCCGGTTCCGGCCGGTACCTATGAAGCAGAATCTGCTGCACTCTCCGGCGGGGCGAAAGTGAACACAGATCATGCGGGTTACTCCGGTACGGGTTTTGTTGACGGTTATCTGACCCAAGGACCGGCAACTACCTTCACGGTGAGTGTAGCTGCAGCGGGTTCGCGGAATGTTACGCTGAAGTACGCTAACGCGAGCGGAAGCGATAAGATCCTCAGCATCTATGTGAACGGAGTCAAAATCCGCCAGTCCACCTTGCCGAATCTGGCAAACTGGGATACCTGGAGCACGAAGGCCGAGCTCCTGACGCTGAACTCCGGCAGTAATACCATCGCCTACAAATATGATGCCGGTGATACGGGTAACGTCAATCTGGATCAGATTGTAGTAGCGGCAGCAGTGACCGCCACGCCGACACCTTCACCTACAACAGCTCCTACAACGGCTCCATCACCAACACCCGTACCTACGGCTACGGTGGCGCCTACTTCCACAACTACACCTGCGCCTACCGCAACCCCAGTTCCGACGGCATCGCCAACACCGACAGCCACACCGGTGCCCACACCAACGGTGTCCCCTGGAGGGAACATCGCTATTGGTAAGGCAATCAGCGCATCCTCCAGCACACAGAATTTCGTTGCCGGTAATGCCAACGATAACAATACGGCTACTTACTGGGAAGGAGGCGGTAATCCAAGTTCGCTCACGCTTGATCTCGGCGCCAATCATAACATCACTTCGATTGTACTGAAGCTGAACCCGGCCACGGAATGGGGGGCACGGACTCAGAATATTCAAGTACTAGGACATAATCAGAGCACGACAACCTTCAGCAATCTGGTCTCCGCTCAGGCGTATACGTTTAACCCAGCCAGCGGAAATACGGTGACCATTCCCGTTACGGCAACCGTCAAGCGTGTCCAGATCAATATTGCTTCCAATTCAGGTGCCCCTGCGGGACAGATTGCCGAGTTCCAGGTCTATGGAACACCTGCACCGAACCCGGACCTGACGATTACAGGCATGTCATGGACTCCGGCTTCTCCCGTTGAGACGAATGAGATTACATTGAATGCCATCGTGAAGAATAGCGGCAGTGCCGCAGCAGCGGCCACGACAGTCAATTTCTATCTGAACAATGAGCTGGCAGGCTCGGCCCCGGTAGCCGCTCTGGCAGCGGGTGCTTCGGCAACCGTGTCATTGAATGCCGGTACCCGAACAGCTGCGACCTATCCGCTCAGTGCCAAGGTAGATGAGACTAATCAGATCATTGAACAGAATGACAGCAACAACAGCTACAGCAGTCCTTCATCACTTGTTGTTGCTCCTGTATCAAGCTCTGACCTTGTAGGTACGACATCCTGGACACCGGGCAATCCGGTAGCTGGTAATAGCGTATCCTTTGCAGTCAATCTCAAGAATCAGGGGACGATTGCTTCCGCAGGAGGTGCACATGGAATCACAGTAGTATTGAAGAATTCAGCTGGCTCCACCGTGCAGACCTTCACCGGATCCTACAGCGGAGCGATTGCTGCCGGTGCTTCTGTGAATGTCTCCATCCCGGGGACATGGAGCGCTGTCAACGGCAATTACACCGTCACCACAACAATTACTGCAGATGCGAATGAAGTTACGACCAAGCAGGCTAATAATGTGAATACCGTTAATCTGGTTGTATATGCCCTGCGCGGAGCAAGCGTGCCCTATGCCCGCTACGATACGCAGGATGCGACCCGTGGCGGATCTGCTGCACTGAAATCTGCTCCAAACTTCGATCAGACGCTGATTGCTTCAGAAGCATCGGGCCAGAGTTACGTAACACTTCCTTCGAATGGCTCTTATGCCCAGTGGACCGTCCGTTCAGGTCAAGGCGGCGCTGGGGTCACGATGAGATTCACCATGCCGGATTCGGCAGACGGTATGGGTCTTACCGGAGCGCTGGATGTATACGTAAACGGCACCAAAGCCAAAACCATCCCGCTTACTTCCTATTACTCCTGGCAATATTTCTCCGGCGACCAGCCTGGTGATGCACCAAGTGCCGGACGTCCGCTGTTCCGCTTCGACGAAGTACACTGGAAGATGGATACACCGCTCCAGCCCGGCGATACGATCCGTATTCAGAAGAATAACGGGGACAGTCTGGAATACGGTGTAGACTTCCTGGAAATCGAGCCAGTACCGGCGGCAATCGCCCGTCCGGCCAACTCGGTATCGGTAACCGATTACGGTGCAGTTGCGGGTGATGGACAGGATGATCTTGCAGCCTTCAACAGTGCAGTAACAGCAGCAGTCACAGGCGGCAAATCGCTCTATATTCCAGCCGGAACCTTCAATCTAAGCAGCATGTGGGTGATTGGCTCTGTCAGCAATATGATCAATAACTTTACGGTTACTGGTGCTGGTTACTGGCATACCAACCTGCAGTTCACCAATCCTAATGCTGCGGGCGGCGGGATCTCGCTCCGCATCCTGGGTAAGCTTGATTTCAGCAATGTCTATATGAACTCGAACCTGAGATCGCGTTACAACCAGAATGCCATCTACAAAGGCTTCATGGATAACTTCGGCAATAACTCTATTATCCATGATGTCTGGGTAGAGCATTTTGAATGCGGCATGTGGGTGGGGGATTATGCACGGACGCCGGCAATCTTCGCGAACAATCTGCTTGTGGAGAACAGCCGTATCCGCAACAACCTGGCTGACGGTATTAACTACTCCCAGGGTACCAGCAACTCGACCGTCCGCAACACCAATGTGCGCAATAACGGAGACGATGGTCTGGCCGTGTGGCCGAGCAACACTTTCGGTGCTCCGGATGGGGTGAATAATACCTTCTCATACAACACCATTGAGAATAACTGGCGTGCAGGCGGGATTGCCTTCTTCGGAGGCAGCGGCCATAAGGCGGATCATAACTACATTATCGACACGGTAGGCGGTTCCGGCATCCGTCTGAACACGACCTTCCCGGGTGCTCATTTCAACAACAACACGGGCATTCTTTTCTCGGATACCACGATTATCAACAGCGGCACCAGCCGTGACTTGTATGACGGGGAGCGCGGCGCGATTGACCTCGAAGCTTCGAGTGACCCGATCAAGAACGTAACGTTCACTAACATCGATATCATCAACACCCAGCGCGATGCGATCCAGTTCGGATACGGAGGCGGATTCTCCAATATCGTATTCAACAACATCAACATTAACGGCACAGGGCTCGATGGAGTAACGACCTCACGCTTCTCCGGCGCCCATAAGGGAGCTGCGATCTACACGTATACCGGCAACGGCTCGGCTACATTCAACAACCTGACTACCAGCAATATTGCTTATCCAAGCCTGTATTATATTCAGACCGGCTTTGGGCTGCTGATACAGTAGACAGGGATAGTAAGGGGAGGGGCTCAAGCGGGCTCCTCTTTTTTTTATTGAATATAATTCATGATCTTCGATAAATTACGACAGCGTAATATCTGCCCTCCATGCTATCCTATTACTAATACATAATGGCTTTACAAAGGGGAAACGTTGATGAAAAGGTTGCTTCATATCATTTTGGCAGTAGGTTTAATGATGAGTGTAACGCTCACGGGAGGGACGGGCAGTTCATCTGCTGCACAAGCTAATAAGGTATTGCGTATTGGTCTGGGAAGTCTTCCAGAGGTACTGGACCCGGCAGTAATTGCAGATGACAGTTCAGTTACGGTTGTTAAAGGATTGTTCGAAGGCTTGGTCCGCCTGAATGCTGCTGGCCAGGCTGTGCCTGCAATTGCGAAAGCATGGACCCTATCGAATGATGGACTAACGTATACTTTTACCCTTCGTTCGAATGCGAAATGGAGTAATGGGCAGCAGGTGGTGGCTTCGGACTTCGAGTATGCCTGGAAGCGGGCACTCGCTCCGGAAGCAAAGCATGTCTACGCTTTTAATATGTACATGATTAATAATGCGCAGAACTACAACGAGGGAATTCTCAAGGATGCTGCCAAAATCGGCGTAAAGGCATTGAGTAAAACTACTCTTCAAGTCACATTAAAGGAGAAGACCTCCTATTTCATCCAGCTGCTCGCGGAGAGCATCTATCTGCCGGTTTACGCTAAGACCGCAAAGGCCAACAGCCAATGGGCAACAGATATTAAATCTATGGTGACCAATGGTCCCTTTAAGCTGAAGCAGTGGTCCTACAAAGAAATTATTCTAGGTGAAAATCCGGATTATTATGCGGCCAAAGAAATCAAGCTGTCTGAAGTACGCCTGCTTCTGCCAAAAGCCGGAACCGCAAATCCGACGGCTGCTTTCGTCAATAAAGAAGTGGATTGGGTTGGAGGCGGAGGACAAGAGCTTCTGGATTCATCTTCTATAGATTACAGAACCTCTAAGCTTACTTATGAAGCGCCTTATGCATCTAATTATTACTATCAATTCAATCTGAATAAGGCTCCTTTCAAGAATCTGAAAATACGTAAGGCTTTGGCTATGGCCGTTGACCGCGAAGGCCTGCGTTACGGCACTCCTGCGTTTGGAGTTGTTCCACCAAGTATTCACGGGGCCAAGCTGAACTTCCGGACAGAGATGTCTGACAAAGCCTATTTTAAAGAAGATGCTGCAATGGCCAAGGCGCTGCTGGAAGAAGGGCTGCGTGAAGAAGGTTTGACTACCCTTCCAGAATTTACAATTATTATGAATGATGAAGGCGACCATGCTTCCATTGGAGAAGCCATCATTTCGGATTGGAAGGAGAAGCTTGGCATTCAGGCAAGCATTGAGGTGCAGAGCTGGCCGGAGCTGATAGATAACCGGGTGAATCAGAATTTCTCGGTGGCTAGAGCTGGTTGGGGCGCTGATTTCAATGATCCGGCATCTATGCTGGAGCTATTCACCTCCTGGAGTCCGGATAATGATTCAGGCTGGAGCGATGAATGGTATGACGCTTATATAAAGGAAGCCCGGCAAACGGCAGATCCTGTTATACGCATGCAAATCTATACGAAAGCTGAAAAAATGCTTATCGACCAAATGGTGATTCTCCCGCTGTTTTATTGTGTTTCCGGTGTACTGCATAATCCTTCAATCCAAAATGTATACGTCGACTACGACGGGTCTATAGCTTTTACAAGAGGGTTTTGGATGTGAATCTATACAGGAGCTCGGTATCTTACCGCAGCTCTTTTTTTTGCACCTGAATGCATCGGCAAGACAAGGCATGAATAGAAGTGGTAAAATTTACTCAACTGATTTCAACAGGAGGCAAATGATGATGCGGATTGAACCTAGAGAGCTCAGCTACAAAGCATTCCCTGCATCGGAAGCGACAGCGGCGGGGATGAAAGTACTGCCTATGAATCCTGACGCGGTCTATTGCACGGTGCTGCACAATCATACCTATTGCGAGAGGGGCGGTCGGCCCCTGCATATGCATCTGATATTACCGTCACAGCATGAACGTCCGGATGCAACCTGGCCGCTGCTGGTGTTCGTGCAAGGTTCAGCATGGAGACAGCAGCATCTGGATGCGAATCTCGCGCCGCTGTCCTGGATATCCAGACAAGGCTATGCTGTTGCAATCGTGGAATACCGCCCGTCAGACCTGGCGCCGTTCCCCGCACAGATCCAGGATGCCAAGACAGCTATACGGTATCTCCGGAAGAATGCCGGGCAGTTTAATATTGATCCGGAGCAAATCGTAATTTGGGGAGACTCCTCCGGCGGTCATACGGCGGTGATGACGGGGATAACTCCGCATGACAAGGAGCTCGATACGGATGTGTACGACGGATTATCCTGCGAAGTCAAGGGTATCATCGACTACTACGGTCCTGCAGATATTACCCGGATGAATGAGGCGCACTCTACGATGGACCATGCCGGAGCAGATTCTCCCGAAGGTCTGTTGATCGGAGGTCTGAATGTACTGGAGAATCCGGTGCAGGCGGAACCAACCATTATTATGAATCATATTTCGCAGGAAGTGGATATTCCGCCTATCCTAATGATTCATGGCAATAAGGATCGTCTGGTTCCTTTTGAGCAAAGTGTGCTGCTGTACAACGACCTGAAGCAAAAGGGCAAGGATGTTGAGTTCTACAAAATAGAGGGAGCCGATCATGGCGGCCCGGACTTCTGGTCTGATGAAGTGCTCGGTATTATCCAAGCTTTTATTACAAGACTATAAAGGGCGGTTTAGATATGAAACTACTATCCTATATTCAAGAGGGCGTCACCCGGCTGGGAGTACATACGGAAGCTGGCATACTGGATGTTGAACATGCTTTGACAGCATCTGGTTACCTGAAAGGAACAAGCTCCGTAACACTGCAGGATGTAATTGCCGGAGGGCCGGAAATGCTATCGCACCTTAAAGGACTTGCCCGGCAGGCAGTAAGGGAATTAACTGTGCCAGAATCAGATACCGTAGTTCTGCTCGACGAATCCACGCTGCAGATTGCCCCCTGTGTTCCCAGTCCCGGCAAAATCATTTGTGTCGGACTCAATTACCGCAAGCATGCAGAAGAAACGAAAGCTCCTATACCGCAGACGCCAATTCTGTTCAGCAAATTCAATAACGCGCTGGCAGCTCATCTGGAGCCGGTACCGCTGCCTGCTGCCTCGCAGAAAGTAGACTATGAGGCCGAGCTCGTAATCGTGATGGGCCGGACGGCCCGGAATGTCTCCAGGGAGGAAGCCTATAAGTACGTTTATGGATACTGCTGCGGCAATGACCTCTCCGCCCGCGATCTGCAGATGCGGACCCAGCAGTGGCTCCTGGGCAAAACCTGTGATAAATTCGCTCCGGTCGGCCCTTATCTCGTAACTGCGGATGAAGTGGGGGACCCGAACCAGCTTGCGATTTCGTGTACTGTTAACGGCGAGCTTCGCCAGTCATCCAATACAGCCGATATGATCTTTAAGTGTGATGAGATTATCAGCTATATTTCACAGCATTTCACACTGGAGCCGGGAGATATGATTATGACAGGTACTCCGGAAGGCGTTATGCTGGGGTATCCGCCGGAGCAGCAGGTATATCTGCAAGCCGGGGATACAGTAACCGTAGAGATCGAGAAGCTGGGACGGTTGACGAATACGATGACAATTTAGTATGGACTAATCTTCCGGTTGAATACTATACGGGCATGATGAGGTCATGAGCGGATAACGCTTGTGGCCTTTTTAACATGCCGGAAGGGACACAATAATAAGTAGCAAGTCTTCACTAATCGTTCAAGATCAAGCAGTATCCAGACAGACAACGGGGCATATCTATGTTAATATATGATGTGAATGAATATTAAAATATTCATTCACAAAGATTCGAAATGAAAGTAGGATCTCATCACTACTCTGGAGGGACAGTCATGAAGAAAGTCACCGCAATCATTGGTAATCAGCAAAAGCATGCCACGTACAGGGCAGTCTGCGAATTTGAAGCTCAGCTAAGGACATACGGGGAGATTGAGTTTGAGTACATTTTCCTGAAGGATTACAGGCTTGAGTTCTGCCGGGGCTGCAAGGTCTGCTTCAGTAAAGGCGAAGAATTCTGTCCGCTCAAAGATGACAGGGATGTGCTGATCGGGAAGATGGAGAACTCCGACGGCGTTATTATGGCCACTCCGAATTATGCATTCCATGTATCGGCATCGATGAAGAATCTGCTGGACCGGCTGGCTTATGTATTCCATCGGCCGCAGTTCTTCGGCAAGACCTATACAGCGGTCGTCAACCAGGGCATTCACGGCGGCAAGGGTATCGTCAAATATCTTAGCAGTATGGGGGAGAATCTGGGCTTCCAGGTAACCCGTGGCTGTGTGCTTCATACGATGGAGCCGATAACACAAGCTGCCCAGGTGAAAAATTCACAGGAAATCCGCAAGGCCGCCGCCAGATTCTACAAAGGGCTTATGCGTTCGTCACCTCCGGTGCCCACGTTGTTCAGACTGATGCTGTTCCGCTTGTCCCGGACCAGTATTCATAACATGCTGGATGACAAGTCCAAAGATTACCGTCATTACAAGGATAACGGCTGGTTTGAGTCGGCTTATTATTATAAAGTTCCTTTGGGCCTCTTCAAAAGACTGGCCGGACGCCTATTTGATCGGATCGGTCGAAGAATGGCTAAGAACGCTAAATAATGAATGAATAAGATAATATTCATTCACAGAGAATGGGGGGATTGAAGTGAAACCAAAGTGGAAACGCAACCTGCTCATTATGTGCATTTCTGTAATTATTATTGTATTGGTTGGACTTGCTGCAGGCTGGCTGTTCACGGAGAAAGAGCGGCGTGAAGCCCGGAATGTTCAAATCGGTGAAGTGGATTTCAAACAGCTGCATGCAGGCAATTATGTGGGTGAATACGCAGGCGGGATGTATAAATGGAGGGCGAATACGGTTCAGGTAACTATTGCAGCGCAGAAAGTAACAGCGATTAAGCTACTGGAGCACGCGGAGAATCAGCCTGCGGCTTCTACGGAGGAGCTGTTCGGCAGAGTGATCCAGGCTCAATCGCTGCAGGTAGACAGTATCAGCGGCGCTACGCTTACGAGCAAGGCTTATCTCAAAGCGATAGAAGATGCACTTGATCAAGCACAGCGGTAACAAGCATCAACCAGTGCTCGGGATCGCTGACTTGGCTGAGGCTGCTTCAATAATGTCAATTAAGAAGCTTCCGCCGCCGGGACGATACGGGTTCGGGCCGGGGCTTTGGCCGGAGCAGCGAAGCGGCTTTTGAACAAATGAATCATGAAGGACAGGATGACAATCGAAAGAACGGAGTAGATCCCCTTGAACAGCCCGATGGAGTAGTACGACCCGGCGATGATCAGACCGTCTAGCACGAACATAACTTTCCCCGGATTCCAGCCGAACTTTTTATGGAAAATTAGAGCCAGGATATTGCTCCCGCCCAGCGATGAGCCGTTCAGGAACAAGTAGGACATCCCGAGACCCATGACAGAGCCGCCGATTGCTGCTCCGAACCAGCCCGGAAGTACGAATTCAGGCAAGCGGGCAGCCGCAGCTGACATCAAGCTTAACGCGGAGACAGCGAACAGCGTGGATACGGTGAATTTCCAGCCCATTTTGAACAGGGACAGCACGTAAAAGGGGATGTTGACCAGAAGATACGTAATGGAGAAAGAAGTACCCAGCCAATAGGATAAACTGAGCGACAAGCCCACGGTTCCACCGGTGATGATCTCGGAATGCTTGAGGACAAGTACACCAATGCTCACGATAAGTGTGCCCAGCAGCACCTTGAGGATTTGCAGTATTCCTTGTTGTAATCTCCGGTTGGCCCGGATTTTTCTTGGCTCAGTGAATTCCAGTTGAATTGTATTCATGTCAGGTTTACTCACTCCATCTCTATATTGAATCATTGTTATGATTATAAAGGGAGTTCGGAAATCCGGCAAAAACATGCATTGCTGCGCGTCCGCTTGTGCGCGTATATCCTTTAAAAGGATAAAGTGACGCTTGATATAGTTGGCTTTTCGGATTTTTATATTGAGCTGGCAGTGCTGTCTTGTCGCCAATTCTTGAAACAGAGGCTATTATTAAATAAGAACATACATGTTATATTTACTAACTTCTGATTCTTCTTAGATCAGAGCATCATGAATTTTACTCACAAAAAAGAGCTATGCCTCCTGCAATAGCAGAGGGAATAGCTCTTCAAGATTCACGCGAGAAATCAGCTGTTCAGCAGCTCGGATTTCTTCCGGTCGAATTCCTCTTGCGTAATTGCGCCCATATCGAGCAGCTGCTTGAATTTCAGCAGTTCATCCGCGGCACTAAATTGCTCCGGTCTTGCAGCAGCTGTAGCTGCCGGCTCTGGCTTCGAATCAAACCCTAAGTCAAAAAATTCGCCTTCAATTACATTAATCTCCGAATCTGCAACCGCACGCTGTACCTTATCCCTGTCCTGCGCCAGCTGAGCTTCCGAATAATGATCGCAAGCATCGTACAAAGCTTCCCGCAGGCGGTGCCCCATAGGCTTCATGGAGAAATAGGTCATCCCGCCGGAGAGAAGTCCGCCCAGAACAGGTATGAACTTGGATGCGCCTTGGGCAAAGGTTTTCTTGGTGATTTTAATCCCGATATAAGAAGAGATTTTCTTCAGCAGCGGGTAATACATCGTCTGGGCCAAGTCTTGCCGGGTCTGCTCATTCAGCAGCTGCCGGGAATTAGGTGCGTTCAGAATGCGCAGCATCGGAGCAGAGCCGGCCACTCCGAACATCACTCCCAGATATAACGTAAGCTCACGGCTAACCTGCTCCGAATCCGGGGTGTTGCCTTGCCACAGATCCGCGCCTCCATACAGGTAGGCTAATTCCTGGGACAAGCGCATCGCTACGCCAAAAAACTGCAGGGTGTCTGCCGGAATGGTCGCCGCCATGGCTAATCCTCCCGGAAGTCCGGCTGCTGTGGAGGCTGCAGTACTTAAGATAGTACGCTTTTCAATTAGCGTCTTGGCTAGTTTGTCAATGACCGATAGGCTGATCCCGGCCTCAAGCGGTCCTCTTTCCAGAATGGTACTCATATTTCCATAAGTATCATATTTGGCAAACTGCTGAGCAAGGAATTCACTCCGGTCTACCTGTACCCCGGGAAGCTTCACTGCACCAGCCAAAATCATCTCCATTGTCCCTTGCCCGGATTGCTGTTCGTTTGTCATCTCAGATCTCCTTAGAATCGGTATGTTGAAATTTGCTACTCTACAATATTCGGCACCGCCTGCGGATCACCTCCTAAATACTGCCATCCCTCCCCTCATCTTAATGCAATCTTAATGCCACAGCCAATTCCATAATGTCATGCTGATTGTGCACATGCTATACTGACGCTATCATTAAGAGTACGAACGCACGGCATGATGCCCATATAGGAAGGAACCATTCGAATGGCAGGATACACAACGGCTGAGAAGCAGCGGGGCAGGCTGAAAATATTCTTCGGATACGCACCCGGGGCAGGCAAGACCTGTGCTATGCTCTATGCCGCCCATGAAGAACAAAAGGAAGGTATTCAGGTGGCCGCAGGCTTTATCGAGTCTCATAACAGAGCAGATACGGCGGAGCTGCTGTCAGGGCTTGAGCGTCTTCCACCGCTGGAAATATCTATTCACGGGGAAATAGTCCGGGAGTTTGACATTGACCTCGCGATCCGCAGAAGGCCGGAGCTGATCCTGGTCGATGATCTCGCCCACACCAATGCTCCGGGAGGCCGCCACAAAAGAAGATATCAGGATGTGGAGGAGCTGCTGCGGGCTGGAATTAACGTATACACCACGGTAAATGTGGAACATATAGAGAGTCTGACCGATGTCGTGACCTCCATAACGGGTATTCCTGTGCTGGAGCGCATTCCAGACAGCGTATTTGACCGTGCGGATCTGGTGGAGTTTGTTGATGTCGGACCCGGCGATCTGATAGACCGTTTAAAAAAGGGCCGGATATACCCGGATGAACAGCTGCAGCAGAAGCATGCCGGTTTCTTTATTCCCGAAAAGCTGATTGCCCTGCGGGAAATTGCACTGCGTTATACAGCTGACCAGCTGAACAGAATTGCCGTACAGCTCGGGGAGAAGGCGGCCAGTGCTACCTTTTATACGAAGGATCATATACTGGTCTGCCTGTCCTCGGCAATCTCCAGCAAGAAGGTGATCCGCACTGCGGCCAGAATGGCCGACGCCCTGCATGGAACGTTCACAGCACTGTATGTGGAAACGTCGAGGACAAAAGAATTAACCGCCAAGAACAAGGCAGAGCTGCGTGAGAATCTGAGACTGGCTGAGCAGCTCGGGGCACAGGTCGCGACCGTATATGGGGAGGATGTTCCCGGACAAATTGCCGAATACGCCAAAACAAGCCGGGTCTCCAAGATCGTTCTGGGACGTTCGCAGCACAAAACCCGCTGGCCGGCCAAATCTAACATTGTCGACAAGCTGACGGCGTCCGCTCCGAATATTGATATTTACATTATTCCGGATAATGGGCCTTCCTTGTACAAAAAATTCCCGCAATATGCCAAATCTCCGCTTCTGACGCTGGCTGATACAGGCAAAACTATAGGCATCCTGGCGGTTTGTACTTTAATCGGGTTGTGGTTCAAGCATCTCGGCTTCAGTGAAGCTAATATCATTACCGTATATATTCTTGGTGTTCTGCTGGATGCGATGGTTACAAAAGGGCGGCTGTACAGCGGGGTTACTTCGATTTTGAGTGTGCTTGTCTTTAATTATTTCTTTACTGCGCCTTTTTTCTCTCTGCAGGCCTATGACTCCGGTTACCCGGTGACTTTTCTGGTAATGTTCTCAGCCTCGTTCATTACGAGCACATTGACTTTGCGGGTGAAGGAGCAGGCCAGGGAGTCGGCGCAAAAGGCTTACCGTACCGAAGTTCTGCTCGAGACAAGCCGGAAGCTGCAGCAGGCCAAGGATACCCCGGCAATCATCAACGAAACGGCACTGCAGATGGTCAAGCTGCTGGACCGGAGCATTATTGTCTATGAGGTGGTAGAGGGGGAGCTTGCCGAACCGCTGATTTTTGCCAAGGAGGAAGCTGCAGTTGATCCCCAGAGCTATATCTTCGATGATGAACGCAAGGTTGCGGAGTGGGTGCTGCAGAATAATAAACGGGCAGGAGCTTCTACAGATACGTTCTCGGCAGCTCATTGTCTGTATCATGCAGTGCGCGGAGGGGATACGGTCTTTGCGGTGGCGGGCATCGTAATGGAGCAGGAGGAACCGCTGGAGGTTTTTGAGAAAAGCCTGATGATTGCCATGCTGGGTGAATGTGCCCTTGCCCTGGAGAAAGATAAGCTGAATGAAAAGCAAAAGGAAATCTCTCTGCAAATCCAGCAGGAACAGCTGCGTACCAATCTGCTGCGGGGCATTTCACATGATCTGCGCACACCGCTTACGAGTATTTCCGGCAATGCGGGCATCCTGATCGGCAATTCGATGGTCCTGAATGAAGAGCAGAAGAAGGAACTGTATAACGATATCTACGATGATTCCATGTGGCTGATCAATCTGGTGGAGAATCTGCTGTCCATTACCCGGATCGATAACGGCGCCCTTCACCTCAATTTTCAGGCGGAGCTGCTGGAGGAAGTGATAGCCGAAGCGCTGCTGCATGTAAACCGCAATAAGGATGAGCATCACATTGAGATCCGGCTGGAGGATGAGCTGCTCATGGCCAGAATGGATTCACGGCTGATTATTCAGGTCATCATCAATCTGGTGGATAACGCGATCAAATATACTCAATCCGGGTCACATATAACGGTATCCGCCAGACGCGAGGCGGGCTGGGTAGTGGTGGAGGTTGCTGATGATGGCCCCGGCATTTCAGCTGAAGCCAAAGCCAAGGTGTTCGAGATGTTCTACACGGCAGACAACGTGCGCGGCGACGGCAGGCGCGGATTAGGCCTAGGGCTGGCACTCTGCAAGTCGATTATCCACGCCCATGGCGGCAATATTGAATTACGAGATCACGCACCGCAGGGGACGGTATTCAGCTTCACCCTGCAGGCAGAAGAGGTGAATGTCCATGAATAAACCTTTGATACTTGTGGTAGAGGATGACAAACCTATCCGCAAGCTGATTACGACAACACTGGAGACCCAAGGCTATAAATATCATACGGCTGAGACAGGGGAAGCTTCGATTCTGGAGGCCGTGTCCAGTCAGCCGGATATCATGATTCTGGATTTGGGACTGCCCGATATGGACGGTGTCGATATTATCCGGAAGGTCCGGGCCTGGTCCAATATTCCGATTATTGTGGTCAGTGCGCGCAGTGAAGACCGGGACAAGATTGAAGCGCTCGATGCGGGGGCAGATGATTATCTGACCAAGCCGTTTAGCGTGGAGGAGCTGCTGGCCAGGCTGCGGGTCAGTCTGCGCCGGATCCGGGGGGACAGCGAGAAGCTGATGAAGGATTCGTCTGTTTTTACCAACGGGAACTTACGGATCGATTACTCGGCAGGCTGTGTCTGGCTGGAGGATGACGAAATCCATCTGACACCGATTGAATATAAGCTGCTGTGCCTACTGGCCAAGAATGTGGGTAAGGTATTGACCCATAATTACATCCTGCATGAAATCTGGGGCAGCCATACGTATGATATTCCGGCACTGCGTGTATTTATGGCTACGCTCCGGAAGAAGATCGAGAGTACACCCTCACAGCCGAAAATTATCCAGACACATATTGGTGTCGGTTACCGGATGCTCCAGGCGGGAGATGACAGCAAGGTGATCTGAACGGGCTGGCGGAATTCGCACAGCATTGCTTGTCAAATACTTCGATAACCATGTCCTTAACGGACATGGTTATTTGTCGTTCCAGCTATGGAGGCGGCTACCTGGAGCGGTTGCGCTACCGGCATTTTAACGAAATCTTAATTCGCTGAAGCAAACCCTAATCCTGAACTAATGGCGGGAGTGGTAAGCTGAACCGGAAGTGAAACACAGAAGAAAGAAGGCAATATTCATGGATCTGATGTTTAGAAATATCGGTCTGCTCACGGTCATAACAACATTACTGGTGCTGATCAAAAAGAGATACGACTGGATCGGCCTGCAGCAGGAAGGCTGCTATGAGAACTGTGATGTATATAAAGCAGCGGACCGGTTCGCTAATGGAGCGTCTCCAGAGGAGGTCAGGGTGATTCTCGCAGATAGCTTTGAGTTCGATCCGAAGGGGACGGAACAGATTCTTGCCCGGGCGCTGCCCCGCAGAATGGAACCGGACGGGGGCCATCAGGCTTTTATCCAGGCGGTCAATCAGGTGCTGGGTGAGGATATTTACCGCTCTTAATGTCATCTTAATACGCCTGCTGAAACCCTAACCCTGAACTAACGGGAGAAATGTTACGCTAGACCGGAAGTTACAAGAGAGAGATTCTTATAAATTCGGATGAGGAGTGGCAAAGACAATGATGGATGTGTATATGACGGTGGCCTTGGCAGCGGTATTCGCTTTGTTCTACGCATTTGTGCAATGGTGCGGTCATGTAGTGGATGAACAAGGGGGGAATGAGTGATGGCGGTAGTCCTTGCGGCAACGTTACTCCTGTTTCTGTATCTGGTTTATGCTTTGATTCATCCGGAGAAATTTTAAAAAGGGGGCTGTATAAAAAGATCTAAAAATCAGTGTCAAAAAGGTTAGTCGTGACTGCGTGAATATTTGGACTTCCGGCCGCTGTTGTCATCAGATTTCTTGATTTATACCGCTGATCGCGGTGGAAATCCGCTGACAAAGGCGTACGCATTCGCTCCTACAGTTCCAAATATCCCCTCCGTCTCTTTACCTTATAACGTTGATTTTTAATCTATTGATACAGTATGGAGAGAGAGTAGGCAAGAAAGAAATGAAGGTTAGTTTGTATATTGAGGAGGGTCATCCGTGGGTATTGTGCAAATTATAGCAGTCATTCTAATTCTGGTGCTGCTGGTGAAACCGGCAGGAACTTATCTATATCATGTATTCTCAGGTGAACCGAACCGGACAGACCGGATCTTCGGCGGAACGGAGAGAGGTATTTACCGTCTGATCGGGCTGAAGCAGCGGGGCGGGATGTCCTGGAAGAAATATGCGGTCAGCTTTATTGTAACGAATATAGCCCTGGTAACATTCAGTTACATCCTTCTGCGGCTGCAGAAGGGGCTTCCGCTCAACCCGGGCGGGATTGGCAATATGGAAGAGACGCTCACCTTCAATACGGTGATCAGCTTCATCACCAATACGAATCTTCAGCATTACAGCGGAGAGACAGGCGTGTCCTACTTCTCGCAGATGGCTGTAATGACGATGCTGATGTTCACTTCGGCGGCCAGCGGATTCTCGGTAGCTGTCGCTTTTGTCAGAGGGATTACAGGACGCAGCTCGGTGGGGAACTTCTTCGAAGACTTCGTCAAAGCGCATATCCGGGTCTTCATTCCGCTCGCGCTGCTTGTAACACTGGCGCTCGTTGGTCTTCATGTGCCGCAGACACTGAAACCTGCACTAGAGGTTACGACGCTAGAGGGGCAGAGCCAGCAGATTGCGATCGGGCCGATTGCCTCTCTGGAATCCATTAAGCATATCGGAACGAACGGCGGGGGCTTCTTCGGAGCGAACTCGGCGCATCCTTTTGAGAACCCCAGTCCGCTGAGCAATGTGCTGGAGATTCTCTCCATGTGGCTGCTGCCCGCTTCCCTGCCGTACATGTACGGGAAGTTTGCCAAGAACAAACGCCAGGGCTGGATGATTTTTGGTGCGATGATGACGTTGTTCGTGGTGCTGCTGGGACTGAATTATGCTGCTGAAAGTGCGGGTAATCCGGCGGTTAACGCGATGGGCATTGATGCCTCGCAAGGCAGTATGGAAGGTAAAGAGGTGCGGTTCGGGATTGCGCAGTCCGCTCTGTTCACAACAGTTACTACAGCCGCCACAACCGGCAGTGTGAATAATATGCATGATACGCTGACGCCGCTCGGCAGCATTACGCCTTTAACGCTGATGATGCTGAATAATGTGTTTGGCGGTAAAGGTGTCGGGCTGGTCAATATGCTGATGTATGCAATACTCGGCGTCTTCCTATGCGGGCTGATGGTTGGCCGGACGCCAGAATTCCTCGGGCGGAAGATTGAGGCGAGGGAAATGAAGCTGATTGCCATTGCCATTCTGATTCATCCGCTGATTATTCTGGTTCCGACCGCCGCTGCTTTTCTGACCGACCTTGGTCAGGGGAGTATCAGCAACCCCGGATTCCACGGGATGACTCAGGTTCTGTATGAATATGTGTCCTCTGCAGCCAATAACGGCTCTGGCTTTGAAGGACTGGCCGATAATACCTCCTTCTGGAATATCACAACGGGTATCGTCATGCTGCTGGGCCGGTATGTCTCGATTATCGCCATGCTGGCGGTTGCAGGTTCACTGCTGCGTAAGAAGCCGGTGCCGGAGACGATTGGTACCTTCCGTACGGATAACGGACTGTTCACCGGAATACTGATTGGTACGGTGCTGATTATCGGCGCGCTGACCTTCTTGCCGGTCATTGTCCTCGGTCCAATTGCAGAATATTTGACTTTACGGTAGGGAGAGGGAGAGAAGAGAATGAGTACTGTACAAAGAAAAAAACTGCTGACAGGTCCTATCCTTCTAAGTGCGGCCAAGGACAGTGTAGTGAAGCTTAATCCGGTAACGTTAATGAAGAATCCGGTCATGTTCGTGGTTGAGGTCGGCACGGTAATCGTACTGCTTATGGTGCTGGCACCAGGCTACTTCAATGCGGAGCATTCGGTAGGTTTCAATATTTCGGTATTCTTCATCCTGCTGTTCACGGTGTTGTTCGCTAACTTCGCGGAAGCACTGGCTGAGGGGCGCGGCAAAGCGCAAGCCGATTCGCTGAAAAAAACGAAGCAGGACATTACAGCCAATAAGCTGGCTGGATCAGCGATCAAGCAGGTTCCGGCTTCCGAGCTGCGCAAAGGCGACGTTGTTCTCGTCAGTCAGGGGGAAATGATTCCCGGTGACGGTGAGGTGATTGAAGGTTTGGCCTCTGTAGATGAATCGGCGATCACGGGGGAATCGGCGCCGGTCATTAAGGAAGCTGGCGGGGACTTCGGCTCAGTTACAGGCGGCACCCGCGTAGTCAGCGATCAGATCAAGTTGCGGATTACGAGTGATCCGGGCGAATCCTTCCTGGACCGGATGATCTCGCTGGTTGAAGGGGCGAAACGACAGAAAACACCGAATGAAATTGCCCTGAACACGCTTCTGATCAGCTTGACGATTATATTCCTGATCGTTGTAGTTACGCTGCGTCCAATAGCTGATTACATCGGCGTTCAGCTGGAGATCCCTGTGATGATTGCTCTCCTGGTCTGTCTGATCCCGACTACGATCGGCGGACTGCTGTCAGCCATCGGGATTGCCGGGATGGACCGTGTTACCCAGTTCAATGTGCTGGCAATGTCCGGTAAAGCGGTGGAAGCCGCCGGGGATATCAACACAATGATCCTTGATAAAACCGGGACGATCACCTTCGGCAACCGGATGGCGAGCGAATTCGTCACGGTAGGCGGTGAGTCAGGAACTGAGTTGGCCGCCTGGGCGGCAGTCAGCTCGCTGAAGGATGAAACCCCGGAAGGACGCTCCGTACTGGAGCTGTCCAAGAAGCTGGAGCTCAGCTATGACGGCAGTCTTGCCGAAGGCGGAGCATTCGTCGAGTTCAAGGCTGAGACCCGGATGAGCGGTATCGATCTGCACGACGGACGCCTGGTGCGTAAGGGAGCCGTAGATTCCGTGAAGAAATGGGTGCTGTCCCAGGGCGGTGCAGTACCGGCTGATCTGGACAGCAACTCGGATGCGATTGCCCGGTTAGGCGGCACACCGCTTGCGGTTGCAGTAGATAACCGGATCTACGGGCTGATCTATCTGAAGGACACGGTTAAACCCGGCATGAAGGAACGCTTCGATGAACTGCGCAGCATGGGGATCAAGACCATCATGTGCACAGGCGATAATCCGCTGACGGCGGCTACCATTGCCCGTGAAGCCGGAGTCGATGACTTCATTGCCGAGAGTACACCGGAGGACAAGATCGCGGTTATCCGCCGCGAGCAGAATGAAGGCAAGCTGGTAGCTATGACCGGTGATGGAACCAACGATGCGCCTGCATTGGCTCAAGCCGATGTGGGGCTGGCGATGAACAGCGGCACGACCGCTGCCAAGGAAGCCGCGAATATGGTCGATCTGGATTCTGATCCCTCCAAAATCATTGAGGTTGTAGCAATCGGGAAGCAGCTGCTTATGACCCGTGGGGCGCTGACTACCTTCAGTATCGCTAACGATATTGCCAAGTATTTCGCGATTATCCCGGCGATGTTCACACTGGCGATTCCGGAGATGGAAGCCCTCAATGTGATGGGACTCGGCTCTCCAAGCTCCGCCATAATCTCGGCGCTGATCTTCAACGCCATCATTATCCCGCTGCTGATTCCGCTAGCTATGCGCGGTGTCTCCTATAAGCCGATGAGCTCTACGAAGCTGCTCGCACGGAATATTGTCATCTACGGGCTTGGCGGCGTCGTTGTTCCGTTCGCAGGGATCAAGCTGATTGATATGATCGTTAGGATTTGGATTTAGTGAACGTTAGAAATGGCATTGATACAATATATGATGATAGTAACGGAGGGGGATTTTGGAACTGTAGGAGCGAATGCGTACGCCTTTGTCACCGGATTTCCACTGCGAACAGCAGTACAGATCAAGAAATCTGGGGACAACAGCGGCCGGAAGTCCAAATATTCACCGGAGTTACGACCAACATTCTAATTGGGACAATCTCAATTTCAAGTATACAAGCACACGATTGAATTCTTAAGGAGGCAATACCATCATGGCCAATTCCAATAAAGAGACTGCCGAAGAGCAGCAGTCACCTTCAAAAGCTGCCTATATCTTCACAATTATACGGCTAAGCGCAGTATTCATTGTACTCTGCGGAATCATATATCCGCTGGCGTCCACCGCTCTCGCCCAAGTGCTAATGCCTTCGCAGGCGAACGGGAGCCTGCTGAAGAATTCAGCGGGGCAGGTGGTCGGTTCCACACTGATCGGGCAAAATTTCACGGATCAGGCATTGTTCCAGAGCCGTGTATCCAGCATTGAGTATAAGGCTGAAGCCTCGGGTTCGAACAACTATGGACCATCAAATCCTGATATGCTGCAGCGCACAAGCGATTCAATTACCCAATGGAAGCTGGATAATCCCGGTGTACCCGTTAGTGAGCTGCCTATTGATCTGGTCACGAACTCCGGTTCAGGTCTCGATCCGCATATTACACCGGCAGCTGCGATTGTGCAGATTCCCAGAATCAGCAATCTGAGCGGAATTCCTCCAGAGACACTTACAGCCTTGGTGTCTGAGTATACTGAAGGTAGGGATCTGGGACTGTTCGGTGAAAAGCGTGTCAATGTACTGAAGCTGAATCTGGCATTAACGGAACTCAAAGCGAAGTAATACCGGTCTGAACCCTGCCCGTAAGCTATACGGACAGGGTCATTTCCGGTTAGTGCCGCAGGAAAGGAGGTTAACTTATGGCACCATATAAACGCAAGTCACCGGAGGAAATCCTCTATTCCATCTATCAGCTGCAGCGGGGGCGGCTGAAGATTATTATCGGCTCGGTCAGCGGATCGGGCAAAACCTACCATATGCTGGAGGAAGGCAAGCTGCTGAAGCATCAGGGCATCGACGTAGTGATCAGTGCGGTATCAACCATGGGCCGGGCGGAAACCGTTCAGCAGCTTGGCGATTTGGAACGGGTTCCCAGCATCCACTGGTGGAAGGACGGGAAGGAAGAGAAGGATCTTCCGCTGGAAGCATTGCTGGAGCGTAATCCCGAGGTGCTGCTGGTCGATGGCCTGGCGCACCGCAACCGTGAAGGCGCCCGGTTCCCGACACGGCTGGAGGACATCCGTTATCTGATGGATCAGGGGATCAGCGTGATTACTACCATTAATGTCTATGAGCTTGCCGGTATGGGTGAGAGAATCTATGAGATGACCGGTATCCGTGCGGAAGACACCGTACCGCTGAATACACTGGAATTCGCGGATGAGGTACGGCTGATCGATGTCTCTCCGGAAACGATTCTGAAGCGGATGGAGGAAGGGGTGCTTGGAGAAGGGGCTCATCCCGCCCTCTCCCGCCGGGGGAATCTTGGCGTGCTCCGCGAGCTGTCTCTGCGGCTGATGGCGGAAGGGGTCAATGATTCGCTGGAGAAACACCGGGAAGCCGAGGGGCTGATCGGACCTTCCGGTGCAACGGAGCGGATTCTTGTCTCTGCGCAGTATCACTGGAATGGGTCACTCTATATCCGGAGGGGGCAGCAAATTGCCAAACGGCTGAACGGTGACCTGATTATTGTTACATTTCTCGTGCGCGGCCGCCCGCTGACCAAGGATCAGCAGGTCTTCAAGCGTTCCATTCTCAAGCTGACGGAACGGATCAATGCCAGGTTTGAAGAGTTAGAGTTGCTCCGCTTGAGGCTGCTTCCTTCGCTGCTCGTGCGTTATGCAATTCAGAATAATGTCACACGGATAGTCATGGGCCATTCGCAGAAAAGCCGCTGGCAGGAGAAGTGGCATGGCTCCATCGCCAGCCGTGTCCTGCGGCGGACGAGGAACATCGATGTGTTCCTGATGGCAGACCGCGCTGAACGGGACGGGGAGCGGATTCTGCCGGTCCGCTCGGCCCCTAAGGGAACAGAGGAGCCCTTCCACCGCTTAACCAGCCAGGAGCTGGAGCAGCGGATTGAGAAGATCCGCCGTGGTACCTTCAAGGTCTATATCGGCGCAGCCCCAGGCGTGGGCAAAACCTACAAAATGCTGCAGGAAGGCAATCTGCTGCTGAACAGAGGGATTGATGTTGTAGTCGGTCTGCTGGAAACTCACGGCAGGCTGGAAACGAAGGGGCAGGTGGGCGGATTAACGATGATCCCCAGAGCACAGATCCACTACCAGTCTGCTGAACTTACGGAGATGGATACGGAGGCGATCCTTGCCCGGCATCCCGAGGTGGTGCTGGTGGATGAGCTTGCCCATACCAATGTTCCCGGAAGCCAGACCAAGAAACGTTATGAGGATGTAATCAGGCTGCTGGAGAACGGGATCTCCGTCATTACCACAGTCAATGTGCAGCATCTGGAGAGCTTGAATGATGCCGTGGAACAGTTAACGGGAGTGCGTGTCCGCGAGACTGTGCCGGATGCGATCCTGCGTATGGCGAGTGAGGTGGAGCTCATCGACGTTACCCCGCAGATGCTGCAGCAGCGGATGCGGGAAGGGAAGATTTACGCTGCCGAGAAGGTCAATCAGGCGCTGGAGTCTTTCTTCAAGATCGGCAATCTGATCGCGCTGCGTGAGCTGGCTCTGCGCGAAATTGCCGATGATGTGGATGAACGTCTGGAAGCGTGGGACCGCGAGCCCTCCCTCCGGGGTCCCTGGAGCAGACGGGAAGTGATCTTCGTCTGTGTGGACACCGGCCCGCAGGCCGAACGGTTAATCCGCCGCGGCTTCCGCATAGCGCACCGCCTGAAGGCTGAGTGGCATGTGCATTATGTTCATTGTACCCGCATACGGACAATAGAAGAGCAGAAGCGGCTTGATACGCTGAAGCATCTGACGGAGCGGCTGGGCGGCGTTATGGATATTACCGAGGCCGTCAGCCGCAAGCATCTGCATAAGCATCTGCTGCAGCGGATGAATGAAATGCAGACGACACAGCTAATCATCGGCCAGTCGCGCAGGCCTCTATGGCGTGCGTTGTTCAAAGAAAGCTTCGTCCATTACCTGCTCCGGCATGCCCGGCATATGGATATGCTGATCGTCGCGGTTCACACCCCGATTGTAGAATGAAGAAGATCCGCCGGGCCTGGGCTCAAGCTTATTAATAGACAATCACCTGCCCAATGTTCATAAATGTACAGACATGCCCGCATTGGCAATTGCGCAACATCCCCTCTGCTGATAATCTAATGAACAGATGTTTAGAAAAGAACAAATGTTTGAAGATGAGAGGGGATTAATATGCGGATATTAGTTATTGGAGCAGGTGTACTCGGCAGTTATTTGGCACATGTGCTGGTGCGGGGCGGCAATGACGTAACGGTGCTCGCCCGGGCGAAGAGAGCGGCTCAGCTGCGGCAGGACGGACTGGTGATCCGGCATTATTTTCAGCGTAAAACGACTGTAGATCAGGTGAAGGTCATTTCTGAACTGCGGACGGATGATATCTATGATCTGATCTTCGTAGTGATGAAGTATAATGACTTCCCGGCGGTGCTGCCGATTCTGGCGGACAACCTGAGCACCAATATTGTTCTGGTCGGCAATAACGGAGATACTCACGGCATGCAGCGTTTCTTCAAGGAGAACAGCCGGACTCCACAGAATATAGTGTTCGGGTTTCAGCTTAGCGGGGGGCTCCGGGAGAAGAACGGCCGTGTGATCAGCATTCGTATGGGCGTTCAAATGGTGCTGGGCAGCCTGGAAGGGGAGGTTCCCTTCAAGCCCGAGCTTGCACAGGCCTTCCGGCAGACGAAATACAAGCTTGATTATCCGGAGGATATCAACGCATGGCTGCTGAGCCATATTGTTCCAATTGTAGCTATCACTTCAGTCAGTTATCTTCATAACGGCGACTTGGCAAAAGCAACAAAGGATAACGCCCGCTGGAAACAAGCCGTTGCGTTGATCGATGAAGGGTTCAGCGTGCTTGACAAGCTTGGCATTAAGACAAATCCGGCAGCACTTGTCAAAGGGGCTAAGCGGCATCCAACGATGCTCTACCAAGGAATGAAGTTTGTTCATAAATTGCCTTTCATGAAGCTGGTGGACGGCTCCTTCAGCGAGATTTCCGCGCTCTATCAAGCGTTTGAGCCGCTTAAACAGCAAGCGGGTCTGTCCACTCCAGCCTGGGATGATTTCAAGCAGCAAACGTTCACCAAATATGCCCTGGAGCAGAAATGACGAACCAATTTGTAACGGATACCGTATAATTGCACTAATCAGAAACAACTCATTAAGAGACCGCTGCTGCGGACCTTTATGAGTTGTTTTTGTTATGCTGCTTGACAATCCCCTGAATAAGGGTATACATTTGTATACAAGTAATATTCGTATACATATGTATACAACAGAAGGAGGAGAGTATCATGCGCGAAGGAAAACATGAACATAAAGGGCACAAAGAGCACAGAGAGAACTGTGGCCATCCCCATGATGACGGCAAGAGGAATTTCCAGAGCGCCCAAACCTTTCGCCGCGGCCGGGCGATTGCTTTTCTGGACCGGCTCCATGTCAAACGCTCTACCTTAATGCAGCAGCTGGACCAGCCGGAATTCGAAGCTATCAGACAGGTGATCAGCGGTGAGCTGAAAGCGACGGATGGAATCATCCAGGAATTCATCCAGGCCTTCGAGCTGCGTGAAGTACTGGCAGAACAAGAGAATACAACTGAAGGAGTGGACATAAACCATGACAATCATTGATACTATCCAGACCCGCAGAACAATTAAGGCTTTCAAACCTGACGCTATCAGCGAGAATGAGCTGAACACATGGCTGGAGGCGGCGAGCTATGCCCCAAATCACCGGATGAACGAGCCCTGGGAGCTGCTGTTTATTGGCCCGGAGACAAGAGCAGCACTGAACCATAAGACAGATTTCGGCGGTGCTCCATTGTTAATTGGCATTCTCTCCAAGCCAGCCGCCAGCCCGATGGAACGCGATGAGAACGTTATGGCCGTCTCCTGCTATATTCAGAATTTCATGCTGGTTGCCCATGAAGCAGGCGCAGGTGTGTTCTGGTCGTCCCTGGGCGCTTCGGTCCGGGGCCGTGAGATTCTAGGCGTGCCGCAGGAGCATGATGTGATTGCTGTACTCGCTGTGGGTTATCCGGCGGAAATCCCTGCTGCCAAGCAGAGAACGCCAATTGCTGATAAAATCACATACTTGCCGTAAACGGACGACTGATGAGATGAAGGTGACCTGAATGTGGAAACTCAGGGGGTTCATGAAGCCGTACGTACTCTGGTGCGTGCTCGCCCCGCTGTTAATGGTAGTTGAGGTTGTTATGGACCTGCTGCAGCCGGCGCTGATGGCCAGCATCGTAGACAAGGGCCTGATGATGAATGATTTGCCGCATATTATTTCGACAGGCGGGATCATGCTTGGGGTTGCCATCGTAGGTATGGTCGGCGGTGTAGGCTGTACTGTTTTTTCAAGTATCGCTTCACAGAATTTCGGAAATGATCTGCGGATCAAGCTGTTTGAGCATATCCAGACCTTCTCTAACCGGAATCTGGACCGGCTGAAGACCGGATCGCTGATCACCCGTTTAACGAATGATGTGGTGCAGCTGCAGACTTTCATGCAGATGATATTACGGATGTTTGTACGGTCTCCACTGCTGCTGATCGGCAGTCTGGTGATGGCGATCCGGATCAGCCCTTCGCTGGCGCTAATCCTGCTGGCTGCAGTCCCGCTGCTGTTCATTCTGCTATACGTGCTGATTCGTCTATCTTTTCCTTTGTTTGCTAGAATGCAGGAGAAGCTGGATGGGGTAAGCAATGTGCTGCAGGAGAACCTGTCCGGCATCCGCGTAATCAAGGCTTTTGTCCGCGCGGGGCATGAGCAGAAGCGGTTCGATGCCGCTAACACAGACTATACCAATACCGGAATTAGAGCCATTCGCCTAATGGCGCTCAACATGCCGCTGATGATGCTTATCCTGAACGCAAGTATTATTGCCGTCCTCTGGTTCGGCGGTCTGCAGAACTGGAGCGGCAAGCTGCCTGTGGGTGAACTGATCGCATTCATTAACTATGTAACCCAGCTGCTGATGTCCATGATGATGCTGAGCAATATGCTCGCGTTCGTATCACGGGCTAAGGTGTCAGGTGACCGGGTGAATGAAGTGTTCGCAACCACAAGCGAGATTACTGAAGCTCCTTCGGCGAATAGTGATGTAATTACGCATGGACGGATCGAATTCAACCATGTCTCGTTCGCCTATAACCGGGCAGATGAGAATCTTGTGCTGGAGGATATCAGCTTTGTTGCGAATCCCGGTGAGACAGTTGCTATTCTGGGGGCTACCGGTGCCGGCAAATCGACTCTGGTCAGCCTGATTCCACGGTTCTACGAGGTGTTGTCCGGAGCTATTGCCATTGACGGAACAGACATCCGGCAGATTGGCATTGATCATCTGCGCAGCCGGATCGGCTTCGTAATGCAGCAGTCGCTGCTGTTCAGCGGCAGCATCAGGGACAATATCCGCTACGGCCGTCCGGAAGCAACAGATGCAGAGGTAGAGCAGGCAGCTATAGCCGCCGAAGCACATGGATTTATCAATACGCTGCCGCAAGGCTATGATACCTTGCTCGGGCAGCGCGGCGTTAATCTGTCCGGCGGACAGAAGCAGCGGCTGTCCATCGCGCGTGCGCTGCTGATTCAGCCCGCCGTTCTGATTATGGATGACAGCACCAGTGCGCTGGATGCGGTAACGGATGCGCGGATTCGTCTGCTTTTGAAGACTCAGCTGCGGAACTGCACCATAGTGATGATTGCCCAGCGTGTATCATCAATTATCGATGCGGACCGGATCCTGATCCTGGAGAATGGCCGGATTGCTGCCCAGGGCACCCATAAAGAACTGATGGCAGGCAGCGAGATTTACCGGGATATCCGGGAGTCGCAGCTGAAGGGAGAGGAGGAGCCTTATGTCCAATCATCCTAATCAGGCACAGGCACCTGTTCGACCAGGCGGATTCGGCGGGGGGCCACCCGGCGGCCGCGGGGCTGTGGTGCCGAAGGTTCGAGCGAAGAACCGCATGGCTACGATCAAACGTATCTGGTCCTATCTGAACCGTCAGCGTACGGGACTCATTATGGTCTATATATTTACAATACTTAACGCCGTAGTAGCACTAATCGGGCCTTACCTGCTCGGAAAAGCGATAGACTCGGCAATCATTCCCCATGATTATGGGCTGCTCGTCCGGTTCTGCATCATGCTGGGCGGTGTTTACCTGCTAGGCAGCGCCGTCTCCTGGGTGCAGGCCTATGTAATGACTTCCGTGTCACAGAGAACGGTGTTCGAGCTGCGGCGTGATCTGTTCGCTAAATATCAGGAGCTGCCTATAGGCTTCTTCGATACGCGTGCCAATGGCGAGCTGATGAGCCGGGCAACTAATGACATCGACAACGTATCGAACTCATTGAATCAAAGTGTTACCCAGCTGCTGAACAGTCTCATCACATTAAGCGGCTCGCTGGTCATTATGCTGATGCTGAATGTTCCGCTGACGGTAATCGCATTGGTGACAATCCCGCTGGTCCTGCTGGCCAGCCGTAAGATTACAGGCTTGAGCCGGATCTATTTCAAGAATCAGCAGCAGTATCTGGGTGAACTCAACGGCTTCATTGAAGAAGCGATCAGCGGCCAGAAGGTGATTAAGCAGTACCGCAGAGAAGAAGCTGAAACGGCAAGATTCCGCGGAATGAGCAGTGAACTCAATAAGGTCAGCATTAAGGCGCAGATTGTATCCGGACTGGTCGGTCCGGTCATGAACCTGATTAACAATCTGGATTTCGCGCTGATTGCCAGTGTGGGCGGTTGGATGGCATTTAAAGGGCTGGCTACGGTCGGGGTTATTGTCAGTATGCTGAACTACGCTAAGCAGTTCAGCCGGCCGATATCCGAGCTTGCGAACCAGTACAATCTGATCCAGTCGGCAATTGCCGGAGCGGAGCGTGTATTCGAAGTGATGGATATGCCTTCGGAGTACACCGGCGAGCAGCCGCAAGAGCTGCAACGGGTGCACGGGGAAGTGATTTTCCGTGATGTCGTCTTCGGCTATCAGGCAGATGCTCCGATACTGAACGGTGTAAGCTTCGAAGCGAAGCCTGGCGAGAAGATCGCACTCGTCGGCCCGACCGGGGCAGGGAAGACCACTATTGTTAACCTGCTGACCCGCTTCTACGAAATTAACAGCGGGGAGCTGCTGATCGACGGGCGAGATATCCGCGAGCTGAACAAAAATGAGCTGCGCAGCCAGTTAGGCATGGTACTGCAGGATGCGCATGTATTCTCAGGAACAATTCGTGAGAATATCCGGTTCGGCCGTCTGGACGCTAGCGACCGTGAGGTTGAAGAAGCCGCGAGCCTGGCTAACGTCAGCGGGTTCATCGCAAGATTGCCGCAGGGATATGATACGATGCTGGGTACGGAAGGAACGACACTCAGCCACGGCCAGCGCCAGCTGCTGACGATTGCCCGTGCCATCCTTGCCGATCCGGCTATCCTTATTCTCGATGAGGCAACCAGCAGCGTCGATACCCGGACTGAAATGCATATCCAGCAGGCGATGCGGACCCTGATGAAGGGCCGGACCAGCTTCGTGATTGCCCACAGGCTCAGCACGATCCAGGATGCGGACCGGATTCTCGTCATCCAGGGCGGCCAGATCGCCGAGCAGGGCAGCCACGAGCAGCTGCTTGCCCTTAAAGGTGTATACCATGAGCTGTATAACAGCCAGTTCAAGCATGCGGTTCAGGCAGGGTAAGGCAGCAACAGTACATTTGAATAGTTACTTTTCAGGAGGGCAGCGCAATGCGCTGCTTCTTTTTTTGGGGAAATATGAATCAGGGCACATAAAGGACATAACACTCGACTATGCTGAGTGGTATAAACGGGCGGAAAGCGGGGACTACATTGAAGAAAAAATTGCTGCTCGTCGAGGATGAGCTGCGTATCCGTGAACTGGTATCGGATTATTTCATCCAGAACGGCTGGGAAGTGCGCGAAGCCGACAACGGACAGGATGCGCTCCTCTGGTTCGATTCACTTCTGCCGGATCTGCTGATTCTGGATATCATGATGCCCAAGCTGAATGGATTTGAGGTCTGCCGGGAAATCCGCAAGCAATCAGCGATCCCCATTATTCTGCTGACCGCCAAGTCTGCAGATGACGACAAAATATACGGCTTTGAATTAGGTGCAGATGATTATGTAACCAAGCCCTTCAGTCCTAAAGTACTGGTGGCCCGGGCAAATGCGCTGATGAAACGGGCCCAAGGCATTCATCTGCCGGATTCGGGCATTGTGAAGTTTGGGTCGGCGATCTTCAACACGCTGGCACACCGCCTGGAGGTAGAGGGTGCAGAAGTCGAGCTTACCCCGAAGGAATATGATCTCTTATGGCTGCTGATCCGCAATAAGGGGATTGTGATTTCCCGGGATACGATCCTCAGCCGGGTCTGGGGAATTGAATTTGAAGGAGACTCCCGTGTCGTGGATAGCCATATCAAGAAACTGCGCAGCAAGCTGGGTTATGAGTCCCGCTATATCCGTACGGTCATCGGTACAGGGTACAGGTTTGAGGTTGAGGAATGAGAAGACGCGGAATTACCTTTAAGCTGTTTGTGATGACCGTGATCTTTTTTGTATGTTTTTACGGGATGGTGATCTTGAGCCAGTTGCTGTTCTTCGACAGCTTCTACCAGAGCCAGAAGGAGAACAGGGTGGAAAAGCATCTTAAGAGCTTCGGGACGGGCTATACAGAAGAATCCTGGGGGCGGAGCCGTACTTCCCGCGAACTGGTCCGCTTCATGCTGCGCAATAAGACTCAAATGGTCATTCTGAAGCTGGATGGCCGAATGAAGTCTGAGGATCCGTTCCGGATGAAGGTGATGGATGAAGCGGGCAAGATTCAGGTGATTCCGATGTCCCTGTTCATGAACGAGTACGGAGATCCGCTTAGGGCAGCCAATCTCAAGGAAAATGATCAAGTCACCGTCCTGGGAGAACGTCTTGAGGAAGACAATGACCCCGGGAATCTGATCTATCCGCTCACGATTACGAAGCAAGGCGGACCGCAGATCGGCGAGGAGCCTGAAGACGGGATGAGCACTATTTCCGGGACAATTACTGAACTTGTATTACCGGATCTGAAAGTCTGGAACCCGCGGCAGGGCATCCTCTTCGAGGCCTTGGAGGACTGGTTTCCTCTGACTCTTGACCAGAACGAAGAACTACGTAATCTGAACATAGTGAAAGAGGAGTGGACCGCTCCCTGGAGCGGCATCCGGAATTCTATCATCATCCTTCCGGTCAAGCAGGCGAACGGGGAAGTGGAGCTCTTATTCACGGTCACCTCCCTGCAGGATGTTAAGGATTCGAATGTGGCGCTGCGCTGGTTCTTTTTATATCTGGGGATCGGTGGGTTTGTTCTGATACTGGTCCTGTCGCTGTTCTATTCCAAGATGGTTACCCGTCCGCTGATTAAGCTCAATAATATCGCCAAACGGATGGTGTCGCTCGATTTCACAGGTCATTCTTCGATCCGTCAAAAGGATGAGCTGGGCAGCTTGTCCAAAAGCATGTTCACTTTGTCGCAAAGTCTGGATGCTGCACTGGGTGAGCTTCGTGAGGCGAATCAGCAGCTGGTTGAGGATATGGAGCAGAAGAAGAAAATGGAGCAGATGCAGCAGGACTTTTTTGCGAGCGCCTCTCACGAATTGAAGACTCCGCTCAGTATTATCAAGGGATTCGCCGAAGGTCTGGAGGATGGGGTAAGCGCCGGCAAACAGGATCATTATATCAAGGTCATTATCGAGGAAGCCGACAAGATGGAGTTTCTCGTCAAAGATATGCTCGATTTAGCCAAGCTGGAGTCCGGAACCATCAAACTCCGCAAAAGCTCCTTCATGCTGAGTGAAATGACGGAGAAGGTGACGGACAAGCTGATACATTCACTCGGTGACAAGCAGCTGAATGTGGTTATTATTCCTGCGAACGAGCGGCCGCTTTATGCCGATGCGTCCTGGATTGGGCAGGTAATCAGCAACCTGCTGACCAATGCGATCAGACATGCGGAGCATGGCAGTACAATAACCGTTGCCGTGGAGGGTCAAGAGAAATCACTTTCATTCAACATACACAATAAGGGTGAGAATATTCCCGAGGATCAGCTGGAGCAGATCTGGGAGCGCTTCTACCGGGCGGAGGCTTCACGCAGCCGTTTGACAGGGGGAACCGGACTCGGGCTGTCGATTACGAAGCAGATACTCGATATGCACGGCTGCCGGTATGCAGTGATAAACACAACGGACGGCGTCTGTTTTAGTGTGACCTTTGAAGGCTGAACGGACTTATTACTACCTGTCAAGAATTCTTATATTTTGAGAAAGGAGTGAAACAGCATGAAATGGAACTGGCTGCCTTCAATGTGCACACTGGGAAACCTGGGACTTGGATCAGTTTCCTTGCTTTTCACCATTCAAGAACGTTATAATCTCGCCTTACTAATGATACTGCTTGCGGCAATATGTGATGTCATGGACGGATTACTGGCTAGAATACTCAATTGTACCAGCGATTTCGGCAAACAACTGGACTCTCTGGCAGATATTATTTCCTTTGGACTTGCTCCTACCTTCCTCATATTGCTGTACAGGCTGGAGAATATGCAGTGGCTTGGACCTGTTGCAGCGATTGCATTCCTGATCTGCGGGGCGCTGCGCCTGGCCAGATTTAATCTGTCTGCGCCTTCGAAGGGGTTCACGGGGATGCCAATTACGGCTGCAGGCGTTATTTTATCAATGATTGCATTGGTGGATGAACGGATGAAGCCGGAGCTGGTCATCGCCGTAATGGGGCTGCTGTCACTGCTCATGGTAAGCCGGATTCCATTCCCGTCGTTCAAAAAATTCGTCAACAGGAAGTGATGCCTTATGCCCTGGATCATGGAGATGATCTCGCAATACGGATATATAGCTATATTTGCACTGCTCGCGCTGGGACTTCTTGGACTCCCGGTTCCCGATGAGCTGCTGATGCTGTTCGTGGGCTATCTGTCTTCGACAATGGTGCTGGATTTCTCAGTTTCGGTGCTGGTGTGCTTCATCGGCTCAATAACAGGTATGCTGATCAGCTATACGATCGGTCTGAGACTCGGGCAGCCGGTGGTAGACAAATACGGGAAGTGGATAGGGCTTACGCCGAAGCGGTTCGCGAGTGTGAAACGATGGTTCTTCCGGTTCGGCAACTGGACGGTCTTCATCGCTTATTTCGTCCCGGGCCTCAGACATGTTACGAGCTATATCTCCGGAATCAGTGCAATGTCTTTCAGGAAATATCTGGTTGTCACCGTTGCCGGTGCATTTATCTGGTCGCTTCTGTTTGTTTCTATCGGGTATCTGGTGGGTGCAAGGTTATCCTTTGCGTAGCTTTGCATGGTTTTGCAATGACCGGAGCGGGCAGGGTATGATGATAGCTATAGGTAATAAACTTTTATAATCAAAGAAGATATTACTATGGTTAAACCTTCTATTATATACTGTAAAAAACATCCACTTATTGCCGTGTGTGCATTGCATTAGGTGAGAAGCTATAGTGATCTGAGGAGGGAATACCGTAATGCCGGAAACACAAGAAATAGTCATTGAAGAATACGTGCCTGCCAAACATGCCGCGTCCATTGCCGAGATGTGGAATCGGAGCTTTGAGAGCTGGGGCGGGGACAATACTTACCGGACAGAGGAAAGTGTACTCCGTGAACACGAGAACAGCACGCTGCTCAAGGTATTTCTGGCCGTTGCGGGCGGAGAGGTTATCGGATATTGCAGCTTCTCCCACTACAAAGAGGATACAGGCGCGCTTTATATTCCACTGCTCAACGTCAGACCGGATTTCCATGGACGTAAGGTTGGCAAGAGACTGGTAAGACAAGCTGTCGAGGAGACCATCCGGCTTGGCTGGCCCCGGCTTGATTTGTACACCTGGGCAGGGAACGTCAAGGCGGTTCCTACCTATAAGAAAAGCGGTTTTTTCTGGGAGAAACGGGACGATACCACCCACCTGATGAACTTTATCCCTTCAGTGCTGCAGACCGGAGCGGTGAAGTCTTATTTCGGGAAGATCGACTGGTATAACGACAGCATCCGCGAGATCAACGTTCAGCCTGACGGCCAGGGGGATAACGGATTTGACTATTTTACATATGAATGGCTGAAAGACGGCCTGCAGCTGAAAATGCAGTATGAGCGGAGCGGCCGCGGCCTGCGCCTGATTGAGACGGAGGATTACCGGATACAGGCAACGATTCCTGACCGGCATGAGCTGCCTTTTGGAGCCCGATACCCCATTGTCTATGAAGCTGTGAATAAGAGCGGAAAGCCTTTGGCTCTGGAGATTAAGGGCATAAGCAATCCGCAAATCAGCTTTGAGCTGAACGGAGCGCAGGAGATTGAATCCGAGGCAAGGATCGAAGGCAGCTTCTTCATCCATCCGGCAGAAGAGGAACAGAGTATCTATCAGACCCATCCGGTCGTTGAGGCCGAACTGCTCATTAATGGCCTGCCTGCCGTATTCAAACTCGGGGTTGAACCCAAATTCCCGGTCAAAGTACAGCTGCAGCTGCCGGACAGAATAGCTTATATAGGCGAAGAGCTTGAAATTGATGTGATTATCGAAAATGAATACAACGCAGATACGGTGTTCGTCTTCGACCTGCCTGATGATGCTATACTCGCTTTCGGGCAGTCTGCACTTAAAGTCGAAGTTCCGGCAAAGGGCCGGAGAACGGTTACTGTACAAGCGCGGCTGCAAGCCTACGGCATTTGGCATCATAATGTGAAGATCCTTAATGGGGGCAGCAGTCCGGAGGAGGCCGCTTCATTAATTCACCAGCAGGAGATGAGCCTGGTCTTCCCTGGGGCAGATGCTGCCTTTGGCGGCAAAACGGAGAAGGAATGGATCATCAGCAGCGGAAGATATTCGGCAGTCCTGGAGAAATCCGGCAATACGCTGAAGCTATATGACGGCCGTAAAAATGTCGTTAGCCTGCCTTATCCGAAGTTCGGTCTGCCGTATACCAATGAGTTCAAGAAGGCATCGCCTATTGAAGTGCAGTATGATACAGATGATGGAGCCATTGTGCTTGAAGCCGTCTATGAACTTACAGCAAGAAAGGGCATGCTGCTGACCATGGTGGTGAAACTGAACAGCAATGGGCTCATCTCCCGGCATTTCAGGATTCATAACCCGCTGGACACGGATCAGGAGGAAGAATTGGTCCTCAAGGACAGCTTCGAGTTCAGCCTTAGGGGAGGCGTTATTCCTTATAACGGCAAGTATCTGGATTTAAAATCAGGTGTAGAGGCTTCCAGCCCGGACTACTGGGATGTGCAGAAGTTCACAGAGAACTGGATGTTCGCTTCACATGGGGCAATCTCGCGGGGAATCAGCTGGCCGGCAGAATTAGAGCTTATCCAGGAGTCGTGGCTGCATGCAGTTGAGCATTCGCTGGGCCGGATTCCGGCTGGAGGCAAGCTGGAGACAGCTCCACTGCGGATTGCGCTGGGAACCTGGAACACCTGGCAGGATTTCCGTTCGTTCGCACTGCAATGCAGCAACACACGCGATCTGAATGCTGCACAACAACTGGAAGTGAAGCTTAATCAGGGTAACCCGTTCATCAGCGGTCCGCTTACACTCTCCATTCTGGAGCAGAAGAAGAGTTATTTGGACGGAGAGATTACTGTTTCTTCTTGTGCAGGCAGCATTGAGGAGACATCAATTGCGGTACAAGGTGAACACAAGCTCTCGGAAATCAGCCTTACGCTGACCCGTTCATCAGGCTCTGAGCCCGATCTCCTTACGCTGCAGCTGGATATGGATATTTATGAGAGCTCCAGAGCTTTCCTTGTCCTTCCTGTGTCGGATCAGGTTATCCGCCGTCAGACGCTGGAGATTGAGCAGTCTCAGGTGCTTGCCGTAGACAACGGAATTCTGCGGATACAGGCCAGCAGCGATTTTGCTCCGGGATTATTCTCGCTGGAGTATCGGGGACAGGAATGGCTGGATTCCTCTTTTCCACAGCCCATAGCTAAATCCTGGTGGAATCCCTGGGTGGGTGGGATTTTAACTTCGATCACTGACATGTCATTACGCAGCTTCATGGAGGAGCCGCGGACCGCTGAGTTCGCTGAGCTCATGGACGATAAGGGTAACCGCTGGTCGGGCATACGCATGAGCGTTACCATTCAGCAGAATGATAAGTACAAAGGACTTATCCTGCATCAATATTTCATGATGCTTCCGGGTGTGCCTGTGCTTGCCTCTACTGTACACATTGAACAGAATACAGGCACGCCGTTATATCCGCTCGAGCTTGAAACCTCGTCCCATTACCGTGCGGCCGCTGACCTTAAGGACAGCAGAGGGTATCTGAAGAACAGCAGTGGTGAAGAGCTGGTGTATAAGGCAGGAAGAGTCCAACTGGGGGTTAGAAGTACTAACGGAATCCTTCAAGTGGGCTCCACAGAACGTAAACAGCGCCTGACTCTAGTTACTGCACCGGATATTACTTCTACAGCCTTAATGGCCAACACTCATGCGGCACTGTCATATGCCATAGACCCGCTGTATCTTCAAGACGGGGAAGAGCGGTTCAGCAAGCCACAATTCTATCTTATCTCGGATCTGAAGATTCCTGAGCAGGCCTACGCCGATCTGCTGACAATCCGCTTCAACAAATGAGCTGAAGAAAGGAAGCACCCATGAAAATCATTGACGCACATGTGCATTATTCGAATATTGATACCTTTCACGAGACAGCCCGGACTTTAGCGCATATCGATTATACCGGCAAAGGACTCCTGGAGGAGTTCCGCCGTTCCGGTGTTGTCGCGGGAGTCGGTATGGGCGTAACGGAGACGGCCGCAGGTAGCTTTCCGGATTCCGAAGCGCTTAATCCCATGCTGCTTGATCTTAGCGGGACACTTCCTGACAATTTGTTTACCTGTGTTGGAATTAATCCGCTGACCCTCCGTCTGGACGGGCAGCTGGAGGCGCTGGAACAATCGCTGCAACAGAAGGATGTCGTTGGAATCAAGCTCTATGCCGGCTATTACCACTTCAATGTGGGGGATGAGATCTACGATCCGGTCTACAAGCTGGCCTCTGCTTACGGACTGCCGGTCGTTATTCATGGAGGACTAACTTACTCTGACCGGGGACTGTTGAAATATTCGCATCCGCTGTCTATGGAAGAGACGTTCCTGAAGCACCGGGATATTACCTTTATGCTCTGCCATCTGGGCGATCCCTGGGTTATGGACACAGCGGCGCTTTTGGAGAAGAATCCGAATCTCTATACCGACCTGTCCGGCTGGATCGTCGGAGACCAGGCCAAGGTGGACCGTCTGCTGACCGAGCAGACCTACACCGATCATTTCCGCCGGGCGATTGTATTCGCCGAGAAATATGACCGGCTCGTCTTCGGTACCGACTGGCCGCTGGTTCCGCTGGATGCCTACATTACATTCGTGAAGCATCTGATCCCGGAAGCGCACTGGGAGGATGTCTTCTATAATAATGCACTCCGCGTGTTCCCTAAGCTGGAGGAGCGGATTAGAGAACTGGATTTGGCGGAGGCGTAAACGATGCACAGAATTTCTGACGAAGATGCTTATAAGTATGGCATTGAAACCAGACATGATCTTATGGATAGCGGTGAGCGCAGATTCAGATTAATCTGCTCAACCGACGGAAGCTCCTATTGCCGGACGGTAGCCTCTGAGAAAGGTGCCTGGCAGAGCAGTCATTATCATAAATCCGTCTCTGAGATCTACGTCGTGCAGTCCGGCTGGATGGTCTATGCGGAACTAAAAGAAGAAGATTTCAAGCTTCGCGTATTACGTGAAGGAGAAACTGTCTCGTTTGCGCCTTTCGTGCATCATAATATTTATTTGTCCACCGAGGCAGTCATCCATACGATTAAATACGGCAAATCAGAGGACAACGACTGGTACGCCTCCCCGGAGCTGGATAATCTGACACAACACCTCTCTTCGGAAGCACTTTTATCTATCTGAAACTTAGAACAGTGATCCCCTCTAACCGGGGAATTACTGTTCTTTTTTGTTTTTGCGTGAAATGGGTTGGGGCCAGGGTTTACTCCCGCCTGATGCTTGATGAGGCAACCTGTGCTAAGCTGTTAAGGGTCAGACTTGCCGAAATATAATTATTCCTGCAGATGGAGGGTTAGTATCATGCCTCATGTTAAAGTTAAAGATCTGGAATTGTTTTATGAAAAAATGGGTAGCGGAGATCCGGTTATTTTTCTGCACAGCAGTTATTCGCGCGGGTTATTGGCCTTTTCTAGTCAAATTCTGGATTTCCAAAATAAGTACACTTGTTATTATCCTGATTTACGCGGACATGGCAGAACCAGGTGTAAAAGTCTCGAATGGTCTACGCCTCAGCTGGCGGATGATATCGCAGCCTTCATGGATAGAATGAGTATTGAAAAAGCGCATCTGATCGGCTACAGCATGGGTGCAAATGTCGGACTGTACCTCGCAGTAAATGATCCGGCAAGAGTTGCTACACTAACTACAATTGGAACCGGCGGATTCTGCAATCCGGCTGGTGCTGAAGACTTTGAGCCGGAGCGTCTGCTGGAGCTTGAGCAACAGGGCATCATCCGTCAGATGAAAGAGAGGCATGAAGAAGCACATCTAGGGAATTGGCAGGAATTCATGCGGCAATCAGCTACTGACTGGCGTAGATATCCGGACCTGAGCGAAGCACAGTTAAGCAGTATCGGCTGTCCGGTTCTAATCATTGCAGGAGAGCACGATACATACGCTACAGCGGATAAGATCATTCAGCTAGTCTCGCTGATCAAAGGATCACAATGCCTGATCGTCCCGGGTGCCGGCCACCCGCCGCATATGGGAAGGGAACAGCCGGTGCTGGTGAACGATACGATCCTTGAATTTCTCGCAAAGAATTCTAACCTCAAGTGAAAGGGCTGTACATATCTTATGAAGAAAGTCATCGTAATTGGAGCAGGGATTCTCGGGGCATCTACAGCCTACCAGCTGACAACAATGGGGGCAGAGGTGCTGATTGTCGACCGTAAAGATCAAGGACAAGCCACGGATGCGGCCGCAGGCATCATCTGTCCCTGGCTGTCCCAGCGGCGCAATCAGACCTGGTACCGGCTGGCAAAGGCTGGTGCAAGATATTATCCTCAGCTGATCGCGGAACTTGAGCATGCAGGCGAAACCCATTCGGGCTATGCCCGGGTAGGTGCGCTTAGTATTCATACGGATGCGGGCAAGCTGGACAAAATAGAAGAGCGGGCGCGTCAGCGGCTGGCGGATGCACCGGAAATCGGAGAAATTACGCGGCTTACGGCTGAAGAAACCCGTGAACGGTTCCCGCTGCTTGCTGAAGGGTATGCCTCTGTTCATATCAGCGGGGCTGCCAGGGTAGATGGACGCGCCCTGCGGGATGCGTTACTTCACGCTGCGCAGCAGCAGGGTGCCACCAGAATTGCCGGAGATGCGGCGCTTCAATATGAGCCAGGCCGGGTGACCGGGGTTACTGTAGGTGCAGAGTGTTACCCGGCGGATGAAGTTATTGTGTGCGCAGGCGCCTGGGCGAACCCGCTGCTACAGCCGCTTGGCATTGATTTCAAAGTCAGCTACCAAAAAGGGCAAATCCTGCACTTGCAGGTTTCCGGCCATCAGGATACTGAAGCATGGCCTGTAGTCATCCCGCCGAGTGATCAATATCTGCTCGCGTTTGACCAGCAGCATATTGTAATCGGGGCAACTCATGAGAATGATATAAAAGGATATAATACCAGAGTGACCGCTGGCGGCATGCAGGAGATTCTGAATAAGGGGCTGGAGGTGGCACCTGAACTGGCAAACAGCACTTTGGGTGAAGTGAGGGTAGGATTCCGCCCGTTTACACCAGGCTTCCTCCCGGTCTTAGGTGCTGTTCCTGGATGGAAAGGGGTTCTCGCAGCCAATGGACTGGGAGCTTCCGGACTCACGATGGGCCCGTTTATCGGCAGCCAGCTGGCGAAGCTGGCACTAGGAAGAGAGACCGATATGGATATTAGTGATTATGACCTCCAGGCGGCGATGGAGAGCAGATGATTACGAATTCATTTCCTGCAATGGAAGGATTAGATTCAATTCTGCCGCTCCATTGAACTTTTGTTTGACAGAAGAAGATGTGTAATCCATAATACAATCCATACTAAACATATATGATTTATAGAGGAAGGGTGGATCACACGTGACCAAGTTAAAGGCTACATTTAGAAAAACGATTGGAATGGGGACACTGACAGTAATGTTTGTAATGCTTCTGGCAGGCTGCTCCGGTTCTAACAACAATGCGGACACCAGTAATGGCGCTCAGGCAAGTGCGAGTCCAGCCGCAACGGAAAGCACAAGCCCAGCAGAACCTGCTGCAGGAGGTACTTTTACCTATGGCCGGCCGGCTTCCGTAACCTCGTTTGATCTGCATAACCAGATCACCTCCAATAATGCGTTTGCGATTGATAAAGTGTTTGAATCTTTGGTCGCTTTTGACAGCAAGGGTGAAATTAAGGACTTTCTTGCAGAGTCACACACGATCAGCGAAGATGGCTTAACGTATACCTTCGTATTGCGTGACGGTCTGAAGTTCTCGAATGGAACGCCAGTCACAGCAGAGGATGCCGTGTTCTCCCTGAATCGTCATTTGACGGTTGAAGGTCCGCTGGCGATCTCCGCGACGGTAGAATCCTTCAAGGCACAGGATGACAAGACGCTGGTAATTAAGCTAAAAGAACCCTACACACCGTTCATCTCTGAGCTGTCCAACTTCTCCAATGGTATCATCCCGAATAATTTCGGCGGCGTCAGCGAAGAAGAGTTCTTCAAGAAGCCGGTAGGCACGGGCCCTTTCGTAGTTGAAAGCTGGGACCCTGCTGGTGATGTTACCTTCACCAAGAACACAAACTACTGGCAGGAAGGCAAGCCTTATATCGATAAGCTTGTCTATAAATTGATTGAAGACGACAGTCAGGCGATCAACCAGCTGAAGGCAGGAGAAGTGGATGCAGTAGAAGCGCTGTCCCTTCAGAATGCAGGTGAGATTAAGGACGGCACAGATACTACTGTCGTAACGAACGGCAGCTGGGTGACGGAGCAATTGTTCTTCAACACGCTGGATGAGCATTTCTCCGATGTGCATGTCCGCCGTGCACTGGCGCTGGCGCTGGACCGTGACGGTCTGACCAAAGCATTAACCTTCGGATATGCACAGACCGCCAATTCTTTGCTGCCGACAACGATTCCATACAACGCCAATGATACCCTTAAGTCATTGAACTTCGATGCCGCCGCAGCCAAGGAAGAGCTTGCCAAATCTGCATTCCCTAACGGATTCTCAACCAAGCTGCTGATCGCTTCCGGCAACAGCACAAGAGCCCAGGAAGCACAGATTATTCAGGCAGCAGGTCAGACCATCGGAATTAAGATTGAGATTGAATCCGTTGAACTGGCTACCTTCCGTGAACGCTTCTTCGCCTATGATTTCGCGGCGATGCTGAACAGCGGTCAAGCCGACTCTCCGGAAGCGAACTCGATCCTGGCGTTCCAGACCGATCCGGAAGGCTTCAGCAAATCGTACTGGACGCATTACACGAACGATAATGTAACCAAGCTGCTGTATGGGGGCCAAAAAACAGCCGACGGCGATGCCCGCGCAGCCATCTACACCGAGCTGCTGCAGACGCTTGCAGATGAAGTGCCTTACATTCCGCTCTACTACCCGGATATCCTGATTGGTGCCCGTTCTTCGGTGGATGGACTGGTTGTTCTGCCTAACGGCAGTATCCGTCTGGAAGATGTGCGCGTAAGCAAATGATGAATTCCAGGCGAACCTTAACCGGTGCGCAAGGAAACAATGGTTCTTACAAGTGGCTGGGGATAGCACTTGTAAGAGCCTTAATTGTTATCCTCTGCGTGATGACGGCAGTCTTTTTCCTCATACGTATTGTACCCGGCGACCCTGCCAAAATGATTCTCGGAGAATACAGTACACCCGAAGCGCTTAAGAATATGCATCACACCCTGGGGCTGGATCTCCCGCTATGGGAACAATTCATCCGGTTTATGAAGACCTTGTTCACGCAAGGGGATACCGGTAACTCGATTATTATGGGCACCTCGGCACGAGAGCTGATTATGCAGCGGGCTCCTGTAACTTTGCTGCTTATCCTGATTGCCTGTGTGCTTGCAATTATTACTGCACTTCTGCTCGCTACTGCCGCAGCCACACATAAGGATAAACTGCTGGATCATCTGATCCGCATCTTTCCTGCGATCACTCTCGGTATGCCAATCTTCTGGGTTGGCATCCTTTTGATTCTGCTCTTTAGTGTCCGGCTGGGCTGGTTCCCTGTCGGGGGAGTAGGCGAAGGCTTCACAGGGACGCTGCGAAGCTTGGCGCTGCCGGCGATAACGGTTGCTTTTTCACAGATTCCTACGCTGGTCCGCTCGCTCAGGGCGCAAATGCTGGAGGTACTTGAATCCGACTTTGTCGTCACGCTGAGAGCATCGGGCATACCTTCCAGAGTTATTCTGTTTAAGCATGTCCTGCGCAACTCTGCGCTCCCGACACTGATGCTGCTGGGAGTCAACATCTCTTATCTCATCGGGGGTACGCTTGTCGTCGAGCAGGTATTCGGCATCAAAGGGATCGGCAGCCTGCTGTTCACTTCAATTTCGAATCGGGATTTCCCTGTCATCCAAGGAATAGCCCTTTATTGCGCGCTATCTGTAGTGATCATCAGTCTGCTGATTGAAATCATCTCCTGGTGGCTGGATCCCAGAACGAAGGGGAAACAATGACAACTACAACGCCAGATATACAATTGCCAGAGGGCAAGAAGCAAGTAAACGGGCTGAGACGGATATGGAATACCCCATCCCTGCTGATCGGAATCATTATGTTTGCAGTGCTTATTCTGCTGGCTCTGTTCATCCCTTACTTAAGTCCGTATCATCCGACGGAGCAGAATTTGAGCGCCTTCCTGCAGCCGCCGTCTTCCACCCACTGGCTGGGTACCGATCAGCTGGGGCGTGATTTGTTTACCAGACTGATCTATGCAGCGCGGACGGATCTGACTATCATGGTTCTGGCGGAGATCATTCCGTTCTGTACCGGTGTCTTACTGGGAATGCTGTCAGGGTATTACGGCAAATGGACCGATAGAATTATTGCACTGATTACAGATACATTTATCGCTTTCCCGTTCTATCTGATCGTAATTATTGTGGCCTTCGCCAGCGGTGCCGGGGAGCGGGGGATTTATATCACCTTCATTCTCGTGGGCTGGATTGTATTCGCCCGTGTGGTCAGAGGTCTTAGCGCATCCTTCCGGGAACAGGAATGGGTGGCTTCTGCCCAGACCCTGGGACTGCCCGGCAGCCGCATTATTCTGCGCCATCTCCTGCCTAATGTATTGCCGCAAGCCGTTGTCGTGCTGATGACGGATATGGTCGGACTGCTTGTAGCCATTGTTACACTGGGTTATCTGGGTATCGGTATCGCACCGCCTACACCGGACTGGGGGACAATGATCTCAGACGGACAACCCTTCATTACCACCGCCTGGTGGCTGTCAGCAGTTCCGGGATTCGCCGTGGTATATACGGGGATAGCGTTGTCTCTGTTAGGGGATGGCCTGGCCGATATTTGGAGGAAAAAATAATGTCAACTGAGCCTGTGCTTGAAGTAGAATCACTGACACTTGCAGCCAAGTCGAAAGAAATTCTCGTCAATAATATCAGCTTCTCGCTTGCACGCGGGGAGAGTCTCGGGCTGGTAGGGGAATCGGGCTCCGGCAAGTCGCTTACACTGCGGGCAATCCTTGGTCTCCTTCCTCGTGGTGTGGAGCAGACCGGAGGGGCCGTACGGAGTAAGGTAAGCAGTGCCATGGTATTCCAAGACCCGAGAGGGGCACTGGACCCGCTCTGTCCGGTTGTGAAGCAGCTGGCAGAAGTCGTGTATTACAGACAACAGGTCAGCCGGAGAGCTGCACGGACGATTGCCTTGGAACTGCTTGAAAGACTGGGTCTTCCGGATTCTTTGAGAAAAAAAGACCGCTATCCCAGCCAGCTGTCAGGCGGCCAGTGTCAGCGTGTTGTTATCGCATTGGCTCTTGCCTGTAAGCCCGGCATTCTGCTCTGTGATGAGCCGACAACCGCCCTGGATGTCACCGTTCAGCGGCAGATCATCGACACGATCACCAGTCTGCAGCATGAACTCGGTTTCGCAATGGTCTTCGTCACCCATAATCTGGCGATTGCCGCTAACCTCTGCTCCAGATTGTATGTCATGAAGCAGGGGCAGATAGTCGAGCACGGCGAGACGCTTAGTCTATTGCAGCATCCGGCTGATCCCTATACGCAGATGCTGATCGATTCGGTGCTTCCGTTGCCGGAGCTTGAGCTTGAAGGGAGCAGACAATAATGGATTTAGCTTTGCAGGTGCGGGATTTAACGGTCCGTTACGGCGGATTTACCGCGCTCGACCATATTCAGCTGGATTTGGAGCAGCATACGACGCTTGGACTTGTCGGAGAGTCCGGTTCAGGAAAGTCTACGCTGGCGCGGGTCATTGCCGGGCTGATCGCTCCGGATGAGGGGCAGATTCTGCTGGGTTCCCAGGAATTGCGCAAGAAGAGAAGCAGAGAGCAGCATAAAAAGATTCAGATGATCTTTCAGAATCCGGATGCCTCGCTGAATCCCAAGCATTCTATCCGGCAGATTCTGTCTGAAGCCCTGCTGTTTCACCGGATTGTCGACCGTTCCCAAGTGGAGACAAGAAGTAAAGAGCTGCTTAGCCGGGTGCAGCTGGAAGCCAGGTCGCTGGACAAATATCCGCATGAATTCTCCGGCGGCCAGCGCCAGCGGATTGCCATTGCACGCGCTCTAAGTGTGGAGCCGAGTCTGCTGATCGCCGATGAGCCGACAAGTGCACTCGATGTATCCGTGCAGCGTAGCGTGTTGGAGCTGTTCCACACGCTCAAGGCTGAGCTTAATCTGACCGTGTTATTCATTTCTCACGATCTCGGGGTTATTCATGCGGTCAGCGATACTGTTGCCGTCATGCGGCAGGGGAAGCTGGTAGAGATCAATACCAAGGATCAATTCTTCGTCCGTCCGGAGCATGAATATAGCCGCGAGCTGTTATCAGCGGTTCCGAAGATGCCACAATGACACAATTACATCAGGAGGTCTATATGAACCGAGAAGCACAAGGATTTGTCCCGCTGTCCCTGTCAGAGTTCAAAACATTAACAGGACAGCTCTCTGATCTCTTATCCACCCAGTACCCTCCAGTGATCATTCCGGGGGAAGCCATATTAGGCATTGAAGCGGTAGCTGCAGGAATTGCTGCACCCAGCCGGACCATTCTAAATGTTGTGACTGGCCCTTACGGCAGTTTGTTTGGACAATGGCTGGAGCGCGGCGGAGCGACGGTGATTGAAGTGAAAGTTTCCTTTGATGAAGTCATTACTGTGGAAGAGGTTGCGTCTGCGGTTGAGCGGTATCATCCGGTTGCTATTTCTTTCGTACAGGCAGAAGTTGTTACAGGCGGCTCAAACCCTGCGAAGGAAATCTTCGAGCTTGCACGCAAGCATAATCTCATTACGGTAACGGATTCCGTATCAGCAGTAGGCGGAGAGGCTCTGTTAGTCGATGAGTGGTCCGTAGACTTTGCCGTGATGGGTGCGCAAAAAGCGCTCGCCGGACCTAACGGCGTCAGCGCAGTCAGCATTTCACCACGCGGCTGGGCCTTCCTGGAGTCGAATGAAAGAGCGCCCCGCAATTCCATTCTATCCTTGCTCGATCTGAAGCCGGCACCGGACGGCACGCCGCCGCTTCGCGTCCCGCCAAATATTCCAACACTGGAGGCCAGAGCTCTGATCGTAGCCTTGACGACTGTTGCCGATGAGGGACTGGTTCAAGTGATTAAGCGCCATGAAATTGCAGCAGCTTCTGCCATAGCGGGGATCACAGCTCTGGGTCTTGAACCCTGGCAGAAGAACAGCCGGCATTATTCCACATTGACGACCACGGTTCGGGTGAACGGGGAGCAGAAGCTGCTGATCAAGCAGCCTATCGGCATCGTGGCTCCCGGAGACGGCGAATTATCCGGCCAGCTGCTGCGGATTAACCATTTCGGGGCAAATGCCAGCCGGGAAGGTGTTGAAGGCGCAGTGCGGACGCTTGCCGGATTACTGAAGCAGGATGCAGAGCAGGCAGTACAAGCTGTCCGTCAGGTTTGGGGTGAAGCCCTATGATTCTCAAGCATCCGCAATTCCAGGCGTACAGCGGTATCCATATCGCAGGTATCGAAGGCAAACCGTTCGATATTGAAATTCAGAATGGCCGGTTTACTTCGGTTAAGGAAGCCGAACCGCAGCATGTACAGGCGGAACAACCTCAGCAGAAGCTATGGATCAGTCCGGGTATCATTGATCTGCATACGCACCTGGCCTGGACCGATTTCGATCATGCCGACCAGCTGAACCGGGACAGCCGGGAGGTTGAAGTGATGCAGGCAGAAGCCTTCGCAGCCACCTTAAGGACTGGCGTAACTACGGCGCGTGATGCCGGCGGCATTCTGCCAAGCACCATCCGTCATCTCGTGAAGTATTATCAGCAGCCGCTCCGGGTGCAGACCAGCAGTGAAATGCTGGGCGCAGCGGATGCCAAGGGAGTTAAGCATCTGGAGGGCCGACTGGCAGAGATCTACGCTACCGGAGCAGGCTGGATCAAAATCATGGCAACAGGGGGTCTAGGCGCGCCTACCGAGAAGGTAACGGAGCCGAACTTCTCTGAGGAAGAGTTCGCCTTCATCGTCCGTCATGCACACGCGAACCGGAAGAAGGTTCTGGTACATACCTGGGGCGGCGTGACAATTGACTGGTCCATCCAGGCCGGAGTGGAGTCCATTGAGCATGGGATGTTCCTGACCTGGGATCAGGCTGGCCGACTGGCCGAGTCCGGCGTAGCCTTCGTGCCGACAACTTCGATCTACCGGATCGCAGCTGACCCCAAAGGTGTGCTGGCGCTGAATCCGGTCATCTGTGAACGGGCCGCCCGTGCAGCCGATGCTCATGCCACGGCCATTGGATATGCCAAGCGGGCGGGAATACGTCTTGGATTCGGTACAGATTATGCTACTCCTTCACTGCATGGCTACAACCTGCAGGAATTCGATACGCTGTTCGATTACGGCCTGAACCGGGCAGAAGCATGGAAGTCCGCTACGCAAGACGCAGCAGAGATCCTTGGAAGCGGTCATGAGCTGGGGCGGATTGCCAAGGGCTACATTGCTGATGCGGTCATCTATGCTGCCGATCCCTATCAGGCACAGAATGCAGATCAGCTGCGGAAGAGCATCATCTCGGTGGTTACCGGGGCGGATGAAGCAGATCTGATCCAGACCCATTGATCGTACTCTGCATGCTAAGGATTGTCCCGTTTAACCATTCTATGGTTTAGGGTCAGTCCTTTTTCGCGTTCATTGCTGAAAATAATCCTTGACCTGGAACGCATTACATAAATTATAGTTCAGAGGAACATTACACAAGGGGGCTGGGGATTCATGAGTCAGAGCAGCAGAAAAATAGTCTTCATCGACATTGACGGAACACTTCTCACTGAGAATGGAATCATACCGGAATCGGCGCAGCAGGCGTGCAGACAGGCGAGGGAGAACGGGCATTTGCTCTACCTGTGTACCGGCCGCTCGAAGGCTGAGATCTATGACTCCATCTGGAATATTGGCTTCGACGGCTTAATTGGAGCAGCAGGAGGGTATGTAGAGAACGGCAATGAAATGCTTTATCACAAAAAAGTGACTCCGGAAAACGCCAAACATCTGGTCGATTATTTTCACGCCAATGAGGTGGATTTTATTCTGGAATCCAACACTGCCCTATACGGAAGCCGGAATTTACAGCCGCATCTGGAACGCAGAATTTATGGTGATCTGCTGAATGATCCTGCAGCGCAGGAGAGAAAACGGCTGTCCCCGCATCCTTATATCGCAACACTGACCTATGGGAACGAAGAATTATATTTGGATGATGTCAACAAAATTTGTTTTCTGGAGAGCAGTCTGCCCTTTCATCAGATCCGGGAGGCATTCGAAGGAAGGTTCACAGCACTCCAGAGTTCTATCCCCCTGTTTGGAGAGAACAGCGGGGAGCTGATGATTCCGGGTGTCCACAAGGCTTCGGCCATTGCCGATGTACTGAAGCACCTGGACATTCCGCGTGAAGACAGTATGGCGCTTGGCGATGGGCTTAATGATCTGGAGATGCTGGAATATGTCCAGGTGGGGGTTGCTATGGGTAATGCCAGAGAGCAGCTCAAAGAGATTGCCGATGATATCACCGACCACATTGAGGAAGACGGACTGTATAACTGTTTCCTGAAATACGGCCTGATCTCAGCTTAAATAGACACTGTATGCATACGGACCGGGTTGATATCCAATAAAGCACATGGTAAAATGCACTTAATTAAACGATTGGAGTTGAATAGTATAGTGTAGGATTCTCTTGCGGTATTAAACAATAAAACAGCTTTATAGTACATGATCTTAAGAATGGCTACATTTTCATTCATAAGTTCATCTTATAAGGGCGTTATTTCGTGCGCGCGTTTTATTCTTTATATGCAAGAAGGGTCTGCATCTTTTCACTCAATCAATATATCCTTATTCAAGTCCGTCCGGGCTGAATTTGCTGTATTTATTTGAGCTGTAAGAAGATAACCTTCTTGCAGCTTTTATTATTTTGTACAGGAGGATATTGTATGTCATTAATCAATGTGAGCAATCTGACGTTTGCCTATGAGGGCACTTACGATAATATTTTTGAGCATGTGAATTTCCAGCTGGATACCGATTGGAAACTGGGCTTCACCGGGCGCAACGGCCGGGGCAAAACCACCTTCCTGAACCTGCTGCTCGGCAAATATGAATACAGCGGGACGATATCCGCACAAGTAAGCTTTGAATACTTCCCATTTTCGGTTGCGGACCCCACAAGTCAGACCCTGGATGTAATCAGTGAAATTGACCCGGAATATATACACTGGAAATTAATACGGGAGCTGAACCTGCTGAAGGTAGCGGAGGATGTGCTGTACCGGCCTTTCAATTCATTGTCGAACGGAGAACAGACGAAGGTGCTGCTGGCTGCTCTTTTTATCAAGGAAAACAGCTTCCTGCTCATCGATGAACCCACCAACCATCTGGACATGAAGGCTCGTAAGCTGGTCAGTGACTATCTCAGCACGAAGAGCGGCTATATTCTGGTCTCCCATGACAGAGCCTTCTTAGACAACTGTGTAGACCATATCCTGTCGATCAACAAGACCAATATTGAGATCCAGAAGGGGAACTTCAGCAGCTGGTGGGAGAATAAGACGAGGCAGGATAACTTCGAGCTGGCGGAAGACGAGAAGCTGCGGCGGGACATTAAGCGGTTATCGGCTTCCTCCAAACGGACGGGCGGCTGGGCCCATGAGGTAGAGAAGTCCAAGAACGGCACCCGGAACTCCGGCTCCAAATTAGATAAGGGCTATGTCGGTCACAAGGCTGCAAAAATGATGAAACGCTCGAAATCGATCCAGCAGCGGCAGGAATCTGCGATCACCGAGAAATCCAAGCTGCTGCGGAACATTGAAAGCTCGGACAGTCTGGAAATATCACAGCTTCCGTATCATAAGCAACAGCTGGCCGAGCTGGATGAAGTTTCGGTCTTTTACGGGGACAAAAGTGTTTGTTCAGAGGTGAGCTTCACGATTGAGCAGGGCGACCGGATTGCACTCACCGGCAGCAACGGCTCCGGGAAATCGAGTATTCTCAAGTTGATCTGCGGGGAGGAGATTCATCATACAGGTGTTATACGGAAGGACAGCCAGCTTGCCATCTCTTATGTATCCCAGGACACCTCGCATCTGCAGGGCAGTCTGAGCGAATATGCCAGAGAGCACGGAATCGATGAAAGTCTGTTCAAATCGATTCTGCGCAAGCTTGATTTCTCGCGGATCCAGTTCGAGAAGGAGCTGTCCACTTACAGCGGCGGCCAAAAGAAGAAAGTACTGATTGCCCGGAGCCTCAGTGAGAAGGTGCATCTGCATATCTGGGATGAACCGCTTAACTTCATTGACGTGATCTCCCGGATGCAGATTGAAGAGCTGCTGATGGAACATACGCCGACAATCCTGTTTGTGGAGCACGACCGGGAATTCTGCGCGAATATTGCTACCAAGATCGAAGCTATGGATTAAGATGACAAGCCTCTGCGAGCGGCAGGGGCTTTTTTTCTGCGTGTAAATGTAGTATGAATGCATTCCGGAAGGTAGGACTGTAATATTTGGCGTAATATGCTAAGCTTATTCAGGAAGAATAGCAAGCAGCCTGCACCATACAACAGAAGTTTAGAGATTACCACGATTAGGAGTGAGGATTTTGCAGACAAAGATCAGCCTCGAAGGCGAATGGAAGTTGCAGTTAGATGAGAGTAAGCACGGACTCGTATTACCTTACACAGATGTAATCACACTGCCGGGAACAACCTCCCATGCCCGCAAAGGACCGAAGAATGAGGAGTTTCTGGTAAGCGCTCTAACGGATGAATATCTGTTCGAAGGATCCGTATGGTACTCCAGGGAGATTGACATTCCAGAGGAGCTGGCCGGCAAGAGCAGTTATCTATATTTGGAACGTACACGGCTTACAACGCTGTGGGTGGACGGGCAGGAGATTGGCAGCCGCGACAGTCTGAACACCGCCCATGTATACGAGCTCCCGCAGCTGTTGCCGGGTACGCATATAATCACGATCCGCGTAGATAACACGGGTTACCCGACCAAAGGCGGACATCTGACTTCGCCGGATACCCAGACGAACTGGAACGGAATTACCGGCCGTATGGAGCTGCAATTCTACGGAGAGTCACAGCTTAGCGGCATCCGCCTGGATTCGGAGCTGGCTGCACGTTCCGTCCGCATCACAGCAACTCTGGAGAGTAAGAGCGAGACTACTCTTGTAGTATCTGCCAAGAGCTTCAATAGTGAGGATTCACACACGGTAGAAGAGCAGGAGTACATAGTATCACCGGGGAAGTTCTCAGTAGACTATGCACTCGGCCAAGAGGCGCTGCTCTGGAGTGAATCCGCTCCCAATCTGTATAATATCCTCCTGGTTCTGAAGGATAGCGAAGGCAATGCCATCGACCGGCAGGAGGTTATCTTCGGACTGAAGGAATTCCGGGCAGAAGGCGACAAGTTCACGATTAACGGGGAGAAGACTTTCCTCCGCGGCAAACATGACGGACTGATCTTCCCGCTGACCGGCTATGCTCCTACAGATGTTGAAGAATGGGTCAGAATTCTTGGCATCGCCAAGTCTTACGGGATCAATCATTACCGTTTCCATACCTGCTGTCCGCCGGAGGCTGCTTTTACCGCTGCAGATATGCTTGGGATCTACATGCAGCCGGAGCTTCCGTTCTGGGGTACGATTACGGTAGAGTCGGACGAAGGGCATAATCAGGCAGAGCAGGATTACCTGATCAGCGAAGGCTATGCCATTCTGCGGGACTTCGGCAATCATCCATCCTTTGTGATGATGTCTCTCGGCAACGAGCTGTGGGGCAGCAAAGAGAAGATTGATTCCTTCCTGAAGGACTACAAAGCGTTCGATGACCGGCCTTTATACACCCAAGGCTCCAATAACCACCAATGGGTACCGGAGGTTCTGGAGCATGACGACTTCTTCAGCGGGGTTCGCTTCACCCGTGACCGGTTGTTCAGAGGCTCCTATGCGATGTGCGATGCTCCGCTGGGACATGTCCAGACCGCTGTGCCCGGCACGATGAAGGATTATGACGACCAGATCGTTCCTCCGGACTTCCTGAATGGAGGAGGACAGGCTGCTGCTGCCGGCGGCGAGATCCAGATTCAGTATGGCACCGAAGCCAAAACGGTGCAGGCTGGCGGAGAATCCGGCGAATGGATTCCGCAGGTTCCGGTAGTCTCGCATGAGATCGGACAATACGCTACGTTCCCTAATTTCGAAGAAATCACGAAATACACGGGTTCGATCAAAGCTGAGAACTTTGTGATTTTCCGTGAACGGCTGGAGAGTAAGGGACTGGGACATCTGGCATCGAAATACTTTGAAGCCTCCGGCCAGCTTGCGGTAGCCTGTTATAAGGAGGAGCTTGAGGCTGCCTTCCGCTCGCGGCGGCTGGCCGGCTTCCAGCTGCTGGACCTGCAGGATTTCAGCGGTCAGGGGACTGCGCTGGTTGGCGTACTTGATGCCTTCATGGATTCCAAAGGACTGGTCAGTGCCGAGGAGTGGCGTACGTTCTGCAATGATGCGGTACTGATGGCACGATTCCCTAAGTATAATTATACCTCGGGTGAATTGTTCGCCGCCCATGTGGAGCTTAGCTGCTTCCGCAGCGGTATGCCGGATTCCGCTCAGCTGCTATGGCAGCTTGCAGCAGAAGGTAATGTAATTGCTGAAGGAACAACCTTAGCGGCCATTCCGGCCGGAAGCCATTATATCGACATCTGCGATCTGGCGGTAACTCTTCCTGTCGTAGACCAGATGAGTAAGATCATATTATCCCTTTCCATCCAGGGGACGGATATCCGCAAGAGCTACGACCTGTGGGTATACCCTGAGCAGAGCAGCAACCCGCTTGAGGACATTCATGTATTCACGGAGCTGTCCGAAGAGGCGCTTGCACTGCTGGAGAAGGGCGGCAATGTGCTGCTTATGCCAGAGCCGGAATCCCTGAAGAATGCAATTGAAGGGTACTACTGCACTGATTTCTGGTGTTATCCGATGTTCCGCTCCATCTCGGAGAGCATGAACCGCCCTGTACCTGTCGGTACGATGGGTCTGCTGATTGATAACAGCCACCCGGTACTTCGTGAGTTCCCGGGTGAGGAGCATTCGACCTATCCATGGTGGAGCATTGTGGAGAATTCGAAATCGCTGATCATGGATGATGCGGACCGCAGCTGGAATCCCGTTGTGCAGACCATTGATAATTTCGAACGTAATCATAAGCTTAGCTTCCTTACGGAATGCCGTGTAGGCAACGGTAATCTGCTGGTATGTGCACTGGATGCAGGCAAGGTGAGCGAGACCCCTGAAGGCAGACAGTTCTTGACCAGCGTGGCTAATTATATGAAATCTGCTGAATTCAAACCACAATATGAGGCAACTGTTGCCGAGCTTCAGGCGCTGATTCAATAGCAGTAACGAACGAATAACACAAAGGAGCGATTCTCCATCGGGAGAGCCGCTCCTTTGTGTTTTTTCAAGATTATAAGACTTCATCTATTCAGACTTCGGTTGTACCTGCCGTGGTCAGCTTCATTTCGGGTTTAGATTCAGTCTGCTCCCCGGATGTCTGCTTCACTTGCTTAATGAACAGGGAGAGCAGCAATCCCGCGATGCTGATGCCGATGATGACGAGATAGGCGTCATTGATGCCCTGGATGGAGGCCTCCATTAGCATGTGCTCCCGGGTCATACTACCGGCGCTCCCATCAGCCATGCTCTTCATAGCAGAGGTTGTGCTGTTAGTCATTACCGTTACCAGCAGGGAAGTTCCTACGGCTCCGGCAACCTGCTTAACCGTATTGGAGATCGCTGTGCCATGGGCATTAAGCTTGGCGGGTAACTGATTCAGACCGGCAGTCTGGATCGGCATTAGGATCATTGCCAGTCCGATCCGCCGTCCGGTAGACATGACAGCCATATACAGATAGCCCGTTGAATCGGTTAGATTAGTGAAGCTGAAGGTAGTGGCGATCATGATCAGCAGACCGATGACGGCCAGCCATTTGGCCCCGAAGCGGTCGAACAGCTTGCCGGTGACCGGCATCAGGAAGCCCATAATCAACGATCCGGGAAGCAGCATTAATCCGGATTCCATAGCCGTGAAGCCGCGGGCATTCTGCAGGTAGAGTGGAAGTAATATCATATCCGCATACATCACAATGGTAACAGCAACATTAATAACAGTCGTTAAGGAGAACATCGGGTACTTGAACGCCCGCAGATCAAGCAGCGGGTTGGCGGAAGCTAATTGCTTCCAGGTGAACAGGGCCAGAGAGACGATTCCCGCGCCGAGCGAGAGGAGCACTTCCATACTGGACCATCCGGCGGTACCCGCCCGGCTGAATCCATACAGCAAAGCGCCGAATCCGGCGGTCGACAATACAACACTGAGAATATCAATCTTCGGATAGGAGCGATTAGATACGTTTTTCAAGTAAATGAAACCGCCGATGATGATAAGTACTGTGAACGGAAGGATACCGTAGAACATAGCTTTCCAGCTGTATTGTTCCAGGATATAACCGGCCAGTGTAGGTCCAAGTGCAGGGGCGAAGATCACGGCTAATCCAACCATGCCCATCGCCGCACCTCTTTTCTCAGGCGGGTATAGCGTCAGGATAACATTCATAAGCAGCGGCATGATAATTCCCGCACCCACGGCTTGAATCAGCCGTCCGGTCAGCAGTATGGGAAAATTCCCGGCCAGCGCTGATAAGACTGTACCTGCCAGGAAAATAAGCATGGAGCTCTGGAATAGCTCACGTGTAGTGAACCGCTGCATTAAGTAGGCAGTGATTGGGATAAGCACCCCGTTCACCAGCATATATCCTGTAGTCAGCCACTGGGCGACCGATGCTGCGATTCCAAAATCAACCATTAACTCCGGCACGGCAACACTCATAATCGTCTGATTCAGCGTAGCCAGAAAAGCACCTAAAATCATTATGAACACAATAGGTCCCCGTCGAATTGAACTGATGTTTCCCGTCTTCTCTTTACTCACTCTACTCCACCCTCTCTAATGTGTAATTCACCGGCCGGTCCATGGCGCCCCGGGCAACAACATGAGTGTGCCAATGAAATGTTGAGAAGTTGTTATACAGATGTTAAAGAGTTGTTAAATCAGCATCACGCAAAGATTGTAGCGGAGTTTAACATTTATTTAACAACATTGCGTGATAATGAGGATCATAAAGCGTTGAGCAAGTGCTTATCCTTGTAATGATCTTAGAAGGAGTGGGGAGAATGGAAGAACGGATGGATAACGGATTCATAGCTTTTGAGTACATCACGGTTCTGGCAGATCAGGAGCTTGCGCAGCTGTATAAGGATTGTTACAAGAATCTGGGCTGGATCCAGGCAGAAGAGAATACGCAACGGCAGGTCCCCGGAGCAGCTTATATCAAACCCGGATCTGTCGCACTGAAATTTAAGCGGAACCGGACAATCAGAAAAGTAGAAGGTATAGAGAGGCTGCAGCAGGAATGTGATCATGCTCTCGCTTCTATTAAGCGGCTGGAGAAGTCCAAGACCTCCCGCGCTATTATTAATGCGTTGATTACCGGACTTATTGGCACCTGTTTTGTCGGCGGAGCCGTGTTCAGTTATCTGGACAGCAGAATTCTGCTGTGTATCTTTCTGGGACTCATCGGCTTTGCCGGCTGGGGGGCAGCCTATCCGCTATACAACAATGTATACAATAAGGTGACCGCGCAGGCAGGCCCGCTGATTGAGGAGCAATATGAGAGACTATATCGGGCCTGCGAGCAGGCGAGCCGTCTGCTGACTTAAAGCAAGAACAATTAATGCGGGATACTTAAGCTACTTGGGGGAACGGGAAATGAATGATAGCTTTTTGATGACCAATACTATAAAAGTGAATAAGATTATCGCCTGTATCCTGTGGATCACGTTTGCCGCCTTCTGCTTCTTCCTGGGTACCAGTGAAGTTAGAAGTGAGGTCGTGGTGTCGCTGCTCTTGGAGCTGGCCGTCGTCACATGGTTCATTTACCGGAAGAAATATGTGCTGCAGACCACTGTTATTCTGACAATAGCGGTTCTGACCTGTACCATCCCATACATTGAATCACCGGGTGCAGGGATGCTGATCATGGTTGTGCTCTGTGTGATTGCCCTATATTTGAATAGGGTGTTGCTGTACGGTTTTGGCGGCTTGTACAATATTTCGTATATCGTAATTTATTATTCGGAGCATCATGTGTTTGATACTACTTTCCTGATGACTATTGGTTTCATAGAACTGACTATTGTGGCATTGTACTTTGTCTGTAAAAGAAGTGCTGATCTGATTGAGCTATCCGCCCGCAAGGAAGCCGAGGCCAAAGAACTGTTAAATGCCGTGGATACTATGGTGGATGTTGTTCATGAGCATACGACGGCACTCAATACGGATATTGCCAACTGCAGCAGGGATGCGGGAGTGTTACAGAAGATCAGCAGTGTTCTTACAACGAATATCCATGAAGTTACGGAAGGCATCGTAGATCAATCAGAGAGTCTCACCCATATCAGTACCATGATGAATGAAGCGGGCGGGCAAATGTCGGGTATCCATAGATTGTCGCAAGGTCTGGCACATACCTCCGGAGAAGCCGGAGTAGTGGTTAGGCGAAGCTCGGAGAACATCCGGCAAATGGGCAAACAAATGGAGATTATCAACACAGCAGTTAGAGACTCACTGACTACCGTCGAAGAGCTGAACCGCAGCATGGATGAGGTGAATAGCTTCCTGTCAGCGATCAAAGGGATCTCCGATCAGACGAATCTGCTGGCGTTGAACGCCAGTATTGAAGCTGCCAGAGCAGGCGAAGCCGGAGCGGGGTTTGCGGTAGTGGCGAATGAAGTCCAGAAGCTGGCCCGGCAATGTATGGATACAGTACAGCAAATCGATGCTATTATTCATACTATCAAGCGCAACACACAGCTTGTCGTCGACAAGGCAACTCACGGCAGTCTTGCCGTTATAGAGGGAGAAGCTATCAGCAGTCAAGTGCTGGAGAGCATTGACAGTATACAGAGCACTTTCCGGCATATTGACGAATACATACTAACCGAACGGAATCTGACCGATCAGGTAAGTTCAATCTTCAATCAGGTGCGTGAGCAAGTGGGGAATATCTCCGGTATCGCCCAGAAGCATGCAGCGGCAACAGAAGAGATGCTGGCTACTACTGAGGAGCAGGAGCATAGTATCGGACTGATCTCTGAATTCATTGGCAGCATTAACAACTCAAGTGTCCGGCTGCAGGCACTGATTGAACACCGTAACGAGTGAATTTGCACTTATAAAAGGAGGGGATCTGCATGATCCGTATTCTGGTGGTTGAAGATGATCTGAAGCTCAATCAAATCGTGTGCTCCTTTTTGGAAGAGAGCGGTTATGAACCCGTCAGCTGCAGCACGGCCATGGAGGCTTTTGACAAGCTGGTTGACCATATGATAGATCTGATCATTTCGGATATTATGATGCCGCAGATGGACGGCTTTGAATTTGCATCGTTAATCCGCGACCAGGACAAGACCATTCCAATATTATTCATGACCGCCCGGGATGATATTTCAGCCAAGCAAAAGGGCTTCCGTATCGGCATCGATGATTATATGGTTAAGCCGATCGATATGGATGAGCTGGTGCTGAGGGTCGGAGCGTTGCTGCGCCGGGCGAGTATTGCCAGCGACAAAAGGCTGGCTATCGGGAGTCTGCTGATGAATGCGGATGAACGGACGGCATACGTGGATGATGAGGAGGTTGCTTTGACGGTCAAAGAATTCAATATTCTGTTTAAGCTGCTGTCTTATCCCAAAAAAACCTTCACGCGCAACCAGCTGATGGATGAATTCTGGGGACTGGACAGCGAGAGCAGCCCGCGCACGGTAGATGTATATATCACCAAGCTGCGGGATAAATTCTCCCATTGTCCGGACTTTGAGATTGTCACAGTGCATGGACTCGGCTATAAGGCGAAGCCGTTATGAGCGGGAGAGGGAACAAGAACAAACGGATCAACACCAGCTTCGTCCTCTGGAAGGACTGGATACTGCTGTCTATCGCCCTGATGATCGTTAACGGCTGTTTTGTGATGATCTACTTCTCGCTTAGAAAAGACGGGATTACTTCCGCACTCCTCATAGCGCCTTCCATGATCGGCTATTTCCTGTTCATCAGCCTGGTTCTCAGTGTAGTCACCGGCATTCTCCGCCACTATTCCTTCAGCCGGCCTATGCGGCGTCTTAGCGATGCTGCCAGGAAGATCGCCCAGGGTGATTTCTCGGTCAGGCTGGCTCCGCTGCGCAAGGATGGCAAGAAGGACTATGTAGAAGTCATGTTCGAAGACTTCAACACCATGGCGGAGGAGCTCTCCAGCATTGAGACACTCAAGGATGATTTCATCGCCAATGTATCCCACGAGCTCAAGACGCCGCTGGCCGTTATTCAGAGCTATGCGCGGGCTATACAGCAAGACAAGCTGTCAGATGAGCAGCGGAATAAATATGCAGATACAATCATGAACGCCTCACAGAATCTGTCGGAGCTTATCACCAATATTCTGAAGCTTAACAAGCTGGAGAATCAGGAGATCCTTCCCTTATCCGCACCCTATGATCTCAGTGAACAGTTGCGGCGCTGTGCTCTGGCCTATGAGAATCTGTGGGAGAGCAAGGACATCACCTTTCAAGCTGATCTGGAGACGATTGTCGTAAGGTATGACGAGAGTATTCTGGAGGTGATCTGGAACAACCTGTTGTCCAATGCCATCAAATTCACCGCTCCAGGCGGAAAAATCTCGCTTAAGCTGACAACCATAGCCGGTTATGCAGTGGTACGGGTGACGGACAGCGGCTGCGGTATGGACGAGGAGACGCTCAAGCATATTTTTGACAAATTCTATCAGGGCGATACCTCACATTCGCAGCAAGGCAACGGCCTTGGGCTGGCATTGGTGATGAAGGCGCTGCAAATGCTCGGCGGCAAGATTAGTGTAGACAGCAAACCGGGAACTGGAACCACCTTCAGCGTCCGTTTGAATATCAGATAGGGCAGAGCCTGCGCGCAGGGTTCTAAATAAATGTCTGGCACAGCTGATCCAGTATGGTGTCCTGGGAGTTGCCGCGTACATTACGCTGGAACAGATACGAATCACTGCTCAGGGCAATCATCAGCATATCTGCTCTGAATACACTGTCCGGTCCGGCTTGCCGGGCTTCCAGACTCACCTCTTCAAAAAGCTGAACCAGCAGCTGATGGAATTCTTCATACAGCGAAGTGCTTGTCCTGGAATGCGCACCCAGTGGGGCAGACGAATGCTCAACGCCAGCAATCAGTCCGGCATGGATTTCTTTGAACTGCAGAAACAGGGCGAGCAGTCCCCGTAACCGTTCGGAAGGCGGGCTGGAATTGTTGCCTTGAAGATAAGCTTTAATGTCCCTGGACAATTGGTCCACAGGGTCCCTGATTAAGTCCATGCACAGCTCGTTTTTGTTGCGGTACCGGCGGTACAGCGTTCCGGCACCAATCTGTGCTTCCGCAGCGATCTGATTCATACTGACCGGCTCAACGCCATGCTCTTCAAATAATCGTAATGCTGCATCCAGAATACGCTGCCGGTTCTCGGCGGCGTCTTTGCGTTCGGGACGGCAGTTAATAACCGGTTGATCCATTGATCATCACTTCCTGTTCTTCTGTAGTCCCCGCCTTGACAAGTGGAGACCTCTCCGTTTAATATCAAGGCAAGGATAAGCGGAGAGTTCTCCACTTCATACTATTCGATAACGAAGGAGTGTGCAAGACGTGACGAAGGAACTAAGCCAGACCGCACTGCTGGTGATGGATATGCAGAATGCCATTGTGTCGCGATATGTACAGGAAGAAGGGGCTCTACTGCCTTTTCAGAAGGCATTAATGACAGCCCGCGAGCATGGCATACCGGTCATTTATGTTGGTGTTGCCATGCGCGAAGGTGTTCAGGTTAGCCCGCTTAACAAAATGTTCGGCAGAATGCCCGGCAATAGCGGAATCACTGCGGAGCACCCGTCGATGCATATTCATGCCGCACTCTCGCCTCTGCCGGACGAGCCGTTTGTCGGCAAATACCGTGTCAGCGCATTTTCCGGGAGTGAGCTGGAGGAGCTGCTTCGCTCCCGCGGAATAGATAAGCTGATTCTGAGCGGTATCGCAACAAGCGGAGTCGTCCTGTCTACCTTACGCGAAGCGGCAGATAAGGATTATGGTCTTACTGTATTATCAGATGCTTGTATCGACTCCGATCCTGAGGTTCACCGTGTGCTTACCGGGAAGGTATTTCCCGCCCAAGCTGATGTGCTGACGGTAGAGGCCTGGGCAAATTCGTTGAAGTAAGAATGTTAGTCACGGAGTTCTTAAGAATAGAAGGAGGACAGTACTATGGGTTCATTAACAGATCAGGTTGCAGTAGTTACAGGTGCGGGTACAGGCCTTGGCAGAGCTGCAGCGATTAAGCTGGCAGAGCAGGGTGCAACCGTCATTCTGGTAGGCAGACGTCCGGAGAAGCTGCAAGAGACAGCTTCATTCATTGAAGAGTCCGGCGGCAGAGCGATAGTCATTCCTGCAGATGTTACAAGTCCTGAAGAGGTCCAGCACCTGCGTGACCAAGTAATTGCGCAGGCAGGGACGGCGGATATTCTGATCAACAATGCGGGCGGAACAGGAGCCCCGACACATATTCACGACTTAACCTTTGCGGCTTGGGATCAAACTCTACAGCTCAATTTGTACAGCCCTTATCTCGTAACTAACGCTTTCCTGCCGATAATGAGAGAGCAGCAATATGGACGTATCGTATCCATTACCTCGGTGATGGCCAATCTGGTCTACCCGGGACTGGGTGCCTATTCAGCTGCCAAGGCAGGTCTGGAGGCTTTGATGAGAACGGTGGCGGCTGAAGAAGCCAAGCACGGAATCATCGTCAACCTGTTCGACCCCGGCAATCTGCAGACCGAACAGAACCCGGGAGGCGCGAACGATCCGGCAACCGTTGTTGATGCCATTATTGACCTTGCCTCCTTGCCGGCCGGCAGCGCTGGCGGAGAAGTGATCAGAGCCCTATCCTAAGGAATGATGACACTGGCAATAGCCAACAAAAGAGAGCGGTTCCCCGTATAAGGAGACCGCTCTTTCTTTGTGTCTGCAATTAGGAACCTTTCTGCAATCCCTTATTCCACTATCCCCGTACAGGCTCTGAAGTCTGCTGAATATAATCCAGAAACCGTCTGGAGGCAGGAGACAGGTAACGGTCATGACGCCATTTCAAGCCGACCTCCCATTCCCAGCCCTCTTCCTCAATCGGAATCCAGACCAGGCCGTCCAGCATCAAGCCCAGCGTCTGGGGCAGTACAGAGACTCCAAGTCCGGCTTTGATGAAGCCGGCTACCGTAATCAGGTCCTCTGCTTCATAGGTGGAGGCCAGCTCGAAATGGGTGTTTTTGAATAGCGAGCTAATCGTAGCTTTGAGTCCGCAGTTTGTTTTCAAGCCGACAAAGGGTTCACCGGACAGCTCAAACAAACTCAGACTGGAGCGTGAAGCAAACCGGTGCTGAGTGGAGACTACAATAAAGATCGGCATACGCCGGATAATCATCCATTCGTCATCGGTCATAGTGGTTTCTCTGGAAGTGATCAGCATATCCGAAGTGCCGGTCTCCAGAGCTTCATCGATATCCCCGTGATTTCCCTGATACAAATCAAACCGGACCTTGGGGTTGCCCGCCTGATAATCCCTGATCAGTGAAGGCACCAGATCAACACCGAGAATATTCAGATATGAGATGTGTACCACGCCTGTCTCCGCATTCGAACATTCATCAATTTCACGAATACCGTTACCGATGTTCTTCATGGCTTCTTCCACCCATTTGCTGAATGTTACCCCATACCGGTTCAACTGAACGCCCCGACCATTCCGCTCAAATAAAGGAACGCCCAGCTCATTCTCCAGTTTGGAGATGGCATGACTCAGCGCGGGCTGGGTAATTCTAAGCGCCTTGGATGCCGAAGTCATATGCTCAAGCCGGGCCACAGTCAGGAAATACTCCAATTGCGTTAGCTCCATTTCAGGACCCCCTATTATATTAATATTAGTAATGGATTTAATGAAAATAATAAATTAGACGCATGAGTAAATCAAGCTTAAGATTGAAGAATCAAATGATGAAAAGGGGAACCAAACCATGACAATTACTTATGCAAATCCAATGACTGAATATGAAGGCAAAAAAATACTCGTAACAGGCGGAACTAAAGGTATGGGGGAGGCCATCGTAAACCGGTTTAAGGCTGCCGGCGCTACAGTGATGACTACTGCCCGCACACTCCCGTCCGGATTGGCAGATGCTGACTTGTTCGTACAAGCAGATCTGTCTGCTAAAGAAGGCGTGGAGAAAGTGATTGCGGCGGTTAAGGAACGTTTCGGCAGCATCGATATCGTAGTGAATAACATTGGCGGCAGTTCTACGCCTCCCGGCGGGTTCCTGGCGGCAAACGATGAGCACTGGATGGATGCGCTGAACTTGAACCTGCTTGCAGCCGTCCGGATCGACCGGGGCCTGATCCCTTTGATGCTGGAACAAGGGAAGGGCGTAATTATCCACATTTCTTCTATTCAAAGAGTACTGCCGCTGATCGAGTCCACCATTCCCTATGCTGCCGCCAAGGCTGCGTTAAGCAATTACAGTAAAAGCCTCTCCAAAGAATTCTCCCCGCAAGGCATCCGTGTAAACCGCGTAGCTCCGGGATTCATTCAAACGACAGCGGCAGATGCCATGATGGAGAATATCGCCAAGGTTACGGGCAGTGCGGAAAGCGCGCTGCAGTCTGTAATGGATGCGCTGGGCGGGATTCCGCTGGGCCGTCCCGGCTTCCCCGAGGAAGTAGGCGAGCTGGTGGCATTCCTGGCCTCCGACCGTGCAGCTTCCATTACGGGAGCCGAATATGTGATAGACGGAGGAACCGTGCCTACGGTCTAAGCTGCAGCCGCATATTCACCGGTTAAGAGCTATCAAAGCCAGGTTAAATCTGATAAGACAGTCCGCTAAGCCATGCATTGGCTGTGCGGGCTGTTCTTTTTTGCTGTTTCGGGATATTATTCTTAAGATTAGCAGTTAAGCTGAACTTAAGAACTGTGCTAAAAGGCAAACGTACGAAGGGGGATTTTTGGAACTGTAGGAGCGGTAGCGTCCGCCTTTGTATCCGGATTTCAACCGCGATAAGAGGTACAATTTAGAAATCTGGAGACAACAGCGGCCGGAAGTCCAAACATCCACCGAAATTACGTCCCCGCCTAGCTGGCAATTCTTTAGTTCCATTAGCTTTAATCTTTAGCTTTTCTTTAGATTTGGTTTAGACTGGATTAAGAATGGCAGGCTATAGTTACAGTTAGCGCAGCTTGCATGACTAGATAGAGGGGGATTTCACCATGTATACCATTCTCATAGCTGATGATGAATCGGAGATTGTAGAGCTTCTGCAGCTGTATCTGGAGAAGGAATACAACATTCTGCAAGCACAGAACGGGATTGAGGCGTTGAAGCAGATGCAGAATAACAAGATAGATCTGGCCATTCTGGATATTATGATGCCGGGGATGGACGGGCTGCAGCTGCTGAAGCGGATTCGTGAGCATGAGCATTTCCCGGTGCTGTTCCTGTCAGCCAAGAGCCAGCATCATGATAAAATCCTAGGGCTTGAGCTGGGAGCAGACGATTATATCTCCAAGCCCTTCAATCCGCTGGAGATCGTTGCCCGTGTCGGGGCCCTGCTGCGGCGGGTGCATCAGTTCGATGCCAAGGCTGTAGAAGAAGAGCAGACGAAGGAACAGATTGTGCTCGGACGGTTAACGCTTGACCGGAGCAGCTGTCAGGTTGAGGTGGCCGGCGAACCGGTAGCTCTGACTTCTACGGAGTACAAAATCCTCGAACTGCTGATGGAGCAGCCGGGCCGGGTATTTACGCGCAAGAAGATTTATGAGGCCGTCTGGGAAGACTTCTATGTCTATGAGGACAACAGCATTATGGTGCATATCAGCAATATCCGCGATAAGATCGAGCGTGATTCCAAGAAACCGGAATACCTGAAGACGATCAGGGGATTGGGGTACAAAATTGAAGCACCCGTGGAAAAGTAGAGATAACCGCCCGCTGCAAACGTCGCTGACGATCGACTTTCTGCTGTTCAACTGTATGCTGGTGATGCTTGTACTGGTGGTCTATCTGTTCATCCAGAAGGATATCACTCACGTCATCATGGAGAAGCTGATCCCCGATCCGGATCTGTCGGTCGAAGCCGGAGATTACCGTAACGAGCTGGGCCAGGGACCGGAGAGCGACCGGCTGCTGCAAAGCGGAGGGTGGCTGGAGCTGCTCGATTCAGGCAAGCAGGTCATCCGCGTTATTGGAGATAAGCAGGATCAGGCCCTGGGCTATGATGAGAACAGTCTGTTCCAGGGGCTGGAGAACCGCAGCGATCAGCCCTATTACTACTCCATTTCTCAAGTGGATAGTGACAGCGGAGTGGCCTGGCTGCTGCTCAAGATTCCCCGCGATGTGGTCAGCGTATCCATTAACAACGAAATGCTGTTGGCCTATCTGAACCATTCGGTGTTCTTTTATGTGTTTGTGGTCAGCGGGCTGATTCTGATGCTGATCTTTGTATATAGCTACTGGGTCTCCAGACGGATCAAGAAGCCCCTGCGGGTTCTAAATCTGGGCATGAACCGTATGATGGAAGGGCACTACAATACACGGATTGCCCTCTATGCGGAGACGGAGTTTCTGCGGATCGGCAATAGCTTCAACTATATGGCGGATGTCATTGAGCGGACTACGGAGGAGAAGCGGCAGGCCGAGAAGAGCAAGCAGCGGCTGATGGTCGATCTGTCACATGATCTGAAGACACCGATTACCAGTATTCAGGGTTATGCACAGGCGCTGGTCGAAGGACGGGTTACGGACCCTGAACGGCAGACCAAATACCTGAATTACATTTATACCAAATCCGTACAGGTGACGAAGCTGATTCAGCATATGCTGGACCTGCTCAAGCTGGATTCACCGGATTTCATTCTTCGTGTAGAGCGGCTGGAGCTGGGAGATCAGCTGCGGGAGATTATTGCCGACACTTACGGGGAAATTGAGCAAAAAGAGTTCCAGCTGCAGCTGCAGCTGCCTGAAGAGCAGGTGTATGCCCATTATGATCCGGAGCTGTTCGCAAGCGTGATCAACAATCTGATCTCCAATGCGCTGGCCTATAATCCTGAAGGGACACGCATCCGCGTGACGGTCATTCCGGAGGACACGACTGTCCGGATTGAGATTGCCGATAATGGAGTGGGCATTCCCAAGGAGCTCTGGTCCACGATCTTCGATCCGTTTGTGCGGGGGGATGAAGCCCGGACGACAGCAAGCGGTGGGACAGGTCTCGGATTATCCATTGCCAAGAAGAACGTAGAGAAGATGGGCGGTTCCCTGATGCTGGAGAGCCGGGAAGGGGAGCCGACGGTGTTCATGATCCGGATTCCCAGATAAATAACTTTCAGGAGGAATAATAATGAAGCAGGATACGTTCAAGGGGCTTGTGGAGATTTCTGACCGGGTAATTTCAAGTATAATCCGCTATGCAGTTACCGAAACACCGGGCATTGCCGGAATGTCCGGCAATCCGGTCAGCGGAAATCTGGCCCGGCGACTAAGCGGTAAGATTGGCACCAATGGATTATCAGTGGATGTTACGGATGAAGCCGTGGCGATTCAGCTGGATATCATTATTAACTACGGATACAAGATTCCTGAGGTATGCCAGATTCTTAAGGATAACGTCCATCAGGCCGTTGAGCATATGCTGGGTTTGTCTCCGCCTATCGTGAATATCAAGGTCGATAAGCTCGCTTTTCCCAACCTATAGATCTGTCTTCACGTCATCGGTATAGAAATCCTTCACGACTTGCCGTGCAGACAGCTTGTTCTTTGAGTAGTTGATTCTATAGATGCAGGAATAGATGACATTTAGGACATATTCAAAGGCAATCTGCGAGGAAAAGGTACCGATCTTGGCATGCTTCACTTCATCCTCAGGCACTTGGATACACAGTGTGCTGAGCTTGGCCAGTTCCGTACCGTGAGCTGCGGTGATGGTGATAAAGGGGATGCTGTTGCGTGTGAAGTACTTTGCCGCCTGCAAATTATTCGCTGATAACCCGTGATAGGTTAAGAAAATGGCACAGTCCTGCTGCGTAAGATTAACCGTATGATATTCCCACTCCGAGAGCTCCGTCGCAATCACGGCGTATTTATTGATTTTGATTAATTTATTCTGGAAGCTCTTCGCCCGGATCTCGGAATCGCCCAGCGCATAGATGAATATCTTGCCGGCCCGCTCCAGGATTTCAGCAGCCTCGGCTAACTGGGCATTCTCCAGAAAAGCAAAATTCTTCTCGATGGTTGCCTTCATTACTTCTGCAATTTCTTTGGCTACCTGAATGGGAGTTTCACCATGCTCAAACGGATAATTGACATCCACATTAGAAATGCTATGGACATCCAGCTGGAACTCCCGGGCCAGCTTTAGAATGAATTCCTTATAGCCCGCAAGTCCGAGTTTATGGGTTAGGCGGTTAATCGCCGAATGCGAGGTATAGGTAGCTTTGGCCAGCTCCTGTATGGACATCGGCAGCATACTTTCCTTATGGGTCAGGATATAGGCAGCAATGCTTCGTTCGTTGGTGGTAAAATGGTTCATTTCCTTTATTTGCAGCAGCAGCTTCATGACTAAGGTTCACCTCAAGAATTGAATTTCTAAGCTATAACAGACCCGGCTCTGAACATAATGTTCAAGGATTTACACCGGTAATTACATATGAACGGATAATTGTACCGTTATGCCTGCTAAGTCTTCACGGCGGGTCTTTTTTTTCTATAATTAATGAAAGAGAAGAGAATAGGAGGAATTATAATGTTAACACTCGGCTATATCGGCAACGGCAAAAGCACCAACCGCTACCACCTTCCATTTTCCATGAACCGCGATCACTTGAAGGTCAAGACGATCTACGCCCGCACGCTTACGAAAGCGGAATGGCCCAGAGTACCCGGGATTGAATATACTGATGATCTTGAATCCATGATGAATGACCCGGAGATTCAGCTGATTGTAGTATGCACCAACACCGATTCCCACTATCATTATGCCAAAATGGCGCTGGATCACGGCAAGCATGTTCTGGTGGAGAAGCCTTTTATGCTGACGGAAGAAGAAGCGGTCTCTATCTTTCAGTATGCCAAAGAGCGGAATCTTGTCATTCAGTGCTACCAGAACAGACGTTATGACTCAGATTTCCTCACCGCACAGCAGGTTATAGAATCCGGTAAGCTTGGAGATCTGCTGGAAGTGGAAATGCACTTTGATTACTATCGTCCCGAGGTTCCGGCTTCAACTCCATTCTCTAAATACTACAGTTACTTGTACGGACATGGATGTCATACCATTGATCAGGTGCTGTCATACTTCGGCAAACCGGATACCATTCATTACGACGTCCGCCAATTGCTGGGACCGCAGCAGATGAATGATTACTTCGATCTGGATTTCTTCTATCCTTCGCTAAAAGTATCGGTTAAATCCAGCTACTTCCGGCTCAAAGAGCGGCCAAGCTTCGTACTTTATGGTAAAAAAGGTGTGTTCGTCAAGCAGACGAAGGACCGTCAGGAGGAGCATCTGAAGTTATTTTACCTGCCTAAGGGACATAGTGACTTCGGTATTGACCTGCCGGAGCATTATGGTATTCTAACGTATCTCGATGATGAGGGCAAGTACCATGAAGAGAAGGTCACCTCAGCCAAAGGAGATTATGCCAGGGTGTATGACGGGATCTATGATGCCATCGTTCTTGGCACAGATAAGGTAATTAAGGATGAAGAGACCATAGGCGTTATGCAGATTCTGGAGCAGGGAATGAAGGGGTGCCGCTAAATGAACTTGGGAATAGCTGGAGCCGGAATGATTGTCAAGGATCTGCTCAGCTTCATCGGAGAGATTCCGGGAATATCACTGACAGCCATCTTCGCCAGACCCGGCAGGGAAGACGCTCTGCAGGAGCTGCAGAACCAGTATGGGATAGCCAGGCTCTATACAGATTACAGCGCCATGCTTCGGGATACAGACGTTGATACTATATATGTGGCATTGCCGAATCACCTGCATTATGCCTTCACGAAGGAGGCGCTGCTAAGCGGCAAGCATGTTATCTGCGAGAAGCCGTTCACGTCCAATCTGGCGGAGTTTCTGGAGCTGAAAGAGATCGCTGAGCGAAGGGAGCTTATCCTGGTTGAAGCCATCTCAAATCAATATTTGAACAATGTTGCGGCGGTGAAGGAGCAGCTGGCTGGTCTCGGTTCCATTAAAATGGTGTCGTGCAATTATTCGCAGTATTCTTCCCGTTATGATGCTTTCAAACGCGGTGAGATTCTGCCTGCTTTCAATCCGGAGATGTCCGGCGGGGCCTTGATGGACATTAATATCTACAACATCCATTTGGTTGTCGGCTTCTTCGGAAGTCCACAGTACGTGGAATACCGGGCGAACATGGAACGGGGAATCGATACGTCGGGCGTGCTGCTGCTGGATTACGGTATTTTCAAATGCGTCTGCATTGGCGCCAAAGACAGCACAGCTCCTGGTGCAGTGAACATTCAGGGGACGGAAGGGTACATACAGATCAACGGCTCCGCGAATGGATGCGACTCCTACGATTACGTCCTTAACCGGGAGAAGCCCGTCCGGGTGGATCATAAGGATCACCCCCACCGGATGTATGACGAATTCCTTCACTTCGAACGATTCATCCGAGAGCAAGACAGAAAGACAGCCGCCGAAATGCTCGCACACAGTGAGCGGGTGATGCGGGTTATCGAGCAGGCTAAGGCCAGCGCCGGACTTGTATTTGGATCAGATCGCGGATAATAAAGAGCAGGGCTTCTTCCGGTACCGGAGGAGCTCTGCTCTTTTGTTTATCTTTTCAGAGGAGTGATATACAATTATTAACAAATGCCTAAAGGATGTGGACGTAATGAATCTGGACAGAATTAGTGAAATTGCTCTTAACACAATGAGTCACCGGAAATCTCATCTGCAGAGAGAGACGGGGTTCGTCTATTATCATTGTCAGCGGGTAGCCAAGATTGCTCTAAGCTTAAGAAAAGAATTGTTCCCGGATGAAGGTACAATGGACGATATCATGTATGTTGCCTCAATCTTCCATGACGTTACCAAAGGAATTGAACCCCATCAGGAGACCGGCTCTGTTCTGGTCAAGTCACTGCTGAAGGATAAATGCTCCCCGGAGCAGCTGGAATTCATATCTGACATTATTGCATTACATAATATTCGCAATCATGAGGAGCTCCCGTACTACATAAAGCTTGTACAAGATGCTGATATGCTGGATCATTTCGGCACCATGGATATATGGATGAAATTCTTCCATAGTGCGCATGAAGAGGAGAATGTATGGGATACTATCCGGTTCTGGGAGAGTGAAGAGTTCGATAATTATCTTAAGAAGTCACGAGGTCTGCTGAATTACGACCGATCAAAGCAAATTTTTGATACTAAGCTGAAGTTTGAACTGCAGTTCCAGGAACGTTTCAAGGCAGAGTGCAATGGAGAAGTAGATCTCAACTAACGAAGCAGATAAAATAGCAGGCACCCCGGAAAATTTTCCACAGGTGCCTGCTGTTTTATGGTTGTAGACAACAATGTTGTACGTTTTACAACTTTGATTGATGGGTAACCGCGGGTTTGGGAAGATTGTTGTATAAAATACAAGAATAATCCTGCTAAGCCGCTTAAATAGGGTGAAATCCTGCATTTTATACAACAATTTTGGATTTGGGCCGATATTACGAGGAAAATGTTGTATTCTGGCAGGATTTTATAAAAGTCACCAGATCTCTGCTACAGAAAAGTCGATGAATCAAGGAATTTTGCAGGAAATAATTAACTTATTGTCGAATTTACTGGTTTGGGCTAATCCGGCGTACAGCCAGGGGCAGCTTACATACAATGGGGGAAGGAATTCGAACAACTATGAAAAAGATTGTATTACTGCTCACCGCGCTGTTGCTCATGATTGGGCTGGGGTATCCGGGAGGCACCGGACAGGCAGCGGCGGCAGCCGCAGCACCGAAGTACACGGAGACTTCCACATTTGTGGACGGGACACTTATGATCTCGGCATCCAAGTCTGTACTCGTCAATGGTTCGGCTTATGTACCTGTGAAGCTGCTGAATCAGATTCCCGGCTTTACCGTTGCTACCGCAGCCTCTGTTGTGACCCTCACCGGAAGTAAGGGAAGCGCAAAGTTGAACAAGGACAATTCTATACTGTATAAAAACTCCAACTATGTCGCGTTCAAAACACTGCTTAAGCTTGGAGCCATAGACGGCAAATATGCCACCAGCTCGTATTCGCTGTTCATCTGGAGTACGGAAGAAGGCAAAATAAAGAGCAACAGTATGCTCTACGCCATCAGTAAGCTGCCAGGAACAATGGGCCAGGCTGTGGGCAAGAAGGTCTATCTATATGCACATCCCGGCAGCCACTGGGTGACAGATGTTCAATACGCGGATGATACCAATACTTCTACGTTCACCATGCAGAGCGAAGCTGGACTAACCTGGACACTGGATCTGGACGACAGTGAGACCGACACGTTGTACACGGAAGAGAATCTCTTTGCTTTCAAAGAGAATTTCAACGGTGATTCGGCATGGGCTGTAAATGCAAAGATTCCGGACAGCCCTTTTATGAACATGGAGAAGGTTACGGTCAAAGATTTCCGTTCTAGTCCCGGTGATGGCAGTTTAGAGGTACAAATCCGCCGGGCGAACGGTCAGGAAATCTATATCAGTCTAGACACGACCGTTAACCCTGTTGATTACCTTAAGGAGCTATTCTACTTTAAGAATCCTAGAACAGCTTATCCCAGCAGTGATGCCGTATGGGCTGCTATCCGGGATGAGCGGATCATTACCGACATGACGTTTGAACAAGTCTATCTGTCATGGGGAGAGCCCGACAGCTACAACGAAGATTTGGGGTATATCGTATACGGCCATCAATATCTGTATTTCGTTAATAACAAGCTGAAATATTATTATGAGCTGTAGATGATTGCGCCTAAGTCATTCGTAAATGGTACTACACTGAAAAAGCCTCACCGTTGAGGCTTTTTCTTTTGTAATATAAAACTAAGAATTCTGCAGGGACTGGTTGAATTTCAACCTTTGTTCATACCCGTGAATATAGTTGAGGCCTGAGTGAGTTAACTCACCTGAATTAGCATAACCGGCTTCGTGAATATGGGTCAGGGTAATATTGAAATCTCTTTCGTCCATACCTATTTGGTTGAAGCGGGGTTCCTTCTCTTCTTCAAGCAACTTCAGAATCTGATATACCGGGTCCGTACGTAGCAATTCATTCAGCTTCCTTCCTGTAAGCAAATATGGCTATAGCATATGCACAAGGAGGGATGTTGGTGACCAACTAATTCTAAGAAGGGGGCAAATAAATAAATGAATGATTCGTTCACTCTATTGCCAAGAGACAAACACGATTTTGAACGGGTACACGAACTGAACAAGCTGGATAAACAGGACCTCATCCCATTAATCCCGGAGTTGTTACAATGGCTGCAGGATATAAACTGGCCTATAGCAGAAGAAATCTCCAATTTGTTACTGACGGTTCCTAAAGAGACGGTTCCATACATAGAGGAGGTTCTAAACGGAGGAGATGACATATGGAAGACATGGTGTCTGCAGTTTTATGTAAGTCAATTGCCTGAAGAATTCAGACATTCATTAGAGAAGCAGATTCAGCGAATAGCCTATAACCCAACCAAGGGTGAGGAACTTGAAGAAGTGCATATTACAGCAAGAGAATTGCTCAAGGATTTCAGCTGAATTCCTTGAGCAATTGTAATTATTGCATACCGTGGCCCGTAATCGTCTTCGTCTCCAGACATTCAGCAATACCATATTCCCCGTATTCTCTGCCAAGCCCGGACTGTTTGTAACCGCCGAAGGGGGCTTTCATTTCCGGGCTGGCACCATTAATGCTCACAACACCTGCAGCAATTCTGGAGGCAACCCGGTTGGCCTGATCCAGGTCCGCGGAATGCACATAGGCCCCAAGGCCATAGTTGGTGTTATTGGCGATTGCAATCGCTTCTTCCACGGTCTTATAGGTGAGAACCACTAATACGGGTCCGAAGATTTCCTCTCTGGCAATCGTCATGTCCTCAGTAACATTTACGAACAGGGTGGGTTTAACGAAATAACCATGTTCTAACCCCGCAGGCCGGCCGATGCCACCTGTCACCAATTCTGCGCCTTCATCAATACCCGTCTGAATATAGCGCTGTACGTTCAGGAACTGCTTCTCCGTAACAATAGGGCCAAGCACCGTGTCTTCCTCCCAGGGATTGCCGACCTTCACTGCCCGGATAGCTGATTGTGCCAGCTGCTTCACTTCCTGGAGACGATGCTCCGGAACAAGAAGGCGTGTACCTGCTACGCAAGCCTGCCCATTATTCATAAATCCTTGAGCTACCGCTACTGGAATCACTTTGGTGTAATCGACATCATCCAGAATTATGTTAGGTGACTTACCGCCGAGTTCCAACGTAACCCGTTTCAGCGTTTCTGCTGCACCTTTCAGGATTTCTTTGCCGACACGGGTCGATCCGGTAAAAGAAATTAACGCAACATCCGGATTGCGTGTGAATTCAGCACCCACGGTATGACCGTAACCATTCACGACATTAATGACTCCTTTCGGGAGTCCTGCATGGTGGAATGCTTCCGTAATTCTTTGCGTCTGCAGGGCACTAAGCTCACTCGGCTTGATGACAACCGTACATCCCGCAGCAATGGCAGCCGCAAGCTTCGCCGTGATTTGTGAATAACTTGCATTCCAGGGCGTAATGATCCCGACGACACCGGCAGGCTCAGAGACTACCTTGGCAGAAGCGATATAACGGACAAACTCAAAGTTGTCCAGCGCCTGCTTCGTATCGAGGAAATTAGCAGCAGCCAGCTTCACGCGGCCGATGGCTGATTTTGTCGAGGCGCCATATTCCATAATATTTGCTTCCGCCATTGCATCCATGTTCGCCAGAACAGCATCATGCAGCCGCTGCAGCATTTCACTGCGTTCTTCCACAGAAGTCTGAGAGAAGGTTGCAAAAGCTTCCTTAGCCGCAGCAATAGCCAGTCGGGCATCCTCTTCATTACCGAGTACAACCTGACCTATCACTTCTTGGGTGGCCGGGTTGATCAGCCGCTGAATCTCCTTCCCTTGCGGTTCGATATACTCACCATTCACATACATGCGATCCAATGTAAACATGTAGACATTCTCCTGTTCTTAAGATGGGATAGTATGAAGACGAGGAAATAATATCACGATAATTAATCAAAGTAAACAAAAAGCGCACAAAGTGTCTATAGAGTATATTTTGTTTCTTGCCATGAAATTTTCATGTATAATGGATTGACTGGCCAACAGGAGGAAAAACAGTATGTCCTTAGACCCAAAGAAGTCCCTGGCGCAAAGCAAGCTATTGAAAAAAATCATTCCTGCCGTTATGAAGGATGGCTTTCAGCAGTTGAAAATGGAAGAAATCGCGAAACTGATGGATGTCAGCCGTGCGACTATGTACAAGCATTTTTCCTCCAAAGAAGAGGTTATTGCCGGTGTAGTGTACATTTTTGTGGACTACATAGATCAATTGAAGCTTCCTTCCGTGCAGGTGGAGGAAGAATTATTCGGGGTTTCTTTTCAGCAGCTGTTTGAGCAGTCAGTTTCGCTCGCCGGTAAAATATCTGAGGTGTTCCTGAAGGAGCTGCAGAGCGCTTACCCGGAGCTGTCCGACAGCCTGAGGTCGGCACTACTGAAGCGCGAGCAGCAATCGCTGGAATTCTACCGTCATGGTATAGACAAAGGCATATTCCAGCCGGTCAACGAAAGGTTCATTCTGCTTCAAGATGAGCTGCTGCTGCGCGAGATTATGAATACGAAGTATTTACTGCAGAATCAGACCTCCATTCAGCAGGTGCTGACGGACTACTATCAGTTTAAGAAAATTCAGTTGTTCCGCCCGGAGAAGATGGGGCTCATCGAGGATCATCTTATCATTCCGGTCATTAATCATGTCGCAGAGAAATACAATCGTACACTGTAGGAGGACAATATGCAGCTAATTCACCCCAAAGACATCCAAACCCAAATCGACCGGTTCACCGGTCAGGACCTTTATATACACCTGGAGCTCACAACTGGTGCTTATGCCAGTCACATTGACAGTTCGCGTCCGCCGGGATCGGCGTTCATTAGTAATGCACTTATCCGCTACACGCACGGCTCAATTTCGGGAACAGGTCCTTACCGGGTAGGCCTGAAGACAGAGCAGGGCTGGATTTATGCGGAAGGGCTTACCCATGTGGATGAGAACGAAACTGAGCGGCTAATCCTGGCCGGACATGATAATCAAGGCAAGCTGATTGTGGCGCTGCAGCTTAGCCGGAACCCTTTTTAAGGCAAATGGAGGATCAAGCAACCGTGAATAGCAGACCTATGGACAATAAGAAGATTTTAGTTGTACTTCCCCATCCCGATGATGAGGCGTACTTTGTATCCGGAACCTTGGCTATGTACATTGAAGAAGGGGCTGAGGTTACTTATGCTTGTCTGACACTCGGCGAGATGGGCCGCAACATGGGGGTTCCGTTAATCGCGAACCGGGTTACCCTGCCGGCGATCCGTAAGGAGGAACTGGCCGCGTCTTGTCAGGCAATAGGTATTCAAGACTTAAGAATGCTCGGCTTCCATGATAAAATGATCGAGTTCGAAGACCCGGATCTGCTGGATAGTCAGATTATGAAGCTGATTCAGGAACTGACTCCGTCGCTCGTCATTACCTTTTATCCCGGGTACAGCGTTCATCCCGATCATGATGCCACCGGAGCTGCTGTTATCCGCACAATTGCCCGGTTACCTCTGACAGAAAGGCCAGTTGTACATTGCTCTGCTTTCTCTAACAATCATGAGAAGAGGATCGGGAAAGCGGATGTAACTCTAGATGTGACCTCATTCCTCGCTGTGAAGATTAAGTCTATTCTATCGCACAGCTCCCAGTTCCAAGCAGACAAGCTTCTTGGCGGCCGTGATATAACAGATGATATTATCCGTAGCAAGTTCGGTACAGAACGGTTCTGGACCTATTCATTCGAGGAGCATGATACGACTAACCGGAATGGAGAATTGCTGTGTGCGCAGACATAAGTGCTAAGTACATAGAACAAGGGTCCGTTACCGAACCGGACTATATTGCAGTGAATCTCGAAGACGCAGTGAATTATGTGATGAATTTAGCTCGATAGGAGTGTTATAGATGACTGAACAACAAGTGTACATCCGCTTCCCTGAGGATACAGATGCCGTTGAGCTGACGGCGATGTACAAGCGCAACCGGGAGTTTTTCGAAGAGCATTCGCCGGATGTTCCTGATGAGTTCTATACAGAAGAGTATCAGCGCGACAGGATTTTGAAGTATAAGGAAGACAGAGCTGCGGACGATAGATACGATTTCCTGGTATGTCATAAGGCAGATGACCGGATTATCGGCACTGTAGGGTTGTCTTTTGTGGTGCGGGGACCGCTGCAGAGCTGCATGATCGGGTACAGCCTGGATAAGGATTATAACGGAAAAGGCTACATGACTGAGGCTGTGAAGCAAGTAGTGCGCTATGCCTTCGAGGAGCTGAAGTTCCACCGGATCACAGGGGAAGCTTCTCCCGGTAATCCCGGATCAATCCGTGTGCTGGAGAATGCCGGGTTCCACAAGGAGGGAATTGCCCAGCGCAACGTGAAAATCAGGGGAGTATGGGAGGATCATCAGATTCTGGCCATTCTCAATCCGTCAGATCTGATCTAACAGAAGTAATGCAGTCATAGCATGCATATATTCTTAATTTTGGAGGTTCATCTATGAGTCAGCGTTTGCGTATCACCCGTTCGATGCAGGAAGGCAATGCAGAGCAAGCCATTACTTTGGAAGAGTGCACACAGTATTTTGCAGACAAACCCGATTTCTCGTATTCACAAGTCTTAACCGTAAAAGGACCCGAGAGCACGATGTCCATTGATGGTGACTTTTTCATGTGGAGCTATGAAGGGATGGAATTCCCTTTCCGGTTGTACATGGGAGATCTGTACGTAGCCCTTTCCACAGAAGCCATAGTTCCTGTAATGCTCGAGGTTGCCACCGCCCTGCGGGCTGACGTGGTTGAAGGGTAGCTTAGGGAAAGTTCAGGTTAATCTGTTTATTACACATTAAGTAACCCCGGGTGATGTTATATTTATCCAATGAATACGGCACATTTAGGGGGCAATTGTATGAATAATATTAAGACTAGAGTAAGTCCGCTGCACGAGATGTTAACCGATTTTGTTGAGAATGGACCGTTTACGGGATTAGCTATAGGCATTGTTAAAGATACCGAGGTAATCTTCACAGGTGAGTATGGAGCAGCCAATGTGGCGACAGGTGCGCCTGTGCTTAGCAGCACCTTGTTTCACCAAGCTTCTGTCTCCAAAACATTCGTAGTTACGGCTGTTATGCAGCTGGTGGAACGTGGACAGGTAGAGCTGGATTCGCCCGTCAAGAACTATCTTCCTTATTTCAAAATGGAGGATGAACGTTATCTTCAGATTACTGTAGGGCAACTGCTCAACCATACCTCCGGTATGCCGGATGAAGAGGATTATGCCTGGGACCGGCCTGAATACGATGAAGAGAGTCTCGAACGGTACGTGAAAAGCATCAGCCGTCACAAGCTGCTGAGCGAACCCGGCACTCATTTTGCTTATAGTAATATCGCTTATGAGATTCTGGGGGATTTGATCGCTAAGGTCAGCGGACTGAGCTTTGAGCAGTATATGAATGAGCATATGCTTGAACGGGCGGGGATGACATCCAGTTCATTTCTGAAGCAGGAGGTGGAAACGGCTCTGGCCGCTCCTCATGTACTGAAGAATTCAGCAGGGTACGGCCCCGGTGTAAGTGAGGTGTTTCCATACAACAGGGCGCATGCCCCCAGTTCCACGCTGTATACCAACGCCCAAGATATGTGCCAATATATGTTGATGCAGCTGAGCCAGGGGAAGGCCAAGGACCGGTATAACGCCTTACAGCCCGGCAGCTATGATCTGATGTGGAATCCTACTATGGCTACAGGCTGGGGCCCTGAGCATGAGCAGGTCGGGCTGGGCTGGTTCCTGGGTGAGTATAAAGGCTCCCGGATTCTCTCGCATTCCGGATGGGATACTGGCTTTCTGAGTGACCTGATCCTGTTCCCGGATGATCATATCGGCATCTCTATAATGACCAACTGTGACTATGTATGGCTGGGCAGCGTAACCTACCCAATCCTTGATCTGCTGCTGGGTTCAGATATTAGTCAGCTCAAGCAGTCGATGGCACATCGCGTTACCAAGGTTGCTGTAACTAACGGAGTCGATAAGGCACTCGAAGAATACCAGCGTATCAATAGTTTGGAGCAAGACAAGCATTATTATGTTGATTTTGAATTTGTGCGCGTTTCGGATACTTTAAGCTGGAGGGGCCACCGTGAAGAAGCTATCCGCGTTCTTACCTGTGCCGCCGCAATCTTCCCAGATAGTGAATCTGTTTCAGGAAGACTGAAGGGGCTTATGGCAGAAGCATAGACATTTGCAGATACTTAATATGAACTTATCAAGGCTCCTCCGACAGTCACAAGGACTGCAGAGGAGCCTTTTTATAAGATTCTATAGTTGCTGCACTGAATCCATACGCCGCCAGCCCATGTACACCAGAGACAGAGCAACAACGGTGAGGATGATCCCAAGGACCCGGAATCCGCCGAAGCTGAACTGATTCCCCATCACGATGCCGATCAGCAACGAAGAAAGGATGGTCCCGAAGTATCTGGACGTACTGAATAATCCGGAGGATACGCCGATGATGTCTTTGGGGGAACTGTTGAACAAGGCGGCTTGCATCGCGACATTGTTCAATCCGTTACTGATTCCGAAGGCCGCCAGAGCCAGGCATATGCTGATCACCGGGGAGGACGGATTCAACATCACGATCCATACTGACCCGAGTGTCATAAGGATTGCGGATACTACCATGGCGGGCCTTGGACCGGACACATCGATCCATTTCCCAGCCAGCGGAGAGACAACCAGTGAGCATAAACCCAGACTTAACATAAGAATTCCCGTGTGGAACTCGCTGACATGACGAACCAGCTGCAGGTAAGACGGCAGGCCGAAAAAGACAGAATAAAACAGAAGATTAACCAGCATGAACTGGAGATTGACCCAAGTCAGCGCCGGATAGCTCGCGAAAGTCCGCAGCGGAATAAAAGGTGACTTTGCGCTGAGCTCATGCCGCACGAAGAATGCAAGTAGAACAAGTCCGGCAAGTCCGGCTATAACATTGAATAAGGAGACATGTCCGGAGGATTTGGCAGACAGCAGTTGAGCTAGCAGGGCAACCAGACCTACAGAGAATAGCAGAATACCAGCTACATCCATACGGTTCATCCATTGGCGCATAGACAGCTTATTAGCAGCGGCCGCCAGCGGCTGGTCCTTAGGAATAGTCCTCCAGGCTAACACAAAGCTTGCCATCACAAAGGGAACATTGATGAAGAAGATGGACGACCAGCCCCATAAGTGAATCAGTACCCCTCCGATAAAAGGCCCAATGGCTGCGGCTCCCGAGGTGAACATAGACAGAACAGACAGCGCGGTAGCCTGCTTCTCCGTAATATGCACCCGTACAATAGCCATTCCTACCGCCACCACCATACTCGTTCCAATGGATTGTACAATCCGGAATAAGATCAGCCACCCGAAGCCTGGGGCCAAAGGAGCAAATATAGAAGCAACGAAGACGATAACCAGCCCGGTAAGAAAGATGCTCCTGCGTCCGAATAGATCACTGGCTTTGCCCATGACAGGTTGAGCAACCGCGCTGGCAATATAGAATGAGAAGATAATCCAGGAGACTACGGTGTAATCAAGCTGGAACTGATGCTGTAATCGTGGTATAGCCACAGAAACCATTGAAGAGTTGAGCGGGTTTAGCAGGATTCCCAGCCCGACGGATATCATTAACCACCAGCTGCGGGTATTCATTATATTTTCCCCCTATCATTGCGTTAGGGATATCGTACTTGAATTGGATTATTTACTCCAACGCATTTTATGTTATGATTTCATAGACTTGAGGGAATGAATGGAGGCGGGTTATGGAACTTCTTCAATTGCAATATTTCATCGCAGTGGCCCGTTTGGAGCATATGACCGAGGCTGCGCTTACGTTGCATGTGACTCAGTCCTCACTCAGCAAGACCATCCAGCGCCTGGAAGAGGATCTTGGGGTTCCCCTGTTTGACCGGACCGGGAGGAAGCTGCGCTTAAATGAGTCCGGCAGCAGATTCCTTCCGCGTGCGGAGAAGGCCTTGTTTGAATTGGAGCAGGGGAGGCAGGAGCTTAGAGATCTGTCCAGCCTGGAGCCGGATACACTTGAATTAGCCGTGACCACCGCAAGCACATTGCCTAATATCCTCCGGGAATTCCGCAAAAAGCTGCCGGCTGTCCATTTCCACGTACAAATGCTGTCCATGCATGAGATGATTACCCTTCTTCGAAGGGGAGAGGTCGATTTCTGTTTGTCCTCACCTCCGGTATGGGGAGAAGATATGGAGTGTCAAATCGTATGCACCGACCCTATCTATGTTGCCGTTCCAGCGGGGCACCGTTTGGCAGGCCGCCAGAGCGTATCCCTAATAGAGCTCAAGGATGAATGGTTTGCCGGTGTCACAAGAGGCTACGGGATTCGTGATTTGGTGGACTCCGTATGCCAATCCGCAGGATTTACCCCACAGTATGTGTATGAAGGGGATGAACCGGCAAGGCTCGTCGCCCTGGTGGAAGCGGGAATCGGCTTAGCCTTCATACCCGGCACGGCCAAGAATGCCCAGGATAATATAGTGTTGATCCCTGTAGAGGATCAGGGACTGGTCAGGGAGATCGCCTTGTTATGGCATAAGGGCCGCTACATTTCACAGGCTGGACGGATATTCCGCGACGTCGTTATTGAATATTTTGGTAGACTGGTTTAGTCTAATTTAGTTCCTCATAAAGGCTTTTATGTATACGGTCACACATTATATTGAATGAAGGAAATGATATGTTTAATAAGATGCTTCTTAAAGTTTATGTGTTATATTACATAGATATATACTAGTAATTGATTTATATTCACATCATATTGAATTTTGATTGTTTTTTGGAAAATATACATATAAGGGGTTTCTATGATGAATAGGATTGTTCACTTATCTGATTTTCACTTATCCAAAAACGATTTGACGGATTTTAGACTCTATTGCCTTAACCCTTTAATTGCAGATTTGAAGAGATTTAATTCAGAATTAAAAATTGATTTGATTATATTTTCAGGAGATTTGGTTGATAAAGGAGGGTTAAGCTTTGATAAGGATATTGAGATTGCATTTTTAACATTTGAAGAACTTGTTATTTCACCTATTCTATCTGCGTTAATGTTACCTAAAGATAGATTTATTTTTGTTCCTGGAAATCATGATATAAATAGGATTATAGAAAAACCACGCATGGAAATAGGATTATTAAATTCGTTAAATTCGCCTGAAGAAGTAAATAATTATATTGATGAAGATTCTCTAGATGGTTCTCAGAGAATTGTTCAATTTAAAGATTTTGAAAAAGCATACTTTCATGCGAGTTCCCATAAAATTAGCAATTTCGCATCAAGCTTTATTTATAAATTTGGAAATTTATCTGTAGGCGTCAGTTGTTTTAATTCGGCATGGAGATGTTGGGATAGTGATAGAGATAAAGGAAATATTATTATTGGTGAACGGCAAGTAACAAATGCAAGACAAGAAATTGAGAATTGCGATGTTAAAATAGCAGTAGTTCATCATCCTATCGACTGGTTAGCATCATTTGAAAGAAAGCATATTGACCAAATGATTCAAAGGTCATACAACATGATGTTTTGTGGACATGTTCACGAAGGTGAGAGCTCATACAAAACATCCATGTATGGGGGGCTGTTCATATCAACAGCTCCTTCAAATTGGAGTGGGAATGTTAGAAGGAGAGATAGAGATTTTGCAAATGGTTACTCAATTGTTGATTTTACACAAGAGAATATAACAATGTTTAACCGGAGATATAATCATTCAAAAGAGTCATTTGATCCTAATCCAGATATGGGTGACCATGAAGGTAAAATATACTACAAATTTCCAAATGCTATATCTATGGGATTCCAATATAAAAAAAAAGATCTTTGTGATTTAATAAAAACTGAGAAAATACAATTTATAGATGAACATTTGCTCAGTTATCGTTCTCAAACACAAGCTCCAAAAAAAATAGATGAATTATTTGTCTTACCTCATTTGACTCAAACGTTAAATAAAGAGGAAACTGTATATAATTTAGAAGGAATTTGTAGTGGAAAAGATGATATCATTTTTGTAGGGCGAAAAGAATCAGGGAAAACAATTTTATTAGATAAGTTATTAGTTGATTTCACTGAATTTTCAGATATATATAATGAAATTCCAGTTCCTATTAACTTAGATGAATGGCCAACATCAAATTTCCAAACTGATATTGGCCGTTTTCTTAATCTGAGAGCCGGTGAAGTAAATGAACTTCTTAAAAATCAAAAAATAGTATTATTAATTGATAATATAACTCCTAATTCCCAAAAAAATTTAAAACTTAAAAATTTAGAAAAATTCATAACAGAGAACCGGGAGAATGTACGTGTTATAGCAACAGCTGAATCTCTAATGACAAGTGATCTACCTTTAGAACTAAAAAAACATCCCTTGATTTCTAAATTTACAGTTATAGATATAAAACCTTTTAGATCGAAACAGATTAGATCGCTAATTCAAAATTGGTTTTCAACTAATGAAAAATATAATAATTCTGATAGTTTAGAAGAAGTTATAAAAATATTTAACAAACTCAATATTCCTCGTACTCCTTTAGCTGTTTCAATGTTTTTAAGCATAATTGAAACACAACCAAACTATACACCTATCAATAATGCTACAATGCTAGAAAATTATATTGAAGAATTGTTTAATAAACATTCTATATATGAAATACTTTCCGGGGAATTTGATTACAAAAATAAACAAAGATTGTTGACTGAAATTGCCTATGAGATGTATAAATTAGATTCAATTAACTATCGTATAGGACGAACAGACCTAATATTATTTATAGAAAATTATCTTATATCTAGAAAATTCTCATTTAAAGCTGAAGACATTTTACATGGTTTTGAAATGGTCGGTGTTTTTGCGGAGGAGTTTGATAACAAAAAGCATTATATTCATTTTAGATTTAATTGTTTTTATAAATATTTTCTTATGAAAAATATGGATTTAAATACAGAGTTTAAACAATTGGTACTTTCCGAAACAAATTATGTATTTTTTGAAGATGAAATTGATTATTATACAGGTATTAAAAGGGACGAGGAAGAGGTTTTATCGAATATTCTACAAAGAATGAATATTAAGTTTGATAATTTATTAAAAATATCCAATAATATGCTTTCAGAATATGATGAAATTTTTTATTCGAAAAATTCATTAATTTCACAGTTTGAAGATAATTTTATTGAGACAATCGGTTCAATAGAAAAACCTTCAGAAGATGAAATTGATGAAATTAATGATAGTAAACTTGAAGTCGGGGCTACTGCGGAAATAGGAATACCGAGAAAAGATAATAAAATTTCCTCTATCCGTGATTTAGAAATAAGTTGGAGTTTGTTAGGGAAGGTACTGAAAAATACTGAAGAAACTACAAATGGAGATCTTAAATTAACTGCATATCAAAATCTAATAAGATGTTCAGCGATATTATTAGCGTTATCAAAAATATTAGTAGAATCAGCTATGGAACAGAATGAAATAGATATCTCGGAATTTGTAATAAATCTCTTTCCCTTTGGGATGCAAATACTTACTCATAATTTAGTGGCTTCTTCAAAGCTTGCTGTTGTTATGGAAGAAGATATAAAAGCAAAGTTTAACCCACCTACAGGAGTGATTTCCGAATTAGAATTATTTTTGTCAGTATTTATTTTTGCAGATTTAAAAAAAACAGATCACACAAGATACATCAAAGAGTTAATAAATAAAACTAAAAAAAAGTATATCAAAGATAATATATTAGTCAAGTTGATGAATTATTATTATTTTAAACAAACCAATGACTTGGAATATTTGAATTTATTAGGTGATCTTACAGCAAAGGAACGAGGTAATTCATTTCACGATAAAAGTAAGGCTATGGACGAATATAAATTAAATAAGCAACGATTTCTGCAGCATGGAGATGTTGATACAGAAATTACTTAAGAGGGCGAGAACCTTTTATTTCATTAAGTAAAAATCATGTGTAAAATACACTTTTAAAAAAAGTATTTATCTGCAAAGCAAAAAAGCGATAGGTCTGCCAATTATGGCTAACTTATCGCTTTACTGTTTTATCTCGACTTTTTCATGTAAGGTAGAAATCTTGAGATTTGAGTTAAAATAATAATATGTTCAGGCTTATGTTAAAATTATTGCAATAAATGCAATAAACATTATTTCCACCAGAAAGTTGGGATAATTATGGATACTAATCAAGCTGAAAATAAACGCGTTCTAGTTGTATTTCCGCATCCCGATGATGAAGCCTTCGCTGCTGCAGGGACCCTGGCAAAGTACATAGACAGCGGTGCCGGGGTGACCTATGCCTGTCTGACCTTAGGGGAGATGGGACGGAACATGGGAATCCCGCCATTCGCGAACCGGGTTACTTTGCCGGAGATCCGCAAGGAAGAATTGATAGCTTCCTGCCGTGCGATTGGCATACAGGATTTAAGGATGCTTGGTTTCCACGATAAAATGATCGAATTCGAAGACCCGCAGCTGCTGGATAATACACTGCTGGCACTGCTCGAGGAATTGACCCCATCGCTCGTCATTACCTTTTATCCGGGCTATAGTGTCCATCCCGATCACGATGCCACCGGAGCCGCTGTCATCCGGGCGGTCGGCAGGCTCCCGGCTGCGCAGCGGCCAACAGTGCACTGTATTGCGTTCTCCAGCAACCATGAGCAGATGATCGGCCCGGCGGATGTGAACGTAGACGTGACTGCATTCCTAGCGAAGAAAATGGCCTCGATTCAGGCCCACCGTTCGCAATATCAAGCAGCGGAGCTTGTGGGAAGCCGGGAGCTGACCGCGGAGGAGATTCAAATCCGGTTCGGACGGGAATCCTTTTGGACCTACCGGATGGAATAAGTGCTACAATAATAATGTTAATGCACTAAGGCGTCGGGAGGGCAGGCCATGAACAAAGAAGAACAGGTCCTGATGAATTTCAGGGATTTATTTAACAAGCTGAGCTGGCTGAATAAATCCAAGATGGAAGAGAGTCTTAAGGGGTACAAGCCCTCTGAGGTACATTGCATCGAATATATCGGGCAAAATGCGGATTCCAACGTGACCATACTTGCGGAGCATTTTTATATGACTAGAAGTGCTATAAGCAAAATAACCAAGAAGCTCATGGAAAAGGGCTATATCGAAAGCTACCAGAAGCCGGATAATAAGAAAGAAATCTATTTCAGGCTTACGAAGCAAGGGGAAGCGGTCAGCAAAGTCCATGAGGAGCTGCACCAGGAATTCCGCGAGCGGGATAAAGCCGTGTTCGAGCAGGTAACCGAGGAGCAATATGACAACATGCTTGGCTTCATTGAGAAGTATAGCAGGCATTTGGATGCAGAAATCACAAAACTCGGTACAGATTTGAAATCCGAATGAATTGAATACTGATAATGAAACCTCAGGCAGCCGGGCTCTTTCGAGAACGGTTGTCTTTTTTATTGCATAGAAAGCTGCCGGTGAAGCGGACTGAGAGGACGTTATTTTCCCAAAAAAGCCTGGTATGAGGAGGATGCGGACTGAGAAGCGCTTATCTTGTTCATTCATGTCTGAAAAGAGGGGGATTCGTCCATATAAGCGATTCTGAGTCCGCTTGACCCGCAAAACCATCTATTTTGCTCAAATAGCGGATTCTCAGTCCTCCTCACTGGCTGAGGGGAGCCCCTGGAGATTTTGTTATTGCAATTTTTGTTGACGAGGAAACAAAAATGCAGTAGGATGATTATGTTTCCTAGGAAACATAATCAACGCGTTTGAGGGGAGAATTACATGTTCAAATCCAGATCACACCCTACACAGAACACAGAACAAACCGTAGACAGACACGCTTTAATCTTCGGCCTCATCTCTGTATTTCTGTGCGGAATAGGCTTCAGCATCATCGCACCTGTCGTGCCATTCTTAGTTCAGCCTTATACCAGCAGTCCGGGAGAACAAGCGATAATGGTTACACTGCTGACCTCCGTTTATGCATTCTGCGTGTTTTTTGCAGCCCCGGTACTTGGAGCACTAAGCGACAAATACGGCCGCCGTCCATTGCTCTTAATATGCCTGTTAGGTTCTGCAATCGGGTACTTTATTTTTGGTATAGGAGGAGCCCTGTGGGTACTGTTCGCCGGTCGGATCATAGAAGGTATAACAGGCGGGAGCATCAGCACGATCTTTGCCTATTTTGCAGACATTATTCCTCCAGAGCAGAGAACCAAATACTTTGGCTGGGTGAGTGCGGTCATAGGTGCAGGCACCATTATTGGCCCGAGTGTAGGCGGGTTACTTGCCAAGTTTGGTTATGCTGTACCGATGTATTTTGGAGCGGTTGTTACTTTGTTAAATGTTGTATATGGACTCTTGTTCATGCCGGAGAGCCTGGACAAGAATAACAGATTGAAAGAGATTACCTTTGTAAGACTGAATCCATTCTCACAGCTGGCCAGTCTGCTCTCCATGAAGAATCTAAACAGGCTGCTGATCTCAGCATTCCTGCTATGGATACCCAATGGTTCCCTGCAGGCTGTGTTCTCACAATTTACAATGGATACCTTCAGCTGGAAGCCGGCAATCATCGGACTGATGTTCTCCATCATGGGCTTCCAGGATATCCTGTCGCAAGGCTTCATCATGCCCAAGCTTCTGAAGAAATTAAATGATAAACAGATAGCCATTCTGGGAATGGTCTCGGAGATTATAGGCTATGGGTTCATTGCCGTTTCGTCACTCTTTACGTTCTATCCGCTTTTCATTGCTGGGATGTTCATCTTCGGCTTTGGTGATTCGATCTTCGGGCCTTCATTCAACGGGATGCTATCCAAGTCTGTCGATTCGAGTGAACAAGGAAGGATTCAAGGCGGCAGCCAATCGATTCAGGCGCTGGCCAGGATGATCGGGCCTCTCATTGGAGGGCAAATCTATGTCTCGCTTGGACATGCCGCGCCCGCTGTTATGGGGATCATCCTAATCGCAGCGGCTATACCTGTTCTATACAAGAGAGCACATGTAACATTGTAAAATGTTTTGCAGCCCCGCCAATCGGCGGGGCTGCTTGTTCTTCCCATATAATTATGGTATAACTTATTACAAGTCATTTAATAAGTTGTGATTGAGGTGCAGGTAGGCCGATAACTCTACAAGAAAAGGCAGGAACAAACAATGAACCAGAAAGAAAGAATGCTTGCAGGTCTCCCTTATAAAGCTTGGCTGGATGGATTAACGGAAGAGAGAACAGCCGCCAGACTGATGGTCCATCAGTTCAATCTGCTCCGTCCCGATGAAGAAGAGGAGAGAGCAGCACTGATCCGGAAGATTATCGGCAAGACAGGAGAGGTAGTTCATATCGAAGCGCCCTTCCACTGCGATTATGGAACCAACATCTCTGTGGGGAATAATTTCTATGCTAATTTCAACTGCACTATTCTTGATGTCGGCAGAGTCGTCATCGGTGATAATGTCATGTTTGCTCCGAATGTATCGCTCTATACCGCAGGACATCCCGTCCATCCCGATTCCCGGAATTCAGGCTATGAATATGGGATCGCTATAACGATCGGCAATAATGTCTGGATCGGCGGCAACGTGATCGTGAATCCGGGCGTAACCATAGGTAACAATGTAGTGATCGGGGCTGGCAGCGTGGTGACCAAGGACATTCCCGATAATGTGATAGCAGTAGGCAGCCCCTGCAGAATTATCCGTGAGATCACCGAGGAAGACCGGAAATTTTATTATAAGGATAGAGAATTTGATGTTACGGATTACTAAATAAGCACATAGGTAGCTCTCAGCGGTCCATGCACACCCACCACGAGTTTCATTTCGATATCGGCGGAATTGGAGGGGCCGGAGATGAAATTAATCGATGAGCCCACCGGCTCACCGGCTTGAATTCTCCGGTTAAACGCTGCTGCTGCCTGAGTAGAACGGAGTACAAGCCTCTGCCGCTCAATTACTGCAATATAATGGGCAGGCAGGAAGTGAAGGGAACGGCCCTGATCCGGGCGGCTCTCCACCACAACCGTTCCGGACTCAGCCAGCGCACAGTCGGCGAAGATAATCGCTGTATTCGCTGATTCAGCCCGCCTAACATTCTCCTCTCTTCCTGCTGCTTCCTCCCACACGGCGGCATCCGGGAACTCCAGCCCGTATTCGGCAAACCGGGGATCTCCGGAAGTCATAACCAGCCCGCCGCCATTCGCTTCTATAAGATCATTCAAGGTCCGCTGCAGAATCTCCGGATTCGATTCAATCACCTGAGTGTGAATGAAGAAACACTGCTCCTTAAGAATCTCTACCAGATCGTCGTTAGTTAGCTCGCCATAGCTGTCCGGAATCAAGTCCTGTATAATAGGCCGCTGAACATTAGTCTTACGTTCCCGGCCCAGCTTAGCGGCAATTGTATTCAGAAAAGCCTCCTTATTCGAGGATACTGTCATTGCTCTGACCCTCCTTTACGTTTCTCCATCCATGCCCGGAAGCTGTCCTGCTGCTTGACGGGCTGCTTGAGGTCACGGGCATGAATCCAGCCGTGAATCAAGGCGGGTCCTCTTACGATTCGCCCCTGTTTACTCATCAAGCGGCTGGCGGAGTGTGCTATCCGCAGGGTTCGGCCGAATAGGGCAGGGGAGGACAGCAGCCGGCTGGCCGCTTTCATCTGAAGCCTGTCTGCGGCGCCGGTTCTTCGCTGCCCGACAATGTTCTGCCGGTGCATGATCAGCTGCTCATGCAGCGGAATCTTCACCGGGCAGACATCTGTGCAGGCACCGCACAGACTGGAGGCAAACGGCAGCTCCTTATAGTCATCGTACCCGCCAAGCAGCGGGGTGATTACCGCACCGATCGGACCCGGATAGATTGATCCGTAAGCATGCCCGCCGATATGGCGGTAGATCGGGCAGACATTAAGGCAAGCACCGCAGCGGATACACTGCAACGCCTCGTTAAATTCACTTCCCAGAATATCGGACCGGCCGTTGTCGACGACAACCAGGTGGAACTCCTCGGGACCATCTGTCTCTCCGGCTGCAGAAGGCCCTAATACGGTAATGTAGCTGGTTAATTTCTGTCCGACAGCACTGCGGCAGAGCAGGTTATCCAGAACCTCCATTTCCTCCAGGGTCGGAACAATCCGCTCCATACCCATCACCGCAATATGGGTCTTCGGAATGGCAGCCGTAAGATCACCATTGCCCTCATTGGTCACCAGATTGATCGCTCCCAGATTAGCTATGGCGAAGTTACAGCCCGTGATCCCGACTTCGGCTTCCAGGAACTTCTGCCGCAGAACCGTCCGGGCGAATCCGGCCAGATTCTCCGGGGTTTCATCTCCCGTATATCCAAGCTTCTCTGAGAACACCCGCCGGATTTGTCTCCGGTCTTTATGCAGTGCGGGAGCGACGATATGCGAGGGCGGGTCCCAATCATCCATTTGGAGGATATACTCCCCAAGATCCGTCTCAATCAGCTCACAGCCGGCTTCGATCAGGACATGGTTCAGCTCAATTTCCTCCGTGACCATAGATTTGGATTTTACAACCTTTTTGGCCTGTTTACTTACAACAACATCCCGTATATAACTGCTGGCCTCTTCTTTGGTAGCTGCAAAATAGATATGGCCGCCTTGTCGCTCCACATTATCTGCGAGCTGCTCCAGGTAATAATCCAGGTTCTGCAGGGTATGCTGGCGGATAAGCTGGCCTACGTTCCGCCACTGCTCCCAATCCCCCAGTGCGGTGGCCGCAGACAGACGTCTCGTCTTGAGACTGTCCTGCGCAGAACCGACAGCAGTTCGCATGAATGAATCCCCAAGGCCTTCTGTAGTCCGTTCGCTGAAATTACGTTTATCGGTTTGCAGGCTCAAGTCTGCCTTCCTCCTCTGCTAACAACAGGCTGATGCTGATTCAGCACTTCAGCAATATGCATAATCTTGACAGGCTCACCCTTGCGGGACAGAAGCCCCCCGATATTCAGCAGGCAGCCCATATCTGCACTGATCAGAATATCTGCGCCGGTATCCTTGATACAGACGCATTTCTCGTCTACCATCTGCTCGGAAATCTCAGGCATCTTGACCGAAAAGGTTCCGCCAAAGCCGCAGCAGTTATCGCTGTTCTTAAGCGGCTCCAGCTGCAGTCCTCTGACGTGTTCAAGCAGCTGGTATGGAGTTTCCTTCTCACCCAGCAGTCTTGTCATATGGCAGGAACGGTGGTAGGTGGCGGTTCCTTCAAGGCTTGCACCAACATCAGTGACGCCAAGCACCCTGACGATGAACTGCGTGAACTCATAGGATTTCTCCTTCAAAGCAACCGCTTTCAATTCCCACTGCGGATCACCTTTGAAGATCTTCGGGTATTCATGGAACATAGCAACGCAGGAGCCGGAAGGACCCACGACATATTCGGAGTTCTCGAAGGCAAGCATCATATTCTGCATGGCGAGCTTCGAATCCTTCAGATAGCCGCTGTTATATGTGGGCTGCCCGCAGCAGACCTGCGAAGCCGGGAAATCGATCTCGCAGCCCAGTCGCTCAAGGACTTCAACCATAGCAATACCGACCTCCGGGGTCATAAGGTCTACTAAACAAGTAGAGAAAATACTGACTTTCACAGCCGATCCCTCCAATCAATGTAACCCTATATTCATAGCTTAACTCAAAAAGTCAATGAAAAACAACATAAAAACAAATAGTAAATGTGAATCTTATTGACAATAAATATTGATAGCGTTTACACTATGGTTGGGCAATTGTAATAATCTACCTTGAGGGGGAGAAACAGTGACCAAGCATTTGATGTATATCGATGGCCAATTTACGGAATCCGAAGGCAAAGAATGGATCGAAGTAACCAACCCGGCAACAGATGAAGTAATCTCACAGGTTCCCAAGGCTACAAGGAATGATGTCATACGTGCCATTAATGCAGCCGAAGAAGCCCAATCAGCCTGGGAGGAAACTCCGGCGGTCGAGAGAGGCAGATTTTTGCATGCCATTGCAGACGGGATTCGCGCGGAGGCGGACAGCATCGCCAGGCTGATCTCGGAAGAAGTAGGCAAGACACTGGAATTATCTGCGGTAGAGGTTAACTTTACAGCGGATTATTTGGATTATATGGCGGAATGGGCACGGCGTTATGAAGGGGAGATCGTTCAGAGCGACCGTGATAATGAGAATATCTTTGTGTTTAAACGGGCGATTGGAGTAACGACAGGCATACTGCCCTGGAATTTCCCGTTCTTCCTGATCGCGAGAAAGATGGCTCCGGCGCTGATTACAGGCAATACGATTGTCGTCAAGCCCAGTGCGGAATCCCCGAACAATGCCGTGGCCTTCAGCCGTATTGTTGATAAAGCCGGTCTGCCCAAAGGGGTATTCAACCTGGTAACAGGCAGAGGCGGAGAAGTGGGCCATGAACTGGCTAGCAATCCGAAAGTCGGAATGGTCAGCCTTACAGGCAGCGTACCCGCCGGACAAAAGGTGATGGAGGCAGCTGCCGAGAATATCATCAAGGTCAGTCTGGAGCTGGGCGGCAAGGCACCGGCGATTGTCATGAAGGATGCCGATCTGGACCTGGCGATCAAAGCGATCGTAGATTCCCGGGTGATTAATACAGGCCAAGTCTGTAACTGTGCAGAGCGCGTCTATGTACATGAGGCCATTAAGGATGAATTCACCTCCCGCCTGGTTGAAGCTATGAAGGCAGTGAACTACGGAGATCCGCTCAAGGATAAGGATATTCATATGGGACCTCTGATTAATAAAGCCGCACAAGAATCGGTTCAGCAGAAGGTAGACCGGGCAGTACAAGAGGGCGCCACAATTGCTCTTGGCGGTAAAAAGGTAGAAGGTGCAGGCAGTTTCTTCGAGCCGACGGTCATTACGAATGCCACCAACGACATGGAGATTGTGCAGGATGAAATCTTCGGACCGGTTATCCCGGTCATTTCGTTCTCTACATTGGATGAAGCGATCGCGCTTGCCAACGACAGTGAATTCGGCTTAACCTCGTCCTTATATACCCAGAATCTTAACGTAGCTATGAAAGTAATTAAACGCCTGAAATATGGTGAAACCTATATCAACCGTGAGAATTTCGAAGCGATGCAGGGCTTCCACGCAGGCTGGAGAAAGTCCGGGATCGGTGGCGCCGACGGCAAACATGGACTGAACGAATACCTGCAGACGCACGTAGTCTATCTACAGTATGACAAGTCGGTTAACTAAATGAACTCATAATTCTCGCAGATATAATAAATGCTCCCAGGCAGTTTGGGAGCATTTTTGCGTGGTTATTCAAGACTTTTCTTCAAATAATATTTCGTCTGGCCTTCCTGGGGACAATCATGGATCTCCCCGAAGACCTCGTACCCCAGCTTCTGATAAAAGCGCGGAGCCTGCCAGCTCATGGTGGTTAATTCACTCACCTTACAGCCGCGCGACCGGGCTCTGTCTTCCAGCTCTTTGAGTAGTATTCCGCCTAGCCCGTTGCCTCTATAGGTAGGATCGACGGCCAACAGGTGAACATTTAGAATCTTCCAGACCATATCTCCGGTAATACCCCCTACATATGTATCTCCTTCATACGCTGCCAGCGAGATCACTTCGCGCTCATACGGCGGAATGCTGTCATCCATCCGCCGGCTATGCTCCTCCAGTAATCCCGATATTTCCTGACTGTTCTGCTCCAGGTTCAAATCTGCGATTCTCAACATCCAATCACCCCTTCTGCTGAAATTGTAACACAAATTTTAATTATTATTGACAAATTGCCCGTAGTTAAATATATTGTTCATAAGACTAAATGTTTCCCGAAGGAAACATTTATGTATTCAGAACTTATTGTTTCATTCAGGAAACAAAAAATATTCAGACTCATAATTATATCAGATTTCAGACAGCAATTAGCAGATAAGGAGTTAGCATATGATCGAGATTAAAGACCTAAACGTTGATTATTTCGGCAGTTCAGCACTGGAGAATGTGAATCTCGAGATCCCGTTCGGGCATACGGTGGGGATCATCGGACCGAATGGCGCAGGGAAATCAACACTGATTAAGGCATTATTAGAAGTGATTAAGAAGAGAACTGGCTCGGTCAGGGTTGAGGGCAGGGATATTTCGGAGTACAAACGGAAGATTGCCTATGTGCCGCAAAAAAACGATATTGATCTCACGTTTCCGATCACAGTGAAGGATACGGTGTTGACTGGAACCTACCCGAACCTGAGAATCTTCCAGCGCCCCGGCAAAAAAGAACGGGAACGGGCCGAGGAATGTATGGCGATGGTGGATATAAGCGATCTTGCGAATAAACAAATCAGCAATTTATCCGGCGGACAGCTGCAAAGGGTCTTTATTGCCAGGGCACTCGCCCAGGGAGCGAACGTTTTTTTCCTGGATGAACCGTTTGTCGGGATCGACATGGTCAGTGAGAAGATTATCGTGAATCTGCTTAAGCATCTTCGTGAAGAGGGCAAAACCATTCTCGTCGTTCACCATGATCTGCATGAGGTGGAAGAGTATTTTGACAAAATTATTATCCTGAATAAAAAACTGATCGCCTTTGGAGATGTGAAAGATACCTTCACTACCGGCAATATCCGCGCAGCATATGGTGCCTCCTTGGGCAATGTGATCATTAAAGGGGCAGGAGGGGCCGAATATGATTAATGTTATGTCAGACTTGTTCAACATCCCGGTCTACGCGCTTAACGCCGGCTTATCCGCCATCATCCTGGGCATTGTATCGGGAGCGCTGGGCAGCTTCATTGTTCTCCGGAAGATGTCGCTGATGGGCGACGCTTTATCTCATGCTGTACTGCCTGGTGTAGCCTTGTCCTACATACTGGGGATCAACATCCTGCTGGGCGCATCCCTGTTTGGCCTGTTAGCCGCCATCCTCATTCAATTCATTACAAGCCGCAGTACGATCAAAAGCGACACCTCCATCGGCATTATACTCAGTTCATTTTTCGCCCTGGGGATTGTCCTCATTACTTTTGCCAAAAGCGGTCTGGATCTGACTCATATTCTGTTCGGGAATATCCTCGCTGTTCCGCAGTCTGAGTTAACGCAATCTTTCATCATCATGCTCGTTGTAATTGCCATTATTGTATTGCTGTATAAAGAGCTGCTGATCAGTTCGTTCGATCCGGTAGTTGCCAAGGCTTATGGTTTAAAAACAGGCTTCTATCATTATCTGCTGATGATGCTGCTGTCTGTAGTTACGGTATCCTCGTTATCGCAAGTGGGGATTGTGCTGGTCATTGCGATGCTGGTGATCCCGGCAGCCACCTCCTATTTATGGACCCATACGCTGATCCACATGATTGTATTAGCCTCTGCGGTGGGTGCGGTATCGGGAATTGTAGGTGTGTATCTCAGCTTTGGCTTTAATCTCCCGACAAGTGCCACGATAGTACTGGTGGGTGTGAGCCTGTTCGCGGTCTCCTTCATACTGTCACCCAAAAATAATTTCTTAAGGAAAGGGCTGAAGCAAGGATGAAACAACTCAAATGGCTATCATCTATCGTACTGATCTCACTGCTCGCTGCTTGTTCTAATACTAATGAGAGGGAAGCGGGTGAGGATAAGCTGCAGATTGTTGCCACGTACTCCATCATCGCAGATATGACCGAGAATATTGTCGGGGACAAAGCTGAAGTATACAGTATGGTTCCCATCGGAACAGACCCGCATATGTATGATCCATTACCTGCCGATACGGGCAAGGTGTCCAGCGCAGATTTGATTTTCTATAACGGCCTGAATCTGGAGACGGGAAAAGGTTGGTTCCAGGACCTGCTGAAGGTGACGAACAAGAACGAGGTTGCCTTTGCTGTCTCCGATGAAGTGACCCCGATGTATCTGACTGAGAAAGGCAAGGAAACGCAAGTGGACCCTCATGCCTGGCTGGATATCCAGAATTCCATTAAGTACGTGGATGTGATCACCAAACGTGTAATTGAACAGGACCCGGACAACAAGGAGTATTATCTTAACAATCAGACAGCCTATGTGAAGGAACTGAATGAGCTAGACCAATACGCCAAAGAGGAAGTAAATAAGATCCCGCAGGAACAACGGATTCTCGTTACCAGCGAAGGGGCATTCAAGTATTTCTCGAAGGCTTACGGCTTCGAATCGGCTTTCATCTGGGAGATTAATACGGACAGCCAAGGGACGCCGGAGCAAATGAAACGGATCATTAGTATTATTGAAGAGAATCAGGTGCCTGCATTATTCCTGGAGACGAGTGTGAATCCCAAGACGATGGAGACCATCTCTAATGAGACAGGAGTACCTATACATTCTAAGATCTTCACTGATTCCTTAGCTAAAAAAGGGGAAGACGGCGACACCTACATTAAGATGATTCAATGGAATATCGACAAGGTCATCGAAGGGCTGTCACCTGATAAATGAAGGTAAAAGCACATGAAGAGTGTCCAAAAGGCGGAATCCGCTGCTTGGAACACTCTTTTTTGTTTTACAGTTTGTAAAAAAATGAATGAAAGACAAATTGAAATGACAAATATCATATTTTTGCGATGATTTATTCATTACACTAAACCACAAGAATGAAATTGATAATCATTATCAATTGTTGAACAGCAATTTTCATAATACAACTGGCGGGGGGGATTCGGTTGCAGGGTCGTTTTTGGCGGACTGTATTGGCAGTGTTTCTGTTGATGCTATTGATCATACCAGGTCAAGCTCATGCAGCGGACGGCAATTGGCGCAAGGTGGTAGAGCAGATAGATGACACTTTGCAGCAAGCGCTGAAGACTTATGTAAGCGGGGATGTCGCAGAGGCCAAGAACCAGGTCAATAATGCGTATTATGGACCCTATGAAGCCGGGCAGATGGAGAAAGCGGTGAAATATAATATTTCATCGAAACGGAATGCTCTGATTGAGGAAGAATTCCGCCAGATCCGGAAATCTATGACGGCCGGGGCGACCAAGGCCCAGGTGAATCAGCAGATGTCCGAGCTGGTAGACATGCTGCAGGAGGATGCGGCAACGCTGAGTAAGTCCGACAGTACGCCGTGGGGGATTTTCTTATCATCACTGGTCATTATCCTGCGTGAAGGTATTGAAGCAATTCTGGTTATCGCGGCAATCATTGCGTATCTGCTCAAGTCGGGCAATAAGGATAAGGTCAGGATTATCTACCAGAGCACATTAGTGGCGCTTGGGGCAAGCGTGCTGACTGCCATCGGGCTCAAATATTTATTCAACATCAGCGGTGCCAGCCAGGAGAATCTGGAGGGAATTACGATGCTGCTGGCCGTAGCTGTATTGTTCTCCATGAGCTTCTGGTTAATCGGTAAAGCAGACGCCAAACGGTGGAAGAATTACATCGAAGGCAAGATTCAGACATCCATTACGACAGGTAACACCGTGACTTTGTGGCTTGCAGCCTTTCTTGCTGTATACAGGGAAGGTGCAGAAACTGTACTCTTCTACCAGGCTCTAGTGACTGGACAAGACAGGGAAGGAATTAGCATGATCGGGCTGGGGATTCTGGTAGGCGCCTTGGCGCTGGTCGTCATCTTCCTGGTGATCCGCCTCGGAAGTTTACGTATTCCGCTGAAGCCGTTCTTCATCGGTACCAGCATTCTGATGTACTATCTGGCCTTCGTGTTCGCCGGAGAAGCCATCACGGAGCTACAGGCTGGAGCAATGATTAGTGCAACGTCGGTCTCCGGATTCCCGATTATCAGCTTCTTCGGAATCTATCCGACGGTCGAGAGCTTAACCGCGCAAGGTCTGCTGCTGCTGGCTACCGCCATAGGGCTAATCTGGTACCTGATCTCTTCCCGCAAAGGAACGGCCAAACCGGATGGCAAGCCTGTACAGGGTTAAGCGTTATAACGTTATTGGCAATGCTTCATAAATAAATAATCAGGGGTGTGTAGAGAATGAAACAAATTAAAAATGTACTGATGGTTACCGGAATGGTACTCGCAATGTCTTCTATCATGGCAGGTTGTAGTTCGGACAACAACAGCAGCAGCAATGCCGCAGCAGCTAATAATACAGCAGTCAATGCTCCGGCGGATGAAGCGCCAGCTTTTGAAGAATTCCCGATCGGGGAAGAGCAGGAAGTGGATGGCATCAAGATTGGCGCCTTGTATCTGCAGCCGGTAGATATGGAGCCTATGGATAAAGCAGGCTTGCCAGCCGCACAGTCTGACTTCCACCTCGAAGCAGATATTGCTGCACTCGAAGGGAACGAGACAGGCTTCGGTATCGGGGAGTTCATTCCTTACCTGACTGTTCATTATCAGATCAAAGCCAAAGATACAGACACCGTTGTCTCTGAAGGCACCTTCATGCCGATGAATGCTTCGGACGGCGCACATTATGGAGCTAACGTTAAACTTCCGGGCGCAGGTACTTATGTTCTGAACTATGTCGTAGAATCACCAGAGAAAATGGACTATCTGCTGCACACGGATGATGCGACTGGAGTTACCGGCCGGTTCTGGCAGGAGCCGATCGACTTGACTTGGGAATTCTCCTGGGTGCCAAGAACCTGGTAAGCCGGACCGGATAGAACCTTCGCAAGCTCAATCGGAGAATAGTGTGGTGAGGAAGACATGTTAAAAGCTACTGCAATTACACTCAGCAACGGTTTTGAAATCGCGCTGATTATATCCGTTCTTATGGTATGGCTCCGCCATACCGGAAACAGCCGCTTCAGCAAATGGATCTATTCCGGGACAGCTGCTTCAGCCGTTATCGGCTGGGCAGTATTGTACCTGCTGAAATGGTCCGGCCCGAAGAAAGAAAGCTTCACCGGCTGGACCATGGCTGTGTCCTTCATCATGGAGATTGCATTGCTAATCTGGATAATCAGGGAAAGAAAGCTTCACGCCCGGAAGAACAATGAAGCGTTATTGCTGTGGAGCAGAGGCGGCGTGAGGACCGTATTCATTTGCCTTACCACTGTCTGCTTGACCGTGCTGCCGGTGATGCGCATCCTGCAGTTTCCAAGCAACATCTTCATCCAGACCTACAGTGTAGTCAACACGGAGCTTATTCTTAAGTTCACTGGCGGCTTGCTCGGCATGGTATGCAGCTTAATGTTCGGCCTGTCTTTTGTAAGAAGTACACGTACACTTTCAGCCCGCAGCTCTGTGGCTGGAAGTGTCTTGCTTCTGGCCGCAATGATGCTTAACCAGCTGTTTACAGTTGCACAGATTCTGTTCGCCAGAGGGGTATTTCCGCTAACTCCAGTGACGATGAAAATTCTGATTCCCGTTATTAACAACATGGATAAATATCTATACGTATTGCTGGCAGCTTCTTTCATCTGGACCGTAACGGTCTTATTGTCGTTTATCCGGAGACAAGAAAAACTGTCAGAGACGTGGAATCCTGCAGTCCAGCGGAAATTCAAAGCCCGGGTACGCAATGACAAGCGCTGGTTGGCAGCTATTGCCACCCTGATGGTGCTTGTTCCTGCATTGCTCAGTGTTGAGGCAGTGTTGGCCAACCAGACTATTGAATTATCCCCAGCGGAGCCGGTTACACCCGATGCCAGCCAGCATATCGTGATTCCGCAGGCTTCTGTAAATGACCGGAATCTCCACAGATTCGGGTATACGGCCGCAGATGGTACGATTGTACGCTTCATTATTATCCGTAAATCCGAAACGATGTACGGGATCGGCTTCGATGCCTGCAAAATCTGTGGATCATCGGGGTATTATCAGAAAGGCAACAAAGTCATTTGCCGGAAATGCGACGTCATTATGAATATTCCGACCATCGGGTTCGAGGGCGGCTGTAATCCGATCCCGCTGGCCTATCACATGGATAAAGGCAATCTCGTTATTGCCAGCAGTGACCTCGAGAAGGAAACCGCTACGTTTCATCAGGAGGATCTGTTCCAGCATTAAGGGATGACGGCGTTATAAGATTGGGGATGGGAAAATGTTTTTCAGAATGCTCGCCAAGGCGTTTACTGTAGGCTTTAAGGGCAAGCTCCTGCTTATTATCACCATTGCCTTCGGAGCGTCCCTCGCTACAGCCATGCTGAATGTATCGCTGGATGTCGGCGATAAAATGAACCGGGAACTCAAAACCTACGGTGCCAATCTGCAGGTCCTTCCGAAAATGGATGCTTTGCCTGCGGAGATCGACGGAGTGGACTTCAATCCGCTGGCTGACAGAGAGTTCATTGATGAGCAGGAGCTGCCCAAGATCAAGACGATCTTCTGGGCCTATAATATAGTGGCCTTTACTCCGTATCTGGAGGCTTCCGCCAGCGTGAATAACGTGAACCATCCTGTAGCGGTAGTCGGCACCTGGTTCAACAAAGATCTGGATCTGCCTACAGGGGAGAAGATTAACACAGGCATCCGGCAGCTCAAAACATGGTGGCAGGTGGATGGGAACTGGGTGAAGGACGATGACGTCAACACTGCGCTTGTAGGTTCAACATTGGCTGGTCAGCTCGGGATAACTCCCGGACAAACCGTAGACGTCAATATTGAAGCAGGCGGTGTCAGCAAGAGTCTGCCGCTAAAGGTTGCAGGTATCTTAAGCGGCGGAGGAACGGATGATGACAAAATCTTCGTCTCACTGAGCACACTGCAGCAAACGACCGGTCTTGCCGGTAAGGTGGGCAGAGTTGAAGTGAGTGCGCTGACCACCCCGGAGAACGAGCTGGCCCGCAGGGCTGCGCTGAATCCGGACCGGCTGTCCGCGAAGGATTATGAAACCTGGTATTGCACCGCGTATGTCAGTGCGATTGCCTATCAGATTGAGAAGGCGCTGCCCGGCTCCGAGGCTAAGGTTATCCGGCAGGTTGCCGAATCCGAGGGCATGATTCTAACCAAAATTCAGCTGCTGATGTTCATCCTTACAGCTGCTGCGCTCATCAGCTCCGGTCTCGGAATCTCCGGCCTGATGACTACTAAGGTTCTGGAAAGAAGCAAGGAGATTGGACTGATGAAAGCACTGGGGGCACAGAGCTCCGCTGTGCTGCTGTTATTTGTCATGGAAGCCGTTATCTCCGGGCTTGCAGGCGGACTTCTCGGTTACGGTGCGGGTCTTGGTTTCGCCCAAATTATCGACCGTACTGTATTCGACACCGCGCTTTCGTTCAAAGGACTGGTTCTGCCGCTCGTCCTGCTGCTCTCCGTGCTGCTCACCCTGGCCGGAAGCTTCTCGGCCATGCGGATGGTTATCCGTCTGCAGCCAGCTAATGTAATGAGGGGCGGGAGATAAGCATGCGCAAATCAACGATGTTCATCAGGATGCTGATCAGCTCCTTTCAGCTGCGGAAATCAAGAATGTTAATTGCGCTATTCGCTATCATTGTCGGAACCGCGGTAATCTCCGGCCTGCTAAGCGTGTACTATGATATCAATATCAAGATGGGGATGGAATTCCGCTCGTATGGCGCGAACCTGATCCTCACGCCAACCCCGGAATCGCAGAACAAAGTATTTCCGGAGAGCACTACACAGGAGATCGCCGGTATATTCCCGCAGCAGGATGTCGTCGGATATACGTCCAATCTCTATGGTCTGGTGACAATCAATTCCCGCAGACTCGTGGTAGTCGGTACCTGGTTCGATCAAATCTCGAAGATCACACCGTATTGGGAAGTTACTGGAACTATGGATACAGACCGGAATGCCTCCGGAACCGTGCTTGTCGGAAAGGACTTAGCGGAGAAGTTGGGTTACAAGATTGGAACGGTGCTTCCGCTTAAAGATGAAGTCTCAGGTAACGAGCAGAAGGTTACGGTAACCGGGACGATCAGCAGCGGCGGGACCGAAGATAATCAAATATTCATCAATCTGGCAGAGGCCCAGAAGCTGTTTCATCAGGAAGGCCAAGCGAATGCGGCTTACTTCAGTATTACCGGAGAGGGACTGGATGCGGCAGCCTCAGCGGTCAATCTGAACTATCCGCAAATGAAGCTTAGTCCGATCAAGCAAATCTCCGGGTCGGAGACCGTCATGCTGGACAAAATCAGCTCGCTGGTCTATATCGTCGTGATCATTATTCTCTTATCTACTCTGCTATGCGTAGCCACCACGATGATGACGATGGTGATGGAGCGCAAGCAGGAGATTGCCCTGAAAAAGGTACTCGGCGCCCAGAATAAAGCTCTGTCTCTGGAGTTTCTGAGCGAAGCCGGAGTACTGGCGCTGGCAGGAACCCTTGTAGGACTGGTGTTCGGCTATTTCCTGGCCCAGGTCATCGGGGAAAGCGTCTTTCATTCCTCCATATCCTTCCGCTGGGCAGTTATTCCGCTTGTCACGGTTACAGCCCTGCTTGTAGCCGGGCTGGCCTCGCTGATTCCGCTCAGATCCGTCATCGGCATTGAGCCGGCAGTTGTGCTCAAAGGGGAATAAGACTGAAAGGGGTAAGGACAATGAGTATTCTGGAAATCACCGGAGTTAGCAAGAAATATGGCAGTCTGCATGCCTTGAAGGATATCACATTCGCTGTAGAACCAGGAGAATGGCTGTCTATTATGGGCTCCTCCGGTTCGGGAAAGAGCACGATGCTCAATATGATCGGACTTATGGACAAGCCGAGCAGCGGCCAGGTGAAGATAGACGGCATAGCCACCAGCTCAATGAGCTCCAGGAAGCTGACGGAGATCCGCAAAGATAAAATCGGCCTGGTCTTCCAGCAGTTTCACCTGATCCCGCATCTTACGGCACTGGAGAATGTTATGGTTGCCCAATACTATCACAGTATGCCTGACGAGAAGGAGGCAGCGGCGGCCCTGGCCAGAGTGGGTCTGGAAGGGCGCGCCAGGCATTTGCCGCGCCAGCTGTCCGGCGGAGAACAGCAGCGGGTGTGCATCGCCAGAGCGCTGATCAATTATCCGGCGCTGATTCTGGCCGATGAGCCGACAGGGAACCTGGATGAAGCCAATGAGAAGATTGTGCTGGACCTGTTCCAGGAGCTGCATCAGGAGGGACATACGATTATTATGGTGACCCACGCGCCGGAGGTTGGGGAACTGGCCGAACGGCAAATCCGGCTGGAACACGGAGTCATCAAGGAGATCCGGATGCCGAATAAGGTTGTTGCTGTCCAGCAGGAGCTGGTTAATAATTAAACAGATCACATTCGATTAGAGGAACGGAAGCCGAGGTAATGCTGCAATTACCCGGTTTCCGTTTTTTTGCGCGGACAGTGTTTTGCGGACATTATTACATGAACTACAAGCATTCCGTTATGGATATGCCACGCCTGGACTCGTATAATCAACTGGTGTAATGTATTTTAGCTATGTGAAACTAGGGCAGGAGGTGAGCCTGTTGAATAACCGATGGGCTATAGTTACGGGTGCTGACCGGGGCGTTGGGCTGAGTCTGGTTAAGGCACTGCTGGAGCAGGATTATCATGTGTTGGCCGGGCAGTATCTGCAGGAGAGCAATGAAGCCTTGGAACAGCTGAAGGCAAGCTATGAAGAGCAGCTGCAGGTGCTGAACCTGGATATAAGCGACGGGGATAGTGTACAACAAGCTGTCGAGTCTATTGCAGCTTGCACGGACCGGGTGGATATTCTGATTAACAACGGGGCGATTCTGGGTGATATGAGCAAGACGATTCAGGATACGCTGGATTTCGAAGAAATGGAGCAGGTCTTCCGGGTGAACACACTAGGCTCGCTGCGGATGTCGAACGGCTTAATCGAATCTATTCTCCGGAGTGACAGCAAGCTGATCGTTAACATTTCATCAGAAGCAGCCAGTATTGGAACCTGCTGGCGCAACAGCTGGTACGCTTACTGCATGTCCAAGGCCGCGCTTAATATGCAGTCTCAGTTAATTCAGAATCAGATTGCGGCGCAGGGCGGCAAGGTCATGGTTATCCATCCCGGGCATGTCCAGACTTATATGCAAGGGAAACTGGATACAACCGGGAGCCTCACCGCTGATGAATCAGCCGGGTCTATTCTTCGGCAGATCGCGAATCGCCTGAAGCCGGATTACGGACAGCAAGAGCTCACTCTGATTGACTTTGCCGGTAATACGCTGCCCTGGTAAGTGGTGAAGAACCAATATCATTTTAAAATCCTGCACAAATTACAACAATTTGCTCATTTTCCCGGCGCTAATCCGCCATTGTTGTATGAAATGCAGCATTTCTTCGCTTCCCAGCGGCTTACTATAGAAAAAACTTGCCTGAAGTTTAGCTTTCGGGCTTTTTTTAATGGGATCGTATAGTATGAAGCTGAGAGCCCGTCAGCAATTATAAGTGGAGGTGTGTGTAATGGCAGAACAGAAGTACAGGCCTGAGGTAAGCATTGAACCTTGGGATGCCGGAGATTTCGGATTGCTGCAGCAATTGAATTCTCCCGAGATGACAGTGTTCCTTGGAGGACCGGAGACGGAGGAGAAGCTCCTGTCCCGTCATAAACGTTACTGTGAGATTGCCGGAACTGGAACAGGGAGAATGTTCAAGATCCTGTTGCAGCCAGAGCTAGAAGTAGCCGGCAGTGTAGGTTACTGGAATCAGACTTGGCATGGGGAACCGGTGTATGAGATCGGATGGAGCGTGTTAACTGCTTTTCAAGGACAAGGTATAGCTGCAGCAGCAACCGTTAAGGCCATAGCTATGATCCATTCAGAGCAGAAGCACAGGTATATTCATGCTTTCCCCAAAATCAGCCACCCTGCTTCTAACTCCATTTGCCGTAAGCTTGGCTTCACATTTATGGGTGAATGTGATTTCGAATATCCTTTAGGCACGATGATCCGGTGTAACGACTGGAGATTAGCTCCGGACCTGGAAGTTAATTTTTAATAGACATTTTCGTTAAAATAGTGCATTACTGTACTTTTTAGGCGAAATCATAAATTGTATTACAAAGAGACTCGAGTATAATAATAGACATGAATTCATTTAAATATAGGGTTAGCCAACTTGTTTGGTTGACCCTTTTTGGCGGAAGAATAATAAGCGTCCAGAAATAATCAGGAGGAGTACACAATGGAGATTACAGATGCCGCAAAGAAATACCACGAAAGAATGTTTCCGGGCTACGAATCCAAGCTTCAGGTAACAGATCCCGAGTTTATCGAGCGGTTTGATAATTTTGCATTTGATGAAGTGGTTCATCAGGATGATTTGGATGACCGGACCCGTATGATGGCCATTCTATCTGTATTAATCGGCTGTCAGGGAATCGATGAGTTCAAAGCTATGCTGCCCGCAGCCCTGAACTTTGGCGTTACACCGGTGGAAGCCAAGGAAATTGTCTATCAGTCCGTCGCTTATCTCGGCATTGGCAGAGTTCTACCCTTCCTGCATGTCCTGAATGATGTATTGTCTGCGGGAGGTGTGGAGCTTCCTCTACCGGGGCAGGCCACAACCACTATGGAAACGCGTCTTGAAGCGGGGATTCAGGCGCAGGTGGATATTTTTGGCGAGAGCATGCAGGAGTTCTGGAAATCAGGCCCGGAGGAGAGCCGGCACATCAATCAATGGCTTGCGGCTAATTGCTTCGGCGACTACTATACCCGGCAAGGACTGGATCTCAAACAAAGAGAGATGATTACGTTCTGCTTCCTGTATGCGCAAGGCGGTTGTGAACCGCAGGCGACCAGTCATGCCGCAGCCAATATGAGGCTTGGAAATGATAAGGAGTTCTTGATCAAGGTCATTTCTCAATGCCTACCTTTCATCGGTTATCCGCGTAGTCTGAATGCGCTACGGTGTGTGAACGAAGCAGCAGCGAAATGATAGTTAACAGGAGGGTTGAATGATTATGCACAAAAGAACATGGCTGATTACAGGTGTCAGCAGCGGGTTTGGTTATGTGATGACGCAGCAGCTCCTTGAGCAAGGGGACAAGGTAATCGGAACGGTCCGCAACAAAGAGAAGATAGCCGGTCTTATTGAGAAATATCCGGATACTTTCATATGCGAGCTGCTGGATGTGACCGATGTTCCTGCCATCCGGAAGCTGGTCGAGGATTCTTTTGACAAATCCGGAGTGATTGACGTGATCGTAAGCAACGCAGGTTACGGTTTGTTCGGTGCAGCCGAGGAACTGTCTGACGCTGAGGTGGATCATATCATCGCCACGAATCTGACCGGCCCGATTCAGCTCATCCGTTCCGCCCTGCCACATCTGCGCGCACAGGGCAGCGGCCGTATTATTCAGCTGTCTTCCTATGGCGGACAGGTTGCCTTCCCGGGCAATTCGATGTATCACGCTACGAAGTTCGGCATTGAGGGCTTCTGTGAATCTGTGGCCCAGGAGGTCGCTGCTTTTAACATCGGGATTACACTCGTAGAACCGGGAGGAGCCCGTACCGAATTCCGCTATGGCAGCGCACAGGTTGCTTCATTAATGCCAGAATATGAGGGGAATCCTGCGCATGGCTTTTTGAGCATGCTGGACGGTTCGAATGGGCTGGCTCCCGGCGATCCGGCGCGTATGGCTGCCCGTATTATCGAGAGTGTGGACGTAGAGCCTGCACCGATGCGTATGGTGTTAGGCTCCCAGGCATTGGCCGCCACCCTGTCGACCCTTATGAAGCGTGTTGCTGATTTTGAGAAGCAGACCGACTTGGCTGCCTCTACGGACTTTCCGGCTGGTGAATAACCGGCACTAATCAGACGGGGTTAAAATTACTTGTAACTATTAACTTAGGAGGAATTACAAATGGAGTATGTAACCTTAAACAACGGAGTACAAATGCCGATTCTGGGCTATGGCGTCTATCAAATTTCAGATCAGGCGGAATGTGAGAAGTGTGTGCTGGATGCCCTAAGCGTAGGCTACCGTTCCATTGATACCGCACAAGCTTACCGGAATGAGGAAGCCGTTGGCCGTGCTATTAAGAAGAGCGGAGTTCCCCGGGAAGAATTGTTTATCACAACCAAAGTATGGATCTCTAATGCAGGCTATGAACAAGCTAAAGCTTCTATTGAAGAATCCCTGCGAAAGCTGCAGCTGGATTATTTGGATCTGGTCCTGATTCATCAGCCGTTTGGGGATTACTACGGAACGTACCGTGCATTAGAAGAGCTGTATAAGGCCGGTACCCTTAGAGCAATTGGTGTAAGTAATTTCTATCCGGACCGATATATCGACCTTGTACAGTTTACTGAAGTGGTGCCGGCTGTAAATCAGGTGGAGACCCATGTCTTCAACCAGCAGGTCAAAGCTCAGGAAATTATGGAGAAATACCATACGCAGATTGAATCCTGGGGTCCTTTTGCCGAAGGGAAAAATAATTTGTTCACCAACACCACCTTACAAACGGTGGCTGATCAATATCATAAATCCACGGCCCAGGTGGCGTTGCGCTATCTGATTCAGAGAGGCGTGGTAGTCATTCCCAAAACAGTTAGCCGAAACAGAATGGAAGAAAACATGAATGTATTCGACTTCGAACTGACGCCGGAGGATATGGCTAAGATCGCTGCACTCGATACAGGCGAAAGCGCATTTTTCTCCCACTACGATCCGCAAGTCGTTGAGAACCTCACTGGCTACGGGAAACAGGGTCTGGAATAAATTTCATACGAAGCTGCGATGCTCGAATTGAATAGCAGGTGTTAGAGGGCTGCCGGGATTTCCCGGGGCCCTTTTTCGTTTAAATAACATCAAAGTGAATCTTGCCGTTCCAATTCTACTAGGTTACAGTCAAGATTGTATAAGACGGTACACCGGATCTGTGATATAATCCTACTCTAAAATAAACGAGCAAAATTACTTCAAGAGGTGCAATCATGCGGTTTCATGAATTTTATATCGGTCAAGTGTTTAGAACCAAATCTCTAACCTTATCGAAAGAGGATATCACCAGATTTGCCGGCGAATTTGATCCGCAGTATATGCATCTGGATGAAGAGAAGGCAGCGCAAGGCCGGTTCAACGGAATCATTGCTTCAGGAATTCAGACCTTGGCTGTGTCGTTTAAGCTGTGGGTGGAGACAGGCAGTTATGGGGATGAGGTTATTGCCGGAACTGCGATGAACAACATTAAATTCATGCGCCCCGTATATCCGGGTGATGAATTGTATACCATGGTTGAAGTGACCGGGGTAGAAGAGAAGCGGAATGCAACAGGCCTGGTTACGGTGTTATTATCAACGTTCACCAGCTCAGACGATCAGGTTTTTGAGGGCGAGCTGTCTGTGCTGGTGAAACAATGAAATCTTTTATCCTCTTAATGCTCTGAAGAATTCACGGATGTCTTCCGCCAGAGGCGCGGGATCTTCCATGGCTGTGAAATGTCCGCCGCGGGGCATGGTAGTCCAGCGGGTGATATTCAGATTGCGGTCAGCCCATTCCCGGGGCGGCAAGGCGACATCCCCCGGGAAAATAGCTATACCGGTAGGCACCTCAATGCGCCCGAGAGGCGGCAGTGAATGCGTGTTCTCGTAATAGATATTCGCTGTTGACCCTACTGTATTGGTAACCCAATAGATCATAATATTCGTAAGCAGTTCATCCTCGCTGTAGCTGTTCCTTAGGTCACCCTTGCAATCACTCCATGCATGGAATTTCTCAATAATCCAAGCTGCCAATCCTACAGGTGAGTCGTTCAGTCCGTAGGCAAGCGTCTGTGGTTTCGTCGATTGAATCGACATGTACCCGCCTTCATCAGCCATCCATTTCGAAGTATTCTTGATGTACAGGAGCTCTTCTTCAGTCAACCCCGACTTATCCTGGACAGCCAGAAGATTCCGGATGATACCGATGTCGGTAAGATGTATACCGGTAAGAAGTTCAGGATGGTTGAATGCCAGATACCGTGTAACACCAGAGCCGACATCCCCGCCTGCTGCAGCGAATTTCGGGTAGCCCAGATGTTCAGTCATTAGTTTGGCCCACAGCTCAGCCACATAAGCATTATTCACACCAGCGCGCTTCAGGCCATTAGAGAAGCCGAATCCGGGCACGGAAGGGACAATGACATCGAAGGAATCCTCGGGATTCCCGCCATAACGGGCAGGGTCCGTAAGCATAGGGATAATTTTCTCGTATCGGACAAAGCTGTCCGGCCATCCGTGCGTAAGGATAATCGGCTGCGGATTAGGGCCTTTGCCGCGCTCGTGCACGAAATGCACATCGATTCCATCGACGTTACAGCGAAAATGTGACAAGCGGTTCAACTCGGCTTCTCTGGCGCGCCAATCAAACTGCTCACGCCAATACGTAACGAGCGACCGTAAATAACCCTGATCCGTACCCCGTTCCCAGTCAGAACCCTCTAATGGATCGGGCCAGCGGACATGATCCAGTCTGTATTTCAGGTCTTCAAGAACTTCCTCAGACACCCGGATTTGAAAACGTTCAATCGGCATATTGCTCTCTCCTTAAGTGTATTAGCTACAGCAACGATATAACTATAGTATATCCTTTCAAAATCATGAGGCAATGCCGTAATCAAATGCTAAGGATAATGCTAAGGATAATAGAAACAAAAGAAATCTATACCACCTGGAGGGATGCTAAGCATGAACGAAATGAATCAGGAGTATATCGTGATATCCGGTGCAAGGGAGAACAACCTTAAGAACGTGTCCTTGCGTATCCCGAAACGAAAAATTACCATCTTCACCGGAGTATCCGGCTCCGGCAAGTCATCCATCGTCTTCGATACGATTGCTGCTGAATCCACGCGGCTGCTGAACGAGAACTTCAGCATGTTCGTGCGAACCTTCCTTCCGCGTTATCCGCAGCCGGATACAGACGGGATCGAGAACCTGAGCATGGCTGTTATCGTAGATCAGAAGCGGCTGGGCGGCGGTTCTCATTCCACGATGGGCACAATCACTGACATCTCGCCAATTCTCCGTCTGCTGTACTCCAGAGTGGGTCAGCCTCATGTAGGCGGAGTGAACATGTTCTCGTTCAACGATCCGCAAGGGATGTGTCCCGAATGTAACGGGATCGGCCGCAAGCTGGGGGTCGATATGAGCCGGGCCGTGGACATGTCCAAGTCGTTGAATGATGGAGCCCTCATGCTGCCGGATTATGCAGTCGGCGGCTGGGATTGGAACATGATCGTGCAGGCCGGTGACTTCGTTCTGGACAAGAAGCTGAGCGAATATTCAGATGCGGAGCTGGAACAGCTGCTGTATGGCAAGGCCAGGAAAGTGAAGATGGATTTTGCCGGGAAGGCAACTAACATTACGGTAGAAGGTGTTATTGAGAAGTTCACGGGCAAGTATATCAGACAGGATGTGAAGACCAAATCTGAGCGTACGCAAAAAATGGTCGCCCCGTTCATCACCGAAGGCACCTGCTCCAGCTGCCATGGAGCAAGACTTAGCCAGGCTGCGCTCAGCTGCCGGATCAATGGAAGGAACATTGCGGAGCTGTCCGCTATGGAAGTCGGGCAGCTTATACGCACCATCCGGGAGATAGAGGAACCTGCCGCAGCTCCGGTCGTCAAGTCGCTGGCGGAGCGGCTGCAGCATCTGGTCGATATCGGGCTGGACTACCTGACGCTGGACCGTGAGACCGATACGCTGTCCGGCGGAGAATCACAGCGCGTCAAGATGGTGAAGCATCTAAGCGGAAGCCTGGTGGATGTCACCTACATCTTCGATGAGCCCAGCGTTGGGCTGCATCCGCGGGATGTCCACCGGCTAAATGAGCTGCTGGAGAAGCTTCGCGACAAAGGGAATACCGTCATTGTCGTTGAACATGATCCCGATGTCATCAAGCTGGCGGATCATATTGTTGATGTCGGGCCTCACGCCGGCAGCCGCGGCGGTAATATTGTCTATGAAGGAAGCTTCCAGGGCTTGCTGGAGTCAGGTACACTGACAGGCACCCATATGAAGCGGCCGCTTAAGCTGAAGCAGGACTGCAGACCGTCTTCCGGTCAGCTGCCCATCCAGAATGCCTCTCTGCATAACCTGCAGAATGTAAGTGTGGATATTCCTACCGGCATACTGACAGTGGTAACAGGTGTCGCAGGTTCGGGCAAAAGTACGCTGATTAATGATGTCTTCCTCAGTCAGCATCCGGATACGATCGTTATTGACCAATCGGCGATTGGCGTCTCAACGCGCTCAAATCCTGCGACCTATACGGGAATTATGGATGATGTACGCAAGGCGTTTGCAGCTGCCAATAAGGTGAATCAAGGCTTGTTCAGCTTCAACTCCAAGGGAGCCTGCGAGAATTGCCAAGGACTTGGTGTCGTATATACTGACCTTGGTTTCCTTGACAGTGTGAAGCTGCCTTGTGAAGTATGCGGAGGCAGGCGGTTCAAGGAAGAGGTGCTTGCCTACAAGCTGAACGGCAAATCCATTGCTGAGGTCCTGGAGATGACTGTTGAGCAGGCTCTTGAGTTCTTCCAGCTCAAAGAGGTGGTGCGCAAGCTTCAGGCTATGAGTGATGTGGGACTGAACTATATTACACTCGGCCAGCCGCTCAGCACGCTCTCGGGCGGAGAATGCCAGCGCATTAAGCTGGCCAGCGAGCTGCATAAGAAGGGCAGCATCTATGTGATGGACGAGCCGACGACCGGCCTGCATATGTCCGACATCGGACACCTGCTGGAGATCATGAACCGGCTTGTGGATGCCGGCAATACGGTGATCGTCATCGAGCATAATCTCGATGTGATTAGCCAGGCAGACTGGCTCATTGATATGGGACCGGACGGAGGCAGCAAGGGTGGCGAGATAGTGTTTGAGGGCACACCTTCGCAGATTATTGATGCGGAGCATTCGATCACGGGGAGATATTTGGCGTAGTTATTCACTATTTCCCCTTATAGTCAGCAGGGCTGCCGGTAGATCAGGCAACCCTGCTTTTTCACAATCAATAGTTATATATATCCATATATGATACGTTATACCTGCTGATTGAGTTGAAGGGGCCAGATTGTTTTAGTCGAGACTATAAAAAAGCAAAAAATACCCGAAAGGCGGAAGCATCTTATTTTTGTACCCACGTGATAAAATACACATCATTGCTGATATAATTCGAGTAAAAGAAAAGTGGAATGAAACAGAATCGCTAATTTGTGATGGTTAAATAAGAACAAGCTTTTGAAGATGGGCTACAAGCTCTGTTTAAACAATAAGTTAACTTATATTCGAATTTCTATAAATGGAGAGTATGTAATGAGGAAATTATTATTAAAAGGTGTAATGTTTTTTTTAGTTTCTTTACTCTTAGCAAGTTGTTCTACAGATCAGGAGATATTAACAGAACCTACTGACTTAAAATTGCTAACAAACTGTATAAACAATATTTACGTATCTGATAAAATTCCTCAGGCTAAAATAAATCATTTAGGTTATATAATAGGATTACTGAATACTTTACCTGAAGAGGTTAAAACAACTATAGTAAATCTTAATAAAATAATAATAGTTCCGGACTTAAATGAAGTTTCAAATAAGTCTATAGTAGAATTTAATAATGGTAAATATTCTTATGAGGATAAAGATATATATGTCTCACCATCCAATGGGAATGAATACACGTTGTATGGTACTCTTTTGCACGAGATCGGCCATGCTTATGACAAGGACAACATGAGCAGAAAAATCATCTCTAATGATAATCAATTCATAAACATAGCTAATGAAGAGTATGCGAAACTCTTTAATAATATCAATTATCCTGGGGCTACTGAGGCGTTTTTCGATCATCACAAAACAACAGATGAATACTTTGCTGAGTGTTTTCGAAATTACTTTGATAATCAACATTATAGTGAATTGCTAAAAGAAAGTGCTCCAAAAACGTACGATTTCATAGAAAGCTTATTCGAAGTGAATTCTGCTTCTGAGTTGGAATTTTGCAAACAGAAGATTCGTTAAACTAATTTAAACTAATTTAAACTATTTAAAAAATACCGTAAAAACATCAGTTGCTAATGCCATTATTAAGTTACCGTTTAAAGAAAAGGACTGGTGTAAAATGTCCAGTTACATTATAAAAATCATACCATTGCATGAGAACACCGTCCCAAGCGATAAAGATAGAAGTGCGATTACAAATCAATTGCGAACAATAACCTCCAACAAAAAAATAAGTGAACATCTTCATGAGGAAGTATCATTTATAGATTCTGGATCTAATTTTGATGGAATTAGATGCAATCAATGCCTTAGGGAATTAGAAATGGATTGGTGGGCAGAGCAGATGAATATATGCAGCACCAATCATTTTAAAGAGTTATCAATCATTACACCTTGCTGCAGCTCGGCCGTATCATTAAATGAATTACAATATATCTGCCCGATGGGGTTTGCAAGATATGTCATTGAAATGATAAACCCAGAAAAAGATGAAGTAATTGAGATTGAACAACTCATAGCAAAAAACAACTACAGATTAATAAGAGCTCATTACTAGAATAATCCCGAGGTGAACCAATGGACAGAATAGCCAACATCAGATCCGAAGAGAAGAAATATCATGATGACTGTTACGATACATACGACTTATTCGAGCCAGGGTCCTGGCTGCACAGACCCGTTGCGACGGTGATCAGCCTTTTAGAGGAATATAAGGAGCGGGAATACTTAAGTGTGCTGGATTTAGGATCGGGAATTGGCCGGAACAGCATGCCTATCGCTGAATCTTTGAAATATAGGGATGGTAAAGTAGTATGCGTTGACCTGCTGGAATCGGCTATAGATAAACTGAATAGCTACAGTAAGGAATTTGGAGTTGAACAATACATTGTGGCAAGGTTATCCGATATTGAACAGTTTAACATTGAAGCAGATGAATATGATATTATCGTAGCCGTATCTTCTTTAGAGCATGTCAGTTCAGAGCAGGCACTGGAGCGGAAACTGCAGGAAATGAATGCCGGAACGAAACGAAATGGAGCGAATTGTATTATTATCGCGTCGAACATTCGTGAAGTTAACCTCGCACAAGAGGAAGAACTCGATCCCATGTTTGAAGTGAATCTAACTACGGCAAGAATGTTCGAGCTGCTGGATCAGCAGTATGCCGGCTGGGAAGTTGAGCAACGCTTCGTAAAACCGCTGGAATATGAAATCAGCAGAAAAGGTGAACCTGTTAGGCTGACTTCGGATTGTATAACGTTTGTGGCTAAGAAGAGCTGATCTCATGGGGATCGGCTTTTTATTTTGACCGCTGACACGCAAGAGAAATTTCATTATTTCTGTCCAACTGTGACTATACGCACCACCCCTTCTGTTCAATCGTCTACATTAAAAGTATACGGTTAAGCTTTTTCATAAACTTCCGGAATTTGATTTGAATCCTCCTTTTTGTGTGGCAGCCGTAATAGAATGAGGTTGCTGATAAGGATTATCAATCAAACATTGGAGGTTAACAAAATGAGTACACAATTCAAACAAATCGCCGGGGATACTTACTGGGTAGGCAAAATAGATAACCGTCAGGTTCCGTTCCACCGCCTGATTCTGGCTAAAGGAACAACCTATAATTCCTATCTGTTAAAAACGGGCAAGCCGACCGTGATTGATACGGTAGATATGGAGTTCGGCCGTGAATATGCCGAGTGTCTCGCCGGTATGATTGACCTCATGGATATTCATTACATCGTAATTAACCATACGGAGCCCGACCATTCCGGCGGTTTGGCAGCCCTTGCATCCCAGGCTCTAAATGCCACAATCGTGTGCACCGAAATCGCTGTGCCGGAACTGCAGGAAATGTATAAGCTGCACAGCCGGAACTTCCTGGTCGTTAAAGATGGCGATACGCTGGATATCGGCGGGAAAACACTGCTGTTCAAAGAAACGCCGTACCTTCATACTGCCGAGACGATGATCACGTATTGTATCGAGGATCAGATCCTGTTCCCCTGCGATATCTTCAGTACACATGTAGCTGTGGAGAATCTGTTCAGTGATGAAGCGGGATTTGATATCACTGAAGATTACAAGGGCTATTATGCCGCCATTATCCATCCGCACAGAAGATATGTAAGAACACTGCTGGAAGCGGTCAAGGATATGGATATCCGCATGATTGCCCCATCCCATGGATTCCTGATCCGGGAGGATATCCCTAAATTCATTGATCTGTATGCCACGATGAGCCGCGAAACGACTCAAGGTAAAAAAGCAGTCATCGTATATACCACCATCAAGAACAGCACGAAGAAAATGGCCAAAATCATTCAGGATTGCCTGCAGGAGAATAATATCGGAACGGAAGTCTGGGATGCGGATAAAAGCAGCACTGCGGATATTCTGAACAGCATTGCTTCTGCAGACGCGGTCTTTATCGGCAGCTCTACTAAGTATGCGGACATGATCGGGAACCTGGAGGATGTGCTGAAGGAGCTGCAGCATATGAATCTGGAAGGCAAGCTTGCGGCATCCTTTGGCTCGTACGGCTGGAGCGGAGAAGCCATCGAGGTCATTCAGGACTATCTGAACGGAACGAATATGACCGTGCAAAGCACTTCGGAGGTCATCAAAACCACCGGTATGACACATGTTGAGTTCCCGGTAAGAGTAAGATTCTCCCCTAAAGAGCCGGAGAAGGTCCAGAAAATTAAAAATGCGGCTGAATTTGTATCGGATCTGCTGCTGAGCTCAATTTAGGGAGGAGGAACAACTCATGACGAAGCATTATGTAATCGTCGGCGGCGGCGTCTCCGCCGTCCATGCCGCCAAAGCAATCCGCGATCAGGACGCGGAAGCAGAAATATCGATTCTAGGTGAGGAAAGCGGGCTTCCGTATAACCGGATTAAGCTGACCAAAGGCCTGTTCACCGACCTGCACAGCGAGAAGGTGCTGATCAAGAAAGAGAAGTGGTATCGTGATAACCGTATAAACGTCAAGACCTCAACCCGGATCACCTCGATCCAGCCGGATTGCCGGATGGTAGAGACAGAAGACGGCCAGCGGGTGGAGTATCATAAGCTGCTGTTGTGTATGGGCGCGAGGAACCGTGCACTCTCTATTGAAGGTGCCGGACTTCAGAATGTCCATACTATCAGAGACATGAACGATGCGGACCGGTTAAAAGATAGTCTGCAGGATGGCAGCCGCGTAGCCGTAATTGGCGGAGGCGTGCAGGGCATCGAGACGGCTTGGGCTTTGTTCGAAGCAGGTTACGAGGTAACCGTGATCGAAGCAGCCCCGTCCCTGATGGGCAGACAGCTGGACGGGCATTCCTCCAGCCTGCTTAAGGAGACTCTGGAACAATCCGGAGTGAAGGTGATTCTGCAAGCAGGGGTAACCTCAATTACAGGTACAGACTATGTTACCGGGATTACGCTGGACGATGGTTCTAATCTCCCGTGTGACCATGTTGTATACTCTATCGGAATTGTCCCGAACACGGCGCTTGTAAGCGGATCGGCTATACAAGTCCGGAACGGCATTATTGTAAACGAACAATTGCAAACCAGCGATCCGAACATCTTTGCTGCCGGTGATGTTGCTGAAATTAACGGGCATGTTGAAGGACTGTGGGGCGGTGCAATAGAACAGGGAAGGATTGCCGGCAGCAACATGGCTGACAGTCTCACCGCCTACCGCCGAGCGGTTCCGGTTACTTTGTTTAATGCTTTTGGGCTCTCTCTGTTCTCCATTGGCAACACAGATGAACGGCAATGCGATGTGGCGGTAATCGGAGAAGAGAATGGCGCCTATACGCGGATCTTTGTGAAAGATAATACAATCACCGGTGCGTTATCCTGGCAAGGAGCCGCTGCCTCCCTGACGTATAAGTCGGCTGTAGAACAGGGGATCAGCCTGACCGGAATTCATCTTGCCAGCAATAACATAGAAGCCATTATGGCTGAAGTACAATCCCGATTGAACTAAAAAAACAACCTATTAGGAGCTGAGAAGAATGAAGAAATACATCTGTACACCCTGCGGCTATATCTATGACCCGGCAATAGGCGATCCTGATGAGGATGTAGCCGCCGGCACCGCGTTTGAAGATTTGCCTGAAGACTGGGTATGTCCAGTCTGCGGAGAGGATACAAGTCACTTCGTAGCAGTTGAAGATAAGAAATCTGTTACTCATTAGAGTAGCAGCTTCTAAATACTACATTTCAGGGGGAACGGTATGAAAGAGCACTCCTGCCAGCACGCCGCAGAACCTTGTACACGCAAGGTGCCGATTTTTGCTGCATTGACGGACGATGACCTCACCAGAATTAGCGCCATGATTAAGCACCGCAAGTTTACCAAAGGTCAGCCGTTAATTCTTGAAGGGGCGCCATCAGATACGCTGTACATTATTCAACAGGGGCATGTGAAGCTATCCAAAATGACTCCTGAAGGCAAGGAACAAATCCTGCACATACTGACGAATGGGGATTTCTTCGGGGAGCTTAGTATTTTTAACAGTGATGAGCTTAGTAATTTTAACGCATATGCCCTGAAAGACACTAATATTTGTATGCTGACCCGGAATGATATGGAGCAGTTAATGACAGATAATCCGGATATCTCTCTACGGCTGCTGAAAAGTGTAACCAAAAGACTCGCCCATACGGAGAATCTGGCGCAGAGCCTGGCGACCAAAGATCCGGAGATCCGGATTGCCTGCATGATCATGGAACTCAGTGACAAATACGGCAAGCGGCATGGAAGCCGTATTCATATTGATCTTCCGCTGTCCCGTGAAGAGCTGGCCAGTTATGTCGGGGTGACCCGCGAGACCATTAGCAGGAAGTTCTCCAGGTTTGAAGATTCGGGCCTGATCAAGCTGATTGGTAATAAACAGATGGTGCTCATGGACCCGGCCGGTGTGGAGAAGTATATGGGAAATTGAATCATAATAAAAGCGGCATTTCCACCAGTAGATAATGGGGAGATGCCGCTTTTGAATACCCGGATTAGTTAAGGTGATCTGACTCCCATCAATCGTTACGGAACGCCTCATCCAGCAGCAGGATCTCTGCTCTTCTGCTAACAGCCTGATTCCCCAGCTTAACATCAATGATGAAGTCATTGCTCAGCATCTGGCGGTACCGGGCAATAATGTCCTCTTCCGGCAAATCAGCCATCTGTTTCGTTTCCGGCGGGATGACCTGTATTCCGGACTGCTCAACTTGCTTAATATTGCGTTTAATATCAGCAGCAAGCTTGCTCAATGTACTGTCGCTTCTGGCAGTCTCCAAATCCACCATACCCGTACCATCCTCCGTATAAAAGTGCTTGTTCACTGCTGCCAGGGCTGCGTGGGAGATATGGAAGGCCTTCATGTGGGGTTCGATTATATAAGTAAGCCCTGCATGCTCAAGGAGTCCGGCAAGATGATTCACTCTTTCGGTCGTCTGTCCATTGATTTCACCAAATATAGTCCCTTGCCCAGACTCCGTTCCAAACTGGGCGTAGAGCACACCGTCTTTGAGGTCTCCGCCAGCACCCGGGAAGCCCGGAAGCAGCCGCTCGCCTACGATTTCAAGCCAGGAGTCATAACCTACCGTGTTGGTCAACGTAATAATGGTTTGGCTTCTGTTATTCTTAATCGCCTCAAGAGCAGACTCCGCCTGATCATACCGGACCGGAACAAAGATGAAATCGTAGATATCTTCGTCATCCAGCTCCGCAATTACCTTTATCGGAATTTGTTGTATCGTGCCATTCTCATTGTATAGAAGACCCTGCTTCTGGAGGGCTTCCAGCCGCTTGCCCCGGGCCAGTAAGGTAACGTCAAGTCCTGACCGTGCGAACCGGAGTGCGTACACACTGCCAATCACTCCAGCGCCAACGATTAATATTCTGTCTGAATGTATACTCAAGTTCATCTGTCCTTTCAATTAGGTAACACACATTGTTTAAACAACACATGTCTGATACGATTGATGATAGTCCGGCATCCTGTTGATTTCAATCGGCAGACTCGGGAATAAGTCGGTTAAACAACATAGATTAAGATTTGATGTCTAAGCAGGGGGAGTTAGCGATGGTTAACCAGATAGATCCAAGGGTTGTGCGCACTGGGCAGCTGATTAGAGAAGCCTTCCGGGAGTTGCTGCGGCTGAGAAGCTTCGATACGATCACCATCAAAGATATTGCAGAGAGAGCTACCATTAACCGCGCCACATTTTACACCCATTACGAGGATAAATATGCGTTGCTGGATGAAATCATCGAACAGGCTTTCCGCAAGATGATTCCCGGACCCGTGGAGCATGCGCTGGAGTTCACAGATGAAATATGTAACGAGCTCATCCTGATGACTTACCGGTATATTTTGGATTTTTATGAGATCTGCCGGATGGATTCCAAATCGATTGCTACGCTGGTGGACGAGAAGATCAAGCAGCTGCTGCAGCAGATTATTGAGCGCATTTTTGTAAAAGGAGATCATCCTCATTCCGCAGACCCCAATCAGACAACAATCCTGGCGGCCATGACAGGGTCAGCGATCTATAGCGCAGCGTATCAATGGTTCAAAGCCGGGGAGAAGGAACGGACGGATCTCCTTGTAGACATCATACGTCCCTATGTGATGAACGGTCTGGGCCTACATTATATATAACGATAAGCTGCTCGTGTTCAGGCACAGGGACTACCCGGAAGCTGGTGTGCAGGTTCCTGCCGGGACTGTAGAATCGGGCGAGAGTATAGAAACGGCATTATTCCGGGAAATACTGGAGGAGTCAGGAATAACGAAGGATGAGCTGCGGCTAGTCAAGCATTTGAAGACGTATCTGTACTACGCGGCGTATAAACAACAACATCATGAAAGACATGTATATCAGTTAGAGTTAATTCAAGAGCGACCGGCCCGGTGGGAACATACGATAGAAGCATCCGGAGAAGACTTAGGTCTGACCTTTGAATATTTCTGGATTCCGGTGCATGAGGCTGAACTCGCCGGCGGGCAGGGAGAATGCTTAGAATTATGCTGTTAGATTACGCTGTAATTAAAAATGTGGATTTCAATGACCCTAACTGTTAATATAATAATATTTGCAAAAGTTAAGGTTACAGGAAAATGAGGACGACGGAATGAAGAAGATTGTCAGCCATAAAGCTTATTTTATCGGAATGCATGTACTAATATTTATCCTCTTATTTACAACACTGTACGCTTCCTTCCCGACCATCCGGGTTAAAGTGAAAGAAATCATCGATCCGGCGGAAAAAGTATATACGATCGCCCACCGTGGTGCGTCCGGATATGCTCCGGAGAACACGATACCGGCCTTCGAGCTGGCGCGTGAAATGGATGCTGACTCGATTGAGCTGGATATCCACCTGACCAAGGATCAGATTCCTGTTGTTATCCATGATGATACGGTCAACCGTACGACCAATAGCAAAGGGTATGTAAGGAACATGACGCTGGAGCAGATCAAACAGCTGGATGCCGGGTCGTGGTTCAATAAAGCGTATCCGATGTTTGCCAGAGAAATATATGCAGGGACCACCATCCCCACCCTCGATGAGGTATTCGAAACCTTTGGCAAAGAGATCAGCTATGTCCTTGAAATCAAGGAATCAACGCCGAAGATTAATATCGAAGTCCTCTTGAATGAATACATTAAGAAATATAATCTGGAAAAAGTAGTGGCCATACACTCTTTCAGCGCAGCCAGTCTGCGGAAGTTCCATTCCATCAACCCGGATATTCCGTTGTACCAGCTCGTATGGAATGATTATACCTCGGTAAGACTTACCGAAGCTTATCTGGCGGATGTGAAGTCCTATGCTGTCGGCATCAGCCCGAATTTCCAGGGGACCAGCGCGTCTTACGTGGCGCAGATAAAGCGGGCGGGACTTAAGGTCATGCCCTATACCATTAATTATCAGCTCAATATGGATAAAGCTTATTCTTGGGGTGTAGATGGAGTCTATACCAATTTCCCTGACCGTTTCCATGAAGTCATTGAGACGAACAGGAAGAACGCGAACTGGTAACTTAGCAGAATTTCTCATTTCATAGCACAGGGTCCAATTCTTGTTCTTAACGGAGCAAGAGTTGGACCCTGTGTGTGTATTGGACAAGAAGAGCAGGTTTCTTACAACGAACTAAACACAATATTACGCAGCTTGCGAGTGACCGGCAGTGTGCCGGCATCTTTTTTCTGAATCATGAACAGGAAGGTCAGGCCGTCCTGCGGACTATTGGTGAAATAAGCTCCAAGCCAGCCGTCCCAGCCGTATTCACCCTGGCCGCCGATCACTCCGGCTTTTCCGGTGTCTTTCAGGATACGCATTTGGTTGCCATAGCTATACCCCTGCAGGGAATGCCAGGTATCGAAGCCTTTTTGCTGCCCATCGCTTAGAACAGCTGTAGTCATATATTGAACGGTTCTAGGCTTGAGCAGCTGAACGCCGTTCAAGCTGCCCTGGTTCATCAGCATGGTGGTGAACTTGGCAGCATCGTCAATCGTTGAGACCAGGCCCGCTCCGCCTGACTCGTAGGCCGGCTCCCGGTCCATATGATGGTAGATGCCCAGATGGCTCTCCGCATACAGCTTCAAGCCTCCTTCGCCATCCTCCTGGTAGACTCTGGCCAGGCGGTTTCTTTTGTCTTCAGGCAGCCAGAAGCCGGTATCCTGCATTTGCAGCGGGCTGAATATTTCCTTCTGCAAAAATTCGCCGTACCGCATCCCGCTAACCGCTTCCACTATGGCTCCCAGAACATCCGCTGAGGTCCCGTACTGCCAGAACGAACCCGGCTCGAACGAAAGCGGGCCTTCACCCAGACGGGTGGCGAATTCCATGGTGCTCATCCGGTTATCGCCGTGCAAGCGGCTGTCCAGCTCCTGGAACAAAGCCTCCGTATGCAGAGCGGCTTTGCCTGTATCTCCTCCGTATACGAGTCCCGAGGTCATATTCAGCAGATCGTGAATGACTACCTCCCGGCTGACAGGCACCAGTTCTCCGTTCTTTTCGACCAGCTGGTTCTTAAACCCTGGAATATAACGGCTTACCGGATCGAACAAATCGATCTCACCGCGCTCAAGCAGCAGCATGATGGCGGCTGATGTAACCGGTTTCGTCATCGAGTATAGACGGAAGATCGAATCCCGGGTGACAGGACTTCCCGCTTCGACATCGGCTAAGCCGTCTTCGTGATAGAACACCTCGCGTCCGTCCTTGATGACCATCAGGTTCGCACCTGCGATTTCCTGGTTACCGATACTTGCTCTCAATGTTTTTTTCAATAGGCTGGTTGTGTTTGAATCTAGCATGTTCCTAAAGTCTCCTTTTCCGGATAAGTTCCCTGAAGCCAAATCAGATATTGTCATTACACTACTTGAAAATATTAAACTCTTTTGGACAGGTTGTATAGAGGTCAGAATTGTAATCTGAATATCCGGTACATTTGGTGGCACACTGATTATAGGTATAATAACCGCAGTCTCTCTTTTAACCCTTTCCAGATTTCCTCCGGCGCTTCCTTAAGTCTGATATCTCCGCCCAGGAAAAGCAGCCAGTTTATGATTTCCGCCAGTTCTTCGGGCATATCCGTATGGATATACGTCTTGAGAATGGCTGTGCTCTGGTAAGGATTCGTATAGGAGAGCGATACCTTCAATGGATGATATTTTTTGAATTGGGCAATCGCCTTGGGGCCGAGTTCAAGGACGAGGTTGACTTCTTCTTCCTGATTGCTCAGTTTTTCCAGGATCTTTTTCCTGCTTAATCTTTTTTTATCCGGATTTAGGACAACATCGGTGACTTGGTCCACAGGAATAATCCGCTTCCTTTCATCGTTTAAGTCGAAGGCCTCAATCAGCCAAAAGCTTTTCTCACGATAGAGGCGTAAGAGATAAACAGGATAAACCTGGAGGAGCTTCGCTTCTTCGCTGGTAATCAGCAAATAGCGGTCCACCAGGAGGATCTGGATCAGCTTCTCCAGCATGGGGTGGGGGAGATCAGACAGATCAAGCAGGTCAGGATTATTCGGGTTGGTCCCTTCAAACAGCAGGATTTGATTCAGAAGAAACAGGTCCTCCTGCTGGTTCTCCGAGAGGAGGCCCAATAATTTCTCCGTTAAAGACTGACGGCTCTTGAGATAAGGGAGCTGCCCGTTTCTTGTAGCCATGAAGGCAATGAACAGGGCTTTGAGCTCATTATCTGTAAACCGGACCACGGGAAGGACAGAATTGCGCATCACAGAATACCCGCCATCCCGTCCAACTTCAGCGACAAGCGGCATCCCCAGAGCCTCGATTTCCCGGATGTCCCGAATCGCAGTCGAACGGGAGATGTTAAATTCCTGCATGATTTCAGTAATAGTAAAGTGGGCCCGGTTGTTAATATACCGCATGATGACATTAACCCGTTCAACTTTTTTCATCGCGTCTCCTAAACAGTTTCATTTTATGACATGATTTAAGGCTATCATATACATATCAAGACAAGAAGACAAATTCCAAATACAAAGGATGGTTGCGACATGGCAAATTACACATTAGAGGAAAAAGACAGCTTCATCGTTATAGGTTTAGGTACGGAGCTTAAGAGTGATTACACGGACTATGCCGGTATTAACAAAGAAAAGTCAGACTTCTGGCAGGCTGTCAGTGAAGATGGAAGGCTCGATAAGTTGAAGGCGATGGCCGTGAACGACTATATTTTTGCCGTGAGTGAAGCGGTGAACAACAAAATGATGTATTATGCGGGTGTCATGAGCGAAGCAGCTGCGCCGGAAGAGGCCAGAGTTATCCAGTTTCCTAAGGGGAAATACCTGGTGGTTAGAGGGGAAGCGGCAACGGCTGATGAACTGAATAATAAGCTGGCCGGAGTTGCTTTTGGTCAAGCTCTGCCGGAAGCGAAGGATGTCGCCTATGTGGGCGGACCCAATACATCGGTTGAGATGGGGCAGCAGGATGGTCAGGTTGTAGGTGAAATGTGGATTCCTGTTGTAAGTAAATAACGGGTTTGCCGAGGAGGAAGTGCAATGTCTTATATCGTTGATTTCAAAGAGGTGTCTACGGCCGGCTTGGAGTCGTCACCTGTAGTGGATGCACTTGCAGGATTGCGTGCGAATGAAGCGCGTTACTTCATGAATAAGTACAAGCATGAGTTCACGGTTGTCCCGGCCAGCGAAAGCCAGGAGACCCTGAATTATGTGAATGGAATTCTGAAAAAAGAACGTGATCTTGAATTCTCGGCCAAGCCCCTGGAGACCTCGCGTTTTCAGGTAGAGAATATCCGGTTTGCTTACGTCTTTTATGAGGATGGTCTGGCGCTTAACGTGATGTATACCGTGGATGATCCCAAGAAGCGGGCTGTCGGATTCAAGCTCTCTGAGGGCATGGAGATTCCCAAGGAGCTGGAGACAAAGTTCAAATTCGCCAGACAGAAGTCTAAGCTGGCCGGAACGATCCGGGGCTCGTTCTTCGTCATTAAAGGCGAATACTGAACCAGGTGGTGAGCTGTGACTGAACCTTTAGAGATAGATTACCGCCTAATCGGGTTAATAATAGGTACGCATTTGGATATCCTATTCCCATAACCCGGAAGAAACGAGGCGATAAGCATGTCAACTTTGGATAAAAGTCATCAGGAAGCTGTCGAGACGGTCAGAGACCTTATCAAAGGGATTGATACAGCGATGTTCACGACGATCTCACCCGAAGGCCTGGTATCCCGTCCCATGAAGACACAGGAAGTCGAGTTTGACGGAGACCTGTGGTTCCTGACCAAGAAGGACACCAGCAAGTTCGATGAGATCCTCCATGATCCAAGGGTTAATGTTGTGTACGCTGACAAATCCTATGTCTCCATCCGCGGAACCGCCAGGATTGTCGAGGATCTGGAGAAGAAAAAAGAATTCTGGAGTGCAGGCTATAACACGTTCCTGAAGGCCACCTATGATGACCCGAACGTGATCCTGATTCAGGTTCATGCCGAAGCAGCTGAATACTGGAAGAGCGGTAATCTGGCCGAGATGGCGACTTATATGTTCAAACGAATCACCAATCAGGATACGGAGAAGTCGGATCTGAACAAGACGGTTGAATTGGAATAGCTGGTTTGATAAAAGATGCCCCGCGCCGCTGGAGAATTCCGGCTGGTATGGGGTGTTTTTTTGCTGATCTATAGACGTGAGGGCGTGGGGGAATAGACGTTGCCGTGCAATTACTGGCGGAAACAGCGGAAGCCGTCAATTTCATACCTTTGATTTCATACCGGTGAATGGGGAGTCTTAGGTAAGGAAGGATGGAGTAAGGAAGGAAGAAGTAAGGAAGTAAGGAAGTAAAGAAGTAAAGAAGTATTGTAAGCATAAATGTTGTACGTTTTACAACTTTGATTCCTGGGTTGCCGGGTGTTCGGGAGGATTGTTGTATGAAATACAAGAATATTCCACCAAAGTCGCTTGAAAAAGGAATAATGTTGCATTTTATACAACAAACTTGGTTTTGAGCCGATTTATCCGGGGAAATGTTGTATTCTGTGCAGGATTTGATAGCACTCGCTCCCTCCTAAAGTAAATCAAGATGATCTATCTACCGTGTGCGCGACAACCTTCACCATTCAGCGCTTATGTATCTCGATATTGTCCCACAACGTTGGCTCAATATAAACAGCGGTAGCCCTGGACATGATTTTTACGTCCGAGGCTGCCGCTGTTTTTACACCAGTCTGATTAGGAAACTTGCGGATTGAACATGGGGAATCCGCCCGTGATCAGCGGCATGACCCGCTCCGCAAGTTCGGAGGGAGACTCCGCTCTTCCGTCCACATTCCAGCGGTAGGTTACGCCGTATAAGGACCAGCTTAGCAGGGTGGCCGCAGTGGCAAGCGGCTTCGAATCTGCAGCTGATTCTGATTCGCTAATAAGCTGCAGGATAAGCTTTTCAAGATGCAGCTTGATATTCTCCTCAAGCAGGAGTGCTACGGAATCATATCTTTTGAAGCAGCGGTGGCTGGTTTCATGATAATTACATAAGGCCACGATAAGCTCCTGAAGCGTCTTTTCGGTCAACGGTCCAGTAGCATCGACTTTATGGAGGACCATATTCGTAAAGGCGTCTAACAAAAAGGCTTCGAACAGCGCATATTTATCCTGGAAATGTGCATAAAAGGTGGTCCGGTTAATAGTGGCTGCTTTGGTAATAACGCCGACGGTTATCGAATTGAAGTCCATGATATTCAATTGCCGGATGAAGGCATCCAGAATTAATTGACGGGTCCGAATCACCCGCGGGTCGCTGGGATTGGGGGGGAGTATGCCAGCCATCCAAGGAACACTCCTTTCAGTAGAGAGTAGAATCCCTTTATTATAATCAGCTTATTGGCAGACGACAAATAGGTTCTGCCAATACGACAGTTTTTCCGGCTTCTAGCTTAAGCAACAACTTGGGCAGATTGTTGGTTGAAGGGGGGACTGGAGCTTGTTACTATTGCATTCATACCCCGCTTTGAGAATAATCATACAATCTACAGGAGGCGTTAATCATGGCTAAACAGCAGGAGCAAATTCATTCACTGGAGACCTTATTTGAACCTTATACGGTTCAACAATTAAATATACCCAACCGGATCGTGATGTCACCGATGGCGCGTGCTTTTGCACCCGAGGGTATTCCAGGTGAGGATATGGCAGCGTATTACCGCCGCCGCGCTGAGAATGGGGTGGGGCTGATCATCACCGTTGGTATGATTGACCATCCGGCGGCGAGCAGTGATCCGGGACTTCCTAATCTGTTTGGCGAAGCCGCTCTGAGCGGCTGGCGTGAAGTCGTCAGACAGGTTCATGAGGCCGGCGGGATTATCTTTCCCCAATTGTCACATATGGGAATGATTCGGCCCGCAGGTTCCGGGCCAATCCCGGATGCTCCGTCGATCGGGCCATCAGGCATCGATATGCAAGGGAACAAGATTAGCGAGCCGATGACAGAAGAAGAAATTGCCGGCGTCATTCAAGCCTATGCCGATGCGGCAGTGAATGCACAGCAGGCTGGCTTCGACGGGATAGAGCTTTCCGGCGGCCACGGCTTGTTGATTGACCAATTCTTCTGGGAACAAACCAATCAGCGGACGGACCGCTATGGCGGCGATTTCCTGAAGCGCACCACATTCGCAGCCGAAGTTGTCGCGGCCGTCCGCGCTGCAGTCGGACCGGATTATCCGATTTCCATCCGGTTGTCCCAGTGGAAAATGACTGATTACACGGCGAAGCTGGTAGATACACCGGAGCAGCTGAAGCAATTCCTGGATTTGCTGGTACAGGCCGGCGTAGATATTTTCCATATCTCGACCCGCCGGTTCTGGGACCCGGAATTCGCAGGCTCGGAGCTGGGTCTCGCCGGATGGGTGAAGAAGCTCACCGGGAAGACAACGATTGCTGTTGGTTCCGTAGGCATGGACAATGATCCCGCTGAAGGCGGGGAAGCGGAGCATCAAGGGATGGATGAACTGCTGAAGCGGCTGGATAATCAGGAGTTCGATCTGGTAGCCGTCGGACGCGCGCTGCTGGGTGATCCGGCATGGGCAAAGAAAATCCGCGAGGGCAGGGTGGAGGAGATTCTAGCCTTTACTCCTGAGGCGGCTGCCCAACTGTATTGAAGCATAGAGTGTGTTTATAACCGCACAAATAAGGCTGCCCATGGGCAGCCTTAACTTTATTTAGACTATTTTTTAAGGTGAATAATTTCCAATACCCGCTCTCTATTACCCTTTCTCCGCCATATAGGTCTTCTGCGTCCGGAGGACCGGGAAGAGCCAATACATCCACATCACGGTGATGACGAGGGTGCCAAGCCCGCCTATGACAGTCGCCGGTACAGCACCGACCAGACCGGCCATCGTACCGGACTCGAATTCACCCAGCTGATTCGAGGTGCCGATGAACAGGGAGTTGACGGCGTTGACCCGGCCCTGCATCTCTTGCGGTGTGTTGACCTGAACCAGCGTCGAACGGATTACGACGCTTACGACGTCGGAAGCGCCGATGAGGAACAGCGCGAAGAGCGAGAGCCAGAAGCTGTGAGACACCCCGAACAGAATGGTCGCCAAGGCAAACACAACGAGGGAGGCGAACAGTGTCTTGCCGATTGATTTCTCCACCGAATATCGGGTTAGAATCAGCGAGACAAGGATCGCCCCGACCGCTGGCGCAGAGCGCAGCAGCCCCAGACCGAGTGAGCCGGTCTTCAGGATATCCTCGGCGAAGATCGGCAGCAAGGCAGTCGCACCGCCAAGCAGCACGGCGAACAGATCAAGCGAGATGGTGCCGAGAATGATTTTGCGGGCGAAGACAAACTTCAAGCCGCTGAGGAACGTGTCCATATTGACGGCGTCCAGCTTCTTCACGAAGTGAACGGTCTTGACGAAGAAGATGAGCACGGTCGAGATCAGCAGCGCTGCAAGTGAGGCAATGTAGGCAGCGGCAGTACCCCAAACGACAAGCACTCCTCCAAGTGACGGGCCGACGATCATCGCGGTCTGCATTGCGGAGGCAGACCAGGCTGCGGCCTTCGGCAGCTGTTCCCGGTCCACGATGTCCGGCACAAGCGCAGCAGAGGCTGGGCCTTCGAAGGTACGGCAGGCGCCGAGAATGGCAGCGGCGACCAGCAGATGAAGCGAGCCCAGCCAGCCCTGCAGACTGCCGAGGACGAGCAGCAGGACAACTACGCTCTCCATCAGCTGGCAGAGATAGACAATAGTCCGGCGGTCATACCGGTCAGCGGTCTGTCCGGCCGGTAGCGTCAGCAGCAGCATGGGCAGGAATTGCGCCAGGCCGACGAGGCCCAGCTGGAAGGCGCTGTCAGTCAGCGCGTACATCTGCCAGCCAATGGCGACAGACAGCATCTGAAAAGCGCTGGTCGAGAATATCCGTGCGATCCACAGGCGCAGGAACGAGCGGTTATGTAGTACGGACGAGCCTTTTGGATTCAAAACATGTCATCCTTTCTAATTCACAGGTATACATTAAATTCATTACATGCCGGAGTTCTTCGCATGCATCTCGGGATGCTCCCGCCGGATCAGTGCATAATCCTTCCCGTACCGGTCCTCCAGCTCACTGGCAAAATCCTTCTCGATCCGCATCATCACAACATCGTGGAAGTACGAGGTCTGCAGTACGTTCAGCACCGCCGGGTGGTTGCTCTCCAGCGCCGATACCGGCGCGTGCCGGCTGAAGCTGCCGATGACCGCCGTTTCCTTATCCAGCAGCATGGAGAAATTGCGTGACCGATGCGGTCCCCCCGGCGGCACACTATGTACGATTACATGTTCAAGCTCTGTCGGCGTTTCACCGATGACCATGAGATGAACGGCGGTACCCCGGTGCTCGGCTGAGAGCAGCGATTCCTCGACCCAGTGCAGATCCTCTGCCCAAAGATCGACCAGAATCTCCTCTCTGGCATTGGCGGTGAGGCGGCGGATCGCCAGATCCACCTGCTGATCTCCTTTCCAGTTACTGAAGAAGGGCGGCGTATCCGGCAGGGTAGTCAGCTCACTCTCCAGTAAGCGGGCAGTGCGTTCGAACTCCGATTGCAGCAGCTTAACAACCTGTCCGATTGGAATCGCCGCGAAGGTAATCGGATCACCTTCCTCAGCACGACAGACACCTTTCTCTACAAGGGCGCGCAGCGCAGCATAGACATTGGAGCGCGATACTGACACCTGCTTAGAGACTTCGTAGCCTGAAGAAGGGGGCTGACCGTGCAGCGCCAGATAACAGCGGGCTTCGAGATCGGACAATCCGAGTTTCCGTAAAGCATCAATCATAGGGGGCCTCCTTTGGATTGTATTATCTTCTTACGCATAGAAGTATTTCAAAATACTACTCCCGTCTTGGGTAGCTGTCAAGACTGCCGCACCATAATTTTGCCAGCCCCATTCATCCTCAAGCTCCCTTTGGGATGATCAGACTCTCTTGTGTGCCGCCGGTTGACAATCCAGGGAGTAAGCAGGTATATTTATTTAATAGTAAATATTACGATTAAATACTAACAACCCATTTAAGGAGCTTCAATACAATAATGAATAAAAACAGCAGTAATCAGCGTCTTCCCAGAGCTAAAGGGATAGATATGGGTACATATTATACACCTAAAGAATGTGCCAGGAAGGTAAAGCACCTTGTTCTGCCCCAGATGAACCGCAAGATTGTTGAGGAGTTCATTACCATTCTGGGGATGCGTGCTACCTTCGAAGAACACAACGTACCCATTCCCAATAAAGTGGTCATGTATGGTCCGCCAGGCACCGGGAAAACATTGACCGCATTCTATATGGCTCAGATGCTGGAGCTTCCGCTTATTCTGGTTCGGCTGGATGCGGTTATTCACAGTCATTTGGGGGAGACCGGCAGCAATATCCGCAAAATATTCGAATATGCCAAAGCAACACCTTGCGTCCTCTTCCTCGATGAATTTGATGCGATTGCAAGAACACGGGAGAGCAATGATGAGGTCAAAGAGATGGCACGCGCAGTAAATACCCTGCTGCAATGTCTGGATGACTTCGGCGACAGCAGTATTTTTGTAGCGGCAACGAATCTGGAGAATGAACTGGACCGGGCGATCTGGAGAAGATTTGATACGAAGATGACTTATTCGCTGCCGGATGAATTCAGCAGACGTCAATATATTGAACTATTGATTAACGGATTTGATGGTGAAGCGGGGTTGACGGAAGAGGTATGCGGGCGCCTTGCCGGATGCAGCTTCGCAGATATTGAACAGATTGTGCTGAAAGCCAAACGGAAGGCAATTATAGAGCATAGCCCCTTAACACGAGAACATATTGTGCTATCCTATGAGGAATATAGTCCGTCCTTATAAAAGATAGGGTGTAATTTGAACGTCCCGGATGATGCTTGTACAGATCATCGGGACGTTTTGATTTGTGAGCGAGAACAGCCCGTTTCGTGATATGTTGGATGCAATACGTCGCAGGACCGATAACCACTGTAAGTTCTATCACATCTTATTTACATAAAATGAAACCCGGAGGTTGAATGATCGTGCCCAAATTAACCGGAGCAGCAGCAGTGATTGTAGATTCTGACGGTAAAATATTATTAGTGAAGCATAGCTACGGCAAAAACAACTGGGAATTGCCCGGCGGAAAAGGGGAGGACAATGAGTCCGCAGAGGAAACCGCGCAAAGAGAGGTGTTTGAAGAAGTGGGACTGGAGGTTAGCATCGAAGAGTTGACCGGGGTGTATTATGAAGCGGTGCATGATATGCATCATTTTGTTTTCATAGCGGATAACGTCAATCATCAAGTGCCACAGCCCACTTCTCCGGAGATTGTAGAATGCGGATTCTACTCCAAAGATGAACTGCCCAAACCGATCAGCGATTTTACTTGTAACCGTATAGAGCATGCTCTGAATCCTGATCGGAAACAGCTATTTCATACAGTGGGGCCTAGACAATGGTTTGAATAATACAGAATACTACAGTGCATCAGAAAAGGAGTACATTGCAACGGCAATCTGCTCCTTTTCTGATGCTCACAAGTAACCGTTAGTGGAATCCACTTTAGCAATTGCTTGAATAACCACGTTGTGAAATATTGTCTCTCTATCGGGACATGCTATCCGTTACGTTCTTATTATGCTACAGATCATGAAATGTTGAACGTACTTACTACTCACAGATTCTATCCAGCAAGGCTCCCAGTTGATCTGCCAATACCAGATAAGTTACAGGTCTGTCGTTCATGAACCACCACTCGACAACGCCAACATACGAAGCGGCCACAAAATTCACGACCAGATCCTGATTTAATCCTTCATTCTTTCCTTTGGTGTTGTCCACCTCATCCTGGAACTCATCCACCAGAAACTCCATGAACCGGCTGCGGAAGAACGGAGCCCCTTTACTGGCCAGCATCGTGGAGAAAAAAGCATAATGGGACTCGAAATATTCCGTCCACAATACGGACCCGGTTGCAAAATCCAAGTCTGCAGCGGCTGCACATCTTACCCGTAACTCGTCAATATGAGTCTCAATCAGTTTATCCAGCAGGTCGTATTTATCCATATAGTGCAGGTATATCGTTCCGCGGCTGACGTTAGCCCGATCCGAAAGATCCTGAATTGTAATATCGTCGAAACTCTTTTCCTTCATCAGGTCAATGATTGCAGCCTTTAAGGCTTCCTGGGTTTTAAGGATTCTCCTGTCGATCTTGGTCATATCATTCACCGGGCTTTCTAATATTTATACTTGGTTATAATTATAAACAATTGTATATTATTTTATCAAACGAATTCTTACGATACTGAACAAATTCCCGCATTCGTTTCAGTATTGTACAAAAACGGCGAAATCAGCAATTGGAAAGTTACTGAATGTTGTTATACTAATAGACGTGAGTATATTAACGTGAGTTGTCACAACCATAATACAAGAAAGAAGGAAACTACGATGGAAAATGAACACCTTAGCAGCAGCACCATTTTCCCGCTAGGCAACAAGGTTGAAGCTAATTTCACAGGCGATGCTTACCTGCAGATGATATTTACAGATCCGGCACCGCTGAATACGGCAATCGGTAATGTGACCTTTGCTCCAGGCGCCCGCAATAACTGGCACGCACATCAGGCGGGACAAGTTCTGCTAGTCACCGGCGGCAAAGGGTGGTATCAGGAAGAAGGCCAACCGGCCCGGCTGCTCCAGACAGGTGATGTAGTTAACATCCCGGCTAGCGTGAGACATTGGCATGGTGCAACCAAGGACACCTGGTTTGTACATCTGGCTATGACCCCGGGACCAACAGACTGGTTCGAAGCTGTTCATGACGAATGGTATGCTGAATTGTAATAGATAATTATAGGAAACGGAGGGTTTGGCTATGGAATATATTAAGTTCGGAAATACAGGGATGGATGTGTCGCGGATTTGTCTGGGTTGTATGAGCTTTGGTGAGGTGCTGCCTGGAGGCCATCAGTGGGTTCTGGATGAAGAGCACAGCCGGCCGATTATCAAAAGAGCCCTGGAGCTCGGGATCAACTTTTTTGATACAGCGAACGTTTACGCGAATGGAACAAGTGAAGAGATTACCGGACGCGCGCTGAAGGATTATGCGAACCGGGATGAACTGGTTCTCGCTACGAAGGTCTGGGGACGTATGCATGAAGGTCCGAATGGTGCCGGGTTGTCCCGGAAATCCATCATGAGTGAAATCGATAAAAGCTTGAAGCGGCTGGGCACGGATTATGTAGATCTCTACATTATTCACCGCTGGGATTACAACACGCCGATTGAAGAAACGATGGAAGCTATGCATGATGTAGTGAAGGCCGGAAAAGCCCGGTATATCGGCGCATCGGCAATGTTCGCCTGGCAGTTCCAAAAGGCCCAGCATGTTGCCGAGAAGAATGGCTGGACAAGGTTCGTCTCGATGCAGAATCACCTGAATCTCATCTACCGTGAAGAGGAAAGGGAGATGATGCCGCTCTGCAAGGATCAGAAAATTGCGGTCACCCCTTACAGCCCCCTGGCTTCAGGCAGACTGATCCGCGACTGGTCGGAAAGCACTCACCGGTCCGAGACCGACCATGTCCAGAAATGGAAATACGACTCTACAGCTGATGCTGACCGTCTGATCGTCCAGCGTGTGGCGTCTCTGGCCGAAGAGCGCGGTGTACCGCGCATCCATATCGCACTAGCCTGGCTGCTGCAGAAAGAATCTGTAGCTGCCCCAATTATAGGCGCAACGAAGCTGTCGCAGCTCGAAGATGCTGCCGGTGCACTGCAGGTGAAATTAACAGCTGAAGAGATTAATTTCCTTGAAGAGCTGTATGTTCCGCACAACGTAATTGGAGCCCAGTAAATACAATAGACGGTTAATTTAAGTGAAAAGGTGGAACTTAGAAATGAAAGCAAATATTATGTACGCTGCCGGTGATGTACGCGTAGAAGAGCTGCCCCTCCCGGAATTGAAACTACCGACGGATGCGATTATTAAGGTAGTGGCCGCCTGTATTTGCGGAAGCGACCTGCATCCTTATCACAGCATGCATGCCCATGAGCATGGCGAAGGTGATGCCATGGGGCATGAAGTGATTGGACGTATTCAGGAAATGGGTTCGGAGGTTTCCGGATTCAAACAAGGCGATTTGGTTATTGTGCCATTTGCCGTCGGAGATAACACCTGTCCCTTCTGTCAGGAAGGACTGATGACCTCCTGTGTGCATGGAAGCTTCATGACCGGCTGCCAGGCAGAATATGTCCGGGTACCGCAAGCGCAGGGAAGCATGTTCAAGCTGCCGGATGAAATTAAGGATGACTCTTCTTTATTGCCGTCTCTGCTGACCTTGTCTGACGTATACGGTACCGGCTATCATGCGGCGGTGATGGGACGCGTGAATGAGAATACAACAGTAACTGTAATCGGTGATGGCGCTGTGGGTCTGCTGGCCGTTCTGTCGGCGAAGAAGCTGGGAGCCAAGCAGATCATTCTGATGGGCCGTCACAAAGCGCGGACAGACCTCGGAATAGAATTCGGAGCCACAGATGTTGTTCCGGAACGCGGAGAAGAAGGCGTTGCAAGAGTACGGGCGCTGACGAACGGGGAAGGGACACATGTTGTTCTGGAATGCGTCGGGCTGATGCCTGCTTACGAGATGAGTATCGGAGCGGTCCGGGCCGGAGGCGTGATCAGCCGTGTAGGTGTTCCGCAGTATGAGGAGGCTCCTGTCGGTTTTTCCAGCTTGTTCGGACGCAATATTACGCTTACCGGCGGGCCGGCACCCACTCGTGCATACATGGAAGAATTGTTGCCGGATATACTTGACGGTACCCTTGAACCTGGACGTGTCTTCGACGTAACCGTTGATTTGGACGGGGTTCCGGAAGGTTACCGCGCGATGGATAACAGGGAAGCCCTTAAAGTACTGATCAGACCTTAAGGTGAGCAGAGAATATTTAATGACATAGTGTAGTTGAACTTAAGCGGCCCTGATTCTGAAGATTTAGGATCAGGGCCGCTTTTTGTGTTGAATGATGTTCTTTGTCGGCAGTTACAGGTAATAAGTCTAGAGGCAGTTGATTCCAGCCGGATCTGTGAAGTATGCTAACTACTATACCAAACCGACAGGATGAGGACTTATGAAAAAAGCAATAATAACGACACTGTTGATCTCCAGTCTGCTGTTAAGCGGCTGCGGCAATAATGAGGCCGGCAACGGATATGCGGCGGCCCCAGAACAGACTGGGGCTGAAAGTTCTGCAACACCGGAGGCTACACCAGCTGCGACAGCGGTTGCCACTGTGCAGCCTACTCCCGAAGCTACAACGACGGCAGCTCCCTCACCGGAGACTACTGCTGAAGCTACTCCGGAGCCGGAGGCGTCCACACGTCAGGCCTATTTTGACAAACTGGATAAGATTGAAGAGGGGTTGTCAGACCTGAAGGCTATATCGGATAAAGGCACAACGCTTGCAATGTCAGTAGCGGCCGTTCAGGAGAACGAACGGTGGGACAAAGCGCTGAATGAGATCTACCAGGTGCTCAAACAGCAGCTCCCCGAAGCAGAAATGGCTAAGCTGAAAGAGGAACAGCGGAACTGGATTACACTCCGCGATGAGACGGCGGCCAAGGAGGCAGCCAAATACGAAGGCGGGACAGCGGAGGGACTGGAATATGCCATCACGCTGGCCAGTGTTACCCGTGACCGCTGCTATAAGCTGGTTGAGTTGTATATGGATTGATGAAGGAGCTGTCAGAGGGTACAAGGATAGGTAATAACATTACAGAAATCTCGGCAGGCAGTTGCCTATCGGGATTTCTTTTTTTGTGCCTGTAAGGATGCTTTATATCATGAAATATATAAATCCTTATATTTTAAAATAGTCGATTCTGGGTTGAAAGTGCGTTTTTTTGAGCAGAATTGAATCCCATTATTTGATACACTTGTGCATATTTGGTGGGACCCAATGAAAGGGGATGATAACCTCTGGCTGAGCAGGTATAGCATATTGAAGTTAAGAGGACTGCAGCAGGTGTGTTAAATGACAACTATGATGTGAACGTACAAGTTTCCCCCGATTTCTAAATGAGTTTAGAATAATAGGAGGAGTTAAGTACATGGGCAAAAAAGTAATTTTCGTCAAAAAATCAGTGTTCGCATTCTTATTATCATTACTACTGGTTATCCCGCTTGCCATTCCGGCATCTCCGGTACATGCAGAATCAACGGGCAGTCTTCCCGCACGTCAGGCAGAATATCTGAACCGGGGGTTAGTAGCGGTCCTGGTTGATAACGGTGTCTACTTGAGCTGGAGGTACTTGAATACGGATTCAGATGAAATCGCTTTCAATGTATATAAAAACGGATATAAAGTTAACTCAGCTCCGATCAGCGGCTCCACCAATTACGTGGACGCGACAGGCGCAGACAGCTCGCAGTATCAGATTTCCACCGTCATTACCGGTAAGGAAGAAATGCAGGCGGAGACGGTATCGGTGCTGCACAACAACTATATGCCCATTCCGCTGGATAAACCGGCTGACGGCCGGACCAAAGACGGCGGCACGTATTCCTACTACGCCGGAGATGCTTCTGTAGGAGATTTGGATGGCGACGGTGATTATGAAATCGTTTTCTTGTGGAGCCCGAGCAATTCCAAGGACAATTCACAGGCCGGGTATACCGGCAACGTCTATATCGATGCGATTGAAATGGACGGTACGAAGCTATGGAGAATCGACCTGGGTGTTAACATTCGCGCAGGAGCCCATTACACACAACTGATGGTATATGATCTGGACGGCAACGGCAAAGCTGAAGTCGTCGTCAAAACAGCGGACGGCACGAAGGACGGCCAAGGCACAGTTATCGGTGACGGCACGAAGGATTACCGCAATGAGAGCGGATATATCCTCTCCGGAGCAGAATATCTGACGCTATTTGACGGTCAGACCGGCGCAGCCGTATCCACCGTGAATTACGACCCTCCAAGAGGGGATGTAAGTGCGTGGGGGGACGGATACGGCAACCGCGTAGACCGCTTCCTGGCGGGGATTGCCTATCTGGATGGCGTGAAGCCAAGCGTAGTCATGGCCCGCGGCTACTATACACGAACGACTCTCACAGCTTACGACTATGTTGGCGGTCAACTGGTAAAGCGCTGGAACTTCGACACGAATGAAGCAGGAGCGCAATATGAAGGACAAGGAAATCACAATTTAAGCGTGCTTGATGTTGACAGTGACGGTAAAGACGAGATCATGTACGGATCGCTGGCGATTGATGATGATGGAACCCTAATCTACAGCACCGGACTCGGCCATGGCGATGCGATGCATGCCGGTAAGCTCGATCCGGGCAGGGAAGGTTACCAGATCGTGAGTGTGCATGAGCATACGAATGCTGAATACGGGCTGGAGATGCGTGATGCTGCAACGGGTGAGATTATCTGGGGCCAGTATACCGGTAAGGATACCGGACGCGGAATGTCTGCGGATATTGATCCGAACTACCCGGGATATGAATCATGGGCAGCCACGATTGTCGATGGTCAGATGGACCCTTTATCCCGCGGATATGCGGCTAATGGAGAGGTTATTTATGAACAGAATGAAGTGCCGCGAAGCGCCAACTTTGCGATCTGGTGGGATGGGGATCTTCAGCGGGAGCTGTTCGACCATGAATGGAATAACACTACAGCGAAAGGCATTCCGCTCGTTTACAAGTGGGATTATGAGAATAAGCAGCTGAAGGAGATTTTCCGGGCAAACGGTACCTTGACCAATAATCATACCAAAGGCAACCCTGCCCTTCAGGCGGATATCCTGGGCGATTGGCGTGAAGAGCTGCTGCTGCGCAGCGAAGACAGCTCGGAGTATAGACTCTATACGACAACGATTCCTACAAGCTACAAGATTCCCGCGCTGATGCAGGATCCGGTATACCGTTTGGGTATAGCCTGGCAGAATGTCGCCTACAACCAGCCGCCGCACACCGGATTCTATCTCGGGACGGAAGCAACGGAATTCCCTAAGGCGAACGTAGTTCTTACAGGAGCACAAGAAACAACTGAGCAGGTCTATCACTTTGATTTCGGTACGGACCCGGCTGCCGGAGCAACAGCAGTTCAGGATACACCTTACACAGAGGCAACCGGATACGGCTTTGAGAGTACAAGCGGAATTATAGTGGACGCAAACCAAGTTTCGCTTCCGGACAACGCGAAGTTTGCTGTTGACCTGCCGAGTGCCAATTACAAGGTAACGCTCAAGCTTGGTGCTGATGCCCGGGATTCCAATATCGGCGTCAAATCTGAATTTGTTCAAAAGCTGGCCGTCACTGGCGTGAGCGCGGGAGCACCTCTGGTCTACTCGTATGATATTGCGGTGGTAGACGGTCAGCTGGAACTCATTTTCTCCGGCACAGCCATTGACGTGCAGGAGATTATTATCGAGAAGTACCCTGAGAAGACGCCGGGAGTTGCAAAGACGATCTATATGGCCGGCGATTCCACGATGCAGTCTTATAGCACTGCGCAGGCTCCCCAGGAAGGGTGGGGCCAGCAATTCGGACGGTATTTTGCGAATGGTGTGGTAGTCCAGAACGATTCGATCGGTGGCAGAAGCAGCAAATCATTCATGGTTGACGGCCGTCTCGATACGATATTGCAGCGGATCAAACCGGGAGACTTCTTCTTCATTTCCTTCGGTCATAACGATGCCAGCATTGGAATTCCTGACCGCTATGCGTCCCCGGCGGATTATAAAACCTACCTGGCCCGTTATGTGAACGGAGCCAAGCAACGCGGTGCAACCCCTGTCCTGCTCACGCCGGTAGGACGAAGAGACTTCAATACAGTCACTCAGGAATTTAACGTAAGCTTCCCCGAATATGTGAAGGCGGCCAAAGAAGTAGCGGCAGAGCTGAATGTACCGCTGATTGATTTGAGCCAGTTAAGCATTGCGGATTACAATCGTATCGGCCTGGCGGCTACGGAGAAAATCTTCCTGTACGCTAATCCCGGCGAATATCCGAAGTACCCGAACGGAGTTGGGGATAATACGCATTTCAGCAGCTACGGTGCGCAGGTTATTGCCGGTCTGGTAGCCGGGGCGGTGAAAGATATGGGATTAACCATATCACCGTTAGTAATCGATCCGGACATTACGGAACCGGAGCCAGAACCGGAGGTTCAGGTCTATGAGGAGAACTTTGAGGACGATCCGGCTGCCGCTCAATATTCAATGGTGAATGCCACGGGTATAGCCGGGACAATGACAGGCACGGTAACGGAGCTAAGCGGAAACAAGGTGATGTCGGTTACCGGTTCCGGCTCCGGGAATCGCGCGAAAGTGTTCCGGTTGTTCGATGCGGTGAACGGGGACATCGTTAATGTTAATTTCAACTGGCATTCCGGCAACGTAGGTGCTACCCCGTCAGAGGGACATCTGACCTTGCAGGATTCAAACGAGAATACCATTTTCACTCTATTAACAAAGACGGGAACCGCTAGTCCCAACACGAAAATCCATTATTTTGTAGGCCCGTATACACCTGACTATGGAACCGGCACCACAGCTGTTCCAGATGGCGGAATTGCTACGGACATCCTGAAGAACCAGTGGGTCAATGCCAATGTGAAGATTAATTTTGCCGAGAAGAAGATTGATCTGACATTGACGAGTCTGGCTGACCCCACTGTCACCCAGACGATCAAGGATATTCCGATGAGTCCCGGCGTTTACGCCAATAACGTAAGAGGCTTCCGGTTCCTGGGAACGAGAAAGGGAGGCGGCGGCACGCTGAGCTGGACCACGCAGATCGATAATGTGAAGCTCGAAGGCAAGATGCTTCCACCGGTTGCAGGCGATCAGGCGGCATTAATTGCGCTGCATCAAGAAGTGAAAGCCTTGGATCTGTCAGCTTATACAGACGCATCTGTCGCAGTGTTGAATAAAGCACTGGCAGCTGTGGAGGCAGTCATGGGTACGGAGGCCACACAGGCTCAAGTCGACCATGCAGTTAATGTACTGACGGTTGCCAGGAATTCACTGACCCGCGACCCGGCAGGTGACATCAGCGTGTACAAATTTGATTTCGGCTCCGGAAGCGCTGAACAAGGCTACACCAGAGTAGATTCCAAAAGAGCTTATATTGAAGGGAATGGCTACGGCTTTACGGATACCGCGCTAGTACAGGATGAGAACCGCGAAACCGGAAATGCGCTGACAGAGGATTTCATCCGCATGAACGGCAGCAGCCTCCTGGTGGAAATGAAGCCGGCTAATTACCGTGTAACCATGACCATTGGCGATGCACAGGAAGCGACTAACGCTGCTGTGGTTGTCGAACAGATGACCAAAGTTCCGGTTACAACCGTAGCCAAGGGCCAGTTTACCGAAGTAACCTATGATATTGCCCTGATTGACGGTGTCTTTGACTTTACGTTCTCCGGCAATTCGCCGAAGATCAATGCGCTGAAGATCGAGCGCCTGCCGGAGACCGGCGTAGCTGACCAGCCGACCCTCTATCTGGCAAGCGATTCCACGGTCGCCAATTATGCAGAAAGCTATCGCCCGCAGGCTGGATGGGGTGAGACGCTGGGCGGTTATTTCGATCTGGAGCAGATTCGTATTGATAACCGTGCTGTCAGCGGTTTAAGCAGTAAGACCTTCCTGGTTGGCGGATATCTTAACGACATTCTGCTGGGTATTCATGAAGGTGACTATCTGTTCATGCAGTGGTCGCATAACGATTCCACACCGTCCCGGCCGGAACGTTATCTTACACCGGAGCAGTTCAAGGTGTATCTGAAAGATTACATTAACGGTACTGTGCAGAGAGGCGCAATTCCGGTGCTGGTCACGCCGGTGAACCGGCGCGATTTCACCGGAGAAGTATTGAACAAGAGCTTCCCGGAATATGTGCAGGCGATGAAAGAAACGGCACAGGAGACTGGAGCCCTGCTGATTGATCTGAATCAAGCCAGCTGGGAATATTTCCAGGAGCTTGGGCCGGAAGGTACCAAATCCATATTTATGTGGGTAGGTACAACTGAGGACAACACACATCTTCAAATGAACGGTGCGGTAAAGGTATCCGGGATGGTCGCTAAGCTTGTACAGAAGCTGAATATTCCGCTTTCTAGTCTGGTAATCCTTGAAGAAGAACCTTCGGACCAGACAGCGCCGCATACTACTGCGGCTATGGCAGGAGAATTGCAGAATGGCTGGTATACTTCAGCGGTAGAAGTAACGTTTACCGCAACGGATGAAGATTCCGGAGTCGATTCGACTTACTATCAAGTCGACGGCGGGGAGATTCAGACCGGCACGAAGCTGACGATAAGTGATGAGGGCAAACACACCGTCACTTACTGGAGCGTTGACCTGGACGGCAATAAGGAGGCTGAACAGACACTTGCAGTACCTGTGGATCTCGCCCCTCCGGTCATCGATATTCAGGGCCAGACAGAATACACGATTGACCAGCAGGTAGAGATTATATATACAGCTTCCGATGCCGTGTCCGGTGTAGCAGAACCAAGCGGCGTGCTGTTGAACGCTCCTGCTTATACGCTGGAGCCTGGCTTGCATGAGGTAACAGCTACGGTCTCTGACTTAGCGGGCCGGGAAACGAGTGTGGATTACAGTTTCGGAATCTCGGCTACCTTTGCAAGTTTGGCTGAGCTGACACGTACCTTCGCGGCTGCTTCGGATGATCCGAACGCCGGGGCACTTGCCGAACAGCTGGGAGGCAAGCTGCAGCTGGCAGAACTAGCAGCGGGTGCACATGAAGGTGCGAAGGCACGGCAGTTGCTCGCAGCCTATGGCAATGATGTCAATGCCGGCAGGAATACGGTATTTACAGCGGAACAGGCAGATGTACTGGGTAAGTGGGCTGCATGGATCAGCCAGGGCACACCACTTGCGGACAGTGCCCCCGGCACTCCTGTATTGTCCGACAACAACGGCCATGATACTGGGCTGAGAGACGGAGATTACACCATCACCATGAATCTCTGGTGGGGTAACAACGGCACAAAGTTCAAGCTGTATGAGAACGGTGAGCTGATCCAAGAAGTGTCTCTGGCAGACCAGTCCCCTTCCGCCCAGTCTGTACAGATCGATATTACCGGCAAACGGAATGGTACGTATATCTATACAGGTGAACTGAGCAATTCATACGGTACAACGAAGAGTGCCCCGCTGAGTGTAACAGTCACGGATGCCTCTCCAGGGCAAGCCGTATTGTCTAACGACAACTGGGACGGGGACGGCAGCTATAATGTAAGTATGAATCTGTGGTGGGGTACGAATGCTACCGGATATGATCTCTATGAGAATGGAATTCTGGTAGATACCCAAACCCTGCGGGCATTGACACCAGGTGCACAATCGGCAGTCACTGCAATTTCCGGCAAAGCTCCGGGGACCTATGAATACGAGGTGGTGTTACGCAACCCGGCGGGTGAAACCAGAACGCCGAAGATGATCGTCACGGTACGGAAATAGACCTGCCAGGCTGATAGCCTGGCAGATGCTTAAGCTTCACATTCAGGAAAGTCCGCAACCCGGACTTTCCTTTTTTTATTGCATAGGAAATGATGCTAGGCGTGAGTTATGGACAATAGTTTACTTTGGAATTCGGAGCAAATCTGTCAGAAGGACGAATGTGTTCTTGTATCCGGAACCCCGCTGAATCCCCGGAAGTCGGGCCAAAAGAGGGTCAATGTATGCGAAAAATCGAACACATTGTGCTTGCGTGGAGGTAACCGGACCAAATGTATACGAAAAATCGAATACAATGTGCTCCCGTGGAGGGGTGCAAAGGCGCTTAAGCTCCAGCTTGATTCACCCGTTAGGCTGATTTTGTCTTGTGGAATTTTCTAACCTCCTACACAGTAATCTTGCAAAAGTACAGTAACAAATCCCGCTTCCGCGTGCTATTCTTGGTCCAGAAATACTTGAAAGATCCTAGGAAGGAGGTGCACCGGATAAAATTGAATACGTTTACATGAATGAATGATTGAATGAATACTGCGCTTTGTAAGAAGCATTTATCTGAAGGAGGCGGAAGGGTTGAAGAAAATTAAACAATGGAAGCTCGGACTCATGATGACAGTGCTGATGCTGATGCTGCCAGCAGGAACAGGTAGCGCAGCCGCTATGCTGGAAGAGGTTCCATTTCCGATGGATTCCAGCAATCAGGCCGGATGGTGGGCTCCCCTTGCCACGTATGGACTGGGTTATGAGTATGCGTACATGGCCTATAATGCACCGGGAACTATTGCTGGTAAGCATACCGTTGCCATTGCTAGACGGGATAACAATGGGATTTGGAGCAAGCTGCCGCTCATGAACGGTACCGCACCTGCAGAATATCTTGACGATCTGGGGCATAATCAGCCGTCGATGGCCAGAGACGGGAGCGGCCGGTTTCACGTATTCGCCTCCATGCACAGCAATCCGTGGCAGTACTTCCGTTCGGATACGGTAGGCGGGATTCCGCAGAATCACTCCGATGAGCTGCCTCAAGGCATGACGGTAACCTATCCGGTATTGGCGACAGCCCCGAACGGGGATTTGTATCTGATGGCGCGTGCTGACAAAGATCCGGCAGGCAAAAGAGAGGCCGTTCTGTTCCGCTGGAATAATGCCGAATCTGTGTGGAGCCAGGTCAAGGTGATTGCCGCGCACCTTAACCGGTCTGTATACCCTGACGATCTGGTCTTTGATGCCAGCGGAGATCTTCATATCTTGTTCGAGTGGGCGTATTTCGCCGCCAGCCCGCTGCGCCACCAGCTGTCTTATCTGAAATATAGTCCTTCCACGGGGGGATTCTCCAAAGCAGACGGAACGCCTGTGTCAGCTCCGGTCTCACTGACTACCGCAGATATTGTGCAGCCTATGGCTCCTAGTGAAGCCTATATACAGAGTGGCAGCGATCCCGGCGGACCGGGCGTTCAGAGCGCCAAGATGACGCTCGATACTCTCGGCCGCCCGGTTATCGCGTACCGCTATCGTGAAGAAGGCGCTACGAGCTTCTCGGTTAAGCAGGCCACTTATGGCACAGGGGGATGGGTGCTGCAGACGGTCTATAATGCAGCTCCGACTACAGCCGCAATTGATGTGACCTGGGCAGGCAATGCCGCAAGAATCTATTACGTGAAAAGCAGCGGCAGCGATCGTGCATTCATGGCCGTAAATACGGGCGCAGGCTGGACCGAAACATCGCTTGCGCCGGGTATCCCGGTCGAGCGGCTGGCGGTTGACCGCAGTCCCAAAGGTATCGATATCCTGTATCTGGTGGATGTGACGAACCTGAAGCTCTATTACGGGCGTAACGAATAGACGAATAGAGGAGGACTCAGATTCCTTTGTTTGTGTTAATCAGGCGTTATTCGCGGAATCTCAGTCCGCTTCAATATAACTTCCCATACGTCAAAAAAAAGAACCTGAGCAGCAACTCAGGTTCTTCATATTGCATATATACATACACGATGATATAATCACTTCACAACTGTTTTGATTTTAAATAACATAGTTAATGCATCTTATATATTTAATATAACATGCCGGAAATTTCTTGTCAAATATTTTTTCAACTCAATAGTTAGGGGAGATACGGGATGGATGCTTTGGTTCTTGGTTTTGAGGAAATGGATAATACGCAGCTGCTGCTGGTTGGCGGCAAAGGGTTAAATCTGGGGATGTTATCAGGAATAAAAGGCATCCAAGTTCCCGAAGGCTTCTGTGTTACAACCACGGCTTATCAGGAAGCAATCTTGCATAACGATACCTATCATGTTCTTCTGAACCGGCTAACCACACTGCGAGCGGACAACCGGGAGCAGATTAGAGAAATCAGCAGGGAGATCCGCCGGATGATTACGGAAGCAGAAATTCCGTCCGGGGTTGTAACAGCAGTTACACAGGTTCTCTCCCGGCTGGGGAGTGAACAGGCTTACGCGGTACGTTCCAGTGCGACTGCTGAGGATCTGCCGCATGCCTCTTTTGCCGGCCAGCAAGACACCTATTTGAATATTATCGGCGTTGATGCCATCCTCCAGCATATCCGCAAATGTTGGGCCTCACTATTCACGGACCGCGCGGTAATCTACCGGCTGCAGAATGGTTTTGACCACACTCAGGTCTATTTGTCAGTTATCATTCAAAGAATGGTCTTCCCGCAGGCTTCAGGTATTCTGTTTACCGCCGATCCGGTTACAAATAACCGCAAGCTGCTGTCCATCGACGCCAGCTTTGGACTTGGAGAAGCATTGGTCTCAGGCCTGGTGTCTCCCGATTGCTATAAGGTGAAGGAAGGCGAGATCATTGATAAGCGGATTGCAGCCAAAAAACTGGCTATTTACGGACTGCAGCAAGGCGGTACTGAAACCCGGCAGCTTGATTCCGGCCAGCAACAGGCGCAGACGCTTACTGAAACGCAGATTTTACAGCTTGCACAAATCGGCAGACAAATCGAGACTTATTTTGGCTCACCCCAGGATATTGAATGGTGTCTGGCTGATGATACCTTCTATATTGTGCAGAGCCGTCCCATCACCACGCTATTCCCGATCCCTGAAGCCAATGATCAAGAGAACCGCGCTTATGTATCTGTGGGTCATGGGCAAATGATGACAGATGCTATGAAGCCGCTGGGCCTGTCTTTTCACCTGTTAATTACTCCTGCTCCCATGCGTATAGCCGGCGGAAGACTGTTTGTCGATGTCACCTCCTATTTGGCTTCGTCCTCCAGAATGATGATCATAGATACCTTGGGGAAATCCGATCCGCTCGTCAAAGACGCGCTTATGACTATCGTGGAACGGGGAGATTTCATACCCATCTCACCGCAAGCTGAAGCGGCGGCGCAGTCCGGCAAAAGCAGTCCAGGTAAGCCGCCCGTTGGCGTTCAAACACCAATAGGCAGCGATCCGGCCATCGTTACGGAGCTGATCAAGAGTAATGAAGCATCGGTAGAAGAGCTGAAACGCAACATCAAGACGAAATCAGGCTCGGCTCTATTCGAGTTCATCCTTGAAGATATCCAGGAACTGAAGAGGATTCTGTTCAACCCGCAGAGTACGGCAGTATTCATGGCCGCAATGGATGCATCCGCATGGATTAACGAAAAAATGAACGAGTGGTTAGGTGAAATTAACGCGGCTGATACCCTTTCACAATCAGTGCAGAACAATATCACTTCGGAAATGGGTCTGGAACTGATGGATGTCGCAGATGTGATTCGTCCTTACCCGCAGGTCATTGATTATTTACAGAGTGCACAAGAGGGGGACTTCCTGGAGGGAGTGATTACCTTAGAGGGCGGGCAAAAAACCCATGACGCGCTGACGGATTATCTCAGCAAATACGGAATGCGCTGTACCGGAGAAATCGATATTACCAGAACCCGCTGGAGCGAGAAACCGGCGATACTGATCCCCATGATTCTTAGCAACATCAGAAACTTTGCACCGGATGCCAGCAGACAGAAATTTGAGCAGGGGCGGCAGGAAGCTTGGGATAAAGAACAGGAGCTGTTAGACCGCTTGAAGCAGTTACCGGATGGAGTACACAAAGCCGAAGAAACCAAAGTAAGGATTGACCTGGTCCGGAATTTCATCGGTTACCGGGAATATCCTAAATACGGCATGGTTAGCCGTTACCTGGTTTATAAGCAAGCGTTACTGAAGGAAGCCGGACGGCTTGTTCGAGCAGGTGTTATCCACGACAAAGAAGATATATACTACCTCAGCTTTGAAGAGCTTCACGAAACTGTCCGCACGAATACAACCGATTACCAGCTCATTAATCAACGTAAAGAGGACTATAAATTATATGACAAGCTCACTCCCCCGCGCGTGATTACCTCTGACGGAGAAATCCTGTCCGGCCAGTACAAACGGGCTCATCTCCCGGCTGGAGCTATTGCAGGTCTGCCTGTTTCTGCAGGAGTTGTAGAAGGCAGGGCACGTGTGATCCTCAACATGGAAGAGGCTAATCTGGAGGAGGGGGATATCCTGGTCACCTTGTTTACCGACCCCAGCTGGACCCCGTTGTTCGTCTCCATCAAAGGCCTAATTACCGAAGTCGGCGGACTGATGACCCATGGCGCAGTGATCGCACGGGAATACGGCTTACCGGCAGTTGTCGGAGTGGAGAATGCCACCAGACTCATCCAGGACGGGCAACGCATCCGTGTGCATGGAACCGAAGGGTATGTTGAAATATTGTGAGAAGAAAAATATTGACTTCGTGTGCACACGAAGCCCTAGACTAACTTTTAGGGTGAAACATGAGCCTTAGATGCTGAATGGATATGTTCCGGTATATCATATTTCTCACCGCATTCCGGATTATTGTTAACCGGATTCCAGGTATCGTTCAATTGGCCAGCCAAGACGCTTTTGTAATACGCCTTCTTTTCTTTAATGTGCATTAATTGAAGGTTGTACGCATGGATCTTTGCTTCTAGTTCTTTTTCTTGCTTTGCAACAAGCTCAGCCCTGTCAGGAATCGTCTCATCACCTTGTAAACACATAGCAATGTAATGTTTCACTTCTGAAATCGGCAATCCTGAAACACGAAAGGAGTGAACCATTCGTAACCAATCCAGATCATGGTCAGAGAATAGACGGTTGTTTCTGCCATCTCTTGAAACGAAAGGAATTAATTGCTGGTCATCGTAGTAACGGATCGTATGTTTGGTAAGTCCGGTGATTTCAGCTACATCTTTAATCGTATATTTGGGTTCATGTAATGATTGATTCAAAATTTCATACCTCCATAATATTGACTTCGAGTAACTCGAATACTTAATGAAGTTATTGTAACAATGTTGTTGCCGCTCATCAACTGGTACGTTTAGAAATGAACTAATTAGAAAGAGGTAAGAAAATGAACACAAAATATAACAGTCTGTTCGAATCTTTCACATTCAAAAATGGGATTTCTCTTAGAAATAGGGTTGTAATGTCTCCTATGACCACCTGGGCCAGTAATGACGATTACACAATCTCAGATGGTGAGGTGAACTATTACAGAAGAAGAGTAACAGGTGTAGGTCTGGTTATAACAGGGTGTACACATGTTCAGCCTAATGGGATTGGTTTTACGAATGAATTTGCAGCCTATGACGATAAATTTATTCCAAGTTTACGTAGATTGGCGGATGCGGCAAAAAGCGGCGGAGCTGCTGCTGTGCTTCAAATTTTTCACGCAGGCAGCAAAGCACTCCCGGATCTTACACCAAATGGAGATGTAGTTAGTTCCAGTGCTGTTGAGACGGAAGCTACTGGATTTGCTCCTTCCGTTACACCGAGAGAACTTTCGCACGATGAAATACTGGAAGTCATTCATGCATTTGGAGAAACAACAAGACGAGCTATTGAAGCAGGGTTTGATGGGGTTGAAATTCATGGCGCACACGGATTTTTAGTTCAAAACTTTTTCTCTCCCTACTTCAACAGACGTGAGGATGATTGGGGAGGATCACTTGAGAATCGCCTTCGTTTTCCACTGGCAATAGTTAAGGAAATGAAAAAAGTTATAGAAAAGCATGCTGCTAAACCATTTATTTTCGGCTACCGGATTTCTCCTGATGAACATCAAGAAGGCGGTATAAGGATGAAAGATACTTATGTATTGATTGACCGGCTGATTGAAGCAGAGGTTGATTATGTGCATGCTTCACTAGCTGATGCTCTATCCTCTAAGCCAGTTGATAGCCAAGACGATAGGACTTATCTTGAGTTGATCGTTGAACATGTGAATAGCCGGATTCCCCTGCTGGCTGCGGGTTCTATGGTAACGCCCGGTGATGCTGCAAAAGGATTAGATAAAGGACTTAACCTGGCTGTGATCGGACATGCGTTAATTACAGATCCAGATTGGATCGACAAGGTTCAAAGCGGACAGGAATCAGATATTCAAACAGCTATCAAGGCTTCCAATATTAATACCATTGAACTTCCGGAAAAACTTTGGGCTGTCCTTCAAGCTTCAGGTCCGTGGTTTAATATCGAAATTTAAGTGGTTTTAGTGGAATCCCCCTTGACCTTGAAGTATACTTCAACCCTTATAATGCAAATACAGTAATCCTGTAGCATGACCGGAGGGGTAAGGATGAGTATACAAGTTTATACCAAAAGACGTTCAACGAAGAGTTTTCTGTTTGAGAAGTATTTAGCTTTACGAAACACAAAAAAAGGCTTTTCCAGTATTGAAAACACGACCCAGTTTGTAAAACGGGTAGGCCTAGAAAACAGTAAACCCTATATGATTGGTGATGTTAAATTCATCAGCGGAATTACGGAGGAAGTGTTTGAGGGAATTAAGGTTTTTACAATAAATGACCAACAATCCTTGACGCAAAAAGTAATTCTCTATATCCATGGCGGTGCTTGGGTCAACCAGCCTTTAAGCTTTCACTGGATGTTCATGGATAGAATGGCACAGTCGCTTAATGCGAAAATAATTGCCCCTATTTATCCTAAAATTCCTAACTTTAATTATAAGAATACCTATCCGAAGCTCCTTAACCTGTATAAAGATATTCTGGGAACCGTTCAAAGTCCGGAACAATTGACGATTATGGGCGATTCAGCAGGCGGAAACATCTCACTGGGTCTGGCCCATCTGCTCCAAATGAATGATATTCCCCAGCCCAAGGACATCATTCTATTGTCTGCCTGTGTGGATATGGGGCTGACTAACCCGCTTATTCCTGAATATGAAAAGAAGGACCCGATGCTGTCGGTGGGTGGAATGGAAGTCATTACAAGGATCTGGGCGGATGATAAAAGCTTAAACGATCCTATAATCAGTCCCATCTACGGTGACTTTGAAGGCCTCGGAAGAATCACTCACTTCATCGGAACGCACGAAGGCCTATATCCCGATGCGATGAAACTGGATGACAAGCTAACCGGGCAGGGAATTGAAATCAATACCTTTGTATATCCCAAAATGAACCATGTGTTTGTGATCATGCCCATCCCCGAAGCGATAGATGCCCAGCGGAAGATTATTGAGATTATTAAGAGCTAGGAGATTCTTATTGCAGACTTACTCTTGACTTCTATATTATGGTATATTTACCCCTATAGATCACCAGCTGGATAATGGCATTCTGGAGAGGGTTGTATATGAGATTAGCTAAATATTTGAAGTTATCAATTATTGTGTTATTCGTTCTAATGATTGGTTCAGCATGCCAAAACAACCAGGAAGGAGTGCCGGACGGCTATATTTCATTAGATGAATTAACGGATTTATCGGAAAAGAGCAACACCCTGGATTGGAGCAATTTGAACAAATATTCTTTTGAGGATACCGGTTCAGGATTATATATAAGGAATTATCCCCTCGAAGGAGGGCATCAGCTTGTACTTACGGGTAGAAGCCTCGAGAGTCCGCCGGAGAGAGTATATGTGGTTAATCAAAGCGGCAAGGAGCTAGATTTCAATCCAGATAACTTGAGCGATTTGTATGAGTCAAAATAAACCCTTATTCATAAGCAAAGAAGCCTCCTATAGGGTCCTATAGGGGGCTTCTTTGCTTATAGCGATAAAACAAATTTCACCTTTTTATTGATAGTCAGGCAGCCAGTCACCGTGGGCAGCGATCAGCTCATCACACATATTAATAATATCATCCATCGATAGCTCTGCTGAAGTATGCGGATCCAGCATGGCTGCGTGGTAGATATGCTCTTTCTTGCGTGTCATGGCGGCTTCAATCGTTAGCAGTTGTGTATTGATATTCGTCCGGTTCAGTGCAGCACATTGCGGAGGCAGATCGCCTACGTAGGTCGGAGTCACTCCACTGCGGTCAACCAGACAAGGGACCTCAACACAGGCTTCTTTGGGCAGATTAGGAATTAGTCCTGTGTTCATAACATTGCCGCCGATCTTAAACGGCACATTGGTCTCCATCGCTTCCAGAATATATGAGGCATACTCATGGGAACGTTCATGCTTCAGCTCCTGATTATTCACCAGCTCCTCACGCATCTGTTCCCAGCGACTAATCTGTTCTACACAGCGGCGCGGATATTCGTCTAGAGGGATCCGGAACCGCTCGATCAGCTCAGGATAATTTCTTTTGATGAAATACGGATGGTATTCCGCATTATGCTCGGAGGATTCTGTAATGTAATAGCCGAATTTCAGCATCATCTCATAGCGGACCATATCACCGTGAGGCTCAAGCTGCTTCTCTGCAGCGAGACGTTTGATCTCCGGGTACAAGTCCTTGCCGTCCTTGGTAACCTTGAGCAGCCAGGCCATGTGGTTGATACCGGCAATCGTCGCCTGCACACCCTCCTGATCTATCTCGAGGTGATTGAATAATCCGGGGATACATTGCTGCACGCTGTGGCATAATCCCACCGTATTCACGCCGCCGTAAGTGTTCATCACATTCGTTAGAACGGCCATCGGGTTCGTGTAGTTCAGGAATAGAGCATCCGGACAGACCTCACGAATATCCGCAGCGAAATCGAGCATGACCGGAATCGTGCGCAAATTACGGAATATTCCGCCGATGCCTGCGGTGTCCGCAATGGTCTGACGCAAGCCGTACTTCTTCGGAATTTCAAAATCTGTAATGGTGCATGGATCATACCCGCCGACCTGAATCGCATTGATCACATATTTGGCTCCACGCAGCGCTTCTTTGCGGTCGGTATAGGCGATGATGGAACAGGTGCTGCCGCCGCTGTTCTTCAGGTTCGTGAGCATATCCTCGGAGTCTTTGAGCCGCTGAAGGTCAATATCATATAGAGCAAGCTCAAAGCCCTGAAGTGCCGCCGTCGCCATGATATCTCCCAGGACGTTTTTGGCAAAAACCGTGCTGCCGGCACCGATAAATGTAATTTTGGACATTAGACATTAGCCTCCTGTATGTTGCGGAATACGCTTCAGTTATATGGGAATAGGAGCACTATTCCGTATGATAATAGTTGTTGTAGAAGCTTTTTCCGCTGTCTTCTTCTATAATCACTATAGAATAGAACAGAAGGCGCGGCTATGGAGAAAGACAAGATGAATATGGAGGAATGTTGCATATGAATCCGGACCATTATGATTTCACTTTAGGGATTAATCTTACACCTGAGGAGCAGGATCTGTCTGTCCTGTTCAGCGGGGAGGCAAGGCCTTATCCCGGCCATAAAATCGGACCTTCCGTTCACGATTTTTATTTGATACATACTGTCCTGGAAGGGGAGGGCCTGTTTCAAAGCGGGACGTTCTCTGCCGAGTGCAGGAGTGGGGACACCTTCGTTATTTTCCCCGGTGCGCTCTTCAGTTATCAGGCAGATCAGGATTTCCCGTGGCATTATGCGTGGGTAGCCTTGCAGGGGATTGGCGTTCAAGAACTTCTCTCCGCTGTCGGCATTACCAGAGAACAACCCTTCATGCATTCCGGTAATGTCACAGAGCTTCACAGCTTGTACGAACGTATCCGGCATGCCTTCCAGCAGTCTGCTTACCCGCGGCTGGAGAGTCTGGAGGCTTCAGGCTGGGCACGGCTGCTGCTTCATCAATTCGGGCTGGGTAATTTAAGCGCGCTGCCCCTGCACCCTGCCGAAATGCCCGAGATTATTGACCGGCAGATTGACCAGGCCATCCGCTGGATTTCGCTGCAGTTCCACCAGCAGATCAGTATTGATCACCTGGCGTCTTCACTCGGCTACCACCGGGTGCATCTGTCCAAAGCCTTCAAGCAGCGAACCGGCTTCTCGCCCAAACAGTTTCTGCTCAAAAAGCGGATGGACAAGGCCAGACAACTACTCGGGTCTCCGCTGACCATTGAGCAGGTGGCTTCGTCCGTGGGCTTCAATGATGCGCTGTATTTCTCCAAGCAATTCCGCAAGCACACCGGCATGCCGCCTAGTGAGTACCGGGCGGGTCTGAGAAGTGGGGAATAGCTGAGGCATAGTTGAGTGTAATTCCGATAAGCAATAGGGGGCAGATATGTAATCCCCATGAGTAACCCAGCCGAACAAGCAGCTGGGTTACTCATGGTAGTTATTTCACTTTTTCGATCTTAAACACAAACTTCCACGTTGCGGTATTGCCTGAATATCGCCCGCGATTCTCGACAACCTTTACGGACAATGATTTATTTTGGGTCGTCTTTAAGGTTGATACTTTAATGGAAGCGGTTGCGGATCCTTCTTCGGGGATTTTATCTTGTTCCTGTGCTTCGGCAAGGAGCTTGATTGTTCCGGTTGAACTGACATCTACGGTGACGGATTCACCTTCTGCAAGTTCTTTTCCATTCACGTACCCGCCTGACCACCACTCATTGCCCACATGATTGTTCTCCACCAGGCTTGCGCTCACGAATGTAACTTTGACTTTCTGAGTCTTACCTGCTGCTGATAACGGTTGTGCACTTATAACGAGAGCAATTACCATAACAGAAACAAGCTTAAACCATTTCCATTTCATGATTACACCTCTCTCATAATCTATTATTTACCAATTATATCAGGTCAATAGGCGTAGTTCTATAGACTCATATGTTCTGCTTTTTTAACTGGATTGGGTGTAAAAAAACGAAACAACCGCCAGGGTTAAAAATCACCCTAGCGTCTGAATACGGCACATCTTCTTCATGCATCGCATTATTCTGCGGAAGAGGCGCTGATAGGATTAGGCGGATTTTTAATAAGAATAGGCAAGCATTATCCGGAGCTGAAATCTTATAAAGATCAGCTTCAGGATCAAAGGTGGTGTTTGAGCATGAAAAACAGAGATTGGTTATTTGCTGAAGAGAATCGAATTCATAATTTCCGGAGCGCCGGAGTTTTGCTTCATGAGGGTAAAATTCTTCTTCAACGGGGAGTCGAAGATACTGAATATGCTCTTCCAGGTGGTCATGTGGCTTGGGGGGAGACAAGTGCAGAGGCTCTCATCCGCGAGTATAAGGAAGAACTCGGTGTTGAAATCTCAGTAGATCGGCTAGTTTGGATTGAGGAAGCCTTTTGGAAGTGGGGAGCAAAAGAAGCGCATACGTTATGTCATTATCATCTGGTTTGTTTAAACAATGCTTCGCAGATTCCTTTAAGCGGACTTTTTAAGTCCTTAGAAACGGATGAATCCAGATTGATATTCCAGTGGGTTGATATCAATGAATTACAGGAGTATAAGGTTTACCCTGAGTTTCTTAAAAATAAAATATCGAATTTAGCAGATGGGGTGGAGCACTTTGTAACCCGTGATTAAGTAAAAGGGATAAGCCGTATATAAGTACCAAATAACCTGCCGAGCCTTAAGCTTGGCGGGTTATTTTGTTTTTCCACACGCAAATCCGGAAGCTGTTCAGAAATTGTTCATATGTCAGGTTTACAGTAACTTAAACTACTGTCGGCGCAGTTCTTCCACAAGTTGCGCAGGCAATGGCATGAAGCTTCAAACATAATCGATGACGAAAAAGGAGGAAGTATCCATCAATGAAAATGAAAAAGATTAGCATTTGGCTCGTACTTATTCTGTTGGTTTCCCAATGGACCACAAGCTTTGGCGCTTTCACTGATCGCGCTCATGCGGAACCCAGTAACATCACAGAAAATCTGATCACTAGCGTTTCTCTGGCCGTGTATACGGATGAGGACTACTCAGAGACGGTCACCGGCAATGTATATCAGCTGGATTCCTATTCCGAGCTGAACTACACGTGGGCATTAGCAGATGGGCACGGTTATGAAGCAGGCTCCACGTTTGAATTTAATATTCCCGATCAGTTTGAGCTTTATAGTGATTTGGATGGGGTTCTTCTATTTGGTGGAGATACAGTAGGCACCTATCATGTCGATAAAGGTAATAATCATGTTGTCTTTACCTTTAATGAATTTATTGAACAATATGATCAAGTGCAGGGGACCTTTACTGTCCGTTCACTGCTTAGCTCCAAAAAAATAAGCGGATCAACCACGCAATTTGTGACGTTTCCGATCAATGGCGGCACCCAGGTAATTGAACTTCATTTCAAGCCTAACGTCAGTTCAACTGTAGAGAAGAAAGGTACTCCATTGCCTCAATTCTACAATCCGACGCAAATCGGCTGGACCGTCGATGTTAACAAGACATTGGAAAGTGTGGGCAACGCTGCTGTTACCGATACGATTCCGGACGGGTTGACGCTTGACACAAGCACCATTGTTGTCCGTGAACTTGAAGTGAAGCTGGATGGCACAGTAACACCTGGAGCCATTGTTCCGGGCGGCAGTTATGATGCCTCCGGGTCCACACCGGCGAAGCTGGAATTGAAATTCAAACAGAGTCCGATCACCAAGGCGTATCGTGTAGAATTCACTACCGGTATTACAGCCAGCGGTGAGGACGCAACAAGCTATGAGAATACAGCGGTATTTACGGGAGATAACGGGTTATCCAAAGAAGCGAAGGCTACCGTAACCGTTGGCCGTGGGAAGCCGCTTACCAAAGTAACAAACGGCTACGATCCTGCAACCCAGACTCTTGGCTGGGCAATTGAATTCAATTACAATGAAAAGTTTATTTCGGCAAACGACGCGGTTCTGAAGGATACCATTGACCTCAAACAGGAACTCATTCCAGATTCGCTGAAGGTGTACCCGGTGACTATTGCGGCCGATGGTAAAGGGGTCAAAGATGCCCAGCCTCTTCCGGATAATAAATATACGGTTACAGATTCAGTGGTAGATGGTAAATATCATTTTGAACTCAAATTCAATGATGATATTGATTCTGCTTACCGCATCGAATACAAAACTAAAGCACCAGAACGTGTTTTTGAAAATGGCAAGGTCACTAATACAGTGACTTACGGTGAACATTCGGACTCAGCTTCTCAGAATATCACCCAACAAATATTGGTCAAGGGTAACAGCGAAAAAGATTATCTGAACAAGACAGTACGTTGGACTATTACGATCAACAAAGATTCAAAGACGATGGAAAATCTGAAAGTAACGGATACCTTCGTTAACGCAGGACTCAAGCTGGTACCGGGAAGCCTTACGATTAAACCGGTCGCTGGAGGTCCCGCTGTCGCCACTGAGGTTGTTTATACCGAACATGATCCTGTGGCGGTGAACGACGGGTTCACGATTACTTTTAAAGCCCCAATCTCTGAACCGTACACCATCACATACCTCACTAAGTTTGACTTTGATTGGTTGGCGGACGGGAAAACCCAGTTTGTCAATCAGGCAGTGTTGAATTGGCTGGAGGGTGGAAAGTCTAAGACCATCACAACAACATCAACATTCGATCCAAGAGCAGAAGTGAAGAATAATGGACTCAAAAACGGATCGTACGATGCCTTCAACAAAAAGATTACCTGGAATGTCGGGGCCAACTACAATATGAAAACCTTGGCCAATGCCAAATTGGTGGATACGATTACCAGTGGTCAAGTTGTGGATCTGGATTCCGTTAAGGTATTCAAATGGGTCTACGACACGAATGGAAACACGACGGTGAGCGCAAATGTCGCTGAAGAGGATTACAACGTAACTATGAAAGACGGGAAGCTTGAGGTAAGCTTTAACAAAACGATCAATTATGCCTTTTACGTTACCTTTAAAACTACTTTCGCGGATAAGGTTATTGACGTAAAGACTGTCGACAACACTGCAGTACTGTATGACGGCACGACTAAAGAATCCGCTGACCTCAAAGCTTCTGTCAACATTCCTAATGGAGGCGAATATATCGCCAAGACAGGTGTACAAAACAACAATAAGATTGACTGGACGGTGTATATCAACCGGAATCAATCCGTTGTGAGGGATGCAGTAGTAACAGATATTCCGAGTGAGAATCAAATTCTGCTCACCAACACTTATCATCTCTTTAAGACAAATGTTGGAAGCGACGGGAACATCACATCTTCCGGAGTGGAACTGACTCGCGGCACAGATTATACGCTGGACTTCTTGAAAGACAGTGAAGGCAAAGAAAGCTTCGAACTGAAGTTTACCAAAGAAATCTCGGAAGCTTACATTCTTCAGTACCAATCTGTGATCACTGCACAAAATAATGAAACAGTCAGCAACGAGGTAGGTCTCACAGGTAAGAATGTGAAAGAGGTTACCAAAGAAACCAATTCTGAAGTTAAAGTTCAGCTCTCCAGCGGTTCAGGCACAGGCAGTGGTGTCAGAGGCACGCTCAGCATTGAAAAGATTGATGCCAGTGATCCTAGCAACACGCTCGAAGGAGCTGCCTTTGACTTATTCCGTGTCATCGGCAATGAGCAGATTTGGATTAATGAGGGAAAAACAAATGATGCAGGCATGCTTGAATTCACAAAACTGCTCGGTGGCGATTATGCAGTAGTTGAAAAAATTGCACCTGCAGGTTATCTGTTAGATACGACACCTCATGCAGTTAAAATTAATTCAACTACAGCCATAGATCTGCAAATAACAAACAAAACATTAGCGACGCCAACACCATCGCCAACGGCCACACCGACACCGACTGTTGCGCCAACACCATCGCCAACAGTGGCACCGACACCATCGCCGACAGCGACACCAACAGTAGCGCCAACACCAACACCGACACCATCGCCGACAGCAACACCAACAGTAGCGCCAACGCCATCACCGACGGCAACGCCGACTGTTGCGCCAACACCATCACCAACGGCAACGCCGACTGTTGCACCAACACCAGTGCCAACGGCAACACCGACGGTTGCGCCAACACCAGTGCCAACCGCAACACCAACAGTAGCGCCAACACCAGTACCAACGGCAACACCGACTGTTGCACCTACACCAGTGCCAACCGCAACGCCGACTGTTGCACCAACAGCAACGCCAGCTCCAACAGAACCAACGGCGCCAACAGCAACACCATATGTGCCGTCAACGCCGTCATCAACGCCAACAACTCCTTCAATACCAGGAGTCATAGTCACTCCGGGTCCAACAGTTGTTCCAACGGTGACACCATCAGTTTCACCATCGGCTTCACCAGAACCTACAAGTGAACCGACAAATGCACCGACAGCAACACCTGTAATTAGCAGTCCTCCAAGTCCACAGCCAACAGCTGTCAACACAATAGAGGACATTCCGGTCGAGGGTGAAATCCCGCTTGGGGGAATTCCTAGCCTTGGTGATGAGCCTGAACATGGAACCGTCGTGATTACACCAGACGGGAAATGGAAGTACACACCTGACCCTGGCTATACCGGAAAAGACAAGTTCACTATTATCGTTAGCGATAATGGAGAGGACCAGGAGATCGAGATCGAAGTAGTGGTAGATGAAGTGCCTAAAGGAACAGTAGATGAACCTTCACAAAATGAACCAACAAATCAAGGCGGTCTGCCGGGTAAGCTGCCTCAGACCGGTGAAGAAAGTCCGATAGGTATGTACCTAGCCGGAATGGGTCTGATCATCCTTGGTTTCGTGCTCTCGAAGAGATTTAAGACACGCAAGTAGAAACGGCTTTGCTTCACTTATAAAGGACGGTACCGTTTCAGCGAGAAATAAAAGGAAAAGTTATCGTGTGAAAGAATCGGCAAAATCGCCCTGTTAGCTTAGGCTGACAGGGCGATTTTTTTGTCTTTAGAAAAGGATGGAAGACTTAACCCGAATTCCACAGGATCAAGGATGCTTAACTTTGCCTGTAACTCTTCATCAGTGTAAAAGAGAAAAGATTCTAGCCGATGCTTCATTAAGTTAACGGGCAGGATAATTCCATTCAATGGTAAGATAAACTTAATAATTAATTCGAGAATAAGAGCTTAAGAGCATGACCATAAACAATTTGTTCAGGTCAGGCCTTATTATTCCACCTGCATCCGGATAATATGAGATTCCTCATTCATGACTGCAAGCAGTGTCTCCAAGTGAGCTTTGTGTTGAAACTTCACTGTCATAACTATAGTGGTAAGTTCAGCCTCGCGTTCTGCTTCGAAAGCCAGCACGGATATATCATGACTCCGTAGCAGATTCAGCAATTGTTCCATTGTCTGCTCATAATAATCTGTTACAAGGGTGACCCGCTCGGTCTGCGGTGAACTTAGCCAGCTGATGTGCCCATGAAGAATAATCTGCCCCACAAAAATGATCAAGGCCACCCCAATGCCGATGAGATACATCCCTGCGCCAACGGCCATCCCAATACCTGCCGTAGCCCAGATTCCTGCGGCTGTAGTTAATCCTTTGACCGTATTATTCTGCATGAAGATCATTCCGGCTCCCAGGAAACCCACACCGCTGACGATTCCGGCAGCTATTCTCGATGGATCAACGGACAGATTCTCCCACCCGATCTGATCCTGAAACCCGTATTTTGAAACGATAATCATGAGCGCCGCTCCCACGGCTACGACAAAATGTGTACGAACTCCGGCTTCCTTCATGCGGTTCTTCCGCTCAAATCCAATGAAGATCCCACATAAACCCGCTAATAATACCCGGCCCAGCAATTCAAATTCCATCCAGTTTCCCTCCCGTACGCCGTACGACCCTTTGAATCTTTCCATTATGGGTATAATTATTTGGGGTTGTCAAATTACCTGAAGACTAGTATCAGCGTAACCGGTGGGTATCAACTCTTAAAATTTGAACGGTAAATCAAGATACGGTAATATTTAATGTACATAATAATAGTATGGGCATGAACAACTTCACTGCCGATATCGCTGTGTAAAGGAGCATGTAATAGACATGGATTATACGCTGGAAGCAATTCTTGAAGAAATGAAAATGGAAATAGACAAGTGGCTCAACTATATCAGTGATAAGGATGCAGAGAAAATTGTAAAGCGGACCACGCTGCAGGCGGGCATTCACGGGTACGCTCTTATCGAATATGCGGATGGCAGAGTGGATGTGACAGATAATTTGCTTGGTTTAAACGAACCGGATAAAAGCAAGCAGACTACATCTGAGCAGTTGACAGAGGTACAAGTACGGGAGCAGATCATCCCTGAGCTTGCTTCGTATATGCAGAACAAATTAAATGCAATGCCGCCGGCAGTCCTGGATTACCGGTTCAGGTTTGACGGGAAATTCCAAGTAAGCAACGGTGTTGTTAATGTTCGTATTCTTGAATATGTAGATGAGGCGAAGAGGCAACAACTGCTGGAACAGATCCGCCTCTATACCTTAAACAAGCTTGATGCCGGCAAATATCCGACCAAGCCGCTGGAAACCTTTTTCCTGGCCCGGCATCTCCTGGATGAAGGTCTGTATCCCATCTTGGATTCCGGCAGAATCACCGCTGTGTATGACAAGATACAAGAGCTGAACAAGGGGAACAAGCATCTGGCTGAGCATCGAAATACTATCACTGTAGCGCTCAGGAACTGGGTAGAAGATCATTGGCTGCCGCGTTATTTCCAGAACACAGGAACCCAGTGGCAGACGGGATTTACGAAGAGGAACGATGCTGTGCTGGAAAATGCCGGGCAAGAAACGGTTGGGCTCGTGATCTATGCTGCAGTTTGCATCCTTAAATATGAGCCTTCCTACAGCAGAAGTGCGGGGCTTGCCTTCCTGCAATGCGCGCTCGAACTCGGCAGTGTCCAGGCTGCACAGCTAATTAATTATGGCAGCGGTGCCTTTGCTGAAGAGGTTACGAGATTACGCAATGATCAGGTGGAATGTAGCGCTAATGATGTATTTGCCGAGGTACGCATCCGTATTATTCAGGAGTCAGAGGAGAGTTATGCGTTTGCGCTCCGGTTTCTGACGAATCTGCTGAAGTCTGGCTTTCCAAAAAGCTATCAGATCAAGCTAACCTCCTCAGTTAAGCACTGGCTGCCGCTCAAAGGACTCGCCAAAACGGGCACGCACCGTTTCTTTGCGAATGCGCTTGAATACCCGAAGATACACCCGTTGCTTGAAGAGTATGCCATAGCAGCGATGGAAACCTTCGAATGGTATACGGATGCAGAAGCGGAGAAATGCTGCATGCCGGGCAGCTATGCGGTCTTTGGACTGGGTCTCACAGATCAGGCATATTTCCCGTTGGCCCTTCAATATATGGAGAAGGTAGATGTTGAACATCAGTCTGTTCAGAATAGATTCACAGCTGCGTTAATCGAACAATACGGCATTAACAAAGAGATGCTTCCCGTGCTGTTGACGTGTATGCTGTACTGTACAGATTCATTAAAGCTGAAGATGACGCGAGAGTTGGAGAATGTGGGGTTGCTTAGACTGCTGCTCGATCAGGTACACGGCCTGCATTACTACCAGGTGGAGCATCTTGTCTACCTGATCTGGGGCGGGAAGAACAAGCTGCAGAAGCTTGCTGACAAAGCTGAGGGAGAGCAGAAGCAATACCTTGCCGGACTGATCCAAGCAGCCAATCGGAGCTGATACCACTACTGAAAGATAATATTAATTTAAAAATAATCATTGCAAAATAGTAATAAACCATCTATTGTGGACAAAGAAGCTCTTTGATATCTGTTTTATCGGGTCAAACAAGAAGTCCCAGGCTTCTTGCGGTATAATTGTAGACATTTCGAATCTATGAAGGAGGCTATTCATTATGGAGAAACAATATGTTGATGTGGCAATTATCGGCGGCGGACCGGCGGGTCTGAATGCCGCTTTGGTATTGGCGAGGGCGAAGAAAAAGGTAGCGGTGATTGATGAGGGGCGTCCACGCAATGCTGTAACTGGTGCGGTTCACGGGTTTATTACCCGTGATGGGATCACTCCGAAGGAGTTCCGGCGAATTGCACAAGAAGAGATTCTGGCCTATCCCACGGCATCATTCGTAGCGGATACAGTGATATCGATCGCAGGCACCAACGGTCAGTTTGAATTGAGCACGATGGAAGGACAAATGATAACAAGTAAAAAAATATTGTTTGCTGTCGGCATGAAGGATCAGCCATTTTCTATTCCGGGCCTTAAGGAGGTATACGGAAAAAGCGCCTTCGTCTGCCCGTATTGTGACGGCTGGGAATTAAGGGATCAGCCGCTTGTCGTCATATCGAAGGGAACAGTCTTAATGCATTTCGCTCCGGTTGTTTCCGGATGGACAAGCCGGCTTACGGTTTGTACGAATGGTCCGGATGAACTGACCGAGGCTCAGCGCCAGGAGTTCCAGCACAATGATATTCCCTTGTTCGATTCACCGATCCGGCATATCGACTCGAAGGATGGTATCGTTCAACAAGTTGTATTGGAAGACGGGACGGTGATTCCAGCCAGGGGAATCTTTTTCAAACCTGAGCTGACGATGGGCTCTGACCTTCCACGCACCATCGGATGCGAATTTGCAGAAACAGGAGTGCTCGCCGTTAATGAATCCGGACAAACAAATATCCCGGGCATTTATAGCGCCGGGGATGCAGCATCTATGATGCATCAGGCAATTGCTTCGGCTTCGGCCGGTTCATATGTGGCTGCAGTCATGAATAATGAGCTGAATACAGAAGCTTGGCGGAGAAACATCAAAGAAGTCCGGTAGCGGATTTAGCACCCAGTCCGCGCAACCACTGTACCAGATCAGGGGAGGCACTGCGCTGAGCGGCGTCCAAGGGAGTGAGGCCGTCCCACACAGAAGGCCAGTTTATATCCGCTTTCCGGCCGAGCAGGTATTCGGCAGCGTGTCGTTGTCCGCCGTGGCAAGCGCACCAGAAAGCGACGTTCACCTCGTCCGGAGGCGATGAGTGTCCCGCTCCCCAAGGGTATTGCTGTGAGAGCGGGTCTCCGGCAAAATGAGCTTTCATAGCATCTACCAGACCCAACGCGGCTGCATGCCAGAGAGCAGCTTTGGCTCCACGCTCAATTAATCTATGCGCTGCCCGCCATTGCGCGAATGCCACTGCGTCGTCGAGCGGCGTTCCACCGGCTATGACGGCACCGGAAGCCTCGATGTCAGCACCGGCATCGAGAAGGAGGTCAAGCACTTCGACATCATTGCAGCTTGCAGCCCAATGAAGCGGGGTCTCGCTGTGCGGTCCAGTAAACCGGGCATTCACCTCCGCACCGGCATCAATCAACAGTGCAATTGTCACTGTATTGTTAGGGAAATGTCCGGGCCAATCAGTTGCAATATGCAGCATGGAACGCAATTCTCCGTTCCTTACAATTCTTGAGGCGGCCAACCCGGGATTCTCTTCAAGCAGCAGCTTCAGCAACGGGATATCGCCGGAATGAATCGCAGTAATTACCGAAATACCCAGCGAATGGTCCTCTGGAATGTAAGCTATGTTCTTCTCATCACTCATGATTAGAATGCCTCCCGTTCATAGGTATATCGCGACGGACTCCTTCACTAATCATACTTCATATGTATAGCCAACTTCAAAAAGATACTTGTTATTCCCGTGCCGATGTTTTATATTGACATAACAGCAGGTCAAAAATAAAAGAGGTGGATGGACGAGATGACTCCACGCACGAAGGAACAAAATGAGGATATCCGGCTGCGCCGGCTGGCGCAGATCCGCAAAGCCGCAGCCGATGTGTTTTTGGATAAAGGGCCATTACTGGAAATCCGCGATGTGGCCGCGCAGGCGGGACTCGGGTATGGTACGGTATATCACTATTACAGCAATAAAGGCGATTTGCTCAACGATCTGCTATGGGACGCGCTAGACCGGGCCGGGGGATGGATGGGTGCCGTAGAGTTTGACCCCGCCACCGCCAGCATCCGGCTGCTGCAGCTTTGGGCGGAGGACCACTCCGTATACCTGCTTTATAAGCTGGCGGGTGAGGGTTTATCCTCGCTGCCTGAAGGGCGTTCTTCCCCGCTCTCGAACGCTTTCCGCCAGGAGGTGCTCACGCCATTTGCCGCGCTACTGGAAACCGGGAGCGCGGCGGAGGGGGCTGCCGCTTCAGGCGGAAACGCAGCGGAATCACCGGATAAGCTGCAGCGAGCGGAAATGCTGCTGGCCGCGATGACCGGGTGCGCCTCACTTTCGCTTCGCCGCGGGAAGCTGCACGAGGAGGCCGGGGATATCGCCCGGCTTCTGAAATTCTAGCAAGCATAAGGAGCGAATAAACCAAAGATGATTATTCTAAAATCCCCCCGAGAAATCGAAGAAATGAAACAGGCGGGTCAAATCGTGGCGGATTGCTACCGCGAGGTGGCCAGCCTGATCGAACCTGGGATCACCACCCAAGAAATCAATGACTTTGTAGCCAGGCACATTACCAAGCTGGGCGGCAAGCAGTTCACGAAAGGTTATAACGGGTTCCCCGCAGAAACCTGTATTTCGATTAACGATGTAGTGGCACACGGCATTCCTTCGAATCGGGCGGTCATGGACGGAGACTTGCTGAAGCTCGACATCGTCGCGGAATACGGCGGATGGTTCGGCGATTCGTGCGTGAGCTATGCGGTGGGCAACATCCGGCCGGAGGCGCAGCAATTAATGAAGGTGACGAAGGAATGTCTGGACCTGGGGATCGCCCGGGCGGTTCCCGGAGGCCGGCTCGGCGACATCACATCGGCGATTCAACAACACGCGGAAGCGAACGGTTATTCCGTTGTGCGTGATTTGCTGGCGCACGGGATCGGGCGGAGCCTGCACGAAGAGCCGAGCTACGAGCATATCGGCATAGCCGGCAAAGGCATCCGGTTAAAGGAAGGCATGGTATTTACCATTGAACCCATGATCAACGAAGGTACGTACCGCATCACGATTGACGATGATGAGTGGACGGCAAGAACAGCAGACGGCAAGCTGTCGGCGCAGTATGAGCATACGATCGCAATTACGGCGGACGGACCGCTGATTCTGACTGCCCAGTAAGTGTTATTAGAACTTAATAACCGATAAACGTTAATCAGGGTGAACATGTACTATGACCAAAGAAACTACAGGAGAGTGTTATTATTTCAAAATACGTCGAAATCGGTTACCCGATTTATGCTGGAATGCCGGTTTTCCCAGGGTTGCCAGAAGTGAAATTAGATCCTCGTGAGCGCTTGAGTAAAGGAGACGAATGGAACGGAAGTGTATTAACCATTTATCTTCATGCGGGTACCCATGTTGATGCACCGTGGCATCATTTGAATAACGGTAAGGGCATAGATGCTGTTCCAATTGAAGACTTCATCTACAGAAGCCCGCTATTAATTGACTGCCCGCTGGGCGCTGACGGTTTCATTACAACCGCTATGCTTGAGGCGTACGAAGAGCTTCATGAAGCGGATATTCTAATCTTCAATACGGGCTATTGGAAATACAGGGATACGGATTTCGAACAATACGCGAATCATTTCCCGGCCGTCTCTCCCGAAGCTGCTGAATACATCCGGACGAAGCTGCCAAACTGCAAAGCCGTAGCTATTGATACCTTAAGCATTGAAAATATGACGGAAGCCAAAAGAACCGGATTTTTTGTCCACCATGCCTTTTTAGACCATGAAAAGTATAAAGAGCCGACGATGCTAATTTATGAAGATATTAATCCAGCGCCGTTAATTGATAAAAAACTCATTTCCGCCTTCGCGGCACCCCTTCGTATTAAAGACCATGACGCTTCGATTATTAATATCATTGTTGAAGTAGAAGCTTAAGATCGATTATGAAAAACTGGTGAAGCTTACTGCTAAAATAAAGACTGTATACTCGTAAATGAGTTGCAGTCTTTATTTTGTTTATTGAGGAACTTGGGATTCTCGGTATCCATCCGGGGTTATTATCTGAACAACGGAACGAGAGTTCTGTATATCAACGAAATATTTGAATGAAATAAATAACCTGGCCCGGCAGGTTCTACCGGTCCTACCGGCATGACTGGACTTACCGGCGTTACCGGGTCACGAAGAGATGCAAATATGTAGATTACTTATACCGACTGACTGGTCTGAGGTGATGGGGACGACTGTGGAGCCTGGATGTCGAGGCTGCGCAGATGATGATTGGTCAGCCCGATGATCAGACAAACGGCGAACAAGGCAGCGGCAAGACCGAAGCATACTTCCACGCCGATTCTGTCAGCCAGAATACCTACTCCGCCATAGGTTAAGGGGATGGAGATGTTAAAGGCCATGGAGCTGATGCTGTTGACACGCCCCCGAAGCGGAGACGGAACCAGCAGCTGGAACAAGGTGCTCATCGGGATCACCGTGACTGTTACGCCAAAGCCCAGGATCAAGTTGCCGAAACAAGCCGGCCAGAGTGCGGAAGATAAGGCGATCACACACATGCCAAGGCCTTGAACCCCCAGGCCGCAGGAGAACCAGACACCAATTCTCCGGGGAGACCTGCTGCCGACGAACAATCCGCCCAGAAGCAGCCCCACAGCTATAGCTGCATTGAAAATACCAAGCTCGCCGGAACCGCCTTCCAGCAGCTCACCGATCAGCATGGGGGGAAGTACATTGCTTGGCCCTAAGGCAATATTGCTGAGTGTACCGAGAAGGATAAGCACGAGCATGGCCGTTTGTCCCCGCAGCCATTGCCAGCCCTCGCCGATTTCCGCGAAGATGGATAAGCCGTTGGCGGCACGGGAATTCTTACCGGCCTTGCCGCGCTGCTTAATTTGCTGAATCAGAGCAAGCGAGACGATAAAGGTTGCCGCATCCACAATCACAGCCCCTGAATTTCCGATAGAGGCCACCAATATTCCACCCGCAACCGTTCCGAGAATACGGGTGATTTGCAGGGAAACGGACAGCAGTGAATTGGCTGAGATGAGATAGGTTTTGTCTGCGATGAGCTCAGGCAGGAAGGAACTCTGCGAGGTAGCAAACAGATTGCCCATGATCGATAAGCCGACTGTGATCAGATAGATATGCAGCAGCTGAAGCTGCCCGGTGAACATGAGTACAGCAAGGGTTACGGTAAGCAGAGCCTGAACGGCATCGGCGATCTGCATAAGAATCTTTTTGTTCAAGCGGTCTACCCAGGCGCCAATGAATAAACCGAGTATCATTTCCGGCAGGAACTTGGCGACAATGACCAGCCCCACCTGGAGCGAGGAACCGGTCATCGAGTACACGAGCCAGCTGATAGCCAGATTGTATAAGGAATCCCCGAAGACGGAGCTGGCACGGGCCAGCCATAGATAGCGGAAATCGGCATTATGTTTTAACAGGAGTCTGTAATTAGGTTTGCTGATTGCGGGGTTCAAGGAATAGCACACCTCCTTCATAAAGCGATCTTCAAGCTTCTGCTGCCGGTAACCGCTTCAGCCGCAGAAACCGGTTCGAGATACAGTGTTGCCATAACTCAGTATGGAACTCATGCTGCGCCGATTGCTGCAGCAGCTCCGTCAAACTTAAGCCAGGTACGAAATTCCGCAAAAACTCGATCATGGGTACAGGAAACGGAAAAAGAGTGCCATCCCGCCGGACGAACAGCTTCTGCTCTTTGGGCTGCGGGTAACTGGAGCAATCCGGTTTCCATTGCCCAAGAAGTTCAGTTAAATTTTGCGCGGTGACTGCCTTTCCTTCGCATTCGGATCTGTCCAGGATGTTATCCAGGTTCTTTTTGTTAAAAAGCTTGTGGACCGGAAGGTAATAATGTCCCTCTAGAAGGTGTCCGTTTAATTCCAAAATCGAGTTCTCGTTAGCTGCCGTCTGAGTTGTCCCGCTGATGACCTGAAGGACCTTGTTCCCGAAACGGTCGTGATAGAACATCGAATGCGCAGTATCCACTCCCCCCACCCAGGGACGGTCAAACAGGTTGCTCCTGAGAGATGCTTTGGCCTCTGTCAGCTCCTTCGGTCCCCAACGGGAAGTGTTGGCAAGCAAGTGCGTTTGCTCACTGTAATGCAGCCTCCATGCGACATCTTCGCCCTCGAAAGGCCGGAGATCCTGAATGCCGAAGCGCTCCGGTTCTTTGGCTATAATGGCACCTTTGGTTAAGACGAACTGGCCAAGCCCGCCAAAAGTCCAGTGCCTGCTGTTATGCTGCAAAAAATCAACTGAACTCAGGGCATCGTCAACCGTTTCTGTAGGAAATCCGGTAAATCCCATAATTTGTACGCCGATGCCGGCTTCGCTGAACATTTGGATCGTTTCCTGCAGGCGGTCCACCTTGGTTCCTTTATGAATCAGATTCAATATCCGCTGGTTGCCGGATTCAAATCCGACAGAGATGGCGGTACATCCGCTTTGCTTCAGCAAAGCGCAGCGTTCCGGTGTCCAGTATTCCTCTAACCGGATCTCCGCTCCCCAGCGAATGTCGAGTCCTTCTTCCAGAATCGCTGCCGCCAGCTTAAGCAGCAGGGCCGGAGATAACACGTCCACTGAGAAATAGATATATTTGTAGGTGACGGCGAGCGTCCTCAAATCTTCCATAATCTTATCCAGCGGGTATTGCCGCCAGGGACTGGTAGGCGAATCGGTATTGAGTCCGTAATCACAAAAGGTGCACCGGTTCCAATAACATCCCCGCGAAGGAGAATAGTAAATGAACGGAAAGGGGGATAAGTATTTCTCCCAGGGTAGCTTGCTGTACTCCGGCACCGGAAAGGAGCAGATATCTTCGTATTTGATTTCCAGAGCGGAGGCACCATGCACCGCCTGGTACCGGGGATGCAGCGCAATATTCGGTGACGCAGGCAGCGGTTTATGGTGCTTCAATGCCTGGAGGATAGAGACCAGTGCACTTTCACCTTCCCCGATAATGCAGGCATCTGCAGAGTCAAATACAGCATAGAAATCGCTTTTGTTCAAAATATATTTCCAGTAATCTGAGACGGCAGTCCCGCCAAATATAATCCGGATTTCCGGGCAGCTCTCCCGGATGTGCTGCGCCATGCTGAGCGCGAAAGGAAGCTGGGCGACATAGGTGATGCTGATCCCCACGAGGGAATAACCGCCAGTGATGATGCCGGGAATCAATTCGTTCCTGAAATAATCGGTGAAAGGTGCTGAGATCACTCCGGTAATTCGGGTATCGCGCATATCCATGGAGTTAAATACATTGAAAAATCCGCTGGTGGCTAAGCTGAATCCTCTGAATTGCCCCGGAAAGCCTTTTAGAGATAAGGCATCCATCCAGAGCATTACAGTCTCAACGGCGCTGGTATACAGCCTGTAGTCAAAGAATTCTGTTTCATCACGGAAAGTATGCAGCGCGGCTGGCAGCGCCCCGGCAAAATTCATGCCTTGTACTTTGAGCGCGTAATAAAGCTCCATCTGTTCAATGGGCGCAGGTTGTTCCAGTGCTTGAAGCTGTGCAGTCCGTTCATTTATATACTGCATTGTTCTTCCGATTTGCTCAGGCGTTACGGTATACAGCCAGGAGTCTATATTACTATCAATAATATCAATATCTTCAAAGCCGAATTGCCGCGCATAGCCCGCCAAGCAACATAGGCTGTGATAACCTGAAGTAGGGTCGCTGACCGGAGGGTATATTAGCGCAGTTTTTACCATTCCAAAACCTCCATCATGAAGAGAATTCCTCCTCATTGAAAGATTCAATGAGGAGGATGGGCTGCGGAGAGTTACTTAGTGAATGTTATTGACGTTGTTCTGGCGTGTGACATCGTTATCAGATGCTTCGGTGACTTCCAAAATCGCTGCAAGCAACTCTTTTTCTTCCTTTTTCATGTAAATTCACCTCCTTTAGCTAATTAAAGAGATTATATGCTATAAAATACCACTAGACCTATGAGTTAGCAGATTGACGATGAAAATAATTACAGATAAACTATTAAATTGGGTATTTCTGCGTAAAATCGTTCAAGCCTAAATGAATACTCACTCTGCTGTTACGGGAAGAATGTATGCAAGAGAATGTCTGGAAGGAGTGAGCGCTAGATGAAAGTTGCAATCATGGGGGCAGGAATATCGGGGCTTGCCTGTGCCATTACACTTGAGAAGCATGGAATAGAACCCGTAATTTTTGAGAGCCGCAGTATGATTGGAGACCGGTTTGTGAATGCCGAAGTGCTGCTCTCCATGTTCACCCGTCCCGTTAATGACAGTATCGCTTACTTATCGGAGCAATACGGTATATATCTTCATCCGGCTGCCGGCATTTCAAAGTTTACATTTTATTCGAAGCATGAGCAGGCTATTCTGGAAGGGCAGCTAGGCTTCACGAACATTCGTGGAAGACATAAGAATTCTTATGAAGCACAGCTGGGGAGGCAGGTTAAGTCAAAAATCCATTATAGATCTGACAAAACGTATGAGGAACTGCTTGCAGACTATACGCATGTGGTGCTTGCAACGGGGGACAGCGATTACGCGAAGAAAACCCGCAATTTCAGGGAAGATCTGACGGTTTCGGTCAAAGGTGCAACGGTTGAGGGCCAATTCGATCCGTATGAGGTTAAGGCTTGGCTGGATTACGACCTCGCACCTTTCGGATACGGATACCTGATTCCATTCTCGGAGAAAGAGGCTAACCTTGTCATTGCCATTCCTGATCTCCCTGAGATGAATACCGTTATAGAAACTCTATGGGAGCGTTATTATCTCAAGGTACAAGCGGAACTCCAGCAAGCGCTGCCTATTACGGACCAATTCCAAATCACCGGTTACCCCCTAGGGGTATGTCACTCCGGCAGGATCGGCAATACATTTTATGTTGGTAATTGCTTCGGGGCAATGATGCCGTTCATGGGGTTCGGACAGCATGCCTCCTGGATGACCGGGATTTATGCCGCCCGCGATTTATGTGGTCTGGGTAGCTATGAGGAGCTTACCAAGCCGATCAGACAGAGTTACGAGAACTCGCTAGTCCTGCGCAGAACGATGGAGCATCTCTCGAATGAGACCTTGGATCTTATTATCCGTAATCTCGATAGCAGCCTGGGCAGAAAATTGCTCACAAGCACTATCCTTAATCCTTTAAAAATAGCAAGTTATCTGCTTCGTCCCTATATTAAGCTGAAGAGCTAATTATTTTAACTTAAGAGCTTCAATAAATCGTTCCTCAGCTGTACAACTTCCCTGTTTGCACTATCCGCATAATCCGGCAGCAGCATATCCTTCACCATGTTGGTCCGCAGCCATAGCATAAAGAATAAATCCAGTATCAAGCTTGGAAATATAAGCACCATTTTAAATCCAGCAGGGTTAATAGTGACGCCAGCTTGTTGGATGGCCTTTAAATACTTTTTTAAGGTGACTGTTATTTGGTGTGCCGTTTGTCTGGTTCTGACTGTTTTTATGTCAATAATCTTATGGTCAGAGTGTAAAACACTAAGCAATGCAATGTCCGATACGGAATGTGTTATGAGATAAGCTCTCATATCCTTATTCATTGTGTAAGGAAGCTTTGCTGTTATAAATAATTGTGCGAGGTTTTCTACACGTTCTGTCACTGCACCGTTGATTTCTCCAAATGTAGTAGCGAATAGCATCTTTGGCGGAAACCGGGCATACAAAATCCCCTCTTTAATCTGTCCGCCAGCCCCGGGAAAAGCCGGTAAAAGTCTGTCTCCCACAATATCCAGCCACGAAGCAAATCCAATTGAATTATTAGTCATAGTAACAATATTTTTGCTTTGATTGTCTTTGAGTGCTAACAACGCGGATTCGGCTTGATCGTAACGAACGGTTACCAAAATAAAATCATATACATCATCATTTTCAAGCTTATCGATGACTTTTACCTGTACCGCTTTAACGGCACCTTTCTCATTATATTGCAGGCCTTTCTCTTTCAAGGCTGTAAACCGGTTAGAACGTGCAAACAGAGTAACATCCACCCCTGCTTCCAAGAATTTGATTGCATACGCGCTCCCTATAACACCTGCACCAAAAATCAAAATTCTTTTTTGTTTCACTGGCATAATAATCCCCCTATTTTTTAACATTCCGGTATTGACTATCCAACAGCGTGTTGTATGATGTGATCATAAATCTTTAGTCTTCCCTCATCAACCATCAGTTTTTCAGGATGTGTCGGATGATAATCTTGTCTGCGAAGGAGTATGGAATGAAAAAACAGCCCGAAATCACGGAAAAAACGAGACAAAATTTCATAGATGTTTTTTGTGAGCTGTACAGCCAAAAGCCGATTGAAAAAATCTCAGTGCAAGAGATTGCGAAGAAGTCGGGATATAACCGCAGCACCTTTTATCAATACTTCACTGATATTTACGAATTGTTGGACTCTGTTGAGAATGATTTGTTGAATTACATCAAAGAAGAGTTGGCGAATAAAAAGCTGGCTGCCTATACTGTTCAGGATGCGCTTCATTGTCTGGAAAACCAGGAATATCTCTCGGTCCTCAAGGCCCTCCTGGGTGATTATGGCAGTATCCATTTTATAGAACGCTTGAAAAGAGAAATGATCCTGGATAGATTGGATTTAAACGTTCCGCACAACGATTCCTTAAAGCCATACCTGATTGAGTTTCAGATTTCAACCTCACTTTCTCTGCTTCGTCTATGGCTTCAGCGGGAAAAGGATTTACCGCCGGAAGAATTCCACAGGTTAGTGGACAACCTATATACAGCGGGGGTAACGGCCTATTCTCAGAACTGAAACCATGCCGATTTCACACCATTATTCGACTTGTTCAAATTTTAATAGCGCTTACATTAGGATATTCATAGGGTCCTTCGCTCCCCGTCATTATAATGAAGGTGCAATTACCTTAAAGATGAGGTGAGGTGGGGTTAATAATGAAGAGGAAGTCCGTTGTGTCATTGCTGCTTGTCTGGATGCTGATTGTCGCAGTCGTTCCGTCTTATGCAGGTGCAGATCCGGTACCGGGTCCGGTTAGTATTGTGCTGGGAGAGACGAATACAGAGAATGGAATAACGGCCTGGAACGGGGACGGACCGGGAGGGGTCATCAAAGAGACGGTCCAGGGCAAATCCGGCTGGCGGACAGACCCGGCCGGGGGCGGGAAATATATTTACCTGAACGTGTCGGATGCCTTCATCCATGGCGGAACTAATGCGGTCACGGTCACATTCGAATATTATGATATGGCCGGCAGCGCAGACAACATCTTCGGATTCTCCTACGACTCCGTATCAAGTGCATGGGATTATAACGTACCTAAGACGTATCTGACAGGCAGCAACACCTGGAAGACCGTCACCTACACCTTAAAGGACGCTAACTTTGCGAATAGGGAGAATGGGGCTGATCTCCGGATTGACACCTCTGTCCCTGTCCTGTTCGGGAGCATCACTGTCGCGAAGAGTGCGGTAACTTCTGCAGCAACGGGGCTTCAGGCAGTTCCGGCTGCCGTAAGTCTGCCCATCGGATCAACCCGTACGATTGCTGCCGCTGTACTGGACCAGAACGGGTTCCTGATGAACAAGCTGACCCTCAGCTACACCAGCAGCAACGCTGCCATCGCCAAGGTTGACAGCACCGGCAAGATCACGGCCATGCAGCTGGGAAGCGCCGTTGTCACAGCGAAGTACGGCACCCTCACCACGAACATTCCCGTGACTGTAACCAAGGTGACCGGACCTGTAAGCGTTATCATGGGGTCGGTTACACAGGAGAACGGATTGACGCCGTTTGCCGGAGATTCGAATGCCAAGACGATCCAGACTTACAATGGCATTACCGGCTGGCAGACGAATCCTGCCGCCAGCGCGCATTATATCTATTTCAAGGTAACCGATAATTACATTTATGGCGGCAAAAACACGGTCAGGGTAACGGTAGACTACTACGACAGCGCCGTGAGCGGAGAGAAAGGCTTCAAGCTTGCCTATGATTCATCACAGACGCAGTACGCTTACACAGACTTGACCGTACTGACCGGCAGCAATACCTGGAAGCAGGCGACTTACATCATAGAGGATGCCCAGTTCAGCAACCGTCTAAATAATGGCTCCGACTTCCGGATTGAGACCAGTATACCGGTCTGCTTCGCCAAGGTAACCGCTGAACTCATCCCTACCGTGTCAATGCGCGGGGCACAAATCAAGACAGGCAGTGTTTTCAAGGAGACGGAAGCATCGGGCGTCAACCTGGTTTTTGACAATCAGTTCGAATCCGGCAGGGCCCTGCATGTGAAGTACAGTCTTCTTGACTATTCGAATATCACAGTGGATGAAGGTGAGTTCGATGTCAGCCTGAATCCGGAGCAGAAGGGCTTCATCAAGCCGCTGAATTTCGGTATTCTGAACAAAGGGACGTATACCGTATCCGTAGACGCCGCCAGTGCAGACGGAACGATTCAGCTTCATGAAGACCTGCATCTCGGAACAATCACCGATCTTACGGGTAAATCTGTCCAATCGTTCCTGGGCATGAACACCCATTTCAGCAAAGCCTATGGAGGCTCAGATATCCGGCTTCCGCTGGCTGTCCAGGCGGGCGCTGTATCGATCCGGGATGGCTACAATCCGGGCAACCCAACGACTTACATTGATAACGCAGCCGCAAACGGATTAAGCACATTCATCGTGACAAGCACAGATCCTGTTGTCATAGAACAGACGGTGACAAGTCTGCAGGGCAAGGTGAACGCTTTTGAAATCGGCAATGAACTCAGTACCCAGCTGACACCCGCGCAATATCTGGCGATTCTGCAGAACGCGTATACGATTATCAAAGGCGTGAATCCAAGCCTCAAGGTAGTCGGCGGTGTCACCTTGAACTATGATGAGCCTTGGCTCAAGCAGCTGGTCGATCTTGGGGCCACGCAATATCTGGATGTGATGTCCTTCCATGTGTACCCTTCCTACAATCCTGAACAAGGGGAGACGCTTGCTGAATTTCAGGATCTGGACAGTTATATTAAAGCTTATCAGAGTAGTCATGGGCTCACCAAGGATATTGAATTATGGCTGACCGAGATTGGCTGGCCGACGATGGATCAGAAATGGGGAGGGGTTACGGAACTTGATTCGGCTTCTTATGCGGTTCAATTGTATGTAGCCAATCTGGCGAATGATAAGCTGATCGATCGAATTTACTGGTACGATTTCCTGAACGACTGTACCGACAGCACCTTCTATGAATGCAGTCAAGGTGTGCTGTACGTCGATAATTCGCCGAAACCTTCGTTCGTCGGGTTCAATGCCGTCTCGGAGCTGCTAGGCGGAGCCACCTTCGTTCAGGCTTACAGTCTGGCGGACAATGATGTAAGAGCCTATAAGTTCCACCGTGCGTCCGACAACCAGGATATCACTGTAATCTGGTCAAACACCGATAAGCAGATTGGTCTGCATACGGGTACCGCCGAGGTAGAGCTGAGAGATCTATTCGGTAATGCCCGTTCCTTCGATACGATCGGCGGCACGACGACATTCACGGCTTCGCAGGAACCCGTCTACCTCGTCGGCAATCTCGCCGCGGCTCCAGTGCTGGATACGCCGACCTTTCAGGCGGACACTTCTGCTATAACGGCGGCACCGGGGGAAGAAGTTCAGATACAGGTCACGCGGGCAGGCGGGGCAGAATCGCTCTCTGGAACTTACAGTCTGGCCCTTCCGGCCGGCTGGCAGCTGGTATCAGGAGGCTCCTTCAGTGCGGGACCGGCAACGGATACTTTAACCGTCAGAGCCCCGGGAACCCCCTCCACCGGCAGCGCACGCCTCTACCCGACCGGTGCGTCCGGCGAACGGTACGGCAGTCTGACGCTGGAGGTTCTCATGAAGGAAGCTGACGCTGTGCATGTCTCTCCCGCCCTTAACGCAGCCGGAGACGGCTGGGATCTGGCGGTCACGATTGACAACCAGAATGCACTCGGGCCAATGGATGGGGGAACAGTCACCGTGCTGGAACCCTCTAGTATGGCCGGAACGCTACCTTTTGCGCCTGTTGCGCCTCATTCGAGTACAACTCTTGTCATTCCGGCTCCGTCGCTAAGCAAGGACGCTCCATTGTCTGTCAAGATCAAGGTAGACCGGGATGACGGGTTCTCGCAGCTCATCGAACGGAATATCAGCGCTCTGACAGCGGTCAAGTCGAACCAGCCTATTACGGTAGACGGAGTTATCGGTGCAGCGGAGTGGAGCCACGCGGAGTCATTCGTATTGGATCAGGCCTCGCAGGTCCGGCTCATGACGGATTGGGGAGGAATAGAAGATCTAAGTGCCACCGCCTATACCAAGTGGGACGCAGAGCAGCTCTACCTGGCGGTTCAGGTGACAGATAATACCCATATTAACAACAATCCTCCGGGCGATGCCTGGAAGGGAGATTCCATCCAGTTCGCAATCGATCCGGGCCGTCCCGTCGAGCCGGGTAAACTGGGCTGGAGTGAGAACATCGTCGCCTTGAATCCGGAGACACAAGCAATCATGAAAAGAGGCGGCATCGGCGGCAATAACCTGCAGAATTCATCCGTCGCGATCCACCGGGAAGGCACCCAAACCGTCTACGAGCTGGCGGTTAAATGGTCAGATGTGCTTCCCGCCGGAATGACGCCGTCTGCGGCGAACTCCATCGGGTTCTCTCTGCTCGTGAATGATAATGACGGAACAGGCAGACGGGGATGGATGGAGTATATGAGCGGGATCGGCTTCAGCAAGAATCCGAATCTCTTCGGGGATCTAATCTTAACAGACCGGACGAAGCTTGGAGCAGACCTCCCCGGACCGGCTTCGATTGCGGTCGATCAGACCGAAGTCCACATGCCTGTCGGGGGTACGGTTTCTGTAACGGCTGCAGTCTATGATCAGAATAACACGGTCATGAGCGGTGTCCAGGTTGCCTGGTCGAGCAGCAATCCGGCTGTAGCTGCCGTCGATGCGGCAGGGGTGATTACCGGGGTGTCGGCCGGAACATCTGTGGTCCAAGCCACGTATGAGGGCTTAACCGCAAATGTGGCGGTGAATGTTGAGGCAGTCACCTTGATCTCCGACGGATTCAGCGGAAGCAACGGAAGCGTGATTTCCGGAAGAGCACCGGACACGGCTAATCTTCCAGGAGGGACTTGGTCGCTGGCAAGCTTCCCTTCGAACGGCAATTTCTCCGTTTACGTGAATAACAGCCAGGGAAATCCGTTGCCGCAGGCACAGATCAATGCGGCCGGCAATTCCCGGGGCGCAATGGCCATTCCAATCGTCAGCTCCGGAGCCTACCAGAAGCCGGGGAAGATGCGCATCGAGGCGGATCTCTCCTTCCCGGTGAAAGCTACCGAGCATGTGGGACTCGGATTCTACGCTGCACTTCCCTCACAGAGCAGCGGCGAGCTTGCTGAGACTTATTTTACCGGCCTGAGCATCGACAACCGGACGGGCGCCATCACGCTTAAGGTGAACGGGCAATCTGCCGGGTCCGAGATTGCGTATACCGGAACCTGGAATCCGGAGAGCGGCTTCCTGCATCTGGCCTATACGGTTGATACCTCCACGGGCACGATCTCAAATATAACCTTTACGGGGAGTACCAGCAATTACAGCTTCCAGACAGACGGATTTAACGGAAACGCTACTGCTTATGCGGCCGTCCTGATCGGGTCGACTTCCCAGCGGGATCACCGCGTGTATCTGGATAATTTCAAAATTAGCGGTTTATAGAACCAAGCAGGACAACAGCGGTGCGGGGAGTAGTCTCCGTACCGCTGTTTGGCATGGCCGTTTAAATTTTCATAGCGAGGAAGTACAGATATTCCATTCCCGCTCTTAGCGAAACTCTATACAATTACGCTGAGTCTACCGAAGAAACGACAAGGGGAGTGCCGCAATGAATAACATTGTACATGTCATATCCCATACACATTGGGACCGGGAATGGTATATGCCATTTGAGAAGCATCACGTGAGACTGGTCGCTTTGATGGATGAATTGCTGGACGTGCTGGAACGGGACGCGGAATTCCGCAGCTTCCATCTCGACGGGCAGACGATCATCCTGGACGATTATTTACAAGTGCGTCCTGATCGCAGGAAAGAGCTTGAGCAGCGTATAAGAGAGGGCCGTATCCTGATCGGCCCCTGGTATATCCTGCAGGATGAGTTCCTGACCAGTCCGGAAGCCAATGTGCGGAACCTGCTGGCCGGCTGGCAGGCCGCGAAGCCCTATGGCCGCTGGACGAGGATCGGTTATTTCCCTGATTCCTTCGGGAATATCGGGCAGGCGCCACAGCTGATCGCGCAAGCGGGCATGACAGCGGCGGTATTCGGTAGAGGGGTGAAGCCGACAGGCTTCAATAATTACACCCGGCAATCAGGCAGCTACGAATCGCCTTATTCCGAGATGTACTGGGAGTCGCCTGACGGCACGAAAGTCCTGGGCATCTTATTCGCGAACTGGTACAACAACGGGATGGAGATACCGGTCCGGAACGAAGAGGCTGCGGCCTATTGGGACGAACGCATAGCAGCGGCCGGGCAGTATGCATCGACACCTCACCTGCTACTCATGAACGGCTGCGACCATCAGCCGGTCCAGGCCGATCTGTCCGCAGCGCTTGCGGCCGCACGCCGGTTATATCCGGATACCCGGTTCGTACATTCTGACTTCGAATCCTATATCGAACAGGTCCGGGCTGCGGCACCGCAGAAGCTTAACATCATCCAAGGAGAACTGCGCAGCTTACGCAGTGACGGCTGGTATACACTAGTCAACACGGCTTCAAGCCGGATTCATCTGAAGCGGCAGAATGCCCTGGGCCAATCAGAGCTGGAGCGTGTTGCAGAGCCGCTCGCAGCTTTCGCTTACCTGCAGGGGGATGCCTACCCGCATCACTTGCTTGCTTATGCGTGGAAGACGCTGATGCAGAATCATCCTCACGACAGCATCTGCGGCTGCAGTGTTGATGAGGTTCACCGGGAGATGGTAACACGGTTCGACAAAAGTCTTCAGGTGGCGGAATCGGTCGCCCTGGACAGCGCGGAGTCTCTGGCGGGCAGGGTGGATACCTCTTGCTTCGCAGCATACGGTAACGCCTTGCCGTTCGTCGTATTCAACACGTCCGGCTGGCCCAAGCACGGTGTCGTCACGGTGGAACTGGAGACCCAGCGGTTGTATCTGGCTGAAGGCAAGCCGGCTGAGCTGAAGCAAAGACTCAGCAGCCTGCCCTTCCGGCCGGGATACGTCATTACGGATTCGGGCGGGAACCTTGAAGCGCAGGTAGAGGACCTCGGCGTCCGCTTCGGCTACAAGCTGCCGAACGATCGGTTCCGCGAGCCTTATTACGCCCGTATCATCCGCTTGACCTTCTTAGCCGGCCAAATTCCGGCTCTCGGATACCGGACATTCGCCTGGGCAACGGATACGCTGCCAGCTGCATCTTTCCCGCCGTCTTCGCTGGTTACAGGTCCGCGATCAATGGAGAATGAATGGATTCGGGTGGATATTGCAGATAACGGAACGTTCACTTTGCTGGATAAGGCATCGCAGACAACCTATCCCGGACTAGGCTATTTCGAGGATACGGGCGATATCGGCAATGAATACGTATATACCGCACCGCAGGGACATTCTGCGCTGACGACGGAAGGCAGCCCGGTGTCTTCCTGCGAACTGGTGGAGAATTGGGCCGGTGCAGCCGCGTTCGAAATCGTTCACCGGTGGGCTGTTCCGGCAGAAGCGGATTCGCTGCTGCAGGAAGAGATCGATGCGATGGTTCCGTTCATGGATCGGCAAGCCCAGCGCGGCAAGCGTGAGATTCCGCTCATCCTCAGGATGAAGGTGACGCTGGAGCGGGGAGCGAGAAGCTTGAAGCTATCGGTCCATTACGACAATCAGGCGAAGGATCACCGGCTGCGTATCTGCTTCCCGGCCGGCATTCAGGCGGACAGCCATTACGCGGAGTCAGTCTTCGAGATTGCGGAGCGCAGTAATATACCCGACCCCGAATGGGTCAATCCGAGCTACTGCCATCCTCAGCAATCATTCTCCGGCATCGATTCCGTGGAGGCCGGTCTGATGGCGGCTGGCCTCGGGCTGCACGAGTATGAAGTGCTGCAGGACGGCCGTAACACACTTGCCGTCACGCTGCTTCGGGCCGTGGGCGAATTAGGGGACTGGGGCGTGTTCCGCACGCCGGAGGCACAGTGCCTGGGAACGCATACGGCCCAGCTCAGCCTAATTCCGTATTCGGGTAAGCCGTTCCGGACTGAAGCGGCGGCGGAAGCCTATCGCCAGTCGGTTCCCTTTACGGTAATTCCAACCGGGTTGAAATCCGGAGAACTTCCCCCTACCCATTCTTGGCTGCAATGGGAGGGAGACGGATTGTTACTAACCTCGGTCAAGGTTTCGGAAGAAACCGGCGATCTCGCCGTCCGCTGGTTCAATGCGTCTATGCAGCCTGCGGTCTTATTGCTGGATGCACCTCCGGGAGGCGGGGGCGTATGGAACAAAAGCAACATTATGGAGGAACGTCTGCATAGGCTGACCCAAGGGCAGGATGGACGGGTTCGGTTGCCGGTCCGGCCTGCCGAAATTGTGACGGCGGTTTATGAGAGAGCCGGTCAGGAAGGACTCCCTTTAGCGTAATAATCGGATTATAATGAATTATGGAAAAAATTATGATCTGGGGGCGATGGCCATACTCTCGTTAATCCATTCGGTCACAAAGGGGATTATGGCTGTATTCGGCTATTTTTCACGCTCCCTTTTTCGTAAAATGCTGCTCGCCTTATTCGCGATCATCACGATTACGGTATCAACGCTTGGCTTATATACCTACGATCATACGTCCTCAGATATCAAGCAGCGCGAGATCCAGAATATGGAGCTCTTCAGTTCGCAATCAGCCGCCAACCTGGAGACGCAGATGGCCAATATCAAGAGTACCGCATGGAATTACTTCTCTGACCCGAGATTCCAAAGCTTCGTGCAGACGTTAGGCTCCGATCCGCTGGCTTATAGTGAATTCTCCGGCAACTTCAGTCAATTCGTGACCGATCATTCCGCAGTCGAATTCATCGTGGTTACACAGCTTGAGGGCAATCGCTTGATCAAAGGCAATCTCAATAACACGGATGTAGTCGATTTCGAAGATTTGAAGGAGATCGCGGTGGCGAATAACGGCAGAGGCGTCTGGGTCCCCTCGATAGCTTTTGACCGGCGTACAGGGCAGGAGGTTAGCACGCTGACTTTCGTACAGGCAGTCAAGAATATCAGCACGCTATCCAAGTTCCCTATAATCGGTGTCCTGATGGTCCAGCTGTCTTATGAGTATCTGAAGCAATGGCTCTCAGGACTTGGTGAGACGGAAGGCGTGGACTTTCTGCTGGTGGATGCAAGGGAAGAGACGGTCCGGATCTCTGCTGATTCCTCACTGCCCGGTAAACCGCTGGAGCGCCGTAACGATACGGAAGTGCTGTACGTTTCCCAGCCTTTGGCGAATACGTCATGGGTACTGGTGGGCATCGTTAATGTCCGTACCCTGCTCAAAGAGGTGAACGGATTGGCGCGGGATACGATCTTGATCGGAATTGCCTGCTTATTGGGAGCCATGCTGGTGGCTATTCTGCTGTCCTCACGAATTCTCACACCACTCAAAGAGCTGAAGAAAGGCATTCTGGCCGTTGAGAAGGGCGATTACGATATTATTCTGCCTATCCGCACCAAAGATGAAACCGGTTACATTATTCACCGTTTTAACCACATGACTGAGGAGATCAAGTCGCTGATCCGGAAAGTGTACGAGGCAGACTTAGTCCGTAAAGAAGCGGAAATCAAGGCGCTGCAATCGCAGATCAATCCCCACTTTCTCTACAATACACTAGGCATAATCGATAGCCTTGCCACCCTGCATGATGACGACCGTATTAGCCTGATCAGCAGGTCACTGGCAAAGATGTTCCGTTACAACATAAGTGCTGCCCGGACGTCAACGATCCAGCTTGAGCTGCGTCAGATCGAATTGTACCTCTATATTCAGCAGCAGCGGTACGGGAACCGGTTCAAATATACGATCGAAGTGGAGGATTCAATATACGGCTTCTCCATTCCGAAGCTGCTGATACAGCCCTTGGTGGAGAATTGCTTCGTGCATGTCTTCGACAGAATGTCTGCGCAGTGCGAGCTGCGAATCCGGGGCTGGAGACGGTCCGATCAGGAAATCTATCTCTCTGTATGGAACAACGGCCCGCCGATTGCAGCGTCAAGACTGGCGGAGCTCAACATGCTGCTGGGTCAGGATATCCAGCAGCGGCGTGACGAGCTGCCGCCATCCTCCATCGGACTGATGAACGTGCAGAACCGGATCAAGCTGCTGTATGGAAATGAATATGGTCTTACCATTACCAGTGAGCAGGAGCAAGGCACTGAAGCTGTTATTCATCTAAGAAAACTGGGAGAGGAGGAGTAGTGGGATGAAACTGCTCCTGATTGAAGATGAGCCTATCTTACGGCAAGGCCTGATCCGGATCATCGAACGGATGGGGCTGCCGATCGGGGAGATTGGCGAAGCCGCAAATGGCATTGAAGGCTTGCAGCGTCTGGCTGAGCTCCGGCCGGACATCGTCATTACGGATATCCGGATGCCGGAGATGAACGGACTGGATTTCATCCGCGAGGCCAAGGAGGTCGACGATAAACTGCAATTTATCCTGGTCAGCGGCTATGAAGAATTCGAGTTCGCCAAAAGAGGCATCCAATACGGAGTTGCCGACTATCTGCTGAAGCCGGTCGAACCCGAAGAGCTTCGGGGCTGCCTGATCCGGATCATGGCGAAGATCGAGCAGGACCGCCGGCATTCCACGCTCGGCGATGAGCTCCAGCTGCTTCAGCAAAGAAGCGAGGAGACTTCGCGTGAGCGGCTGTTGACCCAGCTGATCCAGCAGGGAGACGAGGGCTTTGCCTTCGAGCAGGACAGGGAGCTGGCTTCCATGAACACTTCTTGCCGCGAGTTCGTAATCGTCCTGTTCGAAGTCACACGGCCCGACTTGCCCTATAGCTCTTTCCTCCAGGGAGACGAAGCTCTGCTTGGATTTGCAATCTCCAATGTCATCTCCCAGCTGATTGAATCCAGGGAGCGGGAAGGGATGTTATTCCGCCATTCTATCTATGACAAAGAGCTTGTCTACCTCCTTGGAGACGGCAATTCCATCGGCCTCACCTCTATAAAGCATGAGCTTGAAGGGGTGATGACGGGGATTCACCGCTATCTTAAGCTTGAGGTGACCATCGGCTTCGGCCTGCCGGTGCGGAATATCCGCCAGATCCATCAGTCCTATCAGCAAGCCAAGCAAGCGCTGCGGGACCGGATTATCCACGGACGGAATAAAGTATACGGCTTGACACCGGCAGCCGGCGGTCAGGGTAACGGGAGCTCGGTTCTTGCGGAAGAGGATGAGCGGTTCGTATTCCGCCTTTTGAACGATGGCAATGCCGCAGCCTTAATCAAGTGGCTCGGCCCCCGTATCGAAGCTCTCGTGGAGTACGAAGCTTCCAGCTTCAATCAGCTGGAGAGCTTCTGCATTGATCTCCATCTTCTCTACCGCAAATATCTGCTGCTTAAGACAAGTATCCCGGAATGGATCATCGGTGAGGTCGGCGATCTGCTGAGCTGGCTTCACGGGGTGGAGAGCTGGACGGAGATTGAGGTCAAGCTTGCCGCTATGACCCATAATATGATGGATCACTTAAACAGGATGCGGCATTCCTCGAATCCCGATCTTATGGATGAAATCAAGCTCTATATAGACAATAATCTGCATGAGCCGATCAGTCTCCAGGTCATTGCTGACCGCTTCTATATCCACCCGAATTATTTCTCCAGACGGTTCAAAGAACGGTTTAAAAGCAGCTTCATCAGCTACATGACTGAAGAACGAATCCGCAAGGCCGGACAGCTCTTGAAGAAGACGGAGCTGCAGATCCAGGAAATTGCCGTTCTGGTTGGCTTTCCCGATGCGGCTTATTTCAGCAGCGTGTTCCGGAAATCGACTGGTACGACTCCGGTTCAGTACCGCTTGAACATGTCGGCTGCTTCAGAGTAAGGCCGATGAGCGTTGACAAGGGGGGACAAGGGTTCGATGAAGATCATGGAACATACATTGCAAGCTCACTATAAGACACTAATCTGCGGAGCGACTTGCAGCGGAATCGGAGCAGCGTTAGCGGCACCGGAGTCGACTCTGGTCGTCGAGCGGTCGGCAGCAGTAGGGCAAGAGTATATCGAGAGCTTCAACCCTGGACGGAACGATGGGCCGATTCCGCTGTCCTCATTCGGACGCTCGTTCGTGCTGGAGCTCCGTCAGCGTAATTTGACCGGGGCCGCCTTAGAGCCGGTGCACCTGCCGGGCCTTCATCCTGTTCTGTGCCGGAGACTGCTGGATGCCCGGGTTCAGGTGCTGCTCCTGACAGAGATTCTTGAGATCCGGCAGCTCCCCGCAGGCTTCGAGGTTGATCTATTCAATGCATCCGGTCTACGTACGGTAACGGCCGACCGCATAATAGATACGACTACATGCCGGGTATCCCGTCCGGCAGAGATCCGTCCGTCCGGGCGCAGCCTTAATGCGTATATTCACACCGGAATTGCAGATCAGGGCCTGCCTGCTGCCAGCGATCCCGGGGTGGAGTTCGTTCAAGGCCGTTTCAGCGCAGAGCATATCGTCAAATGGACGCTTGCAGCAGACGACGATTGGCCTGCTGCAAGAAACGGTCTATTAAGCTATTGGCATACCCGTCCAAGCGTACTTCTCCCCTGGACAATTGCCGCCATCGCCTCCGTCTTCGATTGTGAAGTGCAGCGAGGCTTGCAGCTCGTCATGGACGGCTGGTTCTGGCTTCCGTCAAAAGGGTATGGGCACCCGGTTGAAGCTATCGATCAAGGCTATGTTCACCAAAAGAGATGGGAGGGAGCAGCAGATGGAGCACGCAGAAAGGTATAGCGGTGGCGTGGTCAACCATTCGTCCTTCGGGGGAGCTTATGCGGGACGCTATGATGTCATCGTAGCAGGGCTGGGAACAGCAGGAGCGATTGCGGCGATCACGGCGGCCAGGCAAGGGCTGAAGGTTCTTGGCGTAGAGCGTCTGCATGGCATGGGCGGTACAGGAACGGCCGGGGCTGTATGGAGCTATTATTACGGGTCGAGGGGCGGCATATCCGAGCCTCTGGATGAGCAGGTGTTAACGCTTGCTGCCGGATGCTTCACACCTTCGCAAGGCGTGAACGGAGAAGCCAAAATGATCGTAATGGAGCAGGAAGTGATTCAGCTTGGCGCAGACCTCCGGTATGAGAGCACAATCACAGGAGTCCTTAGACGGGGCAAGCGCGTATGCGGAATCGAATGGATATCCCCGGAAGGCCGATTCACGGCGGACAGTGAAGTCGTGATTGATTGTACGGGAGACGCGCATGTGTGCGCGCATGCAGGAGCGGGCATGTACTGCGGCCGCAAGATGGACGGCCAGCTGCAGCCGTTCTCGAACGTATGGCTGCAGCTGGAGAACGGACAGGTTAACTGCCGGCATACCGACTCGGGTTATGCCGATCCGGGAGATGCGTTAGCTCTGTCGCAAGCAATCCTCACGTCCGCAACCGTCTCTACGCACCTGAAGGATACTTATACTGAGCGGGACCGCTGGCTCCGCCTTGCACCACTGACCGGAATCAGGGAAGGGCGGCTGATCGAAGGGGAAGCACAGGTGACACTCGAATGCGTCCTCAATGACATTCATACAACGGAGCCCTTGTATTATGCGTATGCGCATGTTGATCTGCACAGCAAGGATACCGCCTTCGAGAGCGAGGTGCTGCAGAAATGGAGCGTTGCCTGCAGCATGTGGGGACACAAACTCTCCGTTCCGGTCCCGCTCGGCGCGCTCATTCCCCGAGGAATGGAGGGGCTGCTCGTCGCGGGCAGATGTCTGGCCGTCGATCATGACTTGGCCACCTGTGTACGGATGAAACGGGATATGCAAAAAGCAGGGGAGGCTGCCGCCAATGCCGCCTATCTCTCCATAACCAGGAAAGTACCGCTCCGCGAGGTTCCTTATCCGGAGCTATCCGCGCTGCTCACCGCAACAGGCTGCTTGCAGGCAAGCGGTCACAATACGGGTCCGGCTTGGCTCGGTGCGCCGGAGAGCATCAGGGAAGGCATGTCCAGCGCGCATCCGGGGCTTTCGATCTGGTCGGCGGTTAGAATGGGTGGATCTATTCACGCTGCATTAAGAGCCTGGATGACACAGGTTCCTGAGTCTGACCTCAGTAAGCATAGTGCATTCGCACTTGCATTGCTTGGGTATGCCTCGTCCGCACCTGTGCTGAGAAAGCTCGCGCGCGTGAAGGACCCCTTCGTACCACAGACCCGCCTCGTCCATAAGCGCGGCCATGGGCGGGGCTATTCGGCGATTCTCCTGCTGGGACTGCTTGCGGACAAGGATGCGGCTGACTTGCTGTATACCCTATTGGAAGAACCTGTAGAAGCTTTCCCGGACCCGGATGCAAGTGAAGCGTCGGAGACGCCTGCCGAAGTACACTTCCAATACGTCTCGTTCGCCGTGGCTGCCTTGGCCAGAATCGGGGACCGCCACTCGGATACGCGCTGTCCAACGGCCGAAGCTTATTGTAAGCTGCTGCACAGGAAGGACCTCGGATTTGAGGTCGCCCTGCCCGGTGCGCCTCACATTCCGTACGACATGCTCCCTAAAATCCGGTTGTGCATAGAACAAACAATCCTCCGCTGGGACATCGGACCGCTGTCCTGGAGGTGAAATATTCATGTTTAGCCGGTTAATTATTTCTATTTAGTAAGCGGTTGCAACCCTTTATGATGAAGGGGTACAGCAATCACACTTCACGGGGGGATTATGAAATGAAGCGTTATAAAGGGTCCACACACAAGCGGGCTGCGCTGTTAACCATGTCGCTCGCCTTCGGCCTGCTGACGGCGTGCGGTTCCGGCAACGGGAACGATCCGGCAGCAGAATCGGCGGCAACGCCGGCGGGCAATACGCCTGCGGCGGAGAATACAGCAGAGCCTTCCAAGGAAGCAGCTATCGTCGAGATTACCGTTTGGGATAAGCCGGCGCCGGATGCCGCAACGAAAGCAGTCGCCGAAGAATTGCAGGCAAAGTTCGATGCTGCTTATCCGAATATCAAGGTCATACACGAGGATGAGACGCAGACGCCCGAGAAATTCCTGGCAGCGGTTGCGGGCGGAGAGCAGCCTGACGTGTTCCGGCCGTCGTTCCCCAAGATGCAGGAATACGTTCAAGCGGGCATTGTAGCGGATATTACCGATTTGATCAACGCTTCCCCTGATAAGGACCGCTTTATCGACGGCGCCTTCAACATGGCTACACGGGACGGCAAAATCTATGGCGTACCTCTCTCAATGTATTCGACGGGCGTCTATTACAACAAAAAGCTGTTCGAAACTGCCGGAATCACGAGCCTTCCCGCCACATGGGATGAATTCGCTGCTACGGCCAAGACCGTACAAGAGAAGAATCCGGGCACTATCGGTTTCGATATTCTCGGCATGGACTGGGGCGACTGGCACTTCGAGTATTACGTCTGGCAAGCCGGAGGAGATTTGACGGAGCTTCAGCCGGACGGAACGGTCAAGCTTAACTTCACTTCTGAGGCTACCGTCACAGCCTTGCAGTATTACAAGGATTTGAAATGGACGCATAAAGTCGTTCAGAGCAATGTTCTCCAGTCTTTTGAAGAGAATAACAAGGACTTCTACAGCGGGAAGTCGGCGATGATCCTCGGAGCATCCGATGCCTATAACACCTTCGTCGGACAGGGTATGGACCCGAGCGTAATCGGCTTCATGCCATACCCGGTCGGTCCTGCGGGTGTAGGCCCATCCCAGGTGGGCGGCAGCTTCTGGGCAATCAGCCCGTCGGCAACTCCGGAGAAGCGGCAGGCGGCTTTTGATTACATTATGTTCATGTCCTCCAAGGAAGCCTTCGAGACCCGGCTGCAGTTCAATAAAGACAACGGGCTGGGAGTCAACCCGTTTACCGTCGTCAAAGACGTAGACACATCCAATTATGTTGAAGGCATGCCCGCTGATTTCTTAAGTGCCATCCGTAAGGCGGCCGAAACGCAGCAATTGGAATATTATTTGAAGTCGAGTCTGAGCCCCTATGTGGTGAAGCCGATTCAGAAGGTGCTGCTCGATCAGAATGCTGATCCTTTGACGGAGCTCAAGGCGGCGGAACAATTGGCGCAGAAGGAAGTTATTGATAAATATAACACAGATATCCTGAGTCAATCCGGCAAGTAACCACAGATTACTGTTAAGCTGCCCGGGGTTTCCGGCAAGGAGATCCCGGCATCTATTCTTGTGCAGGCGGTGAAAAGATGAAGCTCGAATCCAGTCCTCCCCTTAAGGCCCTTCCCGCCCCGCGGACCCGTTTCCGTATCCGGTGGACGCCGGTCTTGTTTCTACTGCCATCCATTATCGTCTTCATCGTGTTTAAGTATTATCTGATCTTCTCGGCCGTGCAAATCAGTCTATTTAACTACGATATCGTGAATCCGCCCGGCAGGTTCGTCGGGTTAGAGAATTACTTCGTCTTTTTGCAGACATCGACGTTCTGGCTTGCGCTCAAGAACACCTTTATCATCTTCCTCCTGTCCGTCGCGTTAACCTTCTGGGTGCCGATCGTTCAAGCCATCTTCCTGAGCGAGATCCGCAAGGCGAACGGAGTGTACCGGGTGCTGTATCAGATTCCGAGCATTCTGCCGGTCGTGGCAGGCGCACTGCTGTGGAAGTGGATGTACAACCCCGACAGCGGGCTGTTCAATTACTTGCTCGGCAAAATCGGCCTTGGTCCCTACGGCTGGCTCAACGATATTAACATGACTAAGTTCGCTATTGTCCTTCCGGGGTTTTTCGCCAGCGGCGGAATCGGAGTGCTGCTCTACTATGCTGCGATCAAATCGATCCCTGCAGAATTATTCGAATCGGCCAAAATCGACGGTTGCGGCCCCTGGCGCCGAATCCGGTCTCTGGTGCTGCCTAATATCCGCTTCGTAATCCTGATCCAGTTCATCTCGTTCATGTCCGGGGCGCTGCTTGCATTCGATAATATCTTCATTCTGACGAAGGGAGGACCTGCAGATGCTTCACTGGTCGTTTCCTTGCTCATTCAGCGTTCTGCCTTCGAACAATCGAACTTCGGGATGTCGGCTGCCCTGTCATTCTTCATGTTTCTGGTCATTGCCTTGCTGACGGTCATTCAATTCAAGCTGCAGAAGGAGGAGAACTGATCCTTATGAAATCTAACCGCATCTCTGAGCGAGGTGAGAAGGGACTAAGGTTCACCTCCTATGCTGTGACGATATTGTTTCTCTTGTTCGGTACGCTGCCACTCGTATGGCTGTGCCTTACTTCCATCATGGACAACGAGTCGATTCAATCGGCTACGCCCAAATTCATTCCGGACGTGCCTCACACGATTACTGTTACATTAGATTTCACGGGCGCAGACAGCGGGGATGAGACCTTCTATAAGAAAGAAGCAATGGAGGCGATCTGGTTCCCCTGGGCATCCTTAATCCGCAACAATATCGGTGAGATTATCGTGAACGGGACGAGGGACGGCCAGCAGCTGTTCCGGGCCAAGGCCACTTCGGCGCAATTCTATGTGGGCCAGATGTCGATTGTTCCTACCCGCGTCGTCAACGATCAGGTGATGAAGCTTAAGCTGCCCACCATCGCAGAGCGGAAACTGAGTGATTTCGAATGGTACGGCCCGGCCTCTAAGCCGGCCAAGGCTACGGCACCCTCCTCTGACCATGAGGTGGCGAAGCTCTACCGCGACTTCTTCGTGTCCCATGACGTGTTAGCCGGGAAAATAACGAGTGTCGGGCATTCCCGCAATAAGCTAAGGCTGTTCGACAGCTTCGCCAGCCTGCAGCATATAGCGCTTGGGAAAGCCGGGGATCTCGGGTTCTACCGTTACTTCATCAACAGCGGAATGGTCACGTTCACCGTCATCATCTGGCAGCTGGTCTTCGCGGGTATCGGCAGTTATGCCTTGTCCCAGCTCATCCGCAGCAGCCGCCTGAGATTCTTCCTGTTGATGTTCTTCCTGGCGACAATTATGATTCCCGGGGTATCGATCCTGATCCCGCAATATATTCTCATCAAGAACCTGCATCTAAGTGACTCCCTGTGGGCCATCATCCTGCCGCATTTCGCCTGGGGCTTCGTAATCTTCCTGTTCAAAGGCTTCTTCGATCAGCTGCCCAAGGAATTGCTTCAGGCGGCCCGAATTGACGGTGCTGGTGAACTCAGAACCTTCTTGAAGATTGTCGTTCCCATGTCGATCCCTGTATTCACCATCGTGGCAGTCATGACCTTCGTGCCTGTATGGAATGAATTCATGTGGCCCTACATCGTAACGAAATCGCCGGAGCATTGGACCTTCCCGGTCGCGATGAACGATATGCAGCAGACGACCAACCGCAATACCATCGTCCGGCCGAACCTGATCAGTGCGAGCGGCGTCCTCTCGCTGATTCCGCTGCTGATCTTGTTCATATCCACACAGCGTTTCGTGGAGAAAGGGATTAATTTCACAGGAATTAAGGGCTAATAACCACTTGAAGGAGCAGAGGATAAATGGAAAGCTATGAGGTTGTCATATACGGAGCAACACCCGGCGGAATCGGTGCAGCGCTCGGAGCGGCGAGGCAGGGCCGGCGGACCTTGCTTCTGGAACCGACAGATCATCTGGGCGGAATGCTGACCAGCGGACTAGGCAGAACCGATATTCTCTCTCTTGAAGCCTCCGGCGCCGTATTCCGTGAATTTGCCGGCCGCGTACATGCTTATTATCGTGACCGGTACGGCGAAGAATCCGCGCAGGTCCAGGATTGCAATAGCGGATTATTCTTCGAGCCGTCCGTCGCTCAGCATATTCTGCAGGAGATGACACGCAAGGAAACGCTGCTTCACATTCAGCTGTGTGCAGAGCTGAAGGGTGTCCGGGTAGAAGGCACTCAACTGCTGGCGATTCGGGTACAGACGCATGCTGGCGAACAGGAATTTGTCGGCAAGGTATTCGTGGACGGGACTTACGAGGGGGATCTGGCGGCGATGGCAGGTGTTCCTTACCGGCTGGGACGCGAATCCCGGGAAGAGTGGAACGAGGAGTATGCCGGCAGGCTCTATATGAACTTCGATGAATCGAAGGAAGTGTATCCCGGCAGCACCGGCGAAGGGGACGACCGGATACAAGCGTATAATTACCGGCTGTGCCTAACCCGGAACCGGGATAATTTCATTGCTTGTACCAGACCGCCGGGGTATAACCGTGACGAATATGCCCTGCTGGCAAACGATGTGACGGAGCAACGGGTCAAGTCTATTGGGGATGTGCTTAATATGCTGGCCGTGCCGAACGGCAAGACAGACAGCAATAACCACCATTACTGCATGTGCTCGACGGATCTTCCGGAGGAGAATACGGCTTATGCCGATGGGGATCGCAGGACAAGGGAGCTATTCGCGAAACGCCAGAAGGAGTATATTCAGGGGCTGCTGTGGTTTATTCAGCACGATGAGGAGCTGCCGGAGGACTTTCGCAAAGAAGCATTAAGCTGGGGGTATGCGGCGGATGAATTTACCGCTTACGATTATTTCCCGCCGCAGCTATATGTGCGTGAAGCCAGAAGGATACAGGGAGAGTACACGTTTACAGAAAATGATGCACGACTCGCTCCCGGTCTAGCACGTGCGCCGATTCAATTCGACAGCATCGCGATCGGGGATTACCCCATTGATTCTCATGCCGTGAAGAAACGGGAGCCCGAAGGTCAAAACAAAGCGCTTGAGGGCTTCCTCGGCCTCAACTGGCTGTCTGAAATCTATCAGATTCCCTACGGTGTTATAGTCCCGCAAGCTATTGACGGATTGCTGGTACCGGTCGCCGTGTCCGCCAGCCATATGGGCTTCGGCACCCTCCGGATGGAGCCATGCTGGATGCAGCTCGGCTTGGCGGCCGGCATAGCCGCAGACCTTGCCATCACTAGGAACACAGATGTGCGTCTTGTGCCTGTCGATGCACTGCAGATCAGCTTGCTTGATCGGGAGCAGCGGATTACTTACTTCGAAGATGTTGCCTGGGATCATCCGGCAAGGCAGGCCGCGGAATACTTGGGAACAAAGGGGTTCTTCACTGCTTATGCTGCCGGATTAGACGATCCAATGCCGTTATCCGAAGCCTCCAGACTGATTGCATGGGCACGCAGCTTACCCGGATGCCGCAGCCTGCCTGTACTTCCGGCGACAGACAACCTAATTCCGGTTGGTACAGATATGGGGCCAAGGCTGCCCCTGGAGGAAGCCGGACCGCGGGAGTACTGGCATGAACGGCCGCTGCTAACCGGGGCGATGACGGCGAATTGGATACAGGTTGCATTAAGAGGGCTTGGCCTCTCCGCCCGGGAGGACCCGCTTATAGAGCTTAGCCGGGAATCCAGCATCACAAGAGGGACGTTTGTGTCCAAGCTGTATGAGCTTATCCGTGAGGTTCAGCAAATGTAGTGAGGGGGTATGTTTTTGAGAACGTCTGGCCGATGGGCAGGCAAAAGCTGGGGCACGCTTGGCGACAGCATCAGCGCGGCGGGTGGTTATCAGCCGCTGGTGTGTGCAGAAGTTGGTTTCGGAACAATGGCCAACCTCGCAGTCAGCGGTTGTCCTATGGCAGCGGGCGGAGACCGTGACTACGGGGCGACTGTACATGCGGGCCGTTCTTTAACAGAGATCCCTGACTGTGTTACTATTTTGGCCGGAACCAACGATTTCAGGCTCGATAAGCCGCTGGGGAGTATGGAAGGGCGGGACATTCATACCTTTTACGGTGCCTACGCCACTTTGATTGAGGACCTGTTAACCCGCAGGCCGGATGCCCGTCTGAATCTGTGGACTCCGCTTCAGCGGGATAAGGACGGATGGGATACCACCGTCAGGAACTGCGCAGGCTTCCGCCTGCCGGATTACGCTGAAGCGGTCCGCAGGATCGGAGCCTATTATGCGGTGCCAGTACTGGACTTGTATGCTGAAAGCGGGATTACCCGGTTAACTCTGGATTATTTCACCCTTGACGGCCTTCATCCGAACGAGGCAGGCTTTCAGCGGATTGCTGAGCTGGCCATCCCTTTTCTGGAGCGGATTTGAATAGCAGGCTGAATGGTTCCATGCACTTTTGAATGTACAAAGAAACCTCTCTTATGAGAGGTTTCTTCATTTGTTTTTTAAGATTGCAGATCCAATTCCCGCTTAAACAGCGGAGAGGACGGAACGATTGTGGAAAAGCGACAGCGGTCCGTTCGCGCAGCGTCCACTAAAGTGCACACGATGATCCTACTCCAAAAAAGGGGCTTATTAGCTACCCCAACCAACTATAGGGCCGCTCAGAATCTCTGTACTTATAGCATCGGTAAAAGTATCAGTAGTGTGGAAGTAGTAGGAATGCTGGCCGGGAGGCAGCTTGGTCGTGTATTGATAGACTCTGCCGTCAACATAGTTAGTATCACCCGGATTAGCAGGCTGCATGGTCCGGACAACGCCATCCAAGACCAGCTCCATGGCAAATGGGGCCTGATTGTCCGCATCGGTATAAGTGACTGTGAAAGTAAACTCGGTTTGCGGCGTGCCTGCTGTATGATTTACGCCTCCTGAAGTTAACGTTGGCGCACTTCCGCTGACCTGATTGGTCGCCTTGATTTCATCAATCAGCATTTCACCGGCAGTGACTGTATTTTGTTTCAACCAAATGGACATCTTCAGCGCCTTTTTATCAATGGCCGGACTAAGTGCATTCAGATCAAATTGCAGATCGCTCCAGTCCGCTGGAACCAGAGCCCAGCCTCCGGTCAGATTGTACGTTCTTTTGCCGTCATTAATTTCAATCCGGGTTCTGAGGTCAGGAGAGGCCGGATTCTTAAGCGTAATATTCAAATACCGGTAGCCGCTCAGATCGACCACATCGTTCCACGGCTGGAATTTAGACGCTGAAGTCACACTTGCCGGAGTCTGGGCGAATTTGCCGGCTGAACGTCCGTCTACGGTAAGCTTGGTGAACGTTCCCGTGCCGCCATTCTGGTTATACCAGTTGACCCAGGTCGTATTGGCCGCAGAACCACCCCAGAATCCGCCTCCTCCAAAATCATCATATAACAGGGGAGTGGAGGGGTCCGGCAACGCGGGAGCAACGGTGTAATGAGTCGAGCTGTAGGTGTATCCGCCGGAAGAGTCCTTCGCTCGAACATCTACTCTCCGGTTGGTGTAGGGCAAGGATTGGCTCTCATCGATGACAGCAGCGTACACCGCACCCCTTACAGTTGAATATACATTACCGGATACCGTCATCGGCTGATAAGGCAATCCGGCTGCCGCATACTCTACCTGGCTCAGATCATCCCCAGCCTCAGCAAAAACAGTTACATCTCCGCGGACCCATTCTCCAATCACCGGAGAGAGTAGCGGCAAGGCGGGCGGCTTCGCGGTGTTGTCCGCACCTGTTCCCGGAGTTGCACTCAGTCCCATGACTGTGTATAGGAGTCCTGCCTGAATACTGATACTGAACTCGTTATACCGCCACTGATTCGTATCATCCAGATAGAGGGAACGGTCCTCGTACCAGGGGCTTATACTGGTTCGATTCTTAGGATCTTTCATATTCGGTCCGCTGACCATGGCGCCGGGGAAGATAATCCCAGTATCACCCGCAGTATTAGAATCCTCATTGTAGCGGGTATGCGGGAACATCACATGATGGGTGCCAATGCCGGAGATCCAGCTGATATTCCACGGATTTTCTCCGAACAGCCAATACATGCCTTTTACCACCGCCTCCAGTGCTGCCGGGTCACCGAATAATTCATAGTACCGCAGCAGGTCCCCTAAATAAGAAGCATGAGGTTCGTTTACACCGAAATTCTTAAACTGGTTCAGTACACCATACGGGGTATCATCTGAAGTGGAGAGGAAGAAATCCGCTTGCCCTTTTAACAAACTGTGAATATGAGACTGTGTTGCAGCATCGGCAACCGGGTAGAACTCAGCCATGGACATTGGGCTCATATCCCAATAGTTCGTGGATGAAATGTCACCCAGCGTTAAGGCGTTGATTGTAGCTGAAGCTGAATTCCTATACCGGATCTCGCCGGTCAGCAAGTACAGCTCCACATCAGCGAGCAGCTTGGAATTGGGGATGCCTCCTCTGGTGGAGTAGGAGCCTATTGGACCGTCAGGATGGGCAACCACATAATCATAAAAGATTACAGCTGCGCTCTCGCATTGGTCGGCAAAATCCGTAAGTTCTGCAATCCGGGCTGACGCGATGTCGCCTTCGTTAACCGCTGTGCGGATCGCGCGCGCTGTGGCTGCCAGTGTACCCGCTGACTTGGCTGAGCCGCCGACGCTTAAATCGGTCAGCTTCCGGTCATCGGCTGTGCCGGAGATGTTGTCGGTAGATTTCTCCGGGTGAACGAAAGAAGCATTGTTCCTGAGATTATACATTTCCCCGCCAAGCTGATCCGCGAACTTGATGAGATATTCGCTGCCGAAGACAGCTTCATCTACCAGGTCCGGGATGCCATTGCTGTCGTTATCGTACTTCACGCTGTCTTTGTCCGCATAACGCGTATAAGCAAGTGCAATCTCCGCGCCGACCCATTGGTTACCGCCATATTTCCCGTAATCCCCCGCATCGTACCAGCTGCCTGTCAGATCATAATGGGTCAGGCCGTCCGCAGACTGGGCATCATCCAGGTGACCCGCGGCATGGTAGAGCTTGGCGGAAGGAGCTACACTGCTGTAACCCTCAGGATAAGCATCACTGGTGGCTACTGAGGCACGCAGGAGACGATAGAAGGCAGTCATTTCATCCTTGTATTGATCCCACAGGTTAGGCGTAATTTCAAAAGGATAGGAATACTGCTGATTACTTCGCACCCTGTAGTTGTTCCCGGAATCTGTGACGGAGGAGAAGCCGATAGAGTAAACATGCTTATTCCAGTAAAAGCCCTCGTAAGTCATGGTGCCTGAAGACACGACATTAGCTCCATCCAAGATCTCATAGGTTGTATCTGTCACTGTGGTGGTTGAGATGAATTTGGCGTTCTTGATATCATCTGCGCTGTAGCCGGCTTGGCTCACTACAATATCAATTACAGAAGAGGAATTGGTTACGCTCAAATTGTGAATTCCGGTCGTGACTTCATTCGATGTCGTATCTGTGGTACGGAAATAGTAGGAATGGGCACCCGCCGGAAGCTTGGTCATGAACCTGTAATCTTTTCCGTCCGTGTAGGTTACATCGGCTTGATCGGTTTCGCGCATAGTATAGGCCGTGTCATCAATGATCACCTGGACGGCATAAGGCACCTCGTTATCCGGGTCGGTATAAGTGGCATCGAAGGTAAAATTAGTGTTCTGGTTATAGCTTCCATCTGTATCCGCACTCATCACAGCCGGGCTTAACTGAGGCGCGGTACCGCCGGAGGCCGTGGTAAACACGATATCATCGATCAGCATTTCCCCGTAAGTCCCGCCGGCTTGTCTAAGCCATACCTCCAGTTTGACTTTCTCCTTCTGAATCTTGGGCGACAGGGCATCCAGATCAAACTGCAGGCTGGTCCAGGTATTCGTTGCAGGTACATAACCACCGGTAAGATTGTAATTGGTAATGCCATCGCCTATAACAACACGAATGAGTGACTGGGTATAACCTGCATTTTGCAGAGACAGATTCATATAACGGTAGCCCGAGAGGTCAAAGGTCTCGTTCATCGGCTGAAACTTGGCCCAGGAGGTGGAGGAGCTTGGGGTTTGTGTGAACTTTCCAATTGTACGGGTGCCTTGGACCGTCTTGGTGAAAGTGCCGCTGCCCCCGTTCTGATTGTACCAGTTCGTCCAATTTTGCTTGAACAGCCCGCCGCCGGCAAAATCATCATACAGAAGAGGGTGGCCGGGTCCCGGCAAGGGGTTAACCGCTGCTGCGGCAGGCCGGGGAGACAGAGCAACAGCACTTATGATCAACAACAGACTGAGGCATACAGGTAATAACTTTTTGAATCGTACGGGGAATAGGCTTGATCTGAACATCTGTTTAACCTCCTCATAGTCGGATAGTGTGAACCCTAATCTCCTTTCCTCTTTTATGTAAACGCTTGCAAAAAGAGCATAAAAGAGTTACTATCACTAATCGATGATGAATTACAGGGAATATGTGATCTATACTAGGGCTGTAACGGCTTCGAACCTATGAAACAAAGGTCTTTCAGAGCCAGGCGGTCAACAATCCTGATATAGATCACACAAAAGATGAAATAGATCATCTACCGGAATTTGCAGCGAGTGTACTGTGATACAAAAGGGGGGAGCATCATGTATAAAATTCTCGTGGTAGACGATGAGCCGAGAGTGAGTGCGGGGATCAAGAACTTCCTGCTCGCTTCGGACATGAACATCACTTATGTTGAAACGGCAATCAATGGGTTCGAAGCGATTGATTATTTGCGGATGGACCGCTTTGATCTGGTGCTGACCGATATACAGATGGGCCGGATGAGCGGAATTGAATTAATGGAGAATATCTATATGGAGCAGTGGAATGTCCCGGTGATTGTCATTTCCGCCCATGAGAAGTTTGATTTCGCCAAAAAGTCGCTCCGGCTGGGGGCTAAGGATTATCTGGTCAAGCCGGTAGAGCGAGCAGAGCTGCTGCGGGTAGTCCGCAAAGCGTTAACCCAGAAAGAGCTTCCGGGGAAGAGCCTTGAGGCGGACAGCAGGCCGATACAGGACCAGTCCAGGCGTAATGAGTGGCTGATGGAGCTGGTTACAGAGCGGAATCTGACCCGGAAGGATATTGAAGATGTGACCAGTGAACTGGGAGAGCTATTACAAGGACAATTCTTCGGCGTGATCTCCAGCCGCATTGATTATAGCCAGGCCGGCTTCAGCCAACAGAAGGTCACTCTGCATGACCGCAAATTATTGAAATATGCGGCGATCAATATTATGAATGAAACCTTAATGGAGTGGAATGGTTTGACCTTCAACGGCTTCGGCCATTCCATCATCAGCATTATCCAGTTATCTGCCGAAGAAATGGGCGATCCCCAGGTTAGAGTACACTCGCAGATCCATATGATCGGGCAGATGATCGCCATGAATATGAAGCAGTATCTGAATGTGGAGGCAACGATCGGCCTCAGCACTTTGGGCGGAGATGTATTAATGCTCCCCAGGCTGATGGAAGAAGCAGACACTGCGGCGGAGTGGACCAAAGTCCATCCCGGACAAAGAGTCTTCTATTATCACGATATAGCCGTGCAGGATAATCTGAGTATGGTCGTCTGGATGAGCAAGGTCAGTGAATTCATGGAGCAGATGAAATCAGCGGTAGAATCCGCAGGGTACGTGAATCCGCAAAACATCCTTGGCCAGCTGCCGGTGTCTGAACAGTCACAGGAGGTCACGAACAGCTATTGCGGGATGCTGATCTACCGGATTTACGGGCTGCTGGTCGAATACGGGCAGGGGAACGGGGTCTCCCTCTATGATTTCAACCCGGATATGGTGTTCCAGGGACTTAGCGGACAGCAGAAGCTGGAACGGCTGCACCGGTACATTGAAGATTCGGTTGCTTTTTTGCAGCAGCTCTCGAAGGCCAGAGATCAGAATGTGATCTCGCGGATTACCAGCTACATCCAGAAGAATTACCGTAATCCGGCGCTGAAAATCCAGGATATTTCCGAGGAGGTTCATTTCAGCGCAGCTCATCTGGGTTATATTTTCAAACGTGATATGAAAACAAACCTCTGGGATTATGTGACGGCACTAAGGATGGAAGAGGCCCGCCGGCTGATGATTACCACGGACAAGAAACGGTATGAAATCGCCTTTGCGGTAGGGTATGAGTCGCCTGAGCACTTCAGCCGGATGTTCAAGAGAATGCTGGGGCTCACACCGGCAGAATTCCGCAAGCAAGCCAGAGGAGGGAACCGGACTGAAGCTGAAACTGAAACTGAAGCATAAAGTCACCCTGGCATTCCTCGTATTGATTGTCCTCCCCTTTATAGTAGTAGGCTGGATTTCAGCTTATGTGGCTGTAGATACCATCAAGGAAGAAGTCGGCAGTACAACACTCCAGCTGGTTAAACAAAATCATGTGACGATCGACAAAACCATATCCGCGATCAATGACAGGACGGTCACACTGCTGGATAATCACTTTTTCAGTAATCCGGCGGGGTATAGCTTCTGGACCGGAATTGACACGCTGAATGAAATCCAGCAGGCCGATAATATTCTGGAGAGCTGGTCTACCGGAGGCACAGAATATGCAATTTATATGAGAAATATTGAGCGTAGAGATACGCCTTTTGATCTTTCCCATAAGACAAAGGGATTCAAGTATTTGGATAATGATGCGGGCGGATTACCTGACGCTATGGTAAGCAACATGGATGACAGCGGAGGCGGAGCACTGCGCATTACGCATGCAGAGACCGGTGAGCAAACGATCTCGTTCATGCGCAGTATTCTCAATCCCCGGGACTATAATGAGGCCATCGGCCTGCTGGTGGTCAACAAGGTAGAGGTGCTTTTAACCCGGGATATGGTATCTGTTGAGGTGCCGTCTGCTGCCGGTATCTTTTTATTCAACGACAAGGATGAGCTGTTAATGTCCGCAGGTTCAGGCAGCATTTCACTGGCCGAGATTGACAAGAATATCGGACCTGCGGGGCCTTATGGCTTCACCTTCGCTGAAGAAGGCGGGGAAGAGTGGCTCTATGCCTATTCGGACAGCCCGAAATTCCACACCAGATTATTGTACAAAATCCCCTTAGCGTCCATTACCGGTAAACAAATCTGGCTGCAAAATATGCTCGTCATAATCTCCGTCGTTTTTTTAGCATTTGTCCTCACGTTCGTGCTCTATTTAGTACGGCTTGTCGTTAAGCCCGTAGTGAAGCTCGTCTCGGTTATGAAAATATATGAACCCGGCAAAACGCTGTCATGGACAGAGGAGCCGCTCAGGCATGATGAATTCGGCATTCTATATGGATCATTTGTGAAAATGACCAAAAGGCTGGATTATTCGATTGAAGAAAATTATGTGATGCAGCTGAAACAGAAAGAGTATGAGCTGCTGATGCTTCAATCCCAGATCACCCCCCATTATCTGTACAATACTCTGGATTCGATTTACTGGTACGCGCTGGATAGCGGAAATACCGAGGTTGGCGAAATGGTCCGTGACTTGTCCATGCTGCTGCGTATCGGCCTCAGTAAAGGCCGGAAAATGATTACAGCCGGGGAAGAGCTGGAGCATGCCCAGGCCTATACACGGCTGCAAGAGAAACGTTACCCTGACACCTTTGAGGTCTGCTGGCAGATCGATGAAACATTGAGCGGCTATGAAACTCCCAAAGTCATTATTCAGCCTCTGATCGAAAATGCCATTATTCATGGCGTGCGCGGAATGGATGGGGAAGGAGAAATACGGGTATCTGCAGTTCAAAGTGAAGATACCCTCCGCTTCATCGTAGAGGACAACGGGCATCTGCCTGTAGATCCGGATGAACTCTCTGCCATCATGCAGGAAGAGCATAGTCCGAAGGGATATGGCATTAGAAATGTGCACCAGCGGATCCAGCTCCATTACGGGGAGGCGTATGGTTTGACCTATGAACGAAGCGATGAGGGGTGGACACGGGCAATCATCACCCTGCCTTTGCGCAAGCCCCCCGAATGAGGTACTACCGGCTATGGGCGTTTAAAAGATCACGTTTTTACGGGAATGCATCATCGTAGCCGTGTAGAGATGGTTCTATAATAAGTCCATGAAAGGAGTAATGGACATGACTAGAGCCACTGGATTCTCAAGATTTATCCATGCCATGTGGAAGTACAAGGCGCTGACACTAATGATGCTGCCGGCCGTTCTTGTCCTTCTGGCGCACAGCTATCTGCCGATGTTCGGTATATTCATTGCGTTCAAGAATGTGAATTACATTGACGGAATTTGGGGGAGTCCATGGGTAGGATTTGATAACTTCAAATTCCTGTTCTCCTCGGGAGATATGTGGAGAATTGTAAGAAACACGCTGCTGTACAGCTTGACCTTTATGATACTGAACCTAGTGCTGTCGGTATCTATCGCGGTGGCCATCAATGAGATCCGGCGGCGGTTTCTGGCAAAAGCTTACCAAAGCTTCATTATCCTGCCGCACTTCCTGTCGATGGTCGTGGTGAGTTATCTCGTATACGCTTTCCTGCAGCCGGATCATGGCTTCATTAATGCCACCGTCCTCAAAGCCTTCGGGCAGGATGCGGTGTTCTGGTATTCGGAGAAGGAATACTGGCCTTATATCCTGGTGTTCGTGAACGCCTGGAAGCATGCCGGCTTCGGTGCCGTTATCTACATTGCGGCGATCGCCGGAATTGACCCCGAATACTATGAGGCTGCACTTATCGACGGGGCTTCCAAGTGGAAGCAGATTACGAACATAACGATCCCTTTTATCCGGCCGGTCATTATCATTATGACGATTCTGTCGATGGGAAGTATCTTCAGTTCAGACTTCGGGCTGTTCTTCCAGGTGCCCATGAACTCAGGGGCATTGTATCCGGTTACGGATACCGTGGATACGTATGTATACCGGGCCTTGATGCAATTAAATGATATCGGGATGTCCTCGGCCACGGCGCTTGTTCAATCGGTGGTTGGGTTCATCATGGTGATCGCAACCAATAGCGCGGTCAGACAAATTGACCGGGAACAGGCATTATTCTAAATAAAGGAGAACAATCATGGCCAACGACTCCGGCAGCCGCATCGGCGGAATTTCTGTAGCTTCCAGTTTAATTTTAAACATTGCTTTTGTAATCCTCTCATTAATCTGCTTTTTGCCTGTTCTGCTAGTCATTATTGTATCCTTCACAGACGGACAGTCCATTCTGACTCAAGGGTACAGCTTTGTTCCGGATAAATGGTCGTTGATTGCCTACGAATCCATCTTTAAGGATTTTCAGACGATTCTGTCGGGCTACCGGGTGAGCTTTACCATAACCATTCTTGGCACAGCGCTCAGTGTACTGCTCATGGCACTATATGCCTATCCCATTTCACGTGCGGATTATCCGTTCCGTAATGCATTTACGTTCTTTTTGTTCTTCACGATGTTGTTTAACGGCGGGATGGTCAGCAGATATTTAATCTATACTCAGGTGCTGCATATCAAGGACTCCTATATGGCGCTGATCCTGCCCATGCTGATTGTGCCATTCAATGTAATTATTATGCGGACCTTTTTCCAGACGACCATTCATCCTGCAGTGATTGAATCGGCAAGAATTGACGGTGCGGGTGAGCTTAGAATCTTCCTGCGGATCGTTCTGCCGCTCTCGTTGCCTGTCCTGGCGACCATGGCTTTGTTCAGTACAATCGGCTATTGGAACGACTGGTTCAATGCGCTGCTGTATATCAGCAGTGAGGACAAATATCCGCTCCAGTATTTGATGATGCGTGTCCTCAATGACGTGCAGTATCTGCGCAATAATGTGGAGCTGGCCGCCCAGAATCCAACGATGATGAAGAACCTGCCGAATGAATCCTTGCAGATGGCAATGGCCGTCATAGGAATGGGGCCGATCCTGATCGCGTACCCTTTCTTTCAGAAATATTTTGTCAAAGGCCTCACAGTAGGGGCTGTTAAGGGCTAAAGCAGCGGTGGAGCCGGCAAGCAGCCTATTCTGCCTGCCGTTCTATATATAAGCTTAATCATTTAGGGAGGGTTAATATGAAAAAGTTAAAAGGGCGCAAACCGCTATTCACAGCGATTATTCTGGTTCTTGCGTTATCCTTGCAGGCATGCTCTGGCGGTAATAACGGGGGTACTTCTGAACCGGCAGCATCAAAAGGCACGGAGAGCACGAGTACTGCGGCACCTGCTGACAGTCCGGAATCACTGAAGCCTTACGAGGTGTCGATTATCTACTTCGGTGCACCGCAGCGGGATGATGCGCTGGTGGAAGCCAAGCTCAGTGAATATTTCAAAGAGAAATTCAATGCCACTGTTGATCTTCAGCCGATCGCCTCCAGCGAATACAAGCAGAAGACCGAGCTGATGTTAAATGCCGGTGAGCCGATGGATCTTGTATTCACAGCCTCATGGCTTAATTTCTTCGGCAACGTCTCTAAGGGCGCCTTCCTGGATCTGGATGATCTGCTGGCCAAATACGGGCAGGGCATCTCGGAGAACCTGAACCCGATCTACCTGGAGGCTCCGCGCTACAAAGGGAAGCTGTATGGGATTCCCACAAACAAAGAGATTACCCAGGGCAAGGCCTACACTTACCGGAAAGATATAGTCGACAAATATAGTATCCCTATTGAGGATATTAAGACGATGTCAGACTTTGAACCCTGGTTCAAGCTGCTGAAGGAGAAAGAGCCGGAATTGATTCTGGATTTCATTAAGGAGTCGGGTGAAGGCATGATGTATGAGACCCGCTCGGACTTCCGCGTTATCGGGCCGACGCCTAACAAGATTCCTTTGTTCTTATATGACTATACGAATACAGATAACATCCAGATAAAATCGGTTATTGATCCGGAAATCTCATCGATTGCCAAAGCGGAATATGAGCTGAACCGCAGCTATTATGAGAAGGGCTACATCAATAGCGATGCAGCTACAACAACGACTGACATCGGTGATTTAAGAAAACAGGGTAAAATCTGGATGCAGCAGGCCGTCTGGAAGCCGGGGGCTGATATTGAACTGAAAATTGCCACCGACAATAAATATGATTTCGTCTCTAAGGTTATTGAAGAGCCTATTGTAACCACGGACCTTGCCGCCGGATCGATGTTCTCCATCTCCCGCACCTCCAAAGATCCTGAGCGGGCCATGATGGTATTAAATGCGCTGCATACTGATCCTTATGCCGTGAACCTGTTCGTTAACGGAATTGAAGGCACCCACTATAAGAAGATTAGCGAGAACCGCATCGAGCCGATTGCCGATTCCGGATATGGCACCAGCGCCCTGTTCTGGGTGATTGGTAATCAGCTCATCAATTATCTCAAGCCGGGTCAGCCTGATGATTTGTATTCAAGCTGGAAGGAATTCAACAATGAGGCCAAACGTTCACCGCTGTTAGGGTTCGTATTCGATGAGTCATCCGTCAAGAACGAGATTACTCAGCTTACCTCGGTCATTGGCGAATACCGGGCCGCAAGCACGGGGGCTATTCCTGACCCTGCCAAAATGCTTGAGGAAAGAAATGAGAAATTAAAGAAGGCTGGCATTGAGAAGGTCCAAACAGAATTGCAGACCCAAATTGATGCATGGAAAGCAGCTCAATAATTAACGCATTGAAGCATGGCAGGAGGTCTGTTGTTTCAGGGCGTCCTGCCATTTAACTGTACAAGAGAAAAGGAGACCATACACGATGGAGACTTGGATCAATGAGGCCTGGGATTATTCCCTGGGCAAATTAAGCACCACGCGCCACAGAATCGGAGCAACCTTCCCTAATGCCTCTTACGGCGGAAAATATGATGCGCGTGACCCCGATTGCTGGACCAACGGGTTCTGGCCCGGAATCCTGTGGCTGGCTTATCGGGCTACCGGCGATGAGGAATACCGGAGTATCGCCGAGAACTGTGAAGAACAGCTGGATGCGCCTCTTCAGGAATACGAACAGCTCCATCATGATAACGGATTCCTCTGGAGTCTGTCAGCGGTGGCCGACTACAAGCTCACCGGCAATATGCTGTCCAGAAGAAGAGGGCTGATCGCTGCCAGCCACTTAGCCAGCCGCTTTAATCTTAAAGGGCATTTCATCCGTGCCTGGCTGTATGAAGGCAGTGAAGGCCTGGCTATTATAGATTGCATGATGAATCTTGGCTTACTGTACTGGGCCAGCGAAGAGCTTAAGGACCCGCGGTACCGGCATATAGCCGCTGCACACTCTGAGATGGCGCTCCGCGAATTCATCCGTCAGGATGGCTCGGTGCACCATATCGTCCGCTTCGATCCCGGAACGGGAGAGCGGATAGAAGCGCTTGGCGGACAAGGGTATAGTCCGGATTCCGCCTGGTCCCGCGGATCGGCCTGGGCGATTTACGGATTCGCTATAGGGTACCGCTATACGCGCGACATCCGGTTTTTGGATGCGGCCAAAGCGGCTGCGGATTATTTCGCCGCACAATTGCCGGAGGATCTTGTGCCACCGTGGGATTTCCGGGCACCTGCCGAACAGCTATGGGCCAAAGATTCAACAGCTGCGGCCTGCGCAGCCAGCGGAATGCTGGAAATTGCCTTTCTGTTGGAAGGTGAAGAGGCAGCGCGCTACCGGAAGCTCGGCGCGGCAATAACGGAATCGCTGTTCCGTCATTACGCGCCGGAGGACCCGGCGGAAGAAGCGTTGATTACCCGGGGCACCGGCAGCTTCCCGTCCAATGCCGAAGTAGAGGTGCCTATCATCTACGGCGACTTTTTCTTTCTGGAAGCCTTGCTGAAGTTAAAGGGAGAGAGCGAAATCTTTTGGTAGAGGGAAGGCTTTACCGGCAATGAAGGAGGTACAACGTTGATGAGAAGAAGAGTGGATTATGTCGATCCGTTTATAGGTGTGGATGGAGAAAACAATTGCTTGTGCGGGCCTTATCTGCCGGGCAGCATCGTAAGGCTTGGCCCGGATACGCTGCCGCCGCAGCTATCCCACGGCTACGACAGTTCGAGGCCGATTAGCAGATTCAGTCATACGCATGTCAGCGGAACGGGGGGCGGAGGCCGTTACGGCAATGTAGGCTTCACCCCTTATACCGGCATGCAGCGGTTCCATATCGATCCTTACTTTAAGGAGAATGAGCAGGCCGAAGCAGGATATTACAGCGTGCAATTAATGCCCGCTGCCATACAGGCTGAATTGACCAGCACAGCGCGCACAGGCATCCACCGTTACAGCTTCAAGCCCGGGGACGCTGCCAACCTGCTGATTGATGCCGGGGCGGTAATTCAGGTAGGCGGAGATGAGCCGGGGAAGACTACCGGCGTCTCCACGGGCGGCTACCTTGAAGTGATATCGGAGTACGAGATTGCAGGCCGTTCCGACCTGCGCGGGGGCTGGGGGCATGAGTTCCCTTATTCCGTCTACTTCTATATCCGCTTCGATCAGCCGATGAAGAGCAGCCTGCTGGCGGACGCAGGCGGAGTGCGGCGCAGCCCGTCTGTAGATGGTCCGAATTGTAAGGCTTCCCTTAGCTTCGGTGACTGCAAAGTTCTGGTGGCGAAGACTGGTATTTCTTATGTAAGTGTCGGCAAGGCCAGAGCCAGTGTGGACCGGGAAGCGTCCGCCGGATTCGATGAAATCCGGCAAGCGGCCAGTAGCATCTGGGAGGATAAACTTAGCAGAGTCACGGTGGAAGGCGGAAGTGAGGAGCATACGCGGCTGTTCTATACCCTGATGACCCGGCTGTTCTGTATGCCGAGTGACTTGGGGGTAGACGATGAGAACTTCGCCTGGGAATCCGGGGTCCGGCATTTCACTGATCTGTATGCACTGTGGGACAGCGTCCGAAATGCCAACTCGTTGATTACACTGCTTGACCCGCAGCTTGAAGTGGATATCCTCAATTGTCTGCTGGATATCGCGGATCATACCGGCTGGCTGCCGGACGCCTGGATTATGGGACATAGCGCGATGATTCAAGGAGGAAGCTCCGCAGATGTGCTGTTCTGTGAAGCGGCGCTTAAGAAGCTGGAGGGAATCGACTATGCCAAAGCCCTGAAGCAAATGCGCAAGAATAATGAGGTTACGTCCCCGGACACCTGGCTCTATGGCCGTCACCTGAAGGATTACCATTCCCTGGGGTACTTGTCGACGGATGTGAAGAAGAACTGTGTATCCCGTCATATGGAGTATACCTATCAGGACTGGTGTATCGGCCGGTTGGCCGAGGTTCTTGGTCAAGAGGAGACGGCTGAGACGTACTATGCAAGCTCGGAGAAGCTATGGAACCTATGGCGGGAGGATCTCAAATGCTTCGCGCCCCGGCTTCCGGACGGGGAATGGGCAAGGTCCTTTGACCCCACATCCTGCCTGCCGGATTCATGGAATGATCCTTACTTCTACGAAGGAACCAGCCTGCAATGGTCGTTCAGCACGCATCATGACTTTCATGGACTGGTCGAACGGCATGGGGGGACAGAAGCTTTTATCAGGCATTTAGACCGTTTTTTTGACGGCGGATTCTATAACTCCAAAGAAACCATGCTGCATATTCCTTATTTATATATTTATGCGGGAAGACCCGACCGGGCGGCAGACCGGGTCCGGGAATGTCTGGAGACGTACTTCAGGGCTGAACGTGACGGACTGGGTGATAACGAAGATATGGGCTGCCAGAGTGCCTTTTTCATCTGTTCAGCTATGGGGTTGTACCCTTTGATGGGTCAGGACATCTATTTCCTCGTTCCACCGTTGTTCAATAAGGTAACCCTGCTGCTGGGAGCGAAGGAGACTCCCGTTCCTTTGACGATCGAGACTCAGGGTGAATGCAGCGGGTCCGGCAACCGGTATATCCTGTCTGCTTCCATCAACGGCAAGGAATTGAACCGTGCCTGGGTCCGCCATGAAGAAATCGCCGGAGGAGGCACGCTTCTGCTGGAGCTTGGTTCTGAAGCCGGAGAGTGGGGAAGCATGATTCCACCTTCCCCGCTCAAGGAGAGGGAACCGCGCACAATGGCATAAAGGGCAAACCGTTGGCTGAAGGAGAGAATGCGCATGCAGATTCTGAGAAACAAATGGCTGCAATATATCTCGGGAGATACGCTGAGTCATGAATCGCTGCAAAGTGTCAGGCATGATCAGGATAAGATGCTCGATCACCAGGAGTTGCTATGGGCTGATGTTCCTTATGCTGAGAACGCTTCGGATGTATTTGTGATCATTGGCCGTTTAAGAGGGATGGCGATTGCTCTGAGATCATCCAAAGGTCCCTACTATATGGACTCTGTATTAAGGCAGCAGGTGATTTATGGATTGAAATGGCTATATGCACAGAGATACAACGAAAGCTGCCATCCCTATGGAAACTGGTGGTATTGGGAGATTGGCGTGCCGATAGCTCTGCTGGAAACCCTGCTGCTCATGGAGGAGCTGCCGGATACAGAAATTGTAGAGCGGCTACTCCTCCCCATAGACAAATATGTCGGCGATCCGGCGTTTCATGCGCAGTGGTTCGTGGCTAAGGCTCCGCCGTCCACCGGAGCGAATCTGGTCTGGAAGTCTACGGCAGTTGCTCTTGCTGCCGTTATTCAGGGCGACGGGCAGAAGCTGTCCGCCTCCCTTAGTGCGCTGCTTCCGGTATTCAAGAATGTTAGCGAAGGGGACGGCTTCTATGAGGACGGCTCCTTTATTCAGCATGATAAATACGCGTACACCGGCGGATATGGGGTCTCACTGCTGCAGGATGTGGTCCGGCTGATGGTATGGCTGCATGATACCCCTTGGGAATTGCCGGGTGAAGCCCGCGATTTGACAGCCAAATGGATTGAGGATACATTTGTGCCCCTTATGTACCGGGGATCTATGCTGGATATGGCCAGCGGCAGGGAAATCTCGCGGGCGGATTCGCAGAATCATGAGTGCGGGCATTCGGTGATCACCTCCTGCTTACGCTTCTCGCGCATACTGGATGAAGCGGAGCAGGTACGGCTGCTCTCCAGAGCGAAAGGGTGGATTGTGGCTGACACGTACAAATTGTATTTAGCCGATGCACCGCCGGATACTGCCGCACAAGCCGGAGCTTTGCTGGACAATGAACTCGTGGAGCCTGCCCGGGAAGAGGCCTTCTGCAAGCTGTTTGCGCATATGGACCGGGCGGTGCTGCAGGGTCCGGGTTTTGCCTACTCCATCAGTATGTTCTCCAGCCGGATCTATAGCTATGAATCTATCAACAGAGAGAATTTGAAGGGCTGGTATACTTCGTATGGCATGGGCCAGCTGTATAATAGTGACTTGGGGCAATATGCCGATGCTTACTGGCCGACCGTTGATCCCTGCCGCCTGCCCGGAACTACAGTAACAAACAAGCGTCAGGAGGATGGGGCCGGGCAAGGCCGTTTAAGCACCAAGTCTTTTGTCGGCGGGGCCGTACTTCACAACCAGTATGGCGCCATCGCCATTGAATTGGAGGATGTGGTTAACGAGGCCGATGGATTGACAGCGCTCAAAAGCTGGTTTTTGCTCGGAAACCGTATCGTTGCCTTAGGTTCGGATATTAAGAGCCGTAATTCCGCCAGAGTAGAGACGGTCATCGATAACCGGAAATTGAAATCGTTGGGAGACCATGCGATTACAGCAGACGGAACAAGGATCTGCCGGAAGCCTGGATCTGGCGAGATAGAGACCCTTAACCCCAAATGGATTCATATGGCGGGCAGTGAGCGGGGAGCGGATGTGGGCTTCTTTTTTTCGGAACAATGCCGTGTACATGCCTTGCGTGAACCGCGCCAGGGGAGCTGGAAGGAAATCAACGATGCCGGTTCACCTGAGAAGATGGAACGGTTCTATCAGACGTTGTGGTTCGATCATGGAGAAGCCCCCACGGGGGATACCTATGCATACCTCCTCCTGCCTGGCTACAGCGAGGAAGAGACTGCTAGTTTCGCAGAGCAACCAAGGGTGAGAATCCTGGAATTGAATGCTCAGGTGCATGCGGTTGAAGATTCTGAACTGGGAATTACAGCAGCGCATTTCTGGAAGCCTGGCTGGTATACAAGCGGGGGAATTTCTTGCAGCAGCCAAGCCTCCATTGTGCTGCAAAGGAATCCGGCAGGCTGGAGCCTGGCCATAGCCGATCCGACACAAAGGCAGCGCAGTTTGATCGAAATCGGGATTGAATTCAATCACCCTGTTACCCGAGTGAAGAACAAGTCAGACCGGATAACGGTTGAACACAGTGAAACTGGCAAGGTGAGACTGTGGTTTGACCCGGATGGTGCCGGGGGATCCTCGTTTCATGTTGAGCTTGGGACCTAGCGAATCTATGAAATGAGGAACAACGTTGGCAGACTTGTCTGCGCAGACGGCTAGGAATAGTTGAATTTTCTCCACTTGCTCATGAATGGAGGAGTCTTAGACAAGCAATAGTTCGAAGATCAGGGGAGTGTACCGTCAGCAGAGTGAAGCGGACTCAAAAGCCCTTATTTCGCAGAAAAGCCCCTTTCTGGGGCTTAAGCGGACTGAGAATCCGCTAACTTGTTCATTTGGGCTTGAAAGGGGCTGCGGCAGCCCCATTAACGGAATCTGAGTCCGCTTAGCCAGAACAAATGGAAGATATGGGAAAATAGAGGATTTTCAGTCCGTTTGGTGGTTTGACTAGCTGATGATCCAAAATGAAAGGTATCCTTTCGAGATCGCTCGATATTTCATACCTTTTCTCGAATTCACGTAGTTTCTTTAGCGGCCATTCCATATCATACTATTAAATGTAAGCGCTTCATCATAGGCGAGATTACAGTTGGGAACGGAAGGATTATGGCTGGAAAACGAAGTGTTTGGATTACGAAAACGAAGCAAACGAAGCAATGAATGAAAAAAGGAGGATTATGGATGAGAAGAATGCTAATGAAAAGCTGCATGATTATGTTAATTCTGCTCCTGTCTGTCGGCAGCTTCGGAGGAATAACGGGTATGGAGCGTGCCCGCGCAGCGGATGAATTCGACGGAATGAGGGAGCACCGCAAGGTTATGCTGACGGGAGGAGCCTCCCTGAATACTGCGGATACTGATATAGCCGCTGCAATTACCAGGCTGACTACCGAAGCGAACGGCTATTGGCAGACAATGAATACTTCGCCCAGCCGTACCTATCTGTGGAGCGATAACCCTGGTATTGGGAATTCAATTCACATCCGGGTGACCTATGAACGTCTGTACACCATGGCGCTCGCTTATGCCACCACTGGTTCGGCGTTGTACCAGGATAGTCAGCTTGAGACCGACATCGTTGCTGCACTCGATTATATGTATGCAACCAGATACCATGAGGCGGTAACGACGACCGCCAGCGGAACCAGCAATTGGTGGGATTGGCAGATCGGCATACCGATGCAGCTGAACGATACAGCTGTGCTGATGTATGACTCCCTAAGTCCGGCTCAAATTACGAATTATATGAAAGCCGTAGAACGTTTCTCGCCAACCGTCACCTTAACAGGAGCCAACCGCTCGTGGAAAGCGATCGTTGTAGGCGTTCGGGGAATCCTCGTCAAAGATGGTGCCAAGATTGCCGCTGCGCGTGACGGGCTATCTTCGATTTTTAATTACACGGTTAGCGGAGACGGCTTCTATCGTGATGGTTCATTCATTCAGCATGGCAATATCCCCTATACCGGAGGGTATGGACTCAGCCTGCTGCTGGCTGTAAGCGATCTGATGGGAATGCTCCACGGTTCAACATGGCAGGTCACCGATCCTAACCAGTCCAATGTCTGGGATTGGGTATACAACACCTATCAGCCGCTGATGTACAAAGGCGCCATGATGGATATGGTTCGCGGCAGGGAAATCTCCAGAAATTACAGTCAGGATCATGACGCGGGACATACAGCAATGCAAGGTATCCTGCTGTTGTCCGGGATCGCGCCGCCCGCGCAAGCGGCTGACTTCAAGCAGATGCTTAAGGGCTGGATAATGTCGGATACCTTCAAGTCCTTTTATTCCAGTGCACCGATCCCATCCATCGTACTGGCCAAGAGCATAAACGCGGACCCGTTGATTGAGCCGGCGGAAGAGCTTAAGGTCTATAAGCAGTTCTCGGCGATGGACCGGGCAGTCCAGCACCGGCCTGACTATAGCATCGGACTTGCTATGTATTCGAAGCGCATCAGCAGCTTTGAAGCGATCAACAGCGAGAACGCCAAAGCCTGGTACACCTCAGCCGGGATGACCAGCTTGTATAACAGCGATCTCGGACAATACAGCAATGATTTCTGGCCAACCGTCGATAATTACCGCCTGCCGGGAACAACCGTGTTGTCCCAGACCCCGTCAAGCAGCCATACCAGTGCAAATACGTGGACCGGCGGCTCCGACATTCAGAACTTATACGGCAGCTCAGGTATGGATTTGCAGTATGCGGATCATACGCTTGGCGCCCGGAAATCCTGGTTCATGTTTGACGACGAAATCGTCTCCCTGGGTGCAGGCATCACCAGCACGGACAATATTGCCGTTGAAACTATCGTGGAGAACCGGAAGCTGAACACAGCGGGCAGTAATACACTCACTGTGAATGGCGAAGTACAGCCTTCAGCTTTGGGGTGGTCGGAAACCCTAGACCAGGTAGACTGGGCTCACCTGTCCGGCAGCACAGCTGGTGCCGATACCGGATATTATTTTCCACAGAATGTATCGCTTGCCGCCAAAAGAGAGGCCAGAACAGGAAACTGGAAGCAGATCAACCCACGTCCGGTAACCCCGTCCACGCCGATAACCCGCAATTATATGACCTTATGGCTGAATCATGGTGCGAATCCGGGTGGCGGGGAATATCAATATGTCCTGCTGCCGGGCAAGACGGCTGCTCAAGTGGCTGCTTATGCCGCTGCGCCTGATATTGAAGTGCTGTCAAACTCCTCCTCTGTTCAAGCGGTAAAAGAAACGAAACTGGGCATCATTGGGGCGAATTTCTGGGAAGATGGGGCCAGCTCCGTCGATCTGATCACAGTGAACAAGAAAGCGTCGGTCATGACCAGAGAAGCTGAAGAGGGCACTTTGGAACTATCGGTCAGCGATCCGACACAGTTAAATACCGGTGTTATTGAGGTTGAACTGGAGCGTTCGGCAAACGGATATACTGCGGACCCCGGAATTACCGTGACGCAGCTCAGCCCGACCATCAAATTAACAGTCAATGTCAACGCAGCCAAAGGCAAGACGTTCAAGGCCTCCTTTGTACCGGGCAGCGGTACGCCGCCAACCCTCCCTGGAGAAGAGGTTATTGTGGACAATAACGACACCACAGGTGTGCTAAAGACGGGAAGCTGGAAGACCTCTGCGGTTCAGACAGACCGGTACGGAATCAACTATGTACATGATGACAACAGCGGTAAAGGCAGCAAAAGTATTGCGTATACACCCGAGTTGCCCGTCACCGCCACTTATAGCGTCTATATGATGTGGCCGGAGCATTTTAACCGCTCCACTGCGATCCCAATTGAAGTCATTCATGCAGGCGGGACGGCAACACTTACCATAGACCAGACCTCAAACGGCGGGGTATGGAACTTAATCGGAACGTACACCTTCAATGCCGGCACCTCCGGCAGTGTGACGATCCGCAATAGCGGAACAAGCGGATATGTTGCTGCTGATGCGGTCAAATTTGTGCGTAACCCGTAATGGGCAGCTAAGTGAATAAAGGTTGCATCAAGAGACACTAACGGGAAAGGAGACTTTATTTGAATAAATCCGGCAGATGGGTGGGCAAAAGCTGGGCCACGCTTGGAGACAGCATCAGCGCGGCGGGTGGCTATCAGCCGCTGGTGTGTGCTGAAGTTTGTTTCGCAACAATGGTCAATCTCGCGGTCAGCGGTTGTTCTATGGCAGCAGGCGGAGACCGCGACTACGGGGCGACTGTGCATGCGGGTCGAGCCTTACAGGATATTCCTGACTGTGTTACAGTTTTTGCGGGAACCAATGATTTCAGGCTCGATAAGCCGCTGGGGAGCATTGAAGGGAGGGACATTCATACCTTTCGCGGTGCCTACGCCACATTGATTGAGGACCTGTTAACCCGCAGGCCGGATTCCCGTCTGAATCTATGGACTCCGCTTCAGCGGGATAAGGACGGGTGGGACAACACCGTCAGGAACGGCGCAGGCTTCCGCCTGGCGGAATACGCTGAAGCAATCCGCGGGCTTGGAGTCTATTACGCCTTACCCGTCCTTGATCTGTATGCTGAAAGCGGGATTACCCGGTTAACCCTGGATTATTTCACCCTTGACGGTCTTCACCCGAACGCGGCTGGCTTTCAGCGGATTGCAGGACTGGCTGTTCCTTTTCTGGAGCGGCTTTGAGCCGTATATAGATAACAGCACAGCATTGTCGGACAAGAACATATACGCACAGAAAGCCGCCGGATGGGCGGCTTTCTGCGCTTTTCAAAGAGGTTTAACTCAGGAATTCAAATGCAGCTGCCGGTATTCCGTTGGCGTCATACCATAGTATTTCTTGAAATTGCGCAGAAAGCTGGAGAAGTTGGTGTAGCCGACCTGCTCGGCAATATCATTCAGCTTCATGGGGGTTTCCAGCAGCAGCCGGTGGGCGGCCTTCATGCGTACTTCAATCAGATAGTCGACAAAATTGCTGAAGGTATATTCCTTGAACAGCTTGCTTAAATAATTGGGGCTGATGCTGAACCGGTCCGCCAAATAATTAACGGAAATGTCACTTTGGGAGTAGTGCTCTGTGATATAAGAGAGAACGTTTTCAATTAACTCGCTGCTTTTTTTCTTACTGCTCCGTTTCTCCTGCAGAGACTGAATCAGTTCGGTCATCAGCGAGCTTAGAACCATCCGCATCTCGTACAATGTCTCGCATTGCTGAAGACGGATGAACACCGCTTCATGCTCCGTCTGAAATTGTTCATTCAGGCTGGAGTCAGCTGCGGTCCGCAGCGCTTTCAGAATGACCTGCAGACAGAGCTGGACCATCATCTCTTTGGACAGATTGCATCGCGCTGCCCGTTTGAACAGCTCCTCCAGCACGATTCCGGTCTTCTCCGCGTTCACCTGCTTGACAGTTTCCTGCACAGCATCAACGGATTCGAAGACCTCAAGCAGCCTGCCGCTGTCCCATGCGCCAACGTCGTTTGAGGTGATGAGCGCATTATGACCCATAAGAATTTTACAGGAAATCAGCCCTGCCGACTCCAGATAAGATTTGCGGATGTCTTGAAAATGGTCATAATACTCCCCCATGCTGACGGAGATCGTCCGTCTGAACTGCACCTCAACATAAGCCATGAAATCCTCTCCGAATGATCTGGCTTCCATTGTATTTTCCGCACGTCCCGCATCCCTGAAGCTCAGAATCATTACCGCCTGATCATCGTTCATCTGAATCGCAGCCCCTTTGACCTTGTCCTGCCGGGAGCGGATCATCTCTTCAGCTACATTACATAGAGCGTACAGGTACAGATTCATGTCTCCAACCTTCTCAAGCATAGCCTTATTATCGAATTCAATGGTGAGGACGATATAATGCTGCGGATACAATTCAATGCCCACATGATTAAGCATAGGCTCAGCGGAGGCGAATTTCGTCCGGTTGCCGGTCAGAATATCGAACATAATCTGCAGCTTCAGCGCCGGAATGCTCTCGTGGAGCTTCTTTTCTGCATTGGAATATCCGGTGAATACCTGCTCTATTCTGTTATGCAGATCATTATAGGAGAGGGCTTGTGAAGATGTTAAGCTCTGGAAACCAGAGGGAGTGCGCACAGTAATCTCCTCCAGCCTTGCAATGAAAAACTCCATGGGAGCAAACCAGCGGTGATTGACGAAGCGGCTTGCGGAAACCGCGATGACAACCATCAGCAGGGCCATAGCGATCAGAATATAGCGCACTGTAAGCGAAAGCGTGCTGAGCTGCTGCTGGGATACGATGTAAATCAGCTTCCAGCCGGTATAAGCAGAGTTATCGTAGAATACGAGATTTTTCCCGGTGGCCGTTTTCTCTACCACGTACCCCCGCCCTTCGCGTGCAAGTACCCGGGAAGCGTAGCTGTTGTCCAGAATGCTCTGATGAATCAGCTTGGGGTCCTTATGGGACAGCACATTCCCGTTCCGGTCGACCAGAAATACATTGTAGCTGTCGCTGAATTGCAGATCGCCGAACATCTTCGAGATACTCTTTTCATTAATTCGCGTGACCATTACACCGCTTCTGTCTTTGGGTCCGGCGGTAAAAGGGTAATTGCGGACAAGCAGGAAATCGCTGCTCTCTGCTGCCGGAGGAGAGGCATTCCATTTGCCGGTCTTGCCGCTGCCGGTGAAGGACTTGATCCAGCCCATGGAAGGCGCTGATTCCAGCGGGTAATAGTCGGACGCAGAGAGGAGCTTGCCGCTTTTCTCCGAATACAGATAGATCGCCTTCATATTAAAATTGGCTGCGAGATTGTTGCCCAGCTGATCCTGGAGCATAGAGAGGCCCAGCAAATGCTGAGCAGAATCCGGACCGGAGTCCTCAAAAAAAGACCGGGTATCATTACTCCGCAGCAGATTGATGGTGGTTAAATCGATTTCCTGAAGTGTGCTGTCAACCCGTTTGCTGATCTGGCTCAGCACATTCTGATTCGAACCAATCACCTGCCTTTCTAACTGGCGGATAGAGCTAATATAGCTGATCGCCACTGTCATCAGGATAATCAGGATGAATAATGCGGTATACATGAGCTGTACTTTGGCTGAAATTCTTCTCTTCACTTGCTATCGCTCCTTAACCGGCGGATGTTCACTTCATTATATGACATAATGCAGCGGTAAGCGGGTGTCACTTTCCATTATGATGTAGCGTTATCTACAAATATCCGCCGCATAGCGGGAGATGAGAGTTCATTGTAGGTTCTGCAACTATTCAGTCTGCCGGATAGCCCGCTATAGTTAGGTGGAGGCCAGGCGCCAGGCTTCACCGTCTAAGCAAGACATGATCTGCCCAACATCACAAGTCCATTGGAGGTCAAAAGAATGTACAGAAACAGAAAGCTCACCCCCGCGCTTCTCGCGGTGCTGCTGTTAGGAACGGCGGCGTTGTCCGCATGCGGCAACAGTAACGGAAACGCCGGAACATCCGCAGGGCCATCCCCGGCCGCTGCCTCACAGGCACCAAGCGCAGATCCCTATGCTTCGCTGCCCAAGGAGATATCCGGTTCCATTTATGACAGGGGGCAGGTGGCAACGGGAGAAGGCTCTTATGAAGAGAACCGGTGGACAAAGTATATCAATGAGAATTCCGGAGTGAAGGTCAATTGGGTGCCGATTCCGCGCAATCAGGAGGCGGATAAATTCAATGTTCTGATTGCTTCCGATCAGGCGCCGGATATGATGACTACCTTCAACCGCGATTTTATTGTCCGCTGGGCCGATGAAGGAGCCATTCAGCCGCTGGATGAGTATATCGACAAGTACAGCACCAGCTACAAAAAATATCTGCAGGAGCATCCCGAGCTGAAGCCGTACCTGACGCTGGATGACGGTAAAATCTATGCCATCGCCAGCATGCGACCTGCCCGTGCCAATACCGCTATCTTCATCCGGCAGGACTGGCTGGATAAACTCGGACTGGCTATGCCGACTTCGGTGGATGAGCTGGTGGTGGTCGCCAAAGCCTTCCGTGACAATGACCCTGACGGCAACGGTGCGGCCGATACCATTCCAATGGCGATGTCAACGGCCTATACGGCGATTACTGACGACTGGTATATGGCGCGCAGTGCGGCCTGGTTCGTGGAGGACGGAAAGCTCACCCAGAGCTTCTTCACCGAACGGTATAAAGACGCGCTTGCTTTCCGCCAGCTTGCTTACCATGAGAGTCTCGTTGACAAGGAATTTGCGACAGATAAGGAATTTTCGCGGCAGAAGCAGCTGTGGACCACGGGTCGCTCCGGCATCTATTTCAGTAACCTGAACATGGACAATACCATTACCGAGCTGCGGAAAAATAATCCGGAGGCCACACTGGCCGCAGTTCCGCCTCTGTCCACGAAATATGGAACGAATGGCTATGAGGTCGAAGTCCCTAACCATCTGCTGACTGCTTTTAACAAAAACATGAAAAATCCGCAGGCTGCGATGGAATTTATCGACTGGATGCTGGATTCAGGCTGGGAGCCGCTGACCTATGGAACTGAAGGCGTACATTATCAGTTGAAGGACAGCATTCCGGTCACAACCGATTTTGACAAATGGAAGACAGAGGTCGGCTATGCTTCGGAATACCGGCTGGTTCAGCAGGAGCAGCAGACGCCGGAATATTTGGTTACCCGGGCAGGGGACAGCAAGGATGATCAGGATATGGCTGCCCTCAAAAGTACGATTATTAAAAACAGTGAGACCTATACCTTCCGCAAGGATCTGCCATATATCCCGCCAGTTGCGGAATACGCCTCCATCGCCGGCCAGTTTGAAACCAAATGGAAGGAAATCAACACCCGTATGGCGATGAGCAATCAGACACCGGATGAAGCTGTCGAAGAGCTGCGCCAAGCCTGGAACAGTCTGGACGGAGACAGTGTAACCGCTAAGGTTCAGGCCTGGTACGATGCGAACAAAGACAAGCTGAAGTAAACCATACGGTTCTTGGATATAAGGGAGCTGCGGAATGTACCCTATTCCAGGCTCCCGGAATTTATAGAGGAGTGAGAAAGAGCTATATGCCAAAAACATTGCACCAGCCCTCCGGTCCGGCGGCCATACGCTCCAAAGGCCTGAACAAGCCGGGGCGGGGCCTGTTATTTTATCTCTACCGGGACCGTTATCTGTACTTGTTCCTTATTCCGGCCATGTCCTATTTCTTCCTGTTCAAATTTGTCACCCTGTACGGCGAGCTGATCGCCTTCAAGGATTTCCGTCTGCTGGACGGGGTTTGGGGCAGTCCCTGGGTGGGGCTTAAGCATTTTCATACCTTGTTTGGAAGCTCAGACTTCTGGAATGTGCTGCGCAACACCCTGCTGCTGAATTTATACAATCTTGTTTTTGCCTTCCCGGCTCCGATCCTGCTGGCCCTGCTGCTGAATGAGCTGCGGGTGAACTGGTTCAAGCGGGCTGTGCAGAACATGCTGTATTTGCCTTTTTTCATCTCATGGGTAGTTCTGGCGGGGATCATAGTCTCCTTGCTGTCACCTTCCACCGGAGTAGTGAACGCGGCCCTGCGCCTGTTCGGGATTGATCCGGTTTACTTCATGACCAGCACCTTATGGTGGCCTGTGGTGTTCATTGTCTCCACCATCTGGCAGAGCGCGGGCTGGGGTACGATTATCTATATGGCCGCCATCTCATCTATTGACCCCGGCTTATACGAAGCGGCCAAAATCGACGGAGCCACCAAGCTGCGCCAGATCTGGCATATTACGCTGCCGGGTATCCGCGGAACCATTGGTGTCCTGCTGGTTCTGCAGATGGGGAAGATGATGGATGTGGGCTTCGAGCATATCTTTAATCTGCAGAATGCCGCTGTCTTCAGTGTATCCGATGTCATCAGCACGTTCGTGTACCGCACAGGGCTGCAGAACGCGCAATACAGTCTGGCAACGGCTGTCGGATTATTTCAGGCGCTGATCGGGCTGATTCTGGTGCTGACGGTCAACAAAATTGTGAAAAAGCTGGGAGAAGGCGGATTATGGTAAACCGACTGAAAAGTATGCCGCTGTATTTGTTTCTGGCCCTGTGTGCGTTCATAACGGTGTTTCCGATTCTGAATATTCTGGCGATGTCGCTGAGCAGCAGCCGGGCGATCATCTCGGGTGAAGTGGTATTGTGGCCGGTAGAAATTACCGTTCAGGCCTATAAACAGCTGTTCATCGACGGGCAGCTGCTCATCGCTCTCAAGAATACAGTGATCATCACAGCCGTAGGTACTGTACTCCAGATGATTGCAACTACGCTGGCCGCATATACGCTTTCGAAGCGGAGATTGAAAGGACGACAGATCTTTACGTTTATGGTGATGTTCAGCATGCTGTTCGGCACCGGGCTGATCCCGCTGTTCCTGCTGGTTAAGCAGCTGCACCTGATCAATACCTTCTGGGCGATCTGGCTGCCCGGGCTGGTAAGTGCTTACAATCTGTTTGTGATGAAATCATTTTTTGAAGGCCTGCCGGCCGAGCTGGAAGAATCAGCGACGATTGACGGCGCAACGGATCTGACGGTGTTCTTCAAGCTGACGCTGCCTTTATCCAAGCCTATCTTGGCTGCGATTTCGCTGTTCTATGCGGTTGCTCTGTGGAACACGTATTCCAACGCCTTATATTTCATCAGCAAATCGCAGCTGCTGCCTGTAACGGTCAAGCTCTACCAGATGCTGCAGACGCCGATTGATTCCCTGCTTGCAGGCGGGGATTCCTCCCAATACATCCAGCCGGAGGGGCTGAAGGCCGCGGCGATCATCATAACGGTGCTGCCAATCCTCTGCGTTTATCCTTTTTTGCAAAAGCATTTTATCAAAGGGGTTCTGCTGGGCTCGGTGAAGGGCTGAAGTGCAGAATTCCATTACCGGAGGGAACACATGAAGGTGACTACAAACTATACACTCGGTTCATTTGCATTTGATTTACGGAAAAGCCTGGCACCCCCGGAGCATCTATGGGTGAGCAGCGGTTATAGTACTGCGGCGCCGTCCGGGCGAACGGTCAGCGGCGTTAAGGGCTGCTATTCGCCGCCTTATGCCGCCAAGGATCTGGCCGTTAAACTTCATATAACAGCGGACGGACATCCTGTCCGGGATAACGGAGACTTAGGCAAAGGGGACTGTGGCGTACTGTATGCGAAGGGCGTATGGCAGCCCGATCAGATCAAAAGACAAGGAACATACCATCATCTGGTGGACGGAAACCTGTTATCACTGGCGGTGTCCAGTGAATTGACGCCTCTGGCGGATACCCATGGATTCCTCCTGACTCAGCGGATCAAGAACCGCAGTCTTAGAACGGTAACGGTTGCTGTTCTACCGGAGCTGGTGCCGGGAAGCCCGGCCATGGTTCCGCTGGACGATTGGGACTATGGAGCACCGCTGACCTCTGCCGGTCCTGCGCTGCAGATTGAGGAAGGAATCTGGGAGAATGAACAGGTCCGCATTACCCTGCTTCGTGAAGGAGATCAGAAGCGAAGCCTTGGAGAAGGGGAGGAGGCCGTGTTCCGGCTGGCTGCGGTTCTGACCTCTGCCGGACAAGAGTTCCAAAGGGAAGAAGGGCAAACCCTGGAAGAGATGGCCCGGCAGACAACCGTTGTCTGGGAACGCCGGCTTGAGGAAGCCTGCCGTGAATTGCCGGTGCTTCAATCGGATATTCCGGGTCTGGAAGACTATTACCGCCGCTCATTGATCAGCGGGATGGTCTGTCTGTGGGAGAACCCGGAATTCGCTATTCAGCCTTTTCCCGCCGTCTCCGGCCTGGAAGGTGCAGGAATCTGCTGTTATCCATGGGATGCGGGGGGATACGGTGCAAGAACGCTGGCGCTGATGCTGGGGAAGGACAAAGCAGCAGAGCTCGCGGGACTAATGGCGGCCAGCGGTATTGAACGGCACTCCCGGTTTGCTCCCAGCGGACAAGGCGCCCATGTGCCCTACTCGTATAGCTTATGGTCCTTTCTGAACTTTGCCTGGTCTATCTTTGTACTGCACGGAGAAGGGGCAGAACTGTTCCCGACCATGCGGACACTGGCCTTATATGACGATAGCCGGTTGCCGGAGTGGAATGAGCTGCTGGATTACGGCCTTCAACCGAACCTGCTGGAAATGCGGGGTGCAGGCTATGAACATATCGTAGCCAGTCCGAATGCCGAGCGGGCCTGGAGTTATGACCGCTTGGCCGATCTGGCGCAGCATCTGGATCTGGCGGCGGATCAGCCCGCACAGGAATGGCGGGACAAGGCGGAGCGTATCCGCCAGTCGATCCGCACCCATCTGTGGGATGAGGACAAAGCCTGGTTCAAGGCCATTTATCCCGAAGGCCATGCGGAATGGATCTATTCGATTCAATATTATGACGCGCTGCGCTTCGGTGCCTGCACCGAGGAGATGAAGCAGGGAATGTTCGCACAGGTTAGGGATGGGGCATTTCTCGGCAAATACGGCGTAAGCAGTATCTCGGCCGAAGATGAGCTCCATTATGAGCAGAATGATCCGGACTGGTCGGGAGGCGGGGCGTATACCGGGGATGGGCCGATGCTGGCGCTGACATTGTGGGAATCCGGACGCGATGAGCTGGCCTGGGATACACTGAAGCGCCACTTCTGGATGGGGCAGCATCTGCCGTATTATCCGCAGGAGCATTACTGTGACCGCCCGGCTGTACCCGTGCATAAGCGGGCGAATGTGGTCGCAGGCTTGGCCGGCGCGGAAGCAATACTGTTTGGCCTGGCCGGTCTCGATCCCCGCCTGGACGGCAGCTTATGGATTCATCCCCGCCCGCCCGCTGAAGGAAGGGTCTCTCTTTCCGGTTTCGCTTTCCGGGGGCATATCATTGATGTGCGGATGAACCCGGAATGGTGCGAAATCATCTGCGATGACAAGGTAATCTACAGCGGTGTCCCCAGCCTCCGTGAGGTTGTTCAGTCCCCCGGAAGCCTGAGGAATTGAAGAGAGAGAAGGGAGCGGACGCTATGAAGGGAAACTGGAATTTCGAGCTTGTGGTGGTAGGAGCAGGAGTCGGCGGGATCAGCGCAGCCCTGGCTGCTGCGAGGTTGTTCCGGCGGGTGCTGCTGATTGAGGCGGGGCCTGAAGTCGGCGGCACCGGCGTCTTCTCCAGCGTCTCGCTGATCTGCAAATTCCGCGACAGTATGGGACGCCCGGTTACAAGCGGCATTCACCGCGAGCTGTTCCCGGCGGCGTATACCCATTACAACGAACAGCGGGTGCCGACCTATGATGAGCAGTCTCTGAAGTCCACCTATCAGCAGCTCCTGGAAGCTGAGCCAACGCTAACTGTGTGGACCGGGTGCTCGGTGAATGAGGTTGATGTGGAGAAGGGTCGGATTCAGCGACTTCACCTTCAGGGCAATCAGGCTGGAACGGTTGCCGCAGAGGTATTTCTGGATGCCACGGCGGACGGTAATCTGTCCGCAATGGCAGGGATGCAGTACGAAATCGGCCGTGAAGGTGACGGCAAGCTGCAATCAGCCACCGCCACCTTTCGTGTGAGCGGCTTCGATCCCTTGAAGCTGAAGAATCCGGATATCCAGACCTGGCCGGCGATCCATTCCCTGCGGCTTGAGCTGCTGCCGTATTATCAGGAGCTTAAGGACAAGGGGGAGACCGCTAATCCAAGGCAGAGCATCACCTGCTTTCCTTATCCGGACGGCAAGTCGCTGCTCTTCAACTCCACCTCTGTGCTGGGAGTGGACCCTACCCGTCCGGATTCAGTAAGCCTGGGCATGGAGGAGGGTACCCGGCAAGCCAATGAACTGTTCGGGGCCATCTGCGGGCATCCGGCATTCCGGCAGGCCAGGCTGGATTATATCGCGCCGCGACTCGGTGTCAGGGAAGGCCGGCGGATCACTGGTGAGTATGTCCTGACAGCCGAAGATTGCCTGAACAACCGGCATTTCGGGGATATGATTGCAGCTTGCGCCTACTCACTGGACATTCACAGCCCGGATGGAGGAGCGACCCGGCTGGAGCGCATTCCCGGGGAGGGATATTATCATCTTCCTTATCGTTCCCTGATCCCCGTGGGCTGCTCCAATCTCCTGCTCGCCTCCCGCTGCATCAGCGGAACCCATGAGGCGCACAGCTCTTACCGGATCATGGCGTCGGTCAGCGCCATCGGTGAAGCGGCGGGGATTGCTGCCTCGCTGGCCGTGATTCAGGGGAAGGCGGATGTAAGGGAGGTGATGCCTGCACATATCCGTTATGTGCTGCAGCTGCGGGGGCAATTCACAGAAGGTGAAGTGGAGCGGATTCCGCTTCCGGCCAGTCCGCATCAGGAACAGCCTGTATCATTGGAACCGAACTTCAAGTCAAGTCATGACTGACCATTCAGAAGGGAGGAATACGCAACGATGAATAGGAGAAGCAGCAAGCAAGCCGTATGGGCGTTGATCATCCTGCTGGTATTCTCCATGGCGGCAGAGGGGTTCCCCTCTGCTGTCTACGGAGAACAATTGAGAGCGATTGCATCACCTGGGGGGATCATACCGCCGGATGCTCCGGGCACTCCCGCCAGCGTAACTGAGTCCGTCTATGAGGAACCAGCTTCCCCGGTCATTACAGACTGGGAAGAATTCCGCAGCAGCTTCGGTAAGCATACGCACGCTTTGGCTCTGGAAGCGGAGGACATCGTCATTGACGGGGCAGTGGATGAATGGGATCGCTACGCAGAGATCCGGCTTCCGGAGGCTGCCGGGCAGGTGCTGGTCGAAGGCTGGGGAGGACCTGCGGATGTATCCGCCAGCGTCTATCTCGCTTATGACCAGAGCTACTTCTACTGGGCGGCGAAGGTGACGGATAATGTGCATGTTCCTGTCTCCGACAGCACCATGTGGAGAGGGGACAGCATCCAGTTCGCCTTCAGTCCCGGCGGCAGCTACGGGCCGGAATACGCCATCAATTATATGGACGGGCAGGCGCATGTCTGGCAGTTCAGCGAAGGCGGAGCCGCAGCAGGAGCGGAAGTGATCACGGCTGCAGCCAGCCGGACCGGACAGGAGACCTTCTATGAGGTACGGATGCCGTGGTCTGCCATCTCCACGGGTATGCCGGAGAACGGGGAGCTTCCGTTCACGCTGCTGTTCAACGACAATGACGGTGCTGGCCGCCGGGGCTGGCTGGAATGGACACCGGGTATCGGCAAAGCCAAAAGTCCGGCCGACCATGCAGTGGTTCATCTGGTCCCTTCCGCCGACCCTTGGAGCTTCTGGGTGGAAGGTCCCCGGGAGATCAATGTGAATACGACTGTCTCTTATTCGGTGTACGCTGTGAACAGAACCAGTGAACCGCATAACCTCCATCTGTCATCCAGCCTTCCGGGTGTTGAAGCGGATTTCACGCTGCCTGCCGGCTCGGCCGCCGGATGGAGCCTGCCGTTCACCACGGCGGACCCCGGAGAGCAGCTGCTTGAATTCACGCTTGCGCAGCAAGGGAGTACTGCCGGCAAGCGGCAGGAGCTGAAAGTGACTGCGGTGCTCGATCCCGCAGAGATTGAGGCCATGCTGGATAGTGTGAATGCACAACTGCCCGGTCTGGAGCAGTTGCTGCTGCAATGTGAGGCACAAGGACTGTCCACAGATTATGAGCGGATTGATTATACCGTAATCAAGGACTTCATTGGTTACGGCAAGGAGGATATCGTGCAGGGGCGGCTCGGCAGAGCGCAGTATGTGGCGGCTGAGCTGGAGACGATGCTTGCAGGCAGCAAGCATCAGCTGGAAGGGTATCTGGATGGCAGCCTGACCCCGCAGTCCGCACCCCGGTATGTCTCCGGACGCCCGGAGATTTCCGGATATTCCTTCGTGGGTGACACCATCGTGAGGAGTACGGGCGTCACCGAAGAACGGCCAATCTTCTTCACGGGCTACGGTCACTTCAACCAGGTGAAGCGGGATATTCCGAAGCTTCAGGATCTCGGAGCTAACGTAATCCAGATTGAGCTGGGGCCAAGGGATGTCATTCTGGACAAACAAGATTTCGTAAACCGCTACACCGTCAACCGCTCCGGTGCGGTGTCTGCTACAGCAGCAATTACAGAAGGGATAAGCCATTCCGGCAATCATTCCCTGAAGATTGCCAATGCATCGCCGCGGCAGTCGAATGTATTCATCAATGTCGCCCAGACCATAGCAGTAGAGCCGGAGACTACCTATGAATTCAAGGTATGGGTGAAGGGTGACAATGCCAGGAACGTCTGGTTCCCGGGCGGAACGGGCTGGAAGCAGCGTCAGCCGTTGCCTGGCGGAACCTATGACTGGACAGAAGTAACATTCGAATATACCACAGCGAAGGGGGAGGTATCCTACCCGCTGGTTATTTTATCCGAGAATACAGGTACGGTCTGGGTGGATGACTTAAGCGTCGTCAAGGCCGGGAGCACGGTGAATCTGATTCAGAATCCCGGCTTTGAGGATCTGGGCGGTTATTCCCCAGACAAGGAGTACGTTGTCTCCACCCGCAAAATCCAATCGGATCTGTTACCGGCGCTGCAGCGGGCTGAGGATTATGATGTTGCGGTCAATCTCCTGATTTCCCCGCATTATTTTCCGGACTGGGTGCTCGCAAAGTGGCCGGAGCTGAAGGTGGAGAATAACGGCTCTATCAAATTCTCCCTATTTCAGCCGATGGCCCAATCCATTATAGAGGATTATCTGCGGGCCTTGATTCCTGCTATCAAGGATTATGATTCGCTGCAGAGTCTTACGCTCACCAACGAATCGGTCTATACGGCCAATAAGGATGCCTATGCACTGCCTGCCTGGCACGAGTATCTTGAAGGAATCTATAACGGCGATATCGGGCAGCTGAACGGCGTCTATCAAACGGCCTACAGCTCTTTCACCGGTGTGCCTATGCCTGAGAATATTACAGCTTCTCCGGCGTCTTATGACTATGTGCTGTTCAACCAGGATTACTTCGCCGGCTGGCATGAATGGATGGCCGGAATTATCCATGAGCTTGCTCCAGAGCTGCCTGTGCAGGCGAAAATCATGGGTGATCCCCGGGGCAGCCTGTCCTGGGGCGTGGATATCGAGCGCTTCTCGGAGTTCAGCCAGATCAACGGTAATGACAACTGGAATTATATCAACGAAGGCCCGAAGGGCTTCATGGAAGAACTCAGCTTCTATGATTTGCAGGCCTCCTTCAAAGAAGCCCCGGTCTTTAATTCGGAGCATCATCTAATCGCAGACGGGGACAAAATGTATACGCCGGAACAGGCAAAGCATGTCCGCTCCGTACTGTGGCAGAGTGCGATTCACGGCCGGGGTGGCTCGGCCATCTGGGTCTGGGAGCGGACATACAATGAAACGGCCAGTACCGAGGGCAGCATTCTGCACCGGCCGGATGTTATAGCACAGGCGGGGCGGACCAATCTGGACCTGAACCGTCTGGCCGGGCAGGTTACCGCCTTCCAGAATGAACAACCGCAGGCGGCGATTCTGTATTCTACCGCTTCTGGTGTCTTTTCGGGTGAATACTCGGCAGTCTCGCTCCGAGCTTATGAAGCATTGTCTTACAGCGGCTACAAGGCCGGATATGTATCTGAAAAGCAGGTGGATAATGGCGGGCTGGACGATTATAAGCTGCTGATTGTGCCAAACGCTTCAAGAGTCAATCCGGAGACGCTGGGCGGGATTAGACAATTTATGGAGCAGGGCGGACGGGTGCTGCTGATCGGCTCCCACGCTTTGGAGCTTACGCCGCACGGCGCGGCGCTCTCTGCCGCAGACAGAAGTTATGTGTTCGCCCATGCGGACAAAATATCGGCAACGGACTGGACCGCAGGCCAAATCAGAGATTACTTGTTACCGGTCCTGCAGACTGTAAATCCGGGGCAGCTGCTGCTGCTTGATCCGGCAGACAATGCTCCCGTATACAATGTCGAGTGGAGAACCGTTGAATATGGGGGACATACACTCATGAATGTGGTTAACTATGGCCCGGAACCCGTGGTGGTCAAAGCAGTCCGCAATGGATTAATGGCAAACGGCTTCATGGATCTGATTACAGATCAAAGCACTGCGGGCCAGACTATAGAGCTTCAGCCGCTGACCCCCTATTTGTTCAGTCTGGACTTTCCGGCTGAGACGGATAACTAAGGGTAGTGAACGGCTGCGCTGCAAAAACTGAAACTCAATAAAAGAGCTAACTTTAGGAGGCACACGGAATTGGACAAGAAGCGTTATGTACAGGTAGGCATTGGCGGCAGGGCGCAATTTTTCTATGAAGCTATCGCGAAGGAGTACAGGGATTCTGCGGAGCTTACCGCTTTTTGCGATGTGAATCAGACACGTATGGATTACGCCAACAAGCTGCTGTCGGAGACACACGGGTATCCGCAGGTGAACACCTACCTGGCTGAACAGTTTGACACCATGATCGAGACAGAGAAACCGGATATTGTCATTGTCACCAGTGTCGACCGGACCCATCACAGATATATTATCCGCGCGCTTGAGCTTGGCTGTGATGTGATCACAGAGAAGCCCATGACCGTTGATGTGGAGAAATGCAAGGAGATTTACGAAGCGGTGGAGCGTACCGGACGCAAGGTCAGGGTTACCTTCAATTACCGCTATGCCCCCCATCATACAAAGGCCCGCGAGCTGATTGCCTCCGGGGTAATCGGGGAAGTGCATTCCATTCATTTCGAATGGCTGCTGAATACGGAGCATGGGGCGGATTATTTCCGCCGCTGGCACCGGGACAAGCGCAACAGCGGGGGACTGCTCGTTCACAAATCCACTCATCACTTCGATCTGGTCAACTTCTGGATCGGTGCGGAGCCGGAAACGGTGTTTGCCTTCGGCGACCTGCGATTCTATGGCCGGGAGAATGCCGAGAACCGCGGCGTAACTTCATTCTATCAGCGTGCCACCGGAAATCCGGCTGCCAAGGACGATCCCTTTGCCCTGAAGCTGGATGAGAATCCCGTTCTGAAGGAGATGTACCTGGATGCAGAAGCAGAGGACGGCTATCAGCGGGATCAAAGCGTGTTCGGCGACGGAATCAGCATTGAGGACACCATGGGGGTAATGGTCCGGTACAGCAATAAGGCGATTCTTACGTATTCATTGAACGCCTACATGCCTTGGGAGGGTTACCGGATAGCTTTTAACGGCTCCAAGGGCCGAATCGAAATGAGCATCGTGGAAAAATCCTATGTCAATGCCGGCGGGGACCGTGCCCTGGAGGGAGCTGTGGAGGGTAAGCATATTGTGGTGCATCCCATGTTTGGAGCGCCTTATGAAGTCCAGGTGGATGAAGGAACTGGAGGACACGGCGGCGGCGATCCTGTGCTGCTGAACGATCTGTTCGGAACCCCGGACGAGGATATTTACCACCGCGCAGCCGACCACCGGGACGGAGCCCGCTCCATCATGACCGGAATCGCCGCCAATCAGGCCATGCGGACCGGACTTCCTGTCCGGATCAAGGATCTGATTACCATCTGATTTGTTGAAGAAGGCTGGCGTAGGCTGCTACGTCGGGAAGAGCAGGTTTTAAATAGATTGTTGTGTTTACAAGAGGCATCCCCATCAGTTAATGATGTATGGGGATGCCTCTACTTATGACAGCAGCTTCCCTAAGCAGAATATAAATTACTCTTTCCATCAAATCCTGCACATAATACAACATTCCCCTCATCCTATCGGCCCAAATTGAAAATTGTTGTAGTAAATGCAGGATTCCACCTTTTTCCAAGCGGCTTAGCAGGTTTATTCTTGTATTTCATACAACAATCCTCCCGAACATCTGGCTATCTATGAATTAAAGTTGCAAAACGTACAACAATGATGCTCAAAGTGCTTACTAACTAACTCTGAAAAGTCTCCATTAAGCGGTCTAAGAGATTCTGCCGGCATGCTTACCGAGTGAATGAAACAACTTGCTGCACTCCCTGTCAGTTATCTGCGGCAATGGAATTCCTTGCCTGAATGTTAACTGTAACTTTTACAGCGCTCTGATATTAAGCGAATAAAAGCTCTGTAACATAGAGTCTAGGACCAGCAGGAAGACATGCTGGCAGACACAAGCTATAAGTGAAGGGAGGATGCTTACTTGAAGCATAACCCCATTATTGCTTCGATCACCGAGGAGTCACAGATTGATCAGGCGGTTGCCTGCGGTGTGAAGCGTGTGAATCTGATGACCGGCAACATTAATAACCTGGGGCAGATTGTGAAGCCGCTGCAGAATGCAGGCAAGCAGGTATTCGTTCATGTGGAGATGGTTGGCGGGATTGGCAGAGATGCTGCGGCGATTCAGTATTTGGCTGAAGCCTTCCGGATCGACGGGATCATTACCACCAAGAGCAATGCCATCGCCACAGCCAGAGCCCACGGGCTCGCCAGTATCCAGCGCTTCTTCGCCATTGATACGGCAGCGATAGAAACCGCGCTTCGGATGATCAAGACCTGTAATCCCGATGAGGTCGAGCTCATGCCCGGACTGATGCCGAGAATCATCAAGGATATGAAGCAGCGCATTAAGCAGCCGCTGATCGTAGGCGGACTGATCCGGGAAAAGCAGGAAATCAGCAGTGCGCTGGACAGCGGCGCCGATTATGTCTCGATTGGGGACGCGGCCCTGTGGCAGTGGAAGCGTGAAATAAGTGAATAACGTACCCCGGGGTGGAGACGATGAGAAAACCCAGCGGTCAGTTATTAGCATTCGAGGAGCCTTACGAGGCTGTAATCGGAGGCTTAATTTCTGGAGCTGGTTTTTTTGCGCGGAAATTCCGGTGCGGAGAACCAGTGAACCTGAATGAAAAGGAGCAAGCGCTGATGGACATCGCTTCATATGAAGCCTACTGCTTTGATTTGGATGGGACCGTGCTGATTGGCGATCAGCTGCTTGCGGGTGTGGTGGACACGGTTGCGGAGCTGCGGCGAAGGGGCCGGAGAGTTCTTTTTCTGACCAACAGCTCGGTCCATACTCCCCGGGATTGCCAGCGCAGACTGGAGCACATGGGGCTGGCCTGCGGGGAAGAGGAAATCTTGACGGCACTCTATGTCAGCGGCAGCTACTTCGCACGGGAAGAGCCGGAAGCCAGGGTGTATCTGGTTGGAGAAGCGGTGATGCGAAGGCAAATGGAGGAATTCGGAGTGGCCGTCACAGGGGACCCGGAGGCAGCGACCCATGTACTGGTAGGCATGGACCGCGAATTCAATTATGAGAAGCTGGTGCTCGGAATGAGAGCGGCAAGAGGGGGCGCCAGGCTGGTGGCGGTCAATCCCGATCCGGCCTGCCCGGTGCCCGGAGGTTATATCCCGGATACCTGGGCGATTGTCAAAGCGCTGGAAACTGCGGCCGGGACAGAGGCTGATGTGATTATTGGCAAGCCTTCTTCCTATTATGCGCAGGAGGCGCTTCGGCTGCTGGCCTGTCCCCCGGAGCAATGCCTGATGGTGGGTGACCGGCTGGAGACAGACATTCTAATGGGTAACGGCAGCGGCATGCAGACGGCCCTAGTCCTTACCGGAGTTAGCACAAGAGCGGATATCACGCGACAGCAGATTCTTCCGGGTTATGTTCTGAACTCCCTGTCTGATCTGTTCAACAAGCAAGCCGAACCCCAATAACAGGAGGATGAGAAACTATGCAGGATTGTAAAATACTCGCCCACCGCGGTGCAAGCGCCTATGCACCGGAGAATACACTGGAAGCCTTCAGGCTCGCAGTGCAGCAGCATGCCGACGGTCTGGAAATCGATATTCATCTGACCAAAGACGGGGAGATCGTGGTGATTCATGATGATACGATCGACCGCACCTCTAATGGAAAAGGAGATATTATGGACTACACGCTGGCTGAGCTGAAGGCCTTCCGCTTCAATAAGGGCTTCGAGGAGCAATACCCGGAAGCGCAGATTCCTTCCCTCCGTGAAGTGCTGGAATTGGTGAAGGGACATGACTTATATCTGAATATTGAAGTGAAGGATATCCTCTCGAAGTCGGAGCTGTATAACGGACTCGGGAAAGAAGCGGCGAAGCTGGTGGAGGAGTATGGCCTCAGCGGACAAGTGATCTTCTCTTCCTTCAATCATACCTCTATGGTAAGGCTCAAGGAATCTTGCCCGGAGATGCGGACAGCGCTGCTCTATATTGCAGGATTGTACGAGGGCGGGAAATATGCGCAAATGACCGGAGCCGATGCTCTGCATCCCTTGTACATCGGGGTTAACCGCGAACTGGTAGAAGAAGCCCACTCGGCAGGAGTTCAGGTCAATGCCTGGACAGTGAATGATCCGGTCCATATCCGCATGATGCTGGAGGCCGGAGTAGACGCGATCATCACTGACCGTCCGGATGTCTGTTATCAGCTTAGAGAGGTACGCGCATGAAGCAGACCCAGATACTGGCTCACCGGGGAGCAAGCGCCTATGCACCGGAGAATACGATGGCCGCATTCGGGCTGGCTCTCGACATGGGGGCGCATGGCATTGAACTGGATGTGCAGCTGACCCGGGACGGGAAGCTGGTGGTGATCCACGATCTGTCCATTGACCGGACTTCGGACGGGACCGGTCTGGTCGGAGAACTGACGCTCGAAGAGCTGCGGCAGTATGATTTCTCGTATGCTTTTGCCGGGAAATACGGAACGGACGGAAGCCGCCTGCCGGAGCTTGGCGAGGTGATGGAGTTCGCCATGAAGCACGGGCTGTACATCAACATCGAGACCAAGGATTATTCCCGGCCTTACGGTGAAGTGAATATGCGGACAGCGGAGCTGGTGCGCCGTTATGGCTACACAGAGAATACGCTGATCTCTTCGATTAATCACAATGCCGTGGCCCGGCTGAAGCGCGATTACCCGGAGCTCAAGACGGCGATTGCGTTCATGGAAAGCTTCTACCGGCTGGAGGCATATGCGGCGAATTGCCGGGCGGATGTACTGCATCCGTATTATCTGGGGGTAGATGAAGCCTTCATGGAGCTGGCGGACCGCAGCCGGTTCGAGGTTAATCCCTGGACCGTGGACGATGAGGCAGAGATGATCCGCTTGCGGAATCTGGGGGTTACGCGGATTATGACCAATAAACCAGACCTTGCACGGGAGTGCCTGAAGAACTGAGAGACGAAAGGAAGCAGGCGGAAGACCACTGCTGGAGGAGGAGAATATGAGCGGCATCGTTCTGGAAAAGGTAACCAAGAAATACGGCGACAAGCTGATTATTGAGGATTTGAATCTGACGATTGAGAGCGGCAGCTTCACGGTGCTGGTCGGCCCTTCCGGGTGCGGCAAGTCTACAACGCTAAGAATGATTGCCGGACTGGAGCATTCCACGGAAGGCTCAATTCACATCGGCGGGGTAAGCATGAATCAGGTAGAGCCGGGCAAACGGAATCTGGCGATGGTATTTCAGAATTATGCCTTGTACCCGACCATGACGGTCGAGAAGAACATCGAATACGGGCTGAAGAATAACAAAGTGCCGAAGGAGGAACGCCAGCGGCTGATTACTGAAATTGCGGAGACCGTCGGACTGACCAGGCATTTGCACAAAAAGCCGGAGTTTCTCTCCGGCGGTGAACGCCAGCGGGTCGCCTTGGCGCGGGCCATGGTCAAGAAGCCTGCCGTGTTCCTGATGGACGAGCCGCTGTCCAATCTGGATGCCAAGCTGAGGCAGCAGATGCGCGCAGAGCTGATTGAGCTGCATAAGAAGCTGGGTGCGACCTTTGTCTACGTAACCCATGATCAGGTGGAGGCAATGAGCATGGGCACCCGGATCGTGCTGATGGATGGCGGGAAGGTCATGCAGGAGGATAACCCGCACAACCTCTATTACGATCCGGCCAACCTGTTCTCCAGCCGTTTCATTGGCACCCCGCCGATGAATATTCTCGCACTCGACCGCTGCGGGGAAGAGATCCGTAAGCTGGCTCCGCAGCAGGCCCGGTATCTCGGCTTCCGGCCGGAGAAGGCGAAGTTCACCCTGGAGCCGGGAATGGAGCCGGACAATACCGTTAGCCTGACGGGTACGCTCAGCGGCCGGGAGCTGCTCGGGTCGGAGATTATCTACAAAGTGCTGCTGGAGAACGGGCTGATCATTTCGGTGAAATGCTTCGACCGTCCGGAACGCGAGCTGGAAGCAGTGAGACTCTATGTGAAGAAAGAGCATCTGGCATTCTTCGACGCACAGGAGCAGCGGGTCCGGGTAGCTGCACAGTCCGGAATCAGCACAGCCGGAAGCATCGGTGATTCGGCATGAAGCGGCTGCATCCTTCCGTGAAGGTGCTTCCCTATTTGCTGGTTGCTCCGGCAGTGATCATCCTGACCGTATTTTATCTCTATCCGATTCTGTACAACATTTATTTGAGCTTCTTCACCTGGAATATGCGCGGGCCGATGAAGTTCGCCGGACTTAGCAACTATGCAGAGCTGTTCAGCGGCCGGGATTTCCTCCATACCCTGCTCAATACGCTGCTGTACATGGTCATGGACGTTGGGCTGGTGATGGTGCTGGCGATGGGGCTGGCGCTCTTTTTACAGAAAAACACACCCCTGAACCGCTTCATCCAGACGCTGAGCTTCACGCCCAACATTATCTCGCTGGTATCCGTGTCGCTAATCTGGATGTGGCTGATGAACACGGATACGGGGCTGTTCAATTATCTGCTGTCTGTGCTGGGAGCAGCGCCGGTGGGCTGGCTGACCGATAAGGATGTGGCGCTGTTCTCGCTGGTACTCGTCTCGGTCTGGAAATCTGTCGGGTTCAATGCACTGATCATTTGCTCTGCCCTTGGCTCCATTCCGGGGTATCTCTATGAGGCTGCGGCTCTGGACAATGCGTCCAAGCGATCCGTTTTCTTTCAAATTACGCTGAAGATGATCTCACCGACCTTGTTCTTCCTGATCCTGATGAATATCATCGGGTCCTTCCAGGTGTTCGAGACGATCAATATCATGACACAGGGTGGTCCATCCAACGCAACGAACACGCTGATCTTCAGCATTTATAAGCAGAGCTTCGAATATTACCGGGTCGGCTACGCTTCCGCAATGGCGGTCGTGCTGATGGGTATCGTGGGGCTGATTACGATTTTCTACTTCAAAGCACTGAATAAACGGGTTCATTACCGCTAAAGGGGGGTGAAACAATGAGAGTTTGGCTCCGGCTGCCGGGTGCAGGACTGCGGATCATTGTATCTGTTCTGCTGATCGTGATCTTCCTGATGCCGTTCTATTGGATGATCCTCACCGCGTTCAAGACGCTGGGCGAGGTGCTTCGGATGCCGCCGAAATTCTGGGTGGATTCGCTGCAATGGCAGAATTTCCGGGATGCTTTTACTAGGATTAACTTTCTGCATTATACCCGGAATTCCCTGATCATTACGCTCGGGACGATGCTCGGCCAGCTGGTCGTTGTTGTTCCGGCAGCCTATGCTTTCGCAAGATATCAATTCAAGGGTAAAAATGCGCTGTTCGGCATCGTGCTCGCCACCATGATGATTCCGGGCCAGCTGATCTTCCTGCCGATCTTCGTGATGTTTGCGAAGTCCGGGCTGCTGAACACGTATGTATCGCTCATCGTGCCCTTCATTGCCAGCGGTACGGCCATCTTCATGCTGCGGCAGACCTTCATGCAGGTGCCGGATTCCCAGCTGGAGGCAGCCCGTCTGGATAATGCCAGTGAGTTCAAAATCATCTACACGATCATGATGCCTGCCGCTGTGCCCACCTTGTCCACACTCGCGCTGCTGACGTTCATCGGGACGTGGAACAGTTACTTTTTCCCGCTCGTATGGACCACAACGGATGCTGTCCGGACCTTGCCGCTTGGAATTCAGAAGCTTCAGGATGTAGAGGGGCTCAGCCCGCAGATCGTGATGGCCGGGAATATGATGCTGATCGTGCCGATTCTGCTGGTCTTCCTGATTGCACGCAAGCAGATTATCAAAGCGTTCACCTACATGGGAGTGAAGTAGCGGGAATACCCTGCGGCCTTGCATGTTGAATACCAAATACAGCAGTTCATGGAGGAGAAACGAATAATGAAGGTATGGGGAAAAAGAGTAGCTCCGCTGCTCGCCACTGTTGCATTGACCGCCGTTCTTGCAGGCTGTGCCACCACCGAAGCCGAATCCAGTGTAGCGGCCTATGAGAAAGGGGATTCCGTCCTCGAGCTGAATTTCTGGACTTCTGCCGTGGAGGATGTGAACCAGAATCTGGTGAACCAGTTCAACGAGACGAAGGGAGCCGAGCTGAATATCCATGTGAATGCTGAATATCAGGGCGATTACTGGGAAATGCAGCAGAAGATCAACGCCGCAGCCATAGCGGGTACGCTGCCGAATGTTTTTATTGATGAAGTGGCGATGACTAAGGGCTTTGCCGACAGTGACATTATTGCCAATCTGGAACCGTTCATGGAAACAGACAAATTCGATACCTCGGATTTCAAAATCGGCGACCTCGGCAACCTGTATCTGGGCGAGGATCTGTATGCCTTTCCGCATATGCGGAGTGTTCCCGTGATGTATGTAAACAAGACGCTCGCCGCTAAAGAGGGACTGGATCCGAACGGTCCGGCGACCTTTGCCGAACTGGAGGCCTATCTGCAGACCGCTTATGATGCTACCGGCCAGCCGCCGATGTACCTGTTCAACTATGACTTCTGGGTGATGGAGGCGCTGCTGCATTCGTACTCGGATACCAATGTGGTCAATGAGGATGAGACGAAATCCAACATCAACAGCGAAGGTGCAGTGAAGCTGATCACCTTCATTGAAGATCTGGAATCCAAGGGTCTGATCAAAGTGCTCGGGGTCACAGACAAGGATGCTTACTATGCCTCCATTGCCAATCCGGCCACTGCGCTAATCTTCTCCAGTGTCGGTGGCTACAAAACCTTCGCCGGCATGGCCGCAGAGAGTGGAATTGATCTCGGCGTATCCATGATTCCTGCCGGAGATGACGGCAAACGGGGCGTCCCGGTCGGCGGATCGAATACGTATCTGGCGAATACGGGAACGGATAATGAGAAGGCGGCCGCTTTCGAATTCATGAAATGGCTGTCGGATACCGAGCAGGCAGCGTATGCTTCTGCTAATACCGGATATCTTCCGACCCGTCTTACTTCCCTGGACACAGACTTGATGAAAGAGACCATAGCTGCTTTCCCTGGCTACAAGGTCGCTTCCGATGAGCTGGAATTCAGCAAAATGCGTCCGATGACCGGTACGTACCATGAGATTGAAGATCTGATGGGTACGCGCATCAACGATATCTGGCTGGAGAACCTGCCAATACAGGCAAGCCTGGACAATCTCGCCAAAGAGGTGGATGACATCCTGAACCGCTGATTATAGATGATGTTTATAGCAAGCAGAGCAGTGAGTCTCCGGTAACGGGAGAATCGCTGCTCTGCTTTTTGGGTTCACTGCGGCTGGTTTCTGCGCGTGTTGGGCAAATTCACCTAAGCTATTCATTCTTAGACGAATATGGGCTATACTGAAGTTTCTGTTAATCTATATCCGCAAAAATATATGTAATCGCTGAGTTCCGTAATGGAAGCGGGGAAACCAAGTTTTCTGGGGTGAATCTCGAGAAATCGAGTAGGGCTACTCTTCAAGCCCGAATCCGGCAGCTAACCCCGTAAGCGACATGAGAGGATGCACAGGTAATGCCGTATATTGACGTCAATGGAACTACCCTCTATTACGAGGTGTCGGGCAGTGGTCTGCCCATTGTTTTTATTCATGATTATTCGACTTCACATCATCTGTTCGAGCCTCAGGCGGAGTATTTCAGCAAGCGGGCGAAAGTGATCTTGTTTGACTTAAGAGGGAATGGGCAATCCGGTAAAATGGATGTAGAGATCAGCCGGATTGTAGACACGCAGTGTGAAGATCTGAAGGGATTGTTGGATGGACTGTCCGTAGAACGGGCCGTCATCGTAGCTTGTTCCAGCGGCGCTGTGCTCGCCCAGAAGTTCGCCTATCTGAATCCGGAACGGGTAATTAATCTGGTGTTGGTGGACAATTACTTCCAAGGAGATTATACGGCCAAAGGCAGCAAAGTGCTGGAGCTCTTTCAAATCTGCGCATGGGTCGCCCATTATCTTCCGGCTGAAATGTTCATCCGGTCTTTGCGCATTACATATAACAAATGGCTGTCTGCGTATCATATTCTGAGAAGAGAGCTTGTCCATGAACGGACAACAGAATTGATTAAACAGCGTCTGGCACTAAGACATACGGACAGCTACGGGTTTGCACTGAGGCTGCAGGTTCCCGTTCTTTGTGTATCAGGCAATCAGAATGAGCGGGTTCTGGAGCAGGTGAGACAAACAGCGGCCAAATATCCGCTCGCCACGCTGGCAATACTTGAAGATGCCATGTATCCCAGCCATTTATGTCAGCCGCAGCACTTCAACCGGCTATTGCTTGATTACCTGAAAGACCAGCAATGCTTCCAGCGGAAAATTTATTAACGGCACCTGTAGAAAATCTTTGACAAGTATAACAGGTACCGTTATAATAAATTCAACAGGTACCGTTACATTGATTAACAGGTACCGTGAATATATCCCGGGGAGGATTCATAATGAATATGAATGCTGAATTGTACGACAAGCTTGCCAAGCTGCAATGGCTGTTGCAGAGACAACACCTGAAGAACCACGCTGCTGTGGGTCCCATGGCTGATACGTCACGCGGGCAAGGCCGGATCATGGCGTTTCTGCGGATGAAGGACGGAATCAGCACGAAGGATTTATCCTATATGCTGGACATCCGTGTATCCTCGCTCAATGAATTGCTTGCCAAACTGGAGAAGGCCGAGTATATAACCCGCAGACCTTCAGAGACAGACAAACGTATCATGCTGATCTATCTCACGCCCAAAGGGCAAGCGGAAGAAGGCCAGGAGGTTGAGGGCGGCAGCATATTTTCAGTCCTGTCTCCAGAAGAACAGGCAGCCTTCGGGGAATACCTGGTCCGCGTCATTACAGCGCTAGAGGAAGAGCTTGGAACAGATGCAGATCGTGACGTAATGGCCATGTGGATGGAAGCGGCTAAGGAGCGCATCGGGACAGAGGAATTCGACAAGCTGATGGCTATGCGCGGACAAATGAGCAGAATGTGGGGAAATATGGATGACGGACGCTTTAGCGGAAGACTCCCCGGTTTTGGCCGAGAAGGGCATGGCGGCGGCATGAACGGGTTCGGCTGGCCTTCCCGAGATGGCAGAGATGGCTCGCCGGACAATTCAGACCATCCGGAAGATAAGTAAGCAGAACATTCACTATAAGAAGCATAGGCGCTGTCTTTCTGCAGGAGCAGGGCAAAGGCAGCGCAATTCCTTTTCAGCGTAAATAATGAATTTGAATTAAGGTTAAACCCATTCCCGCACACCAAGCCCGCAATGTCCTTGTTACGGGTTTGTTTGCTGCGGCGTAAAGTTCGTAATCAATTTATAGTTAGAATTCTAACTAATTCGCAAACAAACATAACTTAAGAAAGTGGTGAACCACATGGATACAGAAAACCTCCATTACTTTGAAAAAGCACCGGTTGCAAAAGCCGTAGCGCACTTCGCAATACCCATGATGCTTGGAACGTCAATGAGTGTCATCTATTCCATTTTAAACGCCTTTTTCATAGGCACCCTTAATAATACTGCCATGTTAACTGCACTTGCCTTAACCTTACCGTTATTCGCCGTCATTATGGCGCTGGGCAACCTGATTGGCGTCGGCAGCAGTGCCTTCATTTCCCGTTTGCTGGGAGAGAAACAATTCGGCGATGTTAAACATGTGTCTGCATTTGCCTTTTACAGCAGCCTGGTTCTCGGTATTATCGCTATGGCAGCGGGGCTCCCGCTCATTGATTCCATCGTGCATGGTCTGGGGGCAACGCCTGACTCCTTCGGATTTACCAAAGACTACGTCACCATTATGCTTATAGGTTCACCCTTCGTTGTACTGTTCTTCACGCTGGAGAATCTCGTCCGCTCCGAAGGTGCTGCAATAACATCAATGATCGGCATGCTGCTCAGTGTAGTAGTGAATATTATTCTGGATGCTCTAGTCATTTTCGTCTTCCACTGGGATGTGATCGGTGTTGCGTCTGCAACGGTCATTTCCAATATGGTTGCGAGTGCATACTACGTGTATCATATAGGATTTAAGAGCCAATTCTTAACCATCTCCCTGAAACAATTCAAGGCCACTAAGACCATTCTAGCCAATGTATTCAAAATCGGAGTTCCCGTCTTTGTGATGAGTCTCTTCATGGGTGCCATGTCACTCATCTTTAACCGTTATCTGGTCGAATATGGGGAGCAGGCTATTGCGGGCTTCGGAATTTCCTCACGACTGCTGCAATTCCCCGAGTTAATCCTGATGGGCTTAAGCGAGGGCGTCGTGCCGCTTATTGCCTTCTCTTTTACAGCCAACCGGTTGCGCATGAAGCATACTATTCAATTTACGATTAAAACCATACTGGCACTAGCTGTCGTGTTCGGCGTTATTGTCTACCTGATCTCTGACCACTTAATCGGGCTGTTCACGAATGACCCGCAATTGATTGAAATGGGCAGCTACATCCTGCATGTGACCTTCTTATCCCTGTTCATTACAGGAATGACGACGCTATTTACGGGGATCTTCCAGGCAACTGCGCAGGGAACTGCAGCTTTTATTATGTCAGTGATTCAAGGCGCCACTCTGATCCCTGTGCTCTACATCGCCAACCGGATGAACGGCTTCCATGGGGTGGTCTGGTCCTTGGTCATTTCCGATGTCGTGGCGTTCCTGGTCGGGGCCATCATGCTGTATGTTCTGCGGAACAAATTGCAGCCGGACTTGGTAAGTTTAGCACAGTAGGATCTGGAATCAGCGCTTGATAAGACAGCCTAGAGTAGATACTCTAGAGGGAGCCGCAATAATACCGAAGTCTTCAATGAAGGAGCGAGATTCATGAATGTGGTGGAACGTGTGCCTTCCATAGCAGCTGGTTACCGTCATACGGTCCTGCTTAGGCCGGATGGGGCGGTAATGGCAGTGGGCGACAATAAATATGGTCAATGTGACGTAACTGGCTGGCAGAATATGGTGGCAATTGCTGCAGCTAATGCCCATACGGGTAATTCACATACCCTCGGACTCAGATTAGACGGTACGGTGGCCGCTGTGGGCTGGAATAAGCATGATCAATGTGAGGTAAACGGCTGGCACGGTATCGTGGCGGTTGCTGCGGGTTGGCGCCGTTCGGTTGGCATTCAATCGGATGGCAAGGTAGTGGCCGTGGGCCGGAATAATGAAGGTCAATGCGATGTACACAGCTGGCGTGACATTATAGCGGTTGCAGCTGGCGACTGGCATACCGCCGGACTTCAATGGGACGGCACGGTCACAATTACGGGGAATAACCGGTATGGCCAATCCAATGTTAGCAGCTGGCGCAATATAGTGGCGGTTGCGGCAGGTTATCTCCATACCGTCGGACTTCGAGCAGATGGCACGGTAGTTGCAGCAGGCCGGAATCACGAAGGCCAATGTAACGTAAACACCTGGCAGGACATAGTGGCGATAGCAGCCGGGAGTCATCACACCATCGGTCTTAAAGCAGACGGTACTGTGGAAGTTCAAGGCTGGAATAAACACGGCGAATGCAATATAAGTGACTGGCGCGGTATCGTGGCGGTTGCGGCTGGTTGTGCTCATAGCGTCGGACTTAAGTCAGATGGCACGGTGATAGCTGCGGGTGATGATACATATGGTCAATGCGAGGTGAGCAGTTGGCCTTTCGGACAGCTGGAGGGCTATTGAGAGCAGGACGAAATACGAATAAATCATACGAATAAGGGCATTGTAATCAATGGAAAAGTTGATAAAAGATGATCGTAAATCGCTGCATTTTGAATTCCCCGGGAGGTTAAGACAATGACAAATCAGGATCCGAAGGAGCTTCTTCGTCTAAAGCACGAGCAAGATGAGCACAAAAAGCAGTTCACCAATTTTGCCCGGAGTGTCAGCGCCCATGGCGAGGCAGAAGCCGGCCAGGAATTTAGTGTTGACCGTGTGCCTGACGATCAGAACCGTATGAAATCTGTAGAGAACAAACGGGATTAATCTTAATAAGTTTAATGAAGCCGGTCCCTTTCGGGACCGGCTTACTTATTATTTGCTAGATAATAATCAATGATCACCCTGGCGGTATCCCGGGCATGCTCCGCAGGCTTGGGATCGGTCTGCAGCATGGCTGCAGTAATCGCGCCTTCCACTAACAGAGACAGACCGCTGGATAAGGCTTCGCGATTCACAGACGGACATTCATTAAGAACAGAATCGATGTATTTTTTCATAAAAGCTTTGTAATTACGGGCTGCTTCATAGTAAGGATGGGAGTGATCCATGAATTCCGCTGCCGTCTTAATATAGACGCAGCCATTAAATTCCGGCTCCCCGAACCATTCTCCAAGCATATCGAATACAGCTAATAATTTGTCCCTGGGTGTTTTTGCGCTCTTGTTGACTGAGTCTTCGAACCGTTTTCTCCATTCATCATCGTACTTCATGAGATAAGCAAGGACAAGCTCGTCCTTGGAACGGAAATGATTGTAGAGCGTCATTTTGGCTATGTTCGATTCAGAAACAACCTGGTCTACACCGGTAGCCCGGATTCCCTTTTTATTAAATAAGTCGGAGGCGACAGTTAGGATATGTTCTTTTTTACTTTTATTAGCCACAGGATTCCCTCCGGTTCACAGTATTTCAAAAGTATACAGATCAGTCTATCTATTATAAATGGCCCACGGTTACTACGCAAATGATAAATCTAAAAAAATAACTTGAAACTATACAGACCTGTATGTATACTATTGAGTATCGGAACAGGTAAGCTGGTTACCGGTAATAATGGGGAGGTTGGCTCAATGACTATACAATACAGCTATGCACAAGTTGAAGGTTTGAATATTTTTTACCGCGAGGCAGGGAGCAGGGAGAAGCCTACACTTCTTCTGCTGCATGGATTTCCTTCTTCATCGCACATGTACAGAAACCTTATTCGTGAACTCGAAGTCGATTACCATATCGTAGCTCCAGACTATCCCGGTTTCGGGAACAGCGATCAGCCGTCAACTTCAGAATTCACGTATACCTTCGACAATCTGGCCTTGCTGATCAATGCATTCGTTGAACAATTGAACCTGAACCAATATATCCTGTATGTTCATGATTATGGTGCTCCGGTAGGCTTCCGTTTAGCCCGTATGCATCCGGAACGCGTTCAAGCCATTATTTCACAGAACGGAAATGCTTATGAAGAGGGAATCGGAGAGTCATGGGCACCGATGCGTGCCTTTTGGAATGATCCCGGGAATCCGGCCAGTCTTGAAGGTATGCTCAATCTGCTGACACCGGAACTGACGAAGTTTCAGTATGTGAATGGAACCCGTAATCCTGAGGCCATAAGCCCTGATAACTGGAATATGGACCAAATTGCCCTGGATCGTCCGGGGAATCAAGACATTCAACTGGCTCTCTCTTACGATTATCAGAATAATTTGAAACAATATCCGGTCTGGCAGGAATACTTCCGGAACTCTCAGCCGCCTTTACTCGCTGCGTGGGGTAAAAACGACTTTTTCTTTGGACCGGAGGGAGCCTTAGCCTTTCAAAAGGATTTAAAAGATGTGGAGGTTCATTTATTAGATACGGGGCATTTCCCGCTTGAAGAAGATCTGGAACTCAGTGTGAGCCTCATCCGCAGTTTTCTGACGAAACGAAACGTGTAGCACAATCATCTTAAAATATAGACTAACAGCTGTCTGGTCCCCAAGCGGGAGCATACGGCTGTTTTTGCGTGTACGGAAATGCAGGGAGCAGCACTTTACCGTTTTTAAATTAGCAGGTGTGCATGAATTATCCAGCATCGGCCAAAATAAGGGTTACGATCAGAGGGGGTGTTTGTATTGTGGAAGAGCATAACGGGTTACATTCCCGGCTGGAGTGTGTGCATGCAGGCACTTATTATTTTTATTGTTCCTGTTATTTTGACAAGATGCATGCTGTTGCTCCGCGCTAAGGAAGGCAAGGCCAGTACCCGGGGAAGACGGGCGGAAGGCCAGAAGGGCGGAGGCGTGCCAAGCTCCGAGGATACCGGTGAAGCGGAGCAAACCAGTGAAGCCGTGAAGAATCATAAGATCGTTCCTTCAACAGTTTCGCAGAAAAATCAGCAGCCAGCGTTAACCTATACCGGACAATTTCAGCAGGATCTGCAGACCTTTAGGGAGATCAGTGCGGATATGTCGGATGTTAATGTACGGGAGCTACGTGTAGGGACCCTGAAATTGAAGGCAGCGCTGTTCTTTCTGGACGGCCTCACCGACAAGGACGGGATGGACCGCAATATCCTAAGGCCGCTGATGAACGCAGCACGTCCATTTGAAGGGCTGGACACTCCGCCTGATCCGGCGAGCCTGAAAGAAATCATTGTCCATCAGGTGGTGCTGGTCTCGGAAGTTGAATTCACCAATCAGCTGGACATGTCGCTCAAAAAGGTGTTATTCGGCTCTGCGGTGCTGCTGATCGAAGGAATGAACGAGGTCTTCATCCTGGGGACGTCTAAAGGGAATACAAGAAGTGTAGAGGAACCGATCTCGGAAGCGCTGCTGCGCGGCCCGCGGATCGGCTTCACGGAAGCGCTGAGCGACAATACGGCCATGCTGCGCAGGCACGGACAGAACACCGATCTTGCGATGATCTCGTTTACGGTCGGGGAAAGAGTCGAGAAAGAGCTGATACTAACCTACATCAAAGGAATTGTTAATGATGAACTGATTACAGAAATCACCCGGAGAATTCATACGATTAATATCGATGATGTACAGGAATCCGGTTATATCGAACAACTGGTAGAGGACAATTATCTCAGCCCTTTCCAGCAGATTCAGAATACGGAACGGCCGGACCGGGTGATGGCCGCACTGCTGGAGGGAAGGGCTGCCATTTTGCTTGACGGCACGCCGTTTGCGTTGATCATGCCGGTGACGTTCGGGATGCTGCTGCAATCCCCGGAGGATTATTATGACCGCTGGTTCTCCGGCTCCCTGCTGCGGATGCTGCGCTTCTTCGCCGCCTCCGTATCACTGTTTGCTCCGGCGCTCTATATTTCCTTCCTCTCCTTCCATCCCGGTCTGGTTCCGACCAAGCTGGCGATTTCGATCATGAGCTCACGCCAGGGAGTTCCGTTCCCGACCTTAATCGAAGCGCTCATTATGGAGATTTCGATCGAAATCCTGCGTGAGGCGGGCCTGCGCCTGCCTAAGCCGATTGGCCCGGCCATGGGTATCGTCGGTGGTCTGATTATCGGCCAAGCGGCGGTAGAAGCGGGGATTGTCAGCCCGATTCTGGTCATTGTCGTTGCCGTTACGGCGATCTCTTCCTTCTCGGTACCGATGTACAGTGCAGGGATCACCCTACGGTTTCTCCGTTTCTTCGCGATGTTCTTCGCCGCTACCTTCGGGCTGTACGGTGTAGTACTGTTCTTCCTCCTGCTGAGCAGTCATCTGATTAAGCTGAAGAGCTTCGGTGTGCCTTATCTGAGCATGATCACCCCTAACCGGATGAGTGACCTTCGCGACTTTATTGTCCGGGTACCGCTGCAGTTGATGAAGCGCCGTCCTTCACTATTGGAGCCCAAGGATAAGCTGCGTAAAAGATAAGCCTAAGTGAAAGGGAGGTGAGCCAATGATCACTAAAGCCCATGACAAAATTACAACGAGTCAGGCGACCATTATTATGGTAAATTACATTCTCGTAGCCGGGATATTCAGCCTTCCCCGGACAACCGTGCAGGCTGCAGGCACGCCCGATGTGTGGATTTCAGTAATACTGGGGGCGCTCTGTTCGATGATAACAGGTATTATTATTGTCAGACTCAGCCAGAGGTTTCCGGGCCAGACCTTTTTTCAATACAGCACCCAAATTACCGGCAAACCGGTCGCCGTATTGCTCGGGCTGGTGATCATCGGGTATTTCCTCGCGGTGTCCGGCTATGAGCTGCGTACTATGCAGGAGGTAACCATGTTCTTCCTCCTGGAAGGTACCCCTGCATGGGCAGTAGCCGGCCTGTTCCTGTGGGTCGCCCTTTATCTCTGCAGAGGGGGAATCAATGCTTTATCACGGCTAAGCAGACTGGTGGCTCCTTTGGCCGGTGCCATATTCTTCGGCGTTTGCCTGCTTAGCCTTAAGGTGTTCGATCTGGACAATCTGCGGCCTGTACTTGGAGAAGGCCTCGCTCCGGTCTGGAGAGGAATTCAGCCAACGGCCCTAACCTATACAGCCGGCGAAGCACTGCTGTTTCTTGTTGCTTTTATGGACAAGCCCAAACGGGCCGGCAGAGTTCTCGTGATCGGAACCCTGATCTCAATGATTTTTTATTTGCTGGCGGTTGTGCTGACGATAGGGGCATTTTCTGTAGAAGGAGTGGTTACCCGGACCTGGCCATTCATTGACCTGATCCGCAGCTTTGAAGTGAATCTGCTGTTCGAACGGTTTGAGTCACTGCTGCTGGTAATCTGGATAATGCAGATTTTCTGTACGTTCTGCATCTCCTTTTACGGAGCCGCACTGGGAGTCTCGCAAATCTTCAACCTCAAGCTGGATCATTGCCTGTTCCTGCTGCTGCCGGTGGCGTATATCATCACGGAAGTGCCGCACAACATTAATAATTTATTTGCCTTTGGCACTGGGCTTGGCAATTGGGCAATTGTGCTCTTCGGACTGATCCCGCTGCCGCTGCTGCTCATTGCTTATTTCCGGAGAGCAGGTTCATGAAGCGCTGCATTCTGCTGATTGTGTCGATCGCTCAATTAATGCTGTTAACGGCCTGCTGGAGCAGTGCACCGATTGAGAATTTGAATATGGAAGTGGCGGTAGCACTGGATGCGGCTGATGAGACCGTCATTGAAAAGAAGTTTGAGGCTGAGGGCGGAGATTATTCCAAGCGTGAGCGGATATCGGCGACCTATCAATTTATTGTGCCGCAAGGCGCTGTAGGCTCCAAAAAAGAAGGGGCTGCTTCAAGAAACTTCTACAATATGACCGAGACCGGCGATTCTATCTTTGAAGCCATCCGTGAGCTCTCGCTGCGCACCAACCGCCAGCCGATCGGACACCACTTAAAGGTGATTGTTATTGGCGAAAAGCTGGCCCGTTCCACGAAGCTGTCAGAGCTGATTGATTTCTTCAGCCGGGATAATGATATCCGCCCGAGCGTGCTGGTCCTGGTCAGCAAGGGGAAGGCCAAGGATGTACTGAACAATGTGCTGCCCGGCCAGACACCGGCTTTTGTGCTCGAAGGCATCTTCGGCAACAGAGACCGGAGTCTGCGCATCTGGGACCCGGTAACCATTACCAAGATTGTTGGACCTTTGCACAGCAAGAAGAGCTTTCTGCTGCAGAATGTTATTGCTGCGGAGAATGAAATGAAGTTTGCCGGAGCCGGAATCATTGACGGGGAGTCAGGCAAGCTTAGCGGTTTTTTGAGCGAGAAGGAGCTGGAGGGTGTAGTCTGGCTGACAGGCAAGGGGAAAGGCGGTGTACTCAAAACCCACAAGGATGACACCGGCAGGCTGATCACCTATGAGGTGAAAGCGATGAGCAGCAAGATCAAAGCGGTTGTGGAGGAGGGTCAGATTTCGTTCCATGTAAAGATCGAATCGAAAGGCCGGTACGCCGAAACCTTCTCAACAGACGGGGACCGGCTGGATGCGGCTTTTATGAGACAGGACGCCACGGAGCTGGAGAAGGAGGTAAGGGAGCTGGTTGAGACGGTGATTGACAAAATGCAACATGAGCTGCACGCCGACGTCGGCGGATTCGGTAAAACCCTGAGGATTCAGCATCCTGAGGAATGGCGGAAAGTGAAGGAGCATTGGGATCAGACGTTCACCGGGCTTCCGGTACACCTTGAGGTTAAGCTTCAAATCGAAGAGTATGGTGCTTCCGGTACAGCGACGGACTGACCTAATATATATTGGAGGATTCGGAGGCCGGGAATCTCCCAAGTCCGGAACTCAGGCAAGCCATGACACAGTACAATGAGGAATTAGTTAAGGCAGGTGTGCGGGTTCAGCAAAAGGACTTCATCCAAGCTCAAACGGGATTCGCCTTTCGTATCCGGCAGCAGGGGAAGACAACCAAATCCTTCAACCGTGAATAATGTGGCATCCGGGCTCCGGGCGGCTGCAGTTGCCGCAGGAATTTCCCGGTTCATCAGCTTTCTGGGGATTAAGACGAAGTTCTGTAGCTTCTCATAAAATCCTGCACATAATACAACATTCCCCTCTCCATATCGGCTCAAATCCAATATTGTTGTAAAAAATGCAGCAATTCATCTGTTTCAAGCGGCGTAG
>NZ_WHOB01000070.1 GCF_013141775.1 Paenibacillus phytohabitans
TAAAAACGCTATTGTAATCTGCATGCCCATGAATGACGAACATCGGAAAGCCGTATGAGGGAAAACCTCACGTACGGTTTGATGAGGAGGGGCTGGGTCATACCAGCCCTTTACTCTAGTAATTATACAGGTTGAGCAATTGTCGATTACCTTTAACTTGGCTCCAAATAAGCCAGTCATTCCAAGAGGTATAATTCCTCTGACTCTTCCGGCATCCCCCGCCGGTTTTCTTCATTTGTTATGACTACTCGGTTATGACTACCCTAAGTAACTAATAAGAGCCCGGTGACTGTGACTACTATGCAACAAACGGAATTCCTTGCTGAAGCGGACTGAGAAGTCGTTATTTTGCCGAAAACATGCCTCCTAAGGTGAAAGAGGACTGAGAATCCGCTATGTTGTTCATTTGGGCTTAGAATGTGGCTGTTCAGGACACTTAGTAGAATCTCAGTCCGGATACTCCGTGATTTCGCCAGATCTGCTCAAATAACGGAATCTCAGTCCGCCTGCTGAGCGGATAGTTCATGTAGAGCCCAGTAAACTTCAGCTGAGGTGAAACGCAATCAATAAGTATGATCTGGATTCACCTGTAGGGTGAATTTT
>NZ_WHOB01000071.1 GCF_013141775.1 Paenibacillus phytohabitans
TAAAACTCAATGTACTGGTAAATGGCTTGGTAGGCCTGCTCAGGCGTTTTAAAACGGGGGTTACAGTAAATGAGTTCCTTCTTTAAGATACTGTGCCAAGACTCAATGCAGGCGTTATCGTAACAGTTTCCTTTGCGGCTCATGCTCGATTCCATCTGGTATGTCTTTAGCTGCTGGGTGTATTCAGTAGAAGTATACTGAGACCCTCGGTCCGAGTGGTGTAAGAGTCCCGCCCCAGGCCGTTTGGCTGCATAGGCGGCCTGCAGGGCGTCCAGAACCAGGCTAGTCTCCATGTGGTTATACAACCGCCAGCCTACGATTTCACGCGTGCATAGATCCATGACACTGGCCAGGTACAAGCGACCTCCCCGGCAAGGGATATACGTAATGTCAGTCACCCATACCGTATTCGGTTTCAGTACTTTAAACTCTTGGTTCAGCGTGTTCGGTGCAATGGGATTGCTATGCTTAGAATCGGTGGTCTGTACGCGGTAGGGTTTAGATACCAC
>NZ_WHOB01000072.1 GCF_013141775.1 Paenibacillus phytohabitans
TAAGGACCTGGGAGTCTAGTAAACGACAAAAAAGTAGGGTATCCTTGGGATTGCGAAGTCACCAAGAAAAGGAGCCCTACTCAATGACCAGTATACACCAAAACCCGTTCAGTGATCTACTCGAAAATAGTCTCCAAAGTTTTCTGAAAGAAAAGATAGAACTCATGCTCCGCGAAGAAATCAAAAATTACCTGGCGGTTGAGCATCCGGAGGAGCCGAATACACGCAACGGATATTACAGCCGGACGTGGGAAACACGTCACGGCCTCATCCCGAATTTACAAGTCCCTCGGGATCGGCAGGGCCAGTTTCAAACGGAACTCTTTGAGCCTTACCAGCGCCGGGAAGCATGGCTCGAAGATACCATCATCCACATGTACAAAGGGGGCATGAGTACCCGGGATATTGCCTCGTTTATCGAGAAAATGTTTGGAACCTCCTACTCCCCGACCACCGTGAGTAATATTACGGGTACGGTGCTGGAAGATGTGGCTGCCTGGCAGGCTCGTCCGCTGGCCAAACGCTACTCCGTCCTCTATCTAGACGGCATGTACCTCAAGCTGAAGCGCCAAAGTGTGGCGAGTGAAGTCGTCTATCTCGCGATGGGGATCGACGAAGAGGGCCACCGGGAAATCCTCAGCTTCAGTATTGGCGGCAAAGAGAGCGCCTATGGGTGGCGGGAAGTGCTGCAAGACTTGCACCGCAGGGGTGCGCATGAGGTACTGTTGGGCGTCTTTGACGGACTGGCGGGGCTGGAGGAAGCCTTTAAGGAAACCTACCCCAAAGCCGATGTCCAGCGCTGTGTGACCCACAAGATGCGAAATACCTTGCCCAAAATTCGCGATACCGATAAGGCCGAATTTGTGGCCGATTTCAAAGTCATTTACACCGCGCCAGATAAGGATGTGGCCCAGGCCAACTTCGATCTCGCGCAGCAGAAATGGGGCAAGCTCTACCGTAAGGAACTGGATTCCTGGGGGGAGCAGCTCGATGTATTGTTACGGTTCTACGATTATCCACCCCTGATTCGGTACGCGATTTATACGTCCAACCCGATCGAGCGAACGAACAAAGAAATCCGCAAACGGCTGCGGCCCATGAACAGTTTAACGAACATGGATGCCGCTGAAAAGATTGTCTATCTGGAGGCCATAGGATACAACGAGAGATGGAGTCAACGTGTGGTCACCGGGTTTGGGGACCCGAAGACGAAAGCGGCCTTACGTAAAAAGTTTGCAGAAAAATATCCCCCTTCCCAAGCGAGCGAAGAATAAAACCGACGATTCAAGCGAATTGGTAATGAAAGTAAATTTCCGCAGGGGGGATCCCCCCTGACCCTTTGAAAACCATTCCTATCCATTGTTCCAATGGATATCCTACAACCCTTAAAGACAATTA
>NZ_WHOB01000073.1 GCF_013141775.1 Paenibacillus phytohabitans
TAGACGTTCCGGTGGCTAGTATATCCGGAACGGCTGCTGCCGGTGCTCTCATGGATGCCGGTGAGCTCCATTACCTGGCTGCCGGCCCGCCCTGGTTCATTGGTCGCCGGCTCCGCGCGGATCCGCAGCCGCGGCGGTAGACGTTCTTCCGGTGGTCGGTGCGCCCGGCGCGTGCCTGTTGGCCACACTGCCATCTGCAGATCTACCGCAGCTGCTGCGGTAGACGTTCTTCCGGAGGCCGGTGCGCCCGGCGCGCCTGTTGGCCACACTGCCGGCTGCAGATCTATTGCAGCTGCCGCCGGTGAAGCGATCGATAACTCACCGGGGATCCACCAGCCCGCCTGCAGGATCACGGCAACTACCTTGCCCTGGTAAATCGGTTGCCGGCTGCGCGCGGATCCGTAGCAGCGGCGGTAGACGTTCCTTCCGAATGCCGGTGCGTCTGGTGCGCGCTGGTTGGCCACACTGCCGGCTGCCGATCTATTGCAGCTGCCGCCGGTGAAGCGATCGATAACTCACCGGGGGTCCACCAGCCCGCCTGCAGGATCACGGCAACTACCTTGCCCAGGTTGATCGGTCGCCGGCTGCACGCGGATCCGTAGCCGCAGCGGTAGACGTTCTTCCGGTGGTCGGTGCGCCGGGCGCGCGCCGGTTGGCCACACTGCCGCTGGTGAGCTCTATTACCTAACTGGTGCATCGATCGATAACTCGCCGGCGGTCCACTAGTCTACCTGCAGGACAGCGGCAACTGCTTTGCCCTGGTTAATCGGTCGCCGGCTGCGCGCGGATCCGTAGCAGCGGAGGTAGACTATTCCAAAGGCCGGTGCGTCTTGTCAATTGTTGGCCACAGCGGTAACTGCAGATCACCGAAGCTGCCGGTGAATCCGATCTTATCCAACACGAAAAGAAGCTTATTACTGAAAAAATGACCCCTCCTTTTACGGTGGGGTCATTTTAAAGTTAATATAAATCAAGTTTTTATAGATCGAAGAGAAGGATACTTTGATAGTAAGAGCTCTTCTGTTACAATTTGATATTCTAATGCACCTCTTTCTGAACAAACAGCGAAAGATGTTAGTTTTTCTTTTTTAACTAACCAGTCCTTTATTTCTAATAATTCATTACTCTCAGATAGAATAGCGGATGTAGGAATAAATAATGTACGGCTTGATACTCTAGGTTTCCCTTCAAATACATTTGTGCAATTTAAAAAAATGAATCTATCTACTGTAGTAATAAACTTAAATTGGACTGCCCTTTCAGTTTGGTTTAGTAAAACAATTTCTGTTATATATTTATAAACAAACATTAATTTTTTACCAAAACTCTTTTCTATTTCTCTAAATACGCGAATTTCACAATTAGTTTTTAAAAGTTTCATATTAAGTTATTCCTTATTATAATTTTTATTTAAGTAATCAGATATTAGTTCTTGGGCCTTCTCTGTGCCAGCAATATTTTCGTAATTAAATATTGCTGCGTCAAGCTTTTTCTTAGCTAACAGATTAGGTAAGGATATCCCTTGATCAAGCTGAATTAATCTTCGAACCACTAATCTCATTAGTGCCGTTCTTGTAATACCAGAACCTAGATTTTTTAAAATATCATCAATAGCTGAATAAGCTTTCTCGCTTATACTAATGCGTATCGGTTCTAACTCAGTTGGGACCTTTTTTAAGTAGCTTATTTCCTCTTCAGTGATAGAAAGAATTGAAAAGTCGGGACTCAAAATGTATTGTTCAATTGAATAATTTAGATTCCTCGATCTAGTCCATTTATTTAGAAAATCATGGGTTCCAATTTCCAAATAGAAAGTGTTTGGTTTTCTCTCAGATGGGGAAATGAAAAGATCATTATTACCTTTATAAAATTGATTAAAGTTTAATATAAGATCTCTCATTACAGATGAACGGTTTGCCCCTAATACACCCTCGTTTTTGAGTTCTATAACCATTCTATCTATAACGCTTATTGCTTCATCACTTAACGCCATATTGGTGGAGGTTGAAGTCTCACTGTTTTTGTTTCTTGGACGGCCTCTTCCACGCTTTTTTTCTGTTTCTTCACCATCTAAGTCGATATTTAAAGAAGGTTTATACTGATTAAATAAGAATGTTTCTAAAGTTTTTCTTCTTATTTTCTCTGGAACAAGGCTTCTAAATATATTTAACTGAATACTATCCAACACAAGTCCGTATTTCTTAGTCAATTATAAACAACCCTTTCTATATATAAGAATCCAGGCTATCCGTTTCATAAGTACCAAAATGCAATCCTTCGTTTAGATTTTTAAACAACATTAATACCAGTTCAAATTCCTTTTTTTCAAATTTATAAATCAGCTCGGTAATTGATACCATCTGTTTATGACTATACAGCTCTGCAGATAGCTTAATCATAATTGTCAATTTCTCATTATCTCCATAAGAGCTAAACAACTTATCCCAGTCAATGTTTCCATCACTCCAATTGATAAATTGGGTAACTTTGTTCCTGAAAATTTCGTCTCCTGCCATTAAATAAACGATAGGGAGCAAATTAATATCATTTCTTTTTTCTTCAGGTAATTGAGCTTTTATTAATCTGTACTGATTTTTATGGGAATAATCAATAAAATTTTTCATAATATTTCAACCTCCATTTTATATTATAATTTTAACTATTTGGTAGTAAGAGCCATCGACTATAGAGCCGATGGCCTACACAGTTTATAATAACCCAGAAGATTTAAAAGAATAATAACCTTCTTGCCACCCGACTATTAAATGATCCAGAAGTTCAATCCCCAGCATTTCACCGCATTCTGCCACACGTTGTGTTAATTTAATATCTTCTTGAGAAGGAGTTACAATACCGCTTGGATGGTTGTGGGCGATGATTATACTCGCGGCATTATTTAATATTGCTGCCTTGAAAATCTCTCTTGGATGAGCGACTGATGCACTCAAGGAACCAATGTGGCAACGATGAATGGCGATAATTTGATTTTTAGTGTTAAGTACCATAATCAGAAGAACCTCTCTATCTTCATCAGCTATGTATTTGTTGGTAATCTCAACTGCATCAGTTGGTGAGCAAATATTAATAAGTGGTAAGTTGGTTTTTTGAATTTGTTGAGTAATTCTTATGATTTCAATAATACGATCCATTTTTAACCCCTTCTCCATCTGTTATTTTATTTTATTATACCATAAAGACATTATATATCAAGTGTTTATTCGGTTTAATTATTTAAGGGAATTAGATGTTTTATCTGTCCAAAAGCTGCAAAGTTTTCTGGATCCAAAGGGTCGCCTGCAGATCAACTGCATCTGCTGCCGGTGTTCTTCTGGATGCCGGTGAGGCCCGGTACCCGGCTGCCACCTGGGCAGCGATCGATAACTCACCGGGGGGCCACCGGCCCGCCTGCAGGAGCCCGGCAACTGCCTTGCCCTGGTTAATCGGTTGCCGACTGCGCGCGGATCCGCAGCTGCTGCGGTAAACGTTCTTCCGGTGGCCGGTGCGCCCGGTTCGCGCCGGTTGGCCACACTGCCGGCTGCAGATCTACCGCAGCTGCTGCCGGCGCTCTCCTGGATGCCGGTGAACCTAGTACCCAGCT
>NZ_WHOB01000074.1 GCF_013141775.1 Paenibacillus phytohabitans
TATAACCGTAAGCGAATGCATGGCGCGCTAGGGTATCTTTCACCCATCCGTTTTGCTAAGCAATGTACTGAAAAATCCGTTGCGTGAACGTCTACTTTCTTGACAAAGGTCCATACAGTCCGCATGGATCGCAGTGGCATGATTAAAGCTATTGTTGCATACCCCACCCAGCTCCCTATCCAGCCGACGGGCGCGGGACAGCTGGCCGCGCAGCAGCCATCTGTTCGCGAATCCCTCTGAGCTGCGCTTTCAGCTCAGGGACGCTTCGCTGCAGGATGAGGCTGATCTCTGGCAGCGGCAGCTGGATGCCGTACAATAAGGCGCTGGCGATCTGATCCTCCCAGGTGAGCAGGGTAGAAGAGCAGCGGCCCCGGTCTTGAGCTACCAGCGAGCATTGCCGGATGCATTCCCTGTAGGCGGCAAGGGAGAAGTCCGATTGGATGCTGCCCTTCAGCCACGGCTCATAGAGTGCCGCGAATGTGGCAACTGCGGCTTGATCGGCGCGGGCGCCCTTCTCCAGCAGCAGACAGCTTAGCGCATAGATGGTTCCGCTATATTGCTCAATATAGCTGGTGAATCCGGCAGCGGGAACTGCATTGGACGATAATGGGTCTGGCATGTGGACACGTTCCTTCCTGAATGTGGGCGATTTATAGTTTGGATATGTAGCTGATAGGTTTGCCGAAATGCTGATCCGCCGGAATAAGTGCGCAAAAAACCGCAGACAGAGGAGGACCTCTGCTGCGGTTTTGTTACAGGCGTAAGAAGCCTGGGGCAAAATCGTGGCGGATCAAGGATCTCTCTCTTTACGCTTACGAGGTTAGCTGTCGGATTCGGACGGTGAGAGTCGCCCTACCTTTTGAGACTGCGTAATTGAAGTCTCCTTCGGATTCACCCCAAGTAGGCCTGCGGCCTGATGGTTCCCCCGTTTTCCGCTTGGCGGAAATTCAGCGTGCATTCACATTATTGCTGGTAACTTTCAACACGAATCATACCCTTTCAGGATTGTCTTTGTAAAAATGGAAAAGAGTGCTTCTGCGCCGGATTTGCAATAAATTGCTGCTTCGCGAGGAATATTGGAGACTAAAACCATATATGTGGCCGATTATCATCCGTTTATCTCACTCAATCGCCGTTTTTTATTTTTGGGAGGCAGCGGTGAGGGAACTCCGGAAATATTAATGCGTTAGACGGATATGCCGTCGATATCGAATTTTTGTGAAATGGCGTATTAGTGAGATATTGGGAAATAATGAGAGATTAAAGATGAAGTAAGCGTTATCCATCAGGCAAATAGATTCGTGAATGTGTTATTAGAGTAATTATGGCGGTTTACAAATTGCACCTGAATTAGAGCTCGATTCTTCGAAAAGGGTATCCTTTCTAGCCGCACAAACCATGCATCCGGGAGGGCCTAATTCCCGCTTCCCGAATGCTTGACTTGGACCATACTCCAGGGATTATCATTTGATTCTGTAAGGGCAGACTGTCAGTAAATTACCAAGACTGAAAGCCAAACTAAGAAGCTAGATTAAGAAGGAGGCCAGCAGCAAATGGAGCCTGTTTTTACGATTGCCGAGGTAGCAGAGCGGACAGGACTCAGCCAGGATACCATCCGCTATTATGAGAAAATCAAGCTCCTGCCCCCGGCAAGCCGCAAGGAGAACGGCCAGCGGGCATACAGCAGGCGTGAGCTGGACCGGGTGCATTTCGTTGCTATTCTCAAAAGAACCCATATGCCGCTGCGCACCATTCAAGAATATATCCGGGCTTCAGCGGACGAGGACTACGAGGAATGCTACAGTGTGCTGGACGGGCATAAAACGTTGATTGAAGAGCAGCTCACGGAACTTACGGCGGCACTGGAGCTTATGCAATACAAGCTGAAGAACTTCCGGGAGCTTAAGGATGGCAGGTTCATCGCGGAAATGGAACAGAGGAGGAACGAAGTGTGAAAATTGGGATGAATACGGAGCTGAAAAGCGGGATGAGTAAAGAGTCGAACAATGAGACAAACAATGAGGCGAGTAATACGAAGTTTATGCAGCACCCGATTCCTTCGGGGTTTGGGCCTGACACTACGGCGGAGCAAGTAATCCAAGGCCATAATCTGAGCGGTAAAATAGCGATCGTGACCGGTGGCTACTCCGGCCTGGGTCTGGAGACCACACGTGTCCTGGCTGCGGCCGGAGCTACAGTGATAGTTCCCGTACGGACACCGGAGAAGGCCCGGCTCGCCCTTGCCGGCATCCCCGGAGTCCAGCTGGAGGCACTGGACCTGCTGGACCCGGCATCGGTGGATGCCTTCGCGCAGCGGTTCCTGGACTCCGGCCGGCCGCTGGATATCCTCATTCACAGCGCAGGCATTATGGCCTCGCCGCTGGCCCGCGACAGCCGCGGGTATGAAGCGCAGTTCGCGACCAACCATCTGGGACATTTCCAGCTGGCGGCCCGGCTCTGGCCGGCGCTTGTGAAGTCCGGAGGCGCACGGGTAGTCTCCGTATCCTCACGCGGCCACCGCATTGCCGGTATTGATTTCGCAGACGTGAACTTTGAGCGGCGGGCCTATGAGAAATGGACAGCCTACGGCCAGTCGAAGACCGCCAATGTGCTGTTCGCCCTGGAGCTGGATAAGCGCGGGCAGGAACATGGCGTCCGGGCCTTCTCGCTGCATCCCGGCAGCATCCTGACCGATCTAGCCCGGCATTTGTCGGAAGATGAACTGCGCGGCATGGGGGCACTGGACGAGGCGGGGAACCCTATTCCGGCTGAACGTACAGGCCATATGAAGACAGTGCAGCAGGGAGCGGCGACGAGTGTCTGGTGTGCGGTGAGCCCGCAGCTCGAAGGCAAGGGTGGCGTCTACTGCGAGGATGCCGACATCGCTCCTGTTGCGGAGTCCGGGGATTCGCACCAGCCTGGGGTGCAGGACTGGGCGATTGATCCGGGCAACGCTCTGCGGCTGTGGGAGCTGAGTGAAGCTATGACGGGGGTTACATTCCCGGCCTGACAGATCTGAACAACAAAATGGTGCCGGCCCTGTAAGAGGGCGGCACCATTTTGCATAACTGACTGAATCCTTACTGTACAGCTGCCTCAATAAGCTCCTGAAGCTCTGGAAGATTGAAGCCCTTGACAGCCCGGTCTCCGGATACGGTGACTGGAACACCCATGAAGCCCAGCTTCTCGACTTCTTCCTGATAGACGGTACTGGTCATCACATCTCTGACTTCGAAGGGAATGCCCTTGCTCTCAAGCAGCTGCTTCACCTGATTGCAGTCGCTGCAGCCGGATGTGGAATAGATGATTACGTTCTGGCTCATTGCTCCACAGCTTCCTTGATGGCGCCGCGGGTGATTTTCCAGTGGGAAGTGTTCCAGCGGACCTCACCATCCTCCAGCAGGAAAATCTGCGGCGACTCATGCTTAATCCCGAAATCCTCGGCAATCTGATTGGAGACCGGACGGTCTTCGATAACATGTACAATGGCGGCAGGCGTGTCGGAATTCTGTGTATAGGCCTGGAACTCCTCATTTGCTTTGGCACTGATCGGGCAGGTGGTGCTGTGCTTGAAGAGCAATTTTTTGCCGGGTTGCCCTACGTATTGTTGCAGTTCATCCAGTGTATGGATTTGTTGAATAGACATCAGAGGATCACCTTCCTGGAATAGAATTTAGAAAGCATCTTGTCAACAATTGTGTTGTTAACAACTATTATTCTTGATTGTAACATAGTTCAAAATTAAAGCAAAAGAATGTTCAGCAGGCTTATCCCCCTCCCTTGCAGGATGTTGATAAAGGCCAATTGCCATGCTAATGTGAGAGTGATGCAGCAACGCTCTGCGCATAAATAAGCAGGTATGAGGGGTGTGCAATTCATGAAAAGGGTCGCTTTTGTAACCGGTGCCGACCGCGGGCTCGGGTTTTATCTGGTACGCTTTCTTCTGGAGAATAAATACACAGTGTTTGCCGGCCGGTATTTACCGGAAGTGGAGGCACTGGAGGCTTTGAAAGCGCAATACCAGGACACGCTGATGCTGGTCCCTCTTGATATCGGCAGCGCAGAGAGCGTGAAAGAGGCAGCGCGGAGTATTGCGGGCAGTACGGGACATATCGATATTATTATCAACAATGCCGGTATTATCCACCAGGCGGACAATGCTACAATGCTCGTGGATATGGATGATGAGGCCATGGCGCAGCTCTATAATGTGAATACGCTCGGCGCGCTCCGGGTGAGCAACGCGTTGATGGGATTGCTTCTGCAGGGCAAGCAGCGGCTAATTATTAACATCTCCTCAGAGGCAGGCAGTATCAGCCGGAACAAAAGAATTAATATGTACGGCTACTGCATGTCGAAGGCGGCGCTGAATATGCAGTCCTCGCTGATGCACAATCATCTGCGTAAGCTGGGCGGACAGGTGATGGTCTTTCATCCCGGCTGGCTGCAGTCTTATATGAGCGGAGAGAAGAATATGGAAGCGCCGATTCCTCCGGAGGAATCAGCGTATAAGATCATGAATATCGTACAGGATCATAAGAAATATCTGGGCGAGGAACCGGTGTACATCGATCTGGACGGCAATCTCTGGCCCTGGTAACAGCAGCGCAATTTATGAAATAATGGACTCATAGATTATAGATTAACTTTGTAACAAGAGAGGTGTGAATGCGAAATGACTTCCTTCAAAGCACTTGCGTTTGGCAGCTATACCGAGGTTAAATATCATCCGTTCACGGGAGTTGACCGCGAGATCGAGCAGCTGCTGGAGCCGGAGCTTCAGGTCGTATCGACTGAGGATTACGGGCTGATGAACAAGGAACAATTGTCGGACTGCAAGCTGGTGGTCTCCTATACTGAATTTTCGGATGAGAAATTATCCGCTGCGCAGAGCGGCGCACTGCTGTCTTATGTGGCTGGTGGCGGCGGTCTGCTCGTAGTGCATAACGGGATCTCCCTGCAGCGCAATCAGGAACTTGGCGTAATGCTGGGCGCCCATTTCACCCACCATCCGGACTATACCGCGCTTCATATGACGATTCCCAGCCGGGAGCATCCGATTATGCAGGGCATCAATGACTTTGTGATTGAGGATGAGCCGTACTATTTTGAGCAGCTGCCATATTTCGAATCAACCATTCTTGCAGAATATCCCCATGGAGGGGCGATGCGGCAGGCGGCCTGGTGCCATGAATTCGGACAAGGGCGGGTAGTCTACCTGATGCCTGGCCATCATCTGCCTTCCTTCTCGGTAGAGCCGTTCCGCCGGATGATCCGCAGAGGCGGGTTATGGGCAGCCGGACTGCTGTAAGATAATGTGGAGACCAGCTTAAGTTATGCTTAGGCTGGTTTTTTTATATTTTTAAAAAAACACCTTGACCCTGACACTAGTGTCAGGGTTTATACTGAGTGCAGACCATTTCTCATGAACCCCGGGGAGAATGCCATGAAAATAGGTGAATTAGCCACACTTACGGGCGTAAGCGTCCGTTCATTGCGATATTATGAGCGTCAGGGACTGATCAAACCGCTGCGCCAGGACAACGGGTACCGTGAATACTCTCCGCTTGCCGTGGATACGGTGGAGACGATTAAGCTGTATTTGAATCTTGGCTTGTCGACAGAAGAGATTGCCGGATTCCTGAACTGTGTTCTGAAGAATAAAGAGGCGTTCTGTGCGGAAGTGATGCCGCTGTACCGCAGCAAGCTGGAAGAGATTGAACGCCAGCTGGTTGAGCTGAATCAGATCAAGCTGAACCTGCAGGACCGGATGGCTTCAATTCTGCAAGAGCAGAAGAATGAAGAGGAATAAGGCGGATCGATAAGATGAATAGAAGAAAACAAACTAGAAGCTAGAGAGATCGAAGGGGGATTTTGGAACTGTAGGAGCGACAGCGTCCGGAAGTCCAAATAGTCACCGTAGTGACGACTAAGCTTTAAGTTAGTATCTTAATTCAGCTTATATAATTTAGGTTAATCATTTGAGAGTTGAAGGAGGGCTTGAGATGGCTATGATAATTGCTGATAACGCCGGAGCTGTGCGTGAACAGCTGAAGGCTGGCGGAACCGTGCTGGTGGATTACGGTGCTTCCTGGTGTCCGCCCTGCAGAACTCTGCTGCCGATTCTGGAAGAGCTGAATGCCGAATACGGGGATGACGTGAGTATGATTAAGGTGGACTGCGATGAACTGCCGGAGCTTGCATCGGAAGCCGGTGTGATGAGCATGCCTACAGTGATCGTATACAGCGGAGGCCAACCTGTGGAGAAGCTGGTCGGCCTGCGGCCGAAATCCGTCTATCAGGGTGTATTGAACAAAGTTGCCGGAGCGGTGCGCGGTACTCTTTAAGTTATTATAACGGGGAGGGGCGGGAACGCCGCTTCGCCGCCGATATCGTGGATGGAGCACAGGCCCGCGATTCTTCCCAGGCAGCGTTCTCTGGCACTCGCAGACCAAGAATTAAGGCAGGATGCCGCATGAATATCATGCAGCGTCCTGCCTTTGTATTTTCAGGAAATATATATAATGCCGCTATTTCGTGCTCTCTGCTGCCGGAACTACAGGGACAACCTCATTCTGGTGCAATGCCTCCAGTACCTCTGCGCGCAGACTTTCGGTGAACACCGCCCATGTTTTTTTGCCGACATCCAGCTCTTCACGTCCAATGGAATTCAGTGTTTCGAGCCATACCCGCTTATCATTAATCACCCCGAGCTGCTCCTGAATATCCTTGTAGATGGCCTCGTGGGCATGGAATTTCTGATTTAGCGCAAAAGCGGCCGCATTAGCGGTATAGCGCAGATGCTTGGCGGCAATCCGCAGCTCATGAAGCGCTTCGAAGGCTTCCTTCGATTCAGCCTCAGGCCCCTTGAACAGGGTCTTGCAGGCTTTTTTCTTCTGCTCAAAAGCGACTTCAAGCTCGCGCATGACCACATTGGCATCTTTTTTGGCGGCGAGCGGCTCCAGCTGTGTATCGATAAAAGGGGTCCACTGCGCGTCTAGGGCCTTGCCGGTCAGCTTGGGAAGTGCATCCTCCAGCTTCTTGCGGAATATCTTCCGCTTGGCCTTCTGGTGTTTGATTACTGCAGTGAGCAGTTCGGCGGTTTTGACATCGCCCGCCTCTTTGGCGGCCTTGCGCCGTTCCTTGAACGATGCGATCAGTACATCTGCGTCCCTTACCTTGCCGAGCTTCTTCTGTGCCTGCTTGAATGTGCTGTACAACTCTTCCGTAGCCGAATGGCCCGGATCAAGAATGGACAGGAGCGTCAGCAGCTTGCGGCTGTTGACTCTGGCCTGATGAATATCTTCATCTCCGAAGCCCTTCAGCACATCTTGGCTGTAGTCCCGGAAGTTGATATACAGCTTGTTCATTGCCTGCTCCCATTGTCTGGCCTTGCTTAGTTGCCTGTCCTTTGTCAGTTGTTCGGTTGTCATGCGGCATCACTCCTAAGGGTTGTGTATAGCATGAGCTTCAACGCGATTCTTATGGCTGGGATTATCTTCTTATCCTCTAAGGATAACGGGTTCCAGCCGCCATTTCAAATACAGAGTTTATAGGCTCCAGGCTTCGCGGCCAGTGTGCAGATCGGTTACAATAGGACTAATTAAGAAAGTGTAATTACAACACAGCGGAATACGCAGCGTGACTTGCGGGATCAGGGCGGTGCCCGGCCTGCCGTATCCGGGAAAGAGGTAGTCAGTGGGACTCGCAGGCAATCCGAATGAGAAGTGAACCTTATAATGTGCTGGAAAATGGAGTGGCGGGCAGGCTGCCTGAAGAGATGGTGCTCTTCACGCATTTGAGCGGGGAAGCGGAGGAAACGGAATCCGGGCAGGATATGCTGATTCCGTTTGCCTTCGAGGAAATGCTGTGCCGGGATGTCGGAGCCGGACAGGTTCCGCCGGTACTGCACCTCTGGAGCCACCCGGGCGGTGTGGCGCTGGGGCTGCGGGACAGCAGGCTGCCCCGTGCAGGGGCGGCGATGCAGGCGCTTGAGGAGCAGGGAATCCGCACGGCGGTCCGGCATTCAGGCGGCGCTGCAGTGCCGCTGGATGCCGGGATCGTGAACGTGTCCCTGCTGCTGCCCAAAAGTCCGGGCAAACTGGACTTTCACGATGATTTCCGGCTGCTGGCTTCGCTGATTGCCGAAGCCGTAGCTGTGAGCCATCCGCAGGCGGCGGCGCTGATCCGTGCCGAAGAAGTCACCGGGTCGTATTGCCCCGGTGACTTCGATCTGGCCATCGGCGGCCGCAAGTTCTGCGGCATCGCCCAGCGGAGACAGAGCAACGCGTACTTCGTCCACGCGTTTGTTGTCGTGTCCGGCTCCGGGCTTGCGCGCGGAGAACTCATCCGCAGCTTCTATGCAGAGGCAGCGGACGGGGACGAATCGCTGGATTATCCCCGCGTGCGTCCGGATACGATCGCCGCGCTCGGGGAGCTTGGCGGCCTTGACTCGGCCGCAGTCTTCACGGCAGGCATCCGGCAGGCGGCTGCCCGCCGGGGCACCCTGCTGAAGCCGGCGGACCGCCTGCAGCAGGAGACCGGCTTCAGCCTGCAGTACGGCGATCCGCGTGTACTGGAGGCGGCGCGTGTGCTGCGGGAGAGGTATGCGCGCTGAAGCAAGCGTGCTATGTAACGGGAGTCATGGAGAGCGTGGAGAGCGGGCGGTCATTGAAGAGTGCAGGCAGGTGCCTACGAGAAGGGTGCAGGCAGGTGCACACGAGAAGGGTGCAGGTTAATGCAGACGAGTGCAGGCGAGCTAAATTCGCCTGTGCTTTTTGCTGTTTGGGGGAGATAGAGGGAAAAATCCCTTTAAATTGGTTGGTGGGAGGACATTTGGAGGTGGATAGAGGGAAAAATCCCTTTAAGTTGGTGGTGGGAGGGCATTTGGAGGTGGATAAAGGGAAAAATCCCTTTAAGTTGGCGGTGGGAGGACATTTAGAGGTAGATAGAGGGAAAAATCCCTTTAAATTAGTTAGTGGGAGGGGATTTGGAGGTAGATAGAGGGAAAAATCCCTTTAAGTTGGTTGGTGGGAGGACATTTGGAGGTAGATAGAGGGAAAAATCCCTTTAAATTGGTTGGTGGGAGGACATTTGGAGGTAGATAGAGGGAAAAATCCCTTTAAATTGGTTGGTGGGAGGACATTTGGAGGTAGATAGAGGGAAAAATTCCTTTAAGTTGGTTGGTGGGAGGGTATTTAGAGGTAGATAGAGGGAAAAATCCCTTTAAGTTGGCGGTGGGAGGACATTTGGAGGTAGATAGAGGGAAAAATCCCTTTAAGTTGGTGGTGGGACGACATTTGGAGGTAGATAGAGGGAAAAATCCCTTTAAATTAGTTAGTGGGAGGGGATTTGGCGGAAATGAGGGGCAGAAGTGCCCCTGAATTGGAGGGAAGCGGGCATTTGGCGGAAATGAGGGGCAGAAGTGCCCCTGAATCCCGGGGGAGGGCGTGTTACCCGCCCCTACCTGTACAGCTCCGGACGCCGGTCGGAGAAGACCGGAATCTGCCCGCGCACTTCCCGCACCCTGGCGAGGTCAATCTCGCCGCTGAGAATCTCTTCGCTGCCGGAAGCCTCGCTCACAATCTCTCCCCAAGGGTCAATAATCATCGAATGGCCGCCAAAGATGTTGGCCGGATCAGAACCGGAGCGGTTGCAGGCCACCACGTAGCACTGGTTCTCAATCGCCCGGCTGATCAGCAGGGCCCGCCAGTGGGATAAGCGGGGCAGCGGCCACTCTGCGCTGATGAACAGCACTTCAGCGCCCTCCGCCATATGAACCCGCACCCATTCGGGGAAGCGGATGTCATAGCAGATTAATCCGGCGCATAAGGTGCCGTCCAGCTTGAACAGTCCTTTGGCTGACCCGGGCTGGAGGTAGAGATGCTCATCCATCAGCTTGAACAGATGCAGCTTGCTGTACTGCCCGGCGGGTGCTCCGGTACGGTCGAAGACGAACATGCTATTGGTAACTCCGGTATCCTGCCTCACGGCGACGGAGCCGGCGACGATATTAATCCCGTATTCCCGGGCCAGACCGGAAATCAGGGCCCCTGCAGTGCGGCCCCCGTGATCTGCGATCTCATCCAGCCGGGTCAGATCGTAGCCGGTCGTCCATAATTCGGGAAGGATTATGCAGTCCGGGTTGCCGGCGGCGGCTTCGCGAATTTTGCGTTCTGCCGCAGCATAATTCACCTCCGGATTGCCAAATGCTATATCGAGCTGAATGAGGGCTATTTTCATACGGGCAAACTCCTCTTTAATTTTATTAGTTGACGGGTCAACGATTCCGGTGTAAAGTAAGGTTTGTCAAAAAGGTTTTGCACAATATATTTGCGTAAGGGGGTTAATTTTGACAGAACATCTGCCCGATGAAGATACAATCTTTGAGCTGCTGCAGGCACTGCATAAGGGAATCAGCCCGAAATTCGAGCGCTGTGCGGGCATTACACCCACCCGGTTCCGCCTTCTCCAGGAATTGTTTCGAGTCTCCGAGATCAGCCAGATTTCGCTGCAAAAGACACTCGATATCGATGCCGCAGCGGTCACCCGCCACTTGAGAGGACTTGAAGACAGCGGAATGATTGCCCGCCGGAATAATCCTGCCGATAACAGGGTCACACTCGTCTCCCTGACCGATCACGGCCGGGATCATATTAATTCCTACCGGGAAGAGAAGACCCGCTTCATCAGCGAACTGCTTACCGGGTTCAATGAACAGGAACGCACCGTACTCGCAGAGATGCTTACCCGGCTGCAATATAATATTAATTTACTGTAGCCGTCACCTATAATCAAACCATAAAGGAGCTTATTATTCATGAACACAACCAGAAACAACGATTTCACAAGCATTATTACAGGACGCCGCTCAATCCGCAAATACGATACCTCCGTCAAAATCAGCAAAGAGGAAATGACAGAGATCCTTACTGAAGCAACTCTGGCCCCTTCCTCCGTTAATATGCAGCCTTGGCGTTTCCTTATCATCGAAAGCCAGGAAGCCAAAGCCAAGCTGGCCACCATTGCCAAATTCAATCAGCTTCAGGTAGAAACCTCCGCAGCAATGATTGCCGTATTCGGTGATCTGAACAACTTCGACTATGCTGAAGAAATCTACGGGACTGCAGTAGAACGCGGACTGATGCCTGCTGAGGTAAAAGAAAGACAGCTGACCTCTCTGGGTGCCCACTTCGCGAAGCTGCCTGCGGACGTGAACAGAGAAACGGTATTGATTGATGCCGGTCTGGTCTCGATGCAATTGATGCTGGCAGCCCGTGCCCATGGCTATGACACGAACGCGATCGGCGGATTCGAGAAGGATCAGATTGCGGAATTGTTTGATATGGACAAAGAGCGTTATATTCCGGTCATGCTGATATCGATCGGCAAAGCGGTTGAAGAAGGCTATGCATCCGTCCGTCTGCCGGTTGACACTGTTGCCCAGTGGAAATAAATATTGGATAATCCTGGACCATTGAGTTAATATTCAAGAAACTTAGGAGGAATACTAAATGATTATTATCCACGCATTGCTTCAGGTAAATCCCGCACGTGAGCAGGAGTTCCTTGAAGTCGCGAAGACCCTGGTTGCCGCAACCCACGAAGAAGAAGGCAACATCTCATATGAATTGTATAAGCATACAGCGGACGGAAATACCTACATCATGGTCGAAATCTGGCGTGACCAGGCGGCTGTAGCCGCCCATAATACAAGCCCGCACTTCACCGGCTTCGCTGCCAAAGCAGGAGAATTCCTGACTGCACCGCTGGATGTTAAGCTGTATAACGCTGAAGAATTGAGCAAATAATTCCGGTTTGAAGAGGGGAGCATGCCCGTGAATCGTTTTGAACCTTCACAAATGCTGAAATCTCTGCCCAGGCAATTCTTCGCCGCGCTTGTCGCCAGAGCCGGAGCCGTTGCTGCCGAAGGGCATGACGTAATCAATCTGGGGCAAGGCAATCCGGACATGCCTACACCGGCCCATATCGTGGAGTCCCTCCAGCTGGCCGCAGTGAACCCTCTGAATCATAAATATCCGCCGTTTCGCGGCCATGTCTACCTCAAGGAAGCCGTGGCCGAGTTCTACCTGCGGGAATATGGAGTAGAGCTTGAACCGGAACGCGAGGTCGCCATTCTGTTCGGCGGCAAGACCGGTCTGGTTGAGGTGGTGCAGTGTCTGCTCAATCCAGGGGATACGGCGCTGGTGCCTGATCCCGGTTATCCGGACTATTGGTCGGGGATTGAGCTGGCACGGGCTGTTATGGAGATGATGCCGCTGACGGCGGAACAGGGGTTTTTGCCCGATTATGGCAGCATCAGCCCGGAGGCCGCAGCGAAGGCGAAGCTGATGTTCCTGAACTATCCGAATAATCCTACGGGAGCTGTGGCGACCGCGGATTTCTTCAGGGAAACGGTGCAGTTCGCATCGGATCACAACATTTGTGTGGTGCATGATTTTGCCTACGCCGCCATTGGTTATGAAGGGCAGAGGCCGCTGAGCTATCTCCAGACTTCGGGTGCGAAGGAGAATGGCATCGAAATCTACACCTTGTCCAAAACCTACAATATGGCCGGCTGGCGCGTCGCGTTCGCCGTAGGGAATGCCAGCGTGATCGAGAGCCTTAACCTGCTGCAGGATCATATGTATGTCAGCCTGTTCGGCGCGGTGCAGGAGGCAGCCAGAACGGCATTGCTTGGCCCGCAGGCTCCGGTACAGGCGAATGTGGCCCGCTATGAAGCGCGGCGTAATGTCCTGATTCAGGGTCTGCGCAGCATCGGCTGGGAAGTGGAAGCCCCCCGCGGCTCCTTCTTCGCCTGGCTCCCGGTTCCTGCAGGCTATACCTCGCAGAGCTTCGCTGACCTGCTGCTTGATGAAGCTCATGTGGTGGTAGCGCCAGGCATCGGCTTCGGCGCCTATGGCGAAGGATATGTGCGGGTGGGGCTGGTCAGTGAGGAGGCCCGGCTTGCGGAAGCGGTAGAGCGGATTGCCGCGCTGAAGCTTTTTCAGCCCTCCGGGGTATAGTTCTGTAGCTCTCCTATTAAGCTAGCTAATATACACGCTCACTAAGGGGAAACCCCGGCAGTCTTAACGGCTGCCGGGGTTTCCCCTTTGGCATCCCGCAGCGGGAGGCGGAAGAAAATAATGCTAAGAAGCGGAACGTTTATAAAACAGGCGTGCCGGGTATCTAAGCTTACCCTTACACGAGCTGTAACGCGCAGGCGGGACCTGAAGAGAGTGGGGAATGAAAGGGATGAGGGGATCGAATGGGAAATATACATAGGAACAAGCAACTGCCGCAATTACCTGCAGCGCAGTGGGATGAACGGCTTCGGCAGGATCTCGCGGACTACGTGAATTACCGGATATCCGGCGGCTCTTTAACAACTATTACTAAGAACACGGACGCCGCCGATTCTATTATTGAGCCTATTCTGGACAGCGCTGCTGTCCGTGCTTACCGGCAGGCACAGCATGGGGGTGTGATCACCGATGTCCGGCAGCTGGAGGAGCTTCCCGGATTCAGCCCGGAGCTGCTTGAGCAGCTCGCATCAGCCGTGTCCGGCCTGGATTCCGGCAAGCTTAGAGCGCTGGCGCCGCAGACTACAAGGCATAACAAGGTCGATCCATATGTGAACGGGCCGCAGTGCCTGGAGATGCTGCTGGAAGAGATCCGCAATGCACAGCGTTATATCCATCTGTCCGTGATGCTGTTCTTCAATGACCATTCGGGAAAGCTGATCGCCTCGGAGCTGCTTCATGCGCTTCAGCGGGGAGTAGAGGTCCGGATGCTGGTGAATTACACCGTCACCGCCTTGGGATACGGAAGCAATCTTGAAGTAGGAAGATTCTCCGAGCTTGCAGCAGTCCTTGAGCAGGCTGGAGCCCGGCTGAAAGATACATTTCATTCCTGCTACGCTGCTGCGGAATGGGCAGTGAAGCGTGAGGAACTGAAGTCTCAGGGCGTCCCTGAGAGTATCCTCTTTCTGCAGGACAAGGTGCAGGAGGATGTCAAAATTACCGGGCTGAATGTGATCGACCACCGTAAATTTATGGTCATTGACGGAACAACGTCCATTATAGGAAGTCTCAATATCGGTGACCAGTATACCTTTGCGACGCCTATCCGGGAATCGGCAACTGAACAGATTGACGGTCGCCCGCTTGGGATTCCCTCCAGGGAAGAGGAGTGGCATGACGGCTGCTTCCGGATTCAAGGGGAGGCTGCCCGGCCGCTGAATGAGGCTTTTCACGCCAGATGGCTTCTGCTTGGAGGAGATCACTTTGAGGTGGAAGACCCGTTCTACCACCCTGCGGGAAACTATGAATTCGGCGGGGAAGAATGTACGCTCTTTCTAAGTTTTCCCGGAAATCCGGTGAACTTGATTCAGCAGTATTATCTGGATTTGCTTACGTATGCCGCCGAAGAGACTATAATTGTGAATCCTTATCTGATCGACAAGGCTTTCTGGGACCGGCTCGGTGAAGTTGGACCGGAGTGTTCCTGCCATATCTCGATATGCAATCCGCTTGAGGTCAATGATCATCCTACGAACAAGGCAGCGGTGCGCAGCAATATGTACATTCCTTTCTGCAATGGGGTGTCCTTCTATGACTACAGCTCTACAGAACGCTTCTCCCACTGGAAAATCACTTATGACCACAGAGCGCGGGCTGTATTCCACGGCTCGTATAATATCAACGAACGAAGTGCCTGCCATGATTTCGAAATGGGAATGCTGGTTAAGAGCGAGCCGTTCGCAGACAAGGTGAAACGGATGATTGATTATGATCTTGGGGTGTCCCGTAAAATCAGCGACAAGCACGAATTCTTCAAACATCCCTGGCTGCATCCCAGCACGTATCTGAACAAGGCGACGCAGAATTACACCTGATATGTCTGCTGGCCCCATGTCATGTATAATGAGCGGTATAACATATGAAGATGGAGCTAATGAGGATGAACATAAACATACTTGGGACAAGCCTGAAGAAGAATGAGGTACTCTTCGCATCCGAATTCGGCGAGGGCAGAGGAACCTGGTGCGGTGCCGCTGTGGCTGCCGGGGAGACCTGCGGGGCTGAATTTGAGCTGCCCCCGCTGTTCATGCGCTGGGTGGATATTGTGCCGGCGCACGGAGGACGTTGTGAGATACGTATGGACGGGAATGTTGTCATATTGACGGGTATTCTGGAGAATATAGAGGAAGACGGAACCGGTTATCTGCGGCTTGGCCGCGATGTAATCATGTTCGAGTGTCTGGGTGAACCAATGGCGCTGGGCGGATTCGTGGAGATCAGGACCGGGGAGATCAAGCTGTACCCTGTCAATCCTTGAGCCTGCGGGGCGTATGCCGGACTAACTATTTCCTGCTCCGGCGTAGCCACCTTCGGCTAAATGAGCTAAGATAATATACATTAGAAAGTATAGCAAGAGGAGCAGAAGTCCCATGAACAGCGATATTCAACAATTTAAGACGGAATTCTTCAAGGCGCTGGCTCATCCGATGCGGATCCGCATTCTGGAGCTGCTCAGCGAAGGCGAGAAGAATGTGAATGAGCTGCAGGCGATCCTCGGCTCGGAGGGCTCTGCCGTATCCCAGCAGCTGGCCGTACTCCGTGCCAAGAACGTAGTGGCCAGTGTCAAAGAAGGAACCACCGTAATTTATGCCCTCCGTGATCCTCTGATCAAAGACCTTCTGGCTGTAGCCAAACAAATATTCGACAATCACCTTGTGAACACCATCTCCCTGCTTGAAGGCATCCGCAGCGAATGACCCCGGCTTCCCGGGGGGCGGATTACCCCGTTGACAAGAACGGCAGGCAGGAGTAATGTGAGTCTTATATTCAAATAATCAGATATTCAAAGAAAAGAAGGTTAAATGATGACAGGGTGGGGCCGTTTTAAAGGCTACAATATTGCTTCTCTGCGCAAGGATATCATTTCAGGGACGATCGTCGGCGTGATTGCCATCCCCTTGGGGATGGCATTTGCTATTGCCTCCGGTGTGAAACCGGAGTACGGAATTTACACGACCATAGTAGCCGGTATTCTCATTTCCTTATTCGGCGGGACAAAGTTTCAGATTGGCGGGCCTACGGGTGCGTTTATTCCTATTTTATTCGCGATTGCCATGCAGTACGGGTACGAGAATCTGCTGATTGCCGGAATGATGGCCGGGGTCATTCTCGTGGTGATGGGCGTTCTGCGGCTCGGGGTGCTGATCAAGTTCATTCCGAAGCCGGTGACAATCGGGTTCACGGCAGGAATTGCCGTTATTATCTTCAGCGGGCAGATCGCCAACTTTCTCGGACTAAGGGATATGGAGCGGCATGAAAGCTTTCTGGACAATATGAAAGAGATCGGCGCCCATATCTCGACAATCAATCTGTACAGTATTCTGACTGCGGCGATTTGTCTGGCTGTCGTAGTGCTGGGGATGCGCTTCGCGCCGAAGGTGCCCGGTTCACTGATCGGGCTGCTCTGCGCTACGGTCATTGCTGCCTTATTCTTCAGCGGCAAGGTGACTACCATCGGTTCAGCTTACGGGGATATCCCGAATACACTGCCGAGCTTTCATTTCCCAGTCATTACCTGGGAGAAGATCAGGCTGCTTATCCGCCCGGCCTTCATCATTGCGATGCTGGGCGCCATTGAGTCGCTGCTGTCCGCAGTAGTCGCCGATGGCATGTCAGGCAGCCGCCATGACAGCAACCGCGAGCTGGTCGGCCAGGGGATCGCCAACATTGCTGCGCCGTTGTTCGGCGGGATACCAGCGACCGGGGCGATCGCCAGAACCGCTACCAATATCCGCAGCGGTGCGGCTTCGCCGCTCTCCGGTATCATTCACGGCGTTGTTGTGTTTCTGATCCTGCTGTTATTCGCACCCTATGCCTCCAGCATTCCGCTGGCCGCGATGGCCCCGATCCTGATGGTCGTGGCCTGGAACATGAGTGAACGCAAGGAATTCCTTCACCTGCTTAAGCTGAAGACGGGCGATTCACTGGTGCTGTTCATTACCTTCCTGCTGACTGTGTTTGCGGATCTGACGCTGGCGGTAGAGGTGGGGCTGGTGCTCGCGGTGATACTCTTCGTGAAGCGTATGGGAGAAGTACACATGGTCTCCAAAGTGCTGCCTGACCCTTCCTCCGTGAAGGTTGAGGCACATATGGTGACGGATAGCCACGATTGTCCGCAGATCGGAATCTATAATGTCGAAGGACCGCTGTTCTTCGGGGCCGCCTACCGTTTCGACAGTACCATGCCGGGACTGGGGCCGGATCAGCCGAAGGTCATTCTGCTTCGCATGGGGAAGGTGCCGCTAATGGACACCACCGGTGAAGCCAATCTGGCTGGCCTGGTGAAGCAGCTGCACGCGGATGGCGGAAGACTGATGATCTCCGGTATCCAGAGCCAGCCGCTGGATCTGCTGAAGAAGACAGGTCTGTATGACAGAATCGGGGCTGCCCAGTTCTATGATCATACAGGGGAAGCGATCAATGAAGCGCTGGGAAGCATTGACTACAGCCGGTGCCTGGGCTGCAAGCATGCTGCCTTCAGAGAATGCAGCGCATTCTCAGGGCTTGATGAGGCTTACCCGCGCAGCGCAGCCTTCAAAGGGCGCACTCCGGCTGTCGCCAGGAAGCTGAGCGGCGGGGTATAGAGACCGGAATCCCGGTCCTGCTGTTCCAGATTTACATTAATAGCAACAGCTCCAGCCCGGACATTCACGCGTCCGGGCTGTTTTTATAGCTGCCGCATACAATATTGGACTAAGCGGTTCCATATTTGTACAATTAGAGAGAACGAACCGGATTTTGCCGGAGTGTACATAACTGGACTATATCAAGGTAAGGAGAGTATTCCCTCATGAAGGAACTTAATTATTCGAAGGTATTTATACTTCTGGCTGGAATGACGGCGGCAACACTTGCCGTATATCGCGTAGTCTCGCTGCAGACCGATACGTTCTATGCCTTTCTGCTCTGGAATCTGTTTCTGGCCTGGGTGCCGTTCTTCTTCTCCATGGCCGCGCATGAGCTGGATAAGCGGAAGATCGGGGGGCTGCTGATTCTGCCGCTTGGCATAGCCTGGCTGCTCTTTTTCCCGAATGCGCCTTATATTATGACTGACCTCGTGCATTTAACCATCCGCAAAAGCAAATACATCGTAGGCGGGACGATCCAGAACCGGTACTGGTACGATCTGACCACCCTGCTCTTATTCACCTGGAGCGCCTGGCTGACCGGATTCTTCTCCCTGTACCAGTTCCAGCATGTGATCTACCGCAAGACCAATGGGGTGCTGTCCTGGATCTTCGTGCTCTTTGCCTGCGTAATGGGCGGTTATGGCGTTCTGCTGGGCAGAGTCTACCGCCTGAACAGCTGGGATGTGCTGACAGACCGCCACCAGCTGTACCAGCTGGTTAAGGACAGTCTGAACCGGCAGTCCGTATTCTTCAGCTTATTCGTAGCCTTTGTGCTGCTGGTGATTTATGCCACGCTCTATTGTCTGCTGAACGGACTTGCCAGCGGGAGCGGCAAAGCTTATTCGAAGGGCGGCAGAAGATGATCTTCAGGGTCAGGGTTGAAATCCTGCTCCGGCTCCAGTTCCAGCTCTAGCGCGGGTCCCGGATCGTACTGATAACGTTCAAGATCAATCACACCCCGCTCGTCAAAAATAATCCCTTCACCCAGCAGGTACAGCTGCTGTAGTGAGCCGGATTCGTCTTCGGTGAGCGAGATCATGCCTTTGGAATTGATGACCCTATGCCATGGCAGCTTGTACTTCCTGCTCATAGAATGCAGAATACGCACCACCTGCCTGGCTCCCCGGGGACTTCCGGCCGCGCGGGCAATTCCGCCATAGGTCATGACAGCTCCTTCCGGAATGGACTGAATAATGGTGATCACTCTTTTGGTGAATGGCGTCATGAACAGGCTCCTTTGTCTATAACAGAATCATCCGCTGTATGTACTTAGAACAACCATAACATAAAGCGCCGCATAGAGCATCTGCCGGGATAGGAGCAACCGCGATAGCCTGATAGTCCTTCTCCCGGTCCCGCCCGGCCAAGTCCCTGTCTATACAGACAGGGGCTATTTGCTGTGCGCTGCCTAAGCCTGAGTTCTTCCTCTACAGCATAATTATGGCGAATAGGAGTTAGAGAGACGGGGGATAATCAGAGCAATAGAAATGTGACAGGAGTGACTGCTGTGAAGAGCGAGGATGCTGCAATAAACAGTGAAGCTGACGGCAAAATATCATCTTCCCAGCCGTTAAGTCCTTCGCTGGATGATACGCTGGCTCTGTTCCGGAAGATTTTCAGTAACGATGGGACCCTGAGAATTCGTGTGATTGAGAATAAGCATAGCATGCCCATCCGCTGCGGCTTGATCTACGTGGATGGAATGATTGACCGTGATCTTATACAGAATGGGATTACCAAGCCGTTCATGGCCTATGAATTCACAGATGAAGAGAGCGGCAATCCTGCAGAGCTGATGGAAAAAATCCGCATGGAAGTTATCAATATCAGTGACATTATGGTGTCTACGAAGCTGGATGAACTGGTTGGTGCTGTAGTCAGCGGGAAAACAGTATTCTTAATGGACGGCTACGCCGGAGCGCTTAATATCAATGCTCAAGGCTGGGAGACCAGAGCCATACAGGAGCCTACAACCGAAAAAGCGGTGCGGGGACCCAGAGAGGGGTTCACCGAGTCATTGTTTGTCAATCTCACCCTTATCCGGCGCAGGGTACAGAACTCCGATCTGAAATTTGTGTTCACTGACATCGGGACGCGTACGAAGACACAGACCTGCATCTGCTACATGGAGAGCCTGGCCTCACCCGATATTCTTAAAGAGCTCTACAGCCGGCTGGAGCGGGTGGAGATTGATTCCATCCTGGATACGGGGTATTTGGCTGAGCTTATCCGCGATGAGCCCTATTCCCCATTCGAGACGATCGGCAATACCGAACGGCCGGATGCTCTGGTGAGCAAAATCATGGAGGGCAGAATCGCTGTGCTCATTGAAGGTACCCCGTTTGCCTTGACGCTGCCGTATGTCTTCGTGGAGAACTTCCAGGCCAGTGAGGATTACTATATCAATTATTATTTCGCTTCCTTCAACCGTCTGCTCAGAGTGCTGGGAGCTTTCATGTCAATTAGTATTCCAGCCGGGTACGTTGCACTTGTAACCTACGCGCAGGAAATGGTTCCTACGCTGCTGCTGTTAAGCATTGCGACCGCAAGGCAATCCGTCCCCTTTCCTACGATCGTTGAGGCGCTGCTCATGCTGACCATCTTCGAGGTGCTGCGTGAAGCGGGGGCGCGGATTCCGACCTCAATAGGGCAGGCTGTCAGTATCGTAGGGGCGCTGGTGCTGGGTCAGGCTGCAGTAGATGCGCGGATTGTCAGTGCACCAATGGTTATCATGGTAGGACTGACGGGAATAACGACCCTGCTGAATCCAAGGCTGACAGGCCCTTTGATTATAGTCAGGCTTGCCCTGCTGTTTATCGCTTTTTTTCTGGGGATATACGGATATTTCTTCGGTCTGCTGGGTCTGGTGATTCATCTGATGAGCCTGCGCTCCTTCGGAGTCTCCTATATGCTCGGAGTAGGCTCGATCCGGCCGCAGGATATTAAGGACACGGCAATCCGTGCGCCCTGGTGGGATATGTATCTGCGGCCTGCGATGATCGGGGCGCGCAATATGAAGCGGAAGCCGTCTAATAAGCGGGCGAAGCGGCCATGAGGACCTTGCGCAGAGTCCTGTCCGTGCTAGTCTCTGTGCTGCTGCTGTTCAGCATTTCCGGGTGCTGGAATTATACGGAGGTGGATGATATGTCCATCGTAGCAGGAGTAGCGATCGACAAGAACAAGGCGGACGGCAAGCTGCTCCTCACTGTGGAGCTGGTGGATACCAACGGAGGTCTGGATAAAACGCAGGCGGGGTTCAAGATGATCAGTCTCAGTGGGGATACGATGTTTGAGATCGTCCGCAATATCATCTCCATAACCGGCAAAAAGCTGTTCTGGAGCCATGCCAAAGCCATTATTGTCAGTGAGGAGGTTGCCAGAGAGGGGCTCATCAAAGCGATTGACTGGTACAGCAGAGATACGGAGACAAGATCGGATGTGTTTATTTTCGTCTCCGGAGAGAAGACGGCCCGCGAGGTTCTTAATCTGAATAGCACGACGCAAGCGATTATGTCGTTTGAATTAGCCCAGATGATGCGGGATGAGAAGTATATCAGCAGTGCACCCACTGTGGAAATCTGGGATTTCATCGACAAGCTGGAGACCCTTGGGAATAATGCGGTAGCGCCGATAGTTAATATCCATGTGAAAAACGGTCAGAAGAATGAACGTGTGGAAGGTACCGCTGTATTTGTAGAGGACAGAATGGTGGGTAAGCTGGACGGAGATGAGACGAAGAGTATGTTATTTGTCAAAAACTTAATAACAGGCGGTGTGCTGGATATTGAGGATAAACATGGAACGCCGTCCTACTCCTTGGAGATTATCTCGAATCAAACGAAACTGAAGCCCAGGATGGCCGGCGGCAGGCTGCAGATGCAGATCGAAACTATGACCCAAACCGGACTGGATGAAGTCATGACAGTTGAGGGCTTCATGAAAGGGGAAACCATTCAGGATATTGAGAAAAGGGCTAGTGAGCGTATGGAGGCAGATATTCTTGCCGTAATCCATAAAGTCCAGCAGGAGTACGATGCCGATATTTTTGCCTTTGGCGAGAATGTTCATGAGAATCAGCCCAAGATTTGGGCTAAGGTCAAGGCTCACTGGCCCGAAGCATTCGCTGATCTGGATGTGACGGTCAGCTCCAAAGTCGAAATTCAGAGCAGTGCCAAAACAACACGCGCGATTAGGCTGGGGGATTAGTTATGGTCATTTACATTGTGATGATCTATGTGTTTGTAGCCATCTTTGATCCCTACGGACTGCTGAAGCGGGGCATGAAGCGGGATTTCTATGTCTGTTCTACGCTGTACCTGATCTCCTTCTCCCTGGCCTTCGCGCTGTCGATGCACTGGGAGATTCCCAGCCCGTCCCCGCTGATTGTAGATTTAATCAAGAGGCTATACTAGAGTACGCTCCTGAAGGAGGAGGACAGCATGAGCAAAGAGATTATTCCGGCGGGTCAGTCCATCAGCATAGCTGTGTTATTTATTAGCGGCAGTTCACTGTTCATGGGCACATCAGGGCAGTCCGGCAACAGCAGCTGGATTGCTATCATTTTTGCGATATCGCTGGCTGTACCACTCATGCTGATCTATGCGAGACTCCATGTGCTTTTTCCGGGCAAGGATCTGTACGATATGCTGATCGCTGTCTTCGGAGCAGTCTTCGGGCGGGTGCTTTCCTGCCTGTATATATGGTATGCTCTTCACCTGGGAGCGCTGGTGCTGCGTAATTTCGGGGAGTTCAGCAAGACGGTGGCCTTAACCTCCACGCCAATGATTGCCCCGATGCTTATGATCGGACTGCTCTGCATCTGGGTTGTGAATGCGGGGATGGAGGTGCTCGGCAGAAGCGCCAAATTTCTGCTGCTATTCTCGTTCATTGTCATTGTCCTCATACAACTGCTCTCTGTTCCTAAGTTCGAATACCATCATATGAAGCCGCTGCTGGATAGTGGGTGGGGTCCTGTATTTGCAGATACAGCAGGCTCATTCACGTTTCCCTTTGCCGAAATTGTGATCTTCCTGGGCGCCTTCAATGTGCTTCCGGCCAAAGGCTCTGCCACACGGGTGCTGGTAAGCGGTTCGCTGATTGCCGGGATCATCATTATCTTTGTTACGCTGCGCAATTTGCTGGTGCTGGGGCCTGATATCCTTTCAAGCCTGTATTTTCCGTCGTATGTGGCAGTCAGCAGGATTAACATTGGTGATTTCCTGACCCGCATTGAAGGTTCGGCGGCCATCGTATTTGTCACGGCGCTATTCATAAAAGTCAGCCTCTGCCTGTATGTAACCTGTAATGGAGTAAGCAAGGTATTCAAGCTGAAGAGCTACCGGTCGGTTGTACTCCAGATGGGGCTCATCATGGTGTATCTATCCGATTTCATCTATAAGGATATTATGGAAATGCAGTATTTTGCTTATCACATCTACAAAGTGTATGCCCTCCCGTTCCAGGTGGTTATTCCAGTTATGTTGTGGATTGCAGCAGAGGTTCTCTCCCGCAGAAAGAGCAGCAAATCCATATGAGCTATGCCATCCCTCCACAGCCCCGCGTTGCGGGGCTATTTATTTTCAACCTGCGCGGAAGTTGGCTATAATGATAGGCAGAGAATCATGTTGTAGAAGAGGATAACGAAAGGCGTGAGAATAGATGAGTGTATCCAGCATCGTAATGTCCTCACATTGGGGCAGGGAAGTCAGACATAAGTATGTGGCACAAGGCTCCAAGTCGCTGGCCGTGGTGTTTCCGGGGCAGAATTATTCCGCCGAGCGTCCGTTGCTGGAGTATGCGGGCAAGCTGGCCCGGGAATACGGCTGTGATCTGCTGCTGCTGGAATATGGATACCAAAGTGCACGGGCGCCCTTCAAACGTGAAGAAATTGATATTGTCGCAGAGGAATGCAAGGTGGCGCTTGCTTCGCTTCCGGAGTATGAGCAGCTGCTGTTCATCAGCAAAAGCATGGGGACAGTGATCGCCGGCAAGGTAGCTTCAGAGACAGGAATGGGAGAGAAGGTTTCCCATCTGTTCCTCACCCCTGTTGCTGAAAGTATCCCGTACATTAAGCAGAGCCGGGGCAGCATTATTTACGGCGGGAGTGATCCGCTGTTCACGGAGCAGCATTCTGCCGAGCTCAGCGGCCTGAAGCAGGTGCGGGTGTACAGGATTGATGATGCCAACCATTCTTTGGAGGTAGGCAGTGTCAACGAGTCACTGGCCGTGCTGCTGGTCATTATTAATTTCTATCATGAATTTTACAGGGATTCACTTTAAGAGGGAGATGAGAGCATGATTACAGAAGCGGCAATGCTGCAGGTAAAGCCGGGATTGACCCGGCAGTTTGAGCAGAGCTTCAGGGAGGCATCCCCGCTGATTGCCTCGATTGACGGTTATTTGGGGCATGAGCTGCAGCACTGTATGGAGGACGACCATAAATATCTGCTGATTGTCAGATGGCGCAGCCTGGAGGATCATACGGTGGGGTTCAGAGAATCCGCCCAGTATCAGAAGTGGAAAGCGCTGCTGCATCATTATTACAGCCCATTCCCTGTAGTTGAGCATTATACCCGTATCATTCTGGATTAGAGGAAAGGAAGCACAGTATGTTGGGGAAAGTAATCGGTAAAGGCCGGACTGCGGAAGTTATGGAGTATGGCGAAGGAACGATTCTTAAGCTCTATCTGAATGAGGTGCCGGAGCATCATGTGGACTGGGAATACCACATCAGTACCTATGCCTATGAACAGGGAGTGCGTACCCCGCGGCCGGTTGAGCTTGCTGCGGAAGAAGGCAGAAAGGGCATTGTGTTTCAGCAGATTCATGGCTCCCCGCTGCTGAAGCTGATGGGTGCCAAGCCGTGGCTAATTGCCAGCTACGCCAAGCAGATGGCGGCTCTGCAATACAGCCTCCATCAGCTTGCAGGCCCGGGTGAAGCCGGAGAACAGAAAAAACGGCTGAAGCAGAATGTTATTGCCGCCCCCATGCTTAATATGGAAGAGAAGGCACCTATTCTATCTCAGCTGGAGCTGCTTCCAGGCGGGAATAAGCTATGTCATGGTGATTTCCATCCGGACAATGTGCTGATGGACGGACAGCTGTGGGTTATCGACTGGATGACTGCCGGTTCAGGAGATCCTGCAGCAGATGCTGCACGGTCCATAGTCATGTTCAGTATAGGAGCCATGCCCAAACATGCCTCCCTGTTCACCAAAGTGTTCTTAGGCTTCGCCAGAAAGCGGATGACGAGTCAATATACTCGTGAATATATGAGACTATCAGGGGTATCCCGGGCAGATATTGAAGCTTGGATACTGCCGGTCGCGGCTGCACGGCTGGTGGAGTGGCTTCCGGTATCAGAGAAGGAGCAGCTGGTCCGCGAAATCCGCAAGCGCTTGAGATCACTGCCTTCAGCCCGATAACCATTCATAGAGAAAGCAGGTGAGCTTATGAATACATACATCGCACTGCTGCGCGGAATTAATGTCGGCGGCAACAAGTTGATCAAAATGCAGGAGCTTAAGGCGATGTTCGGGGAGCTTCAGTATGCGAATGTACGGACGTATATCCAGAGCGGCAACGTGGTATTTGAGAGTGAAGAGGCTTCCGGCGCAGGGCTTGCCGAAGTGATCAGCCAGCGTATCCGGGAGACCTTCGGCTTCGAGGTCTCTGTGATCCTCCGTTCCGTGGAGGAGCTGGAAGCGGTCATTGCCGGCAATCCGTTCCCGCTGACAGAGCCGGAGGAATTCAAACGCCTGTATGTCTCATTTCTGGCTGACGAGCCTTCGGCTGAAGCGCTGGAGAAGGTTCGTCCCTATGAGGATGGGGCGGATCAGGTACGGGTTATCGGCAAAGAAATGTACACTTACTATGAGGTGAGTGTAAGCGAATCGCCGCTGTTCAAAGTGCAGTTTGACAAGCTGCTGGGCACGAATCTCACCGCACGCAACTGGAATACCCTCGGTAAGGTGACGGCGCTGGCCCGCAAGCCGTAGGTAAGATTAGCTTAAGAATATTGCCCTGTGTGCTTTATGTATACCCCCGCATCCGTTCTCTAGAGTGCTGCTCAGGCAGCATGGACGGCTAAGCGGGGGTGTTTGCCGTTCCCCTTTATACAGTACCGTTTCAGCAAACATTCAGCCAGTATTCATTATGAGTTAAGGTAAGGATGCAATAATACACCTATACAAAGACAAGGCCGGTCAACAAGGCGTCTTACCGGATGTCAAGAAGAACGGATTGGAGCGGGTGAATCTATGAAATGGTTAAAAAGGCTGGGTTCCGACGTCGTCTTGCTGGGTATTCTGCTGCTGGCGGCAGTTCTGTACGGCTATGGAATCTGGAATGATCAATATGTCAATACGTACTACACTACGGCAGTAGGGAGCATGCTGCAGAGTTTCCATAACTTCTTCTTCGCCTCACTTGACTCTGCCGGATCCGTAACTGTCGATAAGCCGCCGGTAACGTTCTGGCTGCAGACCCTAAGTGCGCTGATCTTTGGCCTGCATGGCTGGAGTGTCATTCTGCCGCAGGCACTGGGCGGTGTAGGGTCGGTCTTAATCGTCTATCTGCTGGTGAAGCCTAATTTTGGAAAAGCCGCTGCACGGCTCGCTGCCCTGGCTATGGCGGCTACACCGGTAGCAGCTGCAGTGAGCCGCACGAACAATATTGATGCGCTGCTGGTATTTACTTTGCTGCTGGCGGCATGGTTTCTGTTCAGGGGCATCAGAACCGGCCGGATGGGCAGCTTACTGGCTGCATTCGGGCTGATTGGTGTAGCCTTCAATGAGAAGATGCTGCAGGCCTATATGGTTGTTCCGGCATTCTATCTCTTCTATATTCTGGCGGCCAAGGTCAACTGGAAGAAGAAAACCGGGATTCTGGCCGCCTGCACCGCAGTACTGCTGGCGGTTTCGCTCTCATGGGCGGTAATTGTTGATTCCATACCGGCGGACAAACGTCCTTATATCGGAAGCAGCGGCACCAACTCTGTACTTAATCTGGCTTTTGGCTATAACGGGGTCTCCCGTTTAACCGGTGACCGCAGTACGGGCGGCAGCGGAAGCGGCGGCGGTTTTGGCGGCGGCGGAATGCCCGCAATGAACGGGCAGATGCCGGAGTTTGGCGGTGAAATGCCGGCGTTGAATGGAGACGGCGGATCGTTCAGCGGAAATCAGCAGGGACAAGACTTGCCTACGGGGATAAGCGGCGATGATCAGGGCGGCGGCAGCGGTGGCGGAACAGCCGGGGCTGCAGACGGCGGAGGCCGGGGAACGGCTCCTGGTCAGGCTGACGGAATGCAGGGGCAGGATGGAGGAGGCAGAACGGGCGGAGGCGGACGTCAGTCGGGTGATTGGGGCGGCGGGGACGGCGGCCAAGGCGGACGGGGCGGAATGAGCGGCGGGGGTGGCGCTGGCGGGATGTTTAATACCGGTACCGCCGGCCCGCTGCGGCTGTTCCAGTCCGAGTTATCCGGCCAAGCCAGCTGGCTGCTGCCGTTCGTGTTATTCGGCTGCATCGGGATTTTTGCCAGCCTGCGCCGGAAGAACTTCACCCGGAAGCATAAGGAGGCCTTGTTCTGGCTTGCCTGGCTGGTGCCGGTCATGGGCTTCTTCAGCATCGCCGGCTTCTTCCACCAGTATTATCTGATCATGATGGCTCCGCCGGTTGCGGCGCTGGCAGGTGCAGGGTGGTCACAGCTCTGGAGCTATTACAAGGAACGTGCGGTCTGGCTGTCCTGGCTGCTTCCGGCAGCGGTACTCGCAACAACGGTGCTCGAGGTATATATTATCCATCCGTATGACGATACCATCGGCAGCGGCTGGTCCATTGTTGTCCTGGCAGCGGGTGTTGCAGCTTCCGTAGTGCTGCTCATCCTGCGGCTGCTGAAAGTCAGCGCAAATAAGCAATCCTTATTGCATGCCGCTGCTGTAACAGGACTTCTCGTTCTGCTGATTGGTCCGCTCTACTGGGCTTTTACACCGATAACGTACGGCAATAACAGCATGACTCCGGCAGCGGGCCCGGACAGCAGCAGTGCTGGCGGCATGGGCGGCAGGAATAGTGCTACAGGAGTTAATGAGAATCTGCTGGCCTATCTTAAAGAAAACAATACCGGCGAGAAATACCTGTTCGCAGCTATGGATTATGGAACGGCAGGTGCTTATATTATCGACGAGGGCGAATCGGTGGTTATCCTTAACGGATTCAACGCATCAGACGTTCCCTATACCACAGAGACTTTGAAGGCGCTCGTAGAGAGCGGCCAGGTGAAATACTTCCTGGTCAGCAGCGGCGGTATGGGCGGCGGGCGCGGAGGCGGCAGCTCGGAAATTACATCCTGGATCACTGAGAACGGGACGGAGATTCCGTCCGCAGACTGGCAGGGAACATCAGGGGGCGCTGGCGGAACACTATACGAGGTCACGCTTAACTAAGTAACTACATCATTTGAGGAGGAGCTGCCCATGAGCACCCAAGTGCGCTATTCCATAATTATACCGATGTTCAATGAAGAGGAAGTGATTCAGGAGACGTACCGGCGGATCAAGAAAGTAATGGGAGCAACAGGGGAGTCCTATGAGCTGCTCTTCGTCAATGACGGCAGTACGGACAACTGTGCGCAGATGATCGAGGAGTACAGCTACTGGGATGAAAGTGTGAAGCTGATTGACCTGTCCCGTAATTTCGGCCATCAGATTGCTATTACAGCAGGGATGGATTATGCGCTTGGAGATGCCGTGGTTATTATCGATGCGGATCTGCAGGACCCTCCGGAACTGATTCTGGATATGATTGCCGAGTGGAAAAAAGGCTACGAGGTCGTCTACGCCAAGCGTATCAAACGAAACGGGGAGTCCCTGTTCAAAAAATGGACGGCAGCCCTCTTTTACCGGATACTCCGCTATTCGACAGATATCTCTATCCCGGTTGATACCGGTGATTTCCGGCTGATTGACCGCAAGGTATGCGATGAGCTGAAACGTCTGCCGGAGAAAAACCGTTTCGTCCGCGGACTGGTAAGCTGGGTGGGCTTCCGCCAGAAGGCGCTTGAATATGAGCGTGATGAACGCCTGGCGGGCGAAACCAAATATCCGCTGAAACGCATGATTAAGCTGTCACTGGACGGTATCACCTCCTTCTCCTACAAACCGCTGAAGCTGGCGGGCTATCTGGGAGCACTGCTGTCCGCATCCGGCTTTCTGTACCTTATGTATGTGCTCTACCTGGCGCTCTTTACGGACGAGGCCGTTAAGGGCTGGGCGTCGATGATCGGGATTACGCTAACCTTCAACGGATTTGTGCTGATCATGCTGGGCGTGCTGGGCGAGTATGTCGGCCGGATTTACGATGAGTCTAAGGGACGTCCGCTCTACATTGTTCAGGAGTTCTATGGCGGCAAGAAGCAGCAGAGTGCACAGAAGCACAGAGTAGCCCATCTCAACAAATAACGGACGGCTGCGCGGGCGATTACGATTACGGCAAGCGAACCGTGATCGTCCGGAGCAGTTTTTTGCTGCGGCTGGCCTGGAGCATTATCGTTAACGCCTGGACCCCCGAACCCCCCGAACCCCCCGAACCCCTGAACCCCAAAGCCTCCTAAGCTCAACGCCCCGTTATAGCGCCCGGCTCAAGAAATCCTGCATAAAATACAACAATCCAAAGACATTTACCCGGAAAAATCGGAAATCCTGCACGAAATGCAACAATTTAGCGCGCTGGAGCCTCGATGGCGCTGAAATGTTGTATTTTCTGCAGCAATATTTACTTTGTGGGGTTCCTGAGCTGGAAATCCTGCATTTAGTACAACAATCCGCAGTTTGGATAGGCTGCAGCAGACTCTGTTGCGTTTAGCGTTTCTCGGATAAAGGTGTTTGTTCAAGGCTTGCACACTCAGTAGCGGGTATCTGCCAACAATAGCCTGGCTAGGCTAGCTGATTCTTCTCCCTTATAACAAAAAAACGACCCGCCCCTCATCCATGATGAAGGCGGGTTGTTTATGCATTTTTTATTGGGAATATTATTAGTCTGTGTGAATTAAGCCTTCAGCAAGTCGTGATCAACATACCGCGCACCGTTCAGCTCACTGATAACATTAACCGCAACCTTGGCACCGTCTCCGGCAGTAATAATACCGTGCACACTCACACCGGCAACTGTTCCTGCTGCCCAGATGCCGTCAATGTTGGTTTTGCCTTCTGCAGTAGCCGCAACAACCGTCTTGATTCTTGGCTCCGTGCCATCCTTGGTTTCCACTCCGGCCTTGGCGGCCAGATCAGTCAGTACCCCTGTAGCCAGAATAACATGCTTGGCCTCGTAAGCAGCTCCGCTCTCGGTCTCAATTACGAACCCTTCACCGCTTGCGCTCAATCCGGTAGCCTGCTCAGCGACCAGCTCGGCTCCGAATTTCACGGCCTGCTTATGTCCGGTCTCTACGAGGTCGGGTCCGCCGATTTCGCTGATTCCGTAAAAGTTCTCATACCAGCCTCTGCGGGTCATGCCTTTGTCATTGTCAATCAGCAGTGTTTTTTTGCCCGCCTTGGCGGCGAACAATGCGGCACTTGCCCCGGCAGGACCGGCGCCGATAATAGCGATTTCGTACATGATGTAACCTCCTAAAAGTTTTGTTGTAGCCCATACTCCGTGAATCCGCCTCGTACAAAACTCGCATCGGAAGCATAGGCTTAAGTTTTGTTGTAGCCCATACTCCGTGGATTCGCCTCGTACAAAACTCGCACCGGAAGCATGGGCTTAAGTTTTGTTAGCCATGCTCAATGAGGACAGCTATTTCTTCTGCTTACTATTATATCGTTAATTACAGGTCATTAGCTAATCCGGCAGGCAGGGGAGAGAGACTTGGAAGATTGTGAATTCACCAGGAGTGCTGGTTACAGTAATCTCTCCTTGATGCGCCTCCACGATTGACTTGGTAATGGATAATCCGAGCCCCGAGCCGCCGTACTTTCTGGTGCGGGATGAATCACTGCGGTAGAACCGGTCGAAGACATGCGGGAGATGTCCGGCAGCAATACCGGAGCCGTTGTCCTTCACAGTCAGAACAGCCCATGTTCCTCTGGCATGCAGCGAGACTTGTACCGCTCCGGATTCCGCATCCGTATGCTGCACGGCGTTATGGAATAGATTAAGAATAACCTGCTTTATTTTGTCAGCATCCACAGGGCCGCGTACGCCATAAGAAATATCGAAGTTCACCTTCCGTTTACCGGCCAGCACCAGCAGCTGCGGCTGCATCTCGTCAATCATCTCACCGAGCAGCAGATTCTTGACCCGCAGCTGCGGAGCACCATCCATACGGGCGAGCAGCAGCAGATCCTCCACCAGTTTGTTGATGCGTTTGGCCTCTCCATGCATGCTGTTGAGCGCGCTATAGAGCTGGTCCCGGTTATCGGCTGCTCCCCGGAGCAGTACCTCCAGGAATCCGTATATTGAGGTCAGCGGGGTTCTTAGCTCGTGGGATGCATCTGCCGCGAACCGGCGCATCTGTTCTTTGGCCTCACGTTCATTGTGAAAAGAAATCTCCAGACGCTCCAGCATTCCGTTGAAGGACTGGGAGAGCTTGTCGACCTCAAGCTGTCCCTGATCTACAGGGAAGCGCACATCGAGATTGCCGGCGTCGATGCTTTGGGCGGATTCCCCCATCTTGGACAAGGGAATCAGCGTTTTGCGCAGCGCGGGCAGGTACAGGAATAGTCCGGCCAGCAGTGCGACTACCGATAACGCGCCAAAAATCAGCAGCTGCTGCATAATCACATCTCTCAGGGGGCCGGTTTCTACGCTCATTTGCAGCAACAATTTAGTAGCACCCGGCCTGCCAAGGTTCATGAAGACAGCCAGATGCTCGTTGCCGTCTGCTGCGGTAATCAGCCTGTATTTCCCGGTAGCCTTATCGGAGGCCTGCTTCAGCAGGCTGTTATATTCCCCGTTGCTCATTCTTGGTGCTGCTGACGCAGACAGGGTTTCTTCCTGCAGATCCTTGAAGGTACCGTCTGAGCTGTATATGGCTATCGTAGTATGAGCATCAAGCAGCAGCGGGCGGCGGTCTCCGTAGAACCGCTTGTTGTCAGGGCTCATGTTGGTGTTATTCCCGGCATTGTCAGCCCCGCCGGGAGTTCCGCTCTGGGGGCTGCTGTTCTGGCCCGGATTCATACTGGCGGTATTGCCGGGAGCATAGGTGCCGCCAGAAGTTCCGTTTGCTGCTCCCCTCTGGGTGCTGTCTCCGGCACTGTTGTTCTCGACTGCCGGGTTGTTCAGCGGATTATTAAGATTAATGTAATAGAATTCGCGCGGCACGGAGCGCATCTGGGTCTCCATCGCCTCCGCGCGGTTGCTGTAGATGAAATTCCGCATCAGAGCATACTGGAGTACGCCGATCAGAATCAGCAATACGGACAGGATTAACAGTGAGGTAGCCAGCAGCTGTTTGCGCAGGGATCGCGGTGCCTGCAGTTTGCTGAAGAAGCCCCGGGTCCGGGCAATCATACAAGGTCCACCCGGTATCCCGCGCCGCGAAGGGTGCGGATAATCCGGTGATCCTTGTCACCGAGCTTCTCGCGGAGGGAACGGATATAGACCTCAACAATGTTCTCCTCGCCGCCGAAATCATATCCCCACACCTTGTCCAGAATCATGGGTTTACTCAGCACCAGCCCGTGGTTAATAACCAGATATTGCAGCAGCTCATATTCTGTGGGCGAGAGCTCCAGCACCTCCTCCTTGTGGCGGATTTCTTTGCGCCGGCCGTCAATCCGGAAGGGGCCGCAGCGCACCTCGCCGAGCAGTCCCGGGAACTGGTTGCGCAGACGGGCCTGTATCCTGGCCAGCAGCTCGTCGAAGCTGAAGGGCTTGACCATATAATCATCCGCACCGATAGACAGGCCCTTAACCCGGTCATCCACTTCATCCTTGGCGGTAAGCATGATCACGGCCACCTCCGCCTCCTCTGAACGGAGATAGCGGACGACCTCGAAGCCGTCCATGCCGGGCATCATGACGTCGAGAATCACGACATGCGGCTTGAACTCTGCGGCTGCAGCGATTGCACCTGCACCATCCGGCGCAGTCTGTACTTCAAATCCTTCGTTCATTAATCCCAGTTCGAGAAACTGGAGGATATGAGGCTCATCATCCACCAGAAGCAATCGGACGCCTTGCGCTGCTTTCATTAGCAGTTCCTCCATATTCAGTGATTATAGTGTCCATAGTATGACGCTATACGTTGAACGTTTGCTGAAAATAGGTCTTTGGAGCCAAAGATTGGATTCAGAATTGTCGTTCATGGTTAATCATAATGGTTAATCTAATTATACGGAAATATTAATGTTATT
>NZ_WHOB01000010.1 GCF_013141775.1 Paenibacillus phytohabitans
AATATAAAAGCTATACTGCAAAGTAATAATGGCGCGCCCTGAGAGATACGGATGCTACGCATCCGATTGCGAAGTGGTGCTATCGAAGCTGATGCTCCAACGAACTCGTTCGAATCCTGAGGACACTTTGATGATTCAATGAAGTATAAATGGCGCGCCCTGAGAGATTCGAACTCCCGGCCTTTTGATTCGTAGTCAAACGCTCTATCCAGCTGAGCTAAGGGCGCAAAATCTATATGGAGCGGACGACGGGAATCGAACCCGCGACCCTCGCCTTGGCAAGGCGATGCTCTACCGCTGAGCCACGTCCGCAAAAACATGGTGCGCGTGAAGGGACTTGAACCCCCACGTCGTGAAACGCCAGATCCTAAGTCTGGTGCGTCTGCCATTCCGCCACACGCGCACACTTTATAAGAAAATGGTGAGCCATGAAGGACTCGAACCTTCGACACCCTGATTAAAAGTCAGGTGCTCTACCAACTGAGCTAATGGCTCTCATAAGAGAAGCATTCATAAATGAAATGGCTGGGGATATAGGAATCGAACCTATGAATGACGGAGTCAAAGTCCGTTGCCTTACCGCTTGGCTAATCCCCAATATTAATAATTAGCAAACACTACGGAATCGGGTGGATACTCTATACTTCGAGATATAGGATGCTCAATCCCTGATACCTTCATACTTTAACACTTTAAAA
>NZ_WHOB01000075.1 GCF_013141775.1 Paenibacillus phytohabitans
TATCTCTCTAACTATCCTGAAATCGGGTAATAACAGGTAAGACCTAACTTGGAGGAATCATCATGAAACCACAAAAGAGAGGCTTACCTAAAAATCGAATTGTTCCCGAACGAAAAATGTATTTTCGCCCGGAAGTCACTCATTGCCCAGATTGTGGAACCAAGCTCAAGCGGCATCACAACGCTTCGAATAAAATTGTAGCGACGCTCGAAGGCATTATTGAAGTCTGGAATATGGCTTACCATTGCCCAGATCCGGTCTGTGGTAAGCCCAAACGGTATTTCCGTTCGGTTCAGGCAGATGCCTTGTGTCTCAAACACACCTCGTATGCCTACGATGTACTGGCTCTTGTCGGCGAGATGCGGTTTAAGCAGCATATGACCGTGACCGAAATCTCAAAAGCCCTAAAGGAGCGAGGCATCCCCACCTCAGAGCGTCACGCTATGCGTCTCTACGAATGGTATCTGACCTTGCTTCGCGCCTCTCTGACCGCTGACGTTAAAGAACAATTAGAGGACGTGGTGAAGGAATATAATGGCCTTCTTCTCTCCATGGACGGTGTCCAACCAGAGAAAGGAAATGAAACACTGTATGTGGTTCGCGAAGGGTTTAGCGGTCGAATTTTAGCGGCAAAGAATTTAAAAAGCGGCTCTAAAACCGAGCTCATGGCTCTTTTGAGACCTGTCAAAGACCTTGGATTTCCGGTCATTGGTCTGGTCAGCGATGGTCAACAATCCCTTCGACTCGCGATGGGAGAAACCTGGCCGAATACGCCGTACCAATACTGCCAATACCACTATCTAAAAGATATTGCCAAGCCTGTTGTTGACCTGGACCGCAAACTCAAAACAGGACTCAAAAAAAGCTTGCGAGGTCTGAGGGAAATTGAAAAACAGGTTGAAGATGACGATTCAATTGAAAGCGAAGTGACACGGGATTACTTAGCCGCGACTCGCTCCCTTCTGCTTGAGGATGGTAATCCCCCGCTGGATTTGCCAGGGATTCAGATTTACGAGAAAGCCAGTGCCGTGAAGGCTTCACTCGAAAAGAGTGTAGCTAAAAAAGGGGGGCCGTCCTCCTGAAAAAGGTGCTGCTACTGTTTCGCAAACTACCCGAATTCACTTCGAAGTACCAAGCGGTGAAACGTTGGCAGATTCCGATTCAGGAGACTGCACGGTTACTTTCTCCTGCAAAGATAAGTGCTGACCAGCGCAGTGAGACGGTACGCTTTGAAATGGAGTGCCTGCTGTCCTGGATGCAAAAGACCTATACCCGGAAGGAAGATTCCTTGCTTGTCTCTAACTTCCAAAGCTATACCCGAGGCTTTTGGAAAGGGCTTTTCACCTGCTATGATGCGCCTTGGGTTCCTCGCACGAACAATGACCATGAACGTTTCTTTCGACAAACGAAAACAAAACACCGGCGAACGACGGGACGCCGCAGTTGGAACGAACATATTCTCCGCTGCGGTGAGTTTGTAGTGTTCGTTGATGATGCGTTAAACCAGCAGAATTTGGTTTCACGGCTGCAACAAGTTTCGTATGAGGCTTTTAACCAAGAACGTCGTCGCTGGACAAAACGACTAGACGAAACTACGAAACGCAGACGTTTTCGTCGAGACCCATTGGCCTACCTTAAACAGATTGAAAACAAATTATGT
>NZ_WHOB01000076.1 GCF_013141775.1 Paenibacillus phytohabitans
TCAAATCCTTCAAACTCCCTATGTATTTGTTTCAGCATATTTCCGTTTCGATCATAAAAGAAATCCACGTATGTATTATCTTTCAAATAAATATAGTCTATTCGATCCTGGTCATAAAAATATTTTAGCTCTTGACTTTTGGTGCTTTCTGCAAATACTAAATTATCTTTTGAATCATAGCAAATAAAAAGAAATATCAAAATAACAATTGACTTCAGATAAACATTCCTAAATCCCATGACCTTCACCCTTTCTTTCATTTGACTGTAATACCACATTAGAAGTTTACAAAAACATAATCTATATTAGATACTCCCGCCTCAGCAGCCGACACTCTTGGTATTTGCTCATTTAACAAAAAACAGAACAGAACGCAAATAAAAAACCTCCAAGCTTTAAACAGATTCATTTAGTTTCACTCCAGAGCTATGAAATATTTCACGACTATACTTATTGCTATAAAGACAGACTACTCATAAAACTTCTTTCTTTAACAAAGAGCCATTCTTATCATAATTCAGCGTGACAATCTTGCCATTGGTTAACAGCATATATTTAAGTCTCCCATTGACATCATAAAAGTAACGCATTTGATCTGGTATGTCCGTCTTCCATAGTGCTGGATTTGTTATTTTTTCGAA
>NZ_WHOB01000077.1 GCF_013141775.1 Paenibacillus phytohabitans
TCCACACTTATTGGCCATATACTTGACCTCCGAGAATGAACTCATCCATCTCCTCCGTTGTCTCTTCTTTGCATACCACCGGGTGAATCGCTGCAAAATATACCAATCCAGCTTGGCTAACCTCTTTTGGCTGTAGTTCGTGTAGTAATAATTTCTCCATCCCTGTATCTTTGGATTGAGCCATTCCACGTGTTCCTCAAACGATTTCCAGCGCATTCCGGGCGGTGCTAATCTGTCTTTGACCACGCCTCGGATACGTTCCTCTGCCTTCTTCGTTAGCCACTGCTGTGTGGTATAGTACACCTTCCCTTGAGAGGTTTCTGCTTTCGTTTTTCGGTGGTGCATTCCTAAGAAGTCGAATCCCTCGTCTCCTGTCCATAAGCCTACAATGCGAGTTTTGGTCGGGTGTAAGGTTAACTCTAGACGTTCCATAATCCTGCTTATGAGCTCATAAGCATGTTCGGCGTCCTTTTTGGTTTTACAGACCACCACAAGGTCGTCTGCATACCTTGTCAGTTCTCCCAACCCACTTCCGTGTTTCTCCCATAGCCGGTCAAAGTAGTTCAAATAGATATTCGCCAACAGGGGTGAGATGACGCCACCTTGTGGCGTCCCTACATCGGAGCGCCTTACCTTTCCTTCTTCCATGACTCCCGCATGCAGCCACTTCCGTATTAATTTCAAGATCCGCCTGTCATTGATACGCATCTGTACCAGTTTCATGAGCTTCTCTTGATTAATATTGTCGAAGTAGCCTTGGATATCGACGTCGACTACCCAATTTCCTTTGCGGTTGCAGGCTTTCCGGATTCGCTCCAGCGCTCCTTTTGCACTTCGTTTTGGACGAAATCCGAAGGATACTTCTTCGAAGTCTGCTTCGAAGATGGGTTCAATCACGAGTTTGGTTGCCATTTGTATGACTCGGTCGCGCACGGTAGGTATACCTAGCGGCCTTTGCTTCCCGTCTTTCTTCGGGATATAGTGCCGCCGTACAGGCTCCGGATGGTAGTTGCCTTCTTTCAATTCTCGCTCACAGTCCTTGAGGAACCTTATTTCTCCTTGTTCCTTAATGTCTGCGAGCGTCACGGCATCTACTCCAGCCGCTCCCTTATTTGCTTTCACCCGTCTCCAGGCTTCGCTCAGCACATCCCACCGGTAGACTTTGTCGTACAATGCATGGAATCTACGCTTATTATTCTCCTTGGCCGCATGACCTAGCTTTTCTTGGAGTTCTTGAACTTTTTCCTTAGGTGTCGTTAGCCGCTTGGCATTCACTCACTCGTACCTCCTCCAAAAGCGTAAACAAAGCAGGGCTCCTTCCCTCCCTAAGGTTGTGTTGTCCTTAGGTTCCTTGGTACTATGAGCCCCTCGGACTCCCTTCCCACAGACGATTCACTTCGTCTTCTGGACTTATAGAACGTCTCTTTACGGGTTTCTAAAAAAAAAATCCGTGTGGGGGAGGGTCTCCCCAGTTCACTGCATTATCTTTCAAACCATGCCGTTCCCTTTACACCGGAGGGTTCTTCACTGTTGTACCAAGTTCTTTACAGCTTCCATGGCCTTCGTCCATTTAAGCGAGACTCGGCTCCCTCTTTTCCCCTTCGCAGGGCCTTTTTGACGAC
>NZ_WHOB01000078.1 GCF_013141775.1 Paenibacillus phytohabitans
TCCGCTTGGAGAAGGGGAAATGTTGTATTTCATACAACAAAAGATGATTTTAGCCGGAATTATAGGAGAAATGTTGTATTTTGGGCATGATTTTTAAAAAATGGTTATTACCTCACAAGCATCCGGCAGAGTAGTTTATTCGCCAGGGCGCATGAGGAGGATTGATGCTCTATTCGTGCGGTGAGGCTTAGTTCAGCAGTTGATGGGCAGATAATGAGCAAGCGAAAAGAGGTGTCCCAAGCCGTAGAACCGGCTGCCGGGACACCTCTTTATTGTTGTTTCACATGCTAACTTATCCTTCTATGCCTCGCTGTTCTACTTGTGAGGCAATTTACACGAGTGAAAGCGTGAAGCGGAACGAATACGGACGGTTAGCAGGCAGGGTGAACTGCTCATGCGTTGGGGCACCCCAGCTGTCGTCACCGCCGACACCCATCTGCTTATAGTTCACGCGCAGCATCGCTTTGTCGGATACAGGCAGCTTGTAGCCGTGATCGCTGGCTTCCAGCTCAGCTGCACTCCAAGGCAGGGCGTTGACTTCGATAGGCAACGCGCCTTCTACATGCAAGCCATGACCTTCGCTGCCTGCAGTAATGGAGGCATATCTGACATCCGTCTTGTTGCCGCATTCCTGCGGACGGAGATACGGTGTGTATTGCCCGCTGACCGTGCCGCTGTAACGTCCCAGCGGAGCTCCGGACTGCCGGTCCCAGTAATTCTCATGCGGGCCGCGGCCGTACCAGGAGATGGTGTCGAGGCTGCTGTCCAGCTCGAAGGCCATGCCGAATTCCGGAATCTCCGGCAGCTTGCTGCTGCCCGGCTGAAGCTCCTGAGTAATCTCTACCGAGCCGTCCGTTCGGATCTCGTATTGAACACGCAGCAGGGACTTCGGCTGGGTATCCAGCAGATAGTCAGTGTTCACGAATCCGAGATTGCCCTCTACACGGCAGCTGAACCGGGTGAGCTGACGGCTGTAAGAGACTTCCTTCCAGACTGCGCAGCGCTCGGGATGCTTGTTGCCGAGGTCATTGTCGGTTACCGCTCTCCAGAAGTTAGGTCTTGCCGGTGCAAGCAGATGCTCTTTGCCGGAAGACTGGTAAGAAACCAGGGCGCCGGATGCCGTGTCGAACGATATTCCGAAGCTGCTGCCTGCAAATGTCACCAGCCCGTCTTGCTCATTGACCTGCAGCTTACTCCCTGGAATAACAGGAGTGGCGGCCGGAATATATGGGGACAGAATGAACTGTTCCCAGGCGACTTCGTGGCCTGCACCTGCCCAGGCTGTTTCGGCCTGCAGGACGAACGAGACCGTAAGTACAGCTTCTTTGCCGGTTTCAAGCAGGCTGTGATCGTACGGAACGGCAATTTCAGCGGTTTCACCGGGTGCTGCGGACAGAGGCAGCGTTCCTTCCTGGACGGCATCTCCATCCAGCGCCAGCTTCCATTGCAGCTGATAGTCTCCCAGGTCTGTGAACAGGAAGTTGTTGCGAACCTGTAGACGTCCTTTCTGCAGGTCCAGAGCGGTGAGGACAATGCTCTGATAGCATTTTTTGACCTCCAGCAGCTTAGGAGTAACCGTACGGTCAGCGAACAGCAGGCCGTTGCCGCTGAAGTTGCCGTCATGCGGATTCTCCCCGAAATCGCCGCCATAGGCTAGATATTCTATCCCATCAGGGGTAGAAGTGCGGATCGCCTGATCCACCCAGTCCCAGATAAAAGCGCCCTGAATGATCTCATACTTATCAAACAGCTCGGTGTACAGATGCAGACCGCCGCAGGAGTTGCCCATGGCATGGCTGTATTCACAGAGAATATACGGCTTCTTGGGATGGTTCAGTGCATATCTCTCAACATCATCCGGTTTGATGTACATGGTGGATTCGATATCACTTGCGGCTTCCGATGCTCTGTAATGGAAAATCCCTTCGTAATGCACCAGACGGGTCGGATCGGCTTCCCGCAGATAGTCGTGCATGGCCAGGAAGTTGTCGCCGCCGAAGGACTCGTTGCCGAGTGACCAGATGATGACCGACGGATGATTCTTGTCTCTTTGCATCATGGAGTTGCAGCGGTCAATGACATTGGCGCGCCATTCCGGCCGGCTGGCAGGGACATTGAACTCATGCAGTTCCTGCTGCCCGTATTGCCAGGAGCCATGGGTCTCCAGATTCGTCTCGTCGATGACATAGAGACCGTATTCGTCACACAGCTCATACCATACGGACTGATTCGGATAATGGGAAGTCCGCACAGCATTGATATTATGCGATTTCATGAGCTTGATGTCGGTGATCATATCTTCTCTGGAGAGCGCCCGGCCGGTGTCACAGGAGAATTCATGACGGTTGGTACCCTTGAGCACGATCCGTTTGCCGTTGATCTTCATCAGACCATTCTGGAGCTCGAAGGTACGGAAGCCTACTTTGCAGCTGACCGCTTCCAGCACTTGCCCTTGATCATCCGATACAGCAATAACCAGTGTATACAGATAAGGCTTCTCGGCGCTCCACTTCTTCGGGTTCGTCACTGCTGCGGATAGCTCTAGCTGCTGAACTCCAGCCTGGCCGAAAGCGACAGAGGCGGAGACTGGATGATCCCATAGCGGCTGTTCCTTACCGTCATAGAGCTGCACCTGTACTGAATGAGACTCAATCACCTTATCAAAATAATTCTCGACCGCCAGGTTTATGTTCAGCTGCGCATCGGTATACTTCTCGTCCAGCTCTGTCCGGACGAAGAAATCGGCAACCCGCACAGGCGGTGCAGTATACAGATAAACATCGCGGAATATTCCGCTCAGCCGCCAGAAATCCTGATCCTCCAGCCAGCTGGCATCGCACCAGCGGTAGACTTCTACAGCCAGCTTGTTGACACCGGGTACCAGATAAGCGGTAATATCGAACTCGGATGGCGTGAAGGTATCCTCACAGTATCCGGCCAGCTCACCGTTCACCCAGACATAGAAAGCGGATTCAACCCCCTGGAAGCTGAGGTACACCGCCTGCCCATCCCAAGTCTCGGGTACGGTGAAGGTGCGGATATAAGAGCCTACCGGATTGTACACGGTCGGGGCAAAAGGCGGCTTCAGCTCCGGTTCGGACACGGCCCATGGATAACGGACATTGGTATATTGCGGATAATCATATCCCTGGAACTGCCAGTGGGAGGGAACGGTAATATCCGCCCAGTCTCCGGAGTCATAACCGGCGGTATAGAAATCCTTAATCCGCGCTTCCGCAGTTTCGGCGAATGCGAATTTCCAGGTTCCGTTCAAAGATTGATAACGGGGGGAGGCTTCTTTAGTTCCCTGCAGGGCTTCAGCCACTGCCGGGAAAGACATCATGGAGGCATGCGCGTCTATCCGGTTCAATTGAAATAGCTCAGGATTATTATTCCACTCCGGATATCCGTTTGCAGGCTGCTGGTATGAGAGCTTATGGCGCAAATTAACATCTCCTTATATTGTTATATTCATATTATAGAATGGAGAATGACTGGGGTATATATAATGATATTCATCGGATATAACAAAATATGAAACAAGAATAGACTGGAATTTGAAACTGCGGGCCGTTATGATGAAGAGGCGGGACAGGAATACCGGCGGTTAGAACGCGCTGGGTTTTTACAGAAAGGTGGGACGCCAGTGAGAAGTACAATGATCTTCAGCGAAATGGAAGAAACGCTGCCGCTGCCGCTCTATGCCACGACCATCGGGTACTGGGAGCATCAGGAAGAGACGGAGCGTCCGGCGGGGTTTCCCGATTACCAGCTGCACCAGGTGCTTGGAGGCAAGGGAGAGCTGCAGATCCGGGATAAATCCTATGTTGCCGGTCCCGGGGATATCTTCTTTCTCTATCCGGATGTTCCCCATTCGTATGCACCGCTGAGCCGGGAATGGGAGCTGGCCTGGATTTCCTTTAACGGGCGGGAAGCGGCCCAGATGCTGCTCTATGCCGGAATACGCGAGTCAGGAATGGGGAGCTTAAGAGCGCAGCCCATCCTGAAACCGCTGGAGGAGATGCTTACCCTTTCATACGGCAATGAGCTTCAGGATAATCTGGAACGTTCAAAGTTATTGTACTCGCTGCTTCTGGATCTGAAACGCAGCCTGCTCCCCGCCTCGAATGAGGATAATGAGCTGGAGCGGATGAAGCCGGTGCTGCAATATATAGAGCTCCACCTGCACCGTCCGCTGCTGCTGAAGGAGCTGGCCGAGGTGGCTGAAGTGTCGCCGCAGTATCTGTGCCGGCTGTTCCAGCGCACCGTCCGCGAGCGGCCGGTCGCCTACATTAACAAACAGCGGGTGAACCGGAGCAAACAGCTCATGTTCAGCAGCAGAGGGCAGAGAGTCTATGAAATCGCCCAGCGGGCAGGGTTCGAGAATGTCAGCTACTTCTGTGCTGTTTTCAAACGGATGACCGGTATGCAACCCGAAGAGTGGAGGCGCCTGCATGGTCTGGATTAGGGGCAGCCAGGCTCCGGATTCGGATTCGGATTCGTATCCGTATCACACACTCTCCCTCAGCCGGGCGAACATCCAATCCGCGATTTGACGGTAATCTGCAGCCGGCCCGGCAGACGCTGCGGATTCAACAACCGGCTTAGGGTCATATGTCTGCAGCACCGCCCACATCGCATTCCAGAAGGTGACCACGTAAGACATCTGTTCGAGGCTACGCAGGGTATCCGCATCATAATGTCCGAAGTAGCAGGCAAGGAAGATTTCCTTCTGTGGCAGGGAATACGCCGAGCAGACACATGCCAGATCAAACATGATGTCGCCCATTCCCGCATATTCCCAGTCAATCAGCCGCACCGTTCCGTCATCCAGAAAGTTGTTTGCAAAAGGATCATTATGGCACAGCCCCAGCTGCTGCTGTGAGCTTGACGCCCTGTCCTGCTGAATGGCCGCAAGCTTCTCCAGGAACTCGTCCAGATCTCCGGGAAGACCGAGCTGATGCCGGACGGCAAATTGTATCCGGTCCGTAATATCCTGATAAGGCGAGAATGTATAGGGAACCGGCGGCAGGGCATGCACTTTCCTCAAAGTATCGGCGATCCGCTTCATATTCACATCGGTGCCGGCATCCGCGTCGGTCCACTTCACGCCATCAATAAACTCTGTGACCATATGACCCGTCTCCGTGGAGAAATACACTACCTTTGCGCCTATCCCTATGTCTGCCGCCGCCTGCATAGCGGCAAGCTCTGCTTCCCGCTTAATGCCAAGCCTGTCCGCATTGCCGCCGCTTATGCGCAGAGCCAGCTTACGGATACCGTTCGTAATAATATAATTCTGATTCGTCAAGCCATCCTGCTGGTATTCAATGGCTGTATCCGCGATATCCCACTTCAATTCTTCATCAATAATCTGCTTCATGGGTTCAGTCCATCCGCTCATTCTGGTTATTCCTTCCGTTGTGAAGAGTAATAGGCAAAGATCAGGCAAGTTCAAGCTTGAACACAACCGGCAGGGCGCTGGCCACCGCTGTGGTGCGGATCGTTAATGCTTCTGCATCCCGTTCCCAGGCAGGCTGTTCATCGAAACCGAGCACGGACATCTTCTGGATGATACCCTCGAAATAGGGGGATTTCTCCCTAAGTGATGTAATGCGGACCATGCCATCCGCAGGGAACACCAGGACGGTTGCATACAGGCAGCTTCCCTTCACGGTGAAGCGGATGTCCTCAGGGGTGAACACCTTGGCGCTGCCGTCGGTGAACTGTCCCTCTTCAATGCGTGTCGGCCCTTCACCGAACGTGCGCCAGAAAGAGCTCTCATAGATGGCTTCGCCATTTGTGCCCAGCCAGCCGCCGATAACAGCCAGTATCTCCTTATCTTCATCAGCAAAGCTGCCGTCAGCCCGCGGACCCACATTCAGCAGGAGATTGCCGTTTTTGCTGACGATATCCACCAGATCGCGGATGATCTCTACGGCGGATTTGAAGTCATTATTCTCCGTATAACACCAGGAGTTTCGTGCGGCCGCTGTATCCGTCTGCCAGAAGAACGGCTTCAGCTCTGCGAATTGCCCCCGCTCTACATCGGGAATGGCTGTGCCGAACATGAAGGCATCATGTTTATAATTTATAGCAGCCGTAGTTCCGCGCTGAACAGCCCGGTTGTAGTAATAGGCGGCGAATTTTTTCAGATACGGCTTGAATATAGCATTCTCAATCCACCAGTCGAAATAGAAGACCTTAGGCTGATACTGGTCAACCAGCTCGCAGCAGCGGATCAGCCAGTCTTCCAGATACTCTTCAGACGGGGGAGAGCCGTAGAGATCATGATGATCGGGTTCCGGCATAGACGGCCAGTAGAAATCGCCGCGTTCCAGCGGCTCATGGATATCGGAGTCGAACTCTTTTCCGTGGGACATGAAGAACCAGTGCTCTGCACGGTGGGAGGAGACGCCCAGCTCCAGATCCTGCTTCCCGAAGGCGGCCTTCAGCTCGCCGAGAATATCCCGCCCGGGCCCCATCTCGTACGTGTTATAATGGGAGACAGCGCTTTTATACATCTGGAAGCCGTCATGATGCTCTGCAACGGGAATGACATACTTGGCGCCGGAGGCTTGGAATAAGGCAGCCCACTCGTCCGGGTTGAACTGCTGCGCCGTGAACAAGGGAATGAAATCCTTATAACCGAAATCCTTGTGGTTCCCGTAGACAGCCAGATGATGCTCATATTCCTTCGTGCCTTGGATATACATATTGCGGGAATACCACTCGTTACTGAAGGCCGGGACAGAATACAGCCCCCAGTGAATGAAAATGCCGAATTTGGCCTGGCGGTACCACTGCGGCACCTCATACATACTTAGAGAATCCCAATCATCCTTATAGGGGCCGTTCTTAATGGTCTCGTCGATAAGGTGCAAATAATCAGTCATATTCATAGTCAGTTTCTCATCCTCCCGCGATTAATATAACGCTTTCATTGTACCGGGCCGCAGGGGGATTAAGAATGTACGGGATTAACTTTCTGATGTACAAAAATAACCTTTAAGGCGGTCTGAACGATGGATCATCAAGCATTGCTTACCAGCTACTTATCCAATCTGAAGGTCGACCTGCTCATGGCGGATTATAACCAGTGCACCACACAGTGGAGGGATCTGGACTATACTCCGGACTACAGCAAGTTCTATTACATCTGCGGCGGTGAAGGTTGGCTGAAGATCGGGGATAAGGAATATTATCCGCAGCCGGGGGAGCTGATCCTGATGCCTGAAGGGGTGAAGCAGTCCTACTCATGCATCAGCGAACGACCTTTTCTCAAGTACTGGTGTCATTTCAGCGCCAAGGTCGGAGAGATTAATCTGTTCCGTATCCTGGAGATGAGCCATGTATGCATTCCGGAGAATCCTGCTGCTGTCGAGGCGGCGTTCAAAGGGATTACCGGGAGTGCCCAATCGGACGCTGTATATGCCCCGCTGCTGGCGAAGAGCAAACTGCTGGAGCTGATCTCCTATTACATCATGAACCTCAGGCTGGATGAAATCTCTTATAAGAATCTGGGCTCGGCCCGGAAGCTGACAGCCGTTCTGGAATACATCGCTGCGAATATCGAACACAATATTACCATTCATGACCTTGCCGAAATTGCGCATATGCACCCTAATTACTTCATACGCCTGTTCAAGCAGCAGATCGGCGTGCCCCCCATCCAGTACATCACCCGGCAAAAGATTGAAAAAGCCAAAGACCTGCTGGCAGCCACCTCCGGTTCGGTCAGCGAGATTGCCGACCAGCTCGGCTTCGGCGATCTGTTCTATTTCTCCAGGCAATTCAAGAAGCATGCCGGGCTTGCACCTACAGAATTCAGGAAACAGGAAACTGGAGGCGTTAAACTATGATCAGCAACCTATATAGCGGTTATCAGATCCGGTTAATGGATGAGCCGGCAGCCAGAGAGATTCTGAACTGGAAATACGAACCGCCATATTCTCTGTACAATATGCTGGATGATTCTGCTGGAACGGAGGATATCGAAGAGCTGATGGACGGCTCCTACTTCGGCGTACGCACTGCGGAAGGGGAACTGGCCGGATTCTTCTGTTACGGGAGGAATGCCCAGGTGGGAAGGGGGGTAGAGCTGGGATATTATCTGGATGGAACAGCGCTTGATATCGGACTGGGATTAAGGCCGGACCTGACCGGCGCTGGAAAAGGGCTTGCTTTTCTGCAGGCGGGTATGAAGTTTGCACAGCGGACCTATGACGCGAAGCGGTTCCGGTTGTCGGTTGCGGCCTTTAATCTCCGGGCTATTGCCGTGTATAAGAAGGCGGGTTTCCTGCCCGGGCAGAGCTTCATCAACCGGTATGGAGACAACGAAACGGAGTTCCTGCTGATGGAGACGCCGGGCCTGTTCTGAGCGTCTATAGCCAGAGTGGAGAATACAGGGTGAAGTCTGTTAAAATAGAATTATGGCATCATACATATCAAAGGAGAACTGAATGTGAACGATAACTTGAAGCAAGCGTACGCGCGGCTAGGATTAACTGAAACCGTAACCAGAGAGGAATTGAACAAACGGTTCGATTTGCTCCTGAAGCGTAGACGGACCCTTTCTACGGATGAAGAAATAGCGGACTATGAAGCGGATTTCCAGGCGTACAAGCTTATTCTGGATACTTGGGACGAGCAGGAGATTCAGGAAGCTGAAGACCAGCGTCTAGCCAAATACGGGCGGTTCTCCGGGACTGCAAGCAAATGGGAACGCTTTATGCGGCTCTACAAAACGCATGTTATCCTATCCATCGTCGCAGTGCTTGTGCTGATTTTTGGCGGGAAGGCACTGTATGATAACTATCAGCACAGACAGTATCTTGCTTCGCTGCCGCCGGTGGATGCGACTATTATGTTCGTGGGTAATTTCGGCGCCAAGGACAGCAGCGGGGATACAGCGGCATTGGAACAAGCGGTCATTGACGCTTATCCGCAGTGGAAGCGGGTCGAGGCTACCATCGTGTATCTGCCCAAGACCGGAGAAGGCGCTGATACGCTGGATATGAACCATATGCAGAAAGCTGTGGTTGAGCTGGCGGCCAACCGGCCGGATATCGTCATTATGGATGATGCGACCATCGAGTGGATCGGCGGACAGGCCGGATTCCAGAATCTCGAACCCATTACGGCGGACGGCAAGCTGGCTGCTGACGATACACGTATGAGATGGGGAACGAATGAAGATACCGGCAAGCGCGAGCTGTATGGTGTGAATATTATGGATTCTCCGTTTATCTCTGCGCTGCCCATTGACTACAATGTGAAATCGATCATCATTGGTGTGCTTGGCGAAGACAATAAGGATAAGACGATTGAGTTTGTGAAGCATATTGCGGAGGAACAAGCCGCGAAGTAAATAGAATACAGAGATCAGCATCTCTGAAAATAACAAAAAACCTCTCTTCGAATGGTTGTTCACACCCATTCCCGAAGAGAGGTTTTTTGCTGCTGCGCCGTGATCCGGCAGACAGGCTGTTCCTAGTTCTCCAGACGGTAGCCGCCGTGGAATACAGGGCCGACATACTGGTTGAAGGCATAACCGTTGCGGATGGCTGCGGACACGAAGTCCTTCGCTTTCACCACGGCTTCCTTCACCGACAAACCGTTAGCCAGGCCGCCGGTAATAGCGGCAGCGAAGGTGCAGCCGGCACCGTGATTGTGGGCGGGTTCGATCTTGGCCGTCTCCAGAACGAGATATTCGCTGCCGTCGAAGAAGATATCGATCGCCATGTCGCCGCCCAGTGCCTTGCCGCCTTTGACGACAACATTCTTGGTGCCGAGCTGATGGATCAGGCGGGCCGCTTCTTTCATCTCTTCAAGAGTAGTCAGCTTGCCCAGTCCGGAGAGGACACCGGCTTCGAACAGATTCGGTGTCGCTACAGTAGCCAGAGGCAGCAGCAGATCGCGGATCGCATTGGCGCTCTCCGGATTCAGCACTTCATCTTCGCCTTTGCAGACCATCACCGGGTCAATAACCACATTGGTCTGCAGATTGTTCTTGATTGCCTGCTCGGTAACTTGCACGATCTCCACGCTGCCCAGCATACCGGTCTTCATCGCGTCTACGGGACCGCCGGCGAAGATCGTTTTGAGCTGCTCTGCAACGATTGCGGCATCGATCGGATATACATTATGGTGCCAGCCCCGGTCGGGGTCCATGGTAACGATTGTAGTCAGTGCGCTGAAGCCATAGGTGCCGTATTCCTCAAAGGTTTTGAGGTCAGCCTGAATGCCTGCGCCTCCGCTGGAGTCACTGCCGGCAATAGTTAAGGTTTTGATGATTTTTGACAAAGGTAACGTCCCCTTTTTGTATATGAATGGTATGGAGCCTGTTTTGGGTGCAACTTTTTAAAAATATAAGCGTTTATATGTTTCACACGATAACTTATCCTTCTATTTCTCGCTGAAACGGTACCGTCCTTTAAAAGGACGGCAACGCCGTTTCCACTTGCTCTACGACATTATAACAAAAAACACTCTAGCTGTCCGCATGACAGTGTTTTTTTCAAAGATAAGAATTGAGATTAACCTATGTGTGCAGCCGGGATAGGTGGTGCGGGAGCAAAAGGCCGGCAATATGTTGGCAGGATAGTGAATCGGACTGAGAGGACCTTATTTCCCGCAATAATCACATTTTGAGGCTGAAGCGGACTGAGAATCCCTTATCTTGTTCAATCGGGCATGAATTGAGGGATGCGCAGTCAAATAACGGAATCTCAGTCCGTTTATCGGGAAAATCTGTCTTATTCGGTAATTTAGCGGAATCTCAGTCCGCTTCAGAGGCGGAGCTGCCTTCGAGGCTGCGCAGCGCCAGCTTGATGGCCTTGTCATAAACGTAGGGTTCCGCACTGTCCCCGCCCATCCAATACACCACTAGGAATTTCCCTCCCCTGAAGACATGAGGGTATATCCGAGCTCCTCCATCATTTGTCGTACGGTTAATCTCCAGCTTCAATGCAGCCAGACCTTCGGCACATTCCAGGCTGTCAGCGTAGGTATAGACGGACAACCGGTCCGGCCGGGCCGGTGTATCGGTCTTATCGATCAGCAGCTCTTCAGGCCAGACGCCGGCCAGCTGCTTGTTGAACATGAGCTCTGTGGTATCCGGGACGAGACTGAGCTGCATGCCCCGCTGTTCCAGCGCCAGGTAGAGAGACTGCGTAGTATACTCTGCACTGCCTGCGGCAGATTCCGGATTCTGCACTGCAGGAAGGAGGAGCGGGCCATGATGGGCTGCAAAAAATCCCTGGATGCTGTCAATCACATCCTGCCCGTCAAAGGCTGAAGAGGTGGTCATCTCCAGCTTGCGGAACAGATATCCCCATTCGCCTTCATCGTAGTAGGCTGTTCCGGCTGTTTCATATCCGCTGGCTTCCGCGGGCAGAGAATACCGCACAGTGCGTGCATCCGCTCCTCCGGTTCCCGCCATATACTGTTCGGTGAACGCAGGAGGAATAATGGTCAATCCATACTCATCCGCCCATTCTGCCTTTCCGGGGAAATAGGTCCCGATGCTGCCGACTGCACAGCCCTGACAGCCCCAGGCATTATCGGAATATTGCAAAGTTTGCCCCGGATTTTCCGGGTCCTCAAACGTCGCCCCCAGGGAGCCGTTGGCTCCGGTAACAGCCGAAGCTTTCCAGCCGGCAGGGGCCAGCAGGATATAAGCACTGCCGGTATCGCCCTGGAAGACGAGGGCCGCCTGCAGCTTGTCTTCCATGCCGGCCGGCAGCGGGAAGGTCATCTTGGGCAACGGGGGCGGAGTGACATGTGCAGGACTGTTTCCGTCGTCCAGAACGGGAACGGAAAGGATGGCAGTCAGCGGGATCGATACTTCAGCCCTTTTGTCTTCAACAGAAGGGAAAGGGACTTCAGCATTATAAATGCTGCGGATGCCAACCGCATAATCATTGCTTGGAACGCTTTGGCTATTGCCGGTGGGAGCGGGGGAGAAATCCGCAGCTCCGGTTTCCCGGGGCGGGGGAGCTTCCGATACCAGGGGAGTTATCCGGCCGGCAAGCTTGCCGGGTTCCAGGCCGCTGTAACCGAACCATAGCAGCATGGCCATGACCGGCAGCAGTACCGCTGCGTAAGCAAGAACCTTATAGCGCTTGCGCTTGGGCTGATACCCTCCCAGACGCTGCTCTACCTTCTTCTGCATTTGTGGAGTGAAATTCATGCCCTCAAAAGGCTTCTCCTTCAGCTGCTGTTCCCATTCCTCCGGTAATTTGCTCATGATCTGTTCAACTCCTTTTCCTTTTCCCAGTATTCATTGGCTTGCTGCCTTGCGCGGTGCAGTCTGGATTTGGCTGCAGATAAGGATATCCCCAGCATTCCGGCCAATTCCTCCATGCTGAGTCCGTAGTGGGCATAGAGCATAAGGACCTCCCTGGCGTTGCGCGGCAGCTGCAGGACTACCTTCCACACCTCACTGCTCAAGGATTGCTGCAAAAACACCTCTTCAGCGGATGGGCTTGAGCCGGATCTGCCAGCGTGAGCTTGTAAGGTTACCCGCCGGATGAAGCTGCTGCTGCGGTAGGACAGCCAGCGGTTGCGGGTAATCCGCAGCAGCCAGGTTCTGACTGAAGCTTCGCCGCGAAAAGTATCCCTGTATTTATAAGCCCGGATGAAGGTCTCCTGTGAGATATCATCAGCAGCGCTTCTGCTGCGGGCCAGGTAGTAGGCATAGTTCCATACATCCTCGCCATAGTCTTCCATAAGTGTCTTTAACGCGGCGGCGTTCATAGTATTGGAATCCTTAGTTGCACCGTACATACGGTCCCTCCCTTTTCTCTCTACTGTATTGACCTCTGCATCCTCCGGAAAGTTTCTTTTGTGCTGAATAAAATTATATAGGGGGGCATTAAGGGCGGCAGATTGGGTAGGAACGGGAGTTCCAATTAGAGGGGGCTGCATATTTATATAGGAGGATAACGATTAGGAGGCTGCCATGATAGAAATCAGCTTATGCATGATTGTCCGCAATGAAGAGAAGAGCCTGCCCCGCTGCCTTACTTCCATTGGAGCGATTGCGGACGAGATCATCATTGTGGATACAGGCTCGACGGACAGAACGAAGGAGATTGCGGAAACCTTCGGAGCGGTGATATATGATTTTACCTGGATCGAAGATTTCTCGGCTGCCCGCAATTTCGCCTTCAGCAAGGCGACCAAGGAATACATCTTCTGGCTGGATGCGGATGACTATCTGAAGGATGAGGATCATGCGCGGCTCAGGGAGCTGAAGCACGCCCTGCCGGAGAATGTGGACAGTGTGAACATGCAGTATAATCTTGCTTTTGACGGGGAGGGGAAGGTCGTTACTTCCCTGCGGCGCAACCGGCTGGTCCGCCGGTCCTGCGGGTTCAAATGGATCGGACCGGTGCATGAATACCTGGAGGTATACGGCCCTTCTTACAGCAGTGATGTCTGCATTACCCATGAGAAAGACAAAGAGTACACGGACCGCAACCTGCGGATCTACCGCAAGCGGGTGGCTGAGGGGGAAGTCTTCTCTCCGCGCGATCAATATTATTATGCCAATGAGCTGCGCGATCATGGAATCCATGAGGAGGCCAGCCGATATTATGAGCAGTTTCTGAATGGGGGCCAAGGCTGGATCGAAGATAATATTCAGGCCTGCCTGCGGCTGGCCGAATGCCGGGAGCGGCTGGATGACAAGGCAGGAGCGTTTACTGCGATTACCCGGACGCTCCAGTACGATTCTCCGCGTGCCGAGTTCTGCTGCCGGCTCGGTGCCTGGCATGTGGAGCAGGGCCAGCTTCACCCGGCTATCTACTGGTATGAGCTCGCTGTTATGCTGCCGCGGCAGACAGAGTCTATGGGCGTGAAGAATGAAGCCTTCGCCACCTGGATTCCGAATCTGCAGCTCGCACTCTGTTATGACCGGCTGGGCCAGCATGAACGGGCTAATATGTTCAATGAAACGGCACTGCGTCACCTTCCCGGTCATCCCAGCATGCTGTACAACCGGACCTACTTCCAGAAGCTTCTGGGGGACAAATATGTTTCGCTGCAGCCGCAGGAGACCGCCGGGGAGAAGAAAGAATAGCAGGGTTGCTTAACAGCAGTACCGAAGAGGCGAATAAATGACAAACCGGCCAAATGAATAAAGGCGCTCCTCAAGCCGTAGCTTGGGAGCGCCTTTGTGTGTTTTTATTGGAACAATAGGGTTTGAATCGCATGGGCCGGAATTGAACCCTCCGCCAGCTGATCCCGGAAATGCATGGTGTATGGAAGCCCGCTGTCCGTGCGGTTGAGTACGACCACGGCATAAGTGCCGTCTGTATTGCGGAACGCCGTAGTTTCGAATTTGTCGGTATATCTGGAGCTGCCCACACGGACGGCGCCCGGACGGATATACTTGCTGAAATGCCCGATGTAATAGAACGAGCTCTCATAGATTACTTCATCCTTCAGGGTATCGCCGATAATCGGTGCATCGCAGAAGTTGCCCACATGGTTCGGGCCGCCCTGCTCATCAAGGACGATATTCCAGTCTGTCCAGCTGGACATCCAGTTGTTCAGGTTGCCGATGATATCATGGCCGTAACGTTCACCGGTGTTCCATGAGCCGAGGTGTACGCCGCCCTCCTGGCAGCCTTCGCTGAAGAACAGCTTTTTGTCAGGGAATCGCTCATGTACAGCGCTCAAGGCTTCGAAGTGGTCACCGGAATACCAGTGGAAGCAGATGCCCCAGATATATTTTGCCGCCTCCTGATCATTGAAAGCGGTCTTCGCCCGGTCATAGACCCGTTCCTTATTATGATCCCAGATCATGATTTTGACATGGCTGAGGCCGGCTGCTTCCAGGGCAGGACCGAGATAATCGCGTACGAAATCCTTCTCTTCTTCAGCGGTATAAATGCAGGAATCCCAGATCTGCTTGGCTTTGGCTTCATTTTGCACACTGACCGCCCAGATATCGATGCCGGCTTCAGCGTAAGCCTGAATGTATTTCACGAACAGATTAGCCCAGGCTTCCCGGTATTCCGGCTTCAGCTTGCCGCCGTTATTCATCTCGCCGTTCGTCTTCATGAAGGCCGGAGGGCTCCATGGGGAGGAGAACAGCCGGAAGCTCCCGCCCACAGCATCAGCCGCACGTTTGATTAACGGAAGTATCGACTCCTGATCTCTGGAGATATTGAAAGTAGCCAGCTCCGGGTCAACGCCATCTACATAAGCATAGTTGCCTGTTGAGAAGTCACAGCTCTGGATATGTGATCTGCACAGGGTGTAGCCGATTCCGTGCTCCGGATGGAAGTAGGCATCGATTATTTCCTGCTGCTTCTCCGGACTAAGCTTGGCCAGCGTGACTGCAGAGGCTTCCGTCAGCGCACCGCCGAAGCCTTCGATTTCCTGATATTCCAAATCCTCATAAATATTAATTAACTCCATTTCCTTCTCTTCGGAATCGGGCCGGAAGGACAGAGGCTGTAATTCTGTTAACCGGTCACCGGTTTCTTTGGCTGTCTGGATCACGCGGACTGTAGGGCTGCTCATAGGACTTATGTTACCTCCTGAAAGTTTGTAGGAATAGTCTCATTATAGAAGGTATTCCGCTGCACTTTGAAGAAACAATATGGTTAAGAACCTCAACGATCTGGTCATGAGGTAAGAGTAAGGAAGGGTGATCCAGGATGGGTACAACTGGTGTAGACATTCATCTCAGCTCATTTTCCCGGCATATCCAGCCGTTCTGGCATTTGTTCCGGGAAGGGCTGGATACCTATATCATCAGGCTCCAGGCAGAAGGGGAATGTGAAGCGCTGATTGACGGGGAGATGGTCACGGTGATGCCGGGTGATCTGCTGCTGTTCCGTCCCGGTGAGCTCTACGATCTGCGGATTGGCGAGAAAGAAAGTCCGCTGGGCTTCAGCGCAGACTACTATGTCATGTGTACAGGTGAATGGGTGGATGAGTGGTGGAACAAGCAGGTGAGGGCTAAGAAGTCCAGGATTGCCGAAGACAGCAAGCTGCATAGCATCTGGCAGCAATTAATTCTGGAAAAACGGCGGATCGACGGAGGCAGCCCGGAGATTCTTGAGGCGCTGTTCAAGGCACTGTGCCTGCTGCTGGACCGGGCTATCGCGGAAGCGCCGGCCTCCTCCTCCTCTTCACTCCTGCAGGGACTGAAGATCAAGAATTATGTGGAAGAGCATGCGACATCCTCCATCCGGCTGGAGGATGTGGCCCGCCATGCGGGAATCAGCGTCACCCGGGCGGTTCATCTGTTCAAGGAACAATTCGGGTATTCGGTGATGCAATATGCGGTGCAGGTCCGTCTGGCGATGGCACTGCGGCTGATGGACAACAGCAACTATACACTGGAGCGTATTGCGGAGGAGACCGGCTTCGGCAGCTATACCTACTTCCACCGGGTATTCCGGGAGCGGTACGGCGTTGCACCGGGAGTGTACCGGAGGCGTTCATAGCCTGTGACGATAAAAAAAGGGTGTCCCAATCCGCCGTTGCGTGACAATGGCGGATTGGGACACCCTTATGTATGGAGCCCGCAGGGGCTGCCCTGAAATTTCAGTTGTTAGCTTAACCTATATTCCGCTTGTCCGGAAATCAGTGTCCCGGCAACGCCTGGTTATCCAGCAGAAGCTGCGGTTCGCTTGTGCGGATGAAGTCCATGACCTTATCATAAATAATCCGGTGGCCCTCCCGGTTGGGGTGGATTCCGTCCCGGCAGATAAACTTGGTGTAATCCGGCTGCTGCAGGAATGCGCCCCGGACATCAATGATCTTGGTCTTGGTGCTCTCGGCGACCTTGATAATTGCGGAGTTGTACCGCTCCTGCCACCAGTAAATCTTGGTAACGCTGCCGAGGAATTTCAGAATGTTCAGCTCGGTGTCCGGATTATTGCCGCTGACCCATTTGAAATAGTTGTCCGCATTCAGCGGGGGCAGACTCATCAGAATAGGCGTAATCCCCTGATTCTTCAGGTAATCAATCATATCCAGCAGCATCCGCTCGAACGCCGGGAAATCAGTTTTGGGGTTATGCTCTGCTTCGGGATTGCTTGCAATTTCTTCCCAGTGATAGTCGCAGTCATTGCCTCCGTATTCAATCAGTACCACATCCGGCTTGTCTTTCAGCACATCGCGTTTCAGATTGCCGAAGCCCTTCATCAGCGTATTGCCGAATCTGGCGGTATTACGCATAGCTCCCTTAAGCTTGCCCTGCAGCAGGGACACGTAGTTATCCTCCAGAATGACATACTTGCTTCTTGCTTCATCATAGACAACACCCTTGGAGATCGAATCTCCGCTGACCATGTACTTAAACTCAAGCCCCGTGGCTTCCTTCTGCTCTTCGTGCGAATTCATTGTCCCACCTCCGATAACCCTAGTGTATATAGCTTTAGTGTAAACCATACATGGAGCAGTGACTATGCATAGATGTCATGGTTTCATGCGGGCCGATCCCGATAGGGCAAGCTGCAAGCCAAAGAGATCCGACTCCGAATACTCGAAGTTGGACCTGTAGCTTGCTTGGACTTGTTCCGGAAGAACATTGGTTGCCTTATTTCCTGCGCATTCTAAAGCCGCCGAGTCTTTGCAGGAGCGCTGATTTGGGCGGAGTGCTTAAGGAGTTCCCTGTCAGGAAGCCGGCTGTAGTCTGTTCCATAATTCTGACACTGTTCTCCCAGGTCCAGGCCCGGGAATCGGCTTCCCCCCGGGAGGCAAGGCGGACACGGAGCGCAGGGTCCTGAATCAGCCGGATGACATCCTCGGCAATCCGGTTCTCGTACCGGTAGGACAGCAGGCAGTTCTCTTCGTGGCGGGCATATTCCAGATTCCCTCCCGAGTATACGGACACAAGCGCAGCACCGCAGCGCATGGCCTCAAGGCCCGGCAAAGATCCCGTGTCGAATATACTGGAGCTGACAAAAATATCAGCCCCGTTATAGTGATAGCAGAGTTCATCATCATTCAGGGGAGTGAAAAAGCGGTATTTGCCGCTGGCCTTCATTTTTTGCAGCGAATCCGAACTGTAGAACTCATCCGGCGGACTGATGAAATTGATATTTACCCCCGGGACATTATGCTTCACGATATCAAGCTGCTTCACCAGATAATCCTGTTCACGGTGCCAGGAGAAGCCGTTCTCCACTTTGCGCAGGATGGCGGTAATGTTCAGCGGCTCCTGAAGCTTGTGGCGGATATGCATATTTTGAAAAGAGGAGCTGATCCCTACAGGCACAATGCTTCCGCTAATTCCGTGACCAAGCTCAATTAACTCCTGCTGCCACTGGGACAGAACAATCAGCTTATCGGTGGTATGATAGGAGGGAAAGGATACCTCATTCTGCGGCAGAAACAGCGGTTCGTAACAGAGGGACAGGCGGATATGGATGCCCTTGCCATTCTGGCTTGCAGCCTGTGATACCGGAACCGTTGTATAAAAATTCGAAACGATAATATCGCTGACCGGGAAATCGGATTCACGGAGCAGCGTATAATCGGTAATCAGCAGAGTGGAATGGACTTCATAAGAGACATCGCCTCCAAGCGGCATGAGGATCACGACCTGGTGCCCTCTGGCAGTAAGACCATTCGTGAGCTCCACGAGCATGCGTTGTGCCCCGCCATGGCATAGGGTAAGTATGGGGAAAGTGAATCTCATGTATGATCCCTTCCTTTCTGGCTCGAGAATCGCTTGCGAACCTGCGGTATGTATACTATTTTATTCAGCAATTAGCGAAAAGTACCGGATATACGGCGTTTTTGCAGCAAATGGGGGTTATGGAGTGAGGCTCAGGAAAGGAGGGCTACAGCTGGAGTATATAAAAAATACTGGCCGGTACAGCAGAGGAATCACCCCTGACATACCGGCCGGATGGTAGCGCTACCAAAGTTACTGCAGGAGGATGAAGCATATCTCCTGAACTTGCAGCTTATGATTAGTGTCGCAGATTGCGCAGCAGGGTAACAGTGTCCTTAATATCTATGCCAGTTACTTCTTCCAGCGAAACGTCGATCATCGGCTTGTGTGCCTCCAGCTTGTTCAGGAACTCTGTGGTGTGGAACAGCCCTTGCCCTGAAGCGCCATGGCGGGTCCGGGTTCCGTCCTTATAGATATCCTTGAGATGGGCCAGAATGATCCGGTCGCCGAACAGGCTGAATGCACTGTCTACGATCTCATCCTGCAGATGCACCTCTTCACCAATCAGGTTGCAAGGGTCCAGTACCACACCGATGGAGCTGGAAGGAACCTCGTCGAGGATACGGCGCATTTTGGCCGGAGAGGACAGCGTATGGGTGCAGACTCCTTCAAGTGCCAGGAACACCCCCCATTTCTCGGCTTCCTCTGCCAGTTCCTCGACCGTTGCCTTGAGGGCATCCCAGCCGATTTCTTCATACCGGTAAGGATCGAATTCCTGAAAAGTCGTCAACGCGCCGGTCTCTGTAGCGACCATAGGTGCACCGAACTGGCGGGCATAACGCAAATGCTCCTTGAAACGGTCAATCTCTACCCGCCGGATGGCAGGATCGGGATGAATCGGGTTGATATAGCAGCCAAGTACGCCAATGCGGATGCCGGCTTTGTCGAACTGCTCACCGATATAGGAGGCCAGGCCGGGGCTAAGCTTGCCGGGAGACAGGTCGATATCCTGAATGGCTTTGGCCAGGGCGAGCTGTACGAAGTCAATATTGTAGGTCTGCAGCGTAGCGGTCAATTCTCTAAGCGGCAGGCAGCCCGCTGTATGTGCCAAGGTTCCGTAACGAATGAATAACATCTCCTTTGGAATTCTATGGATTTATATTTATAATATTAAATGCGCTTACAGTGACTTGCAATGATAAAGAAGTTTATGAGAAACAGGAGGAACCGATGAATGAATGCTATTGAGCAACGCAAACACGAGCTTGAGAATTGCCGTCCAGAGCCTACACTGGACCCCGAAACGATTGACGAATTCTGGAATGATCTGCTCGCCGAAGATGAGGAACTGCCGCTGGATGTTACCATAATCCCTGAAGAAACTCCATATCCGGGCATGGAGGTTAGCAAAGTAAGCTATACAGGTTATGGGGAAACGACCATCCATGCCTGGTACATCCGGCCTGCTGCTGACACAAGTGAGCGGGGAGATCTGCCGTGTATTGTTACGTTTCCCGGTTACACCGGCGACCGGGGGTATCCGGAACGTTATGCTCACTTTCTAATGCTTGGCTATGCTGTACTCGCCGTGGATGTGCGTGGACAACTGGGAGAGACCGGCAATCTGCTGCCGCAGGAAGAAGGGATAGTCAGAGGCTGGATCACCCAGGGGCTGCTGGAGAAGGAACGTTCCTATTATGTGGCTGTAGCGATAGATACGGTTCGTGCCATAGAGACCGCAGCACAGCTGCCGGGTGTTGATCCCGAGCGCATTGCCATCACCGGGGGGAGCCAGGGAGGCGGGATTGCGCTGTTGGCCGGGGCACTGAGCCGCCGGGTTGCTGCAGTGGCTGCAGACATACCGAATCTCTGCCGCCTGGACTTCGGGGTGCTGAATTCAACCAGCTCACTCACAGAGATTGCCGATTATCTGAAGCGCTATCCGGAGCATCTGGAGCGGGTGCTGCAGAACCTGGCTTATTTCGATATTGTTAATCTGGCGCACCGGTTCACCGTACCAGTTCTGATGTCCGCAGGCTGGAAGGATACTGTGTGCATGCCGGAGACCATCTATGCTGCCTATAACCGAATTGAGTCACCTAAGCAGATGATGGATTATCCGTTCTCCGGGCATGAGGTCAGCGAATATCAGCGCAGGCAGACGGTACTCTTTTTCCGGGAGCATCTGGGTTAAAAGATTAATTACCGGAAGGCTGATTAGCGGCGGGTGTTTGGTGTAAAGGTTATAATGAAGCTGCTAAGCTGTTGTCAGAATGCGAAGGCAGCCTAAGGAATGGGAGGGAATGGCAGATGAATAAGGATGGAGACAAGCTTCCCGCGGAACTGGTCGTGGAGAATTTCGAATACAGCCAGAAGAATGAGCAGCTGGTGAAGAAGAGCTTCTGGAGCAAAACGAGGAAAGCGGCGGGCAAAATCCCGTTCACCAAAGATGCGGTTGCCATGTATTACTGCGCCATTGATGCCAAAACCCCGTTATGGGCCAAAGGCATAGCATTCGGCGCGCTGGCCTATTTCATTTCACCCATTGACGCGATTCCCGATGCGCTGATCGGACTCGGTTTCACGGATGATGCAGCGGTCATTGCCGCAGGCATCCGGGCGATTGCCGGTCAGGTGAAGGAGGAGCATAAACAGAAGGCCGAGAATTTTTTTGAACAACCGTGAGGTGTAACGGTACAAAAAAAGTGCAGCGGGTTGCTGCACCGGATTCATTATGCTTCTTCCTCTAAATGTCCATTTCCAGGAGGGCAGCGGTCTGCGGATTGCTGCTTCGCCTGGTATTCTGTGCCCCAATCCCTCATCAGCTTAATGATCGGAATCAGCGTCCGGCCAAATTCGGTCAGCGAATATTCAACCTTCGGCGGAACCTGATGATACACCTCGCGGTGAACCACGCCATCCTCCTCCAGCTCACGGAGCTGAAGTGTCAGCATACGCTGCGTGATGCCGGGACAGATCCGGCGGAACTCGTTGAAGCGTTTCGTTGAATCCATCATATGGTATAAAAGCACACCCTTCCACTTGCCCCCGATGACGTCGAGGGTGAATTCAACAGGACAAGCGGCGCCCTGGCCGTCCGGACAAGCTCCGAAACCGCCTTTACGGTCACGCATAACCGAACACTCCTTAAGTATCATTTTGTATACTACATAACAAAAATGTGCGTACTTCACGAATGGTTATCTATCCAATACTATAAGCATGTGAGCAGGATAACGTCAATTCCAAACCTGAAGGATACACAGAAAGGGAGTATGTGAAATGGATACTACAGTAAAAGAAACCGCAACAACCAAGCAGGAAATTCTGGCCGCCTATGCATACAGACACGCTACCAAGGTATTCGACAGCAGCAGAAAGATCAGCGATGAGGATTTCGGGTTCATCCTGGAAACAGGCCGCCTGTCACCGAGCTCCTTCGGCTTCGAGCCCTGGAAATTCGTTATTGTCCAGAGTATGGACATCCGTGAGAAGCTGCTTCCTTATGCCTGGGGTGCACAGAAGCAGTTGCCGACAGCAAGCCATTTCATGCTGATTCTCGCAAGACTGCCGCGTGATATGGCTGCGGGTTCAGAGTATATTCAGGGTATGATGCAGGATGTGCAGAGTCTGCCGCCGGAGGTTGCCGAGGGTAAGCGGAAGGTCTATGATATGTTCCTGAAATCCGATTTCGGACTGGAAGGCAATGAGCGGGCAATGTTTGAATGGGGTGCACGGCAGACCTATCTGGCTCTGGGGAATATGATGACTGCTGCGGCGCAGATTGGCATTGACTCCTGTCCGATTGAAGGCTTCGACAAGGCAAAGATCGAGCAGGTGCTTACAGAGGAAGGGATAATGGACCCGGCACATTTCGGAATTGCCTGCATGGCGGCCTTTGGTTACCGGGTTAATGAGCCGCGCGGCAAAACCCGTCAAACGGCCGGTCAGGTGGTTCAGTGGGTCTAAACGCAGCCGCGTCAGCAATTTAGGCGAAGTGTGAGCCAATTAAAAACAGATGCCATCCTTATAAGGGCGGCATCTGTTTTTTTGACGAGTTATGAAAATACATAGAAGCTTCGAAAAAAGTTTGAAAACTTGCTGAAAATTCTGCTACTCTTAATAAGTCAGCTTGTTACTTGTAACAGGCTGCTTGTGACCGCCATTTCAAGATTGAAGGGATTCCTGCAATATGAAAATCATCCGCGTTATCGCTGAAGTCTGCTTGCTGTATGTGTTCTTCCTGGCAGGAGATTACTTGCAAAAACTGCTGCATCTGCCGGTTCCGGGCAGTATCGTAGGGCTGTTGCTGCTATTCGCCCTGCTGCTGCTCAAGATTGTTCCGGTGAAGCTGATCGAGAACGGCTCATCCTTTATTCTGGCTTATCTTCCCATGTTCTTCATCCCGGCAACCGCAGGCATTATGAACCATCTGGATATCTTCAGCGGAAGAGGGCTTCTCCTGATTGGCATTCTGGTGGTCAGCAGTGTACTGACCATGGTCGTCACGGCACATTCCAGCCAGTGGATTGCCAGCCGCAGCGCCAAAAGGCTGACACGCCGGACGTATCGTGCGCGCAGCCTGCAAGGGAAGGGGAAGGAAGCATGAGAATTCTGCTGGCCGTTGGTTTTGTCCTGATGAATGTTCTGATCTATCTCTTCATGTCCATGTTATACAAACGCTACCGTCTTCCTGTCCTGCTGCCGGCACTGACCGCAACGTTCACTGTAGTCGTGCTGCTCATGGGCTTCCATATCTCTTATGAGACTTATATGATCGGCGGCGACTGGATTAACCGCCTGCTTGGACCGGCGGTTGTATCCCTGGCCTATCCGCTGTACAAACAGCGTCACGTGCTATGGAAGAATCTCCCGGCCGTTCTTGGCGGAACGGTGACCGGACTGCTCGTCGGAATGTTCAGCGGTCTGCTGCTGGCAGCCGGACTCGGCTTCTCCAAGCTGTATGTGCTCTCCATCCTGCCCAAATCAATCACAACCGCTGTAGCCATCCAGATCTCCAGCAATCTGGGCGGAGATTCCTCGCTTACCTCCGTATTCGTAATGATCGCCGGATTCACGGGGGCCATCGGCGGGCCGTATATTATTAAGCTGTTCAGAATCCGCGGCGAGTCCGGCATCGGCATCGGCCTGGGAACAGCTTCCCACGCCCTTGGCACAGCCAAAGCCCTGGAGTACGGTGAGCAGTCGGTGTCCATGAGCTCGGTGGCCATGACGGTATGCGCCATTGTCGGCTCCATTGCCGGGCCGTTCGTTGCCTGGATCATGTACCATTAATGCAGCGTATTACCCGTTAACACGCAGCCGGATGACATTCCACGAAGCTGCCGGAAGCTGGGCGCTTACACGTCCGCCGTCTGCGGCCGCTGTTCCGCGGTTATGCGGGAGCACATTCGCCGGGTTCGAGCGGGTATTCGCCGCTTGGAGATCCTCATGCTCAAGGATGGTATGCTGGATCACCTCAACGGCACCGAAGCTGCGCAGATCGACGGTCAGCTCCATGCCTTCGCCAAGATGACGGTTGACAGCAAATACGGTAACCTCGTTCACCTCTTCGTTAAATACACTGACCGCTTCCAGATAAGGAACGTCGGTGAAATCCCGTGAATCATATTTCGGACTTGTAATCAGCGGGTGCAGCACCGTTCCCCGGCCATAGATTGAAGCGTGCATATAAGGATAATACGTGGTCTGCAGCCAGAGGGGCCCCCCGTCCTCAGTCATAATAGGGGCAATGACATTGATCAGCTGGGCAATGCAGGCCATCTTCACCCGGTCCGCATGCTTCAGCAGGCTGATCAGGCAGCAGCCTACCACAAGTGCATCCTCAAGATTATAGACATCCTCGAACTCCGGCGGGGCAATTTCCCAATGCTGCTGCGCGCGGCTGGTCCCCTGCGTTTTCCACACATTCCATTCGTCCAGAGACAGATAAATCTTTTTCTTGCTTTTCTTCTTAGCCTTGATATAATCACATACTGCTGCTACGCTGTCGATGAACTGGTCCATATCGAGTGAGCTGGCCAGGAAATTCGCTGTATCGCCATTATTATTATTGTAGTAGGTATGCAGGGAGAGGAAATCTACGTTGTCGTAGGTGAGATCCAGTACAGTAGCTTCCCATTCGGCAAAAGTGCTCATGCTGCTGCCCGAGCTGCCGCAGGCGACAAGCTCAAGAGTAGGGTCAACCCAGCGCATGGCTTTGGCGGTTTCATTCGCTAGTCTGCCGTATTCCACGGCCGTTTTGGCTCCGATCTGCCACGGGCCGTCCATTTCATTGCCCAGGCACCAGGTGCGGAAATTGTGGGGAGCCTGATACCCGTGGGAGATCCGCAGATCGCTCCAGTAGGAACCGGAAGGGTGGTTGCAATATTCCACGAGATTCCTTGCGGCATCGATCCCGCGGGTGCCCAGATTGACCGCCATCATGACCTCTGAACCGGCCAGCTTGGCCCAATCGGCAAATTCATTGGTACCCATCTGGTTCGTCTCTGTAGTCCACCAGGCTAATTCAAGAGAGCGCTTACGGCTCTCCTTGGGACCTACGCCGTCTTCCCAGTTATAGCCCGAGACAAAGTTACCTCCGGGATAGCGGATGATCGGCACGCGGAGAGCCCGGATGGCCTGCAGGGCATCACCCCGAAAACCGTTAGCGTCAGCGGTTGGATGTCCCGGCTCATATATTCCGCCATAAACGGCCCGGCCCAGATGCTCGATGAATGATCCGTACAGTCTCGGGTCTACCTCGGCCAGCTTGAAGTCCTTGTCGACAATCATCTTGGATTGAATGCTCATTGTGTTAAGCTCCTTTTGTAGTGAAGTCATATTACGATTAATGAAAATATTAATCTAGTATCCTGAATTATGATTACATCATACGGATTACAGCGTATACTAAGCAATAAAAATATTTAGGATTAATAAAAATGCTAATTCAAAGAGTGCGGAGGTTAGAGGATGTATTTAACAACGGATTCCGAATCGCTGAAGGTATATGAAGCATTAGCCAGTGAAGTGCGGCTGCGGATTATTGATCTGCTCAGCGCGCGGGAGATGCATATCAAGGAAATCGCTGCCCGGCTGTATCTAAGCAGCGCCATTGTCAGCTCCCATGTAGCCAAGCTCCAAAAGGCAGGCATCGTCAGCTCCCAAATGAAGCGGATTGATGGCGGCACGTATAAATACTGCTCGCTCTCCGCTAATTTTCTGCAGATTAAATTGTCCGGCGCCAAAGGCATTGCCCGGAAGGTGGTTGAGGTCTCCGTGCCGGTGGGGCATTATACCGATCTTCAGGCTTCACCTACCTGTGGCATTGCCACCACCGAGAAGCTGATCGGATATTATGATGATCCGCGTTATTTCCTGGACCCGGAGCGGGTCGATGCCGGAATTCTCTGGTTCGCCAAAGGTTATGCCGAATATAAGGTGCCGAACTATCTGTTCATGGACCAGACGGTACAGGAGATTGAGATTTCGATGGAGGTCGGCTCGGAAGCGCCGCATGTCAATGAGAAGTGGCCTTCAGACATTGCGTTTACGATGAATGGAATTCCGCTTGGCAAATGGACCAGTCCCGGGGATTTCGGTGTGCAGCGGGGAAGGCTGACTCCGGCCTGGTGGAATTCCGATGTGAACCAGTATGGCCTGCTGAAGGTGCTGAGGATTAACGCAGGAGGAACTTACATAGACGGCCAGCAGATTTCTGCAGTCACCATTGATGAAGTAGGCTGGCAGCAGGACCAGTGGAGCTTCAGGTTAACTGCAGAAGACACCACCCGAAGGCGGGGCGGCTTAACCTTGTTCGGACGCGGGTTCGGGAATTACGAGCAGGATATTGTTTTTCGCGTGTATTACGAATAGTGAAACTGGATAGATGAAGAGTATGCTGAGTGAAAAAATATCTTGCCCGCCGCAAAGAGTTTATTTATTGTTAAATAATGGTCTTTGCGAAGTTTTTTACAGGGGATGTGTGCGGGTTTGAGACAATTGCTCTACGGCAGTATTGCCGTACTTGTTCTGGCAGGAATTATTGCTTATGGTTTCCTGAGTGCACCCAAGGTGATCCGGCTGGACCGAGAAATGCAGGTGACCGCCTATAAGCTGCAGGATGCAGATTATGCGAAGACAGTGACTGTGACCCTGAAGGGTGCTTATGCCGAGAAAACCCGTTCCTACACCGGTAAGCTTGCTGTTAACGGGGTTCAGTACGAATACTGTGATTTGAATCCGGAGCTGGGGTTCATGAGCTGTGCCCTGGAGGGCGCGCGGGGTGAAATTAAAGTATTGGGTCAGGTATTTGCAGATTCCGGCAGTATGGCATGGAGTCTTGCCCTGCAGAAGGGGGAGAAGGCACCCGGTTATGCTAGTAACAGCTTCTACTATGCAATTTACGGGGAAGATGATCCTGGTGATGACAGCATCATTCTCACCTATCCGGCAGCAGACAGGGACGCGGCGATTCAGCAGTATGAGTCCCTGCAATCAGACTGGCAGGATCAGTGGGAGCGCCGGGTGAAATAACCTCCAGCAATAAATGTTTGCAAAACAGGTCAACGGGTAACTATAACTAAGTAATCCAAAACCTGCACAGCTTGCATAAGGAGGAGTTCAGATGCCAGATCATATCGAGAATGAAGCAGACATCCGCAACAAAGAGAATAAAGACGGGGATTCACTCGCGGAACGCAAAAAGATGGAAAACGGTGTAGATATTGAACCGGAAGCCGATGACTGGATCGCCAAACCGGCCGAATCCGCTCATCCCGACCCGCTTCCCAAGAATTAGAGCGTCAAATACATTGTGCATGGATGCAGCAGACTGTTCCTAAGGGACAGTCTTTTTTCACATAGGCCGGATGCTCTCCTTACGAGGAGGGTATCCGGTTTTTGATTGTTTGCGCTTGTGTACATGGGCATATTGAGCTTGGTTTAGTAAATACTGTATACTATAGAGAAGTACAACCTCATCACGTCTTGATTCTCCAGATCATCGCAGGTTCACAGGTCTCAGGCAATTCAAATTGCAGGGAGGAAACCTAGTATGCGTAGTCGGAACGAGAACGGCCGGTATCGGCAAAAGCGCGGTGATGCCCTGACAGGCAACCTCGAGAAAAAGTACGGATCGAGCTTCGGTGTGCGAAGCGACATGAAGCTGGAAACGCTGAGAAGCCAGCGTGAGGAAGGTCCGCCCTTAATGCAAATGCAGAGAGAACAGCAGCATAAAGAATGAACCCTGAAGGCGAGTGCGGGCGTTATTCGGCCCTAAATCATTAAATCCTATAAATGGATGCAGTTCCTAATAGGAACCCTGCAGCTTTTTCTTTGTATAGGAAATTACGATATTCGTCAGTTGTGGATAAGCTTCTCTGGAAATTGGAGCAGGTCCGCCTGAAGGACGAATGTGTTCTTGTATCCGGAATTCCACAGAATCCCCGGAAGTCGGAGGTTTGGAAAATCAAAGGGATAAATCCCTCTGATCTCGGCGAAAGCGGGCGGTAGGAGGAAATTAAAGGGATAAATCCCTCTGATTCCGCCGAAAGTGGGCGGTAGGAGGAAATTAAAGGGATAAATCCCTCTGATCTCGGCGAAAGCGGGCGGCAGGAGGAAATTAAAGGGATAAATCCCTCTGATTCCGCAGAAAGTGGGCGGCAGGCGGGAAAGAGGGGCAAAAGTGCCCCTGATTTTACCGGAGGCTGCCCCAAACAAAGCATTCAGAATAGAGCAATGTGAGATGGCTTAAAATCTACATCTGCTGCACAGGCTGCATAGCTCGGGCTGATTCACCCGTTAGGGTGGTTTTGTTCTTCTTTGTGAGGACCGCCAGAAATTACCGTCATAACCTCCGTTTCGCGGAGGCATACTAGCTCCCATTAGTGAAAAAATGGGGCTGGAGGCGGGAGTGACTACAATGACACCGGTACTTTTGCAAGATAGTTATAGCGCAGTGGCTGCGGTAAGCCCGTATTTGTTCTATTTCACTGTATACTCGTTTCTGGGCTGGGTGCTTGAAGGCAGTTATAACATCTACAGCGCAGGCACCTTCCGCAAAGAAGGCTTCTTGAAGGGGCCGTTCAAACCCATGTACGGCTGTGCGCCGCTGCTGCTGCTGACGGGACAGGGTATTGGGCTACCGCTTCCTGTATTCCTGATGCTTGCCCTGATTGTTCCATCGGCTGTTGAGTTTGTCAGCGGCTGGCTGCTCAAGGGTGTTTTTCGTAAGCAGTGGTGGGATTATACGGGAATGCCATATCAGCTGCATGGACATATCTGCCTGAAATTCTCGCTGTATTGGTGGGGGTTGTCTATTGCCTGTATCTACGGTTTGCAGCCGCTGGTCCATTTCCTGTATCTGCATGTTGAGCGGGTATGGACACCTGTGATTCCGCTGGCCCTGCTGCTATTCTCGGCAGATCTGCTGTGGACTTTCCGTAACCGTCGGCGCGGGCTGAGTGAGCTGGATCCTACGGAGCAGCTGGAGCTTGGTGAGGGATAATTAGTCTAGGGGACATTTCCGGATGATTCTCCGGGGGGTGTCTGTGTTAATAGGTCAGCCAGAGCAATTTGGTTGGCCTATTTCTGTTGAGGACGAAAAAGAACTCACTCTTATCTGTTCTTAAGTCCCTTTAAGGTTTGATCATATTCATTCATAACCTGAAACAGATAGTCCATGAATTCTATACTAACGCCGGCGGGCAATGAGGACTTCGTGTTTGTTTTGATTACAATCTTACGTTTCATTCCAGTCACCTTTTTCCTCGTCAGATTGATTTGGTTTTTTTAGCTGTTAAAGCAATCATACGATAACCTTAAGACTTAAGAAATATTTTTATCCGAAAATATAGGAAGTGGACTGCGTTATGGATCTGTTCGGATGACGCACAGACAAGGAATATCTTACAACCGTGTCAAATATAGAGGTATCCGGGTTGCCCAATATACCCCGGAGCGGGAGGGAATATGAAGAGATTCAAGAAATACTATCCGGCTATTATCGTACTGGAAACGCTGATTATAGTTTTACTCTCAGGGTTATTGATACGGGAAATCAATAAGCCAGTCCCTCTGGCCAGGGATCAGCGTAACTTGATTACGCATTTTGATCAGCTGGATTTGGACAGAATTAGAGAAATGATACATAGATTTAAGGAAGGCAAAGGAGACAATCTTACCATGCTTGAGTGGGGCACCGACAGCGGACCGTATATTCACGATTTCTATGATGATGGCAGAGAGCTGCACTGGACGGTGGATAGCACCCGGGACTGGGCCGGATACAACGGCAAAATGGAATATGTCTGCCGGGAGATCCAGCTTACGGAGGTCGAAGAATTCTACAAGGTAGAATTGTCTGATTGTGAGAATCAGCCGGAAGACTTCAAGGTTAATCCGGTTTCTTTTCGCAAGGATGAGCTTTAGGCCGGAATGAAGGGTTATAATAAAATGCTAAATCAATCTTAGGAGGAATCTTCATGCCAATGTCTGAATATTACCGGGAGCTGCGCGGCAAGACCGGCAACGGGTTATTAATGATGCCGTCAGTAGCGGCGGTAGTGCGGGATGAACAAGGCAGAATTCTGCTGATCCGCAAGAAAGATGAGACGCTGTGGGGGCTGCCCGCAGGGGCGGTCGAGCCTGGAGAAACACCATCCAGAGCGCTCCGCAGAGAGGTGTTTGAAGAGACGGGCCTGATGGTTACACCTGAACAGATCCTCGGCGTATTTGGCGGCGGGAAATACAGATATGAATATATAAATGGTGATCAGGTGGAGTACACGGTGATTGTGTTTGAATGCGTCATCGTCAAAGGACATCTGAGAAGTGTGGACGGGGAGGCGGAAGAACTGGAGTTCTTCAAGGAAGATGAACTGCCTGAGTTAGCCATCCCTTATCCCCCGAAGCTGTTTGTGAGCGATGCCTCTGATAAACGGAAAGTTATTTTTGAGTAGAGCACTGCCATTTAAGCAAAATGAAGATATTGTTCCCATAGGATTCAGCAGTATCAATACGAAGGAGTAATTCCATTGCATAATCCGGTAATAAGATCCAAACTGGTCTACTGCGGCGCAGTACTGCTCGCTGTTATGCTGGGCCTTGGGACCAGGGTATATGGTGACCAGCTGCCGCGCTTTGTCAGCGGACACTTTGGGGATGCGATCTGGGCAGGGATGATCTACCTTGCCTTCCGGGTGCTGTTGACCCGGTATCCGCTAAGATTGTCGCTTATGCTCAGCCTTTGCTTCAGCTTCGGGATTGAGTTCAGCCAGCTCTATCAGGCGGAATGGATTATACATGTACGCTCGACAACAGCCGGAGGACTGATTCTGGGCCAGGGTTTCCTCGGGATTGATCTGGTCCGGTATACGGCCGGAATTCTGTTCTGCTATGTAATTGACCAAATCTTACAAAATTGATTCTGGAATATACAGGAGGAAGAATATATATTAAGTGAGGCGATGCCGGTATGTAATAATTTGGAATGAGACTGCCGGTAATCCGCCGAACGCTGCCTGATTTGGAGATGAGTAACTGCAAATGACGAACAGTTTAATCGTGGTATGCCTGCTTACCTTGATCATTCACACAGCAGAGACGTTATCGTATTCGGTGCGTTTTGCCGGAGTGAAGCTGAACAAGATTGCCATCGCCTTATCCCTGACCGGTATCATCGTGCTGGTCTCCAGAACGGCTAATATGGTACAGGCTCCCTTAACGGCCAAATTCGTAGACTATGGCAAAATAGACGACAGCTTTCCGCTGCTCAACTATCTGCGGATTATTATGCTGGCTTCTTCACTGGGCACCCTAATAGCCATCGCCTTGTTTCCTACCTTCGTAGGGCTGTTCGGAAGAATCATCTCCAAGCTTGAGATTGAAGGCTCCATTCCGAAGCTTCTGACCAGCGTAACCGTCGGCCAGCTCAAGAATACGCGGAAATATATCCGCAGGCCGAAGGTGAGGCTGCGCAGCTTCCGCTACCTGGGTATTCCCAAACGGTTCATCGTGATGAATATATTCGTTACAGCCTTCTATACGGTTGGGGTGTTATCCTCCATGTATGCAGCCAAGCTGATGCCTGATTTAAGCACAACTGCATCCCAGGCTTCGGGTCTGATAAACGGGTTAGCGACGATACTGCTGACAGTGTTCATCGACCCGCAGCTCGGAATCATTACCCATAAGGCGACTGAAAATGTGGAATACCGTGATCAGCTGGGCAAAATCTATGTTCTGCTGATGGGCTCACGCTTTCTGGGATCATTGCTCGGTCAAGCACTGCTTGTCCCGGGAGCCTACATCATTTGCTGGCTGGTGAAGCTGCTCTGATCCTCCGGGATAAGTCACTTCGGCAGCTTCAATTCTGCGGAACGGAGTGCTGTACTGATCTGCTGTTCCCAGCTGTACATACGTCCGGTCATTGTCCGGATCTCACCCATTTTGCTGTAAGACAGCTTCATCGCAGCCGCGGCCTTGGTGGCATCCCCCGCCTTGACGGCGGCTTTGTAGCGTTTGTCGGCTTCACTTCTTTCGGCCTGCATTGCTGAGAACAATTTGTTCTGCGCGGTGATCTGTTTCTTGAGGTTTGCAATGGGTGCAAGGGCATCCTTAGCAGGCTTATTTCTTGCAGCAGCAAGCGACTTGGCTTCTGCAAGTGCAGAGGTTGTGACCTTCACTTCAGCCCGTGCTGCAACTGCGGCCGGCTTAAGCTTATTGCGCTTGATCTCAAGGAGCGTGGCACTCTTCAGGTTAGTGGCCTTGCGCGCAGCTGCCGCCTGTTTACCGAGTGAAGTGTATTGCTCCAGTACTGGGGCATGTTTCTTCTGCATGGCTTCGGCTGCAGCACGCAGCTTGGCAAGCTGGGCGGCATCTGTGGATTGCAGCTTGGCATTAACCGCTGTGAACGCCGCATTATTCTGCTTGCGCAGCTCCTGGTTCCGCTGAATTTCCGACTTTAACACTACCTGCAGTTCCGTATAATCCGTATAAAGATTGTGAATCTCATCAAGTGCTGAATCCCAGTCTGAAGCAGCAGAGACCTGCGGGACAGCACCAGCCCAAAGTGTCAGCAGGATCAGCATAACCGTGATTCTCTTTACAAACTCGCTGGTAAAACGGGTCAATTTCAACATTTCATTCCGCTCCTGTCATCTTTAATTTTTGCCAATACAACACCATAGGACACAAAGAAGCACCTCCAAGAAAGGCATGAACTGCCGATCCTGCGAGGTGCTTCTCCCGCTTAGCGTGTGTTATTGTTTATTTACTATACCCCTGAAGGAATGGATAGTCAAGGAAAACAAAGAACATTAGTTCTTATTTGTGATATGCTTCTTTTTATATGACTTGGCCAGGAAATCTAGTAGAATATATCTATAGTTTACAATAATATATAAAGTTCGACATCTAGGTACTCATAGGAATAGGGGATGCAGGATGCAACTTAGACATGTGAAAATAAAAGGTACAGGCAAATATTTGCCGGAACGCGAGATTAGTGACGCGGAGCTTGATGTTGTACTTGGCACACCTCCGGGCTGGGTCAATAAAATAACCGGAGTTGGCATCCGCCATTATGCCGGTGAAGGTGAAACTGCTTCTATGATGGGTGCAAAAGCTGCGGAAGCGGCATTGGCCGATGCAGGCTTAAGCTTTGGGGATATCGATTGTCTGGTCTGTACAAGCGGAACCAAGGAGCAGCCGCTTCCGAGTACGGCAGTATTCATTCAGCAGGCGATGGGACAGGCCGATTCAGGCGTTCCGGCTTTTGATATCGATGCGACCTGCCTGAGTTTTCTGGTAGGTCTTGATGTTATGTCATATATGGTTGAAGCGGGAAGATACAAGAATGTACTGCTGGTTGCTACAGAAATCGCATCGGCAGGGCTCAATTGGGAGGATAAGGAGAGCTCGGCACTGTTTGGTGACGGGGCGGCGGCAGTTGTTATTGGTCCGGCAGAAGCCGGTGATGCCTCAGGGATTCTTCATGCTTCACTCAAAACCTACAGCAGCGGCGCGCGTTATTCGGAAATCGCCGGGGGCGGCACAAGGCTGCATGCCCAGAAATTCACAGCGGAGAATGCAGTGCCTTATTTATTCCATATGGACGGGCAAGCCATCTTCCGCAAGGCTTCGAAGCTGCTTCCGGATTTCATCAGTGAAATGCTGACAGCTACGGGTAATCAGATGAGTGACTTCCGTCTGGTCATTCCTCATCAGGGCAGTGCCATGGCTATGCGGCTGCTGCGCAAGAAGCTGGGAATTGCCGAGGACCGGTTCCTCGACAATACAGCAGGGCATGGCAATACCATTGCGGCTTCCATACCGATGGGACTGCATGAAGCGATAGGGCAGGGCCGGATTACCCGCGGAGACCGGATTATGCTGATTGGTACAGCCGCAGGGTTGTCTTTGGGAGGCATGATTATTGACTATTGATCAGAATATTCTGATTACCGGCGGACGCGCCCCGGTAGCGCTGGAGCTGGCCAGGCTGTTCAAGGCAGCAGGCCACCGGGTTTTCGTTGCTGAAAGCGCAGAGTATCATCTGTGCCGGGTGTCCTCCGCTGTCGAGGCCAGCTTCCTTGTGCCTTCTCCCCGGCATCAGCCACAGGCTTATATTCAGCGGCTCGCCGGTTTAACGGAGGAACTGAATATTAGCTGTCTGATTCCCACCTGCGAAGAGATATTCTACATCGCTGCTGGACTTGAGCATCTATCCGGCTGCCGGGTGCTTGCTCCCTGCCGTGAGATCCTGGCGGGGCTGCATCACAAGGGGGAGTTCATTGCATGGGTCCGCTCTCTTGGATTTGCCGTCCCGGAGACTACCCTAATCAGCAGCGCTGCCGAGTGGTACCGGACCCAAGAGATTGCTGCGGCGGACGGCAAACAGCAGGTCTATAAACCGGCCTTTTCCCGGTTTGCCTCTAAAGTGATCCTGCCTGGTAGCGGTGATGCCGCAGAGTCCCGGAGCCAGAAGCAGCGACAAATCCCCCCTCCGTCCGGTATTTCCGCTGCTGCACCCTGGGTGGCACAGCAGTATATCAAGGGCAAGGCAGTCTGTACTTACAGTATCGTGCATGAAGGCTCGGTAGTAGCGCATGCAGCGTATGACAGCAGGTACCGGACGGGCCGGAGCGGTGCGAGTGTATATTTCGAGCATCTTGACCACCCAGCGGCACAGGAATGGGTACAGCGGTTTGCCGGAGCTATCGGCTTCAGCGGCCAGCTCGGGTTTGATTTTATAGAGTCGGAGGATGGAATTCTGTATCCGATTGAATGTAATCCGCGTGCGACCAGCGGGATTCATCTGTTCACCCCGGAGGATGGGCTAACGGAGGCTCTGCTGAACCCCGGTATGCTTGTGCAGACCGGAGAGGTATTGATTCCGCGCTCAGGCCGAAGAGCTATGCTGACTCTGCCCATGCTCGGCTGCGGACTGAAGCCGGGGCGCGGGGGCTGGAGTAATTGGCGGCGGGCACTGTGCGGAGCAGAAGATGTAATCTGCCGGAAGGGTGATCAGCGTCCTTTCCGCGAGCAGTTCCGTGTGGTCTATGCCGCACAGATGTCTGCCTGGCGGCACCGGATTTCAATTACAGAAGCACTGACAGAAGATATAGAATGGAATGGTGAAGGATGACAAAAGCACTGGTGACAGGGGCGACCGGCTTTCTGGGGCAGCATACCGTACGCAGACTGGTTAAGCTGGGCTGGGAGGTCTACGGGCAGGGACGGAATCCTGAGCTTGGGAGGGGGCTTGAGAAGGAAGGAGCGGTATTCCTTCCCGGGGACCTGCGGGATGCTGAAACGGCAGACCGCGCCTGTCAGGGGATGGATTTCGTATTCCACTGTGCGGCGTTGTCTTCGCCTTGGGGGAAATACCGGGACTTCTATGCATGCAATGTGGAAGCGACAGGCCACATTGCCGAGGGATGCAGGCGGCAGGGTGTAGGGCGGCTGATTCATATCTCTACACCAAGCGTGTATTCCAGCCAGCGTCACCGCTTCGGAATCCGGGAGAGTGACCCGCTGCCCGGGAAGCCGGCCAATGCTTATGCCGCGACGAAGCTTATGGCCGAGCGGGTAGTGGAGCAGGCAGCAGGACACGGGCTTACAGCATTTATGCTCCGGCCGAGAGCGATCTTCGGCCCGATGGACAATGCCCTCTTCCCGCGGCTGCTTGCGGCTAATGAGACCAAGGGTGTTCCGCTGATGAACGACGGAACGGCAAGAATTGATCTTACCTGTGTGGAGAACGTAATCGATGCCATGCTGCTCTGCTGTGAAGCCCCGCACTCTGCCTCCGGGCGGGCCTATAACATTACCAACGGTGAGCCGGTCATGTTCAGGGACCTGGTGACCAGCTTGTTCTCCCTGCTTGATATTCCTCTGCATACCAGGCGGCTGCCGTATGCTGCCGCTTATGCCGCAGCAGGAATGATGGAAGGTATCCACAGGCTGCTGCCATTCCTGGGAGAACCCCTGCTCACCCGTTATTCGGCAGCCGCGCTGGGAATCTCCCAGACGCTGGATATTTCGGAGGCCCGGGAGCAGCTTGGCTATCACCCGCGCGTGAACTTAGACGAAGGTCTTCGTAACTTCGCAGAATGGTGGAGGGAACAGCAATGATTACAGAGATACCGGTTGGATTATCTATATTGTCTGCGGGATATTGCCTGCATCCTGAACTTCTGACACTGCGGGGAGGTTCGCTTAAGCCCGCCCGTTTTCCGGCAGGCTATGCCTTGATCCGGCATCCACAGCATGGCCCAATCCTGTTCGATACGGGCTATAGTGCCCGGTTCTTTCAGGAAACAGCGCGTATGCCGGCTTCGCTCTACCGCCGGATCACGCCAGTAGTGTACACAGATGAAGAGAGCGCAGCGCGGCGGCTCCAGGAAGGCGGGATTGCTCCGGAGGATGTTCGTTATGTTGTGCTATCGCATTTCCATGCGGATCATATCGGCGGGGTGCAGGATTTCCCGCAGGCGAAGTTTATCTATTTGCGTAAATCCTACGATGCCGTAAGCAGACTGGGTCCGGTCCGGGCGACGAAGGCAGGATTTCTGCCGGGGCTGCTGCCGGATGACTTCAACGTCCGTTCGTTGCCCGTTGATGAGTATTCGGCTATGCGCAAGCTGCCGGACGGACTTCCGTTCACGGAGGCGTATGATCTGCTTGGAGACGGAAGCCTGCTGGCGGTGGAGATGTCAGGCCATGCCGCCGGCATGATTGGCTTGTTCGTCTCCACCGGGGAACATGATTATCTGCTCTGCGCGGATACGGTCTGGTCCAGCCGGGCGTTCCGGGAGAACCGCAAGCCGCATCCGGCAGCCGGCCTGATCATGTCCAGCCGCGCGGAGTACAAACAGAATTTTGAACGGCTGCGCCAGATCCATGAGCGGTTTCCGGACATCCGGATCGTACCGAGCCATTGCCGCGAGGCGCTTGCGCTCTGGGGAACGGGAAGTGTGAAATGAAGCGGATGAGGTTAGTCATTACACATTATATTCTCACCAAATGGGGCCGGCGCTGGAAGAACCGCGCAGAGCTGGAGCAATGGCAGGAGCTGCGCATCCGGCGCCATGTGGACAAGGTAAGGGAGAGCTCCCGGTTCTACAGGGAGTTGTGGGGAGGCATTCCGGCGGCTGATTGGCGGAAGTTTCCTGTGATCGAGAAGTCACTGATGATGGGGAATTTCGATGACCTGAACACAGCGGGTATTACGAAGGAACAGGCGTTTGCTGAAGCCTATGAAGCGGAGAACAGCAGGGATTTCAAGCCTACCCTTCAAGGCGTCACTGTTGGTTTGTCCTCAGGAACCTCGGGCAGCCGGGGGATCTTCCTAGTTGGGGAAGACGAACAGGCAGCCTGGACCGGCACTGTGCTGGCCAAGCTTTTGCCTGGAGGACTGTGGAGACGTGCGCGGATTGCCTTTTTCCTGCGGGCAAACAGCAATTTGTATGAATCCGTGGAGCAGGGCCGGCTGCAGTTCCAGTACTTCGATCTGCTGGAGCCGCTTCCGCAGCTCATGGCCCGGATGGAGCAGTACCGCCCGGATATCTGGATCGCACCGCCTTCCATGCTGAGACTGCTGGCCGAAGCACAGCAGTCAGGCAGCCTGAATCTGCAGCCGCGCAGAATCATCGCTGTCGCGGAAGTGCTGGACCCTCTGGACCGGGAGCATATTGAGCGTACTTTCGGACAGAAGGTGCATCAGGCCTATCAATGCACCGAGGGCTTTCTTGGGGCTACCTGCAGTCATGGGACACTGCATCTCAATGAGGACATCGTACATATTGAAAAGGAAGTACTTGATAAGGAATCCCGTCGGTTCGTACCGGTCGTGACCGATTTCTCCAGATCCGTCCAGCCTATAGTCCGCTACCGGCTGAATGATATTCTGACCGAAGCGGCTGAGCCTTGTCCCTGCGGTTCACTGTTTACAGCGATCGAGCGGATTGAAGGCCGCTGTGACGATATCCTGTATCTGCCGCATGTTTCAGACGGCCAAATGGTCACGGTGTTTCCGGATTTCATCACCCGGGCAGTGCTGGCAGCCTCTGCAGATATTGAGCATTACCGCGTTATCCAGCATAGCCTGCTTGAGCTGGAGGTCTCGTACCGCACACGGCCGGGCAGCACGGAGGATACCGAGCCGCTGATTGCTGGCGAGCTGTCACGTCTGTTTACGCGGCTGTCCTGTATTCCTCCTCAGCTGAAATTCACAGCGTACAGCTTCACCCCCGGCAGGCAGAAGCTGCGCCGGGTGGAGAGGGGCTGGAAGCTGTGAACAGCAGAGTAATTCAATATGACCGCCATTCGGTGGATCAGCTGGAATGGCCGGATACAGAATATGGGCGGTATGCCCGCGAGTATATTACTCCGCTGCTGGAACGGGATACGGAATATTATATCTCCAACGTCCATACCATCGTTAAGGTGCTGACAGTGGACGGGATCCCGGTTCCGGTTACGGTCAACGATGGCAATTATGATAATTCATATGTGTGTTCCCCCTATACGCATTATGTCAGTTATGCGCGCGAGGAGCTTGCTCTGCTGAACAACCGGATGCTTGAAGGCGCATTATCCATCATGCTGGGGGGAATGGGCTGGCTGCTGAGACAAGGACGGTTCAACCGGGTGATTCAGGTTAATAACTGGCTGCTGTCCACCAATCTGTATCCTGCGCTCAGCGCCAGTCAGCTGACGGAATTGCTGGAGTATCTCCGTCACGCCTATCCCGGCTATACGATTATGTACCGCTCGCTCAGTATAGAAACTTCAGGAGACCTCATCGGCAGTCTGCGCGGGTACGGCTGCAAGCTGGTGCCAAGCCGGCAGATTTACCTGCTGCAGCAGAACAGCACCGGCTCCAAAGCCAGATGGCTCGTTAAACGCGACCGTAGTCTGCTGGCCAAACACGGGTACACCGAAGTATCCCCGGCTGAAATTACACCAGAGGATATTAACCGGATTGTGGAGCTGTATAGGCTGCTGTACATTGACAAGTATTCGGCGTATAACCCGCAGTTTACAGAAGCTTTCATTGCCTTGGCACTGGAGCGGGGGACGCTGCAGATCTACGGGCTGCGGCATGAACAGGAAGGAAGGCTGGATGCGGTACTTGGCTTCTATGAGCGGGATGGCGCAATGACAGCGCCGCTCTTCGGCTATGACACAGCTCTGCCCCAGTCTGTCGGACTCTACCGTATGCTGTCTGCCGTTCTGATCGGGCTTGCCGGAAGCCGCGGTCTACTGCTGCATGAGAGCTCTGGTGTAGGCCAGTTCAAACGCAACCGGGGAGCGGTGGGGGCCATAGAATATTCTGCCGTGTACGACCAGGACACTTCCTGGCTGAACCGCTGCGGCTGGTCATTTCTGGAGCTGCTGCTCCGGCGGATCGGTATGCCGCTGATTCAGAAGCTGAAGCTGTAGTCTGGATCAACAAATCGTAGGAGGCAAAAAATGAATCTCGCTAACCGTATCACCTTATTCCGGATACTGCTGATTCCTTTGTTCATTGCACTCTTTCCTATTTATCCTGAAGCCTTAGTCAGTAAATCGGCAGTCCTGCAGCATCTTGAAATACATGGGGTTTTCTATGCGGCATTGGTCTTTATTGTGGCTTCTGCCACAGACAAGCTGGATGGATATATCGCAAGAAAATACAATCAGATCACAAATTTCGGGAAATTGTAATGATGGGTATCCGGATCGCTGCTTCAGCGCAAAGACTAGCTCTCTCAGCTGACAAATATGGCAAGTGGAAAATGGTGCTGCAGGTTACGGCCATCTCGGCAATCCTGTTGAATAATGCTCCGTTCAGCCTGTTCACTTCGTTTCCGGTCGGCCAGACACTGCTGTATGGCGCTTTGGTCATGACGGTATACTCGGGCTATAACTATATTAAGAACAACTATCTATTACTGCAGCTTGGACATTGAACATCACTTATCTATTAAAGGAGCTGCAATATGAACGCTATTCCAGACTTGCCCCATGGTCATGATCCAATCGCACTCATAACTGGCACTTCCAGCGGTTTCGGGCTGCTGACTGCACTTACACTGGCGCGCAAGGGCTATAAGGTAATCGCCACCATGCGGGATCTCAGCCGCAAAGACGAGCTTGTACAGCAGGCTGAACAGGCTGGTGTTCTGGAGCGTATTCATCTGATGACGCTGGATGTGACGGATGAATCTTCCGTTGCTTCAGCAATCCACGCGGTTAATGAGCTGTTCGGAAGAATTGATGTGCTGGTGAACAATGCCGGTTTTGCTGTAGGCGGCTATGTGGAAGAAGTAAGTATGGAGGCGTGGCGGCTGCAGATGGAGACGAACTTCTTCGGCCTGATAGCAGTAACCAAAGCGGTACTTCCCATCATGCGCATGCAGCGCACGGGACTGATTATCAACGTGAGCAGTGTCAGCGGGCTGACCGGTTTTCCCGGATATGCACCGTATGCCGCCTCCAAGTTTGCAGTGGAAGGCTTCAGCGAGAGCCTGCGGCAGGAGATGCTTTCTTTTGGCGTCCGCGTAGTACTGGTTGAACCCGGCTCATTCCGCACGCCGATCTGGGGAAAAGGCATTGCCGGAATCCATAGCAGCGAAGGCTCTCCTTACCATACCAGGCTGGAGGAGGTGCTGCGCTACTCCCGGCGGACTGCTGAGACGGCGCCGGATCCGCAGGAGGTTGCTGAGTTGATCGGGCGGATTACAGAGAAGCGTGCACCCAAACTGCGCTATCCTGTCGGCAAAGGCTCATGGGTCCTCATGCTGGGCAAAATGCTGCTTCCCTGGAAGGTACTGGAGGGCATCATTGCAAGGTCACTGCGCGCGATGAAATGAATGACAGCCTGAAATAGCTGGGAGCCGCAGCCCAAGGATGAGGATTGCGTTCTGCCGGAATTTCCCTTACAGTTTAGCTATGGCGCTGACGATGGGAATTGTCTGGAAGATCACATTTTGAACTTGAACAGAGGAGAATGGTCATGCATGAGCTGAATGGAGCTAATCAATGGCATATCAGCATTGGCGGAGATTACGGGTTGAACTTCGCATCGTATGTAGGCTGTTCCGTTGGGGCATTGCGCGGACCTGGAGGGCAGCATGTGTGGCCTGCTTCCGGCTCTGACCCGGGTCTTCCGGACTCCGATTCGCTGAAGTTGGCTTATGAACAGTGGTGGCTCGAGCTGGTGCGTTATAAAACGGATTGCATCCTGGCGGGAAAACATCCGCTGCTGCATCAGCCTCCGGGGTTTGAGACTGTGGCCGATCCGGCACTGCGGCAGACCTGTGCCGGACTGTGGCTGGCTTTTATAGAATGGTGGGAGATGGAGGTGGGGGGGCAGACCGCTATGCGCTTCTGGGAGGCTGCGCCGGACATCTACAATTATATTAACGAGTTTGAGGTGCAGACAGGCAGAAGCATCAGCACCTTCACACTCCGGATCGATCTGGTCTATGGTATTAAGGAACCCGTGAAGCCGGTCCATGGTTATCTTCTGCTGCCGCCCGGTTATAAGTATCTGGTGAACAAGCAATGGTGGATAACGCTTTTAGAGGAGTATTGTTAGCTGGATTTCTTATCTTTGCAGAAGCAGAACTGGGGTGTATGCATTGCCGGGAACAGTAGGATTACATATTTGCTTTGATGAGCGTGGCCGTGAGATTGAGGTTCTGGATGTGACTCCGGTTGCCAGGGACAAATACCGGATTGAAGAAACGCCGATTTTTAACCCGGGGATTGCTCTTGGTGACATCATACGGGTGAGAGAACAAGAGGGCATTGCCTATTATGTAGAAACGGTGCAGAAATCCGGGTTCGTCAGGTATGCCTGGCTGCTTAGCAAAGAAGCGGCTGCTTCGCAGGAAATCCGCAGCTTCACAGAACGGGTTACGGAGCACGAGGGGAGATGGGAGCAGATCTTCGGCGGTTTGCTTGTGATTCATCTGCCTAAACATTCTGCTGTGGATGCAGAGCTGGAAATGTCACGGATTATCGGACGTTTTGAAGCCTAATTATACTAATTCGAGGTGGCATATTATGAAGAAATTCTTGAGACAATGGGTGCCCAGTATTGCAATCGGTATTATTCTATCCTTATTTATCCGGACTTACGTGGCTGAAGCGATGAGAGTACCGACCGGCTCCATGATTCCGACCATTGAGATTAACGACCGCCTGGTTGTGGACAAAATGCTCTGGAACTCCTCGCTGAAGCATGGCGACATTGTTGTGTTCTATCCCCCGGTAGCCGGAGATGAGCATAAAAGATATGTGAAACGGCTGATTGGGCTGCCGGGAGATGAGATTGAGATTAAGGACGGTACCCTGTACCGTAACAATGAGGCGGTTGACGAGCCGTATCTCCAGGAAGCGATGACCTACACCTTCGGACCAGTCACCGTTCCCGCAGACCACTATTTCTTCCTTGGCGATAACCGGAATGTCAGCTATGACGCTCATTTATGGAGTGCTCCGTTTGTAGACAAAGACAAACTGATTGGTAAAGTGCTGTTTGATGTGAATAATCTTTTCTAATTAAAAGCTACGGGCGAACCGGGTAATCTACCACGACGACATTCTCCAGAATCCCCTCCAGCCTTGCCACAAAAGCACGGTGCGCCGGATGCGGCCCGTATTGACGCAGGGCTTCCTGATCTGTAAAGGTCACGCGAAGCCCCAGCGTATAGCCGTGGATATTCTCTGTTTCCTCCGTCATGTTCACTCCTGCCGTAATCTCCACAATTCCCGGAATTTGATCCTTCAGCCCCAGTAAGGCTGCAATCAGGCCTTCTTCACTGCCCGGTTCGAAATGCTCATTGAATTGGAACGCTACCAGATGCTCGTACATAATTGATCCTCCTAATGGTTTTGTAAGCATAAGCTCCCTTTGATCACTTCGTCAAAACTGACTTCGGAAGCATAAGCATCGTTTTGTAAGCCTAACGAGATTATACTATAAATTTGTTCAATGAAAGGGGAACACAATGCCTGAAAACTCCACCGACAGCAGAATCAAGGCCCCCTTGTCTATTCAAACATTGGTTGCTGTCCTCGTTCCGGCCATCATTATGTCAGCTTCTCCTGAAGTCGACCCGGATAGGCATCCTTTTGGCTATTATTTCCGGATTATATGGATAGGATTCTGCCTTGCAGGGTTCCTCTCCATTCTATTCAACACGCTGCGGAAGGCCGGCAGTCTCAAATGGGGGACAGATGCACTTGTGGTTCGCAGCCGCAGTGTTTCCAGCAAAGAGATTAAGGCCATTTGCATAGATGGTCCGTTAGTAGGAATATTGCCCGAAGGAAAATGGATTGTCCCGGTTAATCTGTGCTTCAGATTTATGGGAGACCGGGAACAGGCAATGAAAAGACTGATAAACTGGGCGGAAGCCAACGGAATTCAGCTGAAATACAAGAGATTTGTCAAGTGGCTGTGAGTAATTGTTGGAAAGGCGGCTAAAGACAGGGATTCATTCGAACTAGATTACGGGCAGATTGTGACTTTCACCGGATTGTTACTTTGGGGCCGATTGACTATGATCAAGTAGAGCATAACGGAATATTCCTATAGACTAAAGGGGTGCTGAAACTTGAAAGTACATGTCACGGATCTCAAACACGGCGATTGTCTTATGACAGACACTTTCAACGGTGTAGGTCTGCATGTTCTCCCCAAGGGGACGCATGTTGAACGGGAGGAGATTAGTATCCTCATCCGGCACAAAATTCATTATGTGGATATTGAGCCGCGCAGTATGCAGCAAACGGGCAGTGAAGAAGAGCAAAGTCACGGATTGCATGATGATTTCGATCACGCTATTCTGAATTATGAATCTATTTTTCTGGAAGCGTTGACCCAGGGGAGCTTCTCGCAGTCCATGGTCGATGATACATTGAAACCGCTTCTGGAAACATTGGAGGGGCAAAAGGACGTAGTCTCCCTGCTGCTTCTGCTGGACCGGGATGACATTGATACATATCATCATTCTTTACAGGTTGGCTTACTATCATATTATATTGCATCATGGATGGGCTACTCCAAGGAGGAGCGTTATCTGATCAGCCGCGCCGGCTACCTTCATGATATCGGCAAAAGCCAGGTTCCCCTGTCGATCCTGAACAAACCGGGTATTCTAACCGGTTCTGAAATAGAAGAACTGGCACGCCACACTTCCTATGGTTATGATCTGATCCGCGGCTCCAAGCTGGATGAGGTTACAGCACTCGTAGCGCTGCAGCATCATGAATACGAGGATGGCTCTGGATATCCGAAGCAGCTGCTCAAAAATAATATTCACCCGTACACCCAAATTGTTACCGTAGCCAACATATATATGTCCTTGACCACTTCAACCTTGAACCGTCCGAAGCAAGGACTGGTTACAGTACTGCGCAAGGTACATGAGATGGGCTTCGGCCAGTTGAACGGAACGGTTGTACAGGCACTTACCGGACATTTGCTGCCAAGCTTCGTAGGTAAGAATGTTCAGCTCAGCAACGGCGAAATGGGCATGATTGTAATGAATAACCCGCTGGATCTGTTCAAGCCGCTGGTAAAGGTAGACGAGGGCTTCAGAGATTTGTCCCGTGAGCGCAGCCTGTCTGTAGTTGAAGTCTTTAATTGATATGCCGGCTAAGCGGCTCTCTCTGAAGAGCGCCCGGTTCTTATGAACGGATATACCGTCCCCCGGGATGGTGTATCCGTTTTTTGCGCAACTAGAAGAAGGTATAAGCTTGCCGGTTTGTATTCCGGGAATAGATTGGCTATGATTAATGAGAGATTACTATAGCAATTCTGTGCAGCAGCATAAAGGAGAAATTACAATGAATGCCGACAATCAATTAGAGAAATTCAAGCAGATTAAATACGAGCTTACCCGGTTTATGATGATTTACAAATTCGCCCTCGCCGAAATGGAGACCAAGATTGAGATTCTCAAAGAGGAATTTCAGCTGCTCCATGACTACAGTCCGATCGAGCATACCAAGTCGCGGATTAAATCCCCGGAGAGCATTATGAATAAAATGCTGCGCAAGAACAGCGAGCTGTCACTCACACAGATCAGATCCAGCATCAAGGATATTGCCGGGCTGCGAATTACCTGCTCGTTCATTTCGGATATTTATCAGGTCAGTGCCATGCTGCAGAAGCAGGACGATCTCAAGGTGCTGGCGGTCAAGGATTATATTAAGAACCCGAAGCCGAATGGTTACCAGAGCCTGCATCTGCTCATAGAGGTTCCGGTGTTTATGTCTGACTGCCAGGAGCATGTCTGTGTAGAGGTACAGATTCGTACGATTGCCATGGACTTCTGGGCCAGTCTGGAGCATAAAATTTTCTATAAATACAGCCAGGCGGTTCCCGAGCATCTGACCCGTGAACTCAAGAATGCGGCAGACAAAGCAAATGCACTCGATCTGCAGATGGAACGGCTGCATCGTGAGATTCAGGAAATCAAGGATGCCCAGGAGGACGAGGATTCCTTCTCCGGACTGCGGGAGATTATCATCAATAATCAGCAGTTTAACCTGCCGGCAAACTTTATTAAGCTGTTAGGGGAATAGCCTGACGACACATACGTAAGGTGGAGGATGAAAGGCTCATGCACAGAAAGGCCTATGTTACGGATCTGGATGGAACCCTGCTGAACTCGGAACAACAACTCTCTGCTTACACAGTGCGGGTAATAACGGAAGCGATGGAACAAGGAATGATAATCAGCTTCGCTACAGCGAGAGGGTTCATCAGTGCAGTCAGCGTGGTAGCGGATATTTCCTGGAAATATCCGCTTATTCTTTATAATGGGGCACTTATCTATGACAGCATGACGCACAAAGTGATTGCCGGTTACTGGCTGGACCCCGTTATTTCCGGGGAAATCATCACGATAGGGCGAACCTGCGGAATAACCCCGTTTCATTTCCTGCTGGATGCAGCGGACGGCGAGCGGGTGCTGTATGAAGCGCCTATCCGCACAGGAGATGTGGAGTTCTACAAGTCCCGTATGAATGATGTACGTTTCCGTGAGGTTAAGCGGCTTGATTGTCCGCCAGATCACCGGACGGTGGTGATAACTTACATAGGAAGGCTGGAGGAGTTGGAACCGCTGCACCAGAAAGTGCTTGACCGCTTCGGTTCAGAGGTACATATTCATTTCATGAAGGATATATACATAAAAGATCATTATTTCCTGGAATTCAGCCATCCGGATGCGAATAAAAGTCAGGGGCTGAAGCTATGGGCACAGCATATGGGGCTGGATACAGCGGATGTTGTTGTGTTCGGCGACCATTTGAATGATCTGGGGCTGTTTGCTGCAGCGGGAACAGGTGTCGCGGTGGAGAATGCCCATGAGGATCTTAAAGCTGTCGCACATCGGATTACCGCATCCAACAATGAGAATGGTGTTGCAGTGTTTCTGGCAGAAACTATGAACAAGGGAGAGATGACAGGTGAGTGAACAGCGTCTTCGTACCATTACAGTGAACCAGGCGGGTTATTCCAGTGCAGGGGAGAAGCTTGGCCTATTTACCGGAGAGGTGTCCCGTTTCCGGGTAGTTGATCTGCAGACTGGAAGCGTTGTATTTAGCGGACAGACAGGGGAAGGAGTGGAGGATAAGCCAAGCGGGAGCCGTGTGCATACCGGTGTATTCTCCGCCGTGACGGCTCCGGGCAAGTACCGGATTGAAGGTGAGGATGGACAGGCTTCGGCTGCGTTTGTGATTGCAGACAAGCCTTACGGGGAGCTGCAGCAGGGTTTATTGAAAGCCTTCTATTATTACCGCTGCGGAGTGGAGCTGAGCGGAGAGTACGCCGGTCCTTGGGGACATGAGGCCTGTCATCTGGCAGCAGGAACGGTAATCGGCCAGCCGGAGCTGAAGCTGGATAGCTGTGGCGGCTGGCATGATGCGGGCGACTACGGGAAATATTCCGGGCCCGGAGCCAAGGCCGTTGCCGATCTGCTGTTGGCCTGGGAGCTGTATCCTGCGGCATTTGCCGGTGTATGTACACTGCCGGAGAGTGACGGCGTGATGCCGGATGTACTGCTGGAGTGTAAAGTGGAGCTGGACTGGTTGTTCAAAATGCAGGTGAGCGGCAGCGGTGCTGTGTACCACAAGCTGACCACTCAGAACTTTCCGGGGCTTGATGTGATGCCGGAAGAGGATACGGCGGAGCTGTATTTCTCCCCGGTGTCTGCTGCGGCTACAGGTGACTTCGCCGGTGTAATGGCGATGGCGGCGCGGGTCTATAAGCCGTTCGATGAAGTCTATGCCGCCCGGTGCCTTGAAGCTGCGGTGGCTGCCTGGAACTGGCTGGAGGCACATCCGGAAGAGCCGGGCTTTACTAATCCGCCGGGCATTACAACCGGGGAATACGGTGATGAGGAAGATCAAGATGAGCGCTTCTGGGCAGCGGCGGAGTTGTTCCGGACCACAGGCGGTGAACAATACCATAGCACAGCCAGAGAATTGGCGAAGCTTCCATTCCCGAAATACAGCCTCGGCTGGGCGGATATGGGCGGCTATGGCACACTGGCTTACCTGTTGAACGGGGAAGAGCAAGCTGAGGCTTCTCTGTATGTGGAGCTGAAGGAAGGGCTGGTGGCTGAAGCCGCGCGCCTTCTCCGGCAGAGCCGGGAAGATGGTTACAGAATCTCGCTGCGGGAAGAGGATTATATCTGGGGCAGCAATATGCTGGTCATGAATAATGCCATGCTGCTGCTGGCGGCGGAGCATTTCAGCGGGGAGACTGAATATGCGGCCTGTGCACTGGATCATCTGCATTATCTGCTCGGCCGCAACGTGCTGGGCATCAGCTACGTGACCGGCTTCGGTGAACACGCGGTCATGCATCCGCATCACCGCCCATCCGTGGGAGACACCATAGCAGAACCCGTTCCGGGTCTGGTATCAGGGGGACCTGACCGCGGACTTCATGATGAATATGTGCAGGAGCACTTGCAAGGCAAACCGGCGGCCCAATGTTTCGTTGATCATGAAGACAGCTACTCGACGAATGAGGTCACCATTTACTGGAATTCACCGGCGGTATTCGTGACGGCAAGATTCAATTCCTGATTAGAAGAGGAGACGGGGCCATGCAGCCATTCAAGGTCATTAGTCTGGATATGTTCCAGACTCTGGTGAATATTCAGGGCAGGAGAGCAGAAGTATGGAAGCCGATCCTTAAGCAGGAGTTTAGCGAAGACAAGTCCCGGGAGCTGGGCAGCCAGCTGCTCAGCCACTATTTCGCTGTATCAACCGAAGCACGGGAGGCGGGCAGCTTCATCAGCAGCAAGGAAATATACAGCAGAGGATTTCAGCAAGTATTCATGCAGTATGGCTTGGACTATGATTGCTCTCAGGCTGTAGATAACCTGTTTGCCCAGCACCGGCTGTCCGCAATGTATGTGGACACCGAAGCCTTCCTACAGCGGATCTGCGGGGAGTATCAGGTCTGCATTGTCAGTGATACCGATGAGCTTATGCTACCTGACTTCTACCGGAATTATCAGATGACCCTGTTCACTTCAGAGACATACCGGTCTTATAAGAATGACAGTCATAACCGGATGTTCGCTGAGGTAATTGCCCATTATGGTGTGGAGCCGGAGCAGATTATCCATATTGGAGACTCGGCCTCAGATGTACTCGGTGCGGCCAGAGCAGGAATCAAGTCCTGCTGGATCAACCGGGAACAGCTAACCTGGGAGCATGAAGTGAAACCGGATTATACCGTGGAAACACTGGATGAGGTCTTTGACCTTTTATCACCAGTCACCAGTCTGTCCCCTACCCATAAATGAATAATGAAGGAGCCGTGAGGGAAATGAACCACAAACTGACAGAGCAGGACCTGGAGTTACTGAAGTATCCGATCGGGAAATTCACAGCTGTGGAGAACCGCACGGAAGAAGCGCGGCAAGAATCCATACGGATCATGAAGCAGCTGGCCGCTGAACTTAGAGAGGCTGTTGGGCCGCTAACGTCAGAGCAGCTGGACACGCCTTACCGTCCGGGCGGCTGGACAGTGAGTCAGGTCGTGCATCATCTGGCGGATACCGGCATGTATGCCTATCTGCGCTTCAAACGGGGGCTGACAGAAGAAGCACCGCAGGTACCAAGCTATAGACAGGATCTCTGGGCGGAGCAGAGCGATTATTCGGATGAACCGGCGGAGTCCTCACTTCAGCTGGTGGAGCTGCTTAACCGGAGATTCGCAACCCTGCTTACCTCACTGAAACCGGGTGATTATGATCGAAGCTTCGTAAGTGCAGGTCTGGGCACGTTGACGCTGGATGCCGCAATTCAAAGATATATCTGGCATAGCCGGCATCATCTGGCTCAGATTACTTCGCTAATCCGGCGGAACGGCTGGTAAAACATATTCATATCCATCAAAAAAAGAGCAGAAGGAATGGGGTATCCCCCTTCCATCTGCTCTTTTTCAGTTGTTCGTTATCTCTGCATCATACGGTATCCTAATGAAATCTACTCCCGGCTGGCTTGGACGATTTTGCCGGCAATGGCTGCAGGCTCGGTATGCACCGTAGTCAGATGATCCCCGGTTCCCTCTATATAGCGGAACATACCCAGGTGGCCGGATTGACCCGGATGCCAGCCGCCCGCAGCACCCTGCGGCAGGACCATATCCTCGGTCAGGTACAGATAGCTTTTAGGGAGATCGAGACTGTAGAATTTCTTCAGATCCAGCTTCTGAAAAGCCGGACCGGCAGGCTCGGGAATGACTTTTTTATACAAAGCCTGTGCTTCTTCAGTCGTAGCTGTGTTCACAAACACGTCCCGGAATAAGGGGTAGGGGAGCATAATCGTATTGTTTCCGGAGGCTTTCAGCAATCCCTCGAACAGCAGCTGCACCGGAGCGGGGAACTGGTCGGCCACACTCTGCCCGTCCAGCGGTACAAAAGCATCGAAGAACACAAGCCGTTTAATTCGGTCCGGAACCAGCTCAGCGGTCTTCTGTACAACAGAACCGCCAAAGCTGTGTCCGAGTAAAATAATATCATGCAGATCCTTCTGCTTAATGAAATCTGCTACAGACTTCGTTACTTGCTCGTGTGTGACCATCGTATTCTTGTCCCCGCCATGACCCGCATATTCCGGAGTATAGACGATATGGCCCATTTTGCGGAGTTCTGCCGCCGTTTCATCCCAGAAGCTGGAATCCACCCATGCACCGTGGACAAGCACGAAGGTTAAGCTTTGCTGATCTCTCGGCGTACCTTTTGCCGCTGCTCCTGCGGGTGAGGGGTGGAACGGCAGTAATGCGAGAAGGAAGAGCAGGGCAACCGTCCTGGTTAGCGCTTTTCTGATTCGTTGATTATTCATATCGACTCTGGCCTCCTGCAATGTGATCGAACCTAATAGACAGGATGCCCGGATCCTAGCGTAAAGATGTAATTTCAGGGAAGAAAATGGAACTCAAACTGGTTGTGTACTCCATTTCCCAATCGTATATAATTAAACCATATGGGCTCAGGCAGACAAGGAGGTTGAGGAATGCCTACACCAAAAGGAGCAGAACATAAACCTAAAAGGAAACTCAGTCTAACATTGCTGCTCATGGCCCTGGTGACCATGGTGTTTCTGCTCACAACAACGATTCTGTTTGTTGGCTCTTACCAATCCAAGAAGAAATCCCTGATGGCTACCACGCTTAATCTGAATTACTCCAATGCGGACAGAATGAGCAAAACGGTGGATTCACTGTTTCGTTCAATGCGCAGCAGCTTGATTTATGGCGCGGACAAAATCTCCAGCATGGAGTCAGCAGGGCCGGAAGCTATAGATGAATATCTTGATTTAATGCGCAACAGCAGCAATTACTTTAATTCAATCATCCGGGTAGATGCCGGAGGGAAGGTGCTGAATAATTCACCGGCTGCTCTTGAGATGGTAGGCAAACAGATTATGTCACCTCCGGTGCTGGAAGCGCTGCGGTTGAAGAATGCGTACCTGTCTCCGTCCTATACTTCGTCCACGACCGGCAGAATTCTTTTTTTCATGAGTGAACCGCTGTATAACCAAGACAAACAATACCTGGGTCAGCTCGGGGGTACAGTCTATCTCCAGGATTACAATATCCTGAACATGATATTCGGGAACAATACTGTCGATGAATCGGGTTCCTATTACTATATTGTCAGCTCGGAAGGGCATCTGCTCTTCCATCCCGACAAAACACGAATGAACGAGGATGTAAGTGACAACGAGGTTGTGCAGCTGATGATGCAAGGGAAGAGCGGGGAAATGATGGGGCGCAATACCAAGGGGGTATTGATGCTCGCAGGGTATTCGGCAGTTCCGGCTAACGGCTGGGGTGTTGTTGTGGTATCACCGGTCAAAGTCATCAAGGATCAGCTGCTGGCCCATCTGCGCAAAATCGTATCGTATACGGTGATTCCATTTGTGATCCTGCTGCTGTGCGTATTTGTGCTGGCTCACCGGCTGGCGAAGCCGTTTGTGGTGCTTGCTGACTTGGTGAACCGAATCGGCAAAGAGAATGTTGAGCTTCCCGATCTGAAGCCTCACTGGAACCGGGAGGTGGACCTGCTGACCAAAGCGGTGGTCATTGCCTGGACGGACATCCAGAAGCAGACGAACCAGCTAACCCAGGAAGCGATGACGGATCTGCTGACAGGACTTACGAACCGCAGATCCCTGGATCTGAGCATGAGCCAATGGATTGCCGCCCGGGTGCCTTTTTCTGTAATCGTTCTGGATGTGGACAAATTCAAATTCGTTAACGATACTTACGGCCATCTGGCCGGGGATGAGGTGCTGAGACAGGTGGCTGAAGTGCTTACCGCAAATATCCGCCCGGGTGATGTGTGTGCCCGTTACGGGGGCGAGGAATTTGTGCTGCTGCTCCCGCGGACCAGACCTGAGGATGCCTACAATGTGGCTGAACGGATCCGCCAGACGCTTGAGAAAAGCAAGGTTCCCTTGCCGATGCAAGTGACCTCTTCCCAGGGGATTGCCCATTATCCTACGAATGGCCGTACGCGCGAAGAGCTGCTGGGGAAGGCGGATGAAGCTTTGTATACTGCGAAGCATACCGGCCGGAACCGGACCGTGATTGCCCGCGAATAAGAAAAAGGAGCATCTCCATCATGGGGGTGCTTTTTAGTTTCCTCTCCGCAGCTGAAATTAATCGTCACCTGGGCATTGGCGGATACATATCCTACCTCAGAACGATAAAAAACGGCCTCGATGAAAGGAAGGATTCGCGTGACCTCTTATATGGATTACACGTCACCTAATACACAGTTTACGTTTGACATGAATTGCAACACATTGTTTAAGAAGGATGACTGCAATTATATCAACGTACTGGGTATCAAGAATTTGAATACCCTGGAGAACACCTCGCTGCTTGATATCTATCTCAGCAAATCAAATGTGGTAGAACCGCATTATCATCAGAATGCTGCAGAGCTGGTGTATTGTATATCCGGCTGTGCGGTGGTATCGCTGATCAACCCGTTCACGAATGAGCTGCTGCATTTCCCCATATCACCGGGGCAGGTAGCCAATGTGCCGCAGGGCTGGTGGCATTATGAAGTGGCAACGGTGGATTGTACCCATCTGCTGGCTATCTTCGATGCGCCGACGCCGGAAGTCATTCTGGGATCGGATATTCTGAGCAAGACACCGGCCAATGTTCTGGCTCATACTTACTGTTTGAATGAAGCACTTGTTAAGGAAGCGCTGGCTCCCATTAAGCCCCAGACCTTCATTGGCCCGCCAGCAGATTGCTGCGATCCGTCGCAGGTAGCTGCTGCGAATATGAAGGGTACGAAGATGGCTCCCGTTAATATGGCTCCGATGATGGACAATGCCAATATGGCTCCGATGATGGCAAATGCGAATATGGCGCCTTATAGTTATCAGCAGGCTCCGCAGCCTTTCGGATACCAGCCTATGCCGGTCCACGGCTACTATACCCAGCCGTATGCCCAGCCTTACCGCCAGCATCCATATGTCCAGTTCAATCCGAATGCGGGTAATGCCGTGAATGAGACCGGAATCGAATAGCAGAAAAGGGAATGAAAGAAGACGGCAGCGAATTCTGAGGATTCAGAATACACTGCCGTCTTCTTATTGTCGTCTGCTTCAAGTGATTGCATCTTTCATCAGCGGTTATCCTTGATCCGGAAAGATTGCAGGTAGTCCTGGATATCATCCTGAGGGGTCTTGAGCAGGCCTGCCAGCATACTCTGAATAGAACGCAGCGCTGCAACCTTCTCATCGATCTCGGTGATTTTATCGCGGACTCTTTCCTTTAACGATTCGGCATCCATCTCGGAGCCGAGCAGCGCGAGCGCCGCCTGGATTTCTTTCAGCGAATAGCCCAGCGATTTGGCATCCTTGATGAACTTCAGCTTCACCAGATAATCATCGGAGTAGATCCGGTATCCCTTCGCGGTTCGCCCGGGGACAGGCAGGACGCCGCTGTCTTCATAGTAGCGGATGGCAGCCGCACTCAGTCCCGCCCGCCGGGCCAGCTCTCCGCGGGTCATTCCTTCCATCGGTCAGTCACTCCTTAGATTCGGAATTTATATATGCCCGCATATAGGATCTGGTTGTGAACAACGCGGGTGCCGTCTAATATGGTAAATACTCAATGCACTTCATCAGTCTCATTATTATGGCTAGCAGCATCCCGGTATCCAGCCGCCGCTTCAAGGTCAAGTATGAATTTACCCCGGACTAGGGGGAGCAGCGCCGGGAAATTTTGGAACCTAGGACAGGCGGACAAGCACGCGGCCCCGTGTATTCGACTTCAGAATATCCTCGAGTGCAGCAGGCAGCTCCTTCAGGGTAATCTCGCGGTCCACCAGCTTCTCCAGTACGGCAGGCTTCATGTCGCCGGCCATACGCTGCCACAGCTTCGCCCGTTTCTCCGCAGGGCAGGAGACGGAATCGATGCCAAGCAGGCTGACTCCGCGCAGGATGAACGGTAACACCGTCGTGGGAACGGCGGTTCCTGCTGTTAAGCCGCTTGCGGCAACTGCACCGCCGTATGCGATTTTGCTCAGCACAGCCGCTAGCGGTGTACCTCCAACGGAATCTACAGCAGCCTGCCACAGCTGCTTATCTAGCGGCTTAACCGTGCTGCCGGCTACATCCTCGCGCGAGATTACTTCAGCTGCGCCCAAGGCTTGCAGATAACCAGCTTCGTCTGTTCTGCCGGTGCTGGCGGTTACCTGGTAACCTTGCTTCGCCAGAATGGCTACAGCAGTACCTCCGACACCGCCGGTTGCACCGGTGACAAGTACTTTTCCGTTATCCGGAGTTAGTCCGTGAGCTTCCAGCGCTTCAATAGACATTGCAGCCGTGAAACCGGCCGTTCCGTAGATCATCGCTTCCCGCAAAGTTAAGCCCTCAGGCAAGGGAATAACCCAATCCGCTGGAATACGTGCATATTCACTGAAGCCGCCGAAGTGTGATACGCCGATGCCATAGCTGGTGGCAATAACGGGCTGGCCTTCCTGGAAACGGCTGTCAGCAGAAGAGACCACGGTCCCAGACAGATCTATGCCGGGAACAAACGGATAATTTCGCACAATGTTGCCATCCGGGATGCCCGCTAATCCATCTTTATAGTTTACACTGGAATAGGCTACCTTAATTAGGACTTCACCGGCCGGTAGGTCTTCGAGTGACAGCGGCTTGACCTCAACAGAGAAAGTGTCAGTCTTATCTACCACCAAAGCTTGAAAAAGGTTAGTCATATCTTATATTCTCCTTAACCGAACTCTATTTGTACATCTGTTATATAATATTTATTCTGACCGGTCAACTTTTTATTGACTATGATATAATACACATTATTCTTCATTCGCGGAGGTCCTATGGTACGTTACAAGAAATCTGAAGAGAAGCGCAAGCAGATCCTGCACGCTGCGTTTCGGGCATTGTCCGAGCGGGGCTACGATGCTGTAACCCTGCAGACGATCGCCGATCATGCGGAGGTCAGCAAGGGCGTCGTCCATTATTATTTCGAGAGCAAGGAAGCGGTGCTGGTTGAACTCCTGGAATGGCTGACCGGCAGAATCTCTGCCAAGGAGCAGGCCGCTGTGGGGGAACAGCATACCGCAACGGGGAAGCTGACGGCTTACATTGAGTCTGCATTTCCGGGTCCGGCGCAGAACCGTGCCTTTTACCGTGTCTACCTGGATTTCCTGGCACGGGTTAGCCGCATTCCGGTGTACCGGGAGATTAATCAGCGTTTCTATGACAGCTGTGCGGGAATCAGTACGGAGGTGCTGACACTCGGGCAGCAGGAAGGTATTTTCTCCAAAGAGCTGTTACCAGAGAAGACTAGCCCGGTGATCCGGGCGATTATTGACGGCTGCCTGATCCAGTGGCTGATGGCCGATAAGGACGAGCTGCACGAGGTATTCAAGGATTCCTGTTACACGGCAATTATGAAGGTTCTGAGTGTGTAGAGGGGAAGATGAAGAAACCGGAGAAAGGTGGATAGCATTTGGGGAGGAAATGGCGAAAAATCGTATTTATAGCTGTGGTCTGCCTTGTTCTTGGCGGGGGAGTGTTGTATCTGTATGGGGGTTCTGATTCTGGCCCTGCAGTACACAGGCTGCGGCTTGGCAATGAAGAACCGGCGAAATATTTGCAGGGAATGGACGTGCTAACTCAAGATCAAATGGAGCTGTCGCTTGGCCATCAGAGCCAACCCGACGGCTACATCAGTATCTATAATCATTCGGAGATCTTGTGGAAGAAACCGGTCACGATTCCGGCAGGAGAAGGGCAGCTGATCAAGTTCACACAGGGAGGGAGTGCTGTATTTCCTGCTCCTGAGGTTATTTATTATTGGTTGTGTATTCAGCGTCCCGGTGAACACGCAGAGGATAACCTTGTAACCTACTATATCGAGGCTAAAGTACTTGGCGGAGATGAAGAGGCTGCGGCAGACAAGCTGCTGAAGCTTGCGGAGAACTGGGAGGTTCTGGATTGAGCAGGAATTATTATGTACAATCTGTGAACTGTAGTATATTGGACTTAGATTCGTCTGATGAGGGAGGCATATTCTATGTCAATTGCAACAACGATGATTATCCGGCTGGAGATCCGCAAGTCTGAAGCGTCTTTCGGGGATGTGGCAGCAAGGCTCGCGTCTGCGGGCGGCGATATCGTGGCGATAGACGTCATCCGTGGCGGCAAGGACGTGACGACCCGGGATCTTACAGTAAATGTGCAGGATGCGGCCAATGAAGAGATTATAAGTGTGCTTAGGAATATGCCGGGTATAAAAGTCATTAACGTTTCCGACCGAACCTTCCTGGCCCATCTCGGCGGCAAAATTGAGATTACTCCGAAGATGCCGATCAAGAACCGGGAGGATCTGTCCCTGGTCTACACACCTGGTGTGGCCCGTGTCTGTATGGCGATTGCCGAAGATCCCGCAAAGGCCTATTCGCTGACGATGAAAAGAAATACGGTAGCTGTCGTCACCGACGGCACCGCAGTGCTCGGGCTTGGCGATATCGGACCGGAGGCGGCGATGCCGGTGATGGAAGGGAAGGCCATGCTGTTCAAGCAGCTGGCGGATATTGATGCTTTTCCGCTGTGTCTGGACACGAAGGACCCGGATGAAATCATCCGGATTGTGAAAGCGGTTGCTCCGGGCTTCGGCGGAATCAATCTGGAGGATATCAGCTCTCCGCGATGCTTCGAGATTGAGCGCCGGCTGTCAGCCGAGCTTGACATCCCGGTCTTCCATGATGATCAGCACGGCACAGCAGTGGTTGCGCTGGCGGGTCTGCTGAATGCGCTCCAAGTCGTGGACAAGGCTATAGCCGATTGCAGAATTGTTGTCGTCGGCATCGGCGCTGCTGGTGTGTCGATCTGCCGTCTGCTGCTGGCAGCAGGGGCGAAGCAGATATATGCTGTGGACCGGGCAGGGATTCTGAACCGGGACGTAACCTACACCAACTCCGAATGGAGCTGGCTGGCTGAGGCTACGAATCCGGAGAATATGAGCGGAGGTCTTGACGAAGCGATGCGCGGGGCAGATGTATTCATCGGCGTATCCGGCGGAGGGATTCTTCAAGTGAAGCATCTGCAGACCATGGCGCCGGACAGCATTGTGTTTGCTATGGCTAATCCCATCCCGGAGATTGAACCGGAGCTGGCTGAGCCTTTTGTCCGCGTGCTGGCTACCGGAAGAAGCGATTATCCGAACCAGATTAATAACGTCCTCTGTTTCCCGGGGATCTTCCGCGGAGCGCTGGACTGCCGGGCGAAGACCGTGAATCTGGAGATGAAGCTGGCGGCGGCACAGGCCATCGCTGCAGTTGTCCATCCGGATGAGCGGAATGAGCAGTACATTATTCCGAGTATTTTTAACGAAAAGGTAGTGGAGCAGGTGCGTCTTGCTGTTATTCAGGCAGCCATCGCTACCGGCATAGCGCGGCGTATTCCGCCGGATATTAGCTGAGCGGAGAGTGCTAACCCGGATAGCAACTTGAATACTGACAAGGCAAATGAAGCTGCGGCCACTATGGCTTGCGGCTTTTTGCAATTTGGGATTTATGCATTATTAATAAGATGGCCGAGGGTTTGGCGAAGGCGAGAGGCAGGGAAGCAGTTGGATTTTCTCCACTTGCTCATGAACGGAGGAGCCCTCGCCAGGCAACAGTTGGATAATCAGCACTTACTAAGCTGCAAATAGGTCAGAGTGGAGGAAAGACATGGAATTAAATAACGTTTATCCAACTAATTAGTTAAGTTGCAATGAAAGTTCCGAATTAAGATACAATTATCCAACTATTATGCAAGTGCCAGTTGTAATTACGATCTGATTTTAAAGAAAGGAATCAGGTGTTCTCAGACTATCCACTTCCAATTAAAGCATGGTAAAATATACAATTGAAAACATCTATTCAATTATTCAGGAGGCGCTATGAACCGCAGAATTCATATTATGGGAGCTTCCGGAGCGGGGACTACCACACTTGGCAAGGCGCTCGCGGCAAGGCTTCCGCATGTTCATCTGGACAGTGACGATTATTTCTGGGAGCAGAAATATAGTAAGCAAACACCGGTTGCAGCGCGTTTAAGCAGATTGCGGGCCGATTTGGAGCGGCAGGAGCCGTGGATTCTGTCCGGTGCGGTCTGTGGATGGGGAGACGGGCTGCGCGATACTTTTGATCTGGTGATTTTCCTGTGGATACCTGAGCAACTTCGCTTGGAACGTTTGCGGGCGAGGGAATATGAGCGATATGGCGATGAGGGGCTGCCTGGGGGAAGCAAGTATGATGATGTCGAGACCTTCATGGAGTGGGCGGCGCTCTATGATACGGCTGGACCGGAGGTCCGGAGCCGGGCGCTGCATGAGGAATGGATGGCGGGGCTGAATTGTGATGTTGTACGTTTAGAAGGAGATATGCAAGTGGAAGAACGGGTGGCGGCTGTACTACACCATATATCCCGGTAAATCCCGGCATGACCGGATCAGGATTGATTTTTCATAATATAAGCTATGGAAAAGAGGGCTAAACATGAAGAAGATCGTGCGTGCGCTGCTGCTTCCCGGAGTCATGCTTATGCTGCTTACGTCCTGCAATACGGAAACTACTCATTTCAATTATACGTTCAAAGGCGAGAGTGAAACCTGGTCGGCTGTATATGAGCAGACAGCAAGCCAGAAGCTGATCATCAAAAATGACCGCGTGAAGGATTCCGAAACCAGCAAACGGTATACATTTGATCTTCATTACAAAGGAGAACAGTCAGACCTGGGAGAGATCAAACAGTTCAAATACGAATATAAAGCCTCTAGCGGCGGTGGCGGAAGTCAGACTATGGAAGGTCCAATACCTGTAGCACTGATGAAGATGAGCGGCGCTGGAAGCGGTTCTTTTGCAAAGGAAGACTCCGTCATTAAAGTAAAAGTAGAATGGGACGGCAACAGTGAGGAATTTGAACTTAAGAATGAAAAGCAGGGCAAGTAGAGGCTAATTCCATAGAGAATTAGTCTTTTACATAGATAATCATGTTGTCACTGATTAGGAGAGGCTGCCCATGATGAAAAAAGAGAGGGTTGCGGTGGAATGAGCTTAGGGCTGGTTAGGCATTTCAGAGTGCAGCACAAGCCGGAGCGGACCTGGCTGACTGGAGAGCAGTTCAATCTATGGATACAGGGATATGAGTCAGCCCCAATTCAGCAACCGGGACATAAGAGCAATATGCAGAAGTGGGATATTTGTCTGTGCAGTGATCAGGCGAGAGCGGTACATACGGCAAGTTATTTTGATGCTCAAGAGTTCGTATATACAGAGCAGCTAAGAGAAATTGGTATAGCAGCCCTGCATTTAGGTGAACTTAAGCTAAGCGGACTGCGCCTGCCTCTCTCCTGCTGGCTCGTACTTGCACGTTTGTCCTGGACTGCCGGTCATCGCTCTCAACCGGAGAGCAAAGCGGCTGTTCTGCAGCGTGCCCATATGGTAATAGATTCTCTAGCGGCAAAAGCTGAAGCAGCTGCACCGGAAGGACGTGTGCTGATCGTCAGCCATGGAGCGTTCATGAAGGTGCTTGACAGGGAACTCCGGCGCAGGGGCTATAAGGCAGAACGGATGTTTTTTCCGCGCAATGGGCAATTATTTCTGTATGAGAAAAAATAAAGAACTCACAAATATATGAAAGCGGGGCACACAGACTATGGTAACAATCGAAGAAATCGGCATTGAATCGCTTAAGGCGCTAAATACGCTGTACGAAGAACTGATTGGCGGACCGACAGATCCGGTGAAGCTGGAGACGGCATTCAGGGCCATCCGGGAGGATAGCCGGTATGTGTTATTGGGTGCTTTTGTAGACGGGGAATTGCTGGGCTCTATGATGGGGATCGTCTGCCAGGACCTCGTTGGGGATTGCCGCCCGTTCATGGTGATTGAGAATGTAGTGGTCTCTTCGCGTGCACGCCGTCAGGGCATTGGCAAAAAACTGATGACCGCCCTCGAAGACATCGCCCACGAGCGGGACTGCTACTATATTATTTTCGTGTCGGGAGAGAAGCGGAAGGAAGCGCATGTTTTTTATGAGAAGATGGGCTACAAGGAAGAGCGGGTGGAGGGGTACCGTAAGCATTTGAGCTCGCATTAGGGTGGATAAGGTGCAAACGAGTAGAGGGAAGCTCACAAGCGTAGGAAATCATAAATTGCATAACATTATCGAAGGTAACAATAAGGGCCTGCCCCCCGTAGTATTTGAGCATGGCTGTGGTTCATCTGCCTTGTTATGGTCGCTTGTAGCCCCCGAAATTGCCAAGGTTACACAAGTCATCGTATATGATCGCGCAGGTTACGGATGGAGTGAGCCAGGGCCGTTCCCGCGTAGCAATGAGCAGTGTATATCAGAGCTTTATGAGCTGCTGCTGCAAGCTGGAGTTGAGGGTCCTTATATTTTTGTGGGTCATTCCTTCGGAGGATTAAATGTAAGGCTGTTTACCGGGAAATATCCGCAGCTCGTGGCAGGGGTTGTGCTGGTTGATTCCATGCATGAAGATGAAATAACAGACCGCTTTCCGGAAGAACATGTTAAGGGACAGCTTATGGCTGTTAAGTTCTATTCTGTATTAAAAGTACTGTCTAAGATCGGAGTATTGAAGATTCTTTCGAGTTTCAAAAAGTTCCCCGGGTTCTCTGCAACCATTAGCCCTTTTTCAAAGCAGACCCGGACGCTTTTATGGAAGACATCGTTTCAGAAAAAGACTATTGCGGCCATGCATAGTGAATTCTCCAATGTGCAGGATGGCTACCGGAAAGTCAGGGAGTTGCCCGCAACAGATATTCCCTTGATTGTCATCAAATCAGGTGTAGTCAATGAATTCTATCCCGGGACTTCAGAAGATACGAAGAGAATAATCAGAGCGAAGCTCCTGGAAGCGGCAAATGATCTGACGAACTGGTCAGTCAACGGGAAGCTGGTTGAAGCAGCGGGCAGCGGACATAACATACATATTGAGAACCCGCAGATTGTTATTGCTTCAATTGTTGAGATCCTCGGAAATACATCTCTGACTAAGATTTGATGAAGCCTTCGAATCAGTCATAAATGGATTATTCAGTAAAGCTGGGACGTACACGTTCCAGCTTTAATTGTATTTGATACAACTAAAAAGAAGGATTGGGGTTCCAATTGTAATTTAGTTGCATTCTCTACAACTAAAAACCTGCTTATTCTCTTAGGAAGCACTTTTCTTATTTTTAGTTGTACTGAATACAGTTAAACTTGGAAAATCCGGCTTTGCCTCGTTTTTAACTGTATGGAATACAATTATCCCGCTAAGCTATACTTTGTGGTAGATTTCATCCCCCGTAGTAGCCTTAATATTCTTCTCCAGAGAGCATTATCACCTCTCCCCCCAAAATTACCGTTTGACCATCCCGATGACAGCGCTTTATAATCCCTTCATGAGTGGCGGACCAGTGGTCATGACTACAGAAGGCGGGGGACAACTGTGAATCAAATATGCAAAGTGCTGATTGTGGACGATGAAATTCTGGTCCGGCAGGGGATTAAATATGTGCTGGACTGGGAACGCGAAGGATTTCAGATTGTAGGTGAAGCGGCCAACGGGCAGGAAGCGCTGAATTCGCTGCAGACCCTGCAGCCGCATATCATCATTACCGATATTGTGATGCCGGTGATGGACGGCGAGGAATTAACACGCCTAGTGAAGCGGGATTATCCGGCTACGGAGGTAATCGTGCTGAGCAGCTTCAGCGAGTTCCATTATGTGCGCTCCACCTTCCAGAATGGGGTGGCCGATTATATTCTGAAGCCGAAGCTGGAAGCCGGTTCGCTGCTCCAGGTGCTGCAGAAGACCCGGGAACGTATCCCGGGACTGGGAGCCGCCGCGGCTGGAGTTCAGCCGGAAGCGGCCCCCCAGCGGCTGGATGCCCTGCTCAGCCGGATGATCTCAGGCTACCGGCTGCAGCCTGAGGGTGAGGAGTTCGTGAAGCGGCAGCTTCCGCAGGACTGCTTCAGCTTCCTCGGCTGGGAGACCGGACCAGCCGGTGTTACCGGTGCTGACAGCAATGCTGCCACCGCTGGTGCCGATAACGCAGACAATGACGCAGACGCATTGGCAGCCATCACCGCAGCTATAACCGGGGAACTGGAACGGACTGTTCCAGGATTGGTGCAGTTCATCATCCCTGGCGGCGAGCCGAATGCGGCACTGCTCCTGGTCAACCTGCAGGAAGAGCAGTGGCCGGCGCTCTTGCAGGCTGTGAATATGCTGGCCCATGCCTTGGCCGGACAAGAGCCTGAGCTGCGCATGACCCTGAGCCGGGCCTTCGGTTCGCTTAGCGAGGTGGCAGCGGTCTATCAGGAGAGTGTTCTGAAGCTGCGGCAGTACCGCTTCTTTTTGCCGGATCAGGTACTGCTGGTCCATGATGAGCTGCCGCAGCGGGAAGCACAGCTGCCGAAATTCAACCTGACCCAGTTCACGGAGCAGCTGAAGCGCCAGCAGCTGGAGGAGGCGTTCGGCGATCTGCATCAGCATGTCGATGCGCTAAGCCGGCAATATGACGGGGATGTGTTTCAGTTCAAGTCCTTTCTCGGCAATATTATCTTCAATGTGACGAATCAGTTCAGCCATCTGGGAGAGCTGGAGGAAGGGAAATACGGGCTGTTCCGGGCCATAGATGAGGCAGGCTCAGCGGATGGGGCCGTGAGGATTCTGGATCATTTTCTTGCCCGGGTCATGGAGCTGACCTCATCGGCAGCGCTGACACCAGGGAGTAATGCCAATATGGCCAAGCTGCTCCAGTATATGGAGGAGCACTACGCCGAGCCGCTGAGTCTTACGGAGCTGGCCCGTCATTTTCATTTCAACCCTTCTTACCTGTCCAGTCTGTTCACGACCTACAATCAGGAGGGCTTCAAGGAGCATCTCAATACGATCCGTACGGGCAAGGCGGCAGAATTGCTGCGGGCAGGTGAGGCGCCAATTTCCGAGATTAGCAGCATGGTCGGATATGGCGATCACAGCTATTTTTGCAAAGTGTTCAAGAAATACACCGGCTTGTCCCCGAGCGGCTACAGACGTCAGCATTACGGACAGGAGTAGAGCTTATGCGCAGATATTGGGACCGTTTCAAATTTCACAGCCTGTTCATCAAAATATTCATCGTGATGCTGATCAGCATTATTGCTGTAGCCATCGCTTCTTCATGGACCACGGTCCGTATGTCGGAGAAGCTGTTCATGAACACCTTTAGCATTACGAATACCAAGGTGATCAGCCAGATTAAGGCGAGCTTCGAATCGTTTCATTATTCCATCGTTACTGCCACCAACAACACACAGCTGAGCGGCACCATTAAGAGCTTCCTGACGGAAGAGGACTCGAATTCCCTGCGGGTGCTGCGGACCTATTACAATATGACCACGCAGATGAAGAAGATCCAGTCTACTCTGGACTCCTACCAGGTCGGGATCAAAATCATGGGCAAAAACGGACGCAGCTATTCCACCAATACGAACAATCTGCTGATGAGTGACCAGGAGCTGCAGCAGCATGAGCTGACCAGGAATACACTGGCTGAGCCGAAACGGCTGATGTACCAGTTCTATGAGGAGAGCAGCAAGGATTCCCCGCAGAAAGAGGCTGTGATCGTAGCCAGCAAAGCACTCATGGAACGCACAACGGGCGATATTTACGGAACCTTGTATTTTACCATTCATGAGCAGGATTTCCGCCCCTTCTATGCAAGCTTTGTCAGCACCGGGAATGATGTGGCGATTCTGAACAGGGATGGAGTCATTGTCTCGAGCAACCGCAGTGATCTGATGGGCCAGCAGGCGGAGGATTTACTGCAGTTTGCCAAGGAGATTGAAGAGAAGCAGCTGGATTACAAAAATGTTGATTTCCGCGGCACAGATTCCATTCTGATTGCAGATTATCTGTCTTCATATGATTTCTATATTGTGAATCTGATTGATAAAAAGACGGCTCTCGGCCAGATGGTCAACGGTAAAATGGTGGTGCTGATCTGCTCAGCCATCGTCATCGTGGCCCTGATCGTCGTGTTCCTGATCTTCAGAAGGCTGACCCGGTCGCTGACCCTGCTTACCCGGCAGATGTCCAAAATCACCCAGCGGAACTTCCATAATTACATCACGGTTACCGGAAGCTTTGAATTTCAGGAGCTGGGACATGCCTATAACTATATGCTTGATGAGCTGAATGAGTATGTGGAGAAGCTGGTCGAGACGCAGAAGGAGCAGCGCAATGCCGAACTGGCTGCCCTGCAGCATCAGATTAACCCGCATTTTCTGTATAATACGCTGGCCTCGGTCAACTTCCTGGTGCAGCAGGGCAGCCAAGAGAAGGCGGTTCACACGATTCATGCCCTGATCTCGATGCTGCAGAATGCGCTGAGTAACGTCAGTGAGAGTATCACGGTAGCGCAGGAGCTTGAGAACCTGAAGTCCTATGTGTTTATCAACCATGTACGCTACGGGGAACGGATCAGAGTGAATTTCTTCATCTCACCGGACTGTATGGACTTCCATCTGCCGAAGCTGATCATTCAGCCGTTTATTGAGAATGCTTTTTTCCATGCGTTTACGAAGAAAAGCGGCGGGTATATTCATATCCTCATCTCCCAGGATGCCGGTTCCCTGCTCTGTGAGGTTGTCGACAACGGAGACGGTATGGATACCGGAGAAGCCGATCTCCCCATGTCCGGGCCTGCGAGCAAGCGCCAGCTGTTCACCGGGATTGGGATCAAGAATGTGCACGACCGGCTGGTGCTGATGTACGGCGAAGAGTACGGGATTACTATTAAAAGCGTACCAGGTGAGGGGACAGCCATTAGAATCCGCCTGCCGCTGATCCCGGGACAAAAATAATACCAATATCTAAAAAAAGAACAAATTGCAGATAGGTAGCGCTTACAATAAGGCGATAAAATGACAAATCCCTATAAAGTAAGTTCTAACGGGGCCTCTTTCGCGGATGATAAGATTACTTATGTAATAAATAAGCGCTTACATTGAAGCGGAACTCATAAAAGCGCATCAAAGGGGAGGATTACAAATGAAAAAAGGCATTGCGTTATTGCTGATTTGCCTGCTTATGCTTACTGCCTGCAGCTCCAATTCGAACTCTAACTCCGGCTCCAAGAACACAGGTAATGCAGCTGCGGACACCGGGACGGCGGGGAATCCGGCAACGACAGAACCTGCTCAGGCGAAAGAAATTACAATTTGGGCCTGGGACCCTGCATTCAATATTGCCGCGCTGGAAGTAGCCAAAGCGGAATATGCCAAAACTAACCCTGATGTCAAAATTAACATTGTAGAGTACGCACAGAATGATATTATCCAGAAGCTGAATACAGGCCTTAACTCCGGTACAACCAAAGGGTTGCCGAATATCGTGCTGATCGAGGATTACCGCTCCCAGAGCTTCCTGCAATCCTATAAGGATTCCTTCTATGATCTCAGCAGCTCGATTAAAGGCTCCGACTTCGCTGATTATAAGGCAGGACCAACCAGCCTGGACGGCAAGCAGTACGGCATTCCTTTTGACTCCGGCGTAACCGGACTCTATGTCAGAACCGATTATCTGGAGCAGGCAGGCTATAAGCTGGCCGATCTGCAGGATATCGACTGGAACAAATATATTGAAATCGGCAAAGCTGTGAAAGAGAAGACCGGCAAGGCGCTGATTACACTGGACCCGAACGACCTTGGGCTGATCCGGATGATGATTCAATCCGCCGGTGAATGGTATCTGAAGGAAGACGGCAAGACGCCGAATATTGCCGGCAATGCTCCGCTGAAGGAAGCTTTTGAAATCTATAAAGGGCTGACAGATTCCAATGTGGCGAATGTGCATGCCGACTGGAGCCAATTCGTTGCAGCGCTGAATAGCGGTGATGTGGCTTCGGTGCCGACAGGCAACTGGATCACGCCTTCAATCACGGCTGAAGCATCGCAATCCGGCAAGTGGGCCATCGCACCGCTTCCGAAGCTGACCGCGAATGAGTCGGTTCATGCCTCGAATCTCGGCGGCAGCTCATGGTATGTGATGAATGTGGACGGCAAGGAAACGGCAGCAGACTTCATGGCGAAGACCTTCGGCTCCAATGTGGAAATGTACCAGAAGCTGCTCACGGATATCGGTGTTATCGGTACGTTCAAAGCGGCTGCGGGCGGAGAGGCTTACGGCCAGGCCAATGAGTTCTTCGGCGGCCAGAAGGTTGTATCGGATTTCGCCGCCTGGACAGAGCAGATTCCAAGTGTTAATTATGGTATCAATACCTACGCTATCGAAGACATCCTTATTGTTGAAATGCAGAACTATCTGAACGGCAAGGACATTGACAGTGTGCTGAGCGATGCCCAGGCCCAGGCCGAATCACAGATTAAATAGCTGAGTCTGACACACAGGTAAACCTTGGGCGTTGCCTGCGGCTCCCGGGCTTTCAGGAGGGCGGGCAGCGTCCTGGGTTTATTTTAAAAGATAAGAATTTATATGCTCCGCGCATAAATTATCCTTATCTTTCTCGCTGAAACGGTACCGTCCTAAAAAAGGACGGCAAAGCCGTTTCTACTTGAATACCATGAAGGGGCTGGGCCGATGTGAAAAAAACAAATTCGAGCGTGAGTATCCGTACCAAAAGCGTATTGACCGGATGGTCCTTCGTCCTGCTCGCGGTCATTCTGATCTTCGTCTTCTATTTCTACCCGATGCTCCAGGCGCTGATTCTGTCGTTCCAGACAGGAACGGGCAGCAATCTTACTTTCACCGGATTCGACAACTATTCACGGCTGCTGTCTGACAAAACCTTCATTACGTCCGTTAAGAACACCTTCATTTATCTGCTGGTACAAGTGCCGCTGATGATTGTACTGGCGTTGTTCATCTCGGTGTTGCTGAATGACAGCAAGCTGAAATTTAAGGGCTTTTTCCGGACGGCGATCTTCCTGCCCTGTGTAACTTCGCTGGTTGCCTATTCCGTAGTGTTCAAATATTTGTTCGCCGGCAATGGACTGGTGAATACCATGCTGCTGAAGCTTCAGCTGGTCAGTGCCCCGATTGAGTGGATCACTGATCCGTTCTGGGCCAAAATTACGATTATTATCGCGATCACGTGGCGCTGGACGGGCTACAATATGATTTTTTATCTGTCCGCTCTGCAAAATATTGACAATTCCATCTACGAGGCCGCCAGAATTGATGGGGCTTCGGCGTCACGGCAGTTCTTCGGAATTACTGTCCCGCTGCTGAAGCCGATCATCCTGTTTACCTCGATCACATCCACCATCGGTACCCTGCAGCTGTTCGATGAGGTCATGAATATTACGAAGGGCGGTCCGGGGAATGCGACGCAGACGATCTCCCAGTACATTTATAATTTGTCGTTCAAATATTCAGCGGACTTCGGCTATGCAGCCACCGTATCGTATTCCATCGTGATTATGATTGCGCTGCTGTCGGTCATCCAGTTCAAAGTGGCAGGTGATAAAAATGGCTAAGAGCAAACGTTTCTTCATGTATCTGTTCCTAAGCATCGCGGCCATTGTCTCGATCTTTCCGTTCTTATGGATGGTGGTCAGCTCCACGAACAAGTCGGTTGACGTCACCCGCGGGAGGCTGCTGCCCGGTACACATCTGCTGGATAATTTCCAGAAGCTGCTGGACACCACAGATCTGCAGTTATCCCTGATCAATTCCGCTAAAATCTCGATCACCACCACCCTGCTGGCGCTGCTGATTGCCTCGCTGGCCGGTTACGGCTTCGAAGTCTTCCGCAGCCGCTCGAAGGATATTGTGTTCAACATCCTGCTGCTGTCGATGATGATTCCGTTCGCCGCGCTGATGATTCCGCTGTACCGGATGTTCGGCAAAATCTCCAATGTGTTCCCGTGGATGGGCATTGATACAATGACTTCGGTCATCCTGCCTACGGTCACGACGGCATTCCTGATCTTCTTCTTCCGGCAGAGCACGAAGATGTTCCCGAAGGAGCTGCTGGAGGCTGGACGGATGGATGGTCTCAGCGAGCTGGGCATCTTCCTGCGCATCTATCTTCCGACCATGAAAACCACTTATGCCGCCGGGGCAATCATCACATTCATGTCGAGCTGGAACAATTATCTCTGGCCGCTGATCGTGCTGCAGACGCCGCAGACGAAGACGATGCCGCTCCTGATCTCTACTCTGGGCTCGGGCTACGCCCCGGACTACGGCATGATTATGATCGCGATTGTGATCGGCACGATCCCGACTGCGCTGGTGTTCTTTGTGATGCAGAAGCAGTTTGTGGCTGGGATGATCGGGTCGGTGAAATAAATTGAAATAGAAGCTTCCTATTATTGGGAGTAGTCTTGGCTGCAGAGATAGTTTGGACTTCCGGCCGCTGTTATATTTGAATTTCCTGATTTAAGCCGCATTGGTTGCGGTAGAAATTCAAATCTAAAGGCGGACGCTACCGCTCCTACAGTTCCAAACATCTCTTCCGCCACTCTTCCCAATTGGGAAAGATTCAAGTTCAATTGATTGATGGGGTGTGGGCAAGGAAGGGCAAGTGATCAGCGAAAGAGGCAAGCAGCAGAAAGGATGCTGCTTGCCTCTTTCGCTTGCTTATTTTACTAGACGAGGGTTAAATTAGGGGGGGAGAGAGATAAGATGAGTTGCTTAAATGCGGACATTCATCCCGAATGTGGCGGCTGGAGCGGTGTTCGTTCAACCATGCAGCAATTGATGTATTCAGCTCCAAGCGGAATTCAGCAATAGTTGTATTCTGTACACTTAAAAACAGCGAAAAGGTAGACTCGCCTCTTTTAACTGTAGTCTGTACAACTAAATTTGCTTGAATGGGTGAGAACCCATATATATGGACTCTTTAGTTGTACGAAATACAACTAAACAGGTAATTGGTTGTAAATCAGACGTTTTAGTTGTACAAAGTGCAGTTAAGCGTAACGGAGGATATACCATAATCGGGTCACGGCAACCCTCAACAAGCGATTGACCAAGAAACGAAGTAGCGGGAGCGCTACATTATTTCAAACGGAGCAGAATGAGAGGATGATTCATCCTATGAAGAAGAGAAAGAAACTACTGGTGGTGTTGCTGCTGGCAGCGGGAATGAGCTTGGCGTTATTAATAGGGGTTAGTGCGGGGAAGGTGCAGGCCGCAGCCAAGGAATATCAGGTGCTGCTCAAGATTAACGATTATTATGTGCTCTATACGGCACCGAAGGCGCCTTATGTGGATTCACAGGGACGAATGATGATTCCATTGCGCTCGATCAGCGAGCTGCTCGGGGCGAAGGTCAGCTACGATGCCAAAAGTAAAACAGCTACAATCGGGATGGATGATGTAACGGTTATGTTCACGATTAGGTCGAAATCCGTTTCGGTTAACGGGGTTGCCCGCTCCATGGATACGATTCCGGTATTGGAGCAGAATTCGATGTTCATCCCGGTCAGTGTGCTGGCGGGCAGTTTGGGCATCGTGAGTAAATGGGATCAGAGTAATCATCTCTATACAATGACAGGGGACACTCTGATGCAGACGGATATTATTAAATTAGCGATAGAGGATCTGGAGAGAAGCGCCTTTAGAGCACCGCCGGGGGCGATTATCAGCAATGAGGCTTTCCGTCCTGTCTCGTACACGTATGACGCGGCAAAGGGCAGCTTTACTGTCAAGTCGCAGAATATAACCGGAAATGATATTCCGGCAGGAGCATCGGATGTGGCAGCATATGTGGTGTTTAAAGATTCGGTCCAGTTCCCGGTGCAGAAACGGGACAGACCGGCTGTCGGGAAGGGCGGGTTCACCTTGGTTACCGCTCAGAAGCAATCGCCCTATCCCCCGCTTTATTTGCTTGTCAAAGGGAGGCTGCTTGACCGCTCCCCCATATAATTACCTGAACAAAGGTAGAATCAGATGATGAAAGATATGCAGGAAATCGTAAACGCTGTTAGCGGCTTGAAGGAAGATGAAGTACACTTGTATTTCATGCGGATTCTGGCGCAGATCAAGCGGTTAAAGGAACAGAGTGAGCGGCTTGAAGCACCGCTTGATGAACATATCGCGGGACCGGTTGCCAGCCTACTGGGATACTACACCAGTCTGATGGATACTCCCAAAAAGCGGGCATTCTGGGACCCCTCACCGGATTGCACGCATGTGCATATCGTGTGCGGTGATTCCTTCGCCGGAGGCATGAAGCAAGCGTTGACAGGGCTAGGCTGGACAGACTCGCACAAGCTTGTTACACTGCGGGAGAATTACGCCATAGGTCCGCTTCGCCAGCTGGATTCGCCGGAGGGAAGGAAGGCCCGGAGTGACTGGTTCCTTCAGAATATCCTGGGATACTCTACCGCCAGCGATGAGTGCGAAGAAATGTATATGGAGCTTATGGACAAGCTGGAGCAGATTCCCGAACAGGCTCAGGTCGTGATCTGGACCAGCGGCAATGCTTGCGAGCAGACCGGACTGCGTCTTGCTGTTCATCTGCTGGGGAACAGACCGAACGGGATTGTGGTGTGCGATGCCTGCGCAATCTGTGAAGAGCTGTACAACACTCCGGATGCCTCCATCAAATACCGTAGTTCCGGTGAGATTCCGGCCGATAAGCTTCGGGAGGCGCTGCTGCGCATCCAGGACGGCAACAAGCTTACTGCTGCGGATATCACGCGGCTGGACCTGGAATGGAAGAACATCTCAGAACAGTCCCGGGTATTGCGGATATGGCAAGACAATGCTGTACTTGAGGTACCGGCTGACTATTATGACAGCTACCTGCTGGAGAAGCTGGACTATCTGAAGCCGCCGTCCGGAGATGACGGATTCCTGAAATCCGCACGGTTAATTGGAGAGGCGCTGGGATATTGCGAGCAGTGTATTGGAGACGCTTATTTTGAGCACCGGGTGAGAGAGCTGATCTATAGCGGTGTTCTTGAGATTAAGGGTGTTCCGACAGCAATGAGATTCTACAGTGTAAGGCGCAAGCAGGGCAGGGAAACTGAACGTTGAGTGCCGGAAGGTTGAAGATTACATTACAATTCAGGAGGCAGCCTATGCAAACATTATTCCGTTATAACTGGATGGTCCGCGAGGAATGGTACAAATGGTGTGAGGAGCTGCCGGAGGAAGAACTGCTGAAGGAACGGACTGGCGGAATGGGCGGAATCCTGAAGACGCTGGTTCACATTATCGATGTGGAATTGAGCTGGATCCGGGATATGGAGGGGAAGCCTGATTTTCGGGCGGATTTCCCGGAATATAACACTCTGCAGAAGATCAGGGAGCTGGATGCAAGGTTCCGGCCGGAGGTAGAGCAGTTCGTGCTGGCGTGGCATGAGGGGCTGGAGCAGAACATACTGAAGGATGAACGGGCGGATGGACGGGTCATTGAGGATGCCTGGGGTGAGGTTATGCGCCACATTATCGCTCATGAGATTCATCATTCCGGCCAGCTCTCTGTATGGTCCAGGGAGCTGGGCAGGAAGCCGGTATCCGCCAATCTGGTGGGCAGAGGGCTTGCAGGCAGTTTGCCCGGCGGAGAATAAAGGATACTTTCAGTCCTCTTTCAGGTTTGTATTTTACAATGCCAGCAGGCATGAACAAGATACAAATCTGAGTGTTGAGGAGGAATACACATTTTGCGAATGAAGAACATGTTGAAAAAGCTGATGCTGACGTCATTATCACTGACGGTAGCGGCATCGTTAACGGTGGTTGCGGGCATTCCTGCTGCAGTGTATGCGGCGGATGCGGGAGCAACACAGGCGTATGAGTCATTGTTCACCCCGGACAAGATCATTAATGTGAAGGTAACGATTGCTGACGAGGACTGGACAAGTATCCTGGCTAGCCCGCTGGATAAGGAGTATAAGAGTGTAACCGTAGATGTGGATGGAAATGTGCTGGAGAATGTAGGCTTCTCGACCAAGGGGAACCTGACGCTTAAGTCTGTAGCGGCCATGACGGATTCGGACCGGTACAGCTTCCGGCTGAAGTTCGATAAGTACGACAAGACGCAGACCCTGCTGGGGCTGGATAAAATGGTGCTGAACAACAGCTACTCCGATCCGTCATTTCTGCGCGAATACTTGCATTATGAAGCCTTGCGCTCCATTGGTGAGGATGTTCCGCTGACGGTATTCACTAATCTGTACATCAACGGTGAGTTGTATGGCTTCTATGTCGGCGTTGAAGCTGTGGATGACAGTTATCTGGAGCGTAATTTCGGTGAGGATGCCGATTCCGGTGTGCTATACGATACGGAAGAGCAGAGTTATCTCAAGGCTGAAGAAGGAAGTGACTATGATTCACTGACTTATGAGACCGGTACTGAGGATGACAAGACTTCACTCAAGAATTTCATCAGCGTATTGAATGCAATGCCTGACGGAGAGAAGGGCAATATTGAAAGTGTACTGGATGTAGATTCTGCACTGAAATATATCGCCGCCAATGCCGTGCTCGGCAACTATGACAGCTACAACGGGGATAAAGGGCATAATTATCTGCTGTATGGCGACTCAGCGGGCAAATATTCCGTGATTCCCTGGGATATGAATATGTCTTTTAACGGATACACGGGTGGAGGCGGAAGAACGGTAACGGTTACTGCTGCAAGCAGTGTTACAGCAACCGGAACGTCCACGTCTGCAGCTTCAGCGGTCAATGCCGTTACGGCTTCCATTGATACCCCTACACTTGGGATTGATGTGGATCAGGTTCCGCTGATCGGCAACCTGCTGGAGGTGCCCGAATATAAGGCCAGATACAATACGTATGTGTCTGAGCTGGTTACTTATTTGAGCGGGATTCAGAGCCGGATTACCGGGCTTGCCTCACTGGTCCGGCCGTATGTGCAGGCCGATCCGACCAAGTTCTATACGATTGAACAGTTCGAGAACAATGTGGCTTACACGGCTGATGCTGCCGGATTGGGCGGCGGAACTATGACACCTCCTGCCGGTACAGAAGGGTTAACGATGCCAAGCGGAACTCCTCCGGCGCGTCCGGAAGGTACAGCAGGAACGGCCACTACGGGAACAGCCGGCACTACCGCCGGAACCGCAGCAACCCGGCCGGAGGGCGGACAGGCTGGAGGAGCAGGTCAAGGCATGGGAACGATGGCAGCGGGTTCCCTGATGACCTTTGCACTGAACAGGCTCGCTAATCTGCAGGAGCAGCTCGGCCTGACCGTTACACCGCTGCCGGAGGTCGTCAAGACAGCGGCGGGCAGCAGTACTGCGGCCACGGCAACACCGGCAGCTGCAGGAACAGCAAGCAGAACAGGCATTTCTGTACTGCTTCACGGCGCGGCGGTTGATTTCCAGGATCAGCAGCCAGTCAACAAGGATGGAAGAGTGCTGGTACCTGTGAATGCTATTCTCAGTGCGCTGGGCGCAGAGGTGACCTGGGACCAGGCTGCCAAGAAAATCACTGCGGTTAAAGGAAGCACTACAATCATCATGACCATTGGCAGCAAAACTGCTACGATTAATGGACAGGCGCTTACGCTGGATGTTCCTGCACAGATCATCGGCAACCGCACTCTGGTTCCGGTAAGATTCATCTCCGAGGGACTCGGTCTGGATGTGCTCTGGAATGCTGCGGCACAAACCGTAACAGCCTCGGCTAAGGCGAGTGGAGCTTAGAGTATACTTTACAGCTCCGGCGGAAACCAAAGGTGACGCAGATCCACCCAGCCCTGGCTGTTGAAGGTTACCCCGCGGACAGAGGGGAGATATGCTGTCTCGGCAGGTTTCTCGTACAGGATATGCAGCTGATGATCCCGGGTCAGGCTGTCCTCGATAATCCTGAAGCCCTCTGTCCGGGCAGCGGCGTCAGGCTCCCTGGAGATCATATGCAGCCTGCCTTCAATATCGGCGCGGGTACGCGGCTCAATATGCTGCGAGAGTGTCAGATACAGATCGTACAGCCGCAGCTGTTCATCCTGATCACGGAGCAGAGAGAAGACAATCAGATCGGATTGCAGGCGGATCGGTCCTTTGAATTCCTCCGGGGATACGGAGACCACCTTACAGGAATATCCGTGCTGCTTCAGCCTTGAGGCAATGTATTCAGCGTCCCCGGCATACTGCGGAATGGTGGCAATCTGCAGTGCTGCCGCCGGAAGACTGGCTGAATGGCGGAAGGGTTCGCGGGGAGCTTCATGCAGACAGGACAGAATATCGGCACGGAGAAGGGGATCGCTTAGCGGTCCCTTTTTTTTGGTGTTGCAGGTGACGAATTTGCGTACCGAGGATTCGGAATGAATCTTGCTCAGGGAGCCGGTACCCGCTGCCTGCGGATTCGGAATGACATGGAAGCCCGAACCCGTCTCGGAGGGTCCCGGCGCAAGCCCCCAGGGTACATAGATGATTTCCACACGATCCAGATGAGCCCGCCCCTGAAAATAATAAGGGAACACCTCCAGCACGCAAGTATCCTCGCTCATCTCCACTACCTTGAAAGGCCCCGTTCCCGCAGGTCTTCGTCCAAATATATTCTCACCGATGGACTGCAGGTCACGGGGGACGATCGCCGCCCGGCTGGTGCAGAGGAACGGGAGGAAGAGCTCGTTCGGCTTCTTCAGCAGAATGCGGACGGTGGAGGCATTCAGTGCTCTAACTTCCTGGATTTCCTTGAAAATATAGCTGTACAGCGTCCGCTGTGAGGTAGACATCATCCGTTCAAACGAGTAGACTACGTCCTCGGCGGTCAGTACCTTGCCGTGATGGAACAGGACTTCTTTGCGCAGATGGAAGGTCCATGCGGTACGGGCTTCGTCGGTCTCCCAGGCATGGGCCAGACCGGGGATCACTTTGCCGCGTTCGCCGCTGCGGCCGACCAGACCGTCGAAGACATGGCTGGAAACAAAAGACTCTGCCAGCAGATTCATATACAGCGGATCGAAGGTATGCAACTGCTGCGTGACCGGCAGCCGCAGCGTATCAATCCGCTTGTCACTCTGCATCTCGGCATGATGTCCGAAGTAAGCCAGCAGCCAGCCCTGGAGTGTATCCTGCAGGGCGGAGGTGCGGGTATGCCCGCGGATTCCCTCCAGAGCGCTGCTGATATCCTTGCTGCTGATGGCCTGCATCATGGATTCCAGAGCAATATCCTCGGAGGCTGCGAGGAACACCAGCTTGGAGCGCCGCCCCCGTCCACGGCTGGGCGTCCAGGTGATCCAGTTCATTTCTACCATTTTGCGGATCACATGCAGTGCATTGCGGTGGGTACAGCCGAGGGTCAAGGCCAGCTCATCGAGAGTAACAAGGACCTCTGCCGGGCCTCCATGATGCGAATGCAGCTTCAGAAATTGACTGTGCAGCTTCATCTATAAGCTCTCCTTTCACAAAATAGGAAATTAATAATAATATATTTCTCTTTTTCTTCTTATTTTATCAGCTAGAATCAGGGTAGGAAAGTAAAAAGATGGAGGAATTTACCATGGACAATCAAACCGTATCCAAACCGGGGTTTGCGCGCGTTGTTTTGTTGGCCGCGTTTCTGCTTGCGCTTGTGCATCAGTTCCTGTTCTACGGCAAGATGCCCGGAATCTCTTACCCTATTTTTGTAGTGCTGTTCTACGCCTTTATGTTCTATTTCGGCAAGGAGAAGCTGCGTAAGCACAACTGGTTCAGCTATATGTGGACGGGTTCAGTCTTCCTTTTGTCGCTGACGTACGCACTGTTTGGCAACTGGTTTTTCTTCGGGCTGAATTTTCTTGTCATTCCGGCGCTGATTCTATTACATATGACTTATATGTTCAGTTACCGCCTGCCCTCCTGGAGCGGCTTCGGGCTGATCGGAGCGGCTTTGGAGCATTTCTTCCCCCAGAGCCTGCGCCACTGGAACACAGCGGTGAAGCTGTTACGCCGTAACCAGGGCGGGGTGTCTAATGCACGCAAGCAGGTTCTGATCCGTATAGTAATCGGGCTGCTGATTTCCGTTCCGCTGCTGCTGATCGTCACCTCGCTTCTCTCCACGGCGGATGGGGTATTCAACCGGCTGCTGTCAGAGCTCCCGGGTTACTTTGACAATATCTCCTTTGGCGAATGGATCAGCAGGGCGTTGTGGATTATCCTGCTTGGCCTCGGGATGTTCGGCTTTGTGTGGGGATTCATTGACAGTAAGTCCTATATCCGGACCTATCCGCCTGGAGGGCTGGATACTCTGACAGAGCAGGATGTGAATGAACCGGAGGAGGAAAGCATCGGCGTTGATGATCCGATCATCATTACTACGGTTCTGGCGGTGATCAATGCCGTATACATGCTGTTTGTGAGCGTGCAATTCTCGTATTTGTTCGGAGCCTGGGAAGGCATTCTGCCGGATGACAAGACCTATGCGGATTATGCACGGAGCGGATTCTTTGAGCTGATTCTGGTGACAGCGATCAATTTCGCTATTCTGCTGCTCTCCTTGCTGGCGGTGCGCAAAGCAGGCGGCGGGCTAAAGCGGGTAATTCAGATTCTGCTCTATATTCTGGTTCTGTGCTCGATGGTTATGCTCTACTCTGCCTACTCACGGCTGACATTGTATGAAGAAGCGTATGGCTATACCTATATCCGCTTCCTGGTGCATGCCTTCATGATCTTCCTCGGGCTGCTGCTTGTTCTGGCTGCGGTACGGATCAGCCGGGCAGAATTCCCATTGCTTAAGTGTTACATCGTGCTCGGTTTGCTGTCTTATGTGCTGATGAACTATATCGGGATGGATCATATTATCGCCAGGCAAAATATTCAGCGGTACGCCGCAAGCGGCACCCTGGATGCCAATTATCTGGCCGGACTGTCCGCGGATGTGGTTCCGGAGCTGATTGAGTTCAGCAAGCAGGAGAAAGGTATTCTTGACGAAGCGCTGCACAGCCGTTTGTCTGACCGGTCAGAGCCGCTGAAGAGCTGGCCATCCTTCAATCTAGCCAAGTTCCAGGAGCGTAGGGAACTGGAACAATATTTTGAGAAGGGCGTTGCACACTAATATGGGGATAAAACGGATAGTATTTATTCTGATTGCGGTGATCATTGCGGGTTTCGGTGTCTATCAATTCTCGGCATATTCCGAAAAGCTGACGCCTTCCACAGACCTTGCCCGCGAAGCGATCGGCGGTGTGAACCTGCATGACAATATTAATGACAGTCACCTGCTTAAGCAGTTAGGCAGCCCGTTAAGTAAAGAGGATAATGAGCTGTATGATTACTACCATTGGGAGGACGGTCTTGTCACTGCCTCTGTCCATTCCGGCCCTGACGGCGGTCTGATTAAGCGGATCATGATCACCGCCACGGATAATAACCGTTCGGATGATCCGCTCCATACAGCCTTAGGCATCGGACTGGGAGACACCAAACAAAGTGTGCTTGACCTGTATGGAAGCAAATATTACAAAAGCAATGAGCAGACCGCAGATATTATCGGATACATTGATCATAAACAAGGGGTAACTTTGGAATTCTGGTGTTCTCCGGATGCAACTGTAGCTGAAATCCGCCTGGACGACGCCGATATGAAGTAACGCCGGTTAGCCCTTTGCCCTGGAGCTGTGGTACAGTTTGAACATAAGATTGACTTTACACGGCGGGAGAGGAAGAACGGCATGAATTCGATAGTAAATCCGGAGGCGGTACGCAGTCTTGCGGAGCAGAATAATCTTACGGCAATGTTCAGCAGCGGCGCAATTGCCCAAATGGAGCTTCGGCGCTACAGCGACGGGGACGCAGTGTGTTCGGTGGGCGACCGGCTGGAGAGCATGTTCATTCTGGTGCAGGGCAAGCTGAAGATTCATACGCTGCTGCCTAACGGCAAATCAATGCTGGTCCGGTTCGCCAGGCCGATGTCGGTGATCGGGGATGTGGAGCTGCTGCGCCAGTATCCGGTCAAGAATGAGGTAGTATCGGTGGGGGACAGCCTGCTGCTGGTGGCCGGAAGAAAGCTGCTGCTAAAAGAGTTCGAAGACAATACGGCGCTGCTGCGCTTCCTCGTCGGGGAGCTGAGCCATAAGCTGTATACGCTGGGCCAGACCTCGGCCATGAATGTGCTGTATCCGGTGGAGAACCGCTTCGCCAGCTACCTGATGTCACTCTTCTCGGACAACACCGGCGCTCAGCGCGTGGAGGAGATCCGTACCTCCAGCCTGACAGAGACTGCCGATCTGCTGGGGACAAGCTACCGGCATCTGAACCGGGTGGTGCGCCGCCTGATCGAAGAAGGGATCATTGAACGCAGGCGCGGCCGGCTGATCGTGCTGGATGAAGAGAGGCTGGCCATGCTGGCGAACGGGAATTTGTATGAATGAACCTAAGTGAAAGTGAACTCTAGTGAGACTGAGTGAACCTGGGTGAATGACAGCAGCCTACTTACATAGTTATAGAAGTTTAACGCATAGAGTACTCTTCCAGAAAACCGTCATCTCCTGCCTTTGGCCGGGGGGGCGGTTTTTTTGTGTTGTTTATGAAAATATGGTGTTTATGTTCTTGCATCAGGAATCTCACTGAAACCCACGGAGCCGGGCCCAATGTATGCGAAAAACCGAATACAATGTGCTTCCCCGGAGGTATGTTACTGTAATTCATCATTCTTACAGCCTTGCCTGCATGTTTCAGCGAATGCTCAGCTCCATTTCAGATTGATTTAAGGATTGGAACGTAAGATACAGGCATGAGGAAAAGATTAGCAACACGCTTGAGGAGGGACGGGCCAGCGCCAGACGCATGGAGCGTGCATGCAGGTGGATACACGCAGGATACATAGTCTACAAGCCCCTAAGGGCAGGGGTTATGCAATATAGCTTACATATGGAGTGGAGGAGTTCATGATGTTCAATAGACTTAGAGGGATACGTGCCAAAATCATGTCCGGCTTCGCCGCCGTTATTATCGTGTTCATTATCGCAATCGCGGGCAGCACATTATTTCAGGGGAAGGTAACCATGCTTACGGAGCAGATCAACCGTAATTACAGCAAGCTGTCACTGGTGCAGGGGTTAACCGATGATATCCGTACAGCAGATGGGCTGGCGGCGAGGTATGTCATGAGCAATACGGATGAGGAAAGAACGGCCAACCTGACTGCTTATGAAGCGATGATCCCGCAGATTACGGCGGCGGCTGAAGAACTGAAGGGTGCGGGCCTGAACGAAGCTGAGCTTGCGGGAATTACGAATCTGGAGAGTGAATGGGGCAATTATCTTACCGTGCTGGAGGAAGCTTTTGCCTTAGCCAAAGACGGGAATTTCCCGGAAGCCCAAAAGTCGTTTACGACGCTCTCTCTGGATACCATTATCGATTCACAGCTTGTATTTGAGAATATGCTGCATGAAGAAATTGCGAAGGAGCAGAGTCAGGCGGCTACCCACCGCAGCTCGTCTATGGTTACGAGTATGGGAGTCACGGGATTATCTGTCCTGCTGGCTGTGCTGATCGCGTTCGTGATGTCGGCACGGATTCTGAAGCCACTGAGTGATGTGAACAAGCAGCTCAAAGAGATTGCAGACGGCGATGCCGATCTGACCCGCAAGCTGAGTGTACGGACGAAGGATGAGATCGGTGATCTGGCCCTGAATTTCAATAAAATGACCGATAATCTGGCGGCGATGATCGGCCAGGTGAATGCTTCTGCCAGCGGCCTCGCCGCTTCTTCGGTCAAGCTGACTGCTGATAGCGGGATGACTGCTGAAGCGACTGAGAAGATTGCTGGGATTATGGGCGAAGTTGCCACCGGAACGGGCCGGCAGATGAATGATCTGCAGACCAACATGAACACGATTATTGAAATGTCAGCCGGGATTCAGCAGATTGCTGCCAGTGTACAGGATATTTCGGAAGCCTCGCTGCGCTCTGCCGAATATGCGGTTGCCGGAGATCGATCGCTGCAATCCGCCGGCCGTCAGATGGATTCCATCAACGAATCCATTCAGTCCCTCTCGCACCAGGTCATGGGCTTCGTGAAGCGGTCACAGGAAATTGGCAGCATTGTCGGAGTGATCAAGGGGATTGCCTCGGAGACGAATATGCTGGCGCTGAATGCGACGATCGAAGCGGCACGGGCCGGAGAGCAGGGCAGAGGATTTGCGGTAGTGGCCGATCAGGTACGCAGACTAGCCGAACAGTCAGCTGAATCCGCCAATCTGATTGCAGAGATGGCGGCCGGAATCCAGTCCGATGCCGACCATGCAGTGAAGGTGATGAAGAACAGCATGAACGAAGTGCAAAGCGGAACTAATATCATTGAAGAGGCCGGACATTCCTTCCATGAAATCCGCAGCTCGATTGATTCGCTGGCCGGACAGGTTCAGGAGGTATCCGGAGCCGTGGAAGAAATCACGGCGGCAACGGAGGAAATCGTAGACTCCATCCGCACGGTTACGCAGATTTCGGAGACCACTGCTGCGAATACGCAGCAGGTATCCGCTGCCTCGCAGGAGCAGATGGCTTCGGTAGAACAAATTGCTTCATCTGCCAGCGCGCTGAGTATGCTGGCGCAAGGTTTGCAGGGTCTCGTGGCACGTTTCAACGTGTAGATTAACCGGTCTTCAGCTTATTTTCAGCTTGATCGTGCAGAATAATAGAGAATTCTCTCCCAGAGAATATAACATAGACCCTCGCCGGAAACGGCGGGGGTCTATGCATTCAGCGGGTAGAAGCAATCATAATCATTCATGCCCGATGGACGAATATACTATTTCGCCATCTTTCTCCGGTAGGCTTCCTCAAGAATCTGAAGTAACCCTTCACTCCGTTTATGGATGAACGTCTCCCAGAACAGCCTGCCTTTCTCACTTAATTCTTGATCTGTGTAGCTGCCTTCTTCAAATTTTCCCCAGCAGCCATCTTCGGTAAGCTTGTCCCATCCCATATAGTCTGCATACAACCGGTTATCAGCAGGGATATTGGAGCCCATAGACTTCGTCTGGACAAGTTCAGGGCAGAGCCACATGGCGGTGCACACCGACAATAACCCGGCATGCATTTCATCTACCTCCTCCAAACCAGCTTGCTTCGCTGCTTCTGTCCAGGCATGAGGAGTGTTGTGATTTGGGGCAATCAACAGAAGCTCGGGGTACTTGTAATTGATATGCTTAACAAAGGCCGCTTCCCAGTACGCTCCACCATGTCCATTGCAAACTACGAACTTGGTAAATCCCTGTCTTGCTAAATTCATAATAATAGCTTCTAACATTGCAGTTAAAATATTCGGGCTGACCGTTACCGTTCCCTTACAGTTGGCATGCTCTTCTGAAGTGTTAAACGGGAGGGTAGGCAGAACGTAGGCATTTAATGCTTTTCCATAGGATTCAGCATACAACTCTGCAATTAATGTATCCAAATGCATGGGAAGAAAGGGTCCGAATTGCTCGGTTGCACCAACGGAGATAATAACAGTATCAATTCCGCTGGCTGCAACTTCGGTCGTTGTATTTTTATAACTAAGCATAATAACCTCCTGATCGTCTGGTCAATTAATTATCCCGTAGAATTACCTAAACCTTCATATATTGTCTATACAGCTCCTCAAAAGTATCATAGCGTTCGACTGAACGCCCAGTCCGGTTATATTCTTCCAGATATTCATCCATCGCCAGCAGGAACTGCTCCTTAAATCCATCAAGCTGATCCGCATCGAAGTGTTGCAGCAGATCAAACCTCCGGGTTCCCCGCGACTCTGTCATTTCATCCAGGAACTGCTGTGCCCCCATTGCGGTATAGAAAGCATAGGATTTGTCTTTCATTTCGGCGCTTGCAATAACCTTATGGCGGTAATTACACCATAGCTCTTCATAGGTGCCCGCCAGATTATCGTAGGCCGGTACAGGCTGGATTACATATTTTTGATACAGTGTATTGTACAGATCATGGATGCTTCTTAGAAGGGTGTAGGTGGTGCTTCGTATGTCATCCATATTCTTGGCATGAATCACATCCATATATATCGTTTCAAAATCCTCAGGAATATAACGGTAGGTGGAAATTTCCTCCAGATATCGCTTAAGCCCTCTTTTAAAATACGTATTATTCAAATTTGTCAGTGCATAGACCAGATTGTAGACCACCTCGCATGAAGCCAGCCTGACGGTTCCGAGATCCTCAGCAAGCATGGTATTCGCATACTCCTGCTTGGCACTGTCGATCCACTTCTTCGCTCTGCCGATGCATTCGCTCCCGATAGGCTTAGCTAAAGTGTCCAGCGCCCTCTGTCTGTACGCATTGAATTTCTCCATATATTCCGGTTTGGCACAATAGAGCACCTGCAAATCTATCAGACTGGAGGTCATCGGACTCTCAAGCGCAGCCTGCTCTTCAATCCGGGTCTCCCATGGAGTGCAATAGATATCGTATCCGACATCCCCAGTATGAAGCAGGAAGAGATGCCCCAGCCCTGATGGTTGTTATTGATGATAATTAGATCCAGATCGCTTTTGTCATGGAAATCTCCGGTACGAAAAGAGCCCGTAAGCCCGATCATTGCAATCTCCTCCGGATAATCCTGCTTGGCCCGCTCAATCACCATGTTAATGAGTTTCTCGTTTTTAAGGAATAGTTCCTGTTGGTCAGCTTCATTCATGTGTAGTTCCCCCTTGGCCCGCGCCTTGTGTATTCATTGTATAGGCATCTTGCCTGCGGGGGTATGCCGACTTTAGTTAAGTTTAAACTCTCCCGGTGTTGTTCAGTGGAATCGAGTGCTGCTGCTCCGCTCAGGAGTGCTGCATAAAAATATTAAATCCGTATTTATGCACATACTAATCATAGAATACGCCATCGACCTAAACCTAGTGATATCTTATATTATTACCATAATTAGTTAGTTCATAGCTGGTCTCCGGGTCCGGTCCGTTTCACTTGCGCTGGCGGAGAGGGCTGATCTGGCTGATTGCAATATTATCTTCAGGACAGCAGGAAGACAGGGGGAATCAAGGAGGCGAGGAGTATAAGGGGAAGGAGTATTTTTGAAAGCGCATACTTTAAGGCTGCATCATAAAATTATAGGAGGTGGTTGGCAGATGATTACCAGACACAAGGCTTCTGTGAAAAGGACATTCCTGCTGTACAGTCTGATTCTTGCGCTATGTGTGGGCCAGTTGGCGTTATTCCCGGCAGTGGGGGCAGCGGCAGGCAATCTGGCTCAAGGCAAGACGATTACCGCTAGCTCGGTCGGTGATGTGTATGTGGCAGCGAACGCCAATGACAGCAACCAGGGGACGTATTGGGAGAGTGCCAGCAATGCTTTTCCGCAATGGATCAAGGTCGATCTAGGCTCCAGCAGCAGTGTCAATCAGGTTGTACTCAAGCTGCCGTCAGCCTGGGAAGCAAGAACACAGACATTGTCCGTTCAAGGCAGTACGGATGATGCTTCTTACAGCAACCTGGCTGCATCAGCTGCCTACAGCTTCAATCCTTCCAGCGGCTCTAACACAGTCACTGTTAATTTCACTGCTGCAACAGCCCGTTATATTAAAATAACCTTCACGGCCAACACCGGCTGGCCTGCTGCGCAGTTATCCGAACTCGAGGTGTACGGAACTGCGGTTTCTGCACCGGGAACTTATGAAGCGGAAGCTGCCGCCTTGTCCGGCGGGGCCAAAACCAACACAGATCACACCGGCTATACCGGGTCGGCGTTTGTTGATGGTTATCTTGCCCAAGGAGCAGCGACAACGTTCACCGTTTCGGCTGCATCTGCTGGCAATTACAGCGCAGCGCTGCGGTATGCCAATGCCTCCGGCAGCACCAGGACGCTGAGTGTCTACGTGAACGGTACCAAGATCAAGCAGACCCCGCTTGCTAATCTGGCCAACTGGGATACCTGGTCCACACAGGCAGAAATCCTGGCGTTAAATGCCGGAAATAACACGATTACCTACAAATACGATGCGTCCGACTCCGGCAACGTGAATCTGGATCAGCTGGTCCTGACCGTCTCAACGGCACCGACGGCTACAGCAACCCCCGTTCCGACGGTGGCACCAACGGTAGCGCCGACAGCCACACCAGTGCCAACGGCAACAGTAGCACCAACGGCTTCTCCTACCGTAGCCCCGACGGCCACACCAACCCCAACGCCGGCTCCAACCCCAACTGTCACACCAACGCCTTCGCCAATTGCCTCGCCGACGGCCTCCCCAAGCGCGGGTCCTGGTTCGAACCTGGCAATCGGCAAAGCGGTTAATGCCTCATCTTCAGTCTTTACATTTGTACCCGCTAACGCCAATGACGGGGACCTGAATACGTACTGGGAAGCGGCGGGCGGAAGCTATCCAAATACACTGACTGTGAACCTTGGCGCGAACGCCAATGTAACCTCGGTAATTGTGAAGCTCAATCCGGCAGCGGCCTGGGCTACCCGTACCCAAACCATTCAGGTACTGGGTCATAACCAGTCTACAGGAACCTTCACGAGTCTAGTTCCGGCAACGGTGTACACCTTTAACCCGGCCAGCGGCAACTCCGTGACTATTCCAGTTACAGCAACGGCCAGCGAGCTGCAGTTGAAATTCACCACGAACTCCGGTTCAAGCGCCGGACAGGTAGCTGAATTTCAGATCATCGGCACACCGGCTGCGAATCCGGATCTGACGGTAACGGCAATGTCCTGGAGCCCTTCCACTCCGGTAGAGACCGATGTCATCACGCTGAATGCTACCGTCAAGAATACCGGGTCTGCTTCAGCGGCAGCAACAAACGTCAGCTTCTATCTGGGTACCACACTTGCCGGGACAGCACCAGTCGGGGCTCTGGCCGCAGGAGCTTCGGCTACAGTATCGCTGAACATCGGTGCCAAAGATGCCGCAACCTATGCCTTAAGTGCCAAGGTCGACGAGAGCAACACCGTCATTGAGCTGAATGAAGGGAATAACAGCTATTCGAATCCCGCATCGCTTACCGTAAATCCCGTATCCAGCTCGGATCTGATTGCTTCTCCGGTCAGCTGGTCGCCGGGGAATCCGGCTGGCGGGAATACGGTGAGCTTCTCAGTCGCTATTAAGAATCAGGGAACGGCAGCCTCGGCAAGTGGTGCACATAACATCACACTGACCTTGACTGATGCGACCACCGGTGCGGTAATCAAAACGCTGACCGGTGCTTATAACGGTGTCATTGCCAGCGGCAGCACTACAGCTCCGGTTACTCTTGGAACCTGGACCGCAGTGAACGGGAAATATAATGTGAAAACTGAAATTGCCGCAGACGCTAATGAACTGGCAGTGAAACGGGCCAACAACATCCAGAATCAGTCGCTGTACATTGGACGCGGGGCCAATATGCCTTACGATATGTATGAAGCGGAGGACGGGGTTGTCGGGGGTGGAGCAGTCAAGCTGAATCCGAACCGTAATATCGGCGATATTGCCGGTGAAGCCTCGGGCAGAAGAGCAGTCACGTTGAATACTACAGGCAGCTATGTTGAGTTCACCACCAAAGCCAGCACCAACACGCTCGTTACCCGGTTCTCGATTCCGGACTCGGCAAGCGGAGACGGAACAACCGCTACACTTAATATCTATGTGAACGGTGTATTCAATAAAGCCATCACGCTGAACTCCAAATACGCCTGGCTGTATGGCTCAGAGATCAGCCCGGGCAATTCGCCAAGCGCCGGTTCGCCGCGCCACATCTATGATGAAGCGAATATTATGTTCGACAGCACCATTCCGGCGGGCAGCACAATCAGACTTCAGAAGGACGCAGCCAACACTTCACAGTATGCGATTGACTTCGTCAGCCTGGAGCAGGTAGCGCCGATTGCCAATCCGGACCCGGCCAAATATACGGTTCCGCTCGGCTTCACGCACCAGGACGTGCAGAATGCGATTGATAAGGTCCGTATGGATACAACCGGCAACCTTACCGGTGTATATCTTCCAGCCGGATCGTATGAAACCTCGAACAAGTTCCAGGTCTACGGCAAAGCGATTAAAATTGTCGGAGCCGGACCCTGGTATACGCGGTTCTATGCGCCGGTTAACCAGTCCAATACGGATGTTGGCTTCAGGGCTACCGATTCAGCGAATGGATCAACCTTCTCAGGGTTTGCCTATTTCGGCAACTATACCTCACGGATAGACGGTCCCGGCAAAGTGTTCGACTTCTCCAATGTAGCGAACATTACGATCGACAACATCTGGACCGAACATCAGGTATGTATGTACTGGGGGGCGAATACCGACTACATGGTGATCCGAAACTCCCGTATCCGCAACACCTTCGCCGACGGCATCAATATGACCAACGGCAGCACGAACAACCTCGTGTCCAACAACGAAGCCCGGGCGACCGGAGATGACAGCTTCGCGCTGTTCTCGGCAATCGATTCCGGCGGCTCGGACATGAAGGACAATGTATATGAGAACCTGACCTCAATCCTGACCTGGCGTGCAGCCGGTGTAGCCGTCTACGGCGGTTATGCCAACACCTTCCGCAACATCTATATTGCGGATACACTCTGCTATTCGGGGATTACGATCAGCTCACTGGACTTCGGGTATGCCATGAACGGCTTCGGCGCATCGCCGACGACGAATTTCCAGAATATTTCGGTCGTCCGGGCGGGCGGACATTTCTGGGGCTCACAGACCTTCCCGGCCATCTGGGTATTCTCCGCCTCCAAGGTGTTCCAGGGCATCCGCGTCAGCGATGTGGATATCATTGATCCGACCTATCACGGGATTATGTTCCAGACCAACTATGTCGGCAATTCACCGCAATTCCCTGTAGCGGACACGATTTTTACGAATGTTACGATTTCCGGCGCGCAGAAGAGCGGCGATGCCTTCGACGCCAAATCCGGAGTCGGCATCTGGGCCAACGAATCGGCAGAAGCCGGCCAAGGCCCGGCGGTAGGCAACGTTGTCTTCAACAACTTGAAGATCCTGAACACTGTAACGCCTATTAAAAATACCACGTCAACGTTTACGATTACGGTGAATCCGTAGGGCTGAAATTGTATAGCAGATTATTGTATGGCTGAATATTGCTCAGCTGCATTATATTCAGCGTGCTGCCAAAAACCGCCTCCCGTGTGTCCGTGGGGCGGTTTTTGATGATGTAAGGAGAGTAGGGGTCTACTGTTGCATCATCTTGATATTATGATTCGGTTATGAGCCCTTTTACTTTGGATGCAAAAATATTCCATCGGGTATCATATCCTACATTATAGTTCCAGCCGCTTGACCGGAGCTTCTCGGCTAAATAAATATAATCGGCTCGTTGCTTATCGGTTAGGCTAACTGCCAAGGTTTCGTCACCAACCTTGAACCGTTTCAAGTAATCATGCAGCTTCCAAAGAACAGCATCCTTATCGTCACCCTCCATTCCTATGTGTAAGATAACTGAATCTATTGCGTCATCTAATTTCTGCGTAACAAGGGGTTCGTTAACCCAATTATTATCTATTTGATACTGTATAGTGACTTCTAGTTGGGTTAGGTCCCGGTATATGTACGCATTTAATATCTCATATTTCAATTCTTGTCTTTTGCTAACTTGTTGCTGATTCATAAATAAAGCCGCATTCCCGAACAGTGATACTATTAAGATTACTTTAATCCAGTCTTCTTTTCTCATACATTCCCTCCTCTAATCTTTATCATAATACCACATATTGGAATCCGCCTGGTTGCCGGAAATGCTGCACGGATTACAACAATTTAGTCTCTACCCCGTGTAACTCCTTAGATTCCTGCATAAATTACAACATTTCGGGTGCTGACCAGCTCATCTGCAGGAAATTCATGCATAATGTACAACAATATTGAATCTGGGCTGCTAATACGCAGGTAATCCTGCATAATGTACAACAATTTCAACCTGAGTATGTTTCCGCCAAGTTTTGTCACCAGCTTTTACCGGAAGTCTGCTGGGTAATAGGGGTTTAATGTCAGTCCAGCGGCAGCTGCACCATCCGCCAAATCGACAAGTGCCACCCGGTAGCGATACAATGGATGTTACATCGTGCATGAAGATTAAGACAGGAATAGGGGAGGTATATATATGACTAAGCTGGTAGTCAATAATATTACAGAGCTGATCGGAGGTACGCCGGTTGTACGCTTGAACCGCATTACCGGGCCGGAGGATGCGGAGCTGTACGTGAAGCTGGAAATGTTCAATCCCAGCGGCAGCGTTAAGGACCGGGCCGCATATAATCTGATCCTGCAGGCGGAGCTGGACGGGCGGCTGCAGCCCGGCGGGACGATCATCGAGCCGACGAGCGGCAATACCGGCATCGGCCTGGCGATGAATGCGGCGGCGAAAGGGTATAAGGCAATCCTGATCATGCCGGATAATATGACGAAGGAACGGATCAATATCCTGAAGGCCTACGGAGCGGAGGTTGTGCTGACACCTGCGGCAGAGCGGATGCCGGGCGCAATTGCCAAGGCAGTAGAGCTGGGCAAAGAGATTGCCGGGAGCTTCATTCCGCAGCAGTTCGAGAATCAGGCGAATCCGGACATTCACCGCATTACCACCGCTCCGGAAATTCTGGAGCAGATGGAAGGCAGGCTGGACGTATTCGTAGCTACGTCCGGAACTGGCGGCACGATTACCGGCACAGGAGAAGCGCTGCGTGAGCAGCTGCCGGAGCTCCGCGTGGTTGTCGTGGAGCCGCAAGGGTCACCGGTGCTCTCCGGCGGCAAGCCCGGACCGCATAAGCTGGTGGGCACCAGCCCGGGATTCGTGCCGGCGATTCTGAATACCGGCATTTATAATGAGATTGTGCAGGTATCCGATGAAGATGCACTGGATATGGTAAGGAGGTTGGCCAGTACCGAAGGGATCCTGATTGGTCCTTCCGGCGGAGCCGCAGTATGGACAGCCTTGCAGGAAGCCCGGCGTCTGGGGCATGGCAAGCGCGTGTTGTGCATTGCTCCCGATACTGGTGAACGCTACCTTAGTATGGGTATATTCGAATAACTCCACTGGAGGGGACCCTATGAATCGCGTGAAGAGAAGTTCCCGGCACCGGTTGAAAGCAGCCGGATTGATTATTCTTACGGCAGCAGTAGTCTTCGCCTTGTCCGGGTGTTCAAGGACAGACGGTAATGACAATGCAGGCGGTGCAGAATCTCCGGCCATGCCATCACCTGTGGCGCAGAGTCCGTCGCCTGTCCCGCAGCAGACCGCTGTCCCGCAAACGGCGGACCCTACTGCAGCCGCCGAAGGTGACGAGTCGCCTACCCTGGCGGCATTCCTTGATCCCGCCAAGCTGCAGCCTGTCTTCGGCTTCGCCGACGAGACCGGGAGTCATATTCTTGTGACCTCGCAGGAAGACGGGAGCGGGGAGCAGATGGAATCCCTGAATACCGCTATCGGCAACGGAGGCCAGGTACTGGCTGTGAAGTTCGGGAAGCGGCAAGCGGGGAGTGAGAACAGCAATGGACGGGAGCTGGCGAATAATTTCGCTAATCTGGCCGGATTTGTCTATACGGTAGAGGGTGGCGCTGCGAAACCGGATGAAACCTATTATCTGGCTGATTCCGCCCTCTTCCCGCCGGCTGCCTTGCTGGAGCTTCAACCGGCTGACCCGGCTGCTCTACAGCTTGCCGCCGGAGATCCCGTGCGCAAGAGCATAGCTGCCGTTAAGCACCGGGAGATTCAGTCCGCCTGGAAGCTGGCTGATCTGGCCCTGAATAGGGAGCTGTATCTGGTCCAGTTCACAAGACAGGATAAGGATATGCTGTTCAGTATTGTCCTGAATGAAGACGGTAAGCTCAGCTTCATGGATTATCCTGCGGTTATTGATAACGATGAATATTCGGTCTGGCGTGTCGATGACGGCGGGGAGATGCGGCCGGAGATGTTCTCGTTATTGTTTGCTGCACAGTCGGCAGACGGATTATTGCTTGGCCTGAACTGGTGGGGAGCGGAGGGTGTGAACTCCTTTTTCCTGCTGCAGCAAGGCAATGCCTTCAAAGAACTGGAGATCCAGTACGGCCGGTACACTTCTCCGATATAAGGCGGGATATAAATCCTTAACGATGACAAAGGCTCCCCGTCACCTTTTGGTGACAGAGGAGCCTTTGCCGGTTATAACAGGAGGATTAGACTTCGTATCATAGATGATCCTTCTATTATCCGCTGGTGCGGGGTCGTCCTTATTGGCGGCACCGCTTTTTCCGCTTGGCTTAAATGCCTTGATCACTGGCCGGAACAGGATATACCCCAGCAGCCCGCCGAAGGTATTCAGAATGAGATCGTCCACATCAAAGGTTCCGATGTAGAATACCGCCTGCGAACATTCAAGCACTGCACTTAACGCCAAAGAACGCAGCAGGACACCAGTGAAAGAGCCGCCGCCTTTCCCGTTCGGGGACAATAGCACAAGGAATATGCCATAAGGGATAAACAAGGCGATATTTCCCGCGAAATTAACCAGGGTAGTAGCTGTCAGATGATGATACGTATTGGTCAGGGTAGCGAGTGGAACAAAGTTTCCTGTGCGCAGACTGCCGGCAATATTATCCGGGCTCTTCTGCAGCTGCTGCCAGAGAAAGCTGAAGTTAATCGAACCAAACTTGAATAAGATGATTTTGAATAGTACATAGATGTATACGGCGAAAAGTGCCTGCAACCCGTATACTCTCAGTTTGTGTGCCGGATTCATTCTGCATCACCGCCTTCTCTAGATTATATTGTTATATGGCTTGGCTCTTATGGATATACCGTCATAATAACGCCGTCGATATTATTGCCCGAGAACTCCACATGCCGGCCTTCAGGGGTAGGAACCGGAGTATTTCCAGAGACCGCTATATAGGAAATCTGATATTCTGTATCGTTAACGGTAGCGGTAATCGTCTCCTGCTGCTTCAGATAATCCAGGTATTCTTCCAGAGTGAAATGCTTATCCCGCATAATGACGCTGTGCGGCAGGCCGACATAACGGAAATGCCAAGGCTCATACTGGATGCCGGTAATATCCGTCTTATCTTCAGGATAGCGCAGGATAAATCCGTAATCCCAGGCGTTGTCACGAAGCCATTGCCCTTCCGGAGCCTGGCTCATCGCCATCTGCGAGGAGCCGATATCAAGTGATAAGCCCAGATTATGCTCGCTATGGCCGGGTGGAAGGGCATATTCGGCTCCCTTCTCCTCATAGAGCTGCTTCTGCTCCGGGTTGTTCCGGTATCCGCTGCTGATCAGGAAATTCTGGACACCCTGCCCGGCTGCAGCTCCTATCATAATCGAGAATTGCTCCGCTACCTGCTCGGAGAGCATCGTCTTGTTGTCCAGCAGACCATAGCCCTCGGTCAGCTCCTGATGCTCAGACAGATTCACAATATCTTTACTGACTCCCGCTTTATGTACAGGGTATTCTTTGTTGACGAGCAGCAGATTGCCCTGCTGAACCCTGCTCTTAGGGATAACCGTCAGATTCTTGGAGCCGTGGTCCGTAAGGACTTGAACGATTGGGATGTCCTGTCCGGGAACAACAGCTCCTCCGCCTTGGTGTACCCACTCCAATCCAAGCAAACCGGCAAGAACAACCCAAAAAACCCACTTCTTCATTTCATCTTCCTCCTAGGACTCTATGTCCATAAGAATAGGGGAGTGAATTTAAAAAGAAGTGGGGTAAAGATAAAGTTTTTCTTAAATTTCTACTTGAGCAGACCCGGCAGCCGCACCTCAAAGAGAGTGCGGATCGTGTCACTCTGGACAGAGATCGTGCCGTGGTGCTGCTCGACGATATTTTTGGCAATGAACAGGCCCAGTCCGGTACTGCCTTCCTGATGGGTCCGTGCCCGGTCGCCGGTATAGAACATATCGAAGAGAAAGGGCAGCTCCTCCCCGGGGATGCTATCCCCATAGTTGATCACCTGGACGAGCGCGTTCTCCCCCTCCGGGTTGCAGCGGATATCGACATACTGGCCGTCTTTGCCATAACGCACGGCATTGGTCAGCAGGTTCTCAAACACCCGGGCCAGCAGCTCCCCGTCCCCGGATATTCTCATCTGCGGAGCCAGCGCAAGGCGGGCAGTCAGCCCGTTGTTCTCCAGCACAGGATACAGCTCTTCGTTCAGCTGGACGAGCAGCTCGCTTAGATCAAGCGGAAGCTTCTGGACGGTCAGCATGCCGTAATTCATCCGGGTAATCTCAAACAGCTCATCAATCAGCTTCTCAAGCCGCTGCGATTTGGTGTAGGCAATCGATGTATAATGCTTAACCTGATCGGCGCTTAACTGCCCGTCTTTCAGCACCAGATCCAGATATCCCAGCACGGAGGTCAGCGGTGTCCGCAGATCATGGGCCAGATTGAGCACTAGCTTGTCCTTGCTGTTCTCGGCGAAATCCCCGCGTTCTACCGCCTGCTGCAGCTTATCCTTGGCCAGATTCAAATCGGCGGCAATATCCTCGAATTCATCGCTGGAAGTGATGCTGATGCGGCTCTTGAAATCCCCGTTCGCCAGAAGGCGGATATGGTGGGAGATCTCTTTGAAATAACGGGCATACGGCTTGGTGAACAGGAAGAAGAACAGCAGAGCCAGCGGGATGAAGAAGATCAGGAAGAAATTGAGGTCGCCGAAATTGGCGATCATCCAGCGGAAGCGGGCCAGCGGGTCCTCCAGCTTAACCTGTGAGGTATAGTACATTTGCAGACCTTTATAGAGGGCAAAAGTAATGGCGCCGGAACAGATCATGCTCAGAACGAGCAGTGAGATCATTTTGAAGCGGAAGCTGCGGAACAGATTAGCCATTGAATGTGTACCCTACCCCCCAGATCGTTTTGATCCACGTGTTTTTGGTCTGTTCTTCGCCAAGCTTCTTCCGCAGGGTGCGGATATGAACCATGACTGTGTTCCCGCCTTCATAATAAGCTTCGCCCCAGACCTGCCGGAAGAGATGCTCTGCACTGAACACCTTCTTGGGATAGCTGGCAAGCAGATAGAGGATATCGAACTCCTTCGGCGTCAGCTCAACCGATTGTCCGTATAGCGTGACCGACCGGCGGTCCGGATCAATGATCAGACCTCCCGTTTCCAGCACTGCCTTGTGCTCCGTAACCGGCTGATTCAGCTGCGTGGACCGGCGAAGCTGCGCATTCACTCTGGCGACCAGCTCCATAGGGTTGAACGGCTTGGTCATATAATCGTCGGCGCCGATGACAAGTCCGGTGATTTTATCCAGATCCGAAGTCTTCGCGCTCAAAAAAATAATCGGCAGCCCGTGCTTCTCCCGGATCTGCCGGGTCACCTCATACCCGTCCATGCCGGGCATCATAATATCCAATACGGCTAGATCAATATGCTGGGATTGGACCGCCTGCACAGCCGCTATGCCGCTTGTAACCTTGATGGGGTGATAGCCCTCTTTCTCGAGATGCAGTCCGATCAGCTCGGCAATATCCGCATCATCATCGGCGATAAGAATCGTAATACGTTTCATTTCAATGTCTCTCCTGTATAGTCAGCATGAAATCATACTTGATTGTGCTTTGTTCCTAGTGTACCCTATCGGATATGGTTTCGCGACCTGCTATTAGTGTAAGTATGGAGTCCGGACGAGATAAGATTATTTTTAAAATACTTATATTTGTAACATTTATTGCCGGGCATAGCCCGAAAGAGTCATGCCGGGGAAGTCCCGGTAATGATAAAGTTATCTTCAGTATTAGGGAGGCGACAGCGACGTATACCCGAATTAAAGTGCTCATCCTGCTGATTCCAACACTTATGGTCGGCATCTGGGAGTTTGTGCGGCATCAGTTCCTGATGCAGTACATCTCCATGGACATGGGAAACTATTTAACGCCGGTGCTTGTCTTTCTGTTCAGTATTATTCTGCTGCTGCCGCTCTTCCGGATGCTTGAACGGAGCCAGCGGGAGCTGGAACGGGAGCGGGCGGCAACTACGGCGATGGAAGCGCGTGAGCTGCTGGCCAAGGAGCTGCATGACGGGATGGCACAGTCGCTGTTTCTGCTCTCCGTGCGGATTGACCGCCTGGAACAGAACCGCAAAGACGGTGAGATCAGTGCAGAGAGTGTAGACCAGATCAAGAAAACAGTTCACGAAGTCAACCGTTATGTGCGCCAGGCCATTGCCAATCTGAAGGTGCCGGTCAGCGGTAAAGAGAGCTTCTCCCTGGAGCGTTCCATTCAAGAGCAGCTTGCCGGAATTGCCGGTGAAGTGATGATTGAGGTGTCGCTGGACTGGCATCTGGACGAGCAGGCGCTAACGGCAGCCGAACAGGCTGAGCTGTTGTCCTGCATCCGCGAAGCCATTATTAACGTACGCAAGCATACGCGTGCAGGTAAAGTATCCGTCTCCGGCCAAGGCGATAGGCTGAATTGGAACGTGGCTGTTACCGATAACGGTGCCGGATTTGTGCATGCGGATCCTTTTGCAGTGAGCGGGAGCTACGGTCTGCAGATTATGAGAGAACGGGCACGCAGCATGGGCTGGAAGCTTAACTTACAATCCGGTTCTGCCGGAACAGTGGTAGAGATTGCGAAAGGGGGGACGACGGATGGAACGCTGCCGGGTGCTGATCGTAGATGACCATGCGCATGCGCGTGAAGCCATGAGTGAAATTGTGGCGCTGGATGAACGGTTCGAAGTGATCGGCGCTGTTGCGAGCGGGGCGGAGGCGATCGTCTGGACGGGGCAATGGATGCCGGACCTGATTCTGATTGACATCGAGATGCCGGGAATGGACGGCCTGGAGACTACCCGGCGCATTAAGCTGGAATATCCGTATGTGAAGATTGTCATCGTCACCGTATCGGATGAAATCTCCTATCTGTTCGAAGCGCTCAAGCAGGGGGCTCAGGGGTATCTCCTGAAGAATCTGGCTCCGTCTACCTGGATTGAGTATTTGCTGGCAATCGTAAGTGAGGAGGTTCCGCTGAGCCGGGAGCTGGCTTTTCAGATTCTGAAAGAGTTCGCCGTGACCTCCGTCAAGGAGGAGCGGGAGGCATTAACGGCGCGGGAGAAGGAAATACTGGGCTGTGTATCTTCCGGGTCAACGAATAAGGAGATTGCGGCCACGCTCGGGATCTCTGAGCACACCGTCAAGAATCACCTCAAGAACATTCTCCAGAAGCTCCAGCTTCAGAACCGCACGCAGCTCACCCGGTATGCCATGGAGCAGGGACTGGCTTCGCGGGAGCGGGATTTTCCGGGGAAAAGATAGAGCTTACAGAATGATAATGGGATTACATATGAGAGAAGGGGAGATCGAATTGAACAGACTTTTCCGCAAAATAGCAGCCCTGGCCGTACCAGCGGCCGCGGCATTAATGGTATTCGCAGCCGTAGCCAGTGCGCATGTAACCGTCAGCCCTGCACAATCGAGTGCAGGTGCCTGGGAGACTTACACGCTCAAAGTACCATCTGAGAAAGATATAGCTACGGTGCAGGTAGATCTGCGCATTCCGGCAGGAGCTGCATTCAAGCAATATGAGGCTGCTCCCGGCTGGGACGTAACGGTGGATGGCGACAAGGTCAGCTGGATCGCGAACGGAGACGGCATTCAGGCCGGACAGTTCCAGCGCTTCTACTTCACCGTCCAGAACCCGGCCGCCGCAGGCGATATCGCCTGGAATGCCTACCAGCATTATGCCGACGGCAGCGTGGTGCAGTGGTCCGGCGAAGAAGGCTCGGAATCCCCGCATTCCATCACGGCGATCGCCGAAGCCTCCGGCGGAGGCACCCACTCCCACGGCTCCATGGACATGGCGGATAACGGCACCATGACCATGGACGAGCATGAAGCGATTATGGAGGAAGAGGGGAACAGCTCCAGCGTGTCACCGATGCTGTACATTGCGCTCGGCATCTCGCTGCTGTCCTTCCTGCTGGCGGCGATTGCTTTGCTGCGGGGGAAGAAGGAGTAGGGCTGGAACCGGGCTACTGCCTGAAGTTCAGGTAAGAGGATTGAAGCAGGTATTTGTACGAGGAATATAGTAAGCATATCTGTTAGACTGGCCCAATTGGCTGTTCTGGCGAATAGGAAATCCCGTGCTTGAGGTGAGTGTCATCATCAGGCGCGGGGTTCTTTGTGGTTTGGGGGGAAGCTGGGATGTGGGGATGCGTAGTATGCTGGGATGCTAGGGATGTGGGAATGCGTAGGGTGCAGGGATGTGGGTGGGATGTGGGAATGCTAGGGATATGGGAATGTGTAGGGTGCTGGAATGGGGGATGTGGGAATGCGTAGAATCCTGGGATGTGGGGTGTCAGGATGTGCTGATGTGCTTATGCGATGATCGGTTGCACTCCCGCTGACTGGTGCCCAGCGCTTTTGTAAACTAACTTTATCTATGGACGCTCACGCACGCCGGTTGGGAACAACAGTTGGAAAAACAACACTTAATTCCGGGAAATTCCCTAACATACCGGGCGTAGTTGGATAAACAACACTTAATTTTGCAGGAACGGGCAATATCCGGTGTAGGGGCAGAATTAAGTGCCATAAATCCAACTGTTCTTGCTGAAGCACCAGAGCCGGGAGCAATAAGTGTTATTAATCCATCTGTTATCCGGGTGCGGCGGTTCTATGAGCGAAGCGGCTGCTAAATGACAGGTCAAGTGAGAATAATCTTTACGGATAAGTTATTGAAACCTATTCCGGGTGTATTCCACGAATTTCCACATGGAGTCTTAGAGCTTATCCACTAATGTATTCCAGGTCAGCTCAATGATCGCAGTCATATTATCCCGTTCATCGGATACATAGGTAACTACTGCGTTCTTATCCGGAATGACGATAACATATTGCCCGTACAATCCGTCGAGCCGGTATGAGTTAGGATAAGAGTTCATCCATAGCTGATATCCATAGCCCTGCTGATAATCTGCGGTTGCAAAGTCAGGAGTGAAATCATCGGTCTTTATCTGGACGGAAGTTGCTTGTTCCACATAACCGGATGGAATGAGCTGTTGTCCGTTCCACGCGCCTTTATTCAGGAGCAGCTGTCCGAATCTGGATAAATGCTCTGCGGTTAAGTGTAATCCCGAGAACCCTTGGGGGAATCCCAATGGACATCTGTCCCACTTCGGCTTGGGAATATCAAGCGGGTGGAATATTTTCTCATACAGATAGTCGTCCAGGTTAGTTCCGGTAGCGCTGCTAATGATTCTGGAGAGCATATAGGTGGCTGAATTATCATAGGTAAAATGAGTCCCAGGCTCAAAGACAACCGGCTCCTCAAAAAACAGCTCAGCAATATCCCACTTCTGCCCGCTTCTCCAATCCGCTTTATTCACCGGACATTCCGCATGCCCGGCCCCCATACAGAGCAAATCATGGATCGTGATCCTTTTCAGAAATTCAGTATCGCCAGTACCGGTATGTAAATAATCAGGAAAGAAATCTATTACAAGGTCATTAAGTCTGAAGTAACCCTCATGAGCGGCAATCCCGACAGCCATGGAAGTAAAGGTTTTGCTTGCAGAATATAATAAGTGAGGCTGTTCTTTCTCGAAATCATGCCTGGCCATCAGCTCACCGTTCTGTCTGACCACCACATTCAAAACGCGCAGATTCTGCTTGTTCACCAATGCTACCAATTCGTCTAATAGTACAGTGTTCATTGTTCCGCCTCCGTCAGATGGAAAGGTTAGAGTATTTGAATTTGCTTAGTCTTACTATAGCTGGATATGTATTATACTGTAAGTGATATTGTTATGAAGTTCATAACTAAAAAGACTCGATGATTTGTAGACGATTGTGGAGGTAGATATATGGCTGCGAACTTCAATGTGATCACTTTTACCAAAAGCATAATTGATTTAAGCTGGCTATTCGAAGTCGTTCAAGAAAGAGGGTATAACGCTAATATTAATCAGATTGAATCTATCGGAAATTGGGAGTTCAACGATTTAATAAACCACCCGCATGATGTTGAGATAGCAGAAGTCCTCGCGCTTCTTGAGAAAGGCCGAATTATACTAATATTTGGTGAAGTCCAGTCCAATAAGTTTGTGCTGATGTTAAGTAAGACCGGTACCATCTATGAAACAGGAGTGTCTCTAGATACAAAATACATAGATTACTTAGACAGCGATACGCTTAACGATGTTACTCGTCCTATCTATGATGAAATTTCGAACCTATTGTTATCTTCTGAAATGGTGAATAATTTACTTGTTTCTGCTTTAGGTGTCGAGGTGGTTGTGGACTACGATGAGGATTTTCATAAGATGCATCTTGATAGTCATAATGTGGCGAGATGGGTTTTTGGAACCGAAGAGGGTGCAGGTGAGCGTAATCTTTTGGATTACACGCGGGTAGCTGCTGGTATTTGGGATAGAATTATTCTAGCATGACCACATAGTGATGAAGAAGTTATATGGCGGGGGGAAATCAAATGTCAGTATACTTTATGGAAGGAGAATCAACTTTGAAAAGCTAATCTGGCTTAAAGGGAGTGTTTTAAATGAAGCACTCTCACTAATAAAAGCGCACCGTATAGATTGGTACGAGGAGTATATAGAATTGACTTTGGACAGTAAAGAAAAAAATATAACTTATTAAGAATGAAGCAGCTGCTAATTCATTCCATTACATACATAAGATTATGATGCTTGATGCTGTAAAAATGAGGAGAAAAGTCTAATGATAATACCGAATTGAAAGATAATGCAAGCACATGCTGAATATTTAAGTAGGAGGTTCATTATGAAAATAGTTAATATCACATTTCCAACTTATCTTTCAAGTATAGAAAATATAGAAAACGACAATATTGATGTCTTCATAGAGCTAGAGGATGGTGTTACATACACAATGGTTGTGGCTACACCCCAAAATTATTATTGGTATATGGACAAGGAAGGGCTTGATTATGTGCCACCGTCTCCCCCAGATATTATTGTAAGAAGCCTAACGGAGGATAATATCCGGAAAGCTATTGAGGCCTTTGCAGAGGATGATGCTTATTGGATGAAACTTTATTTTCTATCAGGTAAAAGAACAGGTGCTTTTGACATGGATAGAATGAATAAGATGTTGGCAGAAATTAAGAAAGTTAATGATGAGATTTTAAATGCTGAATAAGGCGAGATGAAATGAAATGTCTGTTTATTTTTTAGAAAACATTTTTCAGGGTAGTTGTGATGATATGGACAATTTGTTAGAGTTAGTTTTTAGCTTTGTAGAAGAGAATGAATTTTTATATATCGAGGCTCCAGAAATAACCTAATTCATGAACAGTTTATCCGGAATCAATGGGTCTTTAAGAAGCAATAAAATGATCTCTATAGAGATTATGGGGAATTATCGGATTTTAAAAGGAGTTCCTTATTTTGAAGATGAACGGTAGTTGTTCTTTCATAATTCGTAATGAAGCTATAGATTTTGATGACATTACTGGAAGGTTAGCGATTAGACCAACTTCAATCCTGAAGAAGGGGCAGGCCATCAGAAAAGAAGCAGTGACTCAGGCTCCCTTTGATATTTGGCGATATGAAGTAATAATATCTGAAGAAGTTGAACCGGAAGAAGCACTACAGCTTTTACTGAATGATCTAACTCCCAACTTTAAAGAAATTAATGAGTTAACAGGTCTTTATAAAGATGTTGGAATTGATTGTTACTTGAGATCGGATTATGGTCAAATGGGCTTGCAGCTTACGACTGAAATGATGAAGAAAATATCGATTTTAGGATTAGGGCTTAATATACATATTCTTTCCTTTGGTGGGGTTGAAGAGGATGACTAGTACGAATAGTATTAGGGTGTTTTATTTGGAGGACACGGAACTTGCAGAATTTGAGGCGTATAACAAAGGTTATCGAAATGATGTTTATGTTAAGATATTGAACGATTATTTAATATAAAGGTTTATGATATCGTGCGTCTTAAACAAGATTTTGAATTGGAGTCAGAGAGTTACGGGTATTACTTAGTCGAACCTAATTTGATTATAGTAAAGGAAGTAACTAAAGAAGCAATAGAATTTGTTGTGAAGAAGTTATATGAGCAGAAGTATTTCGAGTCTATTAAGACTGTTGATGATGATAAGCTTATAGAATATTTTCAATAATGAAACACCATTTTTATAGAAGATATAAAGAGTATTTCAACAGTCATGATAATGTGTTTTATCATTCGAAAATAAACAAAAATGCGATCGAGAAACGCGAAAGGATAGGGGATTCATGTCAATCTCAGCCTCTATAAATATAAGTTTAAGCAATCATAGTCGTGAAAGCTTATCGCTACCGGATTTTTTTCAGAATTTTGAAAATGAAGGTTGGACATACGTAAAAAGTAATGGGGAGATTACTATACTGCCTTTGGGTGATGATGACGATTATAATTGGACATCTAGTGTACTTGATAGAGATAGCCTTTTCAATATCTTGAAAAAAAAGCAGGATCAAAAAGAGATTATTGGAATTGAGTTAATGCGGGTAGATTCTGAAGTTGGATGTGAGTTGCTTATCTTTAATACAAATCAAATGATGTTTAGTTTATCAATTGCTAGAAAGAAAATTAATGCAAAAGATGATATAGATATTACTGATTTTAGTTGGTATTTGGAACGTGTTTTGCCTGTTTTAAAGAATTTACAAGTGGAACAAATAAGCTGTGAACAATTGATGTAAGGAATTGATTAAGGTTGTAATTTGGAAGAGAGCATCATGGTTTTTTTCAAAATTGGTATTTGAGCATCTTAGAAAAGAGCAGAGAACGTGCAAACGGAGAGTTTAGAAATACTACTGAAAGAGTTATTGAAATGTCTCAGATTTATGAGAATACATTAAGTCCAATAACATATAAACATACATGAAATGCGATGGGAAAAGAAAGAGGGAAATATTAACTTATAATACTATTCTAAATAAACGATGCCGAGTACATTAGATTAATATCCGGCGTTTAACACCAATAATTACTTGTGTAATAGTATGCGTCCTCTTCCCAGGTCCGTATCGAACATTTCTCGTACATATTGTATAGACTTTCTTACCTACATGCGCTCTTGGTACTTAAGAAATTAATCTGAAGAATCGTCGCAAGGCTCTTGATTATGCAATTCCCGTGCGCCTTGCAGACACCGATAAATAAGCCCAATTGTCACTTCCATTATACAACAGAGGAATCATCTAGGAGATTTTGCTTCAGCCGGAGCTTGGACAGACTTAATAACCTCAGTCTGGACACCAATACCGGTACTATTTCCGTGCAAGTCAGTTGTATAAATATGAGTCGTATAAATGCCAGTTTCATAATTATGTTCACTAAGTGGAATGGAAACTTTCCACACACCGGCAGAAATTTTTTGCCCATTACTCTGCTTGAGATCATCTTGCCCGCTGGCTTCAGTCCATGTATAGAAAGTCACTTTAGAGACATCATCACGAATGCCTTCAACAATGACCTCATATGAGCCATCTTTAAAATTCACTTTCACAGGGATCTGTACATTATTTCTCTTAACAAGCGTATGACTTCCCCCAAAATAAACCCCATCGACCCATACATCATTATAGTAAAGTCCGGTTTCGTTATTGTGTTTATTGAAAGGAACAACAGCTTTCCAAATGCCATCAGATACTTTTTCACCGGCGACCCATGGATAAGCCAAATCATCACTTGCATTATAATCTGTCCAGGTTGGGAAAGTGACATTTAGTGCATCCTTTTTAATACCATAGGCATAGACAACATAGGAGCCATCTAGCAGATTTGCTTCAGTTGGTGCTTGGACAGCAGGTTTCTTGATGAGATTTTTAGAAATGAGGTTTCCATTTTTATCGTAGGAATAAATGATTATTGATCCGTTATCATTTACTACACTATTTAACCTACCGTCTGAATTCGAATAATTATATTGGATTGCATAGGATATTTCTGGTGCTACAACAAAAAAAACAATATGCTGAATAAAAATAAAATGGTTTTAGTATAAAAAAGAAATCTATCTTTATACAATGATAAAGTCCCCCCCCCCCCAAGTGTGAATCTTAAAGGAGTATATACTTAAAATTTATTTCTGTATATGCTCTTTGGGTGATTGTTCTGCTTGTAATAACCTCAGTAACCCGCGTTTTCTTTTGTACTTGCTCCATGCCAATAAACACGGAGGATAGTGGTGTCATTCATGATTTTGCCTCTAATTTGGTTCGATATTTTTATAGAATTTCATCCGATCTTTAGGGGGCACCATGCTTGTTATCCGAAATATCTACAATTCTTTCGATGCTTTTTCGTAATTTGACTATTATTAGTTTTATTCGACAAAATAACCATTCACTCGACAAAATATCACCGTATCAAAAGATGAAATGGTAACTTATGATTGTTGAGGGAGTTATGGTTTTCATAAGATATGGCGTTTTTCTAAGAATATATGCCACTACATATAAGAAGGGGAAGAAAATAGTGAAACATAGGGTCGCATGTTTAATTATCTTGATGCTATTTTTAAATGCAAGCTTGAGCAATGCCCAAACTAGTGGGGGGGCTGG
>NZ_WHOB01000079.1 GCF_013141775.1 Paenibacillus phytohabitans
TCCGGCTTGGACTCGGCGGCTGCCGTAGCCGGACTGCCGGAATTGCCCGGCGCATCCGCACCTCCTGCTGCTGTGGCATTATTGCTGCTGTTGTTCGATGAGCAGGCTGCCAGGGATGATGCAAGAAGCATAGTCAATGCGGCCAGCGAGATCGTTTTGCTGAATTTTCTCATGTGTGAGACCCTCCTGAATGTAATAGTTTGCTGGGAGCTTATTCAGCCAGCGATGAACCCATCCGGCTGCCTCTTTAATCTAAAGCGGAGAGAACGCTTTCAGTAGCAGGCAATCCTTTAATTTCTGGTGTTATTCTATAAACTTGCCGGCTAATATACAGATATTGGTCCGATATCCAAACTCCACATACCAAAAAGCCCGCAAAACAGAGCAACGGCTCTGCCAGCGAACTCTCCTTCATGGTATTACTATCAATCTGCGAAGAATATACAACCAGCTAAGGTAGTATATAGAAATAACTATTTTGTACCATTGTCCCTGCCACTTATATCCGATATCGTAGGCTATAACACACCTATGGAAGGGGGCAGATGTCACCCCATGCAAGCATCACAGCCTTCATTATCCGCCGAAAATGGCAGTGCACCGAAGACCACGCGGTTGAAAGTTATCGATATGGTCCGCGGCATCACCATCCTGCTGGTCGTCGTTGGACATGCCGGCCTGACTCCAGCTGTACTGAACGATATGTTCAGAGATTTCCGTCTCCCGCTGTTCTTCATCGTCTCCGGTTACTTATTCAGCGCCTCCAGGTATTTTGACAATCTTAAGCTATTGCTGCGGACCAAGCTCCTGACTCTCGTCCTCCCCTACTTCACCGCCGGGCTGCTGACTTACTGCCTCTGGGCACTCCTGCGGATGCTCGCCAGCGACCATAGTCCGGGTGTTGGCTGGGTCCAGCCGCTGGCCGCCCTCCTCTACGGTAACTATTCCGATGGACTGCTGCTGAACATCCCCATCTGGTTCCTGACCTGCCTGTTCGTCACACAGATCGTCTTCTGCATCACCATGCGCTACATACACACGCGCTCCTGGCAGCTCCAGCTCGGGATCATGCTTGCCTTAAGCCTGACCGGCTACGGCCTGGGACGGGTTATCTTCCTGCCCTGGAACATCGATGTGGCCCTCGTCGCCCAGCTCTATGTGTTCATCGGCTATAAGCTGAAGCAGCATCAGGCACTGAGCAATATCCGTATTTTCAATCTAAATACGCTAATCCTGCTGTTCATCTTCCTGGCTGCCGCCTACTTCAACTCCTATGTCGATATGAACAACCGGGTGTACGGCAACCTGCTCCTCTTCTACCTCGCCGGTATCGCCGGAAGCCTGCTCGCCATCAAAGGCACCCAATTACTGTCCAAATCCAAATTATTCGCGGCCCTCCTGACCTACATCGGCCAAGAATCCCTGGTCATCCTGATCTTCCATTACGGCGTCTTCATCCTGCTGCTGAACTTCCTCGAACGTTATGTGCTACACACCTATCTGGGCTGGTTCCCGACCACTATAATTGCAGTAGCCGGATCGCTCGCCTTGAACCTGGTGATTCAGAAGGTCCCGGTGCTTAGCTTGTTGATTAGCGGGAGGAGGGGGACGGGTTATAGAAAATCATCCTCTGGGAAAGATGGCAGAAGCACTATTACCCTAACGGGTGGATAGACGTACTGATTTTCCTATACAACGAAAAGAAGACCTTGGGTACTCTCACTCACCAAGGTCTTCTTTAGATTATTATAGTTATATATCTAATTAGAAAAGCTCTCTTACATCAGCTTCTTAATCTCATCCAGTGGTAACTCAACGGCTTTGGACACAGCTTCAGGAGTAAATCCATGAAGCAGCAATTTACGGATAATCTCCGCTTGGGCTTCTTCTCTTGCTTTTTCTTTTCCTTCTTCTATTCCTTCAGCTTTTCCTTCTTCGTATCCCCAACGTTTCCAGTGTGGCATCAACTCCATTATTGCTTCACCTTCCTCCGGGTATTGTTTCATTAATTCTCTTAGAATCTCTTCATCAGAAACCGGCTTTCACTGTAATCTAGTATAGAATCCAGCCCAAGAAAAAACAAATCAATAAATTCCTAGAAGAACATCTCCAGCAGCTTCTTAAAAGCTTAATACTTAACGTCAATGAGCAGCGCAAAACGACGGAAACCATTCAGGTTCCCATCGCCATATGTGTAAGATTTCATTAGCAAAAAGCAATCAAGCCCGCTCACGCACAACCTCCGGAAGAGCTGGCTCCCGCCGCGCCGACGTACTTGCCGACATCAGGCTGGAGAGCTGCTTATAATTCATGGCGAACAGCATACCCAGCGCCGCCTCCATCAGGATGATGAGGTCCCTGTTCGGGATCACGAGCGGAATGGCAATCACACCAATGACGATGATCCCCCAAGGCAGGAGGTGTTCCAAATACTGCGCGATGAAGCGGTTAAGCCACAGCAGAATATACATGCCAACATAGGTGCAGATCAGCACCAGCCCCCACATGAGCACAATGTACAGACGCCCCAGACCCAGCCGGTCAAACGCGAGGATCAGGAACAGATGCGTAAACAGAAACAGCAGCGAATGCCTGCCGACATACAGCAGCGGACTTGCGGGAGCATAGCTTTTAATGCTTCGGAAGAGAGAGAACACCCCGAACAGCACAGTCATAGACAACAGCAGATAGGGCATGGACATATTATATTTCACATAATCCGCCTCACTCACGCCACCGTAACTTACAATCCCCAGCAGTGCGGCGGCAACTAAAGTAATGATGAGGTTCACCCGGTTACTGGCCCGGTACGCAAAGACTCCCGCCAAGAATGCAAACAGCCAAGGAAAATACGTAAACCCGACCGTCTCTGTGAACACAACAGATTTAAGCGGAAAGTCCGGCAGCCGGTGCCCGATGAACGAATGTGCCGCAAACACAGCCAGCGACAGCAGCAGATACAGATAGAGCGGGGGCCTAAGATATTTTTCCAGCAAATAGACAGTGAGGACGCCAAGCGCGATGATCTGGGGAACATCCATGATGCGAAAAGCCTGTACATCCGGTCTCCACATCAGATTGTAGGCGAACCCGATGACTGCGAACAGCACATAGAAGCCGAGCAGGGAACTGAAGCTGCGCCGCTTCACCTGCAACGTAGTAGTCACACCTGAGACCGCGAAGAACAGGACAGGGGCCACACCCGCAACAATCTGGAACACCCGTTCATTGCCGTGGAAGTACAGCGGAATATGCGCAATAATCATCAAAATACAGCTAATCCCCTTAATCGCATCCAAGGAATAATCATATGGCTTCATCCCCTCACCTGCCTCTCCGTTCATATGTAATTCAACTAGAGTATAGAGTGAAATCCAAGATCCGCCATCCCTCCAAAGTGTAGCCTTCCATAACAATTTTGCATAAATGTGTAAGTTATAAGAAACGTAGTGCATCCGAAGCAAAAAAAATAGAGACCCCTCAGGTCTCGTTAGGTCTCTGTCGTCTCTATATCCCTTTTGCGAAGCAGCTGCCTCCGCTGTGTACCCCGTTTAATCCACATCCGATTCGCATCATCGCGGTAGAACCGGATCTGTATCCATCGCAAAGGTGTCCATATTTCCCTAAAATGATAATTAGGCATGGTCCATCTCTCCCAGACTATAAATAGATTTGCTTCTAATTATAGACCGGGATACCTAGTTTGTTTGTCGGTTTGTGGGTGCAGAGGGTAGAAAATTATAAGTAGTTTTATCGGAATTGATATCCGTTGCTCAAGATAGCAAAGCTGATGTCTCCCGCTTCAGCCACAGCCGGTGCTCCTCATCCAGCAGCGGAGCCAGCTTCGCATACACTTTGGCATGATAACCGTTGAGCCAATTGAGCTCCTCCGAGTTTAGCATGGAAGGCACAATCGCCCGGTAATCGATCGGCAAGTAACACAGGTCTTCGAATTGCAGGAACCTGCCGAACTCGGTGGTCACCCCCTCCGTAATAAGCAGCGTGTTCTCCGTACGGATACCATGACGGCCTTCCTTATAGACTCCCGGCTCTACCGTGATAATCATCCCAGGCTCCAGGGTAACATCATTCGGCTTGAAGCTGAACCGCTGCGGCTCTTCATGCACATTGGAGAAATAGCCCACACCATGTCCAGTCCCGCACTTGTAATCCAGGCCGTTGTCCCACATCGGCTTACGGGCGAGGATGTCGAGTGTAGAGCCTGTAGAGCCATACAGGAATTTGGCCGTAGACAAGGCAATGACAGATTTCAACACCAGGGTGAAATCTATTTTCTCTTCCTCCGTTAGCGGCCCAAGTGCCAGCGTACGGGTGATATCGGTTGTCCCATTCAGGAAATGGGAACCTGAGTCGAGCAGATAGAAGCCTCTGGCTTCCAGCTGGACCGGATGATCGGCGGATGGGGAATAGTGCATCATCGCAGCATTCTCACCGTAGGCAGAGATGCTGGAGAAGCTTAGCTCGGCAAATAACGGCTGCTGCCGGCGCAGCTCCAGCCCTTTCTGGTCTGCTTCGAGTTCTGTCACCGGACGGACGGGGACGGTATCCTGCAGCCATTTGAACAGCCCTACAAGAGCTACACTGTCCTTCAAGTAGACATCGCGGATGTTAGTGATTTCTACATCGTTCTTGATGGACTTGAGCGCCACGACAAGACCCGGAGCCTCAATGATGCGGGCCGATGCCGAAATGGCAGCCGCGAGACTGTACCCGGTTTTGGCCGGATCATACAGAACCGAAGCAGATTCGGGCAGCGTCTCCAGGAAAGGACCGATGTCTTCGTATGCTCTGATCTCCACTCCGTCCTTGCCCAGCATCGTCTTATCTTCGGGAGTAACCTTATGTTCCCCGGCAAACAATAATGCATTATGTACACCTACAACGGCAAAAGCAGTCACATACGGATTAAACGGAATATCCCGTCCCCGGATGTTAAACAGCCAGCACAGATCATCGAGGGCGGACAGCACATAATAATCAGCGCCGGTACGCTTCATAGCCTCTCTTATCTGCTCCAGCTTCGCCCCCCGGCTGAGTCCTGCATAACATTCATCATGCAGCATTAACGGCTCGGCCGGTATTCCCGGTCTGTCCCCCCAGATCGTACCTACCGGATCGAGGTCCGTTACCGCCTGAATACCCTTCTCAGCCAGCTTAGCCTGTAAGCTCTTCATGGCGGACACAGACAAGGTTCTGCCGTCTACGGCAAAGCTGGCGCCTTGCGGCAATTGCTCTGCCAGCCATTCGTCCCATTGCGGAACACCAGGCTCTGCCATGCGGAACAGGCGGATCCCCGATCCCTCCAGCTCCCGCTGTGCCTGAATGTAGTATCTTCCATCTGTCCACAAGCCTGCGTCATCTGCCGTGATCACAGCAGTTCCGGCTGAACCGGTGAAGCCGGTAATCCAGCGGCGGCTTTTCCAGTGTTCTCCCTCATATTCACTTAAATGAGCATCTCCGCTTAATATAGCGCTGGCCCCAATCCCGCCCTCAGACATCCATTCTCTTAATTGTTGTACCTTCTCAGCAGGCTTCACAACCACAGCTCCTTCTCTATATTCTACTAAATATCATACACCTGCATTTCGAGAAACGAAAGGAGATCGGCAACTGACTCAGCTGTCATGAGCATCTGATTCCTTTCAGCATCTGCATAAACAGAGCAACGTTCCCGGTATACCGGGAACGTTGCTTGGTTTGCGGAATTAGATTATTGCTGCCCGGTAAGCATCAACCGCCACCATAACCGTGATTCATAATTTGAATAAGACTTTGAGTACTGATGTTTGCTACAGGCTCAGCAGTACCAACAGTTATAATAATTGCAATAGCCAGACTACAGGAAGCAAGTAGCTTGAACAATTTTCTTTTCATGTGAATCCTGCACCTCCCTAATTAGAAGTTTGTATTGCTCTTTCTCTTCTTCATCTGCCAGATGCCGATGCTGCTCGAACAGATCAACACATTTGATGATATTGCTCTCATTATTGATTCTAGCAGATGATTCCAAACTTTGCAGGATGAATCTAATACCTTCTTTACGCTCATTATGTAAACAATATGATGCCATTTCAGCAAGGAATTGAGTGTGTTGTTCCAACATAACCTGCCTATTATAATCGCCAAATTCTGTAGTATACGTCCGGTAAGGAATATAGGCAGCAAACCGCTCCAGAATAGAATCAACATTCCAGTCATAACGGTTAGCCGACAAGATAATATTGTATAACCCTATGAATATCTCATCTGGTCGGTGGGAGATATATTCGACATATGCTGAGAGTACTTCGAATTGTCCTCCCAGCACCCGATAGAGCAGTCTGTTCGCGGTACCCCACTCATGGAACTGAGCCATAGTCCGCTTCACTTCTTCATTGTCCTCCTGTATCCAGCTCCCATCCATATAGAGGGACACCCAATCTAATGCCGAATTGAAATCTCCTAATTCCTTACACACAGCTGAACGGATAAGCTGCGCGTACAGGATATAGAAGTACAGAGGTTTCTCAGTTTTTTTCTCGTTACTCTCACTACGGTTCGACTGCTGCTGGAGATTATAACGAAGAGTTGCTAATTGCAGCATCTTCTTCGCCAGTTCATCCACCTTATGCCACCGATTCATTGAACCGTAGACATGACCCAAATGATTCAACCCATCCAATTGATCCGCTTCATCCAGCCGGTCCAGGTAACATTCGAAGAGGAGTGCCGCCTGCATATTCCGGGTCTGGTCATCACCAAGGGCGATTCGGAATAGACGGTATTGGCATACCGCGAGTCTCTCGGAGAACTGATATTTCTCACTGGCACTCACATTCTTATACAACAATTCGGCAGCTTCCCACAGCCCCTCCTGAAACAGTCCTTCAGCCACCTCGAACAGCATGGGAGCATAGGTCAGATTCTCAAGCAGATTCTGAACTACCTGTTCAACACAATCCAGGCGGCCTAGCGCAGCCGAACGCACAAGAAAAGGCCGCAGACGCCGCCAAGTCGGTGACGAATAATAGAAGCATTCATCTACGTATAAGCTGTAGAAATGATCCTCCGGCAGCTCCATCGCCTTAGTGATTCGCACCAGATGGTCCATAGCAATCGGCTGCTGACCACTAAGTATCCGGCTGAGCGTTCCTGAATTAATTCCGGATTGTCCAGAGAATTGATTAATAGACATTCCCTTCTGCGACAAATACATCGCTAGTGCATCACGAATCATAGCTGTAGTAGGGACCATGCAGACACCACCTAACTGGAATCCAAATATTATGGATTTATTTTATAGTTGTAATAATATGTTATATTATTCCAATGATCAATAGTGCAGAATAGTTCGGATTAGGAGAATCCGTGAACTGCGGGCAACCCACTTGCCATTCTCACCGGATTTTATTGAAATTTGATTACGCTTCCCTGTTTTTATCAGCTTTGGACTTGATAGAATGGCATTATGGCAAAAAAAAGAGACCCTAGTGGTCTCGTAAGGTCTCTGTCGCTTCTAATCACTGTTTACTCAAAAACGGACTAAAATGATAATTAGGCATGGTCCATCTCTCCCAGAGTATAAATAGATTTGCTTCTAAGTATAGAACGGGATACCTAGTTTGTTTGTCGGTTTGTGGGTGATGAAGGTAGAATATTATCTTCTGTATAAAAGAACAACGCTCCCGATATTCCGGGAACGTTGCTTAGTGCGAGGATTAAATTATTGCTGCCCGGTAAGCATCAAACATTACCTATACCGTGTCCGATAATTTGAACTAGAATCTAGTGCTGATGTTTTCTACGGGGTCAATAGTATTTACCGTATTTATAGGTATATTCCAATTTGAAGTTTATATTGTTCATTCTCTTCTTCATCTGCTTGATTCCGATGCTGTCCAAACAGGTCGACACATTTGATTACATTGCTCTCGTTATTGATTCTAGCAGATGATTCCAAACTTTTCAGGATGAATCCAATCCCTTCTTTGCGCTTGTTATGTAAATAATAGGCTGCCAATTCAGCGAGGAATCGGGAGTATTGGTTGGCTATGATTTGTTTGTTATGAATAATCCCATACTCTGCAAGATTTGTTCGGTAAGGGAGATAGGCAGCAAACCGCTCCAGAATATTATCAACATTCCAATCATAGCGGTTAGCCGATAAGATAATATAGTATAAAGCTATAAATATCTCATCTGGCCGATCAGAGATATATTCAACATATTCAGAGAGCGCCTCATAGTGCCCTGCCATCACCCGATAGAGCAGACTATTCGCGGTACCCCATTCCTGGAACTGAGCTACAGTCCGCTTCACTTCTTCATTGTCCTCCTGTATCCAGCTTCCATCCATATAGAGGGACACCCATTCTAATGCTGAATTGAAGTCTCCTATTTGCTCACACACATTTGAACAGAAAAGCTGTGCGTACAGGATATAGAAGTACAGGGGTTTTTCGGTTTTTTTCTCGTTATTCTCTCTACGGTCCGACTGTCTCTGGAGATTATAGCGAATAGTTGCTAATCGCAGCATCTTCTTCGCGAGTTCATCCACCTTATGCCACCGATTCATTGAACCGTAGACATGACCCAAATGCTTCAACCCATCCAATTGATCCGCTTCATCCAACCGGTCCAGGTAACATTCGAAGAGAAGCGCCGCCTGCAAATTCCGCGTCTGGTCGTCACTAATGGCGATTCGGAATAGACGGTATTGGCATACCGCGAGTCTCTCGGAATTCTGATACTTCTCACTGGCACTCACATTCTTATACAACAATTCGGCAGCTTGCCACAGCCCTTCTTGAAACAGTCCCTCAGCCACTTCGAACAGCATGGGGGCATAGATCAGATTCTCTAGCAGATTCTGAACCACCTGTTCGACACAATCCAGACGGCCTAGCTCAGCTGAACGTACAAGAAAGGGCCGCAGACGCCGCCAGGTTGGTGACGAGTAATAGAAGCATTCATCCACGTATAAGCTGTAGAAATAGTCCTCCGGCAGATCCATCGCCTTGGTGATTCGCTCCAGATGGTCCATAGCAATTGGCTGCTGACCACTTAGTATCCGGCTGAGCGTTCCTGAATTAATTCCGGATTGTCCGGAGAATTGATTAATGGACATTCCCTTTTGCGACAGATACATCGCCAGTGCATCGCGAATCATAGTTGTAGTAGGGACCACGCAAACACCACCTAACTGGAATCCAAATATTATATATTTATTTTATAGATGTAATAATATGTCACATTATTCCAATGGTCAATAGTGTAGAATATTGCAGATTAGTATAATCCGTGAACTGCGGGCAACCGACTTGCCATTCTCACTGGATTTTACTTAAAATAGATTACGATTCCCGGTTATGGCAAAAAAATAGAGACCCTAGTGGTCTCGTAAGGTCTCTGTCATTTCGATATCCCGTTTGCTCAAAAGCCGCCGCCGCGATCCCCGCTTCACCCACAGCCGATCCGCATCATCCCGGTAGAACCTGATCTGTATCCATCGCAAAGGTGTCCATATTTCCTTTTACCGGCGGAACCAGCGTTTAATCTGTTCAAAAGTACTCTTCGCTTCCGGGCCATTATAGCCGAAGGCATTGCCAATCATCTTGGTATATTCATTAAAAGTTGTCTCCCGGCTATACCGTTCACTCCACCATGCCTTTGCATTATAGCCTGAATCAGCCCCTATATAGGTCAGTTCAATCCCTGACTTCTTATAGACATGATCAAAGATGAATTTCACCCGCCGCATATGGAAGTCAGAGGACACAACAATGGCAGACTTGAAGCCATGCTGCTTCATGATTGGTAACGTGAACTGGGCATTCTGATAGGTGCTTTGAGCAGCGTCTTCGGTCAAAATAGCCTCTTCAGGGATACCCAGAGCGAGGGCGGTTTGGTGCATGTCGCCAGAGGGGCCTGCATTTTCTGAAACTGCCGATAACAGCATATACGGTGCGATGCCCTCCTTGAAAAGCTCGACCGCTTTCTCCACCCGTCCGCCACCGCCGCTAAGTACGATAATGACATCAGCCTGCTTGGGAGATTCAGACAGCGGGAGGAAGCGCCCCGCACAGAGGAATAACAAAGCTATTAACAGAACAGGCAAGTACAGAAAGAGGATTCTCTTTCTACGCTTGCCCATCTTTTTACTGGTTAATTTTCTGCTCATAAGTTACTTCCGGTACTCGCCGCTAAGAATTTGCTCCCACCACTCAGCATTCTCTGTATACCACTGAATCGTCTGAGCGATTCCGGTCTCAAAAGTATAGGTCGGCTTCCAACCCAGTTTCTCCAGCTTGGTTGGATCAATAGCATAACGTTTATCATGACCCAGCCGGTCTGCAACGAATTCAATCAATTCCTCAGATTTCCCTAAGGTATGAATAATAGTCTTCACTACTTCGAGATTCGTACGTTCATTATGGCCGCCTACATTGTATACTTCACCACTTACCCCTTCGTGCAATACGAGATCAATAGCAGCACAATGATCCCAGACATGCAGCCAATCCCGGATATTGGCACCATCCCCGTAGACAGGAACCTTCTGTTCATTCAAGACCTTCGAGATCGTAAGCGGGATCAGCTTCTCAGGAAAATGATAAGGACCGTAATTGTTAGAGCAGCGGGTAATGTTCATTGGCAGGCCAAAGGTTTCATAGTACGCGCGAACCAACAAATCAGACGATGCCTTGCTGGCACTATAAGGACTGTTAGGTTGCAGCGGTGTCTCCTCTGTGAAGAATACCGTAGGATCGAAATCCAGTTCGCCGTACACTTCATCCGTGGACACATGAACAAATTTCGCCACCCCAATAGTCCGTGAAGCATCCAGCAGCACTTGGGTTCCCATTACATTCGTGAGGACAAATATAGCCGGATCTGTAATCGAGCGGTCCACATGACTCTCTGCTGCGAAATGTACCACATAGTCGAAGCGCTCTTGTTCAAAAATCGACATGATCGCATCACGGTCAGCAATATCCGCCCGGATGAAATGATAGTTATCTCTATCTTCAATCTGCTTGTGCTTGGTTAAATCACCGGCATAGGTTAACAAATCCAGATTATAGACATCATAATCGGAGTATTTATCCACAATGTACTGCACAAAGTTCCCGCCAATGAAACCGGCACCTCCGGTAATCAGCAATTTCTTCCGACTCATGAATTACACCTCAGAATTATTCGATTTAATATCTACTCTGCTTCAGTTATTATAGGTAAAGTTCAGAATAGCATCTTTCAACACAGGAGCCTGCTCGTCTTTTCCGGATAGTACTGGAGTAACGTGTAACGGCCACTCTATTCCAATGGCAGGATCATTCCACAGAATGCCGCCATCACATTCCGGAGCATATAATTCATCACATTTATACTGAACTTCAACATCCTCAGTCAGCGTCATGAACCCATGGGCGAACCCTTTGGGGATCAACAGCTGCTTCTTGTTCTCGGCACTCAGTTCAATTCCAAACCACTTGCTGTACGTAGGACTGCCTTGTCTCACATCAACAGCCACATCGAATATGACTCCACGCGTGCAGCGGACAAGCTTCGTCTGAGCTTTTGGATTCAGCTGATAATGTAATCCCCTCAAGGTCCCTTTGGTAGCTGAATACGACTGATTATCCTGTACAAAAGCTATATCGATGCCCTGCTCTCTAAATTTTGCATCACTGAACGTTTCCATAAACCATCCCCGGTGATCACCGAACACCGCAGGTTCCACGATAAATACACCAGGAAGCGCCGTTTCCGTTAATTTCATATCCTCCACACCTTTACTGCTTAATATTGAATCTTCCCGGTAGCTACCTTGATCAGATATTGGCCGTAGCCCGTCTTGCTTAGCTTCTGCCCGCAGCTTAACAGGTGTTCTTTTGTAATCCACCCATTAATATATGCAATCTCTTCAAGAGCGGCAATCTTAATTCCTTGATGGTCCTCAATCGTCCGGACAAAATTCGTAGCATCCACCAGACTCTGATGAGTTCCGGTATCCAGCCATGTGAAGCCTCGTCCCAGAAGTTCAACATCCAGCTCACCCATTTTAAGATAAGCTTCATTAATCGAAGTAATCTCAAGTTCGCCTCTGGAGGAAGGCTGTACATTCTTAGCAATCTCCACAACACGGTTATCATAGAAGTAGAGACCAGTGATCGCATAATTAGACTTAGGCTGTGCCGGCTTTTCTTCCACGCTTAACACTTTACCTTCGTCGTTGAATTCAACCACACCGAAACGCTCCGGATCTTGTACGTGATAACCGAACACAGTCGCACCTTGTGCTTTGTCCGAAGCACGCTGAAGCATTTTCCGGATTCCATTCCCGTAGTAAATATTATCCCCAAGAATCATAGCCACAGAGTCATCCCCAATAAACGCTTCCCCCAAAATAAAAGCCTGAGCTAAACCGTCAGGACTTGGTTGAACTATGTATTGCAGAGAGATGCCGAACTGAGACCCGTCACCAAATAGACTTTGGAATCTTGGAGTATCCTCAGGTGTGGAGATGATAAGGATCTCATTAATTCCGGCAAGCATTAAGGTAGATAATGGGTAATAGATCATGGGTTTGTCGTACACAGGTAGCAGTTGTTTACTGGTTACCATGGTTAATGGGTAGAGGCGCGTGCCGCTGCCTCCGGCTAGGATGATGCCTTTCAAAATGCTCACCTCAATTCAAACTAATTTTTATCATTTCATTAAGTTTTCAAAAAAAACTTCACATTTTCAGCTGTGCTTATAATATCTTTTCTTTTGACAATCAAGTACATTATAAAAGCTATTATATATAACATAATTGAACTCCAAGAATTTAAAAAATAACCAGTAACAATAAAAACAATAGTTAAAAATAGTTCTAATATTATATCTTTTCCAATTGAAATGTTTAAACGTCTTGATAATAATATTTCTGATAATATGCATTTAAAAGCTACAAGGAGAACAATTGAAACTACTGCTAAATCTAAATTTCTAAAAACAACTGTAGTAAATATGGTTATTATTATACTTACTATCAATGATATTAAATTAATAATTAGCATCAATTTTTCTTCTCTAAGTGCTTTAAAATATGTATTTATTAACAATGACATTTTCCCTTCATAAACACACATAGGAAAAACAAAAGCCATATACATTAAACTGTCCGTATATTGAGGAAGCCAATAATTCAGAACAGATCTAAAAGGATAATATAATAAAAGTAGACCTAACAAAAAGACTGTCAAAAATGTCCTCATCATTTTGTAAATATGCGGTAATTTTTTTTGATCTGTTCTTTTTAATACCGGATACATAATAATTCCAAGCGCATTTATAAATAACATTAAAAGATTAGAAATACTTAATGTGAGAGAAACTTTTCCAAAAGTTGATACATCCCAACTACGTTCTATACCGAAGCGAACAACTCCTAAAATTAATGTACTTGCAATAGTTGCAATCATTAGTTTTATTCCGACACTAATATTTAAATAAGTTTCTTTTAATTCAAGATGAAAAGTAGAAATTTTACGAAATACGATTTCTTTGCAATAATACATACTAAAAAATAAAGAAATCAGTTTTCCAATTAAATCAGCAACTATCATCGATTTATAATCTCGAAAACCAACTGATAAAAAAATCACTATAATAAGACAATACAAAAGCCTGTCAATTAACGTTATTCTAGCATTTTCCTTTATTCTATTTGTGCTTTGTAAAATATAGAGAAGCATGTACCTCAGATTCATGCTTATTAAACATAAAGCTATCATTTGAAAGATAAAGATTTTGTCTCCATCTCTTATAAAAACAATCGAAAAAATAGAAATAATAATAGATATTAATAGTTGGGAAAAAAATAACATATAAAATTGAGAGAAGAATAATTCTTTATTGAGGTCCTTATATTTGGCACCTCCATACCTTAAATATATTCCATCAATCCAACCAAAATGAAAAAAACCAACATAAGAAGAATAGAATAAATAATATTGCCAATATCCATAAGCTTGAACACCAATAAGCTTCGGCACAACTAATATCAATAAGGTAGAAACAATAAAAGATACAAAATTAGAAGTTAAAGTATAAGAAAAATTTTTTATAAATACGCTCAATCTCCTACTCATTATCTATCCTCAACATTCTAGAATTTTATCAATTTAAATTGATTTTTAACGAAAAATTGTACATTTAAATCTCAATAATTATTTTAGATATAAATTATCTCTGAAAATTGGAATCAATATTTCATCAGCTCTTATTAAAAGGTCATATGTAAACCAAATGAAAACATTTAAAAATATCACAAAATTAAAAATAGATTTACGCTCGTTATTTTTTTTCAGCCAATCATAGACTATTGATAGGGCTATAAAGTTTAATATACTTAAATCACGAGTAAGCCTATAGAAAGTAATTGATTTCATGAATAAAGGAAAAAAAACAAACATAAATACATTTGTCCAAAAAATCAAGTTTATATACTCATTTTGTCTAGTATTCCCTATTTGAAATCTGTCTTTGTATTTTTTCGCCATATAAATAGTCATAAAATTAAGGATATGCAAAAGAAATGGGATTACAAAACCAAATCTTGTTGAAGAATTCAGATATCTCTCAATATTATTACTATCCAAGACAAGATTCTCCATAAAATTATCAATTACAGGTATTCTGTTACCATTAAAAAATGTAAGTATACACAATATTAATGATAATGCAGCAATACTTTTAACAAATTTGTTTTTATTAACACCTTCCAAAATAACTAAAGGTAAAAATAATATAAACGAAGAATGAATCGATGCAGCTAAAAGTACACACATCAAGTACAAGAATTTACTTTTTTTATTTTTTTTAAGTAAAAATCTAATACTAAAAATAAATATAGATAAAGCAATGAAATTCCTAAATTGTTCTGCATCCATGAAAAATGCATGTAGTAAATAAAAGAAATAAACAAAACTTAAATTTTTGGTAAACAAATTTATAGTGTTATAAACTAACGGAACACAAGCACATGCGATTAAAAGCTTGAACATAAACCAGTCTAGTCCTAACTTATTGCCTAATTCCATCAACCAAACAAACATAAATTCATACTTGTTACTTGAATATACTCCAACACTAATGTTAGTGTAGTGTCGAATATAATTAACGTTATCTAATGTTCCAGTGTTCCAACCTAAAACTAAAATTATAAAAACTAAGGTAGTGAGGATTACAAATTTTGAATTTCTAATTCGAAATGCGAAATAAAAATTCATTAATAAACATGAAAAATATAAAGCATAAACCATAAATTCTTCCTCCGCAACAATATTCATATATATCCAGTTTAAAAGTTTTCAAAGTTAGTACTAAATTTATTTTATGAATTTATAAGGAAATACGAAGAAGTATTCTTTAATTGTCTAGGTAGTAAACTAAAATCTTTCAAAAAAAACATCTATTAAAAAGAATATTTTATGTCTTACTTTTTTAAATTTCATTCTATCATCTTTAATCAAGGATAATTTACTTTTTATAGAATTTTTATATTGAAGTACCTTTAACAATAGTTCCCTATCACTAATAGAAATCTTTTCACTATAACCGTCTAGTAATTCTTTTGAGGTTTTTAAACTTTTGTTTTCTTTATTGGTTAATAATAGTTTTATTCTAAACTTTATTTTTTTCATATAGCCATTTCTCGCACCAACTACATTTCCAGTATGCTGTCTATAATTGATATAGGATAAATTATCTACTATTATATTTCCTCCTATAACTAAACATACTTTATATATCCATGAGTCATGCATTTCTATATACTTTGGTAAATGTTCTCTAAGACTATCTACAAGTTTCTTATTAAGAACCATTGTACATCCAACAATATTATTTCTAATTAGTGCTTCGCCCAACGAATAGATATTTTCGATTTTTTTTATTTTTAAAAATTTCAATTGCTCATCAACAATATTTAGTGCACTACAGTAAAGGGCTTCTTTGTCATTTGGTAATTTTTTCAATCTTTCAATTGCAATATTCAGTTTATCTGGCTCCCAAACATCATCTTGATCACAAAAAGCATAGTATTTATATGGAGGGGCACTAAACACTAAGTCCATAAAACTCAGGGCAGGTTTTAGATTTCGACCTGTATACCAAGACAAGAGACCTCGTTTTTCCCATCGTTCTAAAATCATATGTGTTCCATCAGTCGAACCATCGTCTCTTACAAGAATATTTATATTTACATTTTTTTGAGAATACAAACTCTTAAGTTGCGTTTCTAAATAGTTTGCACCGTTATAAGTTGATAGTAATATTAAAATACTTTCCAAATTATCGACCCCACTCAATCCATCATAATTAAAAGAATCAAATATTAAAAAGATCTTTCTCCTATTAAGACCTTTTAGAATTGTCCACATATGATTTGAATGTAGACCAGAATTTCATTTTTCTCTCTAATAAAGTATCTCTTTCAAACTCTTTAGATTTATGGAAATTCAAGCTAGCAAGTTCGACTAGTCTTCCTTTATCATTGACAATTGATAAAATATCTGCCGCTAACTTTCTCCAATCCTTAGGTTTATGCAAAAATTCTTTTGGTAATAATTCAGGAATTCCACCAGTTCTAGCTCCCAAAGCAGGACAAGCTCTACTCATAGCTTCGACTAATGCTCGTGGTAACCCCTCCTGAAGACTTGGAATGAGATATATATCCGTGTCATCCATCCACTGTAATACAGGATTTCCATTGGGCAAGGTTCCACAAAAATCAATCATATTAAATAAATCCAGTTCGATGGCCATTTGCTCCCATCTTGCTTTATCTCCACCACCCAAAAATCTGAGTCTAAAAGGAGGTATTATATCTTTGATACTCGCAAGTGCCTTAATAGCAGTTTCATGACCTTTATAGTTTACATTTAAAGAACCGATTAATCCAAAATTAATAATATCTTTGTCTATCTTTTCAATCTTAGAAATCCTGTTTTCCAATATATCATGAGTTAACTCTTCAATATTCACATCCGAACAACTAGATTGCAATCCCTGTGTCGGATATCTCTTTTGAAGAAACTGCTCAGATACATAAATTGCATGACTCGTTTTTCTTATAAAATAGTGATTCAATAAAAACATTATTGGAGCAATCAATTTCCCGATTTTGGAACCATAATTCCAGTATGAATCCCAAGCACAGCCTACCACTTCAGCGGCAATTGGTTTTCTCAACTTAATAGCTTCTTTACAAGCTATAAGTCCTATAACACTAGGTAATCTTACAATTACACAATCAGTTTTTTTTATAACTTGAGTAATTTCTTCTTTTATTTTTTTGTAATTCAAAATCACATCTTTTTCATTCCTATAGCTATAAATTGGTGCAAATGTCACTTTTTCATGACTTGATACTGCTAGTTTGTCCCCATTAACATTCTCCACTTTCTTGCATCTCGTAGAAACGACTAACTCATCAAAATTTTCCAAATATGTGTTCCAAACAGTTTTGGGTAACCCGCCAGGAGTGTAATATATATTATTAGATTCTGTAAGCCAATGATCATGAAAAAAACTGATCTTCACTTTAATTTACCTCCATACTACTAAATAGATTTGATTTTTTTTGCTGGCACGCCTCCGTACAAAGAATTACCATCAACATTTTTAGTGACTACAGCACCAGCTCCAATAACTGAACGTTTACCTATCGTTACTCCACTCAATATTTTGCAACTACTTCCAACCCAAACATCATCCATTATGATTACTTTTGCTAAATTAATTTCATTATATTTTATTGGTACATTAGGATCCTTCCATGTATGATTCACTGAAAAGATTGAGCAAGCTTGAGCAATTGAAACATCATTTCCGATTTCAACGCCACCCAAAGCCTCAATATAGCAGTGGGAGTGAATACTTACATTATCCCCCACCGATAAGTCTTTCCAATTATTGATTTCTACATATGGACCAATTGACACATTAACCCCACAAGTGTTAATAGAAGCTTTAAGCAAACAATATCTTAATCCTATTCCTATTTTCCCATGCAGATTTTGAATAGAATTCCATATGAATTTATTGAACTTACTGGGAAAAAACTTAATAATAAAAACTAAACTATTAATGAAAAAGGAATATTTAATAAAAGCATTTCTACCGTTCATATTATAGCTCCTTAAGTATTGACACTTTTAAAACTACTAAACAATAGGATTAATGATTATCTCTTTTTTCTGATAAACCAAACTATTTGGAGGGATATTACCTTTAAGAATTGTACCCGCTCCAATGACACAATTATCTCCAATCGTTGTTCCTTTTAAAATAATTGAATTAGCACCAATGAAGATATTTTGACCCAACTCAATTGGTGCTTTGGTGTAACCTTCCGTATTGACCAGTTTTCCTTGACCATATATATGATCATGATCATAAAAAAGTACATTGGGTCCGAATAGGCAATTATCACCGATTTTTATATCTTCATGACATGTAATTGAACAACCACTATTAAAAAAAACATTTCTACCAATTACAAGACTTCCATTTCTTATAGCGAAAGTCACGTCTCTTCGTGCATTAATTCTCCCCAAAAGATGGAATTTCGAACTCCCACCTCTAATGTCTATTTTTGTATTCACGGATAAAAGCTGAATTGGTGTGAAGATAAACTTATTATAGCGAAACAACTTAATAAAATTCAGTCTAATAAAATTATATACAACTCTAAATAATATAGTAAGATAAATCATACATCATAATCCTCCGCTAGTTCGATTTTAGCGACCACCACTCAACAAATCGATTAATCCCTTCTTGTATTGGTGTATCCGGTTTAAATCCCACATCGCTAATTAAATCACTAACATCTGCGTATGTTTGATATACATCACCAGGTTGCATAGGATAGTATTCCTTAATCGCCTTTTTACCAACAGCTATTTCTATTGCTTCAATAAAATCCAGTAGTTTTTCCGGTTTGTTATTTCCTATGTTGTAAATTTTGTAGGGAGGTGTCATATTCAATGCAGGAGAATTATCAATCAAACGAACAATTCCATCAATAATATCATCGATATAGGTGAAATCACGATACATATCGCCATTATTAAATACCTTTATTGGTTTACCTTCTATAATTGATTGAGTAAAGGAGTAATAAGCCATATCCGGTCTTCCATATGGTCCATATACTGTGAAGAAGCGTAGACCAGTAGTTGGCATGTTGAATAGATGGCTATATGTATGCGCCATAAGCTCACTTGATTTCTTAGTAGCAGCGTACAAACTCACTGGATTGTCTACCTTATCTTCAGTTGAGAATGGAATTTTTGTATTTGAGCCATATACAGAACTTGAAGAAGCATATAGCAAATGCTCTACTTGATGATGTCTGCATAATTCTAGAATATTTAAAAAACCAACAATATTAGATTGAACATAAGTGTCTGGATTCTCTAAACTGTATCTCACTCCTGCTTGCGCTGCCAAATTCACCACGACATTAATTTTCGTAGACATAAACAAATCTTCAAGATACTGTTTATCTACTAAATCAGCCTTATGAAATGTAAAATTATCATATTTGTTCAATAAACTTAAACGACTGTGTTTAAGATTGATATCGTAATAATCATTTAAATTATCTAGTCCAATAACCTTGCAGCCTAATTCCAGTAGTCTCAATGATAAGTGCATTCCAATAAATCCGGCTGCACCTGTAACTAAATATGTTTTTGTAGTATCTACAGGTTTTAATTGCATATTCAAACCCCTACTCCATAGTATTTAAACCCTTTATCCAACATTATTTCTTTGTTATAAATATTTCTAAGGTCAAAGAAGTATTCACCAGTATTTAACTTTTTCATTTTCTCAAATTCAAGATTTCTGAACTCATTCCACTCGGTAAGTAGAATTATTGCATCAGTATTTTCAATAGCATCATAAGTAGTCTCACACCATTCAAGATTAGATTCGATATCCTTTAATCTCCATGGCCCTTCTTTTCTGCCCTCAGGATCATACACTTTAAGTTTTGCTCCCAATTTAACTAGTTCCGGTAAAATCACAAGGGAAGGCGCATCTCTCATATCATCTGTATTCGGTTTAAAAGTTACCCCTAAAACACCAAACGTTTTACCTTCCACTGTCCCCATAGCAGTTACAATCTTTTCAACCATTTTCTTCTTTTGTCTTTCATTTGCTTGAACAGTAGCTTCAATTAAAGAAATTGGCTCTCCACAATCCTGAGCAATTCGGGCTAATGCCAATGTATCTTTCGGAAAACAACTTCCTCCATACCCTGGACCTGCATGTAAAAACTTAGGGGATATTCGTCCATCTTGACCCATGGCTTTTGCTACTTTTTGAACATCTGCTCCTACCTTTTCACACACATTAGCGACTTCATTTATAAAAGTAATCTTCATGGCAAGAAATGCATTAGAGGCATATTTAATCATTTCAGCAGTTTCAATATTTGTTTCTACAAATGGCGTCTCATTAATATATAGCACCCTGTATACTTCTTTCATAATTTCAAAGGCACGGTCACTCTCAGCACCAATTACTACTCGATCTGGATGAGTGAAATCTTGGACTGCGGATCCTTCCCTAAGAAATTCAGGATTAGAAACGATGTCAAAGTCGTATTCAAATCCTCTTTGACCAAGAGTATCTCGAATCATTTTTTTAACTTTCTGACCTGTTCCTATTGGTACAGTTGACTTATCAACAACAACTTTATAACCATTCATATAAGTCGCTATACTCTTACCTACTGAAAGAACATATTGAAGATCGGCGCTACCATCATCTGCCGGAGGAGTACCTACTGCAATAAATATAACATCATTAGTTTCAACTGCACTTTTAATATCCGTCGTAAAATTAAGACGTTTATTCTCATAATTCTTTTTAACAATTATATCAAGGCCCGGTTCAAAAATAGGGATAATTCCATTTTTCAAATTTTCAATTTTCGCTTGATCTATGTCAACACAAGTGATGGTATGTCCAAAATCAGAGAGAATGGCTCCTGATACTAGACCAACATACCCAGTTCCTACTACTGCAATTTTAGCCATTTTATACACTCCATATCATAAATAATTATTTACATATTTCTGTTATTTTGTTCAGATATGCACCTATCACAATATTTCTATCAAATTCCTTTTCCACTTTCAATCGAGACTCTCTACCCATTTGCACTTTCTCTACATATGACAAATTGATAAATCTCTCCATTTTAATTACTAAGTCATCAGTGTCTTTTGCTTTGAAAGTATATCCATTATTTTCCTCGTTAATAGTTTCTCTACAGCCTGGGATATCAGAAGCAATTAATGCACGACCTGTAGCGGCTGTCTCTAACAATACATTTGATAGGCCCTCTCCACCATGAGAGGCTTGTATAATACAATGCGATTGTTCAATAAAGGGTTTAACATCTGATTGATATCCGCAATAAGTTATGTATCCTTGTTCGCTGTATTCTTTAATCATTTCGTTGTAGTGTGGATGGGTAGTTTCAATGAATCCTATAACATTAAGTAATGTTTTTGGATACTTTCTCTTTATTATTTTTGCTGCTTCTAGATATTGGTCTATCCCTTTATCCTTCATAATTCTACCAATAAAAATAAAAGTCGTATCCTGTTCTTCCTGGGGAAACGGTTTATATATAAATTCTTTTAAGTTAACCCCTGAACCAGGGATTAACTCGTGGTTGCTTCTAATAACTCCACTTTTTAGCAATGTATTCCGATCTTCAGTATTTTGAAAGAACACGCAATATGATTTTTTCAGACTCACTTTGTAAAGTAGAGACAGGAAGTTTTTCAGCATAGAATTATGTCCAAAACCGCTTCCTAATCCAGTGATATTATTTATACATGGAATTTTCAATAACCTACAAGCTAGCCCGCCATAAAGATTTGGTTTTATTGTATAGGTTAGTACAACATCCGGCTTGATTGTCTTAAGAATTTTCATATAATGAAGTATCAATTTTAAATCCGCAAAGGGATTAGTACCTCGTCTATCTACTTTCGTCTCAATGAACTTACAGCCCCAACTAACCATAGTATCTACTTTTTCATCATATGGTAAAGAGATATGAACCTCGTAATCTTGCCTTAAAAGCTCTTGTATTAATTCTTTCCGAAAGTTATATATTACAAATCCATGATTACCTAATAACAGAATTTTTTTCTTCATCAAATTCTCCACCTAATTACATGCTGATTTTTATAGATTCTTCAAATTCTACTATACAATAATCAAACGGTGGAATAAGCGCCTGATCATAAGTTTTATTCCCAAATATTTTATTAACAAAGTTTATTTTACTAGACATAATTTTTAATATTGGATTGAAAACCTTCACTAGTCTTACTTTTTTATTCAATGTGGAAGCCATAATTTTGATAATTTCGGTTGTGCAAACATACTCTTTATTTTGCGGAAAAAACACTCCTGCTAATTCTTTTTCGATTATTATTCTTAGGAATTCACATAGATTACTCACAAAGATCATACTTCTTTGATTTCGGATGTCTGGAAATACAGGCAGTTTCCCAGCTAATAGTTTCAATCTAGGAAAATTCCCTTTACAACTCGGTCCATATACCATAGGTATTCTTACAGAAACCGCTTTGAATTGAGGACTATTTAGCTCTTGAATAGCGTTGTCTGCTTCAAGCTTGCTTTTCCCATAAAAATCTATAGGATTAGGGACAGTATGCTGTGAAATCATTTTATCTACACCAATCTTGCCATCTGGACCATAGATTATCATACTGCTCATAAAAACAAACTGTTTTACATTTTCGTTTTTTGCCTTGTTAGCAACTTCTATCGTCAAATCACGATTAATCTTATAATACTGTGATTCCATAGAAGGATCAGTAGATACATGTGCTATACCAGCTACGTGTAGTACAACATCATAAACCGAGAAATCATGAAGTTTCCATTCCTCGCCCCTGACCGAAATTTCTTCTACATCGTATTGTTCAGGCCACTGCTCTACCCATTTCATGAAGCTAGTCCCAACATAACTACCTTTACCAGTAATCAATATCCTTTTCTTGTTCATCTTATAGAGTAACTCCTTTGGTGTTCGATGTTACTTCTTGCTCACTTGAGCCTTCTCTTACACCATCAGACTTTACAACGCTTAATAAGGTTTTGAAGAACACCTTGATATCAAATTTGAAGGTGATACGTGTAGCATACTCCCCATCAAGCTTCGCCTTCACTTCAATTGGCAGTTCATCTCTCCCGTTGATTTGCGCCCACCCTGTAAGGCCAGGCTTGATATCATTAGCTCCATACTTATCACGTTCAGCAATCAGATCATATTGATTCCATAACGCTGGACGAGGGCCAATAATACTCATTTCGCCCTTAAGAATATTTATAATTTGAGGAAGCTCGTCCAAGCTTGTCCTCCTAAGGAATTTTCCAACTTTAGTGATAAAAAAATCCGGATCTTGCAACAGATGCGTAGGCATTTCTGCCGGAGTATCTGTACGCATTGTTCTGAACTTGAGTATATAGAATTCTTTCTTATTCTTCCCTAACCGTTTTTGACGAAATAAGATAGGACCTCTAGATGTAGACTTGATCAGAATAGAGATAATCAAGAAAAAAGGCCATAACAGGAGCATTCCAATTAGAGCCAATGCAAAGTCTAAAGTTTGTTTAATAAAAATATACGGCTTCATACGCTCACCATGTCCTTAGGATACTATAGTTCGCAACTATCATCGTAAAGATTACATTACCATAGTTGCGAACTATACTTTCGTTAATAATTCCTATTTAATTTGCCATACCCTCAGCAATATCTTCACCTAATTGAAGCTGTGATTCAAACTCATCTCTATACTGCTGGATAATACCTGTACTATATCCGTTATTGTTTAGTTTTTGTTCAGCATCAGCGACTATACTATTAAAGGAGGCTTTAAAAGAAGTAAGTTGCTGTACTCCTCTAACCTTAATACTTTGTTTAGCCGTTTCATCTTTCGCATTCACATATTCCAAAGCAATGCCCATTAGAGTGGATTGACTTTGTGACTTTAATGCATTCAACTTAGCTTCCGTTTCGCCAGTAATCGTTTCATAGGAAAGCTTACCTGAACCACTTGCTTCGCTAGTTGAAGTCGGAGTTGGTGAAGCACTGGCAGTTGGGCCCGATCCGTTGCCATTCGAATTCACATTTGTATTCTTTTCTTCATAACCTTTAGAATTAGCAGTAATTGTCTTAGTCTTCTGATCCCAGCTAATGGAATTCCCCACGGATTCCGATAAGAATCTTAGTGGTACATATATGGAACCGTTCAGCAGATAACTGGATTGGCCTTTGGGTAAAGCTTTATTATTCCCACTAAATACATAGCTTGCATTTACATTGTTCAGAGCAATACTCTTACTTGTAAAAGAAGCACTAGTTGTAGCATTCATCAAGTATTCTTTAATAACTACCAACTCCGAACTGCTCGGCTCTGCCACTGTTACCTTAAGATTCTTGGCATCCCAACTCACACTCTTCTGCAGTGCATAAGACATGAACCGTAGAGGAACATAGGTAGTGTTATTGTACATAAACACATACTGTCCTGCTGGTGGCTGTAGAGCTACACCATCAAAGAGTAACTTCACATCTGCATTCTGCACTTTGATTGTATTCGAAGCCTTTGTAGTTGCTGTAGAAGCAGTTACAGTAGCAACAGCAGCTGAAGCCGATATAGGCGCCGATGCTGTTAAGGGTGCTGATCCTATTAACGCTACTGTCAGTAGAGCTGCTGCGGGAATTTTCACCTTAAACAAGATCATTCACTTCCTTTTTCTTGTGCTTTAAGTTGTTCTTCTTCAGCAATTATTTGATCACGTGTCTTCCCTTGGCTAACGCCGTATTTCTTGGCTACTTGTGAGAGTTCGTTATATTGTTCCTCGGAGACTTTACCGAGAATAATACTGCGTGCTTCCCGCTTCTCATCAATGGTTAGACCGCCCTTAGCCAACTCTTGAAGTCTCTTGATATCTGATACACTAAGTTGCCCAGCCACTATAGCTGCAACATTCGCCTTATCCTTCACAGTCACACTATCCTGAATCTCTTTAGCTTTATCCGTAGAAACTTGTGCGGTATATCCATCCTTAGAATCCGTATTCTTATCTGCCACTGGAGCTGGAGTAGCTGCTGGCTCAGTGGTACTGACAGCCGTTTGTTCTCCGGCAGCAGTAGAAGCTGGAGTGCTGTCTGGTGATGTTGTTGTTGTCGGATCAACAGAATCGGTTGGCTCCGCAGACGGATCACTCTCTGCTACTGTAGGCTCAACAACTTGCCCCTGAGGCACATTACCAGTATCGTCCGCCTCTACATCAAATCCATCCGCCATAGAATTCATCAGCTTGTCTACAGCATAATTGGCAGCGAATAGTCCGCCAACTCCCAACACCACGATAACCGACAGCGTCCAGATCAATACTTTCTTCCATCTTTTCACTTCAGGTACCTCCAAGTTCGAATTAGCTAATGGCCGCTTGAATCACCGGCTGCATCGGCACGATCTGATTAATCACTTCACGAATGGCTTCGCCATCTTCCGCAATTACACGTTCTAGCCGTTTGAATTCCAGTTCCATCTGACTCTGGCTAATGACATTAGGTCTGCCAATGAAGATCCGGTCATGTTGTGTAGACCCCAGGTTCTCTTCATCTGTCAGCAGTTCTTCATATAGCTTCTCGCCTTCACGAATCCCTGAGAAGGTAATCTCAATATCCTTGTAAGGCTCATAACCGGACAATGTAATTAAATCCTCGGCTAAGGTTAGAATCTTCACAGGTTCACCCATATCGAGTACAAACACTTCACCTCCATTGGCGAAGGAACCCGATTGAATCACCAGTTGCACGGCTTCAGGAATCGTCATGAAGTAGCGGACCATCTCAGGATGAGTAACCGTAACCGGACCACCCGCAGCAATCTGCTGCTTGAAGGCCGGAATCACACTGCCACGGCTGCCTAGCACGTTACCGAAGCGTACTGCCGAGAATTTGGTTGGACTATTGACGTTAAGACTCTGAACATACATCTCCGCGATTCGCTTCGTTGCACCCATGACACTGGTAGGATTCACTGCCTTGTCCGATGAGATCAGCACAAACCGTTCTGCCCCGTATTTGTCTGCGCAGTCCGCTACATTACGTGTGCCGAAGACGTTATTCTTAATCGCCTCGGAGGGATTACGCTCCATCAGAGGAACGTGCTTATGTGCTGCCGCATGAAAGACAACCTGCGGCTTATGGCTCTGGAATATATCCATCAGCCTTGCACGGTCTTGAACATCGGCAATAATTGTAACAATATTCAGATAAGGGAAGCTCTTACGCAGCTCCATCTCAATGGTATAGATACTGTTCTCTCCGTGTCCAAGGATCATCAGCTTGTCCGGTGCAAACGGAGAGATCTGGCGGCATAGCTCTGATCCGATTGAACCGCCTGCTCCCGTAACAAGTACGGTCTTGTTGTGAACATAACCCAAGATGCTGTTCATGTCGGCTACAATCGGCTCACGGCCCAGCAAATCTTCAACACTGACATCCCGCAGCTTCTTGACAGAGATCTTACCAGCAATCAGGTCATTAAGTGCAGGTATAATCTTCAGCTTCGCGCCTGTAGCCTTAGCCAGATTAATAATCTCGGATATCTCTGTTCTGGAGACGGAAGGCATCGCAATAATAATCTCATGAATCTCCCGTTCCTTCACGATTCGCGGAATATCGTAACGGTTCCCTAATACAGGAACACCCAGTATGGACATGTGATATTTATCTGTACTATCATCAATGAACCCAATCAGCCGTGTATCTGCGAATGAAGGCCCCATCATCTCCCGGGCAATCAATATGCCGCAGTCTCCAGCTCCAACAATGAGGGTATGAACCTCCGTCTCCTTATTGTTGAAGCGGTCGTTACGGAACACTCTCCAGAAGAAGCGGGCGCCCCCTACCAGCAGCAGTATCGTTTCCATCGACCGGACTTCAATACTGAGCGGCACGCGCTGCGGCAGGATAACAAAAGCTACTGCGTATGAGAGTATGGCTCCTACCACAATAGCCTTGAGAACAGATATAATCTCACCTATGCTGGCATACTGCCACATTCGGCGGTACAGTCCGAAATAGACCAGGCTTCCTCCGATAGCGACCGTTGAGATCAGCCCGTACACCACCATCTGTACAACATATTCCTCAGGAATATGGTTATAGAAGCGGAACAGATAGGAAGTCACGATACTGAACCATATAATCGCAATATCGATCAGAAACAGTACCAATACTCTGGTTTTCGCTGTCATTTTTAGTGCCTCCAAAAATAACAATTTTCTTCAATAGGATACTTAATTGCCATAATAGTAATAATAATAGCCTTCACTGGCTTTACGCTTAACATTGTTCAGTACTACGCCCAGCATTCTTGCGCCTACCCGGTCCAGACCTGCCTTCGCCTTAACAGCAATATCACGCTTCACCTTGCCATAACTCACGACCATAATGACACCATCGCTCTTGGAAGCCACAATCTGTGCATCTGTAACTGCCAATAGAGGCGGTGTATCAATTAAAACGACATCATACAGCTGGCGCAGCTCCTGCAGAACCGCGCTCATGCGGTTGGAAGCCATCATCTCTGCCGGATTCGGCGGAATCGGCCCAGAAGTCATTAAGGAGAGGTTATTCACTCCTGATTCTTGGATCACCTCAGACAGCTCAGCCTGCTGGGATAATAATGAAGACAATCCGTAACGATTACTTAGCGAGAAGGTCTTGTGTGCCGTAGGCTTACGCAAGTCACCGTCAATGAGCAGCACCTTCTTATCCGCTTGAGCATAAGCAGCGGCAAGGTTAGCTGTCACTGTAGACTTCCCTTCTTCCGGCCCGGAAGAAGTGACCATAATAATCTGAATCTGTTCATCAATAGAAGAGAAATCAATATTCGTGCGCAGTGCCCGGAAAGCTTCAGATACAGGCGAGCGCGGGTTCGTCACGGTAATTAGATGGCGTTGTTTACTTGGCTGCTGTGACATGTTCGAGTTCCCCCGCCTTTCTGGACTGCGTCAGTACTTGCTGTTCAGTAGTCTTCGTTTCTTCTTGTCCAAGCCGTGTAATCATGGCGATCGTCGGCAGTCCAAGGTATTTCTTAATGTCATCTTCTGTCTTCAGCGTATCATCTAAGTATTCCAGCAAGAAGGCAATTCCCAGACCGATCATCAAGGACACAATGAAGGCAATTGCAAGGTTCATCACCACATTCGGCTCTACCGGTCCTGGTGCAACTGACGGATTAAGCTTAGCTTCATTAAGGATGGATACATTCTGCACATTGAACAGGTTCGGAATCTCCTGCTTGAACACAAGTGATATGGCATTCACGATCTCTGCGGCTCTCTGATATGAATTATCTCGAACGACAAGTGTCATCACCTGCGTATTGTTTACGGAGCTAACATTAACCTTCTTCAGCATCTCCTCCGCAGTAATAGCGAATTGCGGATAGTTCTTAGCCACAACGTCGAGGATTGCCGGTGTCTTAATAATTTCCTTGTACGTATTAATAAGCTGAATATTCGTATTAATCTGGTTAAGATCCAGCTGTCCTACTGTAGATTGAGTAGGTGTCTGATTAACAATAATCTTCGTTGATGCCTCATACACCGGATTCTTGATGTATAAGCTGTAGACCCCGGCAAGAACACATGCCACGATAACAATGCTGACAATCATCCACAGTCTCTTCCTGACAATCTGGAAATAATCGCGCAGATCCAATTCTTGTGCTGACAAGTGAATTTCCCTCCAAGCTGTTTCTGTAATATTTCACCTAAGCAAGCAGAAACGCCTGTGACGTCCATTTATAGGACGGCACCGTTTCAGCGAGAAATAAAAGGATAATTTATAGCGTATAGCATATAAATTCTTATATTTCTAAAAAAGTGCCTCCTCTCTAACAGACGAGAGGAGGCTCTCCATACTTACTATTTACTTACTTGAAGTTAATTGTACGGTAGATAATAACTGCTGCTTCTGCACGGGTAGCAGTGTTGTTAGGATTGAACTTACCGGCGTTGCCGATAACCAGGTTATTGCTGGCAGCGAAGGCCACTCCGTCTCTCAGTGATGCACTGATCTTAGCAGCATCGGAGAATTGACCCAGTGCAGTTGCACTAGTAGTGGCAGCAGGGTTAACCGACTTAACTGCACGGGAGATCATAGTCGCCATTTCTGCACGGGTAATGGTTGCATTAGGATCGAATTGTGCAGCGCTGCGTCCGGTGATGATCCCCTTCTCAGCAGCTACAGCTACATATGGAGCATACCAGGAAGTAGAGCTTACATCACTGAAGCTCTGCTTAGCGGAGTTGTTCTCCAGGTTCAATGCACGAATCAGCATCTTCGCGAATTCAGCACGGGTCACATTGCTCTTCGGAGCAAAGTTACCGTTACCCACGCCTTCAATTGCGCCCTTGGCAGCTACAACGGCAATTTGTCTTCCAGCCCAAGCCTGTACACTTGCAACGTCTTTGAAGCTTACTTTGTTCTCCACTACTGCGTAGGAAGAGAAAGTATCGCGTGGTTCAGTGATATATTCACCGTCTACAACACCACCCTGGAATTGAAGAGCACTGTATACAATCTTCGTAACGGAGAGTAACTCCTTATCCAATCCTTCTGTATTCTTAAGCGGCAGTTTAATGATGATTGGCTGCTGGAAGGTTGTTGTTGCAACGCCGCCTACAGTCAGATCAAATTCATATACGCTGGATGCCAGCTTCAGGCTGGAAATCGAAGTCACTGTAGAATCAGCAATTGTAGAGGCTGTAAGTGTAACAGCTTCACTGAATTGGCCTACAGGAATTGTTACTGTCAAGCCGTTGAAGGTAATCGCAATGTTGGCAATACCTTTAGCCTTGGCAGCATCGATGATTGCTTTGGACAATGGAACTTCCACTGTTGCAGCATTCACTGTACCCAGGTTCAGGGTAAGTGTAAGACCTGTCTTAACTGTGCTTGAAGCAACGAGTGCATCAAATGCCTTCAATACATCTGCATCCACCAGCTTCAAGGTAGCTTTATCTCCAACAATAGTAACCAGCTTGGACACATCGTAGATTCCTGCCGCTGTTACTGTTGGCGCAACCGGAGTTGTTACTGTCGTGCTACCGCCGCCGCCAGAACCAGTACCAGGATCAACAACTGCACCAGACTTAAGATAAACGTCATAGTAAGCGGCCGCAAGGATTACTGCTGCGTCTTTAGCCTTTGTAACAGATGGAATAGCTTCCAGATTAGTCTTCAGTGTGGATACGAGGTTAGCATCAACGCCAAGTTCCAGAAGCGCAGCCTTCAGTGTGTAATCTGTTCCTGCTACTACATTAGTATTGAGCGCAATATTCTTCGCTTGAACTGCCAATGCGCTGCTTGGATTTTTGGCTGCTGCATACAGATCCGCCAGGTTTGCTCCTTTGAAGGCTGCAATTTCCTTCTGCTCAACTACAGAAATGAAATTATATACTTTGCCGACAGTCAGATCTGTAATACCGGCTTGTTCACCAATATTCTTCACCAGCGCCTGATAAGCAGAATAATTCGGTGATTCCAGAATATCTGTAATCGCTGTTACATCAGGATTGTAGTAAGAACCTACTACCTCTAGATAGAAATCAAACAATGTTGTCTTCTCTGTAGAAGTGAGAGTCACATGATCCAGAATCGGCGCAAGGGCAGTTTCCAGTTCGGTACGGGATACCGACTGGAGCTCTGCGCGGAACTCACGGAGTGTCTGCTTGGATGCATCACTTAATTTGCCGTACAACAGATTGGCACGGGCTTTCAAAGCGTCATAGTTTGCACTCGCTGCAGAAGCTGTACCCACGATTCCAGATTGTCCAAGAATACTGCTTAGGGGCAATCCGGCAACGGATGCCGCTGCCATGCTTACTGCTAGTGTAGATACTGCCAATTTTTTCTTCAAAGTCACTTGTCATCCACCTCTTTGTATGTATTTTTATAAATAATAGAGCGTTAATCCAGTAATACCCATTCTACCATTAATCCATTGAGAGGTCACCCTTTACGAGAAAAAAATCCGAACAATCTATGAAGTTTGCTGTTAGATTGAACAGGATTAACTCGAATTATCTCCTCGTTAGCCACAATTCCGCGCGCATTGTGTAGAAAAAAGTCGAATGTCTCATTTCCCAAATGTTTCTTCACAACCTCGTAAGCCTCGCTTAAACCAAACGGACGATTACTAGAATCATGGGCATCTGATGCAATCACATGTATAGTCCCCCGCCGGCACAAGTCGATCGACAGCTTCTGCAGCTTACTCCCGAAGGTCCCGGCAAGACTCTGCGCCGTCAGCTGTCCCAGTGCTCCCAGTTCGGTTAACCGCTCCAGCTTGGACGGATTCTCGGCAACCTCGGCATTACGCTCCGGGTGGGCGATCACCGGAACATAGCCCTGAATGATCAGCTCATGGCAGACCTCCTCCATGTTGCGGGGCACACGCGAGGAGGGCATCTCCAGCAGGATGTACCTGGAGCCGGCAAGCGTCAGCAGTTGTCCCTTCTCCAGATCATCCAGCAGATCGCCGTAGATACGAATCTCCTGGCCCGGCAGCACCTGAAGGGGATTGCCCGCTTCTTGGAGCTTCTCATTCAGCAGCCGCACAGCTGCTTCTATATCTGGAGCCGGATTCATATAAACTCCGTTAGCATGGTGCGGGGTGGCAATTACAGTTGTAATACCATCGTTATTGGCGTCTTGCGCCATGGCGAGAGCGGCGTCAACATCAGCGGCTCCGTCATCCATGAAGGGTAGAATGTGGCTATGGATATCTATCATATGTAGTTTATCGGTCCTTTTCGAGAAGATATGTATAGTTTACGTAAAAAAATACAACCATTTCACTAGGAAATGATTGCTAAATTTTAAAATAAATTTCGTTAAGCTTCTAATTGGAACAGCCGATAAGTTGCGACCTTAAGCTGTTCGTCTACTTCACGGATAGCCTCTTCATGCTGACAAGTATTGCGGAGATCCAGCAGTCTATTAATCTTCCGGCGCTCCTGCTCTATCTCCTGCTCTACCGTCTGCAGCTTGTAAATAGACATCATCTCTACTAATGAATATTTATGCTGATAGATCAGCTTGGTGCCACCGGGTCTCACTTCCGAGATCCGGCGCACCGAGCCACCCTCATAGTAATACATCATGGTTAATTCCTTATAAATCCGGTTCACGGTTCCCGTGCCCTTATACATGAAGAAGAGCTTACGGACCGCATTGATCAGATGAGGATTCACTACCCTGCAGGACAAGGAACCAATATAGATGCCGCCTTTGCGTTCAAAAGACAGATGTACCTCCTCGCCCCCGGCCTCCTCCAGCACAATCTCCTGTTCACCCGCGCCAAGAATCTTCACACGGTGACTGATATAGCTGGTATCGGCGGTAAGCAGAAACTGGTTCAGCTGAAATTCGGTCATTTGCATTGTTGCATTCACATATTCCATAGCCAGACGCTGAGCCATAACCATCCCTCAATTCTATGACAAACCCTTAAGTCTCAGAAGAGTCTTCGTGCTGTGGTTCATCCCCGGAATCCTGATCGTCCGGTTCTGCCGGAGGTTCTTCTTCGGTAGGAAGAGTATGTCTATCGATAAGTTCCCATAGTTCGTCTTTGCCAAGTCCAATCTCTGAAGAATAGGCAATGAAGTTATCACCCGGCAGCACACCGAGCTCCTGCTTCATCACTTTGATATGCTTCGGCCAGCGGGTCTTCGGAATCTTATCCGCCTTGGTTGCCACTACACAGAGCGGCAGATCATAGTGCTTCAGCCAGTCGAACATCATCTTGTCATTGCCGGTTGGCGGATGACGAAGGTCTACAACGAGCAGGACCATCTTCAGCGTTTCACGCTCGGACATGTATTTCTCAACCATTTTGCCCCAGGAGGCGCGCTGCGTCTTGGAGACCTTGGCGTAGCCGTAACCCGGAAAGTCGACGAAATACATACTTTCATTAATACGATAATAGTTCATATGCTGCGTCTTACCCGGTGTAGAACTGGTGCGGGCGAGATTCTTGCGGTTAATCATACGGTTAATCAGAGATGACTTCCCTACATTGGAGCGCCCTGCCAGAGCAATCTCCGGCAAGGCATCCTCAGGGTATTGATCAGGGCCCACGGCACTGATCACAAATTCGGCATTGTTAACTTTCATAGGACTTCCTTTCTAATGCACACTACTTGGCGCTTCAATACTTATTTCTGTATCCGTATCTGTGTCTCTGCCGCTGACGGCCTCATGATCCACAAGTGCATGCTTCAGCACCTGATCCATATGGGCTACCGGCACAAACTCCACATCGTTCAGGACACTCTCGGGAATATCCTTAAGGTCACGCTCGTTGTCCTTAGGGATGAGGATCTTCTTGTAGCCTGCACGATGGGCAGCCAGCGATTTCTCTTTGAGGCCTCCGATCGGCAGCACACGCCCGCGCAGCGTAATCTCGCCGGTCATCGCTACAGTCTTCGAGACATAACGTTTCGTCAGGGCGGAGATCAGTGCTGTTGCAATTGTAATCCCTGCAGACGGACCGTCTTTGGGAATCGCACCTTCGGGAATGTGGATATGAATATCGTTCTTCTCATGGAAATCCGGTGCCAGTCCCAGCTCCTCCGCCTTAGAGCGGGTATAGCTGAAGGCGGCCTGCGCCGATTCCTTCATCACATCACCCAGCTGTCCGGTCAGCGTCAGCTTGCCCGTACCCTGTACAACCGTTACTTCGATCAGCAGCGTGTCGCCGCCAACCTCGGTCCAGGCCAGCCCGGTTACGGTGCCGATCTGATCCTCCAGCTCCGCCATTCCATAGCGGTACTTCGAAGCGCCCAGATAATCCTTAATCTCTTCCGGAAGAATGCTTACGCGTTCCTTCTCTTCCGAGACAATCTGCTTGGCGGCTTTGCGGCACAGGGCAGCAATCTGCTGCTCCAAATTCCGCACTCCGGATTCCCGTGTGTACTCGCGGACAATCTTCAGCAGTGTATCATCCTCAATGGATAATTGCTCATCTTCCAAGCCATGACTCTTGCGCTGCTTCGGCAGCAGATAGCGGCTGGCAATCTGCAGCTTCTCCAGCTCCGTATAGCCGGGAATGAACAGCATCTCCATCCGGTCCAGTAACGGGCGCGGAATATTATGCACGGCATTCGCTGTTGTGACGAACATGACATTCGACAGATCGAACGGCAGCTCTACGAAGTGATCGCTGAACGTATTGTTCTGTTCTGGGTCAAGCACCTCCAGCAGAGCCGCCGACGGATCGCCGCGGAAGTCCGCTGCCATCTTGTCGATCTCATCCAGCAGGAAGACCGGGTTGATACTGCCCGCAGTCTTCATCCCCTGGATAATACGCCCCGGCATAGCCCCGACATAGGTACGGCGGTGACCACGGATCTCCGCTTCATCCCGCACGCCGCCCAGCGAGATGCGGACAAACTTACGGTTCAGCGAACGGGCGATGGACCGGGCGAGCGAGGTTTTGCCGACACCCGGAGGACCTACCAGACACAGAATCGGCCCTTTCAGACTCTTGACCAGCTTCTGTACAGCCAGATATTCCAGTACGCGTTCCTTCGGCTTCTCCAGACCGTAGTGGTCTGCATCCAGCACCTGCTCCGCCTTCTTGATATCCAGATCATCTTCGGTTGCTTCGCTCCACGGCAGACCCAGCAGCCAATCCACATAGTTGCGGATGACGCTGCCTTCGGCCGAGCTTGCCGGCATTTTCTCCAGACGGTCGATTTCCTTCTCGATCTTCTCCTGCACACGCTCCGGCAGATTCTTCTCTTCCATCTGGGCGCGCAGCTCATCCGCTTCGCCTGCCCGGCCTTCCTTCTCGCCAAGCTCCTTCTGGATCGCTTTCATCTGTTCGCGCAGGTAATACTCCTTCTGGGTCTTCTCCATCTGTTTCTTCACGCGCTGGCTGATCTTGCGTTCCAGCTCCAGCACTTCACGCTCATTATTGAGGATATCGAGCAGCTTCTCCAGACGTTTGCTGACGTCAATGGTCTCCAGAATCTCCTGCTTCTCCTTAATCTTCAGCGCCAAATGACTGGTGATCACGTCGGCCAGCCGGCCCGGCTCTTCAATATCGGAGACAGCGGCCAGCGTCTCGGGAGTAACCTTCTTCGACAAGGTGATGTAGTGTTCGAACTGGCTCAGTACGGTACGCATCAGGGCATCGCTCTCCTGATCGACATCCTCCTGCTCCGGCAGCTCACGCGCCATTACCTCATAGTACTCCTCGTTATCCGTATAATGAATAATCTCGGCACGCTCTACGCCCTCCACCAGCACTCGGATCGTGCCGTTGGGAAGCTTCAGCATCTGCCGCACATTCGCAACTGTACCCACCCGGAAAATATCTTCTTGTCCCGGTTCCTCTATATTCACTTCCGACTGGGAGCAGAGGAGAATCAGGTTATCTTCAACCATAGCTTTTTCCAGTGCCCGGACTGACTTCTCGCGGCCTACATCTAAATGCAGAACCATGCTGGGATATACAAGAAGACCTCTAAGCGGTAATAAAGGAAAACGACGACCTTTCGATTTGCTTTGTATCATCGCTTTCGCACCTCCCATGGTTCATAAGTAGTGTCATATGCATTCATTCTAACAAAAGCGGCATGAAAACACCAACAAGCCTTGTGCCGCGGCAAATGCTGTGGCGCAGTCGTCTTTTAGTATTCGCTAAACTTAAGTGTACTATGCCGTTGCCTTTACTTAAAGGGTGCCTGATCCATTAAAAGAAAAGAACGCCCGGCATGGACGTTCCCCGAATGTATTGTTATTTTGGACGATTAGCCCTGATCACGCATTTACACTTTGTGCCTTACGGTCCTGTCTTGCATGCAAGCTCTTCATTGCCAATCTTGCGATCGGCTGCGCAACCAGCAGTTCAATCCAGAAGGCTATCCCAAAGTTCCTTGGCCAGATATGAAGGAAGTTTCTGACGGGCTCCAGACTTACATGTCCCGTTCCAACCCATGTGCCGATAACCGACATTGAAATTGATAATACTGTAACATTCAAAATAATATTCAGGAGAACCCTGGCATTAAATCCGTCGGTTTGTCCTGTGAATTTCGGCAGCACTTTACGGACAATAGGCCCGGCCACCAGCCGTACCAGCAGAACTACGATTACCCACATGAATGGAAGGATCTTCAGTGTATCCAGATATATTTCCTTGCTGAATCCGAGTTCCAAACCTACGATAAGAGGAGCAATGGTATTGACTGAAATAATTGAGACAATCAATAAAAATAATAAACCTTCTTTGGTATTTCTGGGCAGTCTTGTTTCTCCGTGCATGTACGTCATCTCCATAAAAATAGTATTTCAGATGGCAGACGTATCCTGAGACATATATTTTTAGTCTATAAAAGACTAATATCTCCACACACTGATCTATTCATTATATCATTTCAGGCGGAGGAATGTCAGCACTTCTTCTCAAGAAACTTGATCCCTGTACCAGGTGGGAACAAGTGGAAATGGCCGCAAAATCGTGTTTTAGCTTGGACGGTGAATCAAGTACTTTACGGGGGGAGGACCCCCATGAGCTACATTCTGCGGACAAAAGGGGAGGATGCCGCGAGGATACGGACTGATGCCACAAGCAAGTGGATAAAGGTATCTTAATTTGTTGATTTCGGCGGATCGGGAGCAAGCAAGTGGAAAAACTACATTTAATTCGGGTGATTTAGCTAGTTTGAGTGAAAGGCGATAATTTAAGTGCTGTTTATCCAACTGCTGTTCTCGCCGGGTTCATTCGTTCCTCAGCAAGTGTAGAAAATCCATCTATTTCCGGTCTAGCTGCATCCGATCCGTTAGCCCCGTGCCAAGTCCCCCTTTCGCTAAAATAGCGTCCTTACTGCCCGTAAGGCTCAGGAATCAATACATAACGAACAAGTGGAAACAGCTCTTCCATTCTCCAAAGGATGGTACCGTTCCAGCAAATTTCGCAAAAAAAGGTCCCCCAGTATATGATCTGAGGGACCTCTTCATATAGACTGCTGCTATCCCGGCAAGCTCTCCCCCGAAGCATCCGCCTTCAGCAGGGAAGACGCCGAAGAGAAGGTCTCGCCCGACACGGCAGGCATTCTCACGTCCGCTGTATCCGCACCGAACAGGTGGCGGAAGACTTCTTCGACGGTGTCCATCGGGATGACCCGCAGGGGACCGAGGTCGGCGAACAGCGACTGCCAGTTCTCCTTAGGGATCAGCACGGTGGTTGCACCGGCCTGGAATGCGGCCTCGACCTTGGCGACCACGCCGCCGACCGGCTTCACACGGCCGTGGATGCCGATCTCCCCGGTAATCGCTACCGTGTTATCCACCGGCAGCTGCCGGATGGCGGAGACGATAGCGACCGCCATGGCTACTCCGGCGGACGGGCCGTCAATCGGCGTACCGCCAGGGAAGTTAATGTGCAGGTCGTAGTGGTCCGGGTCCAGCTTCATCGTACGCAGTACGGTCAGCACATTCTCGATGGAGCCTCTGGCCATACTCTTGCGCCGGGTCGTCCGTGAGCCGCCGCGCAGCTCTTCTTCATCAACTACACCGGTTATATTCAGTCTGCCTTGTCCATTAGTAGCAGGTGCGGCGGAGACTTCAATCTCCAGCAGCGTGCCCATGCCCGGCCCGTAGACGGCAAGGCCGTTAACCAGCCCGATCTGCGGAGACGTTGGAATCTTGCGCTCCGTCCGCAGCGGCAGCTGACTGCTGCCTGCGACCCATTCCACTTCGGCAGCACTCAGGGTATCCCGGCCTTCGGTCAGGGCCAATCCGGCGGCCAGCTGGATCATATTCACGGCCTCGCGGCCGTTCGTGGCATATTGCTGCACCACTTCCACCGCTTCGGGGCTTGGCTTCAGCCCGACCTTCTGGACGGCATCCCGTCCGATCACCGCAATCTCCTCCGGCAGCAGCGGCCGGAAATAGATCTCCATGCAGCGCGAACGGAGCGCAGGCGAGATTTCATCCGGCGAACGTGTCGTTGCACCAACCAGCCGGAAATCGGCGGGCAGGCCGTTCTGGAAGATATCATGGATATACGCCGGCGTGTTGCTGTCTTCTGAATTATAGTACGCACTCTCCAGCAGCACCTTGCGGTCCTCCAGCACCTTCAGCAGCTTGTTCATCTGAATCGGATGCAGCTCCCCGATCTCATCCAGGAACAGAATCCCGCCATGCGCCTTGGTTACCGCTCCCGGCTTCGGCTGCGGAACTCCGGCCACCCCCATGGCCCCCGCACCCTGATAGATTGGATCATGCACCGAGCCGATGAGCGGATCGGCAATCCCGCGCTCATCGAAGCGGGCGGTAGTGGCATCGATCTCCGTGAATTTGGCATCGCGCTTGAACGGGGACAGCGCGTTCTTCTTCGCTTCCTCCATGACCACACGCGCAGCGGCTGTCTTGCCTACACCAGGCGGTCCGTAGATAATAACATGCTGCGGATTGGCACTGCAGAGCGCGGCCTTAAGTGCGCGCAGCCCGTCCTTCTGTCCGACGATATCATCGATGGAGGCCGGACGTGTCTTTTCTGAGAGCGGCTTGGTCAGAGAGATCATCCGCATCTTGCGCAGCTTATCCAGCTCCTTGCGCGATTCCCGGTCCACCGCCGTCTTGTTGGTCTTCTGTCCACGCAGCAGATTCCAAAAATAAACGCCGATGACCAGCGCGAAAAAGAGCTGCACGATCATCAGCAATATACTTAGTTGCATAGCACACCCTCCTGTTTCCTTCCGTCTGCCTGTCCAGTATTTAACTACTACTAGGTAGTATAGCCGTTTCAATCATTCGTAAACGCCTGTGCCAAAAAAACAGAAGCCGCCCGCACCCTTCCCGTCCCGCAGATTGCATACGATTCCCATAAACGGAAAGACTATACCGGATAACAGGAGGCGAATGCACATGACGCAGCTGGAAAATGCAGGATCGCCGCAGGAGAAGCTGCCGGAATCTCTGTCTGTTTTTATAGAGGGAATGCAAGTCCGCCTGGGCAAAAGTACAGATATCATCTACCGGTTCATCACACTGGGCCCTTTGTCCGCTGTGCTTGTCTTTATTGAAGGCCTGTCTGATCCGCAGTCACTCATTCAAGCGGTTCATGAGGATGCCGGCCTGTTCCATGAGCTGGACGATTTCACGCCGGTAACCTGCCTCAAGCTGCTGCAGGAACGGACGCTTACCCTGGGCAAGGTTGGAGAGATCAGCAACTATACAGAGGCTGAAACGGAAATCCTGGCCGGTAACACGATTCTCTTCATTGAAGGCAGCGTTACGGCGCTGTCTGCCGGCACGGAGGCGCTTAAGCAGCGCGCGGTAGAAGATGCCAGCTCCCAGTCGGTGGTACGGGGCCCGCGCGAGGGCTTCACTGAATCCCTGCGGGAGAATACCGCTCTGGTCCGCAGGCGTATCCAGAACCCGAAGCTGCGGATCGAGTCACGCAAGCTGGGAGAGCAGACCCAGACGGATGTCGCGGTGATGTACATTGAAGGCAATGCCGATCCCGTCGTGCTGGAGGAGCTGCGCAGACGGCTGGATGACGCCAGGCTGGATAGCGTACTGGAGAGCAATTATATCGAGGAGATGATTCAGGATAAGCGCTACAGCCCTTTCCCGACCGTCTATAATACTGAGCGTCCGGATGTCACAGCCTCGGCACTGCTGGAAGGCCGCATCGCTATTCTGGTGGAAGGCACTCCGTTCGTACTCGTGGTTCCCGCTCTGCTGGTACAATTCTTTCAATCCAGTGAGGACTATTACCAGCGGAGCGATTTTGCCAGTCTGGTGCGGCTGCTGCGGTTCTTTTGTTTCGCCGTTGCGCTGCTGACTCCTTCCTTCTATATCGCCATTACGACGTTCCATCAGGAGATGATCCCAACCACTCTGCTGATCAGTCTGATCGGCCAGCGTGAGGGCATACCTTTTCCGGCATTCCTGGAAGCGTTCATCATGGAGATTACCTTCGAGATCCTCCGTGAGGCCGGTATCCGGCTACCCAAATCCATCGGCCAGTCCGTGTCCATCGTCGGAACGCTGGTTATCGGTCAGGCCGCGGTTGATGCGGGGCTGGTCTCAGCAGCCATGGTCATCGTGGTGTCCATCACAGCGATCGCCAATTTCGCATTGCCGGCCTTCAATGTCGGCATTTCTGTGCGGATGCTGCGTTTTGTACTGATGGCGATTGCCGCCTCCTTCGGCCTGTACGGGATGATTATCGCGATGATCATTCTGGGTCTGCATCTGTGCAGCCTGGAATCAGTGGGCATTCCTTACATGACCTCCTTCGCACCTATGCGCTGGCAGAGCCAGCGGGATACCTTCATCCGCGTCTCGCGGCGCAGCATGAAGAAGTTTTTTGGACGTAACTAGAGGTTGCCTGCCTGTGAATCTATAACGAAAGGAACGCTGCCTGATGCGGGGAAGACGCGCCCTTACGATCCTCCTGATTCTAAGTCTCCTGTCCCTTACCGGATGCTGGAGCCGCAAAGAACTGAATGATCTCGCTCTGGTCATGGCGCTCGGCATTGATCTGGTTCCGGAGGGGTATGCGGTCACCGCCCAGGTTATGAATCCCAGCGAGGCCGGTAACCAGAAGGGGGCCTCCTCCGGAAGCCTGCCTGTCGTAACCTACAAATCCGTAGGCCGTACCGTCCCCGATGCGCTGCAGCGGATGCTGAGTATGACACCCCGCATGCTGTATCTGTCCCATATCCGTGTGCTTGTGTTCGGGGAAGCGCTGGCCCGGAGCGGGGTCAGTGATGCACTGGACTTCATCTCACGCAACCATCAGCTTCGTACAGATTTCTTCCTGCTGGTAGCCAAGAATTCGAAGGCTTCGAATATTCTGGAGATTATCACTCCCTTCGAGCATATCCCGGCGAATTCCCTGTACTCTTCGATTCTCGTCTCCCATAAGAAATGGGCAGCGACCGGGAAAGTAACCCTGCAGCAATTCATCACCGAGCTGGAGCGCGGCGGCTCTAATCCGATCATGTCGGGGGTACAGTTAAAAGGAGATGTTGAGGAAGGGGAGTCGGCCAAAAACGTGCAGGGCATCAGCCCGAAGACCCTGATCCAGCATGCCGGCATCGCCGTGTTCAAAAAAGACAAGCTGGTCGGCTGGCTGGGCGAACCGCTCAGCAAGAGTGTTAATTATACGCTGAACGATGTAGACTCAACGGTTGGAAATGTCCCAAGCCCGGATGGCGGAACCGTAGGCTTCATTGTTTACCGGGCAGACACTTCGATGGATATCAAGCTGAATGACCAGGGCAAGCCCGAATTCACGGTGCAGCTGAATATAGAAGCCAATCTCACGACAGTGGAAGGAACCCTCGATCTGAACAAGCCGTCCAGCATTGAGGGCATTGAGAAGAATCTGGAGAAACGCTTCGACGACAGAATGGCCAGTGATATCCGGGAGGTCCAGCAGAAATATAACTCGGATATCTTCGGCTTCGGAGAAGCGCTGCACCGCAAATATCCGAAGCTGTGGAAGGATTACCGCGACCATTGGGAGGATAGCTTCAAGACCGTTAAGATTGATGTTCATTCCAAGGTGGCGGTCCGGCGCATCGGCTCGGTCATCCAGCCGCTCAAAAGGGAGCTCGAGGAGAAATGAACTGGAGTCTGCTGCTACTGTTCTTCCTGTTGTTTGTACTCTTCCTGAAGACACCCGGCATTCTTAGGCTCCGTTCCGCCCGGGATACGGCCGCTTTCTATGGAATCTGGGCTCTGACTGTCATAGTTACTCTCGCAGATAAGGCGGATCTGTCCCAGCTAAGGCCGCTTGACTGGGTTCGCAGCATCATGGAGCTGCTGTCCTGAATACTTTTTGCGGAAAGGATGTGAGATAGAGGTGAAAAGCCGTACCGGTATTGCCGCGAGGCAGTTCTACATTATGACATTCGGTTTAACCATCGGTACCTCTATTCTGGTCATCCCGAGCGGACTTGCCCATACCGCAAGAGAAGATGCCTGGATCGCCTCGCTCTGCAGCCTTATGATTAACCTGGTCATGGTGGTGTTATATCTGTTCATTGCACGGCTTCATCCCGGCAGACATCTCTTTGAAATTCACGAAGCTGCCTTCGGTAAATGGCCCGGTAAAATAATCTCACTGCTGTATCTGTTCTATTTCCTCATCCTCACCGGCACTCTGCTGGGTGACCTTGGATTCTTCATGTCGAGTGAGATTATGCCGGAAACGCCGATTGAGGCGATCCAGATTGTGTTCCTGGTTGCTGCGGTTATAAGTGCCGGCATGGGCGTTGTCGTACTCGCCAGATTGGGGGAGCTGCTGTTCCCCTGGGTATTATTTCTGTTCCTGATCCTTGTCCTCACGCTGATCCCCCAGATCGAATGGAATCATATCAAGCCTGTGTTGGAGGGGGGCACAGGTCCCGTTTTCCAGGCCGGTTTTCAGTCCGCCATGTTTCAGGAACTGATTGTGATGATGACATTCCTGCCTCTGGTCCAAAAGCGTAAAAGCGGGGAGAAGGCCTTCCTGTGGGGCACTCTGACCGGCGGTATCGTGCTGCTCCTTATTGTACTGCTCAGCATTCTGGTGCTTGGCATTGAGCAGACGGAGAACAGCACTTTTCCTGCTTACGCACTGGCCAAAACGATCAATATCGGGAATATTCTGCAGCGCGTCGAGGGGATCCTGATCACCATCTGGATATTAACCTTTTTCATCAAAATTTCGCTACTCTACCTCTCCATCCTGAAAGGTATCCAAACGGTCTTCGGGCTCAAAGCTCCACAGCATCTGATCTACCCGCTGGCCGTATTGTTCCTCATCATCGCCTGGAATACATATATCAACACCGTCTACGTCAATGACATTATCGGAACGGTATGGGGGAAGTTCTCGTTCATTTTCCTCCTGCTGATCCCTATTATGATCTATGTAATCACACTGCTGAAGAAGATGATATTCCGGAAAAACACGTAAAATAACCTCCAAAACATATCAATTCTTATCTATTAAAAAGCGCCCCGCCGCAGTCGGTCTGAACGAACAGACCTCTGCAGCGGGGCGCTTCATGTATATAAACATAGTTGCTATTAGGATAGGATGCGATAGAATCAGTTCAGTTAATTGCTGCCCTCAGGGTTACCAACAACTACAGCCGGAGCCAGTCCCGCATGCTTGCGGCCGGGAATCTCACCCGTTTCTTCAAAATGCGCCACAATGATGTCAATTTCCTTCTTCAGCTCGGAGACCAGCTCCGCTTCAGGAACCTTACGGATCATCTTGCCGTAACGGAACAGCAGACCTTCCCCGCGTGCGCCGGCGATGCCGATATCGGCTTCCCTTGCTTCACCCGGCCCGTTCACAGCGCAGCCCAGTACAGATACCTTAATCGGCACCTTCAGCTTGGAGATGTACTCTTCTACTTCATTGGCGATAGAGAAGAGATCAATGTCCAGGCGTCCGCACGTCGGGCAGGAGATCAGTGTAGCCGCGTTCGAGATCAGACCAAAGGTCTTGAGCAGCTCACGTGCCACCTTCACCTCTTCTACCGGATCAGCACTCAGCGAGATACGTACCGTGCTGCCGATCCCCATGGAGAGCAGCGCACCAATCCCAGCGGAGCTCTTCACGGTTCCTGCGAACAGTGTACCGGACTCAGTAATCCCCAGATGCAGCGGGTACGGAATAACCTCCGCCGCCTTGCGGTAGGCTTCAATGGCCATGGGCACATCGGATGCCTTCAGCGACACGATAATATCATGGAAATCCAGCTCTTCGAGAATCCCGATATGGTACAGGGCACTCTCGACCATAGCTTCCGGTGTAGGATAGCCGTATTTCTCCAGCAAATGCGTCTCCAGGGAACCGGCATTAACCCCGATACGGATTGGAATCCCTTTATCCTTGCAGGCTTTAACTACAGCTTCTACCTTATCGCGGCGTCCAATATTGCCGGGATTGATCCGCACCTTGTCGATGCCGTTCTCAATCGCCAGCAGGGCCAGCTTATAGTTGAAATGAATATCCGCTACCAGCGGGATATGAATCTGTTTCTTGATTTCCTTAATTGCCGCCGCCGCTTCTTCATTATTAACCGTCACACGCACGAGCTGGCATCCGGCTTCCTCCAGCCGCAGAATCTCGGCTACGGTCGCTTCCACATCGGCGGTTTTGGTCGTACACATGCTTTGGATAGCAACCTCGTTGTTTCCCCCAATAATAACCCCGCCGACATTGACGGGACGGGTCTGGTGTCTCAAGAACATGGTTTTCTCCCCCATAACGATCAAAGCTCCACCCTCTCCGCTCCCGCAGGTACTGCGGGGTGTGCGGGAGAAAGTGGAGACCCTGAATTGTATTGTTAAGCTGCACTAAGCAGATGATTACTCATTGCTTACGCACTTTCTTCTTTTTTCTTATCCTTCTTGAGACTAAGCTCCGGCAGGGACTTCTCCTGGACAACCTTCTCGGTAATGACACAATCCTTGATGTCATCACGCGAAGGAACCTCATACATCACGTCGAGCATAATGCTCTCAATGATTGCACGCAGTCCGCGGGCACCGGTGTTGCGTTTGATCGCTTCCTTGGCAATAGCTTCCAGGGCAAGCGGTTCAAACTTCAGCGCTACATTATCCATCTCGAGCAGCTTAATGTACTGCTTCACGAGCGCGTTCTTAGGCTCGGAGAGGATACGTACCAGTGTGTTCTCATCAAGCGGCTCCAAGGTCGAGATGACCGGCAGACGGCCGACAAACTCCGGAATGAGGCCGAACTTGAGCAGATCCTCAGGCAATACCATGGAGAGGTATTCGCCGGCTTTCAGGTCCTTCTGACCTTCAGCCCCTGCGTTGAAGCCGATGACTTTTTTGCCGATACGGCGTTTGATCATTTGCTCCAGGCCGTCAAAAGCACCGCCTACGATGAACAGAATGTTCGTGGTATCGATCTGGATGAATTCCTGATGAGGATGCTTACGTCCGCCTTGCGGTGGAACAGAAGCTACAGTACCTTCCAGGATCTTCAGCAGAGCCTGCTGTACGCCTTCACCGGAAACGTCACGGGTAATGGACGGGTTCTCGGATTTACGGGCTACCTTGTCAATTTCGTCTATATAGATAATGCCGCGTTCGGCCTTCTCCACATCATAATCAGCCGCTTGAATCAGCTTCAGGAGGATGTTCTCAACGTCTTCACCGACATAACCTGCTTCCGTAAGGGAAGTGGCATCTGCAATGGCAAAAGGAACGTTGATGATTTTCGCCATCGTCTGCGCCAAGAGGGTCTTACCGGAGCCTGTAGGTCCGAGCAGCAGGATGTTGCTCTTCGTCAGCTCCACATCTTCAATCTTGCTCTGGCTGTTCACACGCTTGTAGTGATTGTATACGGCAACGGAGAGCGATTTCTTCGCCTGCTCCTGGCCGATTACGTACTGATCCAGAATATCGCGGATTTCCTTCGGTTTCGGAATATCCTTCATATCCAGTTCTTCTTCGTGACCGAGCTCCTCTTCCACGATTTCCGTGCACAGCTCGATGCATTCGTCACATATATAAACGCCAGGTCCTGCTACCAGCTTACGAACCTGCTCTTGCGATTTGCCGCAAAAAGAACATTTCAGTTGCCCTTTTTCATCATTAAATTTAAACATCTTACCACCCCTTTAAGATATGATCGGTGAAGAGAGTACCTGGTCAATGAGCCCGTATTCCTTCGCTTCTTCCGCGCTCATGAAGTTATCGCGGTCCGTATCCCGTTCGATTTTGTCAAGGGGCTGACCTGTGCGCTCTACATAAATCTGATTCAGCTTCGCCTTCGTCTTCAGAATCCAGTCGGTATGGATCCAGATATCGGATGCCTGCCCCTGAACGCCGCCAAGCGGTTGATGAATCATAACCTCGCTGTTGGTCAGCGCAAATCTCTTGCCAGGCGCTCCAGCTGTAAGGAGCAATGATCCCATACTGGCAGCCATCCCTACACAAATCGTTGAAACATCCGGTTTGATATATTGCATCGTATCATATATACCCATGCCGGCTGTGACAGAACCACCGGGCGAGTTGAGGTACAAGTGAATGTCTTTTTCGGGGTCATCTGCTGCCAGGAACAATAACTGGGCAATAACCAGATTGGCGACATCATCGTCAATCGCACTGCTTAGGAAGATGATGCGATCCTTGAGCAATCTGGAATAGATATCGTATGAGCGTTCTCCCCGACTTGTCGTTTCCACAACCATTGGTACCAGACTCATGCCACCAACCTCTTTTCTCTATACAGATTAGTCTTTCCGTTTCAGAAATATTTTAACACGTTCAAAGCGGGATGTCATTTATTCACTGCTGCTCTTAACCGCACTGCTCATGTGCATGCCATTATATCGCAATTCCGCGGGCAATGCCAATTCTTGATTCGTGGTATGTACTCACATAACGTCCGCCCCGATAAAAATAAGGCACGTAACAAAAACTTACGTGCCTTATCTGCTCTTTATGGAGGCCTAATGGAAATGGCCGTGCTAGGTAAAATTTCTAAAGAAGACTACTCAGCGCTTGCTTCTTCTGCAGCCGCTTCTTCAACGGGTGCTTCTGCAGCCGGAGCCGGAGCATCAACTTCTACGCTATTGCTAACGAGGAACTCAATAGTCTTGCGCAGCGAAATTTCGTCACTCAGGCTGCTCAGGGAACCATTGGCCGCCAGAATGCTGCGGATTTCTTCAGGAGTACGTTTGTAAGCTTCTGCCATAGTAGCAAGCTCTTGCGTAACTTCATCTTCGGAAACTTCGATCTTCTCTTCCTTAGCGATGACTTCCAGAACAAGGTTGTTGCGAACGCGCTTCTCGGCATCGCCCTTCATTTGTTCCTGCAGGTCTTCACGTGTCTGGCCGGAGAAGCTGAGGAACATATCCATGTTCATGCCCTGCTGGCGAAGACGGGTGTCGAAATCACGAACCATGTTCTCTACTTCACTGGCGATCATAGCTTCAGGAATTTCAACTTCAGCATTAGCAGCAGCTGCATCAACTACTGCAGTTTCGCGAACGCCTTTGAGTTCTTCCTGTTTGCGGGATTCCAGCTGTGCCTTCAGATCTGCCTTGTATTCTTCCAGAGTGTCGAATTCACTTACATCCTTAGCGAATTCATCATCCAGTGCAGGAAGCTGTTTGCGTTTGATTTCGTGCAGCTTCACTTTGAATACAGCTACTTTGCCGGCAAGCTCAGCAGCATGGTAAGCCTCAGGGAAAGTAACTTCAACATCCTTGAAGTCTCCAGTGGACATGCCAACTACTTGCTCTTCGAAGCCTGGAATGAAGGAGTTGCTTCCCAGTTCAAGGGAATGACGCTCAGCCTGTCCGCCTTCGAAAGGAACGCCGTCAACGGAACCGTCGAAGTCGATCACAGTGATGTCGCCGTTAACTGCTGCTTCATCTTCAACTACAACAAGCTCAGCATGACGCTCTTGCAGACGTGTCAGTTCAGCGTCCAGCTCTTCATCAGTTACTTCAGCCTTCTGTACAGGAACTTCCAGACCTTTGTACTCGCCCAGCTTCACTTCTGGCTTAACAGTGATCTTCGCTTTGAAGATGAACGGCTGGCCTTTGGCGAATTGCTCGATGTCTACTTCAGGACGGTCTACAGGGAAGATGTCAGTTTGTTCAACTGCTTCGCCATAAGCTTCAGGAAGAAGAATGTCGATGGCATCCTGGTACAGGCTTTCCACGCCAAAACGGGATTCGAAAATCGGCCGCGGCACTTTACCTTTACGGAATCCAGGTACGTTTGCTTTCTTAACCACTTTATTAAAAGCTTTGTCGAGTGCTGCAGCTACACGGTCTGCTTCTACTTCGACTTCAAGAACTCCAAGGTTCTTCTCTATTTTTTCCCAGGTTGCTTTCATAATATACTTTTCCCTCCAAAATTGGTTACATGTTTACTTAAAAAAAGTCATACAATTCACGCACAGAATAACCATTATATTATATACAACATTACTTTATTTATCAAGTAGAGAACTCTTTACAAATCCTTTGAGCGAACGGTAGGCCCCTTCGAATTGAAAGCGCATGCTGTCCGTGATCCCGTACATGCTCCGTGTTTCCTCTTCATTGCGGTTTCCGTTCAGGCTCTCCGACACCATCTGGTGCAAGGCTCCAGCCCATATATCCAGCAGCGAATACTCTCCGTCCAGCAGCTTGCGGTATTCCTTCGTTCCATAAATCGACATGATGAACTGCCCCCAGAGCTCCTGGGCAAAATAGTACAGCGTCGGCTCATGCACCTCGGCCTGCTCCGCCACCCGCTCCAGCACCTGGCTTACCTGCGGCGGGAACTCGTCATTCTGCAGCGGCACAGCCTCGATCTCCACCTCAGCGGCTTCGTGGCCGCGGCTCAGCCTGACCGCGCCCTGGGCCCCGCGGCGGCGGAGCGTCTGCAGCGTGCGGAACTGCAGCAGCGGATGCACCTCAGCCTGCTGCAGCCAGCCGGTCAGCGCTTCATCCACATGGCCTCCCTCCAGGTAGGAGAGCTGCTCCAGCGCCAGCACGGTCGCTTCGGACAGCGGCTCATTCATGACCCGCTTCAGCAGCTTATCGGGATAATCCGCATCCTCCTCCAGCTTGGATATGGCCAGAATCCTGGCCATATCCTCTTCCTTCAGATCCTGCTCTTCTGCAGAGGGGGCACCATCCGCATCCCCGCCCTGTGCGGCGTAGGGAAACGCCGCCTCCAGCCAATCCAGCAGCGACTGCCACTCCTCGTAGTGCCGCTCTTCCTGTCCTTGGCACTGCAGCAGAAAACGCAGCAGTTCCATCGCTTCCCCGTAACGTTCACTTTCCAGCATTACCGTAAGCTGGATCTGGTAATAATCCAGCGTCTTCGGGAACAGCACGATATTCTCTTTGGCAGGGGAATTGAATTGATTCATGAGGGCACCTCCTTTTCTCCGTTCCTCTTCATCCGCACCCTAATCAATTGTAGATTATAGCATATCCCCGTACGGTTTCAAAAAAACAAGTTGAAAAAATAATCTATGTATGATAACATAATTTTTGCTTGCTTTTCAGTCAGGCACCATGTCCCGGTAGCTCAGTTGGATAGAGCATGCGCCTTCTAAGCGCACGGTCGGGGGTTCGAATCCCTTCCGGGACGTCATAGAACAGCCTCCCTTCGGGGAGGCTGTTTGTGCGTCCGGGGGGATGAGAACCCTTGGCGCCAGCCGGGGACGTTGGAGCATATTCTTCGTTAGCACCTGCTTCGCAATCAGCCGTACTTTGGCTGTATCCCTTCCGGGACGTCATAGAACAGCCTCCCCTCGGGGAGGCTGTTTGTGCGTCCGGGGGATGAGAACCCTGGGCGTCAGCCGGGGACGTTGGAGCATATTCTTCGGGAGCACCTGCTTCGCAATCAGCCGAATTGTGGCTGTATCCCTTCCGGGACGTCATAGAACAGCCTCCCTTCGGGGAGGCTGTTTGTGCGTCCGGAGGATGAGAACCCTTGGCGCCAGCCGGGGACGTTGGAGCATATTCTTCGGGAGCACCTGCTTCGCAATCAGCCGAATTGTGGCTGTATCCCTTCCGGGACGTCCGTGCCAGCACATAGCGGCATCTATGCGGACTGGAAAGTCCTTATTTGGGCGGATCACGCCATTCCGCAGGCCATGCGGACTCAGATTCCGTTAAGTAACCCGTTTCACCTCATTTTGAGCTCCAAATTACAATATAAGCGCTCCTGAGTCCGCAACGTGCAGAAAAGCAGGCTTTTTCGCCAAATAAGGTCATCTGAGTCCGCATAATTCGGCAAGCGGCTCCACCAGCTCACGCACCATCCTCATCTCCACCCCAGCAGTGTGCTTTCATGCCGCTTTTCTGCCAATACAGCCCCTAAGCTCACCAAAAAACGGACACCAGATGGTGTCCGTCACTGTTGCTACACTAATTGCTAAATCCATAATTCCCCGTTCTCAGGTACAATTACGCCCTACCTACGCACCGCAGCATTTCTTATGCTTCTTCCCGCTTCCGCAAGGACAAGGATCGTTGCGGCCTACTTTTTCCGGGCTTATATAAGTTTTTTCAGTTCCGTTTAGTCTGTTATAAGTTCCTATGGGGGTTTTAGTTCTAAACATCCGGTCCACTTCTGCCTTACGCTTGGCCAGCCGCGCCGCCTCCTGATCAAGCTCCTTCTTCCAATTGTGCAATGAAGGATGTGGTGTGTCCGAGATTACGCAGTAAGCATATATCGACTCCGTGAGATTCAACAATCCTCGGTCGTAGTCTCCTTCCAGCATAGCCTGGACTATAGGAAGCCCCTTATTTGAACCAAGTTCACAAAGACAGTCAGCCAATATAGTCGCGTTGGTGAGATCACGCTCTTCCGGCAACAATCTGAGCAATGCCTCTTCTGAGGCGGGTAGCTTGATTTTACCGAATACACCAGAGGCATACAGCCGGAAGCTTCCCCGTTCAGCAATAGAATATTGCTCAGTGAGCGTCGTAACCACCCCTGCTGTCCCGATACGAACGAGCGCCTCTTTGGCATTCTCCAGAAGCAAGTCATCCTCAGAACCGAAAAATCCGCATAGCACAGGAATAGCCGCCTCCAGCTTCAGTAGACCTGCCAGCTGGATAAGATAAGGCACTTCATAGCTTGGGTCTTGAGGATCATTGTCACGCAGCTTCTGCAGCACAGCTTCGGTATCCATACATCTCCGGCGGGACAGCTCATTTACGATTTCGTCCCCGTAAGCCGTATCAAACTCATCCCAGCTTTTCCCTGTGCTTTGTTCAATAAACACTTTGAAGACATCCAACAGTTCCTGGTCATCCATGTTCGCAAGATTCCTCTTCTGATCCAGAAGCTTTTGCCAGCTCGGATCTTGCCCGACTAACTCCATAAAGGGGATGGACTGCTCAGGACTGCAATGACGCAAGATGATCTGCAAATGAAATTTCGTATTATTATCGATAGAAGGCGACTGGTGCAAAGCCAGCAGCTCGCGGATCGCTTCTTCAGTTAGCGGGAATTTATAAGTATGGTGCAGGTGAACCGTCCCGGCTTCCTTGGATTGCTTCAGTTTTTCTAACACAAGCGGCATTAGAGTAGTATCGTTCTCATATAAAAAGCTGTCGGCAAAGTATTGCAGGGCTGTATTACTTACAAATGACTCCGGATGGAGGATAAAACCTTTTACTTGTTCAGTAGTAAACATCAGCATGTCCCTTTCTCATTAAGATTCTTTCGGCTTCTTCAGCACATAGTGGGTAGCGTAGCTTGTTTCAATATTGTGATCCCCGGACTTCGAAAAGCGAAGCGGCCGCTTGGGGCCTTTGCCCCATCTCATATAAGCAGTGTAGGATGGATTCAGATCAAGCTCCCGCGCTTTCCCGCGAAGTAATGACATGATATAGCTGAATTGAGCCAGGTTACCGTGAAGCACCCGTTCCAAATAAGGAACTCTACCGAAGCGCCATTCTTCTACCAGCTTAGGGGTAATGGTCCCGAGCCTTAAGAATACATCCAGCGGACTGACAACGCCCTTCTCCGAAATGAGATCATCGACTATTCCGTGTACTTTCTTGCGCAGCTCCAGCCTATTCATACCGATTGTCCTCCTGCTGCCTGCAATAAGAACATTTCTCAGGAAAATGAAGCCCATCCGCCTTGTAACAGCTCAACAAGAGCTCATCAAAAGCAAACGGGTCCCCGCATTCCTTACATACCAGTATGACCGGCTTGCGCGAACGTACGAGCAGTGTTTGTGCGCGTTCCCGCAGCAGCGAATGCCACTGCATCTCCTCCAGCTGGTCACGCCCATTCAGGGCTTCGATCACCTGCCGGATTTCGGCTTGCACCTTGCTGAAGTCAATGGGTTCCCACTGCTGCAAATACGGTATGTATTTCCTATCACCAGAACATAGGATTTTAAACAAGAACATAAAGATCATGCCGCGGTTTCGTTCCTTCAAATACTCCATGCTGACCGGCGTAACCCCGTTAGCCAGCCACTGATCCCATTCCCGCAAAAATTCTTCCGCCCGACGTTCCCGTTCAACCGCCCAGCCGCGCGGAGTGAACACGATCATCGGGAGCTTGCCGGAGTACTCGGTTCGCAGATAATCGGCATCAATTAATTCATCCACTTTCTCCACAATCTGCTCAAGCGTGATATCACGGTAAAATCCATAGGAGGGATTGCGGTCCAGACCGAGCTCAAGCAGCTTTTTCTCCTTCGAGCCCTTCAGGATTTTGGACAGCAGTGTACGTCCACCTTCGGCAATAATATCATCGGCTGCCCGCAGAATTGCATGCATCTCCGGAAGCGGCAGCGTTACATTCATATGACTTTTGGGCGAATCCTTCCGTTTCGGCTCTTTACGGCTTGTCTTCCGATTACCCAAATGATCCTGCCTCCTTATCAATTTACTCATGCCTTATCATCAAGTTGCAGCAATTTTTCCACATAAGATTATAGCATATCTAGACAAGTGAATCGTTACGATCCGGCAGCCTCCATGCGGACTGGAAAGCGCTTATTTGGGCGGATCACGCCATTCCGCAGGCCAAGCGGACTCAGATTCCGTTAAGTAACCCGTTTCACCTCATTTCGAGCTCCAAATTACAATATAAGCGCTCCTGAGTCCGCAACGTGCAGAAAAGCAGCCTTTTTCGCCAAATAGCGTCATCTGAGTCCGAATATACCCTTGAATACTATATCTCCTCGCATACAGTCAACAGCGCCCCTCTTCGTCTTCACCTTATTCCTCACCGCTACCGCTTCTTCTATCTTGCCTGTTTCTCCCCGCACTCAGACGCTCTCCTTCACTTCGCCCCAACTTCACACTACAACATAAACAAAGAGCGCCCACGCAGCCACAAGGCATACAGGACGCTCTTATATTACACTACCCTCTCCCGGACTCTGCAGCCAGCTTCATGCTCCGCAGACTCTCGGCGTCGAAGACCAGGTTCTCCACCGGCTCGGTGATGTCTGCGGTATAGCGGTCAATGGTGACTTTGCCCAGGTACATTTTGCGGACGGAGATGCTTTGTTTGGCCTTGAGGTAGGATTGTGCGCCGCTCTCCCCGCCGACATAAAAGGCAGAAATGCTGCCCCCGGCCTCCAGCTTGGAGCCGCGGCAGACGGAGAATGTTTTGAGAAACGTAATATTGCCCGAAGAGAACAGCTCACTCTGCACGATCCCGTCCCGGTGGATGATGATGTCGCCGTTGGATTTCAGCGTGCTGTTCTGGCATTTGCCGATGTTAACCTCGACCTTAGTCTCCTGCATCCGGGCCACACCCATATGCAGCTCCTCCAGCATGCCGATCACTCCGCTGAGCGAAGCTTCGCTCATATAATCCACCAGCTGCGCCGGCTTCAGGAACAGATTCAGGAAATGCAGCGTCTGCTCCAGATCCTGATGATAGGAGGCCTGAACCGTTGCCAGCACCGAGAGCAGCTCCTTGATCAGCTGCGGGATCTTCTGGAACTTGCTCTCCAGCAGCAGCAGCACAGCCTGTCCGTACTTCACGCTCTGCTTCCGGCCTTGGACGGCCTGGACCAGCATCCGGACCGCGGTCTGGAGGATCTTGGTCTCTTCAATCAGCAGCTTGGAGCAGTTGTAGATCCGGTTGTACATCACGCCGAAATACCCGGAGTACAGATTGCTGTTCACTACATTGCCTTTGACGAGAATGCTTCCGGTAGCTGTGATGGTGGAGTTATAGATGCTGCCGGCAACATAGACGTTACCCAGCGACTCAATGATCATATTGTCCTCGACATCGCCCCGTATAATGACATCGCCGGAGAATACAATATTGCCGGATTTAATGTTCACATTGCCGGGTACGATGTAGGATGTGCAGATGTCGAAATATTTGATCCGGTCACCGGTCACCCGGGGCCGGCCTTCACGCAGGGCGCGGATTTCATTGCCGATCAGCAGGACTGTATTATTTTTGGCGAGAATCGAAAGGTCTGCAGGCGGCGGGGGATATAGAATCTCTCCATATACGTCATAGCCGGGAATCCCCTCGATAACCGGAATTTTGCGCGCCAGCACTTCACCGCGGATCGCGGAAGGAATACGCAGATGGCTGCGGTAATCCACCTGGCCTTCAATCTCGCTGAATTCATTCTCAATCGTCTCGGAGAAAAACAGTTCAAGATACGCGTTCTCCCCCGGCACAGCCGCTCTGCCCTGGGCAGCGGTAATTGGCTGATAAGTGGGATTCTGGAGTTCAGCATGAATTCCGGAGATATTCAGGTTCTGAATGATCCCCCGGCGCTCAAAATCGGCAATAATCTGGTTCAGGCCCAGAATTCCGACAACATTCTCCGTATTCATCACGGCGTCTACTTCCACCATACCGGCGGATAAATGGTCATTCAGCTTCCATGAGTATTTCTTCGTGGAATGGAGGGTGAAAAAAGCCAGCAGACGATCCTCCGACACGGTAATCGAATACAGCGGCGGCTCCGAGATTTCCCACTCTATAGTATCCTCCGTAGTCACCTCGGCCGGGCCGGAAACCGGCTCGCCGTTGACATATAGATTAACCGGAAGAACCCCCATAATCACTGCGGGCGAACCGCCGGGCAGCGGGTCCTGTACGAAGATTTTGTCAGCCCGGACCAGCACCCGCCCCCCGTGGTCATGATCCGGGTCATCGGATACCATAAATGAAATATCAAACTCGATATCACCGTCACCTTGCGACAGCTCCAGCATATTAATCAGCTTATTCAGTTCCTGCTCGGACATACGGTCAGGCATTCGGCATACCCCCTGTTCCTTATAACCGCTTTCATTCTAGTATTATTATAATTTTAAGTAATGGAAATAGATAGGCTCCCCTGTGAAAAAAGCCCTCCGGCGGCTGCGGTCCTCTCCGCGTCTCCTGTCACGTCAAACAGGCTGCCCGCCGTGGATTATCCACAGCAGAGCAGCCTATTATTTCGCATAAACAGCTTCAGCTTAAGTCTCAGCGCCCCCGGCGGCGGTTCCCCAGCCACAGCGGAAAGCGGAAAATAAAGTTAATCAGCAGGACTACAAACACCAGCACCGCAGCGGACTTGTCCGCGATCTGCCGCGCATCCTCGACAATCGCCTCGGACTGCACGTACCACAGATGGACCGCCAGGGTTTCACCCGGCGAGAACAGATTGAAATCCCACATCTCGCCGGAGGTGCTGAGTCCGGCGGTCAGGATAATAACCGCCGATTCCCCGAAGGCGCGTCCGGCCACGAGGCAGACGCCGGTGATGATTGCCGGAAGGGCTACCGGCAGCACGACCTTGCGGATGACATGGAACTTCGTCATGCCGAGTGCATAGCCGGCTTCACGGATCTCGCCGGGGACCGCACGCACGGCTTCTTCCGTGACGCGGGCCAGCATCGGCAGATTCAGCAGTGCCAGGCTGACGCCTCCGCCGAGGATGGTCAGGCCGACACCGAAGTACTCGGCGAAGATCGCCAGGCCCAGGAGGCCGAACACGATGGACGGAACGGAGGCCAGGGATTCCACACAGATGCGCAATGCGCCTGTGAAGGCATTATCCGGCGCATACTCCGCCATATAGATACCTGCCCCGATCCCGATGGGAACCGAGATCAGCAGCGAGATGAACAGAATATAGAAGGAGTTGAAAAGCACCGGGCCGATCCCCCCGCCGGCATCCATCTCTTCCGGCTGCTTGATCAGGAAGTCGGGCCGGAGCGCCGGCAGGCCTTTGCTTAAGATGGTGAACAGCAGCCAGAAAATCAGCAGCATCACCAGAGCGCCCAGTGTGTAGAACCCGATGGTTGCTATTTTGTTACGCCGCTGCGCCCTTGCCGTATATCGTGTACGAGTAAATCCATTCATCAGGCATCCCTCCGTTTACGGCCCAGCACGCGGATAATTAGAATCAGCACAAAGGAAATAAGCAGCAGCAGGAAGGCCATCATATGCAGGGAGTAGTTCCAGGTGGACTCAAACTCAACATTAGAGATCTGCATTACAATGTTGCTGGTCAGCACGGAGGTTGGCGTGAACAGGGTCTTCGCCAGCTGCGGCGTATTGCCGATCACCATAACCACCGCCATGGTCTCGCCGATCGCACGGGTCATGCCGAGAATAACGGCCGAGACAATCCCCCGGCTTGCTGCCGGCAGTACAACGCGCATAATGACCTGAAGACGGGTCGAGCCCAGCGCATACGCGGCGTCACGGTATTTGCGCGGAACGGACACAATGGCATCATCGCTGATCCGGCAAATGGTCGGCAGCACCATCAGCGCCAGCACGAGGGCTGCGGCGAGCAGTCCGTCCCCCAGGCCTTCTCCGCTCACTCTCCTCAGGAAGGGAAGCAGTACGGTCAAGCCCAGATAACCATATACAATAGAAGGAATACCGACCAGCAGATCCAGCACCGGACGGATGAAGCTTGTCAGCCATTTAGGCGCAATCTCCGCACAGAGCACGGCCATAGCGACTGAGATTGGTACGGCGATGACCAGGGTCAATGCGGTAAGCGATAATGTATTTACAATAAATGCAGCGGCGCCGAAGGCATCCTCTTCCGGTGTCCAGTTGAACGAGAAGAAGAAATCGAGCGGCGAGACGCTCCCGAACAGCAGCAGCGCCGTTTTGCCGATGAATACAATAACTAGTCCAAGCACCACACAAAGCGCAAGGATACTGAACAGGAAATAATAACGGGATATCGTGTTGCCAAGCAGATGTCTCTTATGTCTTCTGGTATTTACTTTAACTTCCTCAAGGCTCTTCTGTGTCTGTGCTGTCAGGCTATGAACCGGTGCCCCCATACTTTCCCTCCTGTAAGAGGCCAACCCCGCATGAAGCTCCGGAGCTGGCCGCTGTTACCTATCAGTCTGTTACCTTGTACTATGGTTAATCCTAGGATTGCATTGCCGCAATCGGAATGAATTTAAGCTTTTTGAGCGAACCCTGCTGGAACTTCTTGCTCTGCACGTATTCGATGAATTCTTTGGTAGCGCCGGTAGGCTGGCCTTTGGTCATGTAGTAGCCGTAAGCCCAAATCTTGTACGAACCGTTGATAACATTGTCCGTAGTCGCTTCCACACCGTTGAACTTCACGGCTTTGATGTCACTGCCGGTCACGTAGACAAGGTCGATGTATCCGATAGCGTTAGGAGTAGTGCCCACAGCTGTTTTCATGTCGCCGCTGGAGCCGGTTTCCTTGTAGTTCTTCTCTTTCTTCACAATATCTCCGCCGGCCAGTGCCTTCGCCTGATAGTTGACCCGGGTACCGGAACCGAAGGCACGGGTGATAACCACGATGTTGGCATCTGCTCCGCCGACTTCCTTCCAGTTCGTGATTTTGCCGGAGTAGATTCCTTTAAGCTGTTCTGTAGTCAAGTTGTCTACACCGACGTTTTTGTTCACGATGGTTGCAAAAGGAATGACCGCTACCTTGTTCGCTACCTGTCCTTCAAAAGCTTTGAAGCCCGGAACATCGATGCTGGCATCCCAGTCGCAGGCGCCGATATCCGCAATGCCTTTCTTCACGGCTTGAGGTCCGGTTACGGAGCCTTTGCCTGAAGCGGCGATTTTTACTTTAGGGTGAAGCTTCTGGAATTCTTTGGCGGCCTGCAGCGTCAATGGAAGCAGTGCGGTCGAACCGTTAACGGTGATTTTACCCTTGAGACTGTCCGCAGCAGCGGCAACCCCTGCAAAAGCTGCGGTAACCGCGATAACCGCGGTGAGCGCTGTAACTGTTAATTTCCGGAAAACCTTCATGTATAATTTCTCCTCCCGGCGGCCAGCGCCGATATATGTTGTTGTGAATCAGTGAAACTCAGTATTAGTTGGACAGCTGTACTGCTTTGCCGTTCTGAATTACAAGGATTTTGCCGTCGCTGACAATGGCCACCTTGCTGCCGTCATTCGAGACAGACACCTCGGACACATCCTCTGCCGTGCGGAATAATTCAACCGGAGCCGCGCCGCCTGCAATAGAGTAGATTACAGTGCTGCCATCTGCGCTCAAGCCTGCAACCACCAGACCTGCACTTGTTCCGGCAGACCAGTTGGCTTCAGCACTCAAGGTGATATCTGTGCTGGTGCCATCTGCTGTAATCGACTTCAGGGTGTTGGCGGCAGTGCCCTCCGGATCCGCACTCAGGTACACTACGCTGCCGTTAGCAAGAATCTCCGGGTACAGCTTGTTGTCGAGCGCAGTAGTCAGGGCTGCCGGCTTCGCGCCTTTGGTGGCCAGATCCAGCTTGTACAGCTGTTCTCCGGCTTTGCTGAAGTCTACAGTCAGTGAATCTTCTGTACTGTCGGCATCATTCTTGGCCGTGCCTGTTACATTGACAATGTACACGGCAGTTTTGCCGTCCGCCGATACGCGAAGCTCCGATTTATTCTCCACTTTATCCTCAAGCAGCGCTTTGACCTCTCCGGTCTCTACAGAAATCTGCGCCAGCTTCTCCTGCTTGTCGCCTTGAATGAAATAGATCGTCTTGCCGTCGCTGGACCATACGAGGTCCGTCTTCACGCTGGTGTCTTTGCCAAGGGTAGTGATCACTCCGCTGGACAGGTTGATCAGCTGCAGAAGGCCTGTCTCATCGCTGAACACACCCCACTGCTGATCCGCAGAAACTGCATAATCCACAGCACTGCTGTTGGAAGAGAACCATTCATAATTGCCCGGTACCTGGCTGAATTTATAGAGCAGTGTGGACTCAGCGTCGCTCTGGCTGGCGATCAGGCCGCCGTCCGCACTCCAGTGAAGGGTATCGAATTGGCCGGACGGACGGGCGAAGCTCAGGATACTGCTGGTTTCAGCCTGCAGTTCACCGCCAAGTGCGGTAACCAGCTTCGTGAGTTCAACATAAGTTTTGCTGTTATGAACGACAGGTGCTACTGTAAATTCCTGTGCTTCACCATCAACCTGATAGCTTTTTACACCCGCCTGAATCTGTACATTATGTAGGCCCTTGCTGTCATTTAATAGAAATCCGCTGCTGCCGAGCACAAGTCCTGCTCCAAGCTCCCCTGCCACCTGGCTTAACGAATAGAGTTTATATCCACCGCTGTTGATTGTGCTGAGTGCAACCGGCGTACCATTGATACTCCATGTAGTACTTCCCTCCCCGACTACGGCTGTCTTGACGGCGGCGGCGCTCACACTGCTGCTTGTAGCCAAAACACTTACTGATCCCCCTGTTACGAGAAGTGCTGTAGCCAAAGCGGCGCCGATCCATTTACTGTTTGTCAATTAGATTCACCCTTTTCCTATAGGTAACTGCTAATGTTATTTTCATCTACGAATGTCAATTCTGTTGCAGAGGAATGTTATGGAAATATTAATTGTAAAAGTAATCACATTTTTGCTCTCCTAAATGGATTGAACTTTAAACTTTTCGAGAAAAAACCACTCGCCACTGCGGTGAATATTTGGACTTCCGGCCGCTGTTAGGTTTGGATTTCCTGATTTGAACCGCTGGCCGTGGTAGAAATCCAAACCTAAAGGCGGACGCTGCCGCTCCTACAGTTCCAAAATCCCCCTCCGCTGTTCCTTCTCCTTCTCAAAATGTCCATTCAATCTATTTAAGAAAGAAAAGTAGTTTATGGAGGAAGTAAAAAAGGCTGGTCCGGGAATGATTCCCAGACCAGCCTTGTATGAAACTATGTTAATTCAGTATCCACGTCACAATAATCTCATTACCGCCAGGCTTCGAGTCCGAGCTGCTCCCGATAATAGAATACGAATAAGAACCGCTCACCTTGCCATTAATTAGAATGTTGTTGCTGTCGACAATCTCTGTGCCGCGTTCCAGGTCCTTGTCCCTTACATATTTCTGATATGTACTTCCGAGAGCGGCCATACTTTCCTCTGTCTCATAGATCAGCATAGAGGATTTCTTCCCCTCTGCCACTTCACCTTGGGTAAAAGTAATGCCCGCGCCTTCCGGTATCGGCAGATCGTCAGGCAAATACTGCTGCGCGTCCGCATTCTCTTCCGCCAGGGTATGAAAACCTCCGCTGTCCGCTTCTGCTCCGTCTGTACTGCTGCAGCCGCTAAGTCCGGCCGCTGCCAGAAGCACTCCCAGAGTAAGGAGCAGCTTATGTCCTGCCATGATTCGCACCACCTTCTAATGTAATGGGTTCCGGTTGCCGGCAATCTCCAGTATTCTCCTTATTACCCGGATAACCGGTATAAGGAAACGGGTAATCCATAAAATTTAATATGTTTGTTGCGGCGGCAAGCGGAAACGGCTCCACGTCCTTGAGACATCGTGCATGTGCTCTGCGGGAGCCTGACGAAGCTTCTCATAATCTGTCCGCCAGTCTGGCGGACTTACAATCAGCTATTTCGGGTAAAACATGCAGATTCCCAGGTTAATCGGACTCAGATTCATTTATTTGTCCGCAATAGCGGAGAGCAATAGAGCGTCAGATAAATTTCTTGTGCACTTGGAAAAGAGATTTACATTTACCAAGAGAATCATTATTATAATGAGTGAGTACTCACTCATTATGCTGAGAATTGAGGAGATCACAATGAAACAAGCCAACCCAGTGATTACAGTAACTCATGTTGACCGTGCTTTCGGCAGCAAGAAGGTATTGAAGGATATCACGCTACAGGTGGAGCATGCGGAAACCTTCGGGATTCTGGGCCCGTCCGGCTCCGGCAAAACCACGCTGGTCAAGCTGCTCACGGGCATAGACGAAGTTACCTCCGGCGAGATTAATGTGCTCGGGGTACGGATGCCGAAGCTTGCCATGCTGCAGCAGATCGGCTATATGGCCCAATCCGATGCGCTATACACAGAACTGAGCGCCAAGGAGAATCTGGAGTTCTTCGCTTCCCTCTACGGGCTGAAGGGCGGCAACCGCACACGGCGGATCAGAGATGTAATGGAGCTGGTGAACCTGCAGGAGCATTTGCGCAAAAGAGTAGACCAATACTCCGGAGGCATGAAACGCCGCCTGTCACTGGCCATCGCGCTGCTGCATGAGCCGCCGCTGCTGCTGCTGGATGAACCCACGGTCGGGATTGATCCGGTGCTGCGCCAGTCGATCTGGAAGGAACTGAAGGCGTTGAACCATAAAGGCACCACGATTGTACTCACCACACATGTTATGGATGAAGCGGAGAAATGCGGCCGGCTGGCTATGATCCGGGATGGTGTTCTGCTCGCAGTAGATACTCCTGCCGGACTGCTGCAGGCAACCGGCTCCTCTACCATTGAAGAAGCCTTCCTGTACTATGGAGGTGTTCGTCCATGAGAATCCGTGCGATTACCCTGAGAATTCTGCAGCAATTCATCCATGATAAAAGAACCATGGCGCTGATGTTCATCGCGCCCCTGCTGGTGCTCAGCCTGATGAGCCTGGTCTTTAACGGAGATGCTTATGAGCCGAAGATCGGCGTAGCCCCCGGTGCTGCAGTGTTCAGCACCGCGCTGGAAGCCCAGAAGGCTGAAATTACCGGCTATGATAATGATGAATCCGGCAACGCCGCCCTTCAGGCCGGAGATATTGATGCTTATATTACAATGAAGGGAACCACTCCTGAGATCATGCTGGAAGGCAGCAACCCGGCCGCTAACCGCGCCGTGATGATGGCCCTGCAGGAAGCTATGCAAAGCCTGCAGCCGTCAGCGGCAGGCAGCGTACAGAATCAGCCGCAGATCAGCTATCTCTACGGCGCCGAGGATATGAAGACGATCGACCGTTTCGGCCCGATTATGATCGGGGTATTTGTATTCTTTTTCGTCTTCCTGATCGCGGGTGTCTCCTTCCTGCGCGAGCGGACCACGGGAACACTGGAACGCCTGCTCTCCACTCCGCTGAAGCGCTGGGAGATCGTGCTCGGATATGTCTGCGGCTTCGGTATCTTCACCGTCTTTCAGGCGCTGCTGATCTCCTGGTTCTCAATTCAGGTGCTTGGCATTATGATGGCGGGCAGCTTCGGCTACGTTCTGCTGATGACCTTGCTGCTCTCGATGTCGGCACTGACGCTGGGCACCCTGCTCTCGGCATTTGCCGCCAATGAGCTCCAGATGATCCAGTTCATTCCCCTGGTCATTGTGCCGCAGATTTTCCTCAGCGGATTATTTCCGCTGGACACCCTTCCGCTCTGGCTGCAGCGCGTAGGACTGGCAACCCCCATCTACTACGGCGCCCAGGCGCTGATGGATATCATGATCCGCGGCAAAGGCTGGAATGATATCGCCCTTGATGTATTCATGCTGATCGGCTTCTCCCTGCTGTTCATGCTGCTGAATGTGCTGGCCTTGCGCAAGCACCGCAAAATGTAACTTCGAATTCGCGGTATAGGCTGTGGTACACTTGGAGGTAAGAGCAAGAGAGTTGGAGGGTCCATCATGGAGAAAGACAATGCTGCTGAGCAGCAGGGGCAGGAGCAGTGGATTCAAGAGCTGCTGGCCCTCAGTGAAAAGGAACAAATGACCCCCAAGCAGATATCCATTCTGCAGGCGGCCATTGATACATTCTCGGAGAAGGGGTTCTCGGCAGCCGCCACCAGTGAGATCGCCCAGAAGGCAGGCGTGGCTGAAGGAACGATTTTCCGCTACTACAAAACCAAAAAAGAGTTGCTTCTGGCCATCGTAGTCCCCACCATGAGCCGGATGATCGCTCCGTTTGTGATGCGTAATTTCAGCGGTGTGCTGGATGTACCCTTTGAGAGCTATGAAGCCTTCCTTAAGGCATTTATGGTGAACCGGCTCGATTTCGCCCGTAAGAATCTCAAAATTATCAGAATCCTTATCCAGGAGATCCCCTTCCAGCCCGCGCTCAGAGAACAGCTGGTCGAGAATATTCTCAGCCAGGTGCTGGAGCGTGTCACTGTAATTACGGAGCATTTCAAGGAGCAGGGCCAGATTATGGATGCTCCTACTCCTGCGATCATCCGCTTCACCATCTCTTCGGTCATCGGCTATCTGCTGGCCCGCCTGCTGCTGATGCCGGACCATGACTGGAATGACGAGGAAGAAATTGAGCAGACCGTCAGCTTCATCATGCACGGAATTGGCGGGGTAAGGACACTGTAGGCGGCTGGATGGGACATTACTGGAGCAGCTACGCCATTTCGGGACAGTCTGAGCCGGTCTGGGAGCACATCGTGCTGGCCAGGCTGACTTTTACTTGGTTGGCTGCTGCTAGTTCTACTGGTTCAACAATGCAACAATTGATGTAATCAGTTCCTCCAAGTGGAAATTCAGTGATAGTTGTATACTATGCAATTAAAAACAGCAAAAAACGTTGCTTGTCTCTTATAACTGTAGTCTGTACAACTAAATCTGCCGAATTGGTGATAACCAGTCTAGATAAGGCAGTTTAAGTGTACGAAATACAACTAAACGGAGAATCGCCTGTAAATCAGATGATTTAGTTGTACAATGTACAATTAAGCATACGCATAAGCCATAATCAGGTCACTTCAAACCCTCAGCAAGCGATTTACCCATGTGATTTTCACTACTTTAAATCTGACGCTATACTAGTTCTGCTGCTTCTACTCCCCCACTTATACCTTGCGAACTTCTGCTTCTATGCTATTCTTGCTCATGCACCTGCCCGGTTCTATTTGCCACCTTACTACTCCTTGTACACAATTTACACATAAATAACTGCAATGGGGTCCGCAGGCGCGGTGAATGATGTTGTCCGGGCAAATAGAGCACCCCAGTCCGCTGCTATCCATCAAGATAACTCCCGCATTGCTTAATTCTTCAGGACAGAGCAGACAGAACTGCTCTCAGCATAAACCCTTTTGAAGGCGTACGCCTGTTCTGTTATTATGGGTACTATAACGATTGTCAAACGGGACAAACCAGGCTTTGACTTGGGAGCAAGTTAGCCATCAGGAATAGAAGGAAGTGAGGATTACATTGGGTTTCCAGGTACCGGAACGGGTAATCAAGCTGCTGTGCGGCAGAGCCGCTTTTGATCAGGGGGTAGCTTATTATCACGCTCATAAGGTTGATCTTATCTATACAGAGCACAACGATGAAGGGGAATATTCGAAATACCGCGCTGCGGTTCATGGTCTGGAAAGCCATGAAGTAGTGCTGACCATAGATAGTGACGGTGATGTTAACGGGGAGTGTACCTGCCCGGCCTACTACCGCGGCGGACCTTTCTGCAAACATATTGCAGCTGCACTGGTTAGTGTCCTTTATCTCGGCAAAGATATGGACATGGGCCAGACTCCCGATCCGGATGGGCAGGAGCCGGAGGCGTTCACGGGAGAGACCGGTATACTTACACCCCGCCATTCCGGCTCTGCCGGAGACGGATACACCGGGCGCAGTGGGGACCGGCAGCTGGTGAGCAGCATGCTCGGGATGTTCACCGGAGTGCGGCAGCGGCCGAGCGGAGCCGGAGCTTATATGGATCTGCGGACACCGCTTCAGGTAGAGTTCATCTGCAAACCTTTCTCTTACAGCTTCGGCAGCACAATGCTGGGCATAGAACTGAAAGTAGGCCCTAAGCGCCTCTATATTGTGCCCAAAATCCGGGGGTTTCTGGAACGTGTTCACCGGGGTGAGCCTTTTGAATTCTCCAGACATTTCAGTTATGATCCCGCCCTGCACAGCTTCTCGAAGGAAGATAATGAGGTGCTCGTGAAGCTGATTGAAATCATGCTGAATGAAAAAATATACCGCAGCAGCATCAGCCCTTACGCTCCGCATACCGGCACCTCGGGAAATGAACGGCTGCTGGCTGTTCCTCCCTTCTTCTGGGAGAGCCTGCTGCCGGCACTCTTGGCTGTACCTGCAGCCCGTCTGCAGCACGGCCAGGTCCTGCACGAACGTCTCTCTCTCTCCGCTGAGGCTCTTCCGCTGAGCTTCCAGTTCGATCAGGCGCAAGGAGAGGGGTACCGGCTGGATGTCCAGGGGCTTCAGCAGCTTACGATTCTGGAAGATTACGGGCTTGTCTTGTCTGAGGGCAAGCTGCTGAAGCTGCCGGCGCAGGAATGCGGGCGTCTCGCTGAGCTGAAAAAGCTGCTGAACCCCTCGCGGCAGGACGGAATTGCCATTGCTCCGGAGCAGATGGAGCCATTCATGGAGGGCGTCATTCCCGGACTCAAAAAATTGGGCCAGGTGTTTATTGCCGAAGCCATCGCGGACCGAATCGTTCAGGCGCAGCTTCACGCCAGACTCTATCTCGACCGGGTCAGAGACCGGCTGCTCGCCGGGCTTGAATTCCAATATGGGGGGATTGTCATCAATCCGCTGGATGAGAAGGCGCATGAGCGGAGCAATGAGGTGATCCTGATGCGGGATGGGGAGGCCGAACGGCGGATTCTCGACCTGATGGCCCATGAGTCCTTCGCACGGACAGAGAGCGGATATATCATGCGGGATGAGGACGGGGAATTCGATTTTCTCCACCATACCATTCCGCTGCTGGAGCCGCTGCTTCAGGTCTATGCCACTACTGCGGTCAAGGAAAGAGTACTTACGGAGCATGCCATGCCCAAGGTCAGCCTGAGCTGGAATGAGAAGACCGACTGGCTCGACTTCAAGTTCAGCATGGATGGTATTCCGGAGAAGGATATTGTGCTGGTGCTGAAATCCCTGCAGGAAAAGCGTAAATATTACCGGCTGCCGGATGGAGCACTGTTGCCGCTGGAAACTGCAGAATTCCTGGAAATTATCGCCCTGATGAATGAGCTTGGCGTTCAGAACGGGGATTTCAATCATGCAGAGTTCTCCCTGCCGCTGGTGCGGGGCCTTCGCCTGCATGCGGATACCGGCAAAGGCGATTCCGTCCAGATCGGCCGGTCGTTCCGGCGGCTGCTGGCCAATATGGCGAGTCCCGAGAATCTGGACTTCCCTGTGCCGGAGAGTCTGGCCCCTGTACTCCGCGACTATCAGCAGTACGGCTTCCAGTGGATGAAGACGCTGGCCCACTACCGCTTCGGCGGCATTCTGGCGGATGATATGGGTCTCGGCAAAACGCTGCAGAGTATCGCCTTCCTGCTCTCCGAGCTTGATGATATCCGTCAGGGCGGAGTCCCTGCGCTCATTGTCACCCCGGCCTCGCTGCTCTACAACTGGCATAATGAGCTAAAGCGTTTCGCTCCGGACATCAAGGCAGCCATTGCCGACGGCAGTGCGGATGAACGCAACCGGACGCTGCGGAATTCAGCCGGCCATGATGTCATCATTACCTCTTATCCGCTGCTGCGCAGAGATGCCGTGGATTACGCCAAGCGGTCTTTCCATACCCTCATCCTGGATGAAGCGCAGATGATTAAGAACCATGAGACGCAGACTGCCCAGGCAGTTAAGCTTCTGCAAGCCCGGTACCGCTTCGCGCTTACGGGAACGCCGGTGGAGAATGCGCTCGAGGATCTGTGGTCAATCTTCGGCGTGGTATTTCCCGGGCTGTTCCCCGGCAAGAAGGCGTTCCATGACCTTCCCCGGGAGACTGTGGCAAAGCGTATCCGCCCCTTCCTGCTGCGCCGCCTCAAAAGCGAGGTCCTGAAGGAGCTGCCGGACAAAATCGAATCACTGCAGGCCTCTGAGCTGCTGCCGGAGCAGAAAAGGCTCTACGTCGCTTATTTGGCCAGACTGCGCAAGGAAGCGCTCAAGCATCTGGACAGCGACAGCTTCGGCAACGGCCGGATCAAGGTCCTCGCCGGTCTCACCCGGCTGCGCCAGCTGTGTTGCCACCCCTCCCTGTTCGTGGACGGGTACACTGGAGGATCGGGCAAATTCGAACAGCTGCTGGAGATTATCGACGAATGCCGCAGCTCCGGCAAACGGATGCTGATCTTCTCACAGTTCACGCAAATGCTGGGGATGATCGGGCGCGAACTGGCCCTGCTGGGTGTGCCGCACTTCTATCTGGACGGACAAACACCGGCTTCCCAGCGTACCCAGCTGTGCACCCGCTTCAATGAAGGGGAACGTGATCTCTTCCTGATCTCGCTGAAGGCAGGCGGCACCGGCCTTAATCTGACCGGAGCCGACACGGTCATTCTCTACGATCTGTGGTGGAATCCGGCTGTCGAGCAGCAGGCTGCGGACCGTGCCCACCGGATCGGACAGAAGAAGGTCGTGCAGGTCATCCGCCTGGTTGCGCAGGGAACCGTAGAAGACAAGATGTACGAGCTGCAGCAGAAGAAGAAGAATCTGATTGATGAAGTAATTCAGCCGGGACAGGAAGCCCTGTCCAGCCTGAGCGAGCAGGATATCCGCGAGATACTCGCGATATGACAACGGCAGGCTTGCAATAGAATGGGTTTCTGCGCCAAATCATACGGTTTCTGTTGCACAAAGTACAATCATGCTGAAGATCTCCTGTGATGTTTGGGGAATGACGGTAATCCTGCTTAGTTTGGAAGCGTTTGGCAAGTCCGGTATAATACAAGGGAAGGCTTGTATCTTATTCAGGAGGTGCTTGTAAATGAGCTTTACATTGGCGCTTGGAGACTCAGCCCCTGACTTCGCCCTGAAGGCGACGGACGGACAGATTTATTCCCTGGAGCAATTCGCGTCCGCCAGGTTCCTGGTTGTTTTTTTCACCTGCAATCATTGCCCGTTTGTAGTCGGTTCCGATGAGCTTACCCGTGAGGCAGCGGAGAAATTCCGCGATCAGGGTGTCCAATTCGTTGGCATCAATGCCAACAGTGAAACCACGCATCCCGATGATTCGTTCGAGCATATGGTTGCCCGGATGGAGGAGCATAAGTTTCCTTGGACTTATCTGCGTGACGATACGCAAGAGACCGCCCGGGCCTATGGCGCACTGCGCACGCCCCACTTCTATATCTTCGATGAAGCCCGCAAGCTGGTCTACACCGGACGCGGCGTTGATAATCCGCGCGAGACCGGCAAGCTGACCGTCAACAATCTGGATAACGCCCTGACAGAGCTGGTATCCGGGCAACCGGTCAGTGAACCCCTGACCAACCCTATCGGCTGCAATGTGAAATGGGACGGCCAGGATGCCCACTGGATGCCTGCCGAGGCTTGCGATCTGGTGTAACACGGCCGGCTATATAACCCACACTTATGACAACAACCTAACCAGCTTACTGGTTAATCGCGGCGGGACGAGAGGAATATGTTAATTCCTTACACACCAATTCGTTGCCGGCAGAATGTAGGCTTCTTAGTACGCACGAAGGCATAAATGTTGTACGTTTTGCAACTCTGATCCCTAGATACCTGGGTGTGCGGGAGGATTGTTGTATGAAATACAACAATAGCTTCGTTGATCGGCCTGGAACGAGGGAATTGCTGCCTTTTTTACAACAATTATAGATTTAGGGCGTGTTAATGGGGGGAATGTTGTATTCTGTGCAGGATTTTATTAAAGTTACCTGATCTGTGCCACCAACAGCGGATGAAATCAGAACCCCATACTTCAACATTAGCTACACAGAGTACAAATATACAACTACAATTGAGTTCTCTATGTCATAATTAAAATAGGGACGCTCCCAAGCCTATAGGCTTGGGAGCGTCCCTATTTATTTATTTCCTTTGGCTTGCAGCGCCGGGTTTAGACAATTGTAACTCCGCCGCTGGCATAACCGGCAACCGTTGTCGCTACATCAATTCCGGCTGATACCGTTGCCGAGAAGACCATCAGCAGACGGGTACCGGCAGTGACCGGTATGGCGAGTCCTGTAGTTAATCCACTGCTGATTGTGCCAAGAGCAAGGATACCTGTCAACGGAGGAGCTAAAGTTACTGTGGCGCCTGGTACTGCCGTGAAGCTATTATTGGGTGTAGTCGATTGGAATAATCTCGCAGTTATGGTTACGGTTGAACCCACTAAGCTAAGTCCCGCAGTCGTACTGAAATAGCCTGCCAGCGAGGTAATGGTGCCTGCACGCGGCACTGAGAAAGCAAAGTTGAGTAAGGTTCCAGCCGCACCTGTCAAGTCAATGATCCCGCCTGTAACACTAACACCTGCAGAGCTGCTGCCAAAACCTACAAGACTGGACGTATTCAAGAGTCCGCCGAGTACCGTTGTCAAAGATACTGGAAGGCCGGAAGCATACGGAATGATTGCCCCTGAACCCGTTGCTCCTGTCGCGCCAGTAACACCGGTAACCCCAGTCGCTCCCGCTGTGCCTGTCGCACCCGTAACCCCAGTCGCTCCCGCTGTGCCTGTCGCACCGGTAACACCGGTCGCTCCGGCTATGCCTGTCGCGCCAGTAACTCCAGTCGCTCCGGCTGTACCTGTCGCACCCGTAACACCAGTCACTCCGGCTGTGCCTGTCGCACCGGTAACCCCAGTCGCTCCGGCTGTGCCTGTCGCGCCAGTAACTCCAGTCGCTCCGGCTGTGCCTGTCGCGCCGGTAACCCCAGTCGCTCCGGCTGTGCCTGTCGCACCCGTAACCCCAGTCGCTCCGGCTGTGCCTGTCGCGCCGGTAACCCCAGTCGCTCCGGCTGTGCCTGTCGCACCCGTAACCCCAGTCGCTCCGGCTGTGCCTGTCGCACCGGTAACCCCAGTCGCTCCGGCTGTGCCTGTTGCACCCGTAACCCCAGTCGCTCCGGCTGTGCCTGTCGCACCCGTAACCCCGGTCGCTCCCGCTGTGCCTGTTGCGCCGGTAACACCGGTCGCTCCCGCTGTGCCTGCCACGCCAGTAACCCCGGTCGCTCCGGCTGTGCCTGCCACGCCAGTAACCCCGGTCGCTCCGGCTGTGCCTGTCGCACCGGTAACCCCAGTCGCTCCGCCGCCAGAACCCGTCGCGCCAGTGGCGCCTTGAGCCCCGGTGGCACCCGTTGCTCCGGTAATACCGAAGATTTCGCCCAGCAGTTCTGCAGAAACCAGACGGTGCGCGGTTACCAATGCGCCCGTACTGCTCTTACCCCAGAGCGAAACCTGGACCGGATCATTCACTGTCGCAGGTGTTAAGAATGTAAATTCTAAACCATCCAGATCAGCAAAATAGGTAGTGGTTATCGATTGATTCGGAGCAACATCGATCGCCTCACTGACATAGAGGTTTCTGACGCCGCCGCTCAAATAGTACCCCTGAACCGATACTGTGGAGGCAGTGATATCACTGCGGTTATCAATTCTGACTGTAATCTGGGTAGTTGGTCTCACACCGCCAACCATGTTATTTTCTATCGGTCCCGTGGATAAAAAACTCATCGTTTCAGCACTCCTTTTCCTAGTAGAATGGGATGAATCTCTATACTTCGGAGCTTAATTTCTCATGTGTAACAATGCGATGGGCATTCACCAGCTGGCCGGTAGAAGACTTGCCCCATACTGAAATTCCGATCTCCTCCTCGGTTGCTTCTCCAATCGTAAAAATAAATTCGAACGCATCCAAATCGGCAAAATAATCCCTGGTTACCACTTCATTCGGAGCAATATTGATCACCTCACTTACATACAGTGTTCTTGTCGCTCCCAGCAAGTAGCCCTGAATACTGACTGAAGATCCGGTCATGCCATCACGCTTCACCAGCTTTACCGTAACAGTCTGCGTAGGTCTTACTCCCGAAACGGCATTGTTCTCGATAGGTCCTGTTGATAAAATCGGCATCCCGTCTCATCCCTCCTTCCATATCTAGCATTTACGGCGTGAAACTCAGTTACTAGCGACGGTTGATCTTTAATCGCACAATATAATAATATTCGGGCGTCCTCCGGTCGGTGTGGACATAAGACAGGTTCCATTCACCAATATCTGCGGGGGCGCATATCTTTTAATTAAGGAGAGACCGCCCTTGCTGCCACTTTCCTGCAGAATGACCAACGGAAGAAGGGAGTCCCATGCCCCCTCCTGGAAAAGGAAAGAGACCTGCCGCCAAAAAACCACCGGCCAGCTCCAAAACACAAACTCCAAAAGGGCTTGAGTTCGCGGTGGCTGCCCTTCTTTTGACCGGCAAGCTGAAAGTAGACTCCATCCAGATGTACACGGACGCATCCATGTTCGTCAGTCTGGTAGGCAAATATAAAACCTTAAGTGATCTGAGCAACGACAACGTCGATAAGCTGGTCAGCTTCCTTGATGACAACAGCAGTCTCACCCTTAACGAGATTATGACCGCTTTGAAAAAGAAAGCCGAAAACTCCTGACCACCTAATTAGAAAGTGAAAGTGAGGCGCGGGGATATGGACAGTTTTGACGGGGAGGGTTTCGCCGGAGGTCTGCTGCTGGTGATTGTAATTGCCCTGCTGATTTATGGTTCTACGGACATCAAGAATCTGACCGGTGCGCCTACTGCGGACTAGGCATTTCCTCTGTCAGAGATTCTGAAGAGGTCTCTTGCCGAGCTGGCTTTGTAGTCCATTGCCAAGCGGCATCCATGTGATTACTTATGATACAAAAAGCTACCCTAACTATATTGGGGACAGCACCCTGTTTGTGAGGCTGGGATCGAAACGCCTGGCAAGTTTAAGCAGCCCGTCACCGACAATCCATCGGTGACGGGCTATTTAGCTTCACTGAAATCCGAATATTTCTGAATTCTACTCTGCCAAGCTTAGTTTATTTTTTGAATCAGGATAGAGGCGTTGGCATTGGCTTGTGTTCCGCCTGACAGCGTCTGCAGCGTAATTGCCGCTGAACTGGAATGATTGCGCAGAGTCAGGGAATCTCCCGCTGCCGCTACAACAATCACCATTCCGGGATTGGCCTGAGTTCCGGCGCCGGAACCATATGTGGCGCCCGCAACAGAAGTACCATTTTGAAAAAGTGAAAATTGATTGGGCTCCACTCCCGTTGCGTTGAACCAGACTGCATAATCTCCAGCAGTACCTATAGTAATCACAGAGCTCCCTGCCGTGTGTGTAATCGCCCCAATTATAGGACCATTATTACTAAAAGTAACATCGGCCTCCAATGGAACCGTTTGGGCAGCCAAATTATAAATATACGCATACTCGGAAAGACCAGCCGGACTGGTTCCTGTCGCACCTGTAACTCCAGTCGCGCC
>NZ_WHOB01000080.1 GCF_013141775.1 Paenibacillus phytohabitans
TCCGGCTTGGACTCGGCGGCTGCCGTAGCCGGACTGCCGGAATTGCCCGGCGCATCCGCTGCGCCTGAGGCATTATTGTTGCCGTTGTTCGACGAGCAGGCTGCCAGGGATGATGCAAGAAGCATGGTCACTGCGGCCAGTGCGGCTGTTTTACTGATTTTTCTCATGTGAGACCCTCCTGAAAGATATATCTATAATTTACAGTTGAAGCCGAATTCCAGAATTCTGATCAGCCCTTGACGGAGCCGATCAGCACACCCTTGATGAAGTACTTCTGCAGGAACGGATACACCAACAGAATCGGCACGGTCGAGGCGATGACAGTCGCTGCCCGGACGCCCTCCGCCGGAACGTTCATCAGATCATCGGCGCTCCGGTTGAGGGAGGAGCTGTCCGCATTCATGACGATATCCTGCAGATAGAGCTGAAGCGGTTTCAGGTTAGAGCTGTTAATATACAGCATCGGATTGAAATAGTCATTCCAGAACGATACGGCGTAGAACAAACCGATCGTAGCCAGCACCGGAGCGCTGAGCGGCAGAATAATCCGGAATAGGATCGTATAATTCCTCGCCCCTTCGAGCTTGGCTGATTCCTCCAGGCTTTCCGGGAGGCTCTCGAAGTAGCTTTTGATCACCAGCATGTTGAATACATTGATCAGTGCCGGCAGAATCAGCGAGCCCAGATGATTGATCAGGCCGAGCTGGCGGATCAACAGGTAATTCGGAATAATGCCGCCGCTGAACATCATCGTGAAGATAAACATGACGATCAGAATGCCGGAGCCTGGAAGCTCCCGCTTGGACAGCGGGTAGGCCGTCATGGCGGTGATGAGCAGCGACAATAGCGTTCCCACAAGCGTGACAATAACCGAGATTAGCAGGGAATGCAGGAACTGGCTGGAGGTGACGACGAATTTCATCGTATCCAGCTGGAACCCTACCGGGAAAATACCGACCTTACCCGAGGTGATCGCCCACTCCTCACTTACCGACTTCGACAGTACATTGGCGAACGGGAGCAGAGTGATCAGTCCCATCGCGGTCAAAAAGAGATAGATTCCGGCATCAAAGCACAGACTGCCGATTGTTTTGCTGCGCATGTTCACACTTCTCCTCCCTTACCAGATGCTGCGGTTCAAAAATTTGCGGCTGAGCATGTTGCCGGACAACACCAGCACAAAGCCGACGACGGAATTGAATAATCCGACCGCTGTACTGAAGCTGTAATCCTGTTGTCCCAGCCCGAGGCGGTACACATAGGTTCCGATTACATCCCCCGTCTGGTAGACCAGCGGATTATACATGGTGAGAATCTGTTCCGTCCCCGCTTCCAGCAGGCTGCCGATCCGCAGGATGAACATCAGCACAACGGTGGGCAGAATGCCTGGCAGGGTGATCGAGATCATCTGTCTGATCCGTCCCGCACCGTCGATGGCTGCCGCTTCGTACTGCTCCTGCTCGATGCCCGCAATGGCAGCGATGAAGACGATGGCATTCCAGCCGGTTTCCTTCCAGCCTGCCGTGAAGACAATGACGCTGCGGAAGAACTGGTTGTCGGTCAGGAACGAGACCGGATGCCCGCCGAAGCTGCTGATGATCTCATTGACCAGCCCGCCCGCCGGGGAGAGAATGGTGATGAACAATCCGGAGATGATGACCCACGAGAGAAAATGGGGCAGATAAATAACCGTCTGGATCGTACGCTTGAAGAACATCCGCTTCACTTCATTCAGCAGCAAAGCGATCAATACCGGAATCGGAAATAATATGACGATCTTGTACAGGCTGATGACCAGCGTGTTGATCAGCACATTCATGAAATCGCTGGAATGAATCAGCTTCTCGAACTGCGCCAGCCCGACCCATTCGCTTCCCCCGATACCGCCGAAAATGTTGAAATCCTGAAAGGCAATCAGGATGCCGTACATCGGCGTGTATTTGAACAATAATAAAAAGACAAGCCCGGGAAGCAGCAGCGCGTACATATCGAGGTTGCTGCGGATCAGCCGCCAGCGCCTTCCGCCGGCCCCCGTCTTGACCGCTTGCTGATAGCCCAGCGAGATTTCGCTTTTATTCAAATCTATCACCTTCTTCTGTCTGTTGTATCTTTATTGTAAAGAAACGATACCGTTTTCAGTAGAAGGCAATCCTTCAATTTCTGGTGCTATTCTATAAAGTTGCGGCACTATGGAACTGCCCGCAGTCTCTACATGTCCACCTCTACAGTATGCGTCAGACCGTCTCCAAAAATAGGAAAGACGTCCCCGGCAATCTCCTTGCCGTCAACGGTCAGCCGCTCCAGCCCGCATTGCTTCCTGTTCTTGTTGCGGATGGTCAGCAGATAAGTATCGCCTCTATAGACCCGCTTCATAGAGCATTCCTCCCAGTCCTCCGGGATGCAGGGACGTATCTTAATATCAGCGTAGCCCGGATAGAAGCCGAGCATATACTGGGTCACCGCACGGAACATCCAGCCTGCCGTACCGGTTACCCAGGCAAATGCCGTCTCTCCGGCCCGCGGGTTCGCCGGACCGAAGTACATATTCGTGAACGCATAAGGCTCGCAGCCGGAATGATCCGAAGGGTTGACGGCGCTGTCGGGCAGTATTTTGCTGTAGGTGTCAAAGGCTTCATTGCCTCTTCCCGCCACGCAATCGGCAACAATCTTGAACGTTCCCCCATGGCAGTAAGGCGTTCCGTTCTCCCAGATGCCGGGGACGAAGCCGGTTAAGCGGCCGATAGAGGCATTGTATTCCGTATAAGGAGGCGAAAGGGTAAGCGGTCCATAAGGGGAGTCCAGCTTGCTGTCCACCGCCAGCAGACACTGCCCGGCACGTTCACCCTCAGCCAGTCCCGACATGACCGCCCAGGTCTGGCTGTTCAGGTATATGCTGCCCTCCTGTTCCGTATGGGAACCGACCTTGTCCCCAAGGTCATTGTAAGCCGCAAGGTACCATTCCCCGTCCCAGCCGTTAGCATTCACCGCATCCTTAATTCGTGCAGCAAGCTCCAGCAGTTCCTGGGCAAGCCCCTCATCCCGGATCACTTCCCGGGCCAATTCCGCAGTTTCGTTCAGGGCATGATACAGGGCAATCGAGGTCCAGACGCTTTCGCCCTTGCCGCCCGTACCGATTCCGTTCAGCGAATCGTTCCAGTCCCCGTCATGGGCAAGCACCAGCGAATGCTCCCCGAGGTCCCCGGAGGAATAACGGACCGCTGTCAGCATATGCTCCCAGACCGTGCCCGCCCCTTCATCCAGATAAGGCACCTGCTCCTGCAGGAAGGAATAATCGCCGGTCTCCTTGAGATAGGCATTCACCGTCGGCGCAATCCACACGGGACCATCGGAATAAATATGCGGGTCCAGCGGAAGCCAGCCCCGGACGCATTTCCCGTCCTTGTATTGATACTTCAGGGTTTCCTTGATCTTCTCCTTAGCCAATCCCGGGAGAAAAGCGGACACCGCCCAGGCATCCTGCAGCTGGTCACGGAAGCCCTTGCCTGTGGCTCTGCCGGCCTCGGCACAGAGCAGCACCTGCTGCTTGACCCACATATTGGTGATGTGATTCACCTTATCCAGCGGCGTCTGCACGGCAATATCCTCCGTCATCGCTGTCTTCTCCGCCAGCAGCCGCGCGAAATCAGCTTCGATCCTGCCGGGTGCCAGCAGCTTGCGGGTCAGCTCCCGCGCCGTCTCATTGCCATCGGCTGCTCCCCAGAGGGTATGATAGGTAACCTCCTCCCCCGGCTTCAGGGTGAAGGTGTGCTCCAGCACGCCGACCATATCCTCACAGGCGGCCAGTGAATTCGAGCAGGCTCCGCGGACTACGCTCTGGGGACTGCCGGTATCGCCGTAGTTCCCCAGAAACGCCCGCTTCCCCGTCTCGTAGCCTGTCGGCTTCACGCTCGCCGCCGCGAAGCCGTCGAACCATTCATGCGGCCGCTCCTGGGTATGGTTATGCGCGACAATAATGTCGTCCTCTGCCAGATAATCGCAGTAGACATAGGAGTTATATTCACTGTACCTTGCATAGCCTTCCAGTGAGAATTCTACGAAGGAATAGACCTTAATCTCCCGTTCACGCGGGCTTTCGTTCGTGAGGGTCACCGTCCAGATTTCCACCGGGTCCTCCGCATTGACGAATACTCTGGCGCTGGCGGAAATTCCGCCGTAAGCCCCCTCCAGCCGGCTATACCCCAGCCCGTGGGTGCAGGAGTACCGGTCCAGTGTCCGCTTGACCGGGTACCAGCCCGGATTCCAGAATTCACCCGTTTCCCCGTCACGGATATAGAAATAGCGGTTGCCGCCGCGGAACAGGCTTGAACGCCCTCTTCCCTCCGGGTCGATATAGGCGGCACTCCGCGAGCCATAAGCCCCGTCGCCGCCGCCGAAATGGTTAATGCCCGACAGTATCCGCGGGTTCCAAATATAATTCAGCATAGGCCGCGGGGTCTGCGTGCCGGTAAATACAAACTCTGAGCCGTTCTCTGTGAAATTGCCGAAGCCAGCCATGGTGCTCCAGCCCCTTTCCTTATAATTTATCTGAAGTCGATGCCGTCACCCGGAGCAAGCGCGGAATTCGCCTTGATATAGGGAATCAGCTCTTGAATGGTGGTGTAGGCCACGGCCACATAGGTGTCCGCCGCCCCGTAGTAGATGGCAATCCGCCCGGTTGCCGCATCCTGCAGCGTTGCACAGGGGAAGACCACGTTCGGGACGAACCCGACCGCTTCGTAATTTTTCTCCGGGGTCAGCAGATAATCCCTTGTCCGGCACAGCACCTTGGAAGGGGTATCCAGATCGAGAATCGCCGCACCCATGCTGTAGACCAGCCCGTTGCAGGTGCCGACGACGCCATGGTAAAAGATCAGCCAGCCCTCCGACGTTTCAATCGGCGCAGGTCCGCCTCCGATCTTCACATCCTGCCACCAGCCGGCGGCACCCTTGGACATGACCTTCCGGTGGTGTCCCCAATGGACCATATCCGGGCTCTCGCTCAGATAAATGTCGCCGAACGGGGTATGCCCGCTGTCGCTGGGACGGCTGAGCAGCACGTACTTTCCATTGATTGTCCGGGGAAACAGTACGCCGTTGCGGTTAAAAGGAATGAACGGATTCTCCAGCCGGACAAACTCCCGGAAATCCCGGGTCATGCCAAGCCCCAGAGCCGCACCGCCGAAATCCGTACACCAGATGATGTAGTACATATCTTCAATCTGCACCACCCGGGGATCGTAGGCATAATTCGGCTGGTAAGGCTCACCAGCCTCATCCTTCCAGACAATGCCTTCATGCTCGATCTCCCACTTCAGCCCGTCCTCCGACCGTCCCAGATGCAGATTGGGCATGCCATGCTTATGCTCGGCGCGGAACACCCCGATAAATCCGCCTTCGTAGGGAATTACCGCACTGTTAAAAATCCGCGAAGCAGCCGGAATCGGATTCCAGTCCACAATCGGATTGGAGTCATGTCTCCAGACTACATCCTGGATTCCGTCCGGCTTGTCCTGCCAAGGAATGTTAGGTAACGCGCTGCCAATAATTTCTGCCATGTTCTTAAACCCCCTATAATATGAGGACCCGGCCAGCAGCTCTGGCCGGGTCCTTGTTACTCCCCCACATTCTATCAATTTGCTCCTGATTTCCCCATGGAATATCCTTTAATTTCCCGGCTTTTTGTATAGACTTTTGCGGTGAAAGTTTATTTTGTAACCTGGACAACGATCGTCTGGCTGGTTGACGCCCCCGCGCTGTTGATCAGCTCACAGCGGTATTCATAGCTGCCCGGCGCTTTGCCGCGAACCCTAGTCACGGCAGACTGGGCATTTGGCGTCCGCTGGGCAAGCGTCTGAGTATCTATAAGCACGCCATTCTCATACAGCTTGTACACGGAGCCGTTCGTTCCCCACCACATATTCATACTGATCTCAAAGCTGCCGTCCTGATCCCAGTTGTTGTGGCTCAGGACCGGGGTGCCGGGCTGGGCCTGGGTTACAGCCACGGTCAGAGGAGCGCTTCTTGTGGTCCCCGCCCGGCTCGTCAGCTCCGCGTAATAGCGGTAAGTCCCGTTCTTCCTGCCGCTGATGGACGTGACCGCTGTCTGGGCATCCGGAGAATGGGCGGACAGCGTCTGCGTATCAATGAGAACATCGTTCTCGTAGAGCTTATAGGTATCTCCGTTGTTCCCCCACCACATATTCATCGTCACCTGATAATCTCCATCGGCCAATCCCGTATCGTAGCCGTTGTTGTCGGCAAGCACCGGCGTGCCGGGCACTCCGGCCGGAGCAGCGGTGCCGCCGTCCGCGAGAATGATCTTGCCCCATTTCTCCCGGTTCGCGGAGTTGCTCTCTACCCCGTTCCAGTAGAACTGACGTTCACGGCCGCCGGCACCCCCTTCATCGAAGCCCATATCGAAACGGATGGCCGTACCGTCTGAAGGACCGGTTACTCCCAGATCCGCAAAAGCAATCCGCGCCTCAAGGGTATAGCCCTTGCCGTCCTCATCCGGCTTGGCCGCCATGTCGATGGCCGGCTGCTCCTGCTCCTTATACCCGGCCCAGTAATAGGCCGTCTGCGCATTGCCGCTTGCGTCCATGGCCGCTGCCAGCAGAATCTGGCTGTCGCTGAACTGCATCGAGCCGCCTTCATCCACATTCTTCGGCCCGAAGAACAGCTCAATGGCATCTCCGGCCCACAGGTAGGCCTTGGCCGCCGGCACGGTGAGCCCCTTGATTACATTCGGGCTCTGCATCGGCGTGGGATCATCAATATGGGAGCGGAAATAGAAGTAATCATCATCCCAGGTCAGGCTCATCTGGCCGCCGACGCCTGTCTTCATCACACCCAGCACCAGATCGACATCGGTAATAGAGGCAGTCGCGGCACCTGTCCATTCCGTGTCCAAATTACCGAGTACCGGAGCAGCAGCTGCCTTCGCTACAGACAATACCTTATCCGAAGTCCGCTCGGTCTGTCCCGGCTTGAACACATGGTCATACGGCGGCGTGTTGCCGAGCAGGATGTCATAGATCTTGCTATTGGTTCCGGACACCGACTCAAGGAAGTCCTGATACGGCCGCCCCGCAACATTGATCAGCCCGATGGCACCGGCTTCGCCGTTCAGCCCCTGGAACCATCTTCCCGTAGGCGCCTGGTCCAGATAGGTGAACCAGTCGGCGCCGACAATGATGCCTGAAGCTGCCGCCTGCTCCACGTAGTTGCTGTACATCAGCCCTTTGTCCTGCTCATTCTCGGCCATCCGGGCCGCGAACGTCAGGCCGGTGGTCGGATCGCCGTAATGGAACTCCGTCATGATAAACGGCGTTCCCCCAGCCAGATCGTACAGATGCTTCAGCATGTCCAGGTTCAAGTCATAGGTATAATAATTGTAAGTCAGCACATCCATATATTTGCCCGCGTACTGAGCCAGGGCTTCCCGGAGCTTGCTGTCATTCATCACACCGGCCAGCCACCGGTCACCCATAGCCAGATGATTCGGGTCATACTTCTTGGTGTAATAGGCAATCTGCTTGTAGAGCTCATCCAGATACAGCGCTGTAAAATGGTCCATATCCTGCGTAGCCAGCTCTGTCTTGGCGGCAAAGGAGGTGTTCTTCAGCGCCTCGAAGCTGGCGGCGTTCATCGCCCAGGCGGTATTGAAGCTGTCAATCGTTCCGTATTCCTCCGCGAGCATCTCCACCAGCCTGACCTTGCTGCCGGTCGAGGCATTCGCCGCCGGAACGGCGGACTTCAGCTTGTTGTAAGGAAGCTCGTTGGCGAACATATAGCCGATCAGCTGCTGATTACCGGTATTGGCCCCGAGCGCACTGAATCTCTCATCCAGCTGGTTCAGCATATCGGGGTGGAAGATATCGAATAAGCCGCTGTCCCCGATCTTCAGGTTCGGCATAGGCAGCCAGTCCACATAAGGCATGCCGCTGGCCTTGGACCAGGCGCCGAGTCCGGTGAAGCCCAGCGACTTCACGAAATCCACGCTGTCCGCGGAATACTGGGTCTGGCTGAAGGGCTGTCCGGTCCGCCGGATCTGATTCGCCACAAAGAAGGAGAAGTTCCCGCTGCCGTCATAGGCGCTCTGGAACTGTCCGGTCTTCGCCGGCAGCCATTCATAGACGTTCTCGCGCCCGTTCACGACCGTGAAGGTCTCATCCACATATCCCGTGCCGTTCACAGCCAGGTTGAAATACAGATTGCCGAGCGGATCGACCATGACAGATTTCCCGTTCAGCTGTTCAATATGGAAGTATCCGGTCTGCATTAAATGATAGGTTGCCTGGCTTCCGGCCAGTCCGCCGTAAGCATCCCGGTCTGCCGGAGCGGTAAGTCCGTCCGTATAGGCCTGATCGGCAAGCGTAGCCCCGGCGAATTCCGCGTCGTTATGAATCTTGCCCGGGAACTCGGCCGTGCGGATCTGCCCGTAGGCATCGACCACAATCTCTTCCGTGTTCACATAAGCGAACGAACGGGTGATGCTCTTGCGCTTGCCCGCAGCTTCCGTCCAGGCGGTCAGTGTGGTGGAGTGGTCCAGGGTGACCGGCCCGGTATAGAGAAGCTTCGCCTCGCTTCCCGTGAGCGTATAGTAAATATTCCCGCCACTCTCGCTTGTGGCGAGCGTTACGGCTTGCCCGGGAGTCATCTCCCCGGCTCCCGGCGCTGCCGTCACCGGAGCCGCGACAGCATTAATGGCAACCTCCGACAGCTGCACAGTCCCGGCGCCACTGCTGTCCGGAATGGCGATCTTAAGCAGGGTCATGCCTGCCGGAACGCCATAGCTCTGGTAGACGGTGAGCGGAAGATTCGTCTTCCCGGCATTGGCATACGTGTCGGCGGTCAGGGCCAGAGGCTCAAAACCGCTTCCGTCAGACACGGAAGCGGCTATCCCCTTTGGCGTATTGGCTTCATCTTCATAGAGGGTGATAGAAACGGAGGTGATGCCGGACGGCAGCTCGTACAGAAGATAGCCGCCGCCCGCCCCGGCCTGGACAGCCCGCGCGGAATCTCCGCCATACCAGGCTGTATTGGCGTTGTCGATCTTGATATTGGCGGTTTCCTTCACCTTGTCCAGGCTGTCCAGCCCGTCGATCAGCCCATCCGCCAAATGCAGTTCATTCGCATTCAGGACGGCGAATGCGGCATTCTCCTGCCAGTATCCCGTCCCCAGCTCGAAATCGGGATTCGCCAGCAGATTATTGTTGCCTGCGGCGTTCAGCAGCAGATCGTCTAGGTACAGTACCCCGCCGCTGCTTCCGCTCTCCAGCTTCAGGGTATAGTCACCGCTTGCCGCCGGCTGCACGGTGAAGCTGTGTTCTTCCCAGACACCCGCAGAAGCCACCGCGAAGCTCTCATCGGCCAGCAGCAGCTGGTTATCCTTATTCTGCAGCTGTACCGAGACATCGCCGCTTCCCTTCGCCCAGAACTTGAAGGTATACGCTTCGCCGCCCTTCAGGTGCAGCGCCTGGGAGAAGGCTGTCTCCACTCCTGCCGCTTCCCCGCCGCTGCTGGCCTTCAGCGCCCAGCTGCCGCTATGGGCATCTGCGCTGCCTGCATTACGCGAGTAATCCGTCATCGTGAAATTCGCAGGATTCCACCAATGGGTTCCGCCGTCCTCGAAATTCTCATCGATTACGGCAGCCCCGTCCTCCGTTCCCGCCAGCTTCACATCGTCAATATAGATCCGGCCCGCATTGCCGCTGGTGTCCCTGTCTCCCAGCTTGATGTTGTACGGGCCGGTGGCGGAAGGCGTGTACGTGGCCGAGACATACTGCCAGTCAGCCGTGGCCTGGAAGGGCTTCACAAGCACCTCCGCCCAGCTCGTTGTATTCTGAATGACCAATGCCATCTTGCCGGAGCCCTTGATCCAGGCGCCGAAGGTATAGCTCTTGCCTGCGGTAAGCACAGGCTGCGTACTATAACTGGAACCGTTGGTGTCCCCGGTGCCTTTCACATTGGCCGTGAGCGCCCATACCCCGCTGCGGGTGAAGGAGGTCCGCGAAGGCACGCTCACCGCCTGGGAACCGTCTTCGAGATCGGCGGGATCGCCGGGGACATAAGTCCCCGTTGCTCCCAGCAGCAGAATATAGTCGACCTTGAAGTTATCGAAGTTGTCCAGCTCATCGCTTGGATTGATCTGCAGCTTGACGGTAGCTCCCTGAGGGATCTGTACGTCAGGAATGACGACAGAGCCGTAGCTGTGCGACCAGGAGCGCCCGTGCTGCGGGAACAGGATACCCGCTTTGACCAGAACGCCGTTGACGTAGAGAGAAGCTTTCTGGTCCGACTGCCAGCCCTGATAGACAATGGCAAGCCCGTTATCCGCCCGGTTCGCATTGGTGAAGGTAAGCGCGTTGACCGATTTGTACATCACAGCGAATTCTCCACCGGATGCCCATGGATCACCGTGAAGCTTGTTGACGCTACCGGTCAGGATGCCGTCTTCGCCTTCGATCCGGACATACGGCCCGCTGATGCCGGGGATATCCGCAGGCTCAATGGCCGGGGATGTATCCGGCGCTCCGGCCGGGTTCCACAGCTCGCTGAATTTGGCCGAGGACTGCGGGAAAGCTACCGTGTCATACAGATCATGGTCGCCGTCGCTGGCCGAGACGTTGAAGTACACATGCCAGGCCACATTGTTGTTCTCGATCCACTCATGCATCTGCTGGATGAAATAAGGATTATCCGCCCCGCCCATTCCGTCTGACCGGGCAGCCAGCCCCCATTCGCAGAGTGCAAGCGGAACCCCTTGATCTTCGGCGAAGGAGGCAATCATATTCAGTCCCCAGTTGCCGTCATTCACCTCGGCCGTCCAGGCCAGCTGTTGTCTTCTTAACCGTTCGGCTGGATCGGCGTTCTGGTAGGCCGTCCCGTATATCGGTGTCCCGCCGCTTTGTGTCCAGGTCTGGTCATAGTGGTCGATCCCGATGAAATCCACATAGTCTCTGCCCGGGAAGGCCGCTTCCAGGTCTACGCCCCAGATTGCGGTGGCCGGATTCCAGACGAATTTGAACTGCTGCCCCGGAATGCTGCGCAGCGTGTTAACGAACTGGCGGAAGCTTTCCGCGAAATCCTCGGTTTTCTGCAGATGGTCCGGATCATTGGCATTTCCGACCGACCATACATACCAGCCGCCGTTGAACTCATGCCCGAAGCGGATCGTCGCATTCGCCATGCCGGAGGCAATCAGATTCTCCCCGAGCTTCCGGTAATGCCCGTTATAGGCTCCGCTTGCCGCCTCTGCCAGGCTTCCGCCCGATTTAGGGAACGGATATGCCGCCCACAGCATACTGCCGGCATAAGGTGTATTCTGCCAGGCAGCCAGGCGGTTGCCGCCTTCAAGATCGGACCATGTATTCTGCTCCAGGAAATCCTCCGCCAGATACGGCGTCCGGCCAACCCAGTCTCCGAAATCGGTTACCCCGTCCGGGTTCCGGTCCCAGGCATACACGCCCAGATTGTTAATGCCCTCATATTGCTCGGCCGGGGGATTATCCGATTGGTTGGGATACCGTGTAAAGACCGTTCCCTTATCGCCTCCCCAATATTTGAGCTGCTGCTCAAAGCCGCTGTTCAGCAGCAGATTGGCGCCGCCGGTTAATCCGAAGAAGACATCGTCAATATACATCGTTCCCGCCGCTTCCGCTTCGGGCAGAGCACTTCCCGCACTGTCCGAGATCGAGAAAACAAGCGAGCCGGAATACGTGCCGGAGTTAAAGCTGGTAGTTACATAAGTCCAGGTGCCTGTAGCCTTAGGTCTGATGAACTGGAGATTCTCTCCGCTGCTCTTGGCCGTCTTCACCGTGACGGCACCGCTGCCCTTCATCCACAGCCCGAAGGTGTAATCCGTATTCGCGGTAATTCCGCTCACCGTCTGCGTGACCGTTTTCCAGTCGGATTTCTTCCCCTTGGTTACCGCTTGCATCGAACGGTTGCCGCTGTGTATATTCGCTGCATCCACCGGTGCGCTCGGGAGCGGTGAGCCGGATGAGGTTGGTGTTACCGTTGGTGTTACGGTTGGTGCTGGAGTTGGTGTACTTGCCGGAGTTGCTGTTGCAGCCGGGGTGGGTGTACTTGTCTGGACCGGCGTACTGCTCGGAGCCGCCGTGCTGCTCGGATTCGGTGTGCTGCTCGGAACCGGTGTACCGTTCTCCGGGGTTCCCTCTGTAACGGCGAACACAACTGGCGAGCTGTTATTCGCAACCGTCCAATTCGTAAGTCCGCTTGTAGCCTCAAAGCCCGGATTCAGCAGCAGATTGGACGCCGTACCTTTGACTCCAAAAAATACATCGTCAATGTACATGGTGCCCGCCGCTTCCGCCTGCGTGAAGCCCGAGCCGGAGAAGACGGCGCTGTCATAGATGGATACATACAGATCCTCGGCTGAGGTGGCGGTATAATCCGCTGTCCAGTAGACCCAGCTGCCGGTCGCTTTTTGGCGTACATACTGTGAAGCGCTTCCAGAACTTGAGCCCTTGGACAGCTTCAGCGTGGCGGCCCCGCCGCCCTTCACCCACATGCCCAGCTCATATACTGTACCCTGGGTTATGCCCGTGACCTTCTGGGTAGCATAAGCCCAGCCGCTTGTTTTGCCCTGAAGGTCCGCCTTCAGCGAGTGGGTTCCTGTATATACCGTTGTGTTAACCGGCGGCTCTGTGGGCTGGGCAGGTTCCTCCCCCGGAGCAGCTTCCGTTACAGTAAAGACATCCTTCTCGTATTTGTTCCAGCCGCTGAAGCCTTGCTCAAAGCCCGCGTTCTGTAGCAAGTTGACTGTGGAGCCGGTCAGCCCCAGAAAAGCATCGTCCAGAACCATCATTCCGGCGGCCTGGCTCTGCGGGAAGGCGGTTCCCGCGCTGTCCACAATGGAGAAGACCATGGCCCCTGATCTCGTACCGGAATTGAAATCTATCGACTGGTATGTCCATTCCCCGCTTGCGACAGGCCGGGTGTAAGCTACCGTCGAACCGCCCGACGACAGCTTCAGCGTGACGATCCCGCTGCCTTTTACCCAGACGCCGAAGGTATAGGCGGTATTGGCCGTTATTCCGGAGACCGTTTGCTCCGTATAGGCCCAATCGGTTGCCCCTGCCTTAAGCGCAGCTTGCAGAATGTGTGTGCCGCCATGAGCTGCAAGCTCACCCTCCGCCGCTGCAATGGCGGAATGCCCCGGAAACGGAGCGGCCAGCAGAACAACGGTACTGAGCACGGCAATGGTCTGTTTCAGCCTCTTCATGAATTTCATATAATCACTGCCCTTCTATGCTGGTAGTTTAATCTGATATTCGTTTCAGCTTGACTCACTGCTGCTCAAGCTCATACGCGTAATTATCTAAGCCTTGTAAGAAAGCGGCAGACTCCCGGACTGCAAGCTGCCGCTCCTCTGGTTTATTTGCTTAAGGTTGCATACCAGTCATTGATTTCCTTCGCACTCGCTTCTTCTCCGGCGGCCTTATACTTGGCCTGGAAATCTGCCAGTCCGTCCAGCGTATCCGCTCCGGCAATCAGCTTAATGGTATAGTCGCCAGCCATCGATTCCAGCTGCAGGTTGTTCTTCGCATATTCCGGCATGTACGGTGCCAGCCCCAGAATATTCTGGATCTTGTATTCATCCGGCAGCTGGTTGTTCAGGCTGTCGAACGCTTCGAACTGCACCGGATTCTTCCGGGCCCGCGCCTGCCAGTACAGCGGATAGTTCTGTTCGTCCGTGCC
>NZ_WHOB01000081.1 GCF_013141775.1 Paenibacillus phytohabitans
TCCTGAATCTCAGGTGGCAGATCCGCGTGGGAGGAGAGTAAACGTACCGCCGATTGCTCCATGTAAAAGTACACACGCACGCTGGTGTTCTCCCACATGCCTACCCCGGCAGCGGTATCCAGCATAATGGCCGGGGAGTTGCCTGCCAGGATCATCATGCCGTTCTGCTTGCGAATCGCCGTGTACCAGGTGAAGACATAACTGCGCAGCTCCGGATTTTGCAGTTGCCGCTGACCTTCGTCTACCAGCACGGCAGAAAAGTCGGCACCGGCAATTTTGAGCAGATGAATGTTGGCATTGACCTGTTCAAAGGCCATCGACATCTTGATCTGTGCTTGCTTGGCCGATTCATCCTTCTTGGACTCGTCCTCCTCGCCGGAGCCGACCCGGTAGACAACCAGAGGAGCTTTGTGATCAAAGCTGGAGGCCTCTTCGATTTGGAAAATATCATCGTAGATCCCGATGAAATAGATTTTGATTTTGTCGTACAAGCTTTTGGCATCGGCATTACTGTGAGCAGCCTGTTCGATTTCCCAGAATACCGCATGAATCGTCGGCTTCGGTCCGGTGGGGGCATTCCAGGTTTCCGGCTGCTTCTTCACAATCCCTGCAGTACGGTAGACTCTACGAATGGCTTCCCCCACTTCAAAGATTTCTGGGCGAGTTAAATTCTCCCCAAGCAGCGAGAAGGTACGCACGCCGCTTTTCTCTGCCATCTTGTACCGGGAGCGATTATACTGCGCACATTCCTCGTCAATCTCCGTGATGGCTGGCATGATTGTCAGCGGTTCAAAATAGCGTCCTTCTTCGGTGGTATGATCAATATAGACACCACCCACATACGCACAAAGCTCCCGCCATTCACCGTCCAGGTCAAAGACAAATACATGCACACCCTCTTCCAGCAGCGAGACCACCAGCGCCTTCAAAAAGTAACTTTTGCCTTCGCCGGTCTTGCCGAACACGGTCACGTTCTGCGCCCGGGGATCATCTGGATCACACAAATTCACAAAACAAAAGCCGCCGTCCTCGGTCCGGCGACCAAAATAGAGTCCTTCGCTATCCGAGAACGAGCCTCGGGTCATGGGATAGGTGCGTGCTGCAACAGAATCTGTCGTAACCCGCCCATAATGGGTCTTGTTGAAAAATTCACTATGATCACTGTAGGGGTCAAAGGCCGGGGCAGTTTGCCGCATCGCCTCTTGCTGCTCACGCTTCAGTTCATTCAGTTTCCCGGACATGTTATCGAACCACAGCTTCAGCCCTGCCTCTGCCGCCTCTATCTGGTGCAGCTTCGGTGCGGATATTGTTAAGAAGGTCTGTACTTCGACCAGCTTGTGATCATTGGACAGCGTGGAATCCCGCAAGGCCAAGATAGTCTCCTTCGCAGCAATCTCTGCATTCCGCGCCGGATCAGTTTCACTCTGATCATTAATACTGGCTGTAAGCCGGTTCAGCTTGTATTTCATTTTTGTATTGAATTTAATATCGCTTTTTGCATACCGGATCGTCTTTCGTAAGGTGGCTCCGGTATGCGTAACGATGCCATCTAGATGATCCAGGTACCCAGCAATGATCTCCGGCGGATACTCCTGAACCATGAGCACACGTACGTAATGACCGGTCTTCCCATCTTTTCCGTCCACCATGTTGACCACCAGTTGCCGGGGCTGTTTCTTCCAGTGTTTAACTAACCGTTTCGTATGTTTGAGTAGGCTCATGGGTGGTCTCCTCTCTATTTCGGTGTACGTTCAGTAAGCTACGTATATCGGGATCAAGTGCTAAAGTCCTGCCCTGAAACAAACCCAGTGCTGCCGCTGGGAAATAGGGATAGACTGCTGCAAACACCTTCTGATATTTTCCCTTAAGTAAGGATGCCATTCTGTGGGACATTTCTGGGGTACTCTGATTCAACCAGATTTCCCCTTCCCAATTCGGAGCTGCCTCTGCAAATCGCAGCCAATGATGGTAATCGACATCGAGAACCACAATTGAATGATAGCACTGCATCAGTGCTTCTCGATCAGGGTAATCCCAAGGGATCTCGGCAATGACTAGCCCATCTTCCGCTACCCGGTTATTAAGCAGTTGTTTCACTTCCAGCAAGGCAGGATAACGTGAGGGTGTAAACAGTAGCCAGTCTGCTGCTTTCCCAGACCAAATGTCCCATCCGTCCAGTTCCGAAGGTTGCTGCAGAGGATTCAGCAGCGTTCGGGTCCCCTGATCCGGAGATAGATCTACGATGCTCACTGTAGTACCAGATAAACTTGTCGCCACCCCAAGATTCGCAACCAGAAAAGACTTGCCACTCGGTATGGGAGAGGTTAACAGTACAACCCCTAAAAGTCCTTTAGACTGGATTTCAGCTTGCGGGAGTATGGTCTTTCGTTCGTCTACGCCACCTATAGCCTCCAAAGTGAGTTCTACAGAATTATCAGAATTCCCCGGTTTTCTTGTCCGAAATTTCTGGCACTCCAAATGAAAAGACCGGAACCACTTACTGAAAAGGGGTAGTGCTATCTTATTCCACATTGTCCGCAGGCTGCGGACTCCTTGGTTTCCCATTTGCAGGCACTTGAAAATACTCCCTCTGCGGAGCTTTAGCATGCTGAAGTCTCTTGTTTCCGATATCACTTCCTCAATCACTAAAGGTGTAGATTCCGCTTCGTTCTCCATAACAGGATTTCCCACGCCCTCCGATTCTTCTTTCCTAGATTTGTTCAAAATCTCTTTAACTAGCAAGGGACTGAATAGCGAGCGAGCCTCCTGTGGATCCGGTTGCTCCTCCGCAAACTCTTCAATAAAGCTCGGTTCCTCCCAGGTGCCTTCATTCATTTTCCAATCCTCCCACGCAGTACGGTCCCACCACCGACCCAGGATCTCCGGCAATGAAAATCCGGATAACAGCGAGGTGCTATGGCCCCCTTGAGCCGTGAGCGTGTTCAACACCCGATCCTTTTTCTCCTGCAGTTCGCTCAACAGGCGAAATCGCTTCAGCTCCTCCTGATTCATGTCTGCCGGTTCATCGGCACGTTCCCTAACCTTAATCTTCGATTCGAAGGTTGTGAGGGTCAATGTATATTCACTGCGTAGCGCCTTGCCCTGTTGGGCCAACCCTTCCCACATCCGGATGCGGTTTAGTTTCATATTTTGAATACCTTGACTCGCTGAGGGGCGGTTTCGTTTCTGATTCCACAACTCCCGGCGGACATCTGGGATTTGTTCTGCTGAAATTTGAGCAGAAAATCCTTCCTGTATCATTGCACGCAGAAATTGTTCAAACCCACCAATCCGTGTTCGTTTCTGCGCATACACCGCTGTTTTCCAAGGGGATGCCGATAACGAAGACACCACATGCAAGGTCTTCCCGCTACGGTAAAGCCAGCCATCTTCCTCCAAGCCAAGGAAGGAACCGAGGTCTTCCCCGGATCCTTCCTTTTTTTGCTGTGCATCATGCATATAGCGCTTCAGACGATACGGCCATTTCAACCACTGCCCCAGTGTACTAATCATAAAGGTCGCCACAATCCAGGTCATTTTGAACAATACCGGGAACGGAAGCAAAAAGGGAAAGCCCCCGATCACCAGCGTAGTTCCTACAATCCAGCCGATATCTTTCAACGACAATCCTAGAAATTCCACATCCTCACGTATATCGCCCATAAAACTAGCTCGCAGCAGTTCATCTTCCCGTTCCTGTTGATCCTGATCCATTTATTTCACCTGCCCTTTATTAGCCGGTTTTTCGGACGCTTTCGATTTTGTTGGGGATACTGGCAATTTTGCATCCAGGTTCTCTTTTATCTGCTTCTGCTCATGTCGGTGCATCATATCCTTTTGCAGTTTTTCAAAGCTCCCCATATCCAGTCCATCCAGCGGCGGCTGTCCAAAGTTGACCGGAACCCGGTCCTTAATGACATAGACCGCTCCGTCTTTCGCACGCCAGTATGGTGTGCGTCCTTTCCGGTATTGGTCATAGGCCTTTTGGAATTCGTTTAGATGCTCCTCGGGAACATAGACATGGGACTCATCATTTGAAAGTTCAAGTACTTCCGCCAGTCCCTCCGATGTACCAGTTCGTTCCCAGGACTCCAGCATATTGGCCGCAAACTGGGAATGACGCGGGAAGTTATACCGGATTTTGCGGGTGGTTTGAGCCATCATCCCCTCCAGCACTTCAGTAGCCTCTTCCAAGTCACCATCTGGCAACCATAACACATCCTGCTCCAACAGCAGCTCCTTGACCCATGGGTATTCATCGGCCCGTTCCTGCAGCGCATGGTAGGCCGAAGAGGCTTTGCCTTGGGGCAGCTTCGCCTGTGTATAGAGCGGTAAGGCTTCTTTAATCTGTTCTGCAGCGTGCTCCGCTTCCGAGGAGTCGGTCAGCATTGAAATCTTCGGTGTATTATTCAGATCCACAAAGGCTCCATCCTTGTACATGCCCTCACGTACCGCAGAGATATCGAATCCTTCCTGCTCCAGCTGCGGCAGCATATCGAGGGTAGGACCGGCCAGGATCAATTCACCCGTGCGCTCATCCCACTGTACATCTTCCTGGTATTCCTTCTTCAGGGTACTTAACTTCTCCGTCAGCAGTTTACGCTGGGCCACAGGAGCCTTCAGCAAGGATACGCTCCGGAATCCTTCGTCTCCCAGAACTTCTGAAATATTCAGCGCCGAGGATTTGATTTCCGACTCTCCAAGCGCCAGCTCATGCAGAGCCTCCACATGGATCTGACCGCCCTCTTGAAGCCATTCATCCGGCTCATGATAGGCGATACCCTGCACCGATTCAGACAGCCCGCCGCTAAGTGTCGAGACTAGCTTGTCTTTGCCTACGCTGCGCTGAGTACGCATACGATCTGCTGCTTGCTGCATCCGTTTGCTGGCATCCTGCATGCTCAGAGCTTTCTTCTGCACGCCTTCAGAGCCCATCCGCTTGCCAATAGAATCCAGAGATGTCGAACTTCGTTCTCCCCATCGACCCATTGAATCGAGAACCTGCGCTCCGTTCAAGCTCACCGGATGCTGCACAGCTTTTATGAGAGGCTTCAACCAGAAAAAGAAGAAGAACACGAGTAACGCAAGCGCACTGAGAATCGCAAAGATGATGGGAGGTATACCTAAAGCAGCACAAAACCCTTCTCCTTCGCCGTAATCCGTCTGCATTTTCACAAATATCGCCCAATGTAAGCCGCAGACCAGACCGACAAGTAGCGTCCGCAGATACAGATTAGCAAACCCGAGCAGCGTTTCCATTTTACCGGTATAGGCTGATTGGGTAATCCACAGATTGACCAATATTGCCATAAAGATGAGCACCAGCGTCTTGATTACGGCAACCAGATATAGGGGCAAAACGACCAGTAACAAATAACTGAGCAGATTAAAAATCCCGCCGCTGGTAGATACGGTCAGTTCACCTAGGGTTTGGGCTGCATAAGCGGCATCAGTAATTCCATCAGCACCGACAATCATCGCTTTCAAAATCTGCTGGCCATCTAAGCCCTCATAGGTAATACCGCTGGTACCGATAATACCCTCAAACATCTTGCTGGAGATCCAGTTGATGCCGACATTGGCGATATTCAGTGCCGTGAGCGAGAAATACGTGGCGACAAAGCAAACTAAAAAGACCTTGAGCAAACTGCCCAGGTCCTTTTTGCCTTGAATAATTTTAAAGGTTAACCACGAAATCCCGATAAACAACAGCACCAGGCCAATGATCATAAATAGCGACCAGCCTGACTGCACCATAGCTATTTCCGCTATTTGCGGTGTAAACAAGTAGCTTTTAGCAAAGGCATCATAGAGTGGAGACATCAACTCATCTACCAGCAGAACTATAAGTCCTTCAATTGCATCCTTGATCAGCTTGCCGGACATGAGATCCTTGAACGACTGGATCATATCATCAACTTTTTGAATCATATCATCTACCCAACTGGGAATGTACCAGCTCGTTTCCCGCTCAGAAGTTCCCCCCGAAGTAGAGGGAGCCGTTGTCGGTATGGGCATAGCAGATGCTATTTTTGCATCCGCTTGATTTAAAATGGGCTGATTGGTTGATGCTTGTACCGTTACGGTCAGCAGATTGTTCGTGAAACCCAGCATAAGTAGCAGTAGAACTACCAGCACCCGAAATCGTTGTCTCAACCTCCCCACCCCCAAATCGCCATGTAATCGTAGAACTGTGACAGCAGGGTAAATACCGATCCGGTCATGAATAGTAGAATCAACCCCAGTGCCACCGCCATCCGTTTCCAGAATGTTGTATCCTTTAGGCTCTTTGCTCCCCGGCTGACCGCAAGCAGAAACATAAAAAATCGTATCAACCAGTAGGCAAAGGCGAGGACACAAAGTATCGTCCCTACAGCTCCCGCCAGGACCAAAAACCAGTTCATGTCGTCCACCACACTTGGATCAACTTTATACATTTTTTTCATTTTTGAGATATAATCGTTGTCCATTCCTAAATTAGCCCCTTAACTTGCGAAAATCTGGCAAGGTCCACAAGGCTGTCTTATCACCTCCAAGATCCTGTGTGGATGTCCAATTGTATATATTTTCCAGGAAACTGAAGAACGCGCCGCTGATGAACAGGAACACGATAAATACAAGGAGGCCTGCTTCAATCCAGAACCATTTGTCCTTAATTGTACCTTTACCGGTACTGATCTTAACCAGCTTGATGATCACTTTGATTATTACAAATACTAGCGTGGCAATTGTTAGTAGGGAGATCACGAGGCCAATCGGGGTAAACACAAAGTCTAGACCGTCAAGCACCTTCCAGTTAAATTTCATTTTCTCTTTGATCTTGGTGATTGGATTATTATCATCGGCGTACGCCAATAGTGGCAACATGAACATGCTAAACAGGACCATCATGACAAGGGTCCCGGTCGTTTTTATTTTCATTTTCCTCTTCCCTTCTGTTTCAATAGAATATCATCAACCAAAGTGCAATACTGCAGAGCCAGCAACTTCTTGCGATCCACCGCTCGGCAGCCCCGCCATTTCGCAGCAGATTCAGCGCCACCTTAAGCCGTGGCAGGAGAACGGAACGAATTCCTTCCACCGTGACGGCATCCCCCGCCAAATGTGACCACCACCCTGCCAGCAAGCCTAAGCCGAGCGCCTGAAACAGAACCGGCTGTGTCGCGGTAAATGATACTATTCCTAGACTCAAGATACCCGCAAACTCTGGACTATGGATGATTCCGCGGTGCTTAACGAAAGGCATTATCAGCAAGGCAACGCCAGCAAGTAGCGTGAGCCAATGTAGGCTGTACCATTCGTGTCCAATAAGTAGCAGCAGTCCAAGTCCACTTAGGATGAGCGAACGTAGTCGAGAGGCTAAGGAAATGATCAGGCCTGCAGCTATCCATATCCAGGGCATCGGCTGTTGCAGTACAAACCACAATATTCCCATACCTAGCGACAAAATGGATAACCCCTTCAGTTGCTTACGCTTCCTTGCCGAGAACTGCAGTTTATTGCTGATGGTGCTGGTCTTATGGTCCAGATCAGGCAGCAGACCGCCAGCACCTGCAGCGGAAATTAATACGGCAGCAGGCATTATAGAAAGGTCTGGCGTAACATAGAGCATTGCTGAACCTGCCAAAATGGCTAATCCGATATGTCCTTGTCGATTCATTTTGAATTCACCTCCTTTCAAGGACGGCATAAAATACCGCTTCTTCACTTGAAGCAGTTCACGTATTTCGACTATGCTTTAATATTAAATTAGAAGAAACATTACAAACCTCGCTTCTCATGTTTATTGGAAGATAAGAGTCATTCCATGCGCGGGTAATTATATTGATAATTCGATTTTTGTGTATTCAGGATTATCTTCAAGTTCAAAGAACTTCCCAGTTACATATTCATTCGTTATAGGTAAAGGAGGAATAATAATTGTTCTATCTTTAATTAGCTTTCTAAGCGACTCAGCCCCAATGTTTTCAACTTGGGAAATACAGTTGTTTTTCACATAGCAAAGCATTCATTACACCCTCTCTTTATAGAACTTCACCCCATTAAAAAAAACTCCACCTAGTAGCAGGTACCCGCATATCTTCATCCATTTGGAGTTTTTTTAAGAGTTAAATAGTAATCTTAACAAGTATGGGTACCTTGGAGTCTGTTTAGATTGGTTATTATTCTCGGATCTTCAGGTCTTCCTAAGTAATATCCTTGTGCAAAACGTACTCCTATTTGCATCAACTTCAGTAATTGATTATGTGTTTCAACCCCCTCTGCAACAACCTCTATCCCCAATTCAGCGCACATATCAAGAGTGTATTTAACAATGGTTTCCACACGAGGATTTATATCCACATGTTCTATTATTGTTCGATCTAACTTTATCCATGAGGGCTTAAACCAATCTAAAGTAAGTCTATTAATATTTGAGCATCTGACACCAAAATCATCTATAGCAAACTGAAATCCACGATTTGAAAGATTTTGCAATGAATGGCGCACAGAACTCGTGATTTCTGTAACCTCAGATAATTCAATAATTACTTTGTTTGGGTCTACATCAGGTATAAGGTCTCCCCCATGTTCAAGAGTTTCAGAGTGAATATTTATAAATAATTTTTGATCGGATTTTAAGAAGGGTAACCCTCTATTTAATGATTCTCTGATCGCCCATTGATCAAAACTAGCCAGTTCTCCAACAAAAAAATCAAATAACTGAGATGCTGATTCTCCGTTCTCCCCGCAAACTGTAGACTCAAACCCTATATAATTATCCATAAAAATATCTTTAATCGGTTGAAAGCGTATCTTTTTTAACATATCCTCCCCCCTTAAAAAAAACCAAACTTTTTCTTTACCTTTCTTCCATGAATCACAGACGATAATATGCCTTCCAACATTTGATCGCTATCTTGTTGTTGTTTGTATACATCTGAATGCGGCGGAATAGAGAACACCAAACGATCTTTCAAACAATCCGCTGTCTCTTCTCGACTATTTTCATTTGCGAGAGGCAGTACAATTTTCCATCTATCTTGACGAGTGGTTGAATGTTTCTGACAAAACTGCAGCAACTCAACCATCCGCCATTCAGCGCCTGAAGCACAAAGAATCGGAATTTTGGCTTTATTAAATAATTTAAAGTGTGCATCCGTATTTAGACTGCCTAAATCCATAACAAAAAAACGGAAACTGTCTGTAGCAGCTTCCGCTAACTCTGACGGTATCCCTGAAAAATAGGTGACATCATTAATTTCAAAACGCGATTTTTTATTAACCTCACCACGCTGAATATATTCTAAGTATCTGAAACATGGCCTGTTCCCCCCTTCCCACAAAGCGACCTTTGTTTTGAAAGTTCTTGCTAGAAAATTAGATATAAGTAATGCAGTGTGTGTTGATCCAGCCCCTTCACAAATTCCACCCACAGCAATTACAATTGTCTCCTCATCGATATCACTGATTACAGATCGATTACTAAGAATCGATGTTTCTTCTTTTTCTAAAGTATTAACATGATGTGGGCTCTGATGTTCAGATAATTTATCCTCCCAATCTAAAAGGGTCCATACGGATGTTGCTCCTTGAGCACTCCAATATCTTGTTTTTTGTACTGTATCTTCTGTGCAAATCACGATTATTGGGCAAAAAGCATCTTCAGCAAATATTAAAGAAACTGTTTCATCTGCCATAGACTCTTCGACTAATAATAAATCGGGACTGAGTACCACTGTTAACTCCTTTAGCTCTTCTAGAGATTTACAACTACGGATTTTTAAACTCGGAGAGTTTAATCTAGTAGGGACTAACCCATATAATAAAACATTCAAATCAGAGCACCTCCTAATAAAATTAGTATTAAATTGGTCTTAACGGCACATTATGTTTCTGCAACAGATGCAGGGGCTTTCTCAAAATGAGTATCTCCCTTTCTTGAAAACAAAAGAACCCATTGACGTGCTTCTCGATTAGACACTGATCCGGATCTAATTGAAGCTTCCAGATTTCTTTTCCATGATTCTGAACCAGCAGCCCCAATCTTCTTCTCTAGCTCTGGCCTTGTCTTGCCGAGTAAAGTCCTGGACGTAGTTTTTAGGGCTTTGCGGATATCACCAACCCTCCTACTTTTGCTATCATCCAGCAAATAAGCGAGTAAGCGCTGTTCCTTTTTGTTTAGCCTATATGGTCCTGCAAGCGTGGCTGCAATCTCTCCATAAGTCATCTCGATATCCTTGAGTTCTGCTGCCATCTCCACAAAAATCACCCTTTCCTTATAAGAACAAAAAAAGGCCACCTAATTAAGGTGACCCGCCATCCATCTCTAATAGATTACCACAGTTTTTTTAACCTAACGTACTCAAAAAGTATGATAGAAGTATGATCTACATATTTCCTCCCCTTATAAAAGTTCGCCGGTTGGCCACACTGCCGGCTGCAGATCTACCGCCGCTGCTGTCGGTCTCCCTGGGTGCCGGTGAGCTCCATTACCCAGCTGCCGCCGGGGCAGCGATCGATAACTCACCGAGGGGCCACCGGCCCGCCTGCAGGAGCCCGGCAACTGCCTTGCCCTGGTTAATCGGTTGCCGGTTGTGCGCGGATCCGCAGCTGCTGCGGTAGACGTTCTTCCGGTGGCCGGTGCGCCCGGCGCGCGCCTATTGTCCACACTGCCGGCTGCCGATCTACTGCAGCTGCTGCCGGTGCTCTCCTGGATGTCGGTGAACCTAGTACCCGGCTGCCGGGCAGCGATCGATAACTCACCGGGGGTCCACCGGCGCGCCTGCAGGAGCACGGCAACTGCCTTGCCCTGGTTAAGCGGTCGCCGGCTGCGCGCGGATCCGCAGCTGCTGCGGTAGGCGTTCTTCCGGAGGCCCGTGCGCCCGGCGCGCCTGTTGGCCACACTGCCGGCTGCAGATCTACCGCACCTGCTGCCGGTCTCCCTGGATGCCAGTGAGCTCCAGTACCTGGCTGCCGCCGGTGCATCGATCGATAACTCGCCGGGGGTCCACCGGTCCGCCTGCTGGAGCACGGCACCGGCCTCGCCCTGGTTGATTGGTCGCCGGCTGACCACACTGCTATCCGCAGATCTTCCGCAGCTGCTGCCGGTGCTCTCCTGGATGCCGGTTAGCCCAGTACCCGGCTGCCGCCGATGCAGCGATCGATAACTCGCCGGGGGTCCACCAACCCGCCTACAAGACCCGGTAACGGTCTCGCCCTGGTTCATGGTCTCCGGCTGCACGCGGATCCGCAGCAGCAGCCGGTCTCCCTGGATGCCGGTGAGCTCCATTACCTGGCTACCGCCGGGGCAGCGATCGATAACTCGCCGGGGGTACACCGGCCCGCCTGCTGGAGCACGGCAACTGCCTTGCCCTGGTAAATCGGTTGCCGGCTGCGCGCGGATCCGTAGCAGCGGCGGTAGACGTTCCTTCCGAATGCCGGTGCGTCCGGTTCGCGCTGGTTGGCCACACTGCCGGCTGCCGATGCTCTCCTGGATGCTGGTGAACCCAGTACCC
>NZ_WHOB01000082.1 GCF_013141775.1 Paenibacillus phytohabitans
TCCTTTAGAGAATAGTATTACAATTACTTAGTGCCTTATTTTTGGTACTTGTTGTGAATTTTGTGCATAGCTTGTGTATAATTCGGTGGTAAATAGAAAGAAATGAAAACTTATACACATGTGGATAGATTATATTTTTTAACAAGTACTCCCCAATTCATGTGGATATCGTATTAGATAATGTGGATACAACAGAGGGAATTGTGGATGGATGCGTAAAGGAGCGTAAAGTTATGGACAAGCACGGCAACCTTTTGTGGACAGAGGATTTTATGGTTCATGCAAGTGACACTGATTTTCGGTCAAGAGGCAAGCTATCTTTTCTTCTTGATATTATGCAGCGTGCTGCGGATTCGGCTGTAAGCAGCCTGGGTCTAAGTATTGATACAATGCTTAATGCAAGAATGGGCTGGATGGTTATCACACTCGATCTGGATCTTCGACGTTTACCGTCGCCTAACGAGCTTCTTAATGTGCGTACCTGGAGTAAAGGAAACAAAGGAGCGCTCTGGCAGCGGGATTATCGGATTTTTGATAGTAATGCTGTAGAACTGGCGGAGGCACGCTCAATCTGGGCGCTTGTGGACATGGATAAGCGGAAGATCCTTCGTCCGTCAGCCCTTCCCATTGCTGTAGAGCCTTATTTGGAAGATTCGGTCGGAAGCCTCCCGGACAAAGTAGTGATTCCCGCTGATCTTTCTCTGCAGGAAGCCTTTCGCTATCAAGTAAGGTATAGCGGGCTCGATAATAACGGGCACCTTAACAATGCAAGGTATGTAGATTTATGCTGCGATGCGCTGACTTTGGAGGAATGGGAAGAGCTGGAGCTTACCGGTCTTCACATAACCTATGCGCAGGAAGCCCAGTATGGTGAGGAAATTAGCCTTTTACGGTCTTCGCGGACTGAAGAAGGAATATATGTACGCGGCCAAGGCGGCGACAAGGTGTTTTTTGAAGCATGTCTAAGGTTTGAGAGATAAACCTTTAACAACAACAGTCTTAAATGTAGTTTCTTCTCATGGCAGCCACTCTGTTTTCAGAGAACTGCCTTTTTTTCGTATATAAAGCTAATTATTGGGTTGTCACAAATAAGCAGTTGGCATTCGTTATACAGGTGTAAAAGGAAAATGGAGGTGATTCTTTTGGAGCAAGGCAACCCCGGGGGCCAAGTGAATCCAAATATGATCGAAGAAGCAATTCATAAGGTGCGCGCTGGTGAAAAGCATGCTTTTACTTCAGTGATTACTGCATATGAACGGCAAATATATACGTATTGTTATTATATTTTGAGGAGCCGTGAAGAAGCTGAGGATGCTGTGCAGGATATATTTGTGAAGGTGTATCAGGAGCTTGGGCGTTATGAGAAGCGTATCTCTTTTTCAGCCTGGTTGTATAAGGTAGCTTATCATCATTGCCTGGACCAGCTTCGCAGGCATAAGCGCCGCAGCCGGTTAATGTCACTTTATAAATTGCAGCTGGTGCGGGAAACTCCTGAGTCTCCAGTCAATTCGCCTGTGGATAGAATGTTCGGAGACCTAACTTCGGAGGAGCGCAGTTTGTTGATCCTGCGTGTCATTGAACAATACAGTTTCGAAGAAATTGCACAGATAACCGGGAGCAGTTCGGCCGCTCTCCGCAAGAAGTATGAACGGCTCCGGAGAAAACTGATCCAGCAAAAAGCGAACGAAGGAGGATGCACTCGTGGAGAAGTGGCAGAATCAAACTGAGAAGCAAATGTTGGAGCAGATTCGCAGCAGCATCGGAAAGGTTCAGCTTCCTGTGGACAGTTACAATGAGCAAATTATGAACCGTATTGAGCATATGGAGATCAAAGGAGGCAGCAAATTGATTAAAAAGACGTTAGCAGCCGCATGTGTGGCCGTAATGATCGGGTTAGGTACAGTAACAGCAGGATTCATCTCCCCTGTATGGGCCGATACATTGAGTCAATTCCCCGTATTCAGCAGTATTTTCAAGCACACCGACCCAGGTTTGAAATTGGCGGCGGAAAAGGGCTTGACTACTTCACCTAACATGAGCGTTACAAAGGATGGAGTTACTTTAAGTGTTACAGAAGTATTTTATGACGGTACCCGGCTAGCCATTGGATTTGAGAGAGCGGGAATCATGGATGAACGGGTTCTGGCGGAGATTACTGATTTCAAAACCCATGACTTTGATCAGTCGACCAAAGGGCTACTGGGGCTGCCTGTGGTTACTCAGGTGTCAGGTGAGCCCATCAGCTTCGGCTCCTCTTCTACAGGTGACGTAGAGGGACAAGCCCAAACCCTTCTGTTGGAGCTGAATGAACTGCGGAACACTGCAGCTTTGGGAGACGAATTCAAGGTGGATATCAGTGTGCCGGTTGCTCAGATCGCAGAGCCGTTTGAGTTCCAGGTAACGGTGAAAAAAGTAACGGAGGGAGTAATTAATCTTACTCCAGGTCAGGGGGCAAGCAAAGGCTCCTTCCATTACACAGTGAAGAGTCTGGACATTACGCCTGCTACCCTAAGATTGATCGTAACCAGTGAAGGGGAAGTGCCTGCCTCGCCGGAGCAGACAGGAGAATATGCTCCAACTGAGGTATTCTATGAGCTTGTGGATGATGCCGGAAATGTGATCAATCCCCGGCAGATGGGGTATGCCATGGCCAAGGCAGTTCAGCATCCTATTCTGGATAATCTGTACAATACCCTCCCGCAAATTCCCAAGACGATTACGGTCAGACCGTATACATGTACATTTGATAGTGAGCTGAATATTTTGCTGGATGCTAATGGTGAACGGGTAAAAACTTATTATAAAGAACTTGAGACCACTATAGTGATTCCTTAAGGCAGAGAAATAATTCGAAAAATGAGAAGTTTACTTGTCCGCGTCTGCTCTGCAGAGGCGGACTTGTTTGTATTCAAAGCAAAGTTAAAGGAATATAGATCTCACTTACCGAGTTAGGATTATCTGGTCCGAGATAGTCTTTGCCGTAGTATTCAAATTCGTAAGAGAGATTAAGGCGGTAATCGCTTCCGGGCAAAAATACGCCATAAATATATTTGTATGTAGCGGAGACTTCTGCTGAGGGACCTCTATGCAGGAATCGGAGATACCTCGCCGGAGGTAAGGTGTGGACAGGGAGATTGTTATCTGCGTTTTCTCTGTTTGTCTGAAGCTTAGTACCAGGTGGTAAAGGCAACGAGGCGTTCAACTCACAGGCACAGAGAAGAGAGAATCCGCTATCCTCATAATCATCCGGCCAATAGCTAAGCTGATAATACCTCTCCGGAAGCTTACGTTCGGGTATAGAGGAGATACTGCTGAATAGCTGTTCCCAAGCTGTACCTATAATAGATGGATCGTTGTTAGCGGTAATAAATGGTCCCTGGAGCCTGATTTCCCCGAGCTCAATGATTTCCGGAGATACGGTGTTGTGGACAGTCCAGTGCGGCAGATCCATTCCCTGTATAGGATGCAGCAGCAGAGGGATATCGGGATTTGATTTTTGGCGGATACGGGTGGGGGTGGTATGGAGCAATCTTTTGAAGGCACGGGTGAAGGTCTCATAATCATTAAAAGAATAATCCAGCGAAATATCCTGAAAGGTGCGCCCGGGACTTCTCAGAATCTCACGTGCAGCCTCGGAAATTCGACGTCTTGCGATATAGTCGCCGGGTGTCAGCCCGGTAACCCCCTGGAACAGCCGGATAAAATGATACAGCGAATAACCGCTCACTCTGGAGAGGGTCAGGACAGACAATGGCTGCTTCAGATTCGATTCAATATAATCAATCGCTTGCAGAATAAGCTTGCAGTTAGTCATGAGCTCTCTCCTCGTACTAATTTACTCTAGAGCCCACTCCCCCCAGGAGGCAGCCCATACAGGGACTCTGACATGACGGACACGGTCGGTAGCAGGAAAATAGGCTTTGATATCGAGCACAGGCGTTCCTGGATAGGCATCCAGTCCGGTAACCTCAACAATTCCCTGTTCAACATCAACGGACACAATTCCGGCAACAGAAAGGCCAATAGGATTAGGGCGTACGGGAGATCGTGTGGCAAATACACCAGTTACCGGAGCCTCATATGGAGGCTCAATCTGCGTAGTACGCCGGAAGGCATCTTCTGCAAATTCATGAATCCACCAGAGAATCTGGCAGTGGCTGAAATCAGCCAGCCCCTTCAAGGCAGGTCTGTATTGCGGTTTAATCTCGAGACGCAGGTTGTGCTGTGATCCGGATACGGATACTACACCTACTGATATAACATTATACGGTTCTGTTGTGAGCATTGGCTGTGACTCCTTTCGGCTGGGGAATAATTCTAGTTTATCTGAAATGAAGCGAAATCAGCCTGATGATATTTGCGGTCTTTTATCCCGTGGTATAATAGATTGTTGATATGGAGGGGAGAGAATTATGAAGGTACTGGTACTGGCGGAGAAGCCATCGGTTGCCCGGGAGATTGCCCGGGTGCTGGGCTGCGGAAATAAGCAAAAGAGCTATATGGAAGGTCCGAAATATGTGGTTACCTGGGCTCTGGGGCATCTGGTTGGCCTGGCTGAGCCTGAGGACTATAACAATAAATATGCTACCTGGGCATTGGAGGATTTGCCGATTCTTCCGGAGAAGGCCAAGCTTAAGGTGCTGCGGGAGACCAGCCAGCAATACAAAGCGGTACAACAGCTGATGAAACGGCAGGATATTGAGGAGCTGATCGTTGCGACGGATGCTGCGCGTGAGGGTGAGCTGCTGGCACGCTGGATCATGAATATGGCTGGCTGGAAAAAGCCGTTCAAGCGGCTGTGGATCTCCTCGCAGACGGATAAGGCGATTAAGGAAGGCTTCGCCGCGCTTCGTCCGGGCAAGGACTTCGACCGGTTGTATGAGTCTGCCCGCTGCCGTGCAGAGGCGGATTGGATGATCGGACTGAACATTACGCGCGCCTTAACCTGTAAGTTCGGTGCGCCGCTCTCGGCAGGACGTGTACAGACACCTACGCTTGGCATGATTATGGACCGGGAAAATGAAATTACGGGCTTCCGTTCCCAGGAATATGATCAGCTGACTGCCGATTTCGGCAATTTCCAGGCGGGATGGCGTGCGCAGGGCGGGGACGGCCGGATTTTTGATAGAGACAAGACAGGTATCCTGAAGGAGAAGCTGACCGGCCGCAGCGGACGGATCACCAAGGTGCACAAAAGCGAGAAAAGCGAACCCCATCCGCTGGCCTATGACCTGACGGAGCTGCAGCGGGATGCAAACCGTAAATTTGGCTTTTCGGCCAAACAAACCTCAAGCCTGCTGCAAAAGCTGTATGAACAGCATAAGCTGGTTACTTATCCGCGTACGGACAGCCGCTACCTGACTGCCGATATGACGGGTACGCTAAAAGAAAGATTGGACAGCGTAGCAGTCGGACCGTATGCGGCCCTCGCTAGACCGCTACTGCGCAAACCGCTGCCGGTTACGAAACGGATTGTTGACGACAGTAAGGTCAGTGACCATCACGCAATTATTCCAACAGAGCAGACGGTATTGCTTAATCTATTAAGTGCGGAAGAACGGAAGCTGTATGATCTGATTGTACGGCGGTTCATCAGCCTGTTCTATCCTCCGGCACGTTATGATGCAGTGGCTGTGACGGTGAACGTGGACGGAGAAACGTTCCAGGTTAAAGGCACTACTGTTAAGGACGCGGGCTGGCGCGAAGTCTATGGCGGGGATATGAGTTCGGATGAGGAGGATGAGAACGCGGGCGATGAGCCTGCAGCGGGCAGCGTGAAGCTGCCGGAGCTGCGGGAGGGCGACAGCGTGAAAATTGAGCGCTGCATCATCAAGCCCGGCCGGACGCAGCCGCCGAAGCGTTATAATGAAGCTTCACTGCTGACACAGATGGAGAAGTACGGGCTCGGTACGCCGGCCACCCGTGCGGATATCATCGAGAAGCTGGTCAGCTCGGATACGATTGAGCGGCAGGGTAATCTGCTGCATCCGACCGGCAAAGGCAAGCAGCTGATCGGACTGGTCTCAGGACAGCTGCGCACTCCGGAGCTTACGGCACGCTGGGAATCGGAGCTGGAGAAGATCGCGCGCGGGCAAGGGCGTCCGGAGCCTTTTCTGCAGGGCATCCGCAGTATGGCCCAGGAGCTGGTGTCCGGGGTCAAGAATAGCGCAGCGGAATACAAGCCGCATAATGTCTCTAACAGCCATTGTCCGGAATGCGGGACAAGAATGCTGGAGAAGAAGAGCAAACGCGGCAAGCTGCTGGTCTGTCCCAAAGAGGACTGCGGCTATACCCGGGCAGGGGAGAAGCAGCTGTCGAACCGCCGCTGTCCGCAGTGCCATAAGAAGATGGAGCTTAAGGAAGGCAAGGCAGGGATGTATGTGCAGTGCCTCGGCTGCGGGATTACGGAGACAATGGATAAGGATCATAAGCATATCAACAAACGCGAGCAGCAGAAGCTGGTCCAGCAGTACAGCAAGCCGGAAAGCGCCAGTGGCTCTAACCTTGGTGAATTGCTGAAGGCAGCGATGGAAGCCAAGCAGAAGGGGAAATAAAAAAGCCTAAAGTGTAAGGGCAACAGTGCATTAGATGAAGTAAGTGGCAAAAAACGAGCGAAGATACAACGAAGATAAAAACAAAGATAAGAACAAAGATAAGAACAAAGATAAAAACAAAGATACAAACGAAGATACAAGCCAAGATACAACGAAGATAAAAGCAAAGATACAAACGAAGATACAACGATGATACAAACAAAGATAAAAAAAAGATACAAGCGTAAGACTAGTTAACGTAAAAGCAGCATGTTTATTCTAAGCTCTGTTATATAGAAGTTAGTTTCCCTTCCAGAAAGGGAATGCTTCGAGAACAACAAGACTGCCGGAGCATCCGGTGGTTTTGTTGTGTTTATGGAAATCGTGGAGCTGGCTGGTGTATAACAGAAGATTAAGTGTAATGTTACTTTACGAAGGCTGTCCAAGGGGCGGCAGATATGTTTTACTTAGAAGATTGAAGCTGGACAGGGTTATTAGGGTTCCGGCAAATATAGTGGAGCGGGTGATGAAGTGGCGGCGGCTAAGCAATTAGAAGGTGAAGTCCAATCGGTACAAGGCTCAGGCAAGAGGGGGGGCAGCCGGTTTTTCTTTTTGGTGATTGTCTTTATGTTCTGGTTCTCTTCTTATATCTATGTGCCTGTGTTGTCTCCGTATGTGGAGCATCTGGGAGCTTCTTATATCATGGTTGGAGCGGTGCTGGGCGTATACGGCCTGATGCAGATTCTGTTCCGGCTGCCGATCGGGATCGGTTCGGATTATCTTAACCGGCGGCGGCCGTTTATTTATCTGGGGCTGATCGCCAGCGGAGCAAGCTGTCTGCTGTTCCTGGCTGGTGCACATCCGGGCTGGGCGCTGGCTGCGCGTGCCGTCTCAGGGATTGCGGCCTCCGCGTGGGTCGTGTACTCGGTGATGTTCGCGGGGTATTTTCCGAAAGAAGAGGCTGGTAAAGCGATGGGCATGCTGCAGTTTACAACGGTTATTGCCCAATTGACCAGTATGATGATCAGCGGCTATATGGTCGATCACTGGGGCTGGAACACTCCGTTTATTATCGGCGGGATTGTGGCGGCGGCAGCGCTGCTGCTTGCACTACGTCTGCCTGAACAGAAGCAGGAGAAGCGGAATGCGATTCAGATCAAAGATCTTGCCGGAGTAGTCAGGGAACCGCTGCTGGTCAAGGTATCGCTTTTGTCAGTGCTGGCGCATTGTGTACTGTTCATTACGATGTTCGGCTATACGCCGAATCAGGCGCTGGATATTGGAGCGAGCAAAGAAAGTCTCGGCTGGCTGACGCTGGCTTTCATGCTGCCGCATGCGATTGCCACACTGTACGGCTCACGTCTATTCGGCAAATGGCTTGGGGACCGGGGAACGTTAATGCTGGGTTTTGCCGGGAGTGCGGTATTCACACTGCTGATTCCCTCTATGCCTACTCTAGCCGCTCTCTGTGCAACGCAGATTGGGAACGGATTCATGCAGGGTCTTATTTTCCCGCTGCTGCTGGGTAAATCGGTGTCGGGAGTCGCTCCGTTCAAACGGGCAACGGCTATGGGCTTCTATCAGGCGGTGTATGCCATAGGGATGTCAGGGGGACCATTTGTTGCGGGATGGATGAGTGCGGCGTATGGACTGACCGGCGGTTTCTGGCTTGGCGGAATTGCGGCGCTGCTTGCTGCGGTGCTGTCCTGGCTATGGATCAGAGAGGCCGGAGAACCGGGCATAGGGAGCAGACAAAAGCGGCGGATACTTGGCAGGCAGGGTTAGGTTTATTGTAATAGAAGGGGGCCCCGCAAAGTACCTGAGTGATCACCTGCGCCAAAACCTCACTTTGTGGGGGAACTTATTGGTTTTTTGCCGGAAAGGGTAATATAATAGAGAGTAGATAGGATGCAAGGAGGAGGGGCCGGAAGGATGGTCAAGGGTGTATTGCTGTGGTTCGCACTGATCAATATTATCGGGTATGTGGTGATGTCGGAAGACAAGAACAAGGCCCGCAAAAGACGGGATCGGGTGCCGGAGAAAACACTGTTTCTGCTGGCGTTCATGGGCGGCGCGCTGGGTGTGCTGATTGCCATGTACCGCAAGCGCCACAAGACGAGGCATACTTCCTTCAGGATCGGAATTCCGCTGCTGCTGCTGCTGAATATCCTGCTGTATGGATATTTTTTGAGTTAAGTTTCTTGTAGTTTGGCTAAGGCTGTACACAATAGAAAGAGGTGGCGTATATGTTATTCTCTAAAATTTTGCTAGCCTATGACGGTTCGAAGGCTTCCAATCAGGCATTGGAACGGGCGATTGAACTGGCCAAGGTAACTCCAGGGTCCTCCCTGTACGTCGTACACGCATTTGAATTCCCGCGGTTCTTCATCGGGGAAGCTCTCGCGCCTCTACCGGCATCAGTGAACAAGGATTATTATGACCTCGCGGTCCAGACTACGGATGAAGTGAAAAGCCGGCTGGAAGCCGAAGGCCTGAACGCTACTGTGGAATTGCTGCAGGGATCGCCTGCCGAAGTGATTCTGTCCTATGCCAAAGAGCACACGGTGGATGTCATCGTTATCGGCAGCCGCGGGCTTGGCGGAATCCGGGAGTTCGTTCTGGGCAGCGTCAGCCACAATGTGGTGCAAAGCGCGCGCATTCCGGTGCTGGTTGTTAAATAATAGAGATACTTGCAGAGGAGCGCTTAGGCGTTCCCCTTTTTTTCTGCGGAGATGGCCGGAATAGGCGGAATAAGAAAATTAAATGTGCCCAAAAGCGAACATTTGAGAGACATGATATGACAATGTTCGTGTTTAAGTTGACACGAAGTGTAGGGCATTGTTAAACTGAACCTATGAAGAGCTCGTATAAAACCGGGGATAGGGCCCGGAAGTTTCTACCCGGTAACCGTAAATTGCCGGACTACGAGGAAATAGGATGACTGAAACGGCCAGCCGCCCCGCGTATACCGGGGCTGTGCTCTGCGCCGGCTCTCTTAAAGGCCGGGTATCTGCAGATGCCGGAGCAGTACTCTCCTAATTCCTTAGTAGTCCGGGTCCACCCGCAGCAAAATGCGTCTGGAATCCGGGCTATTTTTTTCGGATTTATGGGAAACTAGAGGGAAATGGGACACACTTAAATCAGAGGAATATCTATAACGGGAAACGGAAGGCTGGGTGAACGATGACTGTGCAAGTAGGTGTCATTATGGGCAGCAAATCGGACTATGAAACTATGGAGCATGCATGTGCTGTGCTTGAGGAGCTGGGTGTGCCTTATGAGAAAAAGGTCATCTCGGCGCATCGTACACCGGATCTGATGTTCCGTTATGCCGAGGAAGCGGCAGCGCGCGGCTTGAAGGTGATTATCGCCGGAGCGGGCGGTGCGGCGCATCTGCCGGGTATGGTGGCAGCCAAAACTACGTTGCCGGTCATCGGGGTGCCTGTGCAGTCCAAGGCGTTGAACGGCCTGGACTCGCTGCTGTCGATTGTGCAGATGCCGGCTGGTATCCCGGTAGCCACGGTAGCCATTGGCCGTGCCGGAGCTACGAATGCAGGGCTGCTGGCGGCGCAGATCATCGGTGCTTTCGAGCCGGAGGTGGCGAGAAAGGTGCAGCTGCGGCGCGAGGCGACCCAGCGTGAAGTGCTGGAAAGCAGCGAGACGCTATGAGACCTGGTGAGTCGAAGACCGGAGGCTCGGAGAGCGGGGCGCAGCAAAGAGCAGAGCGGGATCAAGCTGGAGCTGAGAGAATGGGGCGCCGGGAGGAGGCGGCTGCTGGTGCTGCTGAAGCACCTGGGGCGGGAACGCCCCGGACGCTGCTGCCCGGCGCGACGATCGGCGTGCTCGGCGGCGGGCAGCTCGGGCGCATGATGGCGCTGTCCGGCAGCGCCATGGGGTACCGCTTCGTGGCGCTGGACCCTGCGCAGGATGCGCCCTGCGGGCAGGTTACGCCGCAGATTACCGCGGCGTACAACGACCGGGACGCGGCGCGTGAGCTGGCGCAGCGCGCGGACGTGATCACGTACGAGTTCGAGAACGTCGACGCGGGCGTAGCCGCGCTGCTGACGGAGGAATCGTACGTGCCCCAGGGCAGCGCGCTGCTGTATACGACGCAGCACCGGCTGCGCGAGAAGGCGGCCATCGAGGCGGCGGGCGTGCCCGTTGCCCCGTACCGCAAGGTCGGCAGCCTGGCGGAGCTTGAAGCCGCGGCTGCCGAGCTGGGCCTGCCCTGTGTGCTGAAGACAGCCACAGGGGGGTATGACGGCAAGGGACAAGCCGTCATCCGCCGGCCGGAAGAGCTGGCAGCAGCGTTCCGGCAGGTAGCGCCGGGAGCGGCGGCTCCAGCACCGCAAGCAAGCGGGGCAGCGGCTTCGCCCGACTCGCCGGGAGCGGCTGAAGCGAAAGACGCTGCCGAGGCCAGGCCACATGCACCCGAGCTGGTGCTGGAGAAATTTATCGCCTTCCAATGCGAAATTTCGGTCATTGCCGCCCGCAGCGCGTCAGGTGAAGTCAAGAGCTTCCCGCCCGCCGAGAACATCCACGTAGACAATATCCTGCATCTCTCGATTGTGCCCGCCAGGGTGCCGGAGGAGATTCAGCGGCGGGCCTGCGAGCTGGCCGAGCAGATCGTCTCCGGCATGGATGCCGTCGGACTGCTGGCCGTGGAGATGTTCGTGACGGAGGATGGAGAGCTATTCGTCAACGAGCTGGCTCCGCGCCCGCATAATTCAGGGCATTATACAATGGATGCCTGCGTAACCTCACAGTTCGAGCAGCATGTGCGGGCGATCTGCAATCTGCCGCTGGGCGACACTACGCTGCTTACACCTGTAGTCATGGTGAATGTGCTCGGCCAGCATCTGGAGGGTGCCATTCAGGCGGCCTGCAGCGCGGACGAAGAATCAAACCGGCTTGGGGTATCCCCTAAGCTTCATATATATGGCAAGACTGAGAGCAAGACCGGCCGCAAAATGGGCCATATCAACCTGCTCTGCAAGGACACCGGAGACGGCCTGGCCTGGGTAGAGCAAACTAACCTTTGGAGGAACTGACAAGCTATGATCGAACGTTACAGCAGACCTGAGATGCGGGCCATTTGGACCGAAGAAAATAAATTTAACGCGTGGCTGGAAGTTGAAATTTGCGCCTGTGAGGCTTGGGCCGAGCTGGGAGTGATCCCGCATGAGGATGCCGCGAAGCTGCGCAAGGACGCCAAATTCGACATCGCGCGGATCGACGAAATTGAACAGGAAACGCGTCATGATGTGATTGCTTTTACCCGTGCAGTATCGGAGAGCCTGGGTGCAGAACGCAAATGGGTGCATTACGGACTGACCTCCACGGACGTTGTCGACACGGCACTCGGCTACCTGCTGCGTCAAGCCAACGAAATTCTGGAGCAGGATATTATCCGGTTCATTGAGATTCTAAAAGATAAAGCAGTAGCCTACAAAGATACTCCGATGATGGGCCGCACACACGGCGTACACGCCGAGCCGACGACTTTTGGCCTCAAAATGGCGCTGTGGTATGAGGAAATGAAGCGTAACCTGGAGCGTTTCCGTCATGCGGCGAGCGGCGTCCAATTCGGCAAAATCTCCGGGGCTGTCGGCACCTATGCCAACATCGACCCGTTCGTTGAAGAATTTGTCTGCCGCAAGCTGGGCACCAGCCCGGCACCGATCTCCACGCAGACCCTGCAGCGTGACCGTCATGCGGAGTACATGGCTGCGCTGGCACTGGTTGCCACTTCGCTGGACAAGTTCGCTACTGAAATCCGCGCTTTGCAGAAGAGTGAGATCCGCGAGGTGGAGGAAGCTTTTGCCAAAGGTCAAAAGGGTTCATCCGCTATGCCGCATAAGCGCAACCCGATCGGCTGCGAGAACATCTCCGGCCTGTCACGCGTGATCCGCGGCCATATGGTTACAGCATACGAGAACGTGCCGCTGTGGCATGAACGCGATATCTCGCATTCCTCGGTAGAGCGGATCATCCTGCCGGATGCGACCATGCTGCTGAACTATATGCTGAACCGCTTCGGCAATATCGTGAAGAACCTGACCGTGTTCCCGGACAATATGAAGCGCAACATGAACCGCACCTTCGGTGTTCCGTTCTCCGGCCGCATCCTGACGAAGCTGATCGACAAAGGCTTCAGCCGCGAGCAGGCTTACGACACCGTGCAGCCGCGTGCGATGCAGGCCTGGGAGGAACAGACCCAGTTCCGTGACATCGTTGAAGCTACACCGGAAATCACTGCCGTGCTTAGTCCGGAAGAGATCGAGGATGCTTTCAATCCTTCCTGGCACCTCAAGCATGTGGACACCATCTTCAGCAAGCTGGAGCTTATCTAATTAAAAAAGGTGAGTCAGTGGTGAACTGATGAGCTGGAGAAGATATGGGAGAGCGATGGGGGATGCTTGTTCCTGATATGCGGAGCACAGGAAATTGAATTAAGGTTTGGGTTAAAGGAGGAACGGAGAGGAATTTTGGAACTGGAGAAGCGTTAGCGTTCGCCTTTATGTTTGGATTTCTACCGCTGCCAGCGGTTCAAATCAGGAAATTCAAACATAACAGCGATCGGAAGTCCAAAATTTCCCGCAGTGACCCTATTAACCCGAAGGAGTAATCAGTTTCCGCTTAGGCGAAGCGAAGGAAACAAAGTGTCCCAGTGCTTTTAGCCCAAATATAAGCAAGATCATTTGTTCAAGGGAGGAAAGGTCATGACATCAACGGCCGTATCCACTGCCGTGGAACTCGTAAATGCACCGCTGCTCTACAAAGGTAAGGTTCGTGAGCTGTACGATTTGGGGGATGAGGTACTGATTGTCGTTACGGACCGCATTTCCGCATTTGATTACGTGCTGGACCCGGCGGTGCCGGACAAAGGCAATGTGCTTAACCGGCTTAGCGCCTTCTGGTTCGGCCAGACCAAGGAGCTCATTGAGAACCATGTGGTTCATATCGACGTGGACCGGCTCGGGGATATTGTACGGGACCGCGAAGCGCTGAAGAACCGCATCATGGTGGTCCGCAAAGCAGAGCGGATTGATATCGAATGTGTCGTGCGCGGCTGCATTACCGGCGGCGGCTGGCGGCAGTATCAGGAGACCGGCAAAGTGAACGGCATCGAGCTTCCCAAAGGGCTGCGCAAGAATGCGGTGCTGACCGAGCCGATCTTTACACCCGCGGCCAAGAATGATGTCGGCCATGATGAGGACATTCCTTTTGAGCAGATGCAGGAGCTGATTGGCGCGGAGCTTGCGCTGGAGCTGAAGGAGAAGAGCCTGAAGCTGTTCGCTTTTGCCAGAGAATATTGTAAAGACCGCGGCATCATACTCGCCGATTGCAAATTCGAGTTCGGGCTGCTGGACGGCAAGGTCATCCTGATTGACGAGATTTTCACACCGGATGCTTCCCGCTTCTGGGCCAAGGACAAATACGCGCTGGATATCGAGATCGACAGCATGGATAAGGAGCCTGTACGGACTTACCTTTCGGCATCCTCCTGGGATAAGAACAGTACCCCGGACCCGCTGCCGCTTGAAGTCGTTGAAGAAACATCCCGCCGGTATCTGGATATTTATCACCGCCTTACCGGAAAGTCCTTATAGATTATCCAATGACCTGATCTAAGCTACTGAAGAGGAAGCTAAACTTTAATTGCATTCTCTGCAGTTATTTTGCACAAAAGAAGGATCGCTTAGGGTTTAACTGTATCTGATACAACTAAAATGTGTGAAATGGCCTGAAAAGCAGATTTTCCAGAGAAATAGCTGTACGAAATGCAACTATAGTTGTTTTTACAGGAGATATTGAGATTATAGCTGTACATTATGCAGTTAAGTTAGCTGCCTGCAGTGAAGTAATTTGTTGCAGCTCACCGTTAGAGGTTAGCACATCGTTGTAATGTTGCGTTAGCTCATTAAATTTTAGGAGGAACTACAAGCGTATGTTAAAAGCGACAGTCTACGTCACCATCAAGAAAAGCGTGCTCGATCCCCAAGGTGTAGCCGTGCAAGGGGCGCTGCATTCCGTAGGTTTTCAGGAAGTTGAAAGTCTGCGTATCGGCAAATATATGGAGCTGACCCTCGATACCGACAACCGCGCTGAAGCGGAAGGACGCCTCAAGGATATGTGCGAGAAGCTGCTGGCCAACACGGTGATCGAGGATTACCGCTACGAATTGGAGGACTAAAAGTCATGAAATTTGCTGTACTTGTCTTTCCGGGCTCCAATTGTGACATTGACTGCTACAAAGCAGTAGAAGACAGCCTCGGCGAACCTGTAGATTATGTGTGGCATACGGTGACAGATCTGTCGGCTTATGACTGCATTCTCGTGCCGGGCGGCTTCTCTTATGGTGACTATCTGCGCTGCGGCGCAATTTCCCGGTTCGCTCCGGTGATGGCTGAAGTGGCCAAAGCGGCGGAGCAGGGCAAATTCGTGCTCGGCATCTGCAACGGGTTCCAAATCCTGACCGAAGCCGGCCTCTTGCCAGGCGCTCTGCGCCGCAACATGTCGATGAAGTTCCGCTGTCATGACACGGTGCTTAAGGTAGTGAATAACACAACTCCGTTTACGATCGACTATGCGAAGGATGAAGAAATCGTCATTCCGATTGCGCATGGCGAAGGCAATTACTATTGTGATGAAGAGACGCTGGCTGAGCTCAAAGCTAATAATCAAATCGTATTCACTTACAGCGACAACCCGAACGGTTCAGTCGCCGATATCGCCGGAGTCAGTAATGTAGCAGGCAATGTGGTTGGTATGATGCCTCACCCGGAACGCGCAGCGAATAGCCTGCTTGGTTCGGAAGACGGCAAACGGATGTTCACATCCATTCTTACATCGTGGAGGGATCGTTATGACGCAGCAAGTATCCGCTAAGGAGCCGACCGCAGAGCAGATCGCGGAGCAGAAAATCTACAGTCAGTTCGGTGTATCGGACAGCGAATATGAGCTCATTACTTCCTTCATGGGACGTAAGCCTAACTATACAGAAATCGGTGTGTTCAGCGTGATGTGGTCTGAGCATTGTGCCTATAAAAACTCGAAGCCGCTGCTCAGCCGTTTCCCGACAAGCGGACCGAAGGTGCTGATGGGACCGGGCGAAGGCGCAGGGATTGTTGATATCGGAGACAACCAGGCGGTTGTTTTCAAAATCGAGAGTCACAACCATCCATCGGCAGTTGAGCCTTATCAGGGCGCGGCGACCGGGGTGGGCGGGATTATCCGCGATATTTTCTCCATGGGCGCAAGACCGGTGGCGCTGCTGAACTCTCTGCGTTTCGGGAAGCTTGAGAGCGACCGGGTAAAATATCTGTTCGAGCATGTTGTGTCCGGAATCGCGGGCTACGGCAACTGTATCGGCATCCCGACCGTCGGCGGGGAGATCATGTTCGATGACAGCTATGACGGCAATCCGCTGGTTAATGCGATGTGCGTGGGCCTGATTGATCACGATAAAATCCAGCGCGGTGTCGCCAAAGGGGTAGGTAATCCCGTATTCTACGTGGGTCCTCCTACAGGCCGTGACGGCATTCATGGTGCGACTTTCGCCTCGGTTGAGCTCAGTGAAGAGTCGGAAGCGAAACGTACGGCGGTACAGGTTGGCGATCCGTTCATGGAGAAGCTGGTTATGGAATCTTGCCTGGAGCTGATCGACAGCGGTATCGTACTCGGAATACAGGATATGGGCGCAGCCGGTCTTACCTGCTCCAGTGCGGAAATGGCAAGTAAAGCAGGCAATGGTCTGGAGCTGTATCTGGATCAGGTGCCGCAGCGCGAAGACGGCATGAGCCCTTATGAGATGATGCTCTCGGAATCCCAGGAGCGGATGCTGTTCGTGGTTGAGCCTAAGGATGAGGCACAGGCACAGGAAATCTTCGACCGCTGGGGCGTGATTTGCCGCAAAGTGGGTAAGGTAACGGATGACGGCCGCCTGAAGCTGTTCCATCACGGTGAAGTGGTCGGCGACATGCCGGTAACAGCTCTGGTTGATGAATGTCCGATTTATAATAAACCATCGGCAGTTCCTGCTTACTATGAGGAGAATGCCGCGGTGGATACGCTTCGCTATGATGAAGTCACCGATCTGGGCGGCGCCCTGCGCACCGTACTGGGATCACCTACAGTAGCCAGCAAAGCATGGGTATACAACCAATATGATTATATGGTGCGGACCAGCACGGCCGTTCGTCCGGGTTCCGATGCAGCAGTGGTAACCATCCACGGCACACGCAAAGCTCTGGCGATGACTACGGACTGTAACGGACGTTATGTCTATCTCGATCCTGAAGTGGGCGGACGGATTGCTGTCAGCGAAGCCGCACGTAACATTGTCTGCTCCGGTGCTCTGCCGCTGGCAATTACGGACAACCTGAATTTCGGCAGTCCGGAGAAGCCGGAAATCTTCTGGCAGATGGAACGTGCGGTAGATGGCATGGCTGAAGCCTGCCGTGTGCTGGATACCCCTGTAATTGGCGGTAACGTCAGTCTGTACAATGAAAATGCTTCAGGAGCGATCTATCCGACACCGGTTGTCGGCATGGTGGGTCTTGTAGAAGATACCGATCATATTACAACTCAGGCCTTCAAGCAGGAAGGCGATTCGATTCTGTTGCTTGGTGTTACCAAGGCAGAGCTTGGCGGCAGTGAATTCCAGTATGCTGTTCACGGCCTGACCGAAGGACGTCCGCCAGAACTCGATCTGGCAACGGAACGCAAGCTGCTGGATGCCGTACTTGCTGCGATTCGCAGCGGGCTGGTCCGCTCGGCGCATGACCTATCCGAAGGCGGCCTGGCCGGAGCGCTTGCAGAAAGCTGTATCAGCGGCACCATTGGAGCGAATATTGAACTGTCTGCCGGCGGACTGCGTCCAGATGTGGCGCTGTTCAGCGAGAGCCAATCCCGGATTATTCTGACTTCGGCGCCTGACCGTGCGGAAGAACTGAAAGCGGCGGTTGTCGCATACGGCGTACCTGTAGAGATCATTGGAACTGTCGGCGGAGACCGCCTGCGTGTTGCTCTGGACGGAGCAGCTGCACTGGATGAAGCAGTGACTGAACTTAAGACCATTTGGGAGGATGCTATTCCATGTCTTATGAAATAAAGACCGGGAAAGAGCAGGAAGCCCCTATCCTGTGGACCGGCGACTTTTACAACGAAGGAACGGGCTCGGGAGATATTTTTGACACATTAAAAGAAGAATGCGGCGTCTTTGGGGTCTTCGGACACCCGGAAGCTGCTTCCATGTCCTATTACGGCCTGCATGCCCTGCAGCACCGGGGCGAAGAGAGCGCGGGCATCTGCGTAGCGGATGGGCGCGACTTCAACTACCACCGCGGCATGGGCCTGGTGAAGGAAGTGTTCGACAAAGACAAGATCGCTTCGCTGATCGGGGATATGTCCATCGGACATGTGCGTTACTCTACCAGTGGAGATAGCCGGCTGACTAATGCGCAGCCGCTGGTCTTCAAATACCGTGACGGTGATCTCGCGATTGCCACGAACGGCAATATCGTGAATGAACCTCTGATCCGTAAGCAGCTGGAGCAGGGCGGCTCAATCTTCCAGACCACCAGTGACACCGAGGTGCTGGCACATCTGATCGCGCGTTCGCAGAAGGATTTTGTCGAAGCCACGAAGGATGCCCTGGCCCAGCTGGTTGGTGGTTTCGCCTTCCTGCTGATGACTAATGACAAGCTGATTGTTGCTTCTGACCCGCATGGCTTGCGTCCCTTAGTGATGGGCCGGCTGGGCGAAGCTTACGTCTTCGCTTCCGAATCCTGTGCACTCGAAGTCATCGGCGCTAAGCTGGTACGCGATATTGAGCCGGGTGAGCTGCTCGTGCTGGATCAAGACGGTTTCCGGGAAGAACGCTTCGCAGAACCTAAACGTAAAGCGCTGTGCGCAATGGAATACATCTACTTCGCCCGCCCGGACAGTGATCTGAACGGCTCCAACCTGCACTCCGCCCGCAAGCGGATGGGCAGCCGGATGGCGCTCGAAGCCTTCGTGGATGCCGATATCGTAACCGGCGTGCCGGATTCCAGTATCTCTGCAGCCATTGGCTACGCCGAGCAGACTGGCATCCCGTACGAGCTTGGACTGATCAAGAACAAGTATACCGGCCGGACCTTCATCCAGCCGAGCCAGGAGCTGCGTGAGCAGGGCGTGAAGATGAAGCTCAGCGCCGTGCGCCGTGTCGTGGAAGGCCAGCGCGTAGTCATGATCGACGATTCCATCGTGCGCGGCACGACCTCTCGCCGGATTGTGAATCTGCTGCGCGAGGCCGGAGCGGCTGAGGTTCACGTGCGGATTACCTCGCCGCCGTTCAAGAATCCCTGCTTCTATGGCATCGATACCCCGGACCGCCGTGAGCTGATCGCCTCTTATAAGACGATCGCCGAGATGTGCGAGGAGATCAATGCGGACTCGCTTGCCTTCCTCTCACCGGATGGACTGATCCAGTCCATCGGCGGCTATAATAGTAACGATTACAAAGGCGGACTATGCCTGTCCTGCTTCGATAATGATTACCCGACGCAGGTGGATTTCGGCGGGGAAGAGAAGGACGGATGCAGTTGTTAACATCCCCCTAAATCCCCCTTGCAAAGGGGGACCCCGGAGGGCGCTGCCCTCCGGCCACCCGAAAGCTTGGTGGTAGGAGTTTGCTCTAAACTTGCTAAGAGGGCGTGGGTGCGGGTGCACGCTTTGTCCCTGTGTGCTGCGCACAGCCGGGACACGCTTCACGGCGCTGCGCGCCCTGGCGGCATGCTGCCCGCCGGGCCCTGGCTCCAGAACCTGTCCTGTTTGCTGCCGCAAATCCGGAGGTTCTGTCACCCAAGGATGCGCACGGCTTCGCCCCGTGCGCTAGAGGCTCCCGCCCCCGTCCTGTTTGCTAACGCAAAGTCGGGGGGCCTGTCGCCTAAGGATGCGCACGGCTTCGCCCCGTGGGCCTGAGGGCTCCAGAACCTGTCCTGTTTGCTGCCGCAAATCCGGAGGTTCTGTCGCTCCAAGGTACGCACGGCTTCGCCCCATGCGCTAGAGTGCTCACGCCCCCGTCCTGTTTGCTAACGCAAAGTCGGGGGGCCTGTCGCCTAAGGATGCGCACGGCTTCGCCCCGTGCGCTTGGAGGCGCTGGGCTTCGCCCACAGCGCCGAAACATTGCTGCTGTGCAAGGCGCGAAATTTCGGCTTGCGGCACGGGTTTGAACCCCGGTGGTTGGAGTCATGAAGAGGAATTTTGGAACTGTAGGAGCGATAGCGTTCGCCTTTATATTTGGATTTCTACCGCTGGACAGCGGTTCAAATCAGGAAATCCAAATATAACAGCGGCCGGAAGTCCAAATATTCTTCGTAATGACGACTATAACCACCAAAAGATTCATTTCCCTGCCGCCCCGAACCCGCGCTCTAAACTAACTTAAATGAGGTGTCCAAAAGTGTCGGAAGCTTATAAAAACGCCGGAGTGGATATTGCGGCTGGCAATGAAGCGGTAGAACGCATGAAGAAGCATGTGAAGCGCACCTACCGTCCTGAAGTGATGACGGAGCTGGGCGGATTCGGCGCACTGTTTGGCCTGAATAAGGACAAATATGAAGAGCCTGTTCTCGTATCGGGAACGGACGGCGTGGGCACGAAGCTCAAAATCGCGTTCGCAGCGGACCGCCACGACACGATTGGCATCGATGCCGTAGCCATGTGTGTGAATGACATCGTAGTGCAGGGCGCAGAGCCGCTGTTCTTCCTCGACTATCTGGCCTGCGACAAGGTAGTGCCGGAGAAGATTGAGGCGATCGTTGCCGGAATCGCCGAAGGCTGCCACCAGGCAGGCTGCGCATTAATTGGCGGAGAAACGGCCGAGATGCCCGGCATGTATTCGGCCGGTGAGTACGACATCGCCGGATTTACGGTAGGGGTTGCCGACAAAGCGAAGCTGGTAACCGGCGCAGACATTGCAGCGGGAGACACGGTAATTGGCCTGGCTTCCAGCGGTATCCACAGCAACGGGTTCTCGCTGGTGCGCAAGCTTTTGCTGGAGGAAGACGGCTACGGACTGAATGATGTAGTGCCTGAACTCGGCGCTCCGCTCGTGGATGTACTGCTGGCTCCAACCAGAATCTATGTGAAGCCGCTGCTGGCCCTGCTGGAACAGCTTCCGGTTAAAGGCATGGCTCACATTACAGGAGGCGGGTTCATCGAGAATATCCCGCGCGTGCTGCCTGAGAATGTGAATGTAGAGATTAACTACGGCTCCTGGCCGATTCAGCCGGTCTTCGGCTTGATGCAGAGCAAGGGCAATGTAAGCAACCGCGATATGTTCACCACTTTTAATATGGGGATCGGCCTTGTACTGGTAGTGGCTGAAGCCGACGGAGAACGTGCGCTGGAGCTGCTGAAAGCGAGCGGAGAAGAAGCTTACCTTATCGGGACTGTAACAGAAGGTGAACGCAAGGTTACCTTTACAGGAGCTGAAGTCTGATGGAGTGGAGCCGGATCGCTGTATTTGCCTCGGGGCAGGGCAGCAATTTCGCCGCACTGGTTCAGGCGCAGCAGGAGGGGAAGCTCGGCGGAGGCAGCATAGAGCTGCTGGTCTCGGACAAGCCGGAAGCGCCTGTGGCACAGCGGGCGGAGGAAGCGGGAATTCCCGCCCTCCTGCTGCGGCCGAAGGACTTCGCGGGCCGTGAGCTGTATGAGGCGGCAATTGTTGCCGAGCTGCAGCGCCGGGACATCGGACTGATCGTGTTGGCCGGATACATGCGTCTGATCTCACCTGTGCTGCTTGAGCCTTACGCCGGGCGGATCATCAACATCCATCCGTCGCTTTTGCCGGCCTTTGCAGGTAAGGATGCGATTGGCCAGGCGCTGGATTATGGCGTGAAGCTGACGGGAGTGACGGTGCATTTTGTCGACGGAGGCATGGATACCGGACCGGTTATTGCCCAGCGCAGCGTTGAGGTGAAGCCGGGAGACACAGCCGATTCACTTGCAGAACGTATCCACCAGGTAGAGTACGGAATGTATCCTGAAGTGGTTGCTGCTTTTGCCGCCGGGAAAGTGGAATTGAACGGAAGAATAACGACAATCGGCGAATAATAGCAGATGCCATACCAGCCGGATCTGACACACCATTAATATTTCAGGCAGGTGCGGCTGATTCTGATATTTCTCGGGAAATATTGCACAAAGTCTGCAAGATGTCGGATTGGCTGACTGAGCAGTTTGAAATTGCCGGAATTACGGGTTTGCTGACATGCCGGTTGATGTCGATATAGCAGTTGGATTTACACCACTTAATTTGTCTGAATACCAGCGACCGCGGAACGTAACTGGATAAAGTACAACTAATTCTGGCGTTGGTAGGCTCAAAGGCGCATATGGCATCATTTAGATGGACAATTTCCAACTAATTTCTATCCGGCTGATAACCAGCCGAAATTAAATGACGTAAATCCACTTATTTTATAAACATTATAAACTCAAGTATAAGCATGGGCTAACCGGCGACAATGATCCTGCGATCATTAGCCACAACCTAATCTAGCGTGAATCCAGAGGAGGACTATTCAAAGTGAGTATCAAAAGAGCGCTGGTCAGCGTATCGGACAAACAGGGCATCGTGGATTTTTGCCGCGAGTTGTCTGCACTAGGCGTAGAAATTATCTCCACAGGCGGCACCAGCACACTTCTGGCTAAAGAAGGCGTTCCGGTCATCGGGATTTCCGATGTGACAGGCTTCCCCGAAATTATGGACGGACGCGTCAAAACGCTGCATCCTGCTGTACACAGCGGCCTCCTTGCGGTTCGTGATAACGAAGAGCACACACGGCAGATGACCGAGCTTGGACTCGACTACATCGACCTGGTGGTAGTAAATCTGTATCCGTTCGCGGAAACTATTGCCAAGCCGGATGTGTCGTATGAGGAAGCTATCGAGAACATCGATATCGGAGGACCTACGATGCTGCGTTCGGCGTCGAAGAACCATGCTTTTGTCAGTGTGGTAGTGGACGCGGCGGATTATGCTACAGTGCTTGAGGAAGTGCGTGCAAATGGAGATACCACCCTTGCAACCCGCAAACGTCTTGCGGCCAAAGTCTTCCGCCACACGGCGGCTTACGATGCCCTGATTGCTGATTATCTGGCGAATGTAACCGGTGAACCGCTGCCGGAACGCTATACGGTCACTTACGAGAAAATCCAGGATCTGCGTTACGGGGAGAACCCGCATCAGAAGGCTGCGTTCTACCGCAAGCCGCTGGCTGCGCAGGATACACTCACCGCTGCTGAGCAATTGCACGGCAAGGAGCTGTCCTATAACAACATCAACGATGCGAATGCCGCGCTCCAGATTGTTAAAGAGTTCGAAGAACCGGCTGTTGTGGCTGTGAAGCATATGAATCCTTGCGGCGTAGGCGTGGGTGCGAGTGTATATGAGGCTTATCAAAAAGCGTACAATGCCGATCCAACCTCCATCTTCGGCGGAATTGTTGCGGCGAACCGGATCATTGATGAAGACACGGCTAATATGCTGAAGGATATTTTCCTTGAGATCGTGCTGGCTCCGGGCTTCACGGAAGAAGCACTGGAAATCCTGACGAAGAAAAAGAATATCCGCCTGCTCAAGCTGGGCAACCTCAGCACGGCGGCTTCCCGTAAAACCAGCTTTGTTGTAACCTCCATTGAAGGCGGGATGGTAGTGCAGGAAAGTGACGTGCATTCCGTGAATCCGGAGGAGCTGCAGGTCGTAACTGACCGCAAGCCAACGGAAGAAGAGCTGAAGCAGCTGCTCTTTAGCTGGAAGGTGGTTAAGCATGTGAAGTCGAACGCGATCGTGCTGGCGGCTGATAATATGACCGTAGGCGTAGGTGCCGGACAGATGAACCGTGTCGGCGCGGCCAAGATTGCGATCGAGCAGGCCGGAGAGAAATCCAAAGGCGCTGTACTGGCGTCAGATGCCTTCTTCCCGATGGGCGACACCCTGGAGATGGCTGCCAAGGCTGGTATTACGGCAGTTATCCAGCCGGGCGGCTCGATTAAGGACGAGGAATCCATTAAGGTTGCTAATGAATACGGCATTGCCATGGTCTTCACCGGCGTTCGCCATTTCAAACACTAGAACGCTGGGAGGGTTTCATACTAATGGATATTTTAGTGGTCGGCGGCGGCGGCCGGGAGCATGCGATCATCTGGAGCTTAACCCGCAGCCCCAAGGCCGGTAAAATCTACTGCGCACCCGGCAATGCCGGAATCGCGCAGCTTGCGGAATGTGTGCCGATCGGCGTATTCGAATTCGATAAGCTGACTGCTTTTGCCAAGGAACGGGAGATTGGTCTGGTCGTGATCGGACCGGATGATCCGCTGGCAGCGGGGATCGTCGATGCATTCGAAGCGCAGGATATTCCTGTATTCGGCCCGCGGAAGAATGCGGCGGAAATCGAGGGCAGCAAGACCTTCATGAAGGATCTGCTCCATAAATACAGCATCCCGACAGCCGCGTATGAGAAGTTCAGCGATTACGGGACTGCACTTGCCTATCTGCGTACTCAGGAACTGCCGATTGTAATCAAAGCGGACGGACTGGCTGCAGGCAAAGGTGTGACCGTGGCGTATTCCCGTGAGGAAGCGGAGGCGGCTCTGCAGGATATTATGGTGGCTAAGGTGTTCGGCGAAGCCGGCGCACAGGTCGTGATTGAGGAGTTTCTTGCCGGGCAGGAAATGTCGATTCTGGCCTTTGTGGATGGCGAAACAGTGCGTCCGATGGCGGCTGCACAGGACCATAAGCCGGTATTCGACGGCGATAAAGGACCTAATACGGGAGGCATGGGGACATACTCCCCGCTTCCGCATATCGATGAGTCTATTATCCGCGAAGCGGTGGAGACCATCATCGAGCCGACAGCCAAAGCCATGGTGGCTGAGGGACGTCCCTTCAGCGGCGTGCTGTTCGCAGGGCTCATGATCTCGCCGGACGGCAGACCGAAGACGATAGAATTCAATGCCCGCTTCGGTGATCCCGAGACGCAGGTTGTTCTTCCCCGGCTGAAAAGTGATCTGCTGGAGATCTTTCTGGCTGTTACAGAAGGCAGACTGGCGGATATCCAGATTGAGTGGAGCGATGAGGCGGCAGTCTGCGTGGTCCTGGCTTCGGAAGGTTATCCCGGTCCTTATCCGAAGGGTGTGCCGATCAGCGGCCTTGAAGCGGATACGGACGGACTCGTCTTCCATGCGGGAACTGCACGCGGTGAGGATGGCAGCTGGGTAACCAGCGGCGGCCGGGTGCTTGGAGTTGTAGGCATGGGGCCTACGATTGCCGAAGCGCGTGCAGCAGCATATGCCAGTGCCGGAAAGATCACCTTCCCGGGCAAACAGTGCCGGAGTGACATCGCTATGAAGGCTCTGATCTGAGGATAAAGCACTGTATTTCAGCCAGATAAGAGTGCCTATGCTTTGGGGCCAATGCAAATTACCCGTATACTCATCGAAGCTAAAGCCCCACTTTGCGGGGTTAGTTTATGCTATTAGTCCCAAAAAAAGGACTGACAAGTAGTAGGAGAAGTGCTATAATACAACTCGTACGGGGGAAAATGTGCGGATATATACAGATAAAGGGTCTTTCCTTTCATGGAAAGGCCTTTTTTAAAATTTAGGGATTTATATTTTTGAACTGTCCTTAACAGGACGGCCAAGCCGTTTCCACTTGCTGAATGTTCAGGGGATATAGAAAACCCCATGCCGGGAAATGATACTTAAATAATAAGTACAATAACAGCGATGCCGTTTTTTTACGGATGCTTAGTTACAGATTTAAGGGGGAATTGTTTTTGAGTAAGGTCGGAAGAAATGACTTATGCCCATGCGGAAGCGGGAAAAAATATAAGAAGTGCTGCTTGGATAAAGAAACGTCAGCGGTCGAATCCATACTGCGGCTGGTAACGACGGAGGATGCGGCAGCACAAGAGGCTGTATTCAGCGAATCCGTACAGGAACAGTCAGCAGCGGAGGCCGCGGTACGTACCGAGAGTAAGCTTACACTGCCCAAGCTGAAAAAGATGGTCGCACGCGAACTGAAATGGGAGCATCCGGCCCATGAACAGCTGGCGCTGCAGCTCATTGAGAGCATGAGAAATCAATACGACCGGGAACTGATTCTGGAAGCCCTGGTGCTGTGGAATGGCTTCTCCCGGCAGACCAAACCTGCGGTAAAGAAAGCCGGCTCGTTCTGCGCGGCCATCGAATATCTGCTGTCAGAGGAATACGGCTTCATGCTGTCGCAGACGGATCTTGCCGATAAATACGAAGTTACGGCAGCCACCATCTCCCGTAAAGTCAAAGAATTATATAATTATGTCGAAGAATACGGAATGGGCGGAGAAGCTGATGAGCTGATCGCGCTGAATGGTCCGGGCACTCCACAGGAGAAGGCCCAAGCCCTTCTGTACAAAGCGGTAGAGGCCACTTCTGCGAAACGCCGTGTTCAGCTGGCGGAGACGGCACTGGAGATTTATCCGGACAGTCCGGATGCCTATCTTATCCTGGCCGAGGAATCGGAGAATGAGCATGAGGCGCGTAAATTCCTCAAAGCGGGAATCGCAGCTGGCAGACGTGAACTGGGCGAGCTTTATTTTACCAAGAACAAAGGGTATTTCTGGGGGCTTACGGAGACCCGTCCTTATATCCGTATCTGTCAAAGCTATGCGGAATCCTGCTGGTTTGGCGGGAAGGCAGAGGAAGCAGCGGAGATTCTGGAGCATATTCTTGAGCTTAACCCGGATGACAATACCGGTGCACGCTATCTTTTGGCCGCTGTCTACTTGTACAGCAACCAGTTGAAGGAAGCGGAGCGGGTGATCAAGAACTACGGGGAAGACGATGCGGTGGCAGCTTTTGCCTATGACCGGATTGTGCTGGAGTTCAAGAAGAACGGAATTACCTCGCAGCTCAAGATGCTGTATCGTGTTGCGCGCGGAGTGAACAAGCATGTGCCTGATTATCTGCTGGGCGTAAAGCGCTTGCCGCATAATCTCCCGGATTTTGTCGGAATGGGCGATTCCAATGAAGCCATTGAATATGTCATTATGCATTCGCGTTTGTGGGCAAGCATGCCGGATCTGCTCAAATGGATGCTGAAACAATAGAATATAGATGATCTATATATGATCTGAACATGAAATATCTGACACAGTCCTCCGGGGCTGTGTTTTTTTGTAGATAACCTGACATGGATTAAGCCTCCGACCTACATTATCCAAAAAAACTAGTAAAACAAGCCTATTTTCAAATGAAAATGTTTGTTTAATGCTGTGTTTTTCTGAAAATACCTGACATGGTCACACTTATTTCACAGCTCGAAGTAAAACGTTAAAGGGATAAAGAGTTTTTTTGCAGAAATAAGTCGAAAAGACAGGGAGCATTCGAGTGAGAGTATTGCCTGAGCCTATTTACATTTGAAGGTGGGGAGTCCTATGGCACAGAAGAAGAGCAAGAAAGGTAAGGCGCTGCTGACATCATCTTTAAGCAATATGGGGATTCGCGCCAAGCTGTTTTTGTCGGTGATTATCTCTGTAGTTGCTATTTTTGTTATTGTATCCGTAGTGATTTACAGCAATGCCAAGCAGATTATAATCGATGGCCTGAACAATTCACTGACCTATGAGAAAGGAGAGATAAGCGTTAAGGTCAACGAGCTGCTGCAGCCCGCTTCGGACAGTGTAGAGCTTCTGAATGCCAACGCCTATATCCGTGACTATATCGCCAGTGTAAGTGATCCGGAAACAGCGAAGACCATCAGCGGGTACAGTGAACTGATCCGCACCCTGAATCTGGTCAAGAACAACAATAAGAACCTGCTGAATGTGTATATAGGTCTGGATGCTGCGAACAAGGTGATTACGCAGGATGAGTTCGAGCCGCCGGCGGACTTCGTGCTGAAGGAGCGGGGCTGGTATGCCAATACAGCCAAGAATAAGCGTGTTACGGTTACGGACCCCTATATTGATGCCGGCTCCGGCAAAATGGTCGTCAGCGTCAGCGCACCGATTCTCGACGATGCCGGCAAGCTGATCGGTGTCGCGGGTGCGGATATCTCCACGGAGCAGATTACCCAGGCGCTGAGCGCTTTTAATTACAATGGCAGCGGGTATGCCGTACTGATTGATAAGACAGGAACCTTCATCTACCATCCGGATACAGACAATATTCTGCTGAAGAAAATGTCCGATCTTGGCGAAGACTGGAAAGCTGTCGGGGATAAGATGGTACAGTGGGGCTCGAATGTGATAAAGACGGATATTGACGGAGAGGCCAGTTATGTGTCGTATTCGCCGGCTGTAGAGAATCAGTGGTCCGTGGCGCTGATTGTGCCGGAGAAAAAAGCGGAGCAGGAATTGAAGAAATTCGAGCTCATCTTTATTCTCTCGATTATTGCTTCGATTGTAGTGATGTCCGTGCTGTTGTACTTTGTCTCCAATAGTATATTGAAGCAGATTCCTATCCTTACAGCTGCCTTCCGAAAAGCGATGTCCGGCGACCTGTCGGTAAGAGCGAAGGTTACCGCCAAAGGGGAAATCGGCGTACTGGCAGAGGGCTTCAACGATATGATCTCCTCACAGCAGTCGCTGATTCAGGAAATCATGCGCAGCTCGCAGAGCATCTCTGGCGCAGTGGAGAATACGGAGAAGAATGTGTTCGTGCTCGACGGCAGCATCACCGATATTTCGGGGATTACGGAAGAGCTGTCAGCAGGTATGCAACAGACGGCGGCTTCGATGGAGGAAATGAATGCCAGCACGATCGAATTCGAGCATGCCATTAACGGTATCGCCCGCAAAGCCCAAGAGGGTGCAGATGCGGCCCGGGAAATTAATGTGCGGGCGGATAAGCTGAAAGAGGGAGCATTTGAGTCACGCAGGCAGGCGGATCATATCTACGGACAGAGTGAAGAAAAGCTGCGCATGGCGCTTGAGCAGTCGAAGTCGATCTCGCAGATAGGTGCGCTCACAGGAGCGATTCTGGAAATTGCCGCCCAGACCAATCTGCTGTCGCTGAACGCTTCCATTGAGGCTGCGAGGGCCGGGGATGCGGGCAGAGGCTTCGCCGTTGTGGCGGAGGAAATCCGCAAGCTGGCTGATAACTCGCGGGAGACGGTGACCGAAATCCAGGGAGTTACTGAAGCGGTAGTCCAGGCGGTATCCAATCTGGTCGAGGGTGCGGAGAGCATGCTGCGCTTCATGGACCGGCAGGTGCTGAAGGATTACGATGCGATGCAGGAGACGGGTGAGCGGTACAGCGAAGATGCCAAGTATATTGATGAGCTGGTAACGGACTTCAGTGCCACCTCCGAAGAGCTGCTGGCTTCCATTCAGAGCATGCTGACTGCGATCAGCGAGACGGGCAGTGCAACGAATGAAGGCGCAGAAGGGGCCGGGGTCATCGCCGTCCAGGCGGAGCAGATCATCGGCAAGTCCGGCAGCATCGTTGCCGAGATGGAAGAGATTAAGATTAGCTCGGCTCAGCTGCTGCAGACGGTATCGCGGTTTAAGGTCTAGGTATAGCAAGCTAGGGGACAGTCCTGCTGATGTATGGCAGGGCTGTTTGCTTGTTGCGTTTGGAAAGTAAGCATAGGCGCATAGGCGGGGTGTTTGGAGTGCGATATGAGGAAATGAGGTTATGAGTGTAGGACGCCGTGACCGGATTACGGTATATGCCTAGGAGTGTCTTCCGGTGGGTTTAATTGCACTTTGTACAACTAAAACGTCTGATTTTCCACCTATTATCCGTTTAGTTGTATTTCGTGCAACTAAAAAGCACTATGTAGACGGTTCTTGCCCATTCGGGCAGATTTAGTTGTACAGAATACAGTTATAAGAGGCAAGCCTCCCTTTTCGCTGTTTTTAATTGCACATTATACAACTATATAAGATGAACTTAAGAATGGAGGAGTGGAGTAGCTTGATTCCACCGGCAGTGGATGCTGTATTGTGTGACGAGGACAAGGGTTGAAAAAATGTCTCTGGAAGAGTATGTTACAAGAAGCGAAACGATAAGAAAGAGACAGTGAGGCGAGGAAAAGATGAGAGAAGGCGAAAACCGGATCGTAGGAATGGAAGATATTGTACGCGCACATCATGTGCTGCGGGAGGTTATCGTCCGTACGCCGCTGCAGCTGGATGCGGTACTGTCAGCTAAATACGGCTGTAATGTGTATTTGAAACGCGAAGATTTGCAGATTGTACGCTCCTTCAAGATCCGCGGGGCCTACAATATGATCCGCAGTCTGTCCGACGAGGACAGAGCCAAGGGAATCGTCTGTGCAAGTGCGGGTAACCACGCCCAGGGTGTGGCGTATTCCTGTAAGGCACTGGGAATCAAAGGCAAAATCTTTATGCCGAGCACTACACCTAATCAGAAGATTAAGCAGGTCCGGCGTTTTGGCGGCGAATTCGTTGAAGTGATTCTGAAGGGGGATACCTTCGACGATGCTTACGATGAAGCGCTGCAGGCTTGTATAGACTATAGCATGACGCTGATTCACCCGTTTGATGAGCCGCGCATTATCGCTGGCAATGGTACGATTGCGATGGAGATTATGGAGAGCCTGGACAAGCCGGCTGACTTTGTATTTGTTACGATTGGCGGAGGCGGCCTGGCGGCAGGTGTAGCCACCTATGTGAAGACCGTGAGCCCGGCGACTAAGGTGATCGGTGTGGAGCCTACCGGAGCAGCTTCCATGAGCGAGGCCATGGAGTGCGGTGAGGTGATCACCCTGAAGGAAATCAATAAGTTTGTTGACGGTGCGGCGGTGAAACGTGTCGGCGGCTTGACCTTCGACATCTGCTCGAAGCTCCTGGATGATGTAGTCAAAGTGCCGGAAGGCAAGGCTTGTACAACCATTCTGGAGCTGTATAACGAGAATGCGATTGTTGTGGAGCCTGCAGGCTCGCTTCCGATTGCTGCGCTGGACATGTACCGGGATCAGATCCGCGGCAAAAGCGTGGTCTGCATCGTCAGCGGCGGCAATAATGATATCGACCGGATGCAGGAGATCAAGGAGCGTTCACTGATCTATGAAGGCCTGAAGCATTATTTCATGGTTAATTTTCCGCAGCGCGCGGGTGCCCTGCGTGAATTCCTGACTGAGGTAGTCGGACCCGACGATGACATTACCCGGTTCGAATACACGAAGAAGAACGAGAAGGAGAACGGCCCGGCACTGGTGGGCATTGAGCTGATGTCTACAGATGCCTACGCCCCGCTGATTGAGCGGATGCAGCAGAAGGGCGTGGATTACGTAGAGATCAACAAGGATGTCAATTTATTCAGCATGCTGATCTAATATAATCGTTGTCAGCGGCAATAGCCGTTTATATGGATATGAAGAAGACCCGCCCGGGTTTAACCCGGGCGGGTCTTCTTTCATAGCGATACGCTTATCAGGACTGGGGCACCTCTGTCTTCAGATACTGCTCTGCGTCATCATCCAAGAGATAGCCGTTGCTCTTCATCAGCTTCATGAAGCCGTCGAGCTTCTGCAGGAACGGGCTGGTGCTGCTGTTTTTGGCCAGGATGCTGCTGTAGGCTTTCTGTGCCTCCAGATCCATTTCCAGATTATCGTAATGGAAGAGCGGCGTGTTGTTCTGGCCATAGAATGTATTCACTGCGTACATGTTATAAAGTGTCTTGACTGCTGATAGACGGTTGGATTTGGGGTAGGTCTGAATGAACTGCTCCTGGGTTAGTGCGCGGGAAGCGACATCCCCCCAGGCGATCACAAGCCCGTTATCCTTGGAAGGGGGCAGATCCGACTCGGTCGCCATTATTGAAATATAATCACGGATATCCTCCGTCACGTACAGTTTATATTTGCGGTAAGCGGCATAATCAATCACCGGGAAAAAAGTGCCTTCGGCCGTCTCCAGCTTATAGCCGCTCTCTCCCGCGCTTTTCAGCAGCGCACGCAGTGAAGCATTCTCCGTACTCTCGGCCAGCTTCACCATGCTGACTCCCGCTTTATAGACGGAGATGAGCTTCCGCTGTACTTCACTGCTGCTGAATTTCTTCTCCCAGGAAGGCAGGAGCGATTTGTGCAGGTTCTCCAGCTTCAGCGTCAGAACGGTCGCCTGATAAGGAGTGACAGCATACAGATTGGTATTCATATAAGTAATAGCACCCGGCAGGTTGCCTGAGGAGAACAGCGGCAGCGCAGCCCTGTAGACAGCCTCAGCATGGCTGAGGACGGCCGCACCGGTAACACCCGCCTTAGTGCTGGCAGCCGCCTCAGACGTGCTTGTGCCGCGGCCCGCGCTGCTCTCAGCACGGGCAGGAGCGGAGCTTGCTGCCTCCAGCCCCATGAGCAGAGCAATAGCGGCGGTTAGAACGACGTGCTTCTTCATACAAGTCTCCTCCTGTGTGGAATAAAAGTTGAATATATTCTCTATGATTTGAAAAATATTAATTTCAGTCCAAGACCACCGGCTGCGGCAAGAACCAGACTGACCCAAGGCGCAATCCGGATGACCGGAAACAGATTATCGAGGAACATCCCGGCAAATACGGCCGCAATCGCGATTCCGACATAGAGTCCCAGGCCTTTGATGTCAAAAGCCTTGGGCTTCGGGCTATCGTCCTCAGACAACGAGGCCATCCATTTCATAATAAGCTCAATCAGAACAATCGAGCCGATACCTACTATGATAAGGGTGAAAATACTGATCTGGCCGAAGATTTCATCCGGACCTCCGCTCCATTGCATGATCAGTCCGGCAGCGCCCATCACTCCGAACAGAATGGTCAGGGCGGACAAAGAGATCATCAGGGAGTTCTTCAGCTTGCTGCGCGGAGAGCGCGGGGGGCTGCTGTTCATCACATCTTTGAAATAGTCTCCGGGGTTCTCGCCGAAGATTTGCTTGGCATTCCGGCCTTTGGCCTGCCCCTTCAGCAGCAGTTCAGCCGCCTCCAGCAGCAGCTCCTCCGCACGGACAGAGTCTACCGAGCTGGCCCGCATGGCGAGAATCATATCTTCAAAAAAAGAGCGGTTAAATGGCGTCATCTGCTCACGCAGCAGGTTGTTTTGCTTAATCATAGCTTTAACTTTCATAGTATGGACGTATACCTCCAAGGTGGATTGATCAGGTTAGCCTTTAACCTAGAGTATACGTTTGTGCAGCAGTGGTGTGCAAGGACAACCCTTGCAGGCGGATAAGAAGTTCCGCTTCTGTGTAACTTTTCTTTCGGCAATCCCTGAATAATCCGTTTGGAAGAGTGAACACTGAAGAGGTGGTTGCTTCACCAAATATAGCTAGAGGAAGGCAGGGAGCGTTATGAAACAGGAGAACAAACAGGAACCCGGCAAATTTGTGGGCGACGGCTTCGCGCCTGCACCTGCTAATGAAGTGGGGGATTGGGGCAATTCTGACGGCTTCAGTCTTTGGGATGCTGCGGGCGTGACACCGGAGAACGGACTTGAAGACTGGGAAGGCCGGCAGGAGACCCATGATATGTTTCACGACAGCTATGACTGAGTGAAGCTCAAGCTTGACCCACGGCCTCTTTTGCTCCTGCGGGAGCGGAAGGGGCTCTTTTCAGGAAATCCGGAGGACTATGGTTATTGACAAGAAATTAAGGAGAATCGTATAATAAAGATATAAATCATACTAAATTAATCGGAATAATTATAATTTGGAATAAATCAGCTTTCAGGGAGGGCGCAGCAATGGAACGGAATATTATCATCCGGCATAATGGAGAGGAACTGACAGCGAGCATACACTATCCATCCGCAGACAAGGCAGGCACCGGACGGTGCAAGAACCGCGTGCCGCTTGCAGTGATCTGCCACGGCTTCGTGGGCAGCCGGATTGGTGTAGACCGGATCTTCGTTAAGGCAGCCCGTGAGCTGGCGCAGGATGGCTATATGGTTATCCGCTTTGACTACGTAGGCTGCGGGGAGAGCAGCGGTAATTACGGGAGCGAAGATATGGAGTCGATGATCAGCCAGACCCGGGCGGTGCTGGATTACGGCATCAGCTCGGCCGATGTGGACCCGCAGCGTGTGACGCTGATCGGACATAGTCTGGGCGGTGCAGTAGCGCTGCTGACCGGTGTCCGTGACCGGCGGGTGAAGAACCTGGTGCTGTGGTCTGCGGTCGGCTATCCGTTCAATGATATCGTAAAGATTGTCGGAAGGGAAGCCTATGACCGGTCGGTGAAGAGCGGCTCGGCCGATTATTCCGGCTATTCGTTCACCCCGGTGTACTTCAACTCACTGGCAGCGTTCCAGCCGTTCCAGGAGGCCGGGAAATTCAGCGGTGATGTGCTGGTCATCCACGGAACCTCCGATGATGTTATACCCGTTGACTATGCCTTCCTCTACCAGAAGCTGTTCTGGACACGTCCTGAAGGCCGCTGCGACAAGGAGATTATTTTCCAGGGCGACCATACCTTCTCGTCAGGTCCGGCACAGGAGCAGGTGCTTAAGCGCACCAGGGAATGGATGAATCAGCAGGAGCATCTGCAGGAGGAATGGCAGAACTGGATGATATAGGAGAAGTCCCATGCGTGCAATACGTAAGAATAAGCGGTAAAATAAAAGGGCAGACCATATACTGGGTTATGGAGGTTGGCACCCTATGAAATTACCGGCATTCTTTATTGCGCACGGCTCTCCGCTGCTGGCTCTTGAGGATAACGAATACACACGTTTCCTGGAGCGGCTGGGTTCTGATCTGGGGAAGCCCCGCGGCATTGTAGTTTTCTCGGCACACTGGGACAGTCCCCAGCAGCTGATTACAGTGGACGCACAGCATGAAACGCAGCATGATTTCTATGGTTTTCCGGAAGAGATGTATAAGCTGGCCTACCCGGCCCCGGGCGATCCCGCCTTAAGCAGCAGGGTTTCCGCACTCTTCAAGGATAGCAATCTTTGTCATCAGCCTATACTCGGCCGGGGCCTTGACCATGGGGTCTGGGTTATTCTGAAGAAAATGTTCCCGCAGGCCGACATTCCCGTAGTAGCCTTATCCGTCGATTCGATGCGTTCTCCCGAAGAGCAGTACAATATCGGACGGATGCTGGCCCCGCTGCGCGATGAAGGAATCCTCCTGATCGGAAGCGGAGGACTGGTCCACAATCTCAGGCTGCTGAAGCAGGATGATCAGCCCGAGCCTTGGGCGCTCGACTTCGATGCCTGGATCGCTGAGCGGCTCGAAGCATGGGATCTGGCTTCACTTTTTGCTTTTGAGAAGCAGGCTCCGCATGTGCGGGAGGCCGTTCCCACCTACGGGAAGGAACATTTCGTACCGCTCTTCTATGTAATGGGTACAGCCGATGAGGGCAGACGGGCGCAGTTAATGATTCAGGCCTATCAATACGGTACTCTAAGCTTAAACTGCTGGATGGTCGACTAATATACTAATAAATGCAGGATACAGCCGCTTTAATGGCTGTATCCTTTTTTGTATGCAGAATTTCCGGTGTGCTCAAGACAAACTCTGCCAGCTATGATTAAATGAAAGAAAGCTTACTGACAAAACTTTAGGAGGAACAACAAGTTTATGACGATAAACCGGTCTTCAGCCCGCCCTATATCTGTCTTCGTCCTGGCTGCCGCCCTGCTCTCCGCCTGCGGGACAGAGAATGCAGTAACGGTTCCAGTGCCGACTACAGTAGCAGCTACTGCTGAACCCCAGCCGACAGAAGCTGCGCAGCCCACTCCGACAATAGCGCCTGCAGCGGGAATAGTCTCCGGATTAACGGGGCTTCCGGCTACGGACGGAACGCTGCCCCGGCCGCTCGCAGTCATGATCAATAATGCCCCGGCCGCCCGGCCGCAATCCGGAGTCAGCGAAGCGGATATCCTCTACGAAGTACTGGCGGAGGGCGGAATTACCCGCCTGATCGGAATCTTCCAGAGTCATACCGGGGTGGTGAAGATCGGCCCGATCCGCAGTATCCGTCCTTATCTGCTCGACATTGGCGAGAGCTACGGCGGTGTAACTGTGCATGCGGGAGGCAGTCCGGCGGCTTACGCCATTCTGCAGAAGCAGAAGAAGGAGGACATGGACGAGATCGGACGTGCAGGTGCCTACTTCTGGCGGGACAAGGAGCGTAAAGCCCCGCATAATCTGTACAGCAATGCCGCCAAGCTGCGGGAAGGTGCGGAGAAGCTGGGATTTGCCGAGAGCGTGGAGGTTCCCGGTTTGCTTTTCACAGATCCGGATTATGCGCCTACTGAGGGAGAGCCCGCGCTGGAATTCAATGTAAGCTTCCTGCTGAAGAGCTATACGGTGGGGTATAAATATAATGCTGAGCAGCGAACCTATGTCCGCTGGGTGAACGGCAAACCGCATCTGGATTTGAACAATAACAGTCCGGTGGCAGCGGCGAACGTAATCGTAATGGGCTCTGACCATAAGGTGCTCGATGATGTCGGCAGGCTGCAGGTGGATGTGGAGCTGGGCGGGGAAGCGCTGCTGTTTCAGCGCGGAGTAGCGATTCCCGGCAAATGGTCGCGCAGGCCCGGGGACATCATCCGGTTCGTGAAAGAAGACGGCAAGGAAGCGCTAATGTACCCCGGCATAACGCATATTCTGATTGTACCTAACAGCCCATCCTTCGGCAGCCATGTCGATTATGCGCTGGCACCTAGTCCCACCTGATAAGCGCCGGATAATTAACCGTTTATATGATTATTTTCGCAATTACAGGGAATTGTTATTATAGTGTAAAAAAGTTCGGTTTTTTACTTCTATCCATTCTATTGATATGATAAGATAACAAGGGTTGTCATTCATTTTCATGCTGTTTACATTTGGGTGGCTTCACGTTTTCACGGCAATTTTATGTAAAGGGGTTTAAAGCTAATGAAGTTGAGAAAAAAGGATATATTCTTTGAGACGCTGGAAAACATGGCCGATACCATTGTTCAGGCGGCAGATTACTTCGCTCAGAATATTTCAACTCTCCAGGACAATGTTGAGAATTTCGCCGGGGTGATGAAGAAATACGAATCCCAGTGCGATACCTACACGCACACCGTCATCAAGGAACTGAACAAAACTTTTATTACGCCGCTGGAACGTGATGACATCATGGACCTGATCACAAGCATGGATGATGTTATTGATGGTCTGGAGGCTTCTGCCTCGCGTTTCTATATGTATAACCTGCTGGATGCGGATGAGTATATCGTCCAGTTCGCGGAAATTCTGCGTCAAAGTGCGTATGAAATCCAAAAAGCGGTTCATTTGCTCTCCCAGAAGAAGCTGCTGGCGATCCGTGAATACACGATCCGTCTGAATGATCTGGAAAACCAAGGCGATGAAGTGCTTCGTATCTGTACGAAGGCCCTGTTCGAAACTGTAAAAGACCCGATTGAGCTGATTAAGCGCAAAGAATTGTACGAGCGGTTGGAGACGACCACGGATAAATGTGAAGACGTAGCCAACATGCTGGAATCGATCATCATGCGCAATTCATAAGGGGCTCTGAAATATGGATACATCTATATATATACTAGGTTTTGTTATATTTCTTGCGCTGGCGTTTGACTTTATCAACGGTTTCCATGATACGGCCAACGCAATCGCTACCTCGGTCTCTACACGCGCGCTGAAGCCGCGTACAGCCATTATGATGGCAGCAAGCATGAACTTTATCGGTGCGCTGATGTTTGAAGGCGTAGCGAAGAAGATCGGCGGCAGCATTGCTGACCCGGCACTCCTGGATAACGGGATAGATATTCTTATTGCGACGCTCATTGCGGCGATTATCTGGAATCTGGTAACCTGGTGGCTCGGGATTCCATCATCGTCCTCCCACGCGCTTATCGGAGCTTTGGCCGGAGCGGTATATGTAGGTGCAGGTTCGGAGAATGTGAAATGGCATGGGTTCATTGAGATTGTGGAGGGGCTGATCTTCTCCCCGCTGATCGCTTTTGCCATCGGTTATGTTGTGATGATGATTCTAAAGTGGATCTTTGCCAAGCGCAGTCCGCATACCGTGAACAAGGGTTTCCGTTCCATGCAGATTATTACGGCGGCGCTCCAATCCTTCACACATGGTACGAATGACGCCCAGAAGGCGATGGGGATTATCACCTTTGCCCTCGTTACGTCGGGACGGCTCGAAACTATGCATGTACCACTCTGGGTTAAGATTGCAGCGGCAACATCCATGGCGCTCGGAACGTCCATCGGCGGCTGGAAGATCATTAAGACTATGGGCACCAAAATTTTCAAAATTGAGCCGATTAACGGCTTCGCAGCAGATATTTCGGCCGCATCCGTTATCTTCTCAGCTACACTGCTTCATCTGCCGGTAAGTACGACACATGCCATTACCTCTGCGATCCTCGGGGTAGGCTCAGCCAAACGCTTCTCCGCCGTGAAATGGGGAGTAGCCGGACGTATCGTGGTGACCTGGTTTATTACCATTCCGATCAGCGCAGTGCTGGCGGGAGTAATCTTCAAAATCTTTTTCTAGATTTGAATTGAATAGATTGCCCGTACAAGATGTCGCGGAAGCCATGAATGGCTGCGGACATCTTTTTTTGTGTTTCCAGCTTTTCTTGAGTTTGCGGGGAGTATTTTAATTTTTCAAGAGAGGAATGTCACAATAAGTTACAGCAAACTGATAAAAAACATTAATAGGCGTAAAAAGAAAATGAAATACGTCACATTTCGAAAAGAAAATGACATGAGTAATTAAAGGTTTTCGTAGTTTTTTGTAGTTTTCGGTAGTCTTTAAAGTAAGGTGTGTTTTAAGTGTTACCATAGCTGACAAACACATAATGATATACAAAGGAGGCCCTGTCGTTGATCGACTTTCATCAGGTAGACAAACATTACGGACATTTCCATGTACTGAAAGCCATTGACCTGCATGTTCAGGAAGGGGAAGTGGTTGTTGTAGTCGGTCCTTCCGGCTCCGGCAAGAGCACTATGCTGCGCTGCATTAACCGACTGGAGGCTATTACGAGCGGCGGACTGACCGTTGACGGTATAACTGTAAATGAACGCAAGACAGATATCAACAAGCTGCGCAAAGAGATCGGAATGGTCTTCCAGCATTTCAATCTGTACCCGCATAAAAAAGTGATCGATAATATCACACTCGCGCCGATTAAGGTGCTTGGACTAAGCAAAGCGGAAGCCGAGAAGACGGCGATGTATTATCTGGAGAAGGTCGGGATTGCCGATAAAGCACAGTCCTATCCTTCACAGCTGTCCGGCGGACAGCAGCAGCGTGTGGCGATAGCCCGGGGGCTGGCGATGAAGCCGAAGATTATGCTGTTCGATGAGCCGACCTCGGCGCTTGACCCGGAAATGGTCGGGGAAGTGCTCGATGTGATGCGGACTCTGGCCCGCGAGGGCATGACAATGGTTGTCGTTACCCATGAGATGGGCTTCGCCCGCGAGGTGGCCGACCGGGTAATCTTCATGGATCAGGGACAGATCGTGGAAGAAGCGGAGCCGGAGCAATTCTTCGCCAGTCCGCGTGAAGACCGGACACGAACGTTTCTCAGCCGTGTATTAAGTCATTAAACAAATATATAGGATTCAGGGGAGGAACAGAAATGAAAATGTCCAAAAGCTTCAAAATGTTAAGTGTACTGATGATCGCGGCTATGCTCGTGATTGCCGGCTGCGGCAACAACAATGCCAAGAACAATGCCGGAGGGAATGACGCTGCTGCAGGAGCGGCTACTGACTCTGAGGCGATTGCCAAGATCAAGGAACGCGGCAAGCTGCTCGTAGGCGTGAAGTACGACACCCGCCTGTTCGGTCTGAAGGATCCTGCATCCGGCAACGTAGAGGGCTTCGACATTGATGTCTCCAAAGCCATCGCCAAAAAAATTCTGGGTGACGAGAACGCGATCGAGCTGAAGGAAGTTACCTCCAAGACACGTATTCCGATGCTGAATAACGGCGAAATCGATATGGTTGTAGCTACCATGACCATCACTGAAGAACGCAAGAAGGAAGTTGATTTCTCCGACGTCTATTTCCAGGCAGGCCAATCCCTGCTGGTGAAGAAGGGCAGCCCGATTACCGGACTGGATGACGTAACGAAGGATACGAAGATCCTGGGCTCCAAAGGCGCAACCTCCATTAAGAATATCAAAGAAAAAGTGCCGGGTGTAACCGTGCTTGAATTCGATAACTATCAGGATGCATTCAGCGCCCTGAAGGCCGGCCAAGGTGATGCACTGACTACAGATGATGCAATTCTGTACGGTATGGCTTCGCAGGACCCGGGCTATGAAGTTGTAGGCGAGCCGTTCACCGATGAGCCTTACGGTATTGCAGTACAGAAGGGCAACACCGATGTAGTTAAAGCCGTAAATGATACACTGGCTGAACTGAAAACAAACGGTGAGTATGATGCCATTTATACGAAATGGATTGGTAAAGCTCCAGCGAAATAAGCATGTTCTAAGCTTCAGCTTACTTAACAACCTGCCTTATATTACTCGCAGAAACGGATGCCATCCCATGAGGATGGCACTGCCGTTTCTACTTGTTTATAGGAAGGATTCCTATATGGGGCAAGAATGAACTCATCTTTGGGCAAAGGCAGGTGAAATCTATGGAATTTTCAATATTAACGAATTATTTCGGGCTGTATATGGAAGGGTTCTACGGCACCGTGCTGTCCAGTGTATTGGCCCTGATCGGCAGCTTCCTGATCGGAGCGGTAATTGCGGTCTTCCGCATTACTACCGTGAGAGCGCTGCGCTGGTTCGGAACGGCGTATGTGGAGTTCATCCGCAATATCCCGCTGCTGCTTGTAGTGTACATCTTCTATTATGGACCTTCTGCTCTGGGCTTTACGCTGGACGGCTTCAAGGCAGGAACGATCGGACTTGCGGTATACACCTCGGCCTTCATCGCCGAAGCGATCCGTGCCGGAATCATGGCTGTTCCCAAGGGACAAATGGAGGCCTCACGTTCATCCGGCCTAAGCTACATACAGACGATGCTGCATATCATCCTGCCGCAGGCGATCAAGCTGGTCATCCCGCCGCTCGGCAACCAGTTCATCAACCTGATCAAGAACTCCTCGGTACTGACGCTGGTAGCCGGCCTTGATCTGATGTACTTCGCGGACAGTATCTCAACAGAGACTTACCGTACCTTCGACACCTATATCTTCGTGGCGTTGTTCTATCTGGTGCTTACCCTTCCGCTCAGCTACGGCGTACGCGTGTGGGAACGCAGACTGCAGCGCAAATATTAAGAAGCCACTCAAAGCATAAAGGAGGGATATCATGGATTTTATTGGTGCATACTCCGCCGATAATTTGAAGTTTTTGCTGGACGGACTGTATATTACGCTGATCGTTGCCTTTGTATCAATCATTCTGAGTTTTGTCATTGGCTGTATTATTGGAGTCATCCGCTATTCGGAAGTGCCGGTATTGTCTCCGGTGATGTTCTACCTGGTCGAGCTGATCCGTAATCTGCCGCTGCTGCTGATCATATTCTTCATCCGCTTCGCTTTGCCGGAGGTAGGGATTAAGCTTGGACTGATTACGGCGGCGATTGCTGCACTAACGATATTCGAGGCGGCGATGATCGCTGAGATTGTCCGGGGCGGGTTGACGTCCATTGATAAAGGACAGATTGAGGCTGCACGTTCCTCCGGTCTCAGCAATTTTCAGACTCTGTGGCATATCGTGCTCCCCCAGGGACTGCGGCGGATGGTTCCGCCACTGGTCAGCCAGTTCATTTCGCTGCTGAAGGATACCTCGCTCGCGGTAGTCATTTCATTGCCGGAGCTGATGCACAATGCCAATATCGTAATCGGGCACAGCTATGGCTATGCTATACCGACGCTCGCGCTTGTGGCACTGATCTATTTCACCGTAAACTTCCTGCTGTCGATGCTCTCCAGAAGACTTGAGAACAAAACAGCATAAATAGGATAGAATCGGGGCAAAGCCGTATAAAATAAAGTGCGGGTATGATACTATAATTGTCAACATCTCTAGGCAGGAGCAGTGGCGATGGGACAATCTATTCTGAGAATGAGAGTTGCACAGATTCTGCTGGTAGCGGTCGTTACGGCTGTAGCCGGTGAATTCAAAATAAATCCGTTTGACGGGGACATCTTCCGGATCGCTATGGGCAGCAGCGCTTTTCTGCTGTTTTTGCTTTTAATGAGGCAGTTGCCGTATATCAGTACAGGCATTGCTACGGGTGTGGTCGTCCTGCTGTTCCGGACGGCAATGGATGCAGTGGAAGGAAGCGGACTGACGTTTGAGCAGAGCCTGAGCAGTCATTTCTCCGCGATGGTCTATTATATTGTGTTCGCCTTGCTGATGCATGCCATCAAAAGCCGGCTGGATACCTTCCATCCGCTGGTGCTGGGCGCTGTTGCCGCGGTAATCGATCTTTTGTCGAATGAAATGGAGCTGCTGACGCGGCTGATTGTGCTGGATTCGGCCTCCTTCCGGCTGAACGAGTGGACTTATCTGATGGCGATTGCTGTCCTGCGTACGTATTTCACAACCGGGGTATACAGTAGTATCTCGGTCAGCCAGATGCGGATCAGAGCGCGTGAGCAGAATGAGCGGATTGAGCAGATGCTCGGATTCGGCTCCGGCCTGTACGGCGAAGTATTCTATCTGAAGAAATCCATCGGAACACTGGAGAATGTGACGCTAAACAGCTTCGAGCTGTACCGCAATCTGAAGGCCGGGGAAGGACCGGAGCCGTATAGCCGGCAGGTGCTGGATATCACCCAGCAGATTCATGAGGTGAAGAAGGATTCCCAGCGGATTCTGGCCGGGCTTGTGAAGCTGGTGGAGCGCGAGGTTACCGGTGATATGCAGTTATCGGGAATTCTGCGGTTCACGGTCAAGAGCAATGCCAAATACGCCGAAATGCTGGACAAGCAGATCGATTTTCATATTCATATTACCTCCGATTACACAACCGACAGTTATATTCCTCTGCTGACTCTGCTTAACAACCTCACTGCCAATGCGGTGGAAGTCATCAAACGTAAAGGCAGCATCAACCTGGATGCTTATGAGAAAGACGGCATGACCATTTTTACAGTGACCGATAGCGGGGCAGGGATTCAAAAGCGTGACCTGGAGCTGCTGTTCGAGCCGGGTTTTACTACGAAATTTGATGAAGAGGGAATCGCCGCTACGGGGATTGGACTCTCTCATGTACGGGATATAGTGAATATGTTCGGGGGAACGATTACCGTTCAGCCGGTGTCGCATGCCGGAGGGGCGATGTTCCAGATTATTGTGCCGAGTGCAAAGCTGCGGAAGGAGGAATAGAGAATGCCGCTTTCTTTCTGTATTGTAGATGATGACGCGTCGGCAAGAAGAATGCTGCAGCATATTATTGAGGATAGCGGACTTGGCGAAGTGGTGGGTACGGCGGAATGCGGGCAGGAGGGGGTAGCCCTGATCCTGAGTGAGACGCCGGATATTGTGCTGATGGATCTGCTGATGCCGGACCAGGATGGTATTGAGACGATCATTTCCCTTCAGGCGCAGGGCTGCCGTTCCAAGTTCGTGATGATCTCACAGATTGAGAATGGTGATATGGTCAGCCGCGCATACAAAAGCGGAATTGAATTCTTCATCCGTAAGCCGATCAACAAGATTGAAGTCGAATCTGTGCTATACAAGGTGAATGAACGTTATGCGATGGGCCGTTATCTGGATGAGATCAAGCTGACGCTCGGCAAGCTGGAGGGTCTGCAGTTCGGAATGCCGCAGATGCCATCCGGTAAACGTACGGTCAAAGAGATTATCCAGCCGATACTGATGAATATGGGAATGATCTCGGAGAACGGCAGCAGGGATATTATCACGATCATGGAGCTGGCGGTAGCGGGCGGGAACAGCGGGAGCCTTCCTCCGCTGAAGGAATTATACGAAATGGCCGCCGCTACGTACAAGCCGGTGCCGGCTGATGCCGCCAAAGAAGTCAAAGCCATTGAACAGCGGCTGCGCCGCGCGCTCGCGGCCGGACTGGCGAACCTGGCTTCCATCGGTCTGACGGATTACGGCAATCCGAAGTTCGAGCATTATGCGCCGCTGTATTTCGACTTTGAAGAAGTGCGCCTGAAGATGAAAGAGATTGAACAGGGGCGCGACACCGGCAAGGTGAAGGTGAACATCAAGAAGTTCCTGCAGGTGCTTCATCTGGAGGTACTGGAGGGTATGGGCCGCTAGAGCGGAATTGATACGGAAAATGAAGCAAAAATAAACCTCCGGAACCGCTGCCAGCGGACTGGCGGTTATTTTTTTGAGATAACAGGAGCCGGGGCGGATACAGAGGTTTCATAATAGTAGGCCTCATGCGTTACAATAGTAGCAGGCCGACAGGCAACGGGCTGTTGCAAGGCGGATAGCAGGATAAGGTGGAGGACTCATATATGATACGAACGCTTGCGGTAACACATAAGGGCGAGGTGCTGACTGACCTGCCGCTTCAGAGTATAGTGCTGGATAACTATGCCTGGATTTGGGCGGATTTTGCCATGCCTACGGAAGAAGAGACATTGCTGCTGGACACTTATTTTCATTTTCACCCGCTGGCTATTGAAGACTGTATGCATGTGCTGCAGCGTCCGAAGCTGGATTATTACGAGGATGTGCAGTTCTTCGTGCTGCATGCGCTTAATGAGCGTACGCTGGAGGCGGAAGAGGTCGACCTTTTTCTCAGCAAAAAATTCCTCGTTTCCTACCATCACCAGAATAAATCGGAAATGGAGGAAGCGTGGCAGATGGTTCAAGCTGAAATTCATAGCCGTAAGGGCTGGTCGGGCGGGCCGATGGCTGCTGCTTACACTGTAATGGACAAGCTGGTCGACAGGTATTTCCCGTCACTGTACACCCTGGAGGATGAACTGGCAGATCTGGAGAGCAAGAGTGACAGTGAATCGGTGGAAGAGCTGATGAGTCAGGTGTTCAACGTGCGCGGAAGACTGCTCAAGCTGCGCCGGACGATCGTGCCGATGCGTGATCTGATGTACCGGATTGTCAACTCGCAGCATGTGCAGAGCAACGGGGAGGAGCGGATCTACTTCGGTGATATTTATGATCATCTGCTGAAGCTGACCGACATGATTGAAGTTGACCGGGAAATGACCGCCGATCTGCGTGACAGCTACATCTCGCTCAACTCCAACCGGATGAATTCCATTATGAAAACACTGACGGTAATCACTACCGTATTTATGCCGCTGACGCTGATCGCCGGAATCTACGGGATGAACTTCAGGGTAATGCCGGAGCTGGACTGGGATTATGGTTATTTCGCGGTATTGCTGCTGATGCTGGTGCTGGGAGTAGGGATGTTCAGGTGGTTCCGGCGGAGCGGCTGGTTTAAGTGAAACCGTGCGAGAACCGGACAAGGACCGGCGGTATAAAAGAATGGTTATGGCTGACGACGCATGGGTATTCATGGAATACAGCGGTCCGGCAGCAGAGAGAAAAGGCGTGTTAAACGCCGCCGCTTAAGAACGGCGGCGCTTAACAGAGGAAGGGGCCCCGGTTTTGCGGCTCTTGGAGGTATTTTTGCGGCGCTGCGTGGTTGGGCGTCTTTTTTTGCGCCGTTTGGGGGTATACAGTGCCGCATCTTCTTCCGCCGCAAGTGCTCCCGCTGCGCTTCCCTTGCCTTTGCCGAATCCGCCCATCACCAGCTTCACCATCGGAGCCATCTGTGAAAAGCCCTGCATGACCTTCTGTACCTTGCCCATGGAGTTGACGATTCCGTCAATCCCGCCCATCCGGTCGACAATTCCCTTGATCTGCTCCATATTCGCGAGACTCCCGAGGTTGCCCAGCCCGCCCAGCAGACCGCCGGCTTTCGCAGTAGCAGCTTCGGCAGCGGGTATAGCAAGTGCAGTATCGGCAACTTCTGCACCGAAGGCAGGCAGTATTCCGGGTTCTCCGGGAAGCGGGGCAGGCGCGTAGGAAGAGAGGCCCGGATAGGGTGACGGATTGTACGGCTCAGCCAGTGAACGCCCTTCCCTGCGGGAATGATTATAGTAATGCTCAGGCATAATATCACATTCCTTCGTTAGTGGTTTGCTATACTGTATGTCATGGGCGAACATACGGTATAGACGAATGCCCGGGTAACCGGGATACTAGCGGAAAAGGGCGAATGCCTACAAGAACCCTCTGGAAGTGAAGAAACCGTGTCCATGCTTGATTTCGTGAGGTTTTGTAGTACTATAGTTAAGGCGGTAGAACCTAGGAATCAGAGGAAGAAGGCCGTAAGCTCCATTAGTGGTGTGCGCCCGGGGTGGACGTTTGTCCATCATTTTCGTTCTTTACAGCGTGAAACCGTTAATGCTTGAAAAATGTGCTCCAGTGCAATATAGTAGAGGCAAGATAGTCACATTAAGTTTATGCTTCCGAGTATCTAATTTGTACGAAGCTTAATCAGTGATGCTAATGCTGACCAAACTTTTAGGGGATGATTAACGATGCAGCTTAAGAAGCTAAACGATAAAAGTATCGATCAATTATTTGAGGCTATTTTAACATTGAAAAATATGGAAGAATGCTATGTGTTCTTTGATGATTTGTGCACGGTGAACGAAATTCAATCGCTCTCGCAGCGCCTTGAAGTCGCGCGGATGCTGGGCAAAGGGTCTACATACAATCAAATTGAAGCAGAAACAGGTGCCAGCACAGCAACAATCTCCCGTGTGAAGCGCTGCCTGAACTACGGCAATGACGGCTACAAGCTCACGCTGGAACGTCTGGGACGTTAATTGATGCAGCCGGGTGTGCTGATGATCAGTCACGGCTCCCGCGATAAGACCTGGGTGTCGATCGTAGAGGAAGCCGTGAGTCATTTATCGCTGGGGGAAGAGATTCCCGTGGCGGTATCTTTCCTGGAGCTGGTAGAAGGACGATTGATTCAGGACGGTATAGACGAGCTGGAACATGCAGGGGTCACAGATATTATTGTGATCCCCTTGTTTGTGTCCTCCGGCAGTACGCATATCGATGAGATAGAGTATGCACTGGGCGCTAAGCCGGTTCCAGAACGGGAGACGGATCTGGAACGGTTCCGGGTTACAGCGCAGATTCACTTCGGCTATCCCGTTGACGACGATCCGGACATTGCGCTGATGATCTGGGATAAGCTCCGGGAACTCTCGAAGAATCCGGAGCGGGAGACCCTGCTGCTTGTCGGACACGGCAGCAGGCATGAGGGCTTCCGGCAGCGCTGGGAGCAGGGGATCTCCTCACTCGCGGCGCGGGTACGGGACATAAGCGGGCTGGCTGCGGCCGATTACGGGCTGCTGAACCCGGACAGCGTAAGAAGCAGAGTGGAGTATTGGCAGGAGCAGGGCCATGATGTACTGGTGGCTCCGCTCTTTTTAAGTGAGGGGTATTTCACCAAGGTTGTTATTCCGCAGCGGCTGGAAGGGCTCGAATATGCCTACTCCGGCCAGACCCTGCTGCCGCATCCGCTGCTGCCGCGCTGGATTGAACGGCAGGTGGAGGCGGCGCTGCTGCGTCTGCGGGGCCGGGGTTAGAAAATAACATATGCGAGAAGGATCGAAGGGGATTTTGGAACTGTAGGAGCGTTAGCGATCGCCTGAAAGCTTTCCGCAGGAAAGCTCGCTACGGAAGCGGCGTGCCCAGTCACCGGATATTCACCGTAGTGACGATTGAGCTTGAAGTTAGTATTTTAAGTTCAGCTTATATAGAAAAAATAGAATGCGTCCAGTATTTATTTTGGCAGCCGCCGCATACATATATCTATACTTTCTGCCGGGCTGAGGAGTCTTTGGCGCTGCACGGGAGTATAAATATAATCCTCTAAAGCTCCCTGACATTGCTTGTGGGGTGCTGAATTGGGTATAATCAGTAAGGTTATCCATTATATAAACAGGTGGCGTTCCGGTAATGAAAACTGCGAGATTGATTTATAATCCCACTTCTGGTCGGGAAGAAATGAAAAGACGACTCGCCGATATTTTAGACCGGCTGGATGTTGGCGGCATTGAAGCCTCCTGTCATGCAACAACCGGAGAGGGCGATGCCACAGCAGCCGCAGCTGAGGCTGTAGAGCGCGGTACGTATGATCTGATCATAGCTGCCGGAGGCGACGGTACGCTCAATGAAGTAATCAACGGGATGGCTGAGAAGCCTAACCTTCCCCCGCTCGGCTTATTACCGCTCGGGACTACCAACGATTTTGCCAGGGCCATGGGCATTCCGAAGAATTGGGAGGATTCCTGCGACCTGATTCTGCGCCAGGAGTCGCGCCTGATTGACCTCGGCAAAGCCAATGACCGTTATTTCATTAATATAGCCGGCGGCGGCCAGCTGACGGAGCTTACCTATGAGGTTCCCAGTAAGCTGAAGACCATGATGGGCCAGCTTGCCTATTACCTGAAGGGTATTGAGAAGATGGCCAGCCTTGCTCCGCAGGAGCTGTACATCCGCGCGAACGGCCAAGAGATGATCCATGACGAGTTCATGCTCTTCCTGATCGCCAATACGAACTCCGTCGGCGGCTTCGAGAAGCTGGCTCCGGGTGCCAGAATCGATGACGGTCTGCTCGATGTAATTGCCGTCAAGAAATGCAACCTGGCCGAATTCATCCGGCTGGTCCGGCTTACGATCCGCGGCGATCATCTGAATGACAAGAAGGTTATCCATTTCCGCACGGATGCGATGGAGGTTACCTCCCCAGGCTACGTCCAGCTTAATCTGGACGGCGAACTCGGCGGCACGCTGCCGGGCAATTTCAGTATTCTGCCGCATCATCTGCGGATCTTCGCGCAGAATAATTAACAAGATTAATAGTGAAGATAATGAAAGAAGTGAACCTATACACATGAGTAAACACCGCAGCGGGCGCAGCGCAAGCCGCCGGGAACAAGGACCGGCTTCTGTCGCCGGACTGCCAGTGAATAAGAATGATGAGGTCCTGCTCGATATTATCGGCATGACGCATGAAGGTGAAGGGGTAGGCCGTGTAGAGGGCTTTACCCTTTTTGTGCAGGGTGCTCTTCCCGGTGAGAAGGTCCGCGCCAGAGTGCTGAAGACCAAGAAGCAGTATGGCTATGCCAAGCTGATGGAGCTGGTGCAGGCTAGTCCCGACCGAATAGGGCCGCCATGCCCGATCTATGATCAATGCGGCGGCTGCCAGCTGCAGCATATGGACTATACCGCCCAGCTGGCGTGGAAACGGCAGCTGGTGGTGGACAACCTGCAGCGGATCGGGAAGCTGCAGGTGGCGGATGCGGCTGACGGTAATGCCGCAACAGCTGAAGGGACCCGAGTCCTGCCTACCCTTGGCATGGACGAGCCTTGGCGTTACCGCAACAAGGCTCAGGTGCCAATTGGCGTGACCGATGGCGGCCTGGTCGGCGGCTTCTACGCACGCGGCAGCCACCGGATCATCGACATGGAGACCTGTCTGATTCAGCATGAAGATAATGACAAGGTCGTCGCCACCGTGAAGAGCCTAGGCCGTGAGCTTGGCATTACCGCCTATGACGAAGAGACCGGCCGCGGGCTGCTGCGCCACGTTGTGGTGAAGAAGGCCTTCCGCACCGGGCAGATGATGCTGGTGCTGGTAACCAATGGCCGGGATATCCCGCATCTGGATGCCTGGCTCGGCAGTATCCGTGAGCAGCTTCCTGAAGTGGCGAGCATCTGCCAGAACATTAACATCCAGAAGACCAATGTAATCTTCGGTAACGATACCCGCGTCTTATGGGGCAGCGATGTGATCTACGACTACATCGGAGATGTGCAGTTCGCTATCTCAGCACGATCCTTCTATCAGGTGAATCCGGTACAGACCGAGGTACTGTACGGCAGAACCCTGGACTACGCTGCGTTAACCGGCAGCGAGACCGTAATCGACGCCTACTGCGGCATCGGAACCATCTCGCTGTTCCTGGCCCAGCATGCCGACCAGGTCTACGGTGTAGAAATTGTGCCCGAAGCTATTGAAGACGCCCGGGCCAATGCCAAGCTTAACCACATGACCAATGTGAAGTTTGAAGTCGGCGCTTCAGAGGATGTCATCCCCGCCTGGAAAGAGCAGGGCATCACCCCGGACGTTATCGTCGTCGATCCGCCGCGCAAGGGCTGCGACCCGCGTCTGCTGGAAACGATCCTGCTGATGCAGCCGGAGCGTGTGGTGTATGTATCGTGCAACCCGTCCACCCTGGCCCGCGATTTGCGGGTCCTGGAAGATGGCGGGTACAGAACCGTGGAGGTCACTCCGGTGGATATGTTCCCGCATACGGTGCATGTGGAGTCGGTGGCTTGGCTGGAGCGGAAGTAGTACAGGGGGAATCCTTTGTGTATCAAGGGTTGTTGCGATGATACAGATGCGTGGAAGTTAGTAGGACAGTGTGTCCAATTGTACATTGGTGCAAATGTGGTGCAAAAAATAAAGATAATCGCCAGTAACTGGTGATAATTCGACATAAAAGCAAGCAAGAAGACGCTCGGGAATTGTTCTCCGCAGCGTCTTTATTTTTGCGATTTTGATTTGTTGAGGTATGGCGCAGATCGTGGAAGCGGATATAGCGTAGGTTGTTATTCTGAATGAACTGCCTGAACCATAGGTAAGTTCGCTCATGATGGAACGGCGATCCGTAGGCTTCTTTGCGTTCTGCGAAGTTCTCATTTCATGAGCAATCTAAAAGTACAAATCCCAGCCGATGATAAGGGCGCTGAACAGCAATGCTGAAAAGCCGGACAGTGCATATAAGATTGTTCTTCGTTTGCCGTTCTTTTGCTTCCTGAGTTTAAGTCCAAGCAGTACGATATAACCCGCTGTCAGCACAACATAAACGATGTTCAATATTAGGTGAATGCGAAGGGATGAATAGGTCGACAGGATCAAGGTTCTATAGCCCAGGATTGCAGTATTCGCAATAAAGGCAAGTCCTGCAGCATTCATCCAAAGATGGTATTTGTTCAACGGTGCTGGCATTTTTGGTGTTTTTTTAAATCTGTGAATGATCCATTTGATCAGGCCGCCAAGAAGAGAAAAGATTATGATTGCTGTACCAAGACTGAATGCAACCAGGGTTATTCGAATACTTTGTGCGGACAGGCCTGTGAGCGAAAAAAAGTCGTTATACGGGTTCGAGAATTTGATCACTGCTCCCCCGGCATCCCGCACAAAATACATAAATCCAGAACTATAGACCGGAACATAAGCATCAGGCGATATTTGGCTCAAGGGCTGGCCGTTATGATTTATATAGGAAGGGTTACTAGCGGTAATCTTCTCAGTATAAAAGAAGTCACGGATTTTGGTGAATCCGTGGACCACTCTTCGCGCAGTTATATATTCACCAGCCACCTGTGAACTATCCGGAAGCTCGCCGCTGTAGACTGCGGGCAGGTAGTTGCCGAACACCTTGTCGACAAGGCCGGTGGTATAGTTCGACTCATTATACTGGTTGGTCATCACTACCATGCCGAAGCCGGATTGCGGGTCCAGCACGAACTTGCTTGTGAAGCCGAGCGTATTCCCGGCATGTTCCAGCGCAGGAACAGCATAATTCACTGCAAAAAAACCGTGGGCAATTCTTGGAATGTCAGTCCCTTCATAGTACAGGCTGGGGGACAGCATTTCCTGTAATGTGGCATTATCGTGGAATAACGGACTGTTACGGCCCGCTGGAGGCAATAGAGCCGCCACGAATTTCGCTGCGTCCTTTGCTGTTCCTATGGTACTTCCTGCCGGATAAATACTGAGATAGGCTCTATTCTTCTTAATCAGCTTCAGCTTCGTTGTGTATCCTTGAATTCGGCTTCTCCCTTCGGCAACTGCCGGATTGTCCTGTTGCGCCCAGTGAATGGAGGTATGGTCCATGCCAAGCACTTCAAAGATATGCTTTTGCACATAGGTATAAAAGGGCATGCCGCTCTGCAGTTCCACAATATAGCCGGCCAGCGCTACTCCGAAATTGGAATAAGCTACAACCTTGCCTGGCGGGTTGATCTGCCGGGGTTCAAGGCGCTGAAGTGCGTCTCCAAGTTCAGGGACATCTTCCTCTGCAAAATACCACAAATCAGTGCTCAGCTCCTGCCAGCCCGCGTTGTGATTCATCAGGTTCAGCAGAGAAACAGGCGTCTCATATTCTAGCTTGCTGAGAAAGCCTTCAGGAAGATATTCACGGATATCCGTCTCCAGATTAAGCTTCCCCTGCTCAACCAGCTGCATCACGCTGGTCCATACCAGCAGCTTCGTGCAGGAGCCCCACTCAAACACAGTATCTGTATCTGCAGGAACCTGACGCTCTATGTCTGCAAATCCATACGCTTTATCGAAGAGGGTGTCGCCATCGTTAACCACCGCCACAGACACGGCTGCAGTCGTCGGCTCATAGACAGTTTCATGATTATCGGTCAACCCCTCAAGCGAAGACAAGGGTGAGCCGGAAGGAAGCAGAGCTTGCCCTTCCTCAGCTGCATATGCAGGAACTGCCAGCATCAGCATAATGACAACAAGCATACTGGCGGAGAACTGCTTAACTCTGTTCCTTCTGTTTTGTTCTCTCATAGGTAAACTCCCTTATATAATTCACATGAATTGAAACGTTCTTGAGTATTTCCACAAAATTACATCATATTCCTTCTTTTCTTTATCAGGTTGAACGGTCCAGGTGATAACGAAGAAACTTTTTGATAGGATAGGCCTTGCCGGGTTTTTGAAAAGCTCCGTATTTATTAGCATCGCGTGGGTTTAGGCATCCCCGTTAATTGTTATTAAATGTGTTGACTCTGCTTACTCTACACATGTGGAGTCGGTGGCTTGGCTGGAGCTTAAATAGTACAGTGGAGGGAATCTTTGTGTATCAAGGGTTGTTGCGATGCTACAGATGCGTGGAAGTTAGTAGAACAGTGAGCCTAAATGTACATTGGTGCAAATGTGGTGCAAAAATCAAGATAATCGCCAGGAACTGGAGATATTTCGACATCAAAGCAAGTAAGAAGACGCTCGGGAATTACTCCTGAAGCGTCTTTATTTTTGCACTGGTGTTAACATTCGTTAATCTCTGAGGTTAGTAAAAGCAGAATGAGCGTACAATGCAAAAAAAGCCGTGCGCTAACACGGCTCTCTTTGCAATAGCCACTTTTAAGGGCGGTAGGCCGCAACAAACAGGACACGACAGATAGACCGCAACCCCTTGCTGGGAGAGCGGTCTATTTACGTTTATTGGACAGTAATTTCAGCAGGTATTTTCTGAAATCAATACACGAGCACGCCCGCACCAAGCACGGATGTGTTCAACACGGAATTGCCGGCCAGAAATACCTTTTGCAGATTAGGCAAGCGGCTTAAGGTTTCTATATTGGAAATGGCATTGTTCTCCAGATGAAGCTCTTCGATGGCCTGCCACTTGCTCATGAACTCCAGAGAAGCCAAATTGCTGTCTTGCAGGGTGAAGGAACGCAGAGCGGACAGGTTGGAGAAATAAGGAAGCGCCTGGTCAACTTCACTGACGGAGTTATTGTTTATGCTAAAAGAGGGCCGGTCTAAGGTCAAATGCTCAAGCACGCTGTTCGCCGCGCCTGCCTTTTGGACGAAATCGAGACGGCATTCCGAGCATACCAGCGTATTCACCTGCTTCAAACGAAATAAGGCATCGCTCTCCTTATACAGCGACGAATCGTAGATGCTTAGTGTCTTCAGGCGGGTCAAGTCGTCCAGGGCGTCAAGCTGGGCCATTTCGTCGATGTCCCAGAGGGAAAGCTGCGCAAGCTCCGGAAATTTCCTGAGAGCGGCCATATCGAGCTCCGCACTTCCGCCCCGGATTGTCAGGGCGGTTACGGCAGGCGCTTTCAGTCCGGGGAGAAAGTCGCCGGGTATTTCGACCTGCCTTACGCCCGGCAATGTCAGCGCTTCTGCCTTCTCGTAGTACCCGGACAACGTGAATTCCCGCAAAGAGGGCAGGCTGTTCACGGCCGCTACCGAGCTAAGCTGGCTTAAGGAAGCCAGGCGGAGTGTGGTAATGGAAGTCTTTCCGGCCAGAGGCTTCAGATTGGAAAAATTCAAATTTTCCGTGTCAAGCATTTGCAGAGCAGGCATGTTTTGCACAAAGTCGATGGACTTTACATTGGTCAGATAAGAAAGGTGAAGCTCCTGAAGCTGGGTTAAGGCGTACAGCGGCTGCAGGTCTGTGGCTTCACTGTGATGGATGGCCAGGGATGACAGCCCGGTCATGGACGATAACCACCCCAGTTCATCGACAAAGGTAAGCGACAGGGACTTCAGCGGCAGCTTATTCAATAAATGAAAATCCGTCACAGACTCATCCACATAGGTAATGGCCAGAGAGCTTAGATTGGGGAATTCCAGCAACATCGCCAATTCCTGATTGCTGCGAAGCTGGGTGGTTAGCTCCGTAATTTTAGACTTATCGCCAAAGTAGCGGGAAAATGTGCTGAAGGATTCGTTAAAGGCACCGCCATAGCTTTTTAATCCGGCCATATGGGCAAACGTTGTTTGGTCCGCCTGGGAGATTTCGTAGGTATCCATCAGGTTCAGTGCCGTCAGCCCCTTAAAGGCTTCGAAATCCCGCTGATCGATCCGCTGGGTATTCAGTCTTTTGTCCTGGGTAACATAAGTGATCTTCTCGGCCCGCTCATTGCTGAAGGGGTCGGAGAGGCTGTAGGTGAAACGCCACTGGTCATTCTCCGATTGATCTACGCTTAAATAGCGCAGACGGGCCAATTCTTCTTCTGTCGGCATTGCAGAGCCTTTATCCAAGATCTCCCGCAAAAAGGAGAGCAGGACCTCGCTTTCGGGCATCTTCCGCACAGACAGATTGGCTTCTGTTGTGTGCTGAGGGGAGTCTAAGCCGTAATAGAAATAAGTACCGATAGCGCCTGATATGACGAGCAACAGGATAAGTACCAGCCTTAGGGGGACGGAGACAGAGACGGACGGCTTTGGCGTGGCCGTGGCCTCAGGAACTGTCCCGTGATAATGGTTAATGGTCTGATCCACATAGTAGACATGATTTTGCTTCAATAGAAGCTCTGTATGGCAATAGGGACACTTGAGGATCGTACCTTCCTTGTATTCAATTCTTCCGCTGCAATTGGGACAGTTTAACGGAATAAATGCCACGAATGCCTCCTCCTTCATGATGTGATGATGATAAGCTCATCTGAGCTGGCATCTGAGTTTATTATACTTCTTTTATTCTATTACACTTTCCAGAGAGGATAGAGCCAGCTGTTGTCAAAAAGCAAGTGATTTGTAGGTGGCTTGGTTGGTGAGGGCAGGTAAAGGTGATACAGATGGCGGGAGACAGATTTGACATAATATTAATGTGGAAATCCACCAATTTCAACCTATTTCCCCCAAAATGAAAAGAAGCCCCCAGGAAACTGCAAGTCCTGGGGGCTTCTTTTTTGTACTTATGTTTCATCATAGAGAATTAATAATGCTTGTTAACGAACTTACCAGGCCCGTCCAGCCTGCATCGTCAATTGTACCAATTCCTCCAGCAGCTGCTCCTCCAGACTGATGATTTCACACATTCTTCTATGAATCTTCTCCCGCCCGGCCGGCTTATTGCCGGAGCACATCACCTTGATCATGAATTGATTAATCAGATCCCACTGCTCTCCTGCATGACGGTAGCCCTCCGCGGCCCGGGAGAGTGCAGGTACAGAAGCCTCGCGGTTAAGCAGCTGCAGGAACTGGCTGAACCGGATCCGGCTGATGGGCAGGGCGTTGGCGTACAGCTTGAAGCGGGAACCGGCCTCGGCAGAATTATCGGCGGGGATTCCTGTATGCAGATAGGTCCCGGCATAGGATCTGAGGTTAGCAGGAACCTCGCCCGGCTGAACCTGATTGGTTGGATCTGTCAGCATTCCTTGAAGCGTAGTCTGCCAATCCGTGTATGAATGCGTAGACTCACAACGGTCAAATAAGGCATAGAAATGGCAGGCCTGCTCAAGGATATCGAAATCTATTGCTTCAAGCTCTTTGCCATAGTAGGCATCCGTCAGATAGATGATGTTACCGGGCCGGTCCAGTCCAACAGCGAGACAGGCATGGCTGGTATGCAGCCTGCGGAAGGCCACACACCAGGGGCAGTCATAAGAATCGAAGCCGACCAGCACCGGCATTCCCGAAGACAGCCGGCTCTCCAGAAGGTCAAGCATAAAGTCCTTATCCATCGCCGGCCCCTTCCGTTCAATATAATGGAATAGAAGGCCATGATACGCAGATAGGGATTCTGTACTGATCCGCGGCAGCACTAACCGCTCAATTAACGGCTGATCCGGGGACTGCTGTTCTGCAAAGGACATCTGCCAGGCATTGCCGTACATGCACTTGCTGTCCTTGCCCTGCCACTCTGCAACAGACTGGATACAGTCATCAATACAGCTGCGCAGGGTAGGATAGGGCGTACTTTTAATGGGAGCAATGTTCAGCACTGCTCATCATCTCCTTTGCCGACAAAAAGTGACTCTGCAACCGGTTTCGATAAGAGGCAGGAGTCATACCGCTATATTCACGAAATAGCCGGTAAAAATATTTCATGTCATAAATTCCGACCTCCAGGGCAATGGACTGTATCCCAAGCTCTGTGAACATCAGCAGGAGGCAGCTATATTTCATGCGGATTTCCTGGAGCATCTGGATATAGGACCTGCCGGTCTTAATTTTGAATAATCTCTGAAACTGGCGGGAGCTCACCGCAATCTGGCGGCTCATCTCCTTCAGTGTGATTTTCTCTCTGAAATGACTGATCATATACAGGATGACGTCATGCAGCGGATCATAGTCTATTTCGGGCTGCTGAGCGAACGGAAGGGCGGCTGCGGGCATTATGAGGTCTGCGAGTTCAAATAGCAACGGGTATAGCTGCTGTTCGTCCCCAAGTGAGCCGCAGCTCTGCATCTCATGCATACGGCGGAGCAATAAGGCCAGCTCCATGCTGCTCTCCCTATACCCGAACCATTGCTTGACCTCCAGAAGCTCCAGGAGCGGGAACATCTCTTCTTCAGAAAAGGGTTCCGGCAGCCTCCTGAGCATCCTGCCAAGCTCAGGCCTGAGCATACAATTGTAGATGAGGAGCGGCTCTGCACCGGTCAGATCCTGCGGCTGGAAGACATGGGAAACCCCGGGCGGTATAACTAACAAATCCCCTTGCATAACCTGCATTTTATCCTCATCCGCTTGGTGGATGCCTTCCCCCTGAACCACATAGGCGAGCTCTACAAAATCGTGCTGATGACGTACGGAAGTGACCGTTTCCTGAGTCAGGAGCATTTGTACCGGCGAACAGGAGTCAAATAGATATTCCCCAGTAAAGACCGGAAAAACTTCCATAACACAAACCTCCGTTTCCTGCTTCCTTAAGATAGACATCTGGAATCCATCCTAGTATATCTGAATATTTTGGCGTATTCAACCATATATTAACAGTCTGCTATTTGGTATATTCATCCTATTCATTCCTATCATGCCTACTGAAAGGGGTATACACATGCAGCAAAAGGTTATTGAGATTATCGCGGAAATCAAGGAGGAGCCGGGCCTGCGTCAGACGCTGAGCGGAGCTTCCGATCTGACGCTGGACGCCGCACTGGATTCGCTGCAAATCATCAACTTTATTCTGAGAATCGAAGATGAATTCGATGTCGAAGTAGACTTTGATACCTTTGATCTTGAGCATTTGAAATCGGTGGACCGCTTCTCCGCGTATGTCGCCGAGCTTGCTGTACGATGAAGCACGCTGTACACTGCGGCAGCCTGGAGTCGGAACGGTACTGGCGGGAGGAAGACCTGGCTGCGCTGCCATCCGTTCCTGATGCGAAGGCTCTGGCTATCGTGCAGGCCATGGATGAACTGCTGTTTGTCTTCTGCGGGAGCGGAGATATTCTATTAACCCGCCATGGGATGGACAAGGCTCAATATGACTATCTGCAATCTCTCAATTATTCATTCAAGACCAATATGAATCCTTTAACCCTGGGCGTGGAGGCACCTGGCACAGCACAGAACGCACTGAATGCAATGAATGTATTCGAGCTGCTGGGCAGGCTGAACCCCGGGCAGGAGCCGGACAGGTTAATACCGGAAGGAGCATGGCTTGAGCCCTTTGCCGTGCTTCCCGGAACGCATGAGGCGGTTAAGCGGTATAAGCTTCAGCCCGCTCTCCCGGATGAACAGACTGTGCGCAAAGTGAACACCAAAACCTACTCTGCTGCTATGCGGGACAGGCTGCTGCTGCCGAATATCGCTGTTGTTGTCCATAGCGCGGAAGAGCTGCTGCAATCCGGACAAGCGCTGCTGGAGAAGGGGGCTTTTCTGATCAAGGATGAGTATGGTGTATCCGGCAAAGGCAATCAGCTCGTGGACACTGAGCGGATATTGCGCCGGATTGCCGGGTACCTGGAATCCAGCCGGAACCAGGACAAACGAATAAAGTTTGTGCTCGAACCGCTGCTGGACCGGGAGACCGACTTCTCCTGCCAATTTCACATTGATCCGGAAGGCCGGATCTCGATATTGTCCGTTCAGCAGCTGGTCAACCATGGCTTTGCCTTCGGAGAGTCCCACTCCCCGGAGCCGGCTCTGCTCGAAAGGCTGGACCGGGAAGACTATTGGGAGATCATGCACAGCATTGGGCGGGAGCTGTATGCAGACGGTTACTTCGGTGATGTATGCGTGGATTCCATGCTGCTGCGTGACGGAAGCCTCGCCCCTCTGGTCGAGATCAATGCCCGGAAGTCGATGAGTCTGATCAAGCATAATGTAGACCGCCAGCTCAAGCAGGAAGGAATGCATACCTGCCTGTTACAGGTGCCGCTGGCAACCATGGGCGAGGTTCATTATGCAGAGCTGCTGGGGCGGCTTGAGCGGGAAGGCATATTATTTTCGCTGGGAGCGGGGGAAGGCGTGATTCCGTTGGCTTCGGGCACACTCCAGCCTCCTGACCCGTCCCGGTCTGCCGGTTCCACTAAGGGCAAGCTGTATGCCGCACTCGCTTACCGGGATGAAGACAGCAAGCACAGACTCACCCGCAAGCTGGACGAATCGCTTCTGCGCTCGGGCTACACTATACTGCGATAAAGAAAGGGACCCTCCAATGAATAACACCGTGACGATTCTATGCTCTGGTTTTGGTCTGGGCTTCTATGTCCCCGGCCTGCTGATGGAACGGAGACTTACCGCACTTGGCATCCAGGCGGAGATTGAGGTTTTTGAAACACTCATGTCCGACAGCAAAAAACAGCAGACAGACAACAGCCGCAAAGCGTACCAGCAGAGCTTTGCCGTAGCCTTGACCTCGCAGAAAATACCGGGTGATATCCGGGGCAGCCTGGATGCTGCGGCCGTGGAACATTTATTACAGCAATGGAAGCAGGAAGAACGGCAGCGCTTCATTGTATTATCCGGGCATTGGGTGCATGTCATGGACAGGTACCGTGAACTGGCCGGCTTTCCTGTGGAGGCTGACCTGCTCTATATTGATGCCGACCTCTCGCCGTCATGGAAGAATCTCCGCAGGCTGAATCCCGGTTACGCGGAAGGCTACCGCGAAGTAATTATGTATGACCCTGCGGCAAGGGAGATTCTATGCAGCATAGATGCCGGACCCGCGGAGGCATTGCCCGCTGCGGCCAGGAACGGGAGACTGGTTGTTCATGGCGGCGGCTGGGGAATTGGCACCTTCCGTGAGAAGTTTGATAGCCTGGAGTCGGCAGGGTATGAACTGGATATAGCCTCATACAGTCCTCAGGAGATTGGAGAGGCCGTCCATGGAAGACGTTATTATATGAACGATCCGGAGTGGCGGACCTGGAAGCGTGACAGCAGCGGGCAGTATACCTTCCCGCCTTTTGCAGAAGTAACCGTCAGCCAGCCGGACCGCTATCCGCCCTGCCGTAACTACCAGGACGGGATGTATGGCGTCATCCGTCAGGCATTCGCAGTTATCAGCAAGCCCGGTGGAGGCGCCCTGATTGATTCACTGGCCTCAGGCACACCGCTGGTGCTGCTGGACCCTTTCGGCCCGCATGAGAAGATTAACAGCGATCTGTGGGTAGAGCTTGGGTACGGCATCCGGTACGGGGAGTGGGCCGAGATGGGCTTTGACCGTGAGGCACTGCGGAAGCTGGCGGACAACCTCCAGTCAGCCAAGGGCCGGTACCCGGATTATGCGGCAAGCTATGCGGAGCAGCTATCCGCAGCAGAAGGGAGAAGCTAATGCAGCCTACCAGTAGAGTGAGCCTGGACGCCAAGTCCTTTGAGGCCCTGAAACGTACGATTAAGAATGTGGTGGTCCCGCACAGGGAACGCAAGCTAGATCCAGGGTTCAAAACCGTTATGCCGGAGATTATGTCCCTGAAGCTGACCAACCGCTGTAATCTCCGCTGCAAGCATTGCTACCAGTGGAATGAATCCGGCTATCATCATGATATGGACACCGCCGAGCAGAACCTCGATATGGATGTGGAGATGATCCGGAGGCTGCTGGAGGAGACGGATGAAGCGCAGTCCCGCCTGTATTTATGGGGCGGCGAGCCGCTGTTTCACCGGGATACCAAGCAGATTCTGGAGCTCCTGCAAGAGCATCCCCGGGACACCACGATCTGTACCAATGCCTATCTGATTCCTAAGTATGAAGAGGAGCTGTGTGCAATCTCCGACAACCTGGAGCTGCTGATTCCGATCGAGGGGTTCGAGGCGGAGCATGATTTGCTGCGCGGCAAAGGTTCCTTTCAGAAGGTGATCGAGAGCGTCGAACGGCTGCTCGAGCTGCGCAGGCAAGGCCGCTTCCGCGGCCGGATCTCTGTGCACAATGTGATTAATGACAATATGATCGGCAGATTGTATGAGCTGGTGGAGTTTTTTGAGCACAAGGGCGTCGATCTGGTACTGCTCTGCTTCCCGTGGTATATCTCTGCGGACACCAGCCTGGAAATGGACCGGTTCTACGATGAGCACTTCCAGTGGCTGGCGGAGCTTCCGCCGGATCACCGGAGCAGCTGGCATGCCTTCAAATACCATATCAAACCGGAGAATGTCACAAGGCTGACCGAAGACCTGAAGCGGATCAACAGCAACACCTGGCATAATACCCGAATCCGTTACCAGCCGGGGCTCGACTTTGATGAAATCGAGGATTTTGTGGCGGGCAAGCCGATGCTCTCCCGCAGTACATCGAAATGTCTGGCGCTCAGTACCCGGGTGGATATTGCTCCGAACGGGATGGTGAGTGCCTGCAAATTTTTTGGCGAGCTGGCCATTGGCAATGTGAAGGAGCAACCGCTGACGGAAATATGGAATTCAGCCCGCTACGACAGGCTGCGGCGGATTCTGGATGAAGGCTTGTCGCCGGCCTGCTCCAAATGCAATGTGCTGTACCTGAATACCTATGCTGCCCTGACGCATGTATGAAGAACGGGTGTGATCAGCCTGCCTATAGGCTCGGTATCCTGGGTGCCTCGAATATTGCTGTACCCGCCATGCTGGAGCCAGCGCGGGTTGTGGAGAAGGTGCGGATAGCTGCAATCGCCAACCGGACATTGGAAAAGGCAGTGAAACTGGCGGAGGCTTACCAGATTCCTTATGTGGCGGGCAGTCTGGAGGAGCTGCTGGAGCTTGGCGGTCTGGATGGGGTATATATTGCACTCAGCAATGAGCTTCATGCAGAATGGGCATTCCGGGCATTGGAGGCGGGGAAGCATGTATTGGTAGAAAAGCCGATGTGCCTGCATCCCGAAGAAGCTGAACGGTTACGGCTGGTAAAAGAAAGCTCCGCCGCTCCGAAGCTCGCCGAAGGTCTCATGATTGCCTTCCACCCCTGGCAGCAGGCGCTTAAGTCCATAGTCGACTCCGGGCAATTCGGCCCGCTCTATAAGATCAGTACAAGAATATCCGTACCTGCCAAGGACAGATATGCCGGGAATTACCGCAGTGTCAAGGCGAAGGGCGGAGGTGCTTTTGCCGATCTGGGCTGCTATTGGCTGCAGTTTCTGCAGACCCTTATCGGTCTTCAGCCCAGTGAAATCAGGGCGAAGTCTGCTTTTGACGGGCCGGAGGGCTGTGATTGGACCTTTCAGGCGGCGCTGCAATATGAGAACGGTCTGGAAGCTGAATGTCTGACTTCCTTCGAGCTGCCCTTCCGGGCTTCGCATACCCTGCATTTCGCGCAGACAGTGCTGACGGTCCCGGATTTCTTCCGGCCGGTCAAAGGCTTCTACAAAATCAAAATACGGCATGATCTGCCGGACAACCGCAGCACCCTGTGTGAATTCGAGCCGATGAACTATTATGTCAATCAGCTGGAGGCTTTCGCAGAAATAATGAGCGGGCAAAAGGCGGAGAAGCTGGAAGCTACATGGGAACGGGTACACCTGCAATCCCTGATCATGGCCGAGGCGCAGCAGCACCGGGTTTATCTATGAAGTAGCAATCTGCCCCTGGCCCAAACGTCAAAACAGCGATTCTCCATCATCGGAGAGTCGCTGTTTGTTGTTAACGGTCCTGCAAGGAAGGAGGCTGCTCTATCCAAGAGCGCTCGTTGCTCACCACATAAATGCCCAGCGCCTGCTCGAAGGTAAGGCCGTGATTATAGAAAGCCAGCACCTTCGCGGCGAAGCGCATACTCTTATCTGCGCCGGGCGACTGCAGCAGCTCTGCAGCGAGCTTACGGAAGTCCTTCGGCTTAGCTTCTGCAGCCTCAACAGCATCCAGCAGCCCCTTGTGGCTTGGAAAGAGCATCCGGTTATAGGCCAGGATCATTCGCCCGCTGAAGAAGACCAGGTTGCTGGCCGTGTGAGCGAGCAGGTAGGCGTCGTTCTTCCGGGCCGCTTCTTTGGCGAAATAGAAAGCATACAGGAAGATCTGGGCGCAAAAGTCCCGCAGATTGTGTTCCCGGTTCTCTTCAGGATAGATTGGGATTCGGGCAACCAGCTCGCCCAGCTCCGGGATTCTGGAGAATAGTACATCCGATCCGGTAAAAGCATACCTCGTCGGCTCGTTGCCCCGCCCCGCGGCAAGCTCCAGGAACCGGAGGTTGATCACTTTGATATCGGCGTAACCGCCTTCATAGGTACTGACTTCCCGGTCTACGTAGGACAGCCTATTCTTCCGGTCATACTCTTCATAGGCCTCATCGGTGAATACCAGATGAACATCCACATCCGAGGTCTCCTTGGCGGTTCCCTGGGCTACCGAACCGCTGGTGATTACTGCCAGGCAGGAAGGGTCCTTCGCCTGCTTCTCCACCAGCTTCTCCAGCGTCTGTCTATGGTGCGCATACATCTCTTTCATCCTCCCTTAACGTGCTCCTGCACATTAAGCGTAACCATTAGACAGCTCACCAGCTATGGTCAATTCAGACATTTAGGGTTCAATTCCGTAGATCAGCTGGCCTTGATGATAAATCGTGATGTGGTCATTCGCGGCGTAGCTGATGATGGCGGGCTGGAATGAGTAGTCATTAGCCTGGTTGAGATTCGCCCAATTCGTGTTGTGAATGCGGAACTGAATATCTCCGGTTGTGCCGGAAGCTGCGAGTGAGCCAGCACCTGCCGTGAACCCGATCTCCGCATAAGTATCTGCACCTGTTCGCGGTGTAGCCAAGGGGACGATTTGCGTCAGCAATTTTTCTTTGCCGATGACCGCGTAATCAAATTCCAGGGTCTGTGCAGCATTCCCATCTCTGTTGTACCAATAACGTATCGTAAGCTCATTCAGCGGAATAGAGGTGCCGGATTCGTTCTTCAGCTGTAGACTCGCCCGGATTGAGCCCACGGCCGTCCCCGTCTCACCGGCACGGTAGAGCAGTGTGGCATGAGGGTCGCCAGATCCGGGGCCTTCACCGGGTCCGCCAGGATCACCAATAGGGGTGAAGGTGACCGGCTTCATAATAAGGTCCAGCATAGCCTGCTTCGGCGCATTCCAGGAGGTCCAGTCATCCAGCAGCAGTCCGCCGGTGTCTCCGCTGTTCGGATTCAGACTCCAGTACGTCCAGTAGAGATTGTTCTGGCCGATGTAGCTTACAAGCGCATGCTGCCATTTCCCTTCCGCCGAGAGGGTATCTACGCTGCGCCCGCCGAATTCTCCGGCAAGAACCGGGGCAATTTGTTCCTTGCTGATGTATCCCCAGGTATCATCCCACAGCTTCGGCAGATTATTGGGGAAGTCGGCAGCACTGAACCAGGTCTGTGAGGCAACGCCGGGACCATAATCATGCGGGGAATAGACCACCCGGTCCGGTACAGTAAGCGTGACCGGGTAATTACGCACGCCTGTCAGATTACCGCCCCACCAATAGCTGCTGGAGTTGCCCTGAACGTTGGTCTCAATGCCTTCGACAATAATGAGCCAGTTCGGATTCGCGGCGAGAATGGCATTGCCTGCCCGTTGACTGGCCAGCCGCCAGTCTGTGGCAGGATTACCTGTTCCCCAGCTTGCCGTACCATGCGGTTCGTTATGCAGGTCGGCTCCAATGACGGTAGGATTATCTGCATAGCGCTGGGCCAGCATCACCCAGTCACTGATCCAGCGGGTTTCGGGATAGGCCGCAGTATACCACAGCGCTGATTGTCCGCCGGAGTCCGGCCGGTGCCGGTCAAGGAAGATCCGGATGCCGCGGTTTCCGGCTTTCTCAATCAGTTTATCCATAATCTGCACCGGCGTAAGGCCGGCCAGATCAGGATTTTTGGCATAATCGATACTATTGGCTGCAGAGCCTGCATCGAACATCTGGTTGCAGTAGGGCAGCCGGATCAGGTTATAGCCTTCCGTCTTGATCTGGTCGAGCACATCATCCATGGAACGGGACCACAGCCCATGCGGAGAGTAATTCGCGGTTTCGAAGCCAAACCAGTTCAGTCCGTTGAATACGGCCGGATTCCCGGCGGAATCCACGATTTTGTTGCCTGAGGTGTGATAATAGCCTGCTGCACCTTCAGCCTTCACTTCATAACCCGGATACGCATAAGCACCTGCCAGCAATATCAAAGCTGCAAACCATACACCCAACTTCCGGAACCCGAACGACATCCATTTTCCTCCTCTTAGTGATTTCAGTGAGGTCAGACTTTATAGCATACGATCCGAATGTTAACGTATTCATCTGGATTAGGATGAATTATGAATAATTGGAAACGTTTATGTTAATTCGCATTTGGGATATATTCGGAAATTGAAAAAGCACAGGGCAGCCGTAGAGCCGCCCTGTGCTAATTGCAGTTGGGGTAAGTTGGGGGAGAAGAAGCTATTCCTCCAACCTCCAGATATGTTTGTCCGCCCGGAACGGCAGACAAGATAATGCACCGGTGATTCCGATTACCAGGAATAGCAAAGCTGCTCCGGAGCCTTTGCCTGTTCCGACCAGTGCGACCCACAGGCTGCCTAGCGGCTGCCCTGCCATAAAGGGTTCAAACACCCTGTCTACCAATATACCGCCGCACAGATATCCCAATGGAATGGTGAAAAACTGCAAGGTATTCCTTGCCGAATAGACACGCCCCTGCATCTCAATAGGAATTGTGGAGCGGAACAGCACATCCATATTAGCGTTCATAACAGGAATGAATATCCATCCGAGGATTGCACCCAAACACCATATAGGCGTGCTTCTGCCAAAGGCAAGGAAGAAATTCTCGGTGCTCATGGAAAAAAGCAGGCAATTACAAATGACCCGGACCCGGCTTCTGGGCGGCGGCAGGATAGCAACCGAAATACTCCCAAGCATCAGGGCTATCCCTGTAACGGTGTTGACCATCCCCAGCGCCAGCTCTCCGCCACCCGTCCGTGAGAGCATCATTGCGGGCAGGGCAGCATTGAAAATGGAGGCGGTGAAATTGATCAAGGCCAAAAAAAGGATCAAATCCAGAATGCCACGGTTATCCCTGAGATACCGCAGGCCGCTTGAAGCCGATTGCAATATCGTCTCGCTATCGGTGCTGCTCCGCTTAGGAACCTGCGGGATATGGACACAGCATAGCAATGCCGTGAACGCTGTGGCAAAGGTAATCAGATCAAACAGAATCACAACCCGGACACTGGTGAAGGAAAGTATTGAAGTAGCGAGTATAGGCGTCAATATGGTAACCAGTGAGTTGGAAAAGGAACGCATTCCGCTAACCTTCTGATAATGTTGCTGCGGAGCCAGCAGGCTGATCGCTACATCCGACGCCGGCTGCTGTACAGTGTTCATTACGCCAGTCAAGGTATTAATCAGATACAGATGCCAGATCTGGAGTTTACCCATTGTCATCAGTATAAGGACCGTGACGGTACAAAGTGCCGCAAAGCTGTCACTGATCAGCATCGTAGCCTTCTTGTTCCAGCGGTCGCTCAGTGCACCTGCGAAGATACTGAGCAGCACATAAGGTGCGTAGGAACAGATAACCAACAGAGAGCTGGTTAGAGCCGATCCATTCTGCTGATAAGACCAGATCACCAGGGCAAAGGCGGTCATTGCACTGCCCAGTGCCGAGAAGGACTGTGTAATCCATAAAATCAGGAAAGTACGAAGCTCCCTGAGGTTGACTTTGAATTTTGTTATCATGACTCTGCTCCTCTTTCAATGAATTCTTAACGATTCAATGAAAGTGCAAAGCCGAACGGACGAGTTCAATCCGCTCCGTGCAGTTTCGTCCGGTTCAGACTTTGCACGGAGCGTTGTCACTGCATATTCTCATATTCATTCTCCTTCTTGATCGCTTGAAGTTACATTCACCTGGAAAGTAAATTCTTCTTTATTTTACCATATGCGAGTCGTTCCGTCTTACATGAATTAATTGGGTAAGTATGTTTCCTCCGGGATTATGATATAATTTGCTTTAATATCTTGCTATTTATAGAGAGGTTTTTAATATGATGAATAATTTCTGGCGTGAACTACCACGCCCTTTTTTCATACTGGCACCCATGGAGGATGTGACGGATGTCGTGTTTCGCCATGTCGTAAGTGAAGCGGGCAGACCGGATGTGTTCTTCACGGAGTTTGCGAATTCAGAGAGCTATTGTCACCCGGAGGGGCACCATGCTGTGCGCGGGCGTCTGACTTATACAGAGGATGAACAGCCGATTGTCGCTCATATCTGGGGGGATAAGCCGGAATACTTCCGGCAGATGAGCATCGGCATGGCTGAGGAAGGCTTCAAGGGCATCGATATAAATATGGGGTGTCCTGTAGCGAATGTAGCCGAGAACGGGAAGGGAAGCGGCCTGATCTGCCGTCCCGAACTCGCAGCAGAGATCATCCAGGCGGCGAAAGCCGGAGGACTACCCGTCAGTGTGAAGACAAGACTCGGGTTCACTGACCTGGGAGAATGGCGCGGCTGGTTAACCCATATTTTGCAGCAGGACATTGTGAATCTGTCGATTCATCTGCGTACCCGGGAGGAAATGAGCAAGGTGGATGCCCACTGGGAGCTGATTCCGGAGATCAAGAAGCTTCGTGATGAGATCGCACCGCATACCCTGCTGACTATTAACGGGGATATCCCCGACCGTCAGACCGGCCTGAGGCTCGCTGAAGAGTATGGTGTGGACGGGATTATGATCGGGCGCGGGATTTTTCAGAATCCGTTTGCGTTCGAGCAGGAGCCGAAGGAACACAGCAGTGCGGAACTACTTGATCTGCTGCGGCTGCATCTGGATCTCTATGATGAGTATTCGGAACAGAAGCCACGTTCATTCAGTCCGCTTCAGCGGTTCTTCAAAATCTATGTCCGCGGCTTCCGCGGGGCCAGTGAATTAAGAAATAACTTAATGAACACGAAGTCGACAAGTGAAGTGCGTGCGCTGCTGGAGGAGTTCGGGAGCAGGGAGCAGGACGGGGCGGACGAGCTTGGGAATTAGACGGCCAGGATTCTAGAATTCCGTGTGGAAGGTGGGATTACATGTCCTGGAGCAAATTGAAGCAGCAGCTGGAGGGCTTTCTCAGTCCTGCGTTAGAGGGCAGGGTAGAATACCGCGCGCCGGGTTACCGTTATCTGCCTGATAAATCGGGAATCTGTTACATCTCAGTAGACAGAAGGAACATACTCAATATGGGCGATAAAACGAACACGATCCGATGGTATCAGACAGAGCTGGAGATTAAGAATGATCCGGAAATCCGCATTCCTGTCAGTAAGGACGACATTGAAGCGGTCAGACAAGCTGCCAAGGGACCCGTGCCGGAGGATCGCCTAATCATAATGGCCAGAAGCAGATTAAGTACAGAGCATGCCAAAGAGCTAATGTCCGCACAGGCAACACTCGTTAAATCGAATTTCATCGTGGCCGCGAATAAGTTCCTGACTACTCCTATTGAGGAGAGCCTGGAGAGCAGGGACATGGTACTTAATATTCTTGCGCTGGTGGATCGAAGAGTCGGGAAAAAGCGGATTTTGAGTATGACGGAGAAGATGGAGTTGAAGCATCCGGTGGTGCAGTATTTCTATGAGCTGCGGCGGGGGGCGCTCTGAATAGTATGCCAAAGGTTCAAGCGAGAGTTCATGCTTGAACCTTTATTATGGGAACATTGCTATGCTCAACGCTTGCCGGCAACCAGCATATATCCGGCCCCCCGAATCGTAAGGATTCTCTCCGGATTGACAGGATCTGCCTCGATTTTTTTGCGTAAATTACTGATGTGTACGGCGACCGTTCTCGTATCCTCCAGACTCTTCATTCCCCAGATGAGATGAAACAACGTATCGACCGTGACGACTTGATTAACGTTTTGTGCCATATAGGACAGTAGACTGAACTCTTTCTTCGATAAAAAAATCGTTTTACTGCCCATGTTGACGGACTGTGCGTAGAAATCCAGCGTCAAGCCCGGTAACTCCAGCAGCTGTTCCCTTCTGCCCGTCGATACTCTGCGAAGGTGAGCCTTAATCTTGGCCATGAGGACTCCCGGACTGAACGGCTTGGTCACATAATCATCGCCGCCATAAGATAATGCGCTGATCTTCACCTCGTCTTCCTCCTGACTGCTCAGAAACACAATCGGCGCATTCGTGTAGCTGCGTGCGTTCCTACACCAGTCAATGCCGTTCTCATTAGCGAGCAGTACATCCAGTACAATCAGATCCGGATTAAACGATGCAAGCAGCAGCATGGCTTCTGTCCCGCTATGGCTATACGAGGATACGAAGCCTTCCCGTTCGCAATACGCCTGGACAATCTCACAGATATGGGGATCATCATCGACGATCATAATTTTGTACGTGTCCATCATGTTGTCACCTTCCTGCTTCCCGGATACAAAGGCAGCGATACATAGAATAACGACCCCGTCTTGCCGTCGCTCTCCGCCCGGACCGTTCCGCCATGCGCTTGTACGATTTCCCTGCAAATCGCCAGCCCAAGCCCGCTGCCCTCTACTCCCATGTCCATACCCGGCCGCTCAACCCTGTAATTGCGGTCGAAGATTTGCTCGAGCTGCTCAGGGGGAATGCCCGTACCAGAGTCTTGTACGCTAATGATTGCAGAGCGGGTATCCTTCACCTCATCCCAGGTTAGAGCAAGACGCACCATCCCGCCGCTAGAGGTGAACTTCATCGCATTCGACACCAGATTAAATAGCGCCTGCGTTAATCTTTGCGCATCGATCCCGGCAACAGGCAAGAAGGCTCCCAGATCCTCCGTATGTCCGGTATCCAGGTTGAAATCAAGCCCCGCGTCACGCACTACCAGCTCATATTGTTCATAGAAACCGCGCAGGAAGTGAATCACATGAACCGGCTCCATACGATATTCTACCTGCCCCGTCTCCAGATGCGACAAGAAGGACAACTCCCCGATCATGCGGTTAATCCTTACCGTGTTATCCCGGATATACTCCAGGTACTGTTCATTGCGTTCCGGCTTAACCATGTCGATCACAGCCTCGACATATCCAAGCATGCTGGACAGCGGCATACGCAGATCATGTGTAATGTAGGCAAGCAGCTTCTTCCTGCCTTGCTCGGATTGAAGTAACCGCTCATACGACATGCGGAGGTCTTCGTGGGCTGCGGATAAGGCATGTGTACGCTCCATTACGAGCTGCTCCAGATTGGAATTCATTTCAGTCAGCTTGTTATTGGCTTCGTACAGCTCACGTGCAATTCTCTCTTCGTTCGTTACCGCCCGCGTATATCTGGAAGACAGCAGAATCATCTGTGCGATCGTGAATATGAGCAGCCCAAACGGAGAGGTATTACCGATGAGTGACCATTCATTGAAATACAGGAAATCGTTGATCACCGTTACCAGAGCAACCATCGACACGAGCAGGAAGATCAGCGCACCCTCCATACGCCGCACAGCCGCTTCAGCCAGACCCACCATCAGATACACCATGTGAAGAACAACGATTACACCGATCAGCAGTAACATTCTTGAATATATAATTGCAGGGGTCAGTACAACAACCAGACAGAGCGCGCTCGTTACGATCCGGCTGCCCAGACGAAACCACCGCGACACATAATTCGGGAAAATGCATTCAAAATACATGGTGATGATATAACCACTGACACATAGAATCAGATACTCGAGCTTGAACTGCAATTCCCACGGAAAACGGGGAAACCATTGTGTGAACATGAGCTCGCCGACCAGCAGGGACCGGATACCGAACAACACAGTGAATAGTCCAAAATAAAGCGGTGCCCTGTCCTTGCGCCGCAGCATGTAGAGTAGCAGATGATACACGCCGATGACCAGCAGGCTTGCGGTTATGAACATCTCTGCGGCAACCTTCCGAGTGGTCTTGGCCGCTAATACGTTACTGCCACCCAGCTCTATAGACGTGGTGATGCCGCCCCGCTTATGATGGAAGTTTGCAACTTGTATAACCAGCTCTACGGTATCGCTCCCGGGCTGGAAGAACACCAGCTTCGTTGCCAGACGCGGTGTCACGCTACTCTTGTCCTGACCAACCTCGCCAACTTCCGCCAGCAGATCTCCATTCACCCATAATTTATATGCATGAAAAATGGTAGGCAGCCGCAGCGCAAGCCGCTCATTCCTGTCCTGTTCACTAAGCCGGGTGACCAGCCGAAAGGTTGCATAGCCTTGCCCTTCCAGCTCTTGACCATCAAGCTTGTAGCCCAGCCAGGAGCTGGGGATGCTGATATACTGGTCAGCCCTTTCCCCGCTTGCCATCCGGCTCCGTATATCCTCTGGCGAGAGCAGCTCCTGCCAGTAGAATTCCCATTCCCCCTGCAACTTTAGCGGAGTCTTAAGGATAGAATCCTGCGTTAGATCCAGAACGCCTTCTTCGCTTCGAAGCTTGGGGGCGCCTGGCGTTACAGGCACGATGGCATAGCTTATGGCGAGACCGATAACAACGGCAACCGCTATGTGAAAGAAGATATTACGAGAAACGAACCTTAGAATACCCCTCATCATGAAGCCGACTCCAATCTACAAAATTCGCTATAAATGAGTTGATTGTTTCATGATAGCATCATTACAGGAAGCTGTGTTGATAGCGTGAAGTAAAAGTTATGTAAAAATTTCATGAATGCGTTAAATCACCAGGATGGAACCAAATGTAAGGAGTGAAAACGCGGAATTTGTCATAACAGCAAGGGGTTGGGGAGTAAAATTGATGGAATTATTTTCACAAACGACAATACAATATACCTGTGGTTCGCCTAATGGGCGAAACCGGTAAATTAAATAAAGGAGGTTTAAGAGATTGATTAAAAAAGTTCCAGCCAGAGCCTTATCCCTTTTGGTAGTTGCAGCCATATTCCTGTCCCTGTTCTTCACAGCCTTACCGCAGGCAAACGCGGCCACCAGAGGAGCATGGGCTCCTAATACGGCATATGCAGTAAATGATACAGTAACCTATAGCGGAGGTACGTATACCTGTCTTCAGGCACATACTTCCCTCACAGGCTGGGAGCCGCCTAATGTTCCTGCACTATGGAAGAGCGGAACAACAACAACACCGACCCCTACACCAACCACACCCCCATCAACAAACGGAGTCACATTCTATGCAGATATCAACTATGGCGGGAAGGCAGTAACCCTTGGAGTAGGCAATTATGTACTGTCCCAGCTGAATGCTGCAGGCATTCCGAATGACTGGATGTCCTCGCTCAAGGTTCCCGGCGGCTGGACGGTTGAAGTCTATGAGAATGATAGCTTTGGAGGAGCCAAATGGACCTATTCGGCAGATTCCTCCTGGGTTGGCGACAGTGTCAACGACAAGATGACCTCGGTTAAGATCTATACCGGATCACAGCCTCCTTCTGTAACCAAGCCTGCTGAGGTTCCAAGCCAAATCTGGACCTATGTCGTGAATGCAGACAATGCTTATGGCAAGGGTGGAGATTTCGCACTGCTGCTGAGTGCGGTGATTAAGAAGGAGAGCAGCTTCGGAGCAGGCCTGCCCGGCAGCCCATCCGCCGGCGACGGATTAATGCAGGTCGAACCGAACACCCGGGGTGCCTATGCCTCACAATTCAGCGCCAAATTCGGCCGCGCGTATAATCACAGCAGCGAACAGGATCAGGTATACCTGGGCGCATTGATCCTGAATGAGAAGATTGTCAGATTCGGAGATATCTATAACGGATTGCTGCATTATAACGGAGGCGACAACTGGTATCCGGGCGCTACCGACTCCTATGGCCGTCCTATCCTGGCAGATCAATATGCCAATGCCGTATACGCTACATATAAGGGGTATGGGGGGAAGAATTAATAGGGTTATCTTCATAAAAGAAGGAGAAAGACGCTCGGGAGGAGTCTCGGAGCGTCTTTGTTATATGTTCAGCTAAAATAGCTTCACTGACAGCAGCTGTCAGTGAAGCTATTTTATAATACAGGAAAGGACTTGAAGGAGGACGTACAAATGAATAATAAGGTATATCTATATGTGCTCGACACCATGGCAGACTGGGAGATAGGGTATTTAACTGCCGAACTGAACTCGGGAAGATACTACAAGAAGGGGCAAGCCCCATCTAAAATAGTTACCGTAGCCAATGAGAAGACGCTTATCACTACAATGGGCGGACTGGCAATAATGCCTGACATCACGGTGGATGAGTGCAGCATTACAAGCGCAGATGCCTTGATTCTACCCGGTGGAGAGACATGGACCGAAGCCATTCATAAGCCCATCCTCGGGCTTGCCGCGAGATGTATACAGGAAGATATATTAGTGGCAGCGATTTGTGGGGCTACAATGGGGCTTGCCCAGGCTGGACTATTGAATTCACGCCCACATACAAGCAATGATCTGGAGTACCTCAAAATGATCTGTCCCGCGTACACTGGCGAAGAGCTCTACCAGATGCAGTCTGCTGTAACGGATGGCAAGCTGATCACTGCCTCTGGAATAGCGCCGCTAGAATTCACTGTACATGTCTTGAAAGCCCTGGATGTAATGGCTCCAGAAAAATTGAAGGCCTGGTATAGTCTCTACAAGACTCAGGAAGCTAAGTATTTCTATGAGTTGATGGGATAAGAGTAGTTAATGAAGCGCCCTCTCTTTACGGAGAGGGTTTTTCTGTTTGTCCGGCCAGGGATGGCAGGACATCTTCTGGACATCTATAAGTAGTTGTGGGGGGATTTGCCGTGCTCCACTATAGGGTGAATTTAAGTTGCAGTTTTCATGTTACTGCGTAGAATTTTGAAATCTTCTAATATATTGGAGATTCTTAGAATCATATCTCTATTCATATCTTGTTCTGTAGGGTTATTTGGTAAGTACAAGCCCCACTGCTGAAACTTGCCCTCTAATAGAACAAATCCGGATACATGAGCTCCAAAACCATTTATTCTTGCAGATTCAAGAGTTAATCTGTCGTCATGAAATACATTCACCAGTAGATTCTCAGTCCCCATGAAAAATACCGGATACGTTATGTTACTGAAAAAATCTTTATATTCCTGCTTGGCTGCTTCAGCCAGATAATCCTTTGCAATGATTAAGCCATCATAATTTATATTATGATCTTCAATAATATCTTTGAGGCTTTTGGGTATGTAGCTTAGATTTCTAATGTTATCAAAAGGAACATCACCAACAACTGCAATTTCTAACTGGATTGAAGGGGGATTATAAAGCTCCTCCGTCTGAGGCTCATTTACAATTTTGATGTCACAGCTTACAAACAACACGGATAACAATATAAGAAGTAATAACATTTTGTTTTTCATTAGTGAGTATCCTTTTTTGTTTTATTATAATGGTTACTTTATATTTAAAAATATAGAAAAATAATCCTTTTTGCAAGTGGATAATTAACTCGTTTGAGCCTCGAATGATAGGAGGAAGGAAAATGAATGAAATAACCTCTCATAATTGTAATCTGAATATTTGGGCTCATCTGCCTGATGAAGTATGGAATACAGTTGCTAATATTTATGAGCGTATGCCTGGTTGGAGAGGGTACATAGATGGGATTCCACACTGGTTTGGGCAGGAAGATGAGGATGTTTATATTCAGGCATCCGTTGAGCCAAGTGGATTATCATTCTTTGCTCGAATGAATCAGAGTGATTGGGATTCTTGGATTGGAGCGTTTAAATCAGAAGCAACTAAAGTGTTAGGGTTTGAGGTGGGGGAGCCTGAGGATGGGTTTGTGTAGTATGAAATTTTAGAAGGTAAGGCAATTCATAGATAACTCGAAAGCGGGTGTAAACATGAATATAAACCAAGCGATTAACGTTATAGATAAGGAATTATCTCAAACATTAAGTGACTACCAACACTGGTTTACTTTAAATCCCGAAGAACTATCCTTTAAACCTCAGACCGGATGGAGTATTGAACAAATATTAGAGCATGTAACACTAACCAATCACTTTTTATTGATCCTAATAAGAAAAGGGACTCGGAAAGCAATAGAACTATCAACAAAGAAAGATTTAAATACAATAATAGAATCAAGCCAAATTAATTTACAAGAGCTTGATGCGATAGCTATACATAAGTCTTTTGATTGGATCAGACCAGAACATATGGAGCCTAAAGGAGAAACAGAACTAGGACAAATAAGCGCATTACTAGATAATCAAATTAACGAATGTAAAGAGCTTTTGAAAGAGATGAGAAACGGTGAAGGAATACTTTATAAAACTACAATGACGGTAAATAGCTTAGGCAAGATTGATGTTTATCAATATATCTATTTTCTGTGCCAACATGCCAAACGCCACATTGTACAAATGCAAAAAGTAACGGATGAGTATAGCAAATTAAGTGAGGCTGAGTAATTCAGATTCATGGAATCAGCATTTGATTTGGTGAATTGAGTTAAGGACTTCTGATTATCAGGAGTCCTTTTCTGTGTAATTTTAGGAATTTCATGGATTTACATTGAGGATTGGGCTATCATTATTTTGTGCAGAGCAAGTGTTAGAGATTGAATTAGATCAACATGAAGAGGTGCTAGAAATGGACGAACTAATCGAAAAAATCATCCAATTCCGCGACGACAGGGACTGGAAGCAATTCCACGATCCCAAAGATCTGGCGCTCTCTATCTCGCTAGAGTCTAGCGAACTGTTGGAACTCTTCCAATGGAAGAACAGCCAGCAAGCCATAGAGCAACATTACTCCGACATGCAGGACGAAATCGCTGATATTCTCATCTACACGCTAACGCTCGTTCATGATTTGAATATCGACGTAAAGGAAGCTGTCCTTCAGAAAATAAACAAAAACGCGGAGAAATATCCGGTATCCAGTTCCAAGGGAAGTTCGCAAAAAAGTAAGCGGCAGTGAATGAATAGGGGAGAACTCCATGATTATCTATGAATCGACCAAGCAGCAATTTATGAATGATGTGACCGAAGACAGCATTGCGGTAAAGATTCATAACCAGTACGTCCAAAAAGTCGGCAGAGTTTCCATGGGCGAAATCAACGCATGGAACAATTCCATGAACTACCTTTATAAGGTATTAAACACATCAACCATTCCAGATGACGTAGGAATCGCGATTGAATATAAAATTCCAGCGACCTCGAGAAGAGTCGACTTCATGATTACGGGCTTGAATGAACAGGATCAATACTCTGTAGTTATCATTGAGCTTAAGCAATGGACAGAAGTTGAAACGGTTGAGGACGCGGATGGTCTTGTTAAAACCTACTTTAATCGAACAAAGACTAGAACGCCGCATCCTTCTTTTCAAGCATGGTCTTACGCCAGGTTGATTAGCGAATATAACGAAACCGTGCAGAATGAAGCGGTCCAACTCTATCCTTGCGCTTATTTACATAACTATGTACAGACCGATAACGATCCTCTATTGCATCCTGTCTACAATCAATATCTGGAGGATGCTCCTGTCTTCTCTAAGGGAGATGCTCTAAAGTTAAGAGGGTTTATTTCGACTTTCATTAAAAAAACCGATAGAAGCAAGTCGCTTTACCTCATTGAACATGGCAAAATTAAACCTTCTAAATCGCTGCAGGATTCACTCCTCAGTATGCTACAGGGAAATCAAGAATTCATTATGATAGACGATCAGAAGGTAGTATATGAAGAAGCATTAAGATTGGCTCAGCAAGCACAGTCGGGCAAGAAACAGGTCCTGATTGTCGAAGGCGGACCAGGGACAGGGAAGTCGGTTCTCGGAATTAATCTTTTGGTAGAGCTTACGGCAAGAGAACTAGTCTGCCAATATGTAACCAAGAATAGTGCGCCTCGTGCCGTGTACATGAAAAAGCTACAGCAAAACGTGAAGAAATCGTTCATAGATAACTTATTTAAGGGATCAGGTGTGTACTATGAAGCATTGCCCGATGAATTCGGTTGCTTGATTGTTGACGAGGCGCATCGCTTAAATGAGAAGTCAGGCCTGTTCAAAAATAAAGGGATTAATCAGACGATGGAGATTATCCGCGCTGCCCGGTTTTCTGTATTTTTCATTGATGAATATCAGAAAATCGCCATGCATGATGTGGGCAGCAAAGAGCAGATTAGACATTATGCCGAACAAATGGATGCGGATATTACTGAACTGACATTGGCTTCTCAATTCAGGTGTAATGGCTCCGACGGATATCTGGCATGGCTCGATGATGTGCTTGATATCCGTGAAACGGCAAATGCAGATGGGTTCGATTTCGACTATGATATCCGACTCTATGATGACCCAAATGAATTACGGGATGAAATCTTCAGCAAGAATCAGATCAATAATAAGGCAAGAATGCTTGCCGGATACTGCTGGGATTGGAAGACGGATGGCAAGAACAATCCTGGCGTTCATGACATTCAGCTAGATCAGTATCAATTCTTCATGAGCTGGAACCTTAACAATACGACGACCTGGGCGATCGACCCTGAATCCATCGAACAAGTGGGCTGCATACATACCTCACAGGGACTTGAATTTGACTATGTCGGAGTTATCATTGGCGAAGATATGCGTTACGAGAATAACCGTATCATCACCGACCCGTTCAAACGAGCGAAGACGGATAAGTCCCTTTCAGGCTTCAAGACCTTGTATAAGAAAGATAAGGACGAGGCGCTCCGAATGGCCGATCAAATTATACGAAACACCTACCGGACGTTAATGACCCGGGGAACGAAGGGGTGCTATATCTACTGTGTGGACCCTCATCTGAAGGCGTACTTGCAAAGGCGATTGGCTTTGCAAAGTTCGGCGGTAATTTCGGGATAAGGCAATTGGGGGCGATAGAGAGTTATATTATTGATTTGAAAAGATTGAGGAAAGATTGATTGGAGAGGGGGTAACCCGGAGCCATTCTGCCGATCCTCTGTTTTGTTATGGATGGGGATTAAAAGTCCTTGAGCAAACTGAAGCAATCACTGGAGGACTCTTTCTATATCTTGCGTTAGAGAGAGAGGGGGAATGTGGCACCAGGATACCGTTATCTGCATGATAAATCAGGGATTTGTTATATCACGTTAGATAAAAAGAACATGCTCAAACATGAGTGATAATACAAATGCTATCTGATGGTATCAAACAGAGCTGTAGGTTAAGGATGATCCAGATACCCAAATCCCTATCACTGTGACGAGGTTGAAGCGATCAGACAAGCAAAGGGCCAGTGCCAGAGGATCTCTAATAGTAAGGGGCAGAAGCAAAAAAAGGACTTAAATTGGATATATCCATACTGTTTTTTGCTAGTTATAAGACTATCGATAAAAGGGGAATATTCCATTTTTATATTCAAAGTAGAGCGACAGAGTTATAATACTTTCAGGTGTTACGGTTTAGAAAAGTATTACTAATAGTAAATACAGGGGATAAATATGGATAATGAATTCTTTAAAAGGCCTATACTCAATTCGCCTTATGAATATCCCGCAAGATATTGGGAGTTAGATGAACAGGGTCAGCCTACGCATCAAATTATTAAAAATAGAAGGCCTGCTGAGTTTATCACACCGATTCCGAAACCTAGAAAAAGGAAAGAATCAGTCGAACAAATACAGATAGTATTTGATGAAGGCAGGGGGCTTTCAAATGAGGAACAACAGTACGATCCGACTTCAATTATCAATGCCATAAGGCGCCATGTGGATCACTGGAGAAACCTTCCGAATCCTGCTGATTGGCACGTCACTCCGGAAACCGCTCGCTTGCTCCAACATTGGCGTAATCATAAGTTCAGCAATACGCGCCCATTTTTTTGTCAGGTTGAGGCGGTTGAAACAGCCATTTGGTTAATAGAGGTAGCTCCAAAGATAGGTAAAACGGGGAAAGATTTTCTCGACCATCTTGTTAATGCTAGTAATGATGCGAATCCAGAACTGATAAGGCTTGCTCTTAAACTCGCAACTGGTGCAGGTAAGACGACTGTTATGGCAATGGTCATAGCTTGGCAAACAATTAATGCAGTTCGTCGACCTACAAGCAACAACTTTACGCGTGCCTTCTTAATTGTTGCGCCTGGATTAACCATTCGTGATCGGCTTAGGGTTCTTCAACCTAACGATCCTGATAGCTACTATAAAAGCCGGGAACTTGTCCCTAATGATATGCTTGGAATTTTGGATCGCACCAAGATTGTAATTACTAACTACCATGCGTTCAAGCTGCGCGAGCGGGTAGAACTTTCGAAGAGTGGTCGCGCACTTCTTCAGGGAAGAGGTGATGAACTCAATACCTTAGAATCTGAAGGGCAAATGCTCCAACGTGTACTACCGGAACTTATGGGTATGAAAAATATCATGATCATTAACGATGAAGCGCATCACTGCTATCGCGAGAAAAGGAGTTCAGATTCCGAAACGGAGATGACTCCGGATGAGAAGAAAGAGGCTGAGCTAAATAACGAGGCTGCTCGGTTATGGATTTCGGGTCTCGAAACAGTTAATAGGAAAATCGGCATTAGACGAGTCATTGATTTATCAGCAACGCCGTTTTTCCTTAGTGGGTCGGGATATGCCGAGGGAACGCTGTTCCCTTGGACTGTGAGTGATTTTTCTCTAATGGACGCAATCGAGTGCGGTATAGTAAAACTCCCTCGTGTTCCCGTGGCTGACAATATCCCAGGAGGGGAGATGCCAAAATTTCGTAACCTTTGGGAGCATATTCGTGCTCGAATGCCGAAGAAGGGTCGAGGCAAAGCAAATTCACTCGATCCACTCAGCTTACCGGTTGAATTGTTAACCGCTTTAGACGCATTGTACGGTCACTACGAAAAAACCTTTGAGCTGTGGAAAGCTAGTGGTATTAAAGTGCCTCCGTGTTTTATTGTTGTTTGCAATAATACTTCAACTTCTAAATTGGTCTATGATTATATATCTGGTTTTCAGCGTTTACATGATGATGGGTCTACAACTCTTGAGAATGGACGTTTAAAGCTTTTTCGTAATTTCGATGACATGGGAACCCCAATTGCACGTCCACGTACTCTTTTGATCGATAGCGAACAACTGGAATCTGGCAATGCATTAGACAAAGACTTTCGGAATATGGCTGATGATGAAATACAACGTTTTCGTAGAGAAATTATAGAACGAACTGGTGATCGCCGACGGGCTGAGGCGCTCTCCGATCAAGAATTGCTTCGCGAGGTCATGAATACAGTAGGTAGAGAAGGTCGCCTTGGCGAGTCAATCCGGTGCGTTGTATCAGTATCCATGCTTACAGAAGGGTGGGACGCTAACACGGTGACACATGTGTTAGGCGTTCGCGCTTTCAGCACTCAGCTTTTATGTGAGCAAGTTATCGGCCGTGCTTTGCGTCGACAATCATACGAATTAAATGAAGAAGGTCGTTTTAATGTGGAGTATGCGGATGTACTGGGAATACCGTTTGATTTTACAGCTAAGCCAGTTATTGCACCTCCACAGCCTCCTCGGGAAACAATTCATGTTAAAGCTGTTCGTCCTGAGCGTGATCATCTTGAGATAAAATTTCCACGGGTAGAAGGCTATCGAGTGGAACTTCCTGAAGAACGACTTTCTGCCATATTCGATACAGATTCCATTCTGGAACTAACTCCAGATATTGTTGGTCCTTCAATCACGAAAAACGCAGGGATTATAGGTGAAGACGTTGACTTGAGTTTAGGACACTTAAAAGATATACGTGACTCGACACTACTTTTTAATATTACTAAACGTTTGCTCTACACGAAGTGGCGGGATAGTGGAGAAGATCCTAAACTTCATCTTTTTGGACAGCTCAAGAAGATAACTACGCAATGGCTTGACACTTGCTTGCTCTGCAGAGGGGGAACTTACCCAGCGCTGTTAATGTACCAAGAATTGGCGGATATGGCCTGTAATCGTATTACTGCTGGCATTACCCGATCCTTGATAGGTGACAGGCCTGTCAAGGTTGTGCTTGACGCCTATAACCCTAGTGGATCTACGAAGTATGTAAGTTTCAATACGTCGAAAGTAACACGTTGGGAAACAGATGTTAGGAAAAGTCACGTAAACTGGGTGATATTGGACAGCGACTGGGAAGCTGAATTTTGCCGTGTTGCCGAGTCACATCCATTGGTAAAGTCATATGTCAAAAACCATAATCTTGGGATGATGGTTCCGTACCGTTATGGTTCTGAGCAAAGGAAGTACATTCCTGACTTTATTGTTCTCGTTGATGATGGACGTGGAGATGAAGATTTGCTACATTTGGTAATTGAAATAAAAGGGTATAGGCGTGAGGATGCTAAAGAAAAGAAAACTACAATGGATACCTACTGGATTCCTGGAGTTAATAACCTTGGCCGATATGGTCGTTGGTCTTTCGCTGAATTTACACAGGTTTACGAGATCGAATCTGATTTTGAGGCAAGATTACGGTCCGAATTCAATGAAATGATTATTTCAGCTACAACTCGAACGATGTAAAGGAGAAGTATTAATTGGACGAATATACAACAAGGAGAACGGTTGAAATTCTTAGACACGATGAGGCAACCCGCAAGAATATTCCTACGGTGGAATACCATTCTGTCATGTCTAAGGAAGAGCAAGAGACTATTCGAGTTTCCTATAATCGTCGGAATGTTGATCTTGATCCACAATTGGTTTGGCGTGGGAAAGACGATCAGGATTGGTCCGATCTGGTGGTTCAAACACCGCCTCTTTATATTCAGGAGAAGGTTCATCCCAAATTCTTGATCGATGATCTGCAGCGTCGTTCCGATAATGAGGAGAAATTGGACGACCTCCAGCTTGATTTATTTGACGATTTTAATGGTTTGCTAAATGAAAATGCAAAAACTGAGTTTTATCAGCATAATGCCAACTGGACAAATCGAATGATACTCGGTGACAGTCTTCAAGTCATGGCCTCACTTGCAGAACGTGAGGGCTTGCGCGGCAATGTGCAATGTATCTATATTGATCCGCCTTATGGTATAAAGTTTAATTCAAACTTCCAGTGGTCGACTGCGAACCGAGATGTAAAAGATGGAAACACAGGTCACATCACTCGCGAACCAGAGCAAGTTAAGGCTTTTCGAGATACTTGGCGAGATGGGATTCATTCTTACTTGACTTATTTAAGGGACAGACTAACTGCTGCACGAGATTTGTTGAGTGATACTGGTTGTGTTGTTCTTCAAATCGGAGATGAAAACGTCCATCGGGCTAGGGTGCTTCTTGACGAAGTTTTTGGTGATAGTAATTTTGTCTGTCTCATTACTGTAAAGAAGACACATCACCAAGAATCCAACTACGTTCCGTCAGTGTCTGACTATTTGGTCGTGTATGCTAAGTCTAAGACTCAACTTAAGTATCGTCCTATTCGCCCTAAAAAGGCGTTGGACGGAATAGATTTCTCAAAATTTAACAAGACGCTAGACTCAGAACTACGTGTGAACTCGATTCCAAAGGAATGGAAGGAAAATCCGGAGTTAATTCCAGAAGATCGCGTACCAATTCGAACAGACATTACTTTAACGCAGGATGGGGATTCTCAGAACTCGCAGGTGCCTTGGAATGTCTTTTCCAAAGAATACTATCCAGGTAAAGGGCGGCACTGGAGAACACATGAGGAAGGACGGCGGCGTCTAGAATATGCTGGCCGAGTTTCCAAAGGTACTACTAGACCATTCTATATCGAACCGTGGAACGATAAACCGGCTGCACCAAACAACAACATCTGGACCAAGAATCTTGCAGGTGCACAGCATAAGGTTTATGTTGTTCAGACAAACGTAAGGATTGTTGAACAAATACTCTTGATGTTTAGCGATCCAGGTGATCTCATACTTGATCCTACATGCGGCTCTGGAACTACTGCATACGTTGCGGAGCAGTGGGGACGTCGTTGGATTACGATTGACACTTCACGAGTAGCCCTTGCTTTAGCGCGCGCAAGGGTAATGGGAGCAACATACCCGTATTATTATTTGGCCGACAGTAGGGATGGTCAAATTAAAGAGGCTGAGTTAACTCGCACCGCACTTTCTGAAGGACAGACACACAATGACATACGTCATGGTTTTGTCTATGATCGAGTACCGCATATCACGTTAAAATCGATTGCCAACAATTCAGAGATTGATGTTATTTGGGAGAGATTTGACGATATTCTTGAACCAATTCGGAAAGCCTTAAATCGAGAAACTGGGAATGAGTTTAAAGAATGGGAGATTACACGAGAGGCTGACGAGAAATGGTCAGTAGGTGCGAAGGAACTGCATGCTGAGTGGTGGAATCACCGTATCGCCCGGCAAAAAGAAATAGACGCATCTATTGCAGCAAAGGCTGAATTCGAATATCTCTATGATAAACCGTTTGAAGATAATAAGAAAATTCGTGTTGCAGGGCCATTTACCGTAGAGAGTCTGTTGCCGCACCGTGTTCTAGCGGTGGATGAGAATGACGAGTTGATTGATTTCATTGTAGAATCAAAGGAAAGTTATGATGAGGTGCAGGATTTCATAATGATGATTCTTGAAAATCTGAGGACTGCGGGCGTGCAACAGGCCAATAAAGAAGACAAAATTAATTTCTCCTCTGTTACGCCTTGGCCTGGAGATTTAATATGTGCTGAAGGACGTTTTGCCGATGAATCTGGGGATTCGGTTATTGAAAAGCGTGCTGCAATCTTTGTTGGGCCTGAATTTGGAACTGTTTCGAGACCTGATCTTGTTGCCGCTGCACGTGAGGCAGGTGACGCAGGCTTTGATATACTCATTGCCTGTGCTTTTAATTATGATGCTCATTCTTCAGAGTTTCATAAGATTGGACGTTTACCGGTACTTAAAGCACGTATGAACGCAGATTTGCATATGGCCAATGATCTCAAGAATAATGGAAAAGGCAATTTATTTGTAATTTTTGGCGAGCCAGATATAGACCTCGTATATAGCGGGGATGATAAAGTTCAGGTAAAGATTAACGGAGTTGATGTCTTCCATCCAAGCACAGGTGAGGTACGTAGCGACGGGGCTGACGGGATTGCTTGTTGGTTTATCGATACTGATTATAATGAGGAAAGTTTTTTTGTACGCCATGCCTATTTCTTGGGGGCCGATGATCCCTATAAGGCTCTCAAAAATACACTCAAGGCTGAAATTGACATAGAATCATGGGAAACATTAAACAGTGATATATCGCGAACTTTTATTAAACCTAAAAGTGGACGCATAGCCGTCAAGGTTATCAACCATCTTGGGGATGAAGTGATGAAAGTCTTTCGTTTATAGCAAATGATTCAAATGTGGGCAACATTAAGGACAAAAACATTCTAACCTTTAAGTTAATAATCTATGTAGAGTGAACTTAAAAATCTAACTTGCTGTATGGACGAAATCCTGGGTAGCAAGGAAGGCGTCTATCAGCTGGCCATCATTCTTAAGTTCTTCTTAATATAGTAGGGACTCATAAACTTAAATTACTGGCCTAAGCGAATAGACGAAATACTAAGATACTGCAATTCATATGAGCGCCTTTTGGTGGGTGTGGTGGAATGGAAAAAAGACCGAATCAATATTAAATTATTACCAAAGACCAAGCGTTAAAGGAAACATATGAAGTTTTAAGAAATAAACACATCCCAGAAGGGTGAAAAAAGATTTTCACAATTTAATAATGGTGAAAACTACCAAACAAAGTTTTCCTGGAAATTATTAGGAAATAAGTGTTGGTCACAAGGTGCTCTACTCAGTACATTGATAGTAGTAAAAAAGGATTGCATCACGAGCTCGTAACCACAAAAAACTTAATTTATAAGAATCATTTGCCGATTCATTTTTTGGAGGTGGATTTAGAGGAACCTGAGTATTGGTTGGATGTGTGTATTCGCTTGCATGATTACTGATGAAGAGAATAAACTGTATTTGGGTGGGAAACTAACAACAAACATTAATGGTTTATGAGAAAATGGGCGAGTTACCTTAAGGCAGGTCTTACAGACATTTGGATTGTTAAATGGGAGGAAAGAACCTCAATTCAAACATAAAAAAAGACCTGATTTACGGAAAAAATTATATAAATTTATAATTCATGATACCTCCTTAAAAGCGTGATCCATACGCTACAGCGAAACGAGGATTTGAACTTTCACGGTTCGCCGCTTTAGACCACATACAACTATAGAAGGATGCCCAATCGGGTATCCTTTATTTCGCTTTATAGAATCGTATCATAAATAGTAGTTAAGTAGAGTGGAGAATAATTATTATTTTTTTATTTTTAATTATGATTTCACTTTCATTCCCCCAACACCTCCCCAACAGAAACCTCCAACGCTCTCGCAATAGCAACCACCTCATAATCCTGCATAAGTCTATATTGACCTTCCAATCGCTATAAACTGGTTGGGCTACTTTCTAAGCCGAAGGTTTGTAACCTGGCGAGAAAATCCTTTTGCTTCATTCGCTTAGCTTTTTGAATGGACCACTCGGGTTCTGATGATATTTTTGTCACCTGGTGGTTCTGGGCAATGCTTCATTTCGAAGTCGCCTCACAATATTTTATTTTATTTCGATATTCGCATTAAAATAATACTTACCTCGCATACAATTGGATTAATACGCACTGAAATTTCTATATATCGTCTATAGACATACCCTTCCAGAAAGGAGGGAGTGTAATTCAACAACTAATGCACAAATACGAGGAGGAAAAGCGCAAGTTGAATGAACTCGGGCAGTGGTCACTGGAGCAGGGTATTTCGTTAAGCGGCAATGTAGCAAGCCCAGAGTCGTAGAGTGGATGAACTTATTAATCAGATGTATCAAGAAAAGAACGGATATTCACATGCGTTTCGGTTAAACTTCTGTCGTGGAGGAGATGTGGTGAGCTTTCCAGTATGGTTTATAGAAACGATTCGAGGTCGATTGGATGAGGTGAGCGCACGGATTGAACGTCAATCGGAGCCTAGACAAGCTTTTGAAGAAGAGCAAAAAGCTTTTCAAGCGTTGTTTGTCTCCATGGATATTGCACGTAAGCCAGAGTTTGAGTATTGGGAAGATAAGCTTTCTTTAAAGCACTCCGTTATTTATGAACGTCTATATCTACAAGGGTTTAAGGATGGAATGCAGCTTGCTAATGCATTTGCTGCTCCTTCTATTCTCTCAGATTAAGACGGAATCCAAGGTATACGTTAACTTTATGTTGGGGCTGTCCATGCGACAGTCTTTTTTTGTTGTGTATTTTTGGAAGGTAATCCTTCCCATATTGTCGAATTACCATACATATTGTAAATCCAGATGATATGAGGTTGGGCTATGTTTAAAGCACTGTTGTCTCTCTTCAAAAAGTCAGACGCTAAACCGTCACTGGCTGTGCGTAAGGCACCAACTCCAAAGTCGAAGCCGAAGGTAGCCCCCACACGAATTGGAGAGTTAGGCGAGCATAAAATCAATATCCAACTTGACCAACTACCCAAGGAGTGTAAACCGTTAAGCGATCTGTTGCTCCCTAATTCTAGGTCACGAACAGGTTACACCCAGGTAGATCATGTTGTTATTTCTCCATATTGCTTATTTGTCATCGAGACGAAAAACTACAATGGGTAAATTAAGGGTGGACGGACGGATCAGCAATGGTCAGTGAGCAATCGTTATAAGATGTATAATCCGCTGAAGCAGAACTACGGGCATATCAGGGCCATTGAGAGTCTGATAAAAGGTGTAGCAGTAGTGAAGTTTGTCTCTATGATCTCATTCACAATGAGATGTCGGTTTAGTATTGATCCTGAGCTTCGGAAGATTCATTCGGACGAGCTGGTTGTCTATGATGTGGAACTAAGTGAGTTTATCTCTAGGAAGCTGATTAGTTTGAAGAATGGAACTCCTGAGCCTCCCATTTCTGTGGCGCAGGCCCAGACCATATACGATCATTTAGTTCAGGCTAATATCACCGATCCCGAGATTCGTAAGCTTCATATACAGAGAATAAAGGGGAATAAGGTGTAGCAACAGTAAAATACCTATCATTGGACTAAGGGAGTTAACATACATGATCAAACAACTACGAAGCTGGTGGAAGGATACAGAGATATCTAACTTAATCGGCCGCAAAAAAGTGGACTTTTCCATCTTTCGTGATGGTACGCATATTCCCGTTGAGTTTCATCCGGATTTCCTGGAAGCGAATCAAGGTCAACAGCCTAACCTGGGTGAAGGAATAAAGGTTAAGCTCTTCTATGAAGATCGAGACTATGAAGCCACGCTATTTAAAATTGATCAAGCATCCGCTAGTCGGGAAGCTCTTCAACTTCGCTATAACGGAAATCAGACGTTGAAGGAGTTGTTAATTGAAGTCTTCAAGCATTCCTATTCCTACATTATGCAAGAGAGAACGAATCAACTAGCAGATGATGCGAAGCGACCTCAGGTTGTTGTTCCTGAAGATCAAGCCGAATACATAGATTTCTTTGCGACAGGAGTTCCTTTCGAATACCGTTTAGAGTTCATAACGTATCAGCCGAAGCCTAATGTATGGTGGGTGAATCAGGGAACCACCATTCAAGCGGAGAAGGAAGCGGGGATTCTGTGGGCACCTCTACTGAATACTCAAGGCCGTAAGCTATATCACTGGGAGACGATGAAGGAGGTTAAACAAGGAGATATCATCCTTCATTACTCCAATAAGGCTATTCGTTATGTTAGCCAGGTTACAGATGCGGCAGTAGAAGCACCGAAACCAGGCTCTATGGCTAATACGGGTTGGCAAGAGGAAGGAAGCCTGGTTCGCACCAATTACGTAGAACTCATTCCGTTCATTGCGTTACAACAGTTCAATCAGCAAATTATGCAACTGAATATCACCCAAGGACCGCTCCATACTGGAGGCGGAGTGAATCAAGGGTATTTGTTCCGCTTTTCAAGACAAGGGCTTCAAGTGCTTCAGTCACTCACGACAGAAGTGAATTGGCCTAATTTTACTATTCTAGAGCAAGATGAGGTTGCCTCCAGTATGGAGAGCTTGCGTGAGGTGATTCCTATTCTACCACCATCCGATTCTAGCATTACAGCTTTTCTCCACCAAATCCAATCCCACATCCGCCGCCAAGGCTTCTTTTTCCCAGAGCACCTGATCGAGAACTTCTACCTCTCGCTGAAGGCGAAGCCGTTTGTCATTCTGGCGGGGATATCGGGGACGGGGAAGACACGCCTGGTGAAGCTGTTTGCGGAGGCGCTGGGGGCGACGCGGGATAATGAACAGTATACCTTGATTCCGGTGCGGCCGGATTGGAGTGATCCTGCGGATCTGCTGGGGTATAAGGATCTGTCGGGCAGGTTCCAGCCGGGTCCGATGACGAAGGTGTTCGTGGAGGCGCGGCAGCCAGAGAATCGGCATAAGCCTTATTTTATCTGCCTGGATGAGATGAATTTGGCCCGGGTGGAGCATTATTTCAGTGATCTGTTAAGTGTGCTGGAAACGCAGGAGTGGCGGGACAGTGAGATTCAGACGCAGGAGCTTATCTCTCGTGCCTTGCTGGGTACACCTGAGGATCGAGAGATATATGGCGGCCTGGGCATCCCGGAGAATGTGTTCCTGATCGGGACGGTGAATATGGATGAGACTACGCATCCTTTTAGCAAAAAAGTTCTGGACCGTGCAAGCACCCTGGAGTTCAATTACATCAATCTGCAGCAGTATCCGCAAGGGGCTGAGCAGGACGCGGGTGATCCCGCTGATCTTAATGAGCTGAATCATCTCTTCCTCCGTTCCGATTATTTGCAGCTGGTGGATGCCTATGATACTCATCAGGAGCTCGTTGTGCGGACAACGGAGAGACTGGTTCAGATTAATACGCTGCTGGAGGATATCCATGCTCATGTGGGCTTCCGGGTGCGGGATGCGGTTTGCTTCTATATGATCTATAACGAGCGCTATGGTCTGATGGTTGAGGAAGAGGCGTTTGACTGGCAACTGCTGCAAAAGATTCTGCCGCGTATCCAGGGAAGTCATTCCTCCGTGCGCCGGGTGCTGCTTAATCTGATGAAGGTTGCGATAGGTAGCAGTGCCGGCATTACGGTTAATGTTCGAGAACTCATGGACGATGATGCTTCGCCACTCTATCTGAGATGGGCTGCCGGGCAGAATCCGCCTGGGGTCAAGCATCCGCAAAGTGCCCGTAAATTGGCTTATATGCTTAGGAGGCTGGAGGAAGATGGATTCACCTCATACTGGCTCTCTTAATCAGGCGGTGGAATTGCTCCGTATCGAGACGGAGCTTTTTACGCTATATGTGCAGGGGCGGCCCTATCATCCTACGGTGGAGACGTTGCAGCTTCATCGCTCCCCGCAGCAGGAGTGGGTGAATGCTCAGCTTGGAATTACCTGCTCGCAACGGCTTGGGGAAGTGCAGATTAAGGTGTTCTCGCCTGAAGCCTATGGGCTGGTAGACTGGCAGCCGGGAGAGTCGTCCTTTCCTTGCTTTTATGAGACGCAGCCGTATGAACTGGTGATTCAGAACAAGACAACGGATAACCTAACTTTTTACCATGAAAATGTGCTGCTACGGCAGGCGGTTAAGCCGCTGGGTGAGTCTATCCTTGCAGGTGTGCTGAACTTTGGGAATGAGGTTGGGCTGACGGAATGGGAAGTTCGTAGTAATGGACAGACCTTGTTGCGGGTGGAGATGGAGATTTTCCCCTCAAAGCTGGATTATAAGCTGGATTACCAGAACCTTCTGCATGAGGTGAATGCACAGATCTATAATTTGGCCTTTGATTTTCTGCGCCGGACCTACCAGCTAACTGGCCTTAAGGAGACGCAGCATCAGAGCCTGACGGAGTTCTTCGCCATCCTACAGCATGTATTCAGACAGCTCTTGGATGCCGTTGAGCGGATCAACAAGAATCCTAATGTTGCACTGCTCCAGGAACGCCGATTAATGGATGCAGGCCGGGTCAAAAAAGCCGGAAGAGAGAACATTCGCGAGCTCGCGAAGCATCCTGAACGGTTAAGAGAAGACATGGACCATGGCTTCTTAACGATCGGCAACCGGACCTACACAGCATCGCACTTAATAGAGACACGGAAGCGCCTTGCCTATGATACAAGTGAGAACCGGTTCATCCGCTGGATGCTGGAACGTATTCACGGGAAGCTGAAGGAGCTTAAAAGCCGCTGGAAAGAGAACAGCCGAACCTCAGATTCGCTACTCATCCGAAGAATCGACACATTGCTCACTCAGCTAGAGCGGGTACTTAAGATTGATTTCCTGCGGGAGGCTGGAGCACTGAAGCAGATGTCCGTTACGCTGGTGCTGCAGATGGCCCCCGGATACCGGGAGGTCTATCGCTGTTATCTCATGCTGCTCAAAGGCCTGTCGATCCAAGGCGACTTGCTTCGCCTATCCATGAAGGATGTCGCGCAGCTCTATGAATACTGGTGCTTCCTTAAGCTGAATCAGCTTCTGGGGCAGAAGTATAAGCTAGTGAAGCAGGATATTATTAAGGTGAACCGGAATGGGATCTTTGTGACGCTGGATCGCTCGCAGAGCGCTCAGATGGTCTATGAGAATCCGCTCAACGGGGAACAGTTCATCCTGTACTACAATGCGATTCCTGGAACAGACAGGACCCCGACGCTCAGTCAACGTCCTGACAATGTGCTTACCTTGAAGAAGAAGGATGCGGGTCAGATCAAGGAGTATAAGTATGTGTTCGATGCGAAGTATCGGTTGAATCCGGCGTATGAGGGGACTTCCTATCAGCAGAAATATAGACAGCCTGGACCGGAAGAGGATGATATTAATACGATGCACCGCTACCGGGACGCGATAGTCTATCAGGAGACAGGTTCCGGGGAATACGAGCGAAGCATGTTCGGGGCGTATGTGTTATTTCCGTATCCTGATGAGGAGCGGTACAAGACCCACCGTTTCTACAAAAGCATCGGGCTGCTGAACATTGGCGCCTTGCCGTTCCTGCCGAATTCTACAAGCCTGGTGGAGCAATTCTTAGCTGAGATTATTCAGGATAGTCCGGAAAAAGCTTACGAACGCTCGACACGTCCGCGCGGCACGAAGGAATACTACGTCAATCAGCTTGCGGGCAAAAATGTGCTGGTCGGATCTGTCCGGGGGCCGGAGCAGGTGGCGGTGGCGGTGCGGAAAGCTTTTTATCATATGCCGCTTAAGAATCTTGCCAGCCAGAAGCTCCTAACCCAGATCGAATACATTGCTATGTGCCAATCTCGAAAGAAGTTCATTGATCCCGCCAAAACAGGCATTCACTGGGTAGGGAAGGTAGCGGATTGGAAGGTGCTGCGGCGTAAGGAGATTCAGGAAATCCCTTGTCGGCCGGGTACCGAGGAGGAGCTGTATGTACGCTTCACGATTGAGGAATGGAAGAACATAGCCGTTCCTATTACGCTGGGGGGCCAAGGGATCTACACAGTGCTCTATACCAGTAAGTATATCCTGGACCGGGCTTTGGAGATTGCCGAGCTCCGTCTAGAAACAGAGGAAGCGCTGCGGGAATGGCGGGAGAAGCGTCGCAAGGGCCGGGTGAAGGTAAAGCTGGATCATGAGGAGTATGTGGATTTGGGTAGGGTTGTGGAGGTTAGGAATATATAGGGGAGTAAAGGATGCGTAATAGTAAGTGAAATAGAAAACGCAGCGGTACAGAGTTTATCTGTATCGCTTTTTTTGGTGTATAACGATGAAGATTTAGTGAGATCTATTACAAATATTCCTATTCTAGGTATACTTAATGGCAGAGCTCTTAGGGAGCAGCCTTGTTTACGAAGCTGGATTACTGTGTGTTCTTAAGCGAACTAGCTTTTTACGATGGAGATCAAATATATATTTCAGGAGTCTGATATGAACAGAGAAGCAGAAAGTGTTACAAAGTATTTCAGAAGTGCTGTGGCGGCCCAGGCAAATACAGGCTTGGATTTTAAAAACGATACCTTTTTTATTATTGAGCCCTCTCAATTGTTGGAGGGAAGAATTCATAGTGAGGTGTGCGAGAAGGTCTTTGTTGAAGCTAATAAGGATTCCAATGATGAGGGTTACAAGCCTAAAAAAACATCTATTAACGTCATTGCTTGTATTAAAACAGTAAAGACAATATATGAAGCAAGTGCCAAAATACAAGATGATATTGACGAGTTGACAGGACTGTTTTTTGTACCTGCAAAATTAAACGATAACGGCTACCTTTCATTCGACTCTGATAATAAAAAGCTGCCATGGTTCCCCAGAGAGTACTTGCAACCGATGATAGAACCTAAATTAGCTATCGGTAGTGCAAGTAATGTTGATTCTTATATAAGTGACCATGTTGATCAAGTACAGTTGATTAAAACATGGGACGATTATCTCTCGTTTGTTATAGAGTTTTATGAAAAGATAACGAGTAGTAAATTTGAAGATAGCAGCATTACTAATGAAGAAGAGCATACTCAGATTGAACTGGAAAAGAATATGTATCTTTTTATTGATAGCACAGTTAATGCTACATTCAATATTATGAGGCTGTATAATCACATCCTTGAAGATTCACAGGCTAAGCCCCTATATGATACCTTCATTTCAACATCAGAAGCGATCTCGGAGCCATTGATTCCTAATTCACTGTCTAATATGTATTTGCATGCTGGACAAATGGGTGGAGAGTACCCACTATCTCCTTCTCAAAGAGAAGCCATTAATCATTACAATAATATGAATAACGGTGAAGTGCTGGCTGTCAACGGGCCCCCGGGAACCGGGAAAACCACGCTCTTACAATCTATAGTTGCTGATACATATGTGAAAAGAGCAATTTCAGAAGACAAGCCGCCTCTGATTGTAGCAACATCAACCAATAATCAAGCTGTTACGAATATTATTGCCTCCTTTGGCAATATTAAAAAAATGTTTGATTCGAGTCTTGAAGAACGTTGGGTAGAAGGTGTTCATAGCTTTGCTACTTATTTCCCTTCTGGAATGAAAGTGAAGGAGGCGGCACAAGGCTATCAAATCACCAATAATAAAGGCGAATACTTTTTATCAGATATCGAGACGGAAACGAATATTAATAATTCCAAAGCTAAAATAATAGATCAATGCGGGAAACATTTTAGTAAAGAATTCAATACAGTGGGGGAGTGCCGCATTGCTCTTCACCAAGAGTTATTGTTCTTGGAGGAAAAGAAAAAAAATCTACTTGCCCTATGTGAGGAATCTAAACAATTCCATAATCCTGATTTCCCCATAAATCTGCAGTTAGATAAGCTTAAGGAAAAGATAGATGGTTTCGAAGAGCAAATTCATAGATATCAAGATAGAGTATCTGGGTGGGAAGCGACATATAGCAAAGTACCTTACTTGGTTAGACTTTTCTCGAAAATAATTAGAAAAAATCTCAAAAGAATTCAAACGGAATTCAGGCTATTTATTTCCACGGATGAGCTTACGATTCTTAATGAATACATGACTGTTGAAGACATCAAGGAAATATACAGTCTCAAAATTTCTGAACTCCGGAGTTCATCTGTATCCTTACAAAAAGATGCACAATTCATTGAGGACTGGATTAAGAGTTATGACGAACAATTGAAAATACTGAGAGAGCACGGGGTCACCCTCCATGATCACGAATCTGATATGTATAAGATTTCGATGGATACAATCAATGAACTAATTGATAAGAAAATTCGTTACCATGAGTTTTGGTTAGCGGTTCATTACTTCGAATGTAGGTGGGCAAGCGGCGAAGATGAACTGAGTGACAAGCAAAAAGGCAGAAATTATGAAAATGTACTTGTTAAATTGTATAACAGACTCTCTTTGATTACTCCTTGCTTAGTAATGACTTTCCACACGCTTCCCAAGCAATTCTTGGCATATACAGGTCAGAAGAATACTTTTCTCTACAACTTTATTGATTTGTTAATTGTAGATGAAGCTGGACAAGTATCACCGGAACTTGCCGCTGGCGCATTCGCACTCGCAAAGAAAGCGGTTGTCGTTGGGGATGTTTATCAGATTGAACCTGTATGGAGTGTTAACAAGTCGTTGGATAATACATTGGCTCTGACTAGCGGGTTAATCCAATCAGCTGACGAATACAGTAATTTAGAAGAGCTTGGTTTGACCAGCTTCGGATCAAGTGTAATGAAGGTTGCCTCAAAAAGCTGTAAATATGAAAAATATGATGAGAAGGGTTTGTTTCTATCCGAACATCGGCGTTGTTATGATGAAATCATAGATTATTGCAATAAGCTGGTGTATAGAGGAAACCTCATTCCTATGAGAGGAAGAGGAGCTAACCGTAAGAATCGTCTGCAAGCTTGGCCGCAAATGGGATTTCATCAAATTGAAAGCGATAAATCAAAGAAACAAGGAGCCAGTAGGTATAACCATACGGAGGCAGCTGAAATCGCTGAATGGGTGCATCAACATTTTGATACAATCCGTAGTGCATACCCGGAAGATGCGGAGAATAATCTGATTGGAATAATAACGCCGTTTAAATCTCAAGTAGGATATATAAAAGCAGCATTAAAGAGAAAAATGCCTCAATTATGGAAAAAAATAAGTGTGGGCACTGTGCATGCATTTCAGGGGGCTGAACGGAATATAATCATACTCTCAACAGTATATGGTGTGAATGATGGATGCTATTTTATTGATGCTAATAAGAGCCTCATGAACGTAGCCGTATCGCGGGCCAAAGATCATTTCTTTGTATTTGGGGATACTCGTTGCTTGAAAAATAACCAAAGTAGCGCTAGCGGACTGCTTAAATCGGTTATGCAGGGAACAGTGAACGCTAAGGAAGTGAAAATATAAAATTCTACAACTGGAAATAAACTGAATCCCCAAAAAAAGCTCAAGCGCAGGCTTCCCATCCCTGCCTTTGAGCTTTTTTCTATGCAGTTCAAGACTCCCCTCTGGAAATTTATTCTTCCGTCGTAATACTTTCGCCATGTTCGTTCGGGGGGATATCAGCGATGATAGAACCTGTAAGATGATAACGCCGAGCGCGTTCATCCTACATCCGGTTCTTATCCGGGCGGGCGTAACGAGGCGGGGATCTCAGGTGATCCCGCAGTGCCGGCATGTATGTTACGGTATCCTGTACGGTCCGTTTCGGTAAGAGTCCCTAATCGCCTTCTAAGCGACGTTGGTACAGTACTCGATTTCCATCGAGCGACAATTGAAGCGCAATCTGAGTAAGGAAACCAATGGACAGAATCTCTGGCGGCTAGTAGAGCGCACTGCGGAAGGGCTTTGCAATCCGTGGATACCGATGGTGCGGCAACTGGGGAGGCTGTGGCAAGGATTGAAGGGAACGAAGGCCGGCTGAAGTAGGGTTAGCCTCGGACCTCAAGTAGTCCTCCCGGACCTCCCGGCAGGGCCGCCTGTCTCAAACGTGATTCCGCCTGAGCTGCAGCGGGATTCTGTCAGCCATTGGTCAAACATGAAGGAGGCATACATATGTTGAAGCAAATAACGATTCAAGCGGACCAGCGCGGTCTGCTCTTTCATAAGGGAAGTTATGTGAAGCGGCTGCTGCCGGGAACCTACCGTTACTTATCATGGTCGCAGCATACAGTGGCAGTACTGAATATTGCCAAACCGTTTGGTGTCGAGGGCAAAGACCTGCAGCTGTTCCTACAGGATGATGAACTCCTCCGGGAGCTCGATGTCGTACGCGTACAGGATCATGAGATTGTTCTGCACTATGAGGATGGCCAATTCATGCAGCTGCTGAAGCCGGGTGTGTATGCTTATTGGAACCTCCTGAGAAAGCACACCTTCGTACATACGGATATAGGGCAGCCGGAGCTGCCTGCCGGGATCGACCGCTCGATTATCTCGAAGCTTACTCCGTATGTGCAGTGCTGCGAAATCGCGAGCTACGAGCAGGGATTCCTGTTCTATGATCATACGCTCAAGCGGGAGCTTACGCCTGGTAAGTATTATTTCTGGAAGGGTCCGGTCTCGGTGCTGACGAAGACGGTCGATCTAAGACAACAGCAGATGGATCTGGTTGGCCAGGAAATGATGACAGAAGATAAGGTCTCGCTGCGTCTGAACTTCGTATGCCAGTACACCATCGTAAGTCCGCACCGCGTTCTGGAGATGAAGGCTTTTGACGAGCAGATACACATCCAGCTACAGCTCCTGCTCCGGGAATATGTCGGGACGCTGAAATTGGACGATCTCCTGAAACGAAAAGAGGATGTTGCCACATTCATTCTGTCCCGTATCCAGGAGAAGGAAGAGGCGTTCGGGGTGCGTTTCCTCGGGGCGGGGGTGAAGGATGTAATTCTGCCGGGGGAAATGAAAGACATCCTAAACACCGTGCTGCTCGCAGAGAAGAAGGCGCAGGCGAACCTGCTTACCCGCCGGGAAGAGACGGCTTCCACGCGCAGCCTGTTGAATACAGCGAAGCTGATGGATGAGAATCAGACACTGTTCCGTCTGAAGGAGCTGGAATTCCTCGAGAAAATATGCGACAAAATCGGCTCTATCTCTGTAACCGGCGGTGGAGACCTCCTGGAGCGGTTAAGCTCGCTTATCGGCAGTAATAAGTAGATCGCCTCCTGGCGGTCTATTTTAGTGCGGATAGATAGAATTAAGCTTAGTCAAAGTTCCGGAAAACAGGTAATTACATAGAAGCTATAGAACTAAGCTATAGAGCGGATTAAGCCAAACCCGAGGAAGTGACTCCATGGACAACAAAGCAAAGAAAATCCTCATGAACACCTTCTGGACCTCCGCTGGCTGGAAAAGCAGCCCTGCTGCCTTCACCGGTGAGGATTTCGACTATGCCAAAAGCAAAGGCCTGATGTTCGATCCTGTGACAATTACTCATGACGAGATTGTCTTGCGGCTGCATGAGCTGCATGGGGCGATTACCAAGGAGCGGGCAGCGGCCGCGTTCCTGCACAGTCTGTCGACGAAGAAGGTCTATTTGCGGAGCGCCCTGTCAAGCTGGGTTCTGACTTCCGCGCTACCAGTACATACTTATGAGCAGCGGAGTGTTGTCCGGCCCAATTATAGCAGCTGCGGGGATTGTAACTTTTACAGATTAATGTCAGACCGGGAATATATAAATAATGATCTGAATGTGCTGAATTTCGAACGGGTCAAATGGGGCGGTATTCGTCTGAACTGGCTTTTATACTGCTGGATGGACCTTGAATTATTAAGTAAAGAAGAAGAGTTCGAGGTTACCACCGAGGATACTGCCATACTCTCCGGGATGCTCGAAGCGATACGGGATTGTGCGGACCATGAGAGTGCGCGGATGCTGGAGAAGCGGTGGAAGGACGTAATTCCCTCCAGTAAGAATGAACGGGATGTGTTGATGGAGGTCTGGGGCTATGCCGGATTGCTGGTACCGCGGGACACACCCCGGAAGCGCAAAGGCGGGAGTCATGATTTTAACTCTATGGCGGAGTGGCAGGGAGAAGACGGCTATTCTCAGGAGGCGGTAGAGTTGTATTTCGGCGCGTTTTTGTAGATTTACTATGAACTTGAATGACGGTTAGATAATATAGGACAAGGAGGCACGCTCATTATGAACACCCCGGAACACATCCAGAAGATACTTGAAGACAACAGAAGAAAGCTGCTGGCTCTCAATCCCGAAGAACGCTTTATACGCTTCTATGAAACAGATAAGCCTTACGGTTGTTTCTCTAATTTTGCCAAGTACCCCATTGTGTTAAAAGGCAAGGCGTGGGCAACCACGGAACATTATTTTCAGGCGCAGAAGTTCACAGGCACTGAGCATGAGGAAGAGGTCCGGCTCGCCGGAACGCCGATGGAGACAGCACGGTTGGGGCGGGACCGGAGTAAGCCGCTTCGTTCCGATTGGGAAGAATGCAAGGTTGAGGTCATGAGAGAAGCGCTGATGGCTAAGGTTGAGCAGCATCCCGCTATAAAGTCCATCCTGTTGTCGACGGGCGATTGTACCTTAGTTGAACATACGGCCAATGATGCCTACTGGGGAGACGGCGGTAACGGCCAAGGCGGCAATATGCTGGGCAAGCTGCTGATGGAGATTCGGAACGGATTAGATGAATATGTGCCGGAATTCTTGCTGCCGCAATGGCTGGTGTATCCTGAAATTGAGCCGTTCAGCATTGGCTGGAGAATGGGGTATGGTGAAGATTACTTGATTCATTTACGGGAATGGAGAGAGCAGCAGTCGCCGGAGGCGCTGAAGGAGTACGATGCGTACTTCACTCCGCCGGAGGAGTGGGCTGAGGCTAAAAGAATCCAAGAGGAATATAGGAAAAAGAATAAGGATCAGGACTGAACCCCGTAGACAATCCATTACTTCATGCCGCCACCCTTCGTGGCGGTTTTCTTGTTTATTCTACGTTTAGCGCTGTCGTGTAGAATAAATTGATGTAGAAAAAATGAAAATAATGGAGGAAAAGGCATTGAGATTTAAACGGATAATCGCCTTGTTGCTAGTGTTTGCCATGGTCATACCGACGGGCTTGATACATGCGGCTGATCTGGTATTGAAAGAGGATGCAAATATAGTGAAGCAGATGCCTTCTGGTTTGACAGAGCTGGAAGGTATTATTGATGTTACGGATGAACCGTATGAGGCAGAGATAATTGTTACCTCTGCGTATGGGATATTGGCTTATAGTCCACAATCTGTCCAATTATCAATTGAGGAAGAAAATCCGGTAGGCAAGCGGATTGTGGGCAACAAACTGCTCATTGATCAAGGAGCTCCAGCTGGAACGATTACCATCAAAGCTGTATTGCCTGGGAATTATTACACTACTCATACTATTACTGTGAATTCAGGTGGGGGTACTCAGCAACCGGCGCAGCCAAGAATAGCCCATACGCTGCTGGATACAAGTGATCTTAATCATCTCATCGTAAGTGCAACGGCACTGGATGGCGGAATTCACAATGTACAGATAAGAACATTTTATAAGAATGCCTCAGGAATGGTAGGGGGAGACATTTCCAATCTGACCCGGGAAGGCAATAGTTCAGTATTTTCTGCAGACATTACCGATCAGGTCTCCAGTAAGATGAGAGATTCCAATGCCTATGAAATGACTTATTTCTTCACGATGTCTAATGAAGATGAGGAATTCCTGCAATATCCCGAGGTTATTGACATGAACTCGTTGGAGGGTGCTTTGACGGTTAAGCTGGCTGATCCACCGGATTTATCCACAGCAGCTATAGTCGAGCATACCCCGCCTGTTGTTACCAGTTTCGACAACATACCCGCTACATTCAAGATTACGCAGTTGCAGGAAGGCGAAGTTCCAACAATCAATGTCTATTACAGATCAGAATTAAATTCCAACAGTTTAAGTATAGTGAAGGGAATGGGCCAATTAACCCATGTGGACGGTGATACGTATACCGTTAATTTAGCTGACCCCGAATTTAAACAATTGAAAGCCCATACGATAGAGTACTTTATATCCACGAATCGGGGAAACCAATGGGTTTATTACCCGCAGGGCATGAATCCTTCTGCTCTTACCGGCTTATATAGCACCTCCATCCCACGCGAATTATACGGTTCGGAGGAACCGGAAGAGCCGGAAGAACCGGAGATAAAAAAGGCTGACTTAGAATCCAAAATTTTCGAAGCGTCCGACCTTTGGTTTAATAGCATTGAGGGGAACGGTGTAGGAGAATATTCTAGACAAGCAAGAGACGCTTTACTCGATGCCCTTATGCAAGCAGAAGATGTGTACTACTTTTCAGAAAATCAAATGCAAATTAACAATGCATATCAAATGTTATCCGATGCAATAGAGATATTTCGCGCGGCAGCAGTGACTCCGCTTCAGGCTATTATTAACGATGCACAATGGCAATATGACTATTACCCGATAGGGTCAGATTTCGATCAATATCCGGCTGAGGCAAAAAATGCGTTAGGAGCTGCTATTACTTCGGCTAAAGAATGGAATAATCCGACCTCTACCGAAGCTGAGCTAGATGCTGCCTATCAAGCTTTAGATGCCGCAATTACAAAATTCTTAGACTCCATAATTAAGAGGGGAGATCCCTCGGTACTCCAGGAGAAAATTGATGAAATTCACAACATTTTGATATTTACTTCGGAAGGGGATGGACCAGGACAGTATCCTTACTCAGCATACAGAGATTTGGATAGTGTCATCGATGCCGCAAATCATTTGATTTTTTATTCAGGAACCCAAGCACAAATTAATGAGGCATACGAGAATTTGAAGGACGCATTTCAAATTTTCCTGGATGCCAAAAATCCCGATGCAGATAAAGTCGCGCTCCAGGCTGCGATTGAGACTGCCAAGGCATTTTTGAACAACAATGTGGTAGGTACCAAAGTTGGACAATATCCGGAAAATTCGAAGAACATCCTCCAAGGTTCCATAGATGCTGCGTGGGAGACGTTAATCAACCTGATGTCTACACAAATTGAGGTTGATCAAGCGTTAACTTCTGTGAATAATACATTGGCGGATTTCAAGGCATCTGTCCTCGTACAAGGAAATCAGCTATTCCTTCACGTAACCATCATTGATGCGAAAGAGCTCCTGGATAATAGTCCAGTAGGAGAGGGTGCTGGTCAATTCCCATCTGATGCTATGCATGCACTTGAAGCAGCAATTGGTGTGGCGGAAACGGCAATCAGCGGACCGATGACGCAAGTCGAGCTTGATGAAGCGCGGCAAGTGCTGGAAACAGCAGTCACGACCTTTAAAGCTGCAGAAATCAAGGCAGTAGATAAAACAGCGTTACAGGGCAAAATTGACGACGCGACATCTGCTTACAATATGAGCCGGGTTGGCACTGATTTTGGAGAATATCCGGCTGAAGCAAAAACGGCTTTGAAGGCAGCCATTGACGCTGCTAAAGTTCTGATCGACAAGTCAGCAGCTTCGCAAGCTGAGATTGACGCGGCAACTCAAACACTAAATGCTGCAATTACAACCTTTTATGCTGCAGCGGTCGAAATGGGAGATTACCTTAAACTTCAAGAAAAAGTTATAGAAGCGCGATCCCTATATCGGGAAAGTCCACGAGGCGATGGGATCGGTGCATACCCAGATGCGGCATTTAATGACTTTGATGAAGCTATAGAGCTAGCTAATGAAATAGCGACCTATCTAGCCAGCCAAACCAAACTGGATAAGGCCCTCCAGGCATTATCGGATGCAATGGAGAAATTCGAAGAATCTGTAATTAAGGCGGGAGACAATACAGCACTACAAGCCGCAATTACTGAGGCGAAAATCCTCCTGGAGGGAAGTACTGAAGGAAATGCTGTAGGAGAATATCCGCTAGAAGCCATGGACTTACTGGCATCCGCGATTACAGATGCAGAAAACTTGGCAAATGAAGAAGCGACTCAAGTAGCAATGGATGAGGCTATCCTAACTCTGAACAACGCAGTTGCAGCTTTTGAAGCTGCGGTGATCAAGGAAGGGAACAGCACAGAGCTCCAACTCAAAATTGAAGCAGCAAGAAATCTTTTGAGTTTTAGCGCAGAGGGTGATCGTCCTGGAGAGTATCCGTCAGAAGCCTTCGATGCTTTGGATAAGGCTGTTGAAGCTGCCGAGACTCTGATGGATTCCCCCGGGACACAGCAACAGATTGATGATGCCCATCATGATTTGGTACAAGCAATCGAAGCTTTCGAAAATGCTAAGATTCAGGAGGGCGAGTATGCCCCGCTTCTAATGGCGTTATCGGAGGCAATGACACTCTATGATACTAGCCCGGAGGGCTACGGTGCAGGGCAATATTGGCCGGAGGTCAAAGAGTTGTTCATGACAGCCATTGAGGAGGCAAACATAGTAGCAGGCGGGCCGTCAACTCAAGAAGAAATAGAGGAAGCACTTCAAACACTTGCGGATGCGGTTGAAGATTTTCAGAAATCTGTAGTTCGTGCCGGGGACAGCACAAATCTTCAATTGGCCATTACGGAATTGACCACTCTTTTGAGCAACAGCAAAGAGGGGGATGACGCAGGAGAATATCCGGCAGGTTCAAAAGCGATTTTGCAGGCAGCGGTTACGGCAGCATCGAATGTGATCAGCGAACCGGCTACCCAGCAGGAGATTGACCAGGCTTATGAGGAACTGATAGATGCGGCAGGTATTTTCATCGCTAAAATAATTCCAGCGGGCAATATCTCGAAAGCTCTCGAAAAAATTTATGAGGTAGGCAGGCTTTTGGAGGCCAGCAAAGCAGGAACCGGAGTTGGACAATATCCGGCTGAGGCAATAGCAGCATTGGAGGCAGTATTTGATGCAGCGATTATTGTGGTCGATAAACCTTCTTCGCAAGTGAAGCTTGATGCTACTTACCAAGCCCTTGTAGACGCGGTCGATGTGTTTAAGAAGGCGCAGATACAGGCTGGCGATACTGAAGAAGCTGATGTGGTAGTGAGCAGCGCAGAAACGCTGCTGAGAGACAGCGTTGTAGGCGAAGGCGTAGGCGAATATCCGCTGGCAGCCAAAACGACACTGGAAGCAGCGATTGCAGCAGCCAAAGAAGTGTTTGAACAACCAGCGACACAAGCGCAGATTGATACAGCTAAAGCGGCGTTGGAAGCAGCGATCACAACTTTCAAGAATACAGTGAATAAAGAAGGCAGCAGCGAAGAAGCTGACGCAGTCGTGAGCGAAGCGGAAACGCTGCTGAGAGACAGCATTGTAGGCGAAGGCGTAGGCCAATATCCACTGTCTGCCAAAACAACACTGGAGGCTGCGATTGCAGCAGCCAAGGAAGTGTTTGAACAACCGGCAACACAAGCGCAGATTGATACAGCCAAAACAACATTGGAAGCAGCAATCAAGGCATTTGAAGCTGGGGTGAATAAAGAAGGCAGCAGCGAAGAAGCTGATGCGGTAGTGACCGAAGCAGGAACGCTGCTGGAAGACAGCGTTGTAGGCGAAGGCGTAGGCGAATACCCGCTGGCAGCCAAAACAACACTGGAAGCTGCTATTGCAGCAGCTAAGGAAGTGCTGGAACAACCAGCGACACAAGCGCAGATTGATACAGCTAAAGCGGCGTTGGAAGCAGCGATCACAACTTTCAAGAATACAGTGAATAAAGAAGGCAGCAGCGAAGAAGCTGATGCAGCTGTGACCGGCGCAGAAACGCTGCTGAGAGACAGCATTGTAGGCGAAGGCGTAGGCCAATATCCACTGTCTGCCAAAACAACACTGGAGGCTGCGATTACAGCAGCCAAGGAAGTGTTTGAACAACCGGCAACACAAGTGCAGATTGATACAGCTAAGGCGGCGTTGGAAGCAGCGGTCGCAACTTTCAAAAATGCAGTGAATAAAGAAGGCAGCAGCGAAGAAGCTGATGTGGTAGTGAGCAGCGCAGAAACGCTGCTGAGAGACAGCATTGTAGGCGAAGGCATAGGCCAATATCCACTGTCTGCCAAAACATCACTGGAGGCTGCGATTACAGCAGCCAAGGAAGTGTTTGAACAACCGGCAACACAAGCGCAGATTGATACAGCTAAGGCGGCGTTGGAAGCGGCAATTACCGCATTTGTAGCTAAGGTAAATGGAGCAGGTAGCAGTGAAGAAGCTGATGCGGTAGTGATCGGCGCAGAAACGCTACTGAAAGACAGCGTTGTAGGTGAAGGCATAGGTGAGTACCCGCTGGCAGCCAAAACAACACTGGAAGCAGCGATTGCAGCAGCCAAGGAAGTGTTCGAAAACCCTGCAACGCAGGCTCAGATTGATGAAGCCAAAGCAACGTTGGAAGCGGCAATCAGTACATTTGAAGCTGAAGTGAATAAAGAAGGCAGCAGCGAAGAAGCTGATGCAGCTGTGACCGAAGCAGAAGCTTTGTTGGTTGATGTGCCAGTAGGGGAAGGCGTAGGCCAATATCCGTCAGAAGCGGTCGACGTGTTAAAAGCAGCTATCAAGGCAGCCAAGGAAGTGTTCGAAAACCCTGCAACGCAGGCTCAGATTGACGAAGCCAAAGCAACATTGGAGGCGGCAATTACCGCTTTTGAAGCTGCAGTGAATAAAGAAGGCAGCAGCGAAGAAGTTGATGCAGCTGTGACCGAAGCAGAAGCTTTGTTGGTTGATGTACCAGTAGGCGAGGGCGTAGGCCAATATCCGTCAGAAGCTGTCGACGTATTGAAAGCAGCAATCAAGGCAGCGAAAGAAGTGTTCGAAAACCCGGCAACGCAGGCGCAGATTGATGCAGCCAAAGCAACATTGGATGCAGCAATCACGACATTTGAAGCTGCAGTGAATAAAGAAGGTAACAGCGAAGAGGCTGACGCAGCTGTGACCGAAGCAGAAACATTGCTGGTCGACGTGCCAGTAGGCGATGGCGTAGGTCAATATCCGTCAGAAGCAGTCGACGTATTGAAAGCAGCAATCAAGGCAGCGAAAGAAGTGTTCGAAAACCCGGCGACACAAGCGCAGATTGATGCAGCCAAAGCAACATTGGAAGCAGCAATGACGACATTTGAAGCTGCAGTGAATAAAGAAGGCAACAGCGAAGAGGCTGACGCAGCTGTGACCGAAGCAGAAACATTGCTGGTCGACGTGCCAGTAGGCGATAGCGTAGG
>NZ_WHOB01000083.1 GCF_013141775.1 Paenibacillus phytohabitans
TGAAACATCTGACGAGAATTTTCATTCTCTATTTTGGAAGTCACTTTCGTGATTTCCCACTCACTCGTTGTTCAGTTTTCAAAGATCAAGCTCGTTGTCAGCGCCGCTTACCGCGTCACCAGCAACTCTTATAATATATCACATTCATTCGAGTAATGCAAGCTTTATTTTGAAATCACTTATTTAAGTCATTTCTTATTAAGTTTGCCGCTCCAACAACGCTTATTTATAATACCCTATCTCTCTACCAAAAAGCAACCTTTTCCAAAATAAAAATAACCCGCTTAGTTACTAAGCGGGTTATCCTCAATGAAACTATGAATGCATCTGTGCTCTTAGTAGAACTTAGCTGCAGTATATTTACTTGCCACTTTAACCAGATCTGCTGTTTTGCTGTTCTTGGCAAGTCCAGCATCAACTGTAGTATCAATAGTTACCCATTTGCCATTAAGGAACACTTCATTCCAAGCGTGGTAAGACGTCACATAACTTGTGTTACCCATAACCAGTTTGGTAGGAATGCCTTCACTGCGAAGCATAGTAGCGAACAATGAAGCGTAATCGTAGCAGATCCCCTTCTTGGTAGCCAGGGTACTGTCGTTGTTAGGGATGTAATCTGTAGTTACACTGGAAGCCAGGGAATAATCATATTTCACATTGGCTACGATATAATTATAGATAGCCTTCACTTTGTCTTCATCTGATGTCAAACCTTGTGTAAGCTGTGTTGCTTTCAGAACTGCTTTATCGGAAGAACTCCATTTAACATTCTGTACGGAGCTCAGATATACGGCGTTGGCGTTGCTCAGGCTAAGATCTACTGTCTCGGAAGAGATTACTTTGTATTTGTTGCCGGTAGTGTTCTCAAGTACAGAAACCTTGTATGAACCGTTACCTTGTTGAAGCGGGAATGTTTCAGTTGGTTTGGAAGTGTATAAGTTGTAGGTGTAGCTGTTATTATCTTTGGTGATCATCAGCTTAATCTTCTTATCCTTAGGAACATTATAAGAAACTCCGATAACACCCTGATCAAGTTGACCTATGTTCAACCAGCTTGCATCTGCATTAGCAGCTTGAGCTGTACCTGTCTGCACCGACGTAACCACTACGAATAGTGTAACCAACATTAAATAGAACTTCTTCATTGGATAAAACCCCTTTCGGTAGCTGGCTGCCATCCTTACGGGAAGGCCCTTTAGCTTTGCGTCCCTACCTTTCGATAGGTTTGCCGTTATCGTATAAGCTTTATCTGTCCTTGCTTCTACCATAAAATGCTAGATTCACAATAAGAACAAACAAAAAAAGCCTCTTCATTCGGTAGCTGGCTGCCATCCTTACGGGAAGGCCCTCTAGCTTTGCGTCCCTACCTTTCGATAGGTTTGCCGTTTATCGTGTATTAGCTTTGTATAGTTATATCTTACCATATCTATTTCTATTATCAAGACCTAAATCACTAGATTTCCGCGAAAACAAATAAAAATTTTAAGTATTTTAAGTTTTTCCGTCATTATTCTACAAACATCACGATAACTTTGCGTGAATGATAAGTCTATGCGTTGGATTCACCAGCGGATCACAAGTAATGAGTGTTAGAATCTTGTCATCCTTATTCCCTTTCAATACGGATACATCGGTTGGTTCCACAATAGTCACATCATAAACTACATAATTGTATGCCTGCTTGCCGGTTGTAACGGAAATAGTGTCCCCGACTCCGACTTCATTCAATCTGTTGAACAGCCTTCCCGTAGTTCTTGATCTATGCGCTGCAATTGCAGCATTGCCAGCAGAGCCAAGCGGAGCCGTCTCCTTCATATGCGCAGCAGCATGCTTCATATTCGCCTTGGTGGCGCCTTCCAGCACAGGCAGCTTCAGATCTATTTTGTCGATTTCGATAATCGCCATCACCTTGCCTCCGACTTCAATCTCAGGCGCAGCAGAGGGTTCTGGCTCTTCCGCAGCCGACTCATCCGCCAGCAGCTGGGTTACTTCCGCATAAGGCTTACTTAGATCAGCACTGGCCGGAGCTGAGGCAGACGGAACGATTTCACTGTAGGCCTGTTCAGCCTCTTCCAGCAGCTTTTGCTGCTGACGGTCATTGTACCATTCGCTTCCTTTGGGATAGAGCATAATCAGTACCCCGGCAAGTATAATCAAATAGGATAATTTCCGCATGACAATCGCCTCCGTAATATAGAATAGATGTTACCCTCCCGGAAAAAATTAAGAAGCAATGCTTCTTAATTTTTAGAATACCCATTTCCGGCTTCCGAAGAAATTAATGATCACCGTAACAAATGTGACCAGCACTTTGGCGATCAGCACTTGAATACCAAGGGAATCGGTCAATATATGAATCAGCAGCACCGATATACCCAGCACCACCAGGTTCAGCACGATAAACCTAACCAGCTGCATCCGGTCGAAGCCCTCTTTATTACCTCTGTCCCGGTCGCGGAAGGTCACCTTTTTGTTCCAGAAGAAGCTGTTGGCCGTACCGGCGCTATAGGAAATAATCTGCGCAGGGGTGTTGATCATCCCAAAGGAATGCAGCAGTGTGAATACAGCAAAGTCAATCAGTGTATTCAGCAGGCCTACCGCATTGAATTTCAGGAACTGGATGAACCCCGCACTCCATCTCTTATCTGGCATAATCGCTTTCCTTCCGCGTGTCTTCTATTTCCGCATCCGGATAGCCTTTGGTCTCACGTACAATATAGAGCGGTCTGTCCTTCGACTCATCATAGATCCGTCCGATATACTCACCAATTACCCCCAGCAGCATCAGCACAATCCCGTTGAAGAGCAGATTCACGCCGACTATAGATGCCCATCCGGGTACAGTCCAGGAGGTAAAGACCTTTTGGAACAATACCAGGAACAGATAGATGAAGCTGGAAAAGGACAGAAAGAATCCGATATAGGATGCGATTTTGAGCGGTTTGTGGGAAAAGGAGGTGATGCCGTCGAGCGCAAACCGGATCATTTTTTTGAGCGGATATTTCGTTTCCCCGGCAAAGCGCTCCTCCCGCACATATTCTACCATGGTCTGCCGGAAGCCTACCCAGCTCACCAGACCCCGTACGTACCGGTTCTTCTCCTTCAGACCGCGCAGCACATCACAGACTTTACGGTCGATCAGCCGGAAGTCACCGGTATCGGTAGGGATTTCAACACTGGTCATACTGCTGAGCAGGCGGTAAAAGATCTTAGCGGTGACTTTCTTGAAGAAAGTCTCCCCGTGACGCTTCAACCGCTTAGCATACACGACTTCGTAGCCTTCTTTCCACTTCGCAATCATCTGCAGAATTACCTCAGGAGGATCCTGGAGGTCTGCGTCAATCACCACGACTGCCTGGCCTTCGGCATAATCCATACCAGCTGTAATCGCCACCTGGTGGCCGAAATTACGGGAGAAGTCGATCAGCTTGACATGCTCATCCCGGCTGCTGATCTCGCGCATGATCTCCGCCGTGCGGTCCCGGCTGCCGTCATTGACGAAAACCAGTTCATAGGAATCGCCGCAACCATCCATTACTTTTTTGAGCCGCTCATAGGTTATTTGAATGACTTCCTCCTCATTGAACATGGGGATAATTACACTGTATCTGGCTTTCACCTTAGTTCCTCCTATAAGTTTCTACGAGATACCCCGCAATAAAACTGTCTTCTGAAACATATGACTTCTTAAATAGTGCCCCTAGAATACCCAGGAAGGGAACCAGCGCAGTACAGTATTGATATAACTGCTGTTAACCTGCATTCCGGATAACACCGGATAGAACATTACAAACAGGATGGCTGCAGCAGCCACATAGGCATACCGCAGGTATTTGGTGTCGCCGAATCTGCTGTCAAGCAGCTTCAGGACATAGACAACCGACAGAATCATAAATGGCACCATCGCAAAATAATGGTACAGGAACGTCTCACGCGGCACAAGCATCCACGGAACATACTGTGAGAAGAACCCGATCCAGATCATGTACAGATTCTTGTCCCTGCGTTTCACGGTAAGCCACACGGCTGCCAGCATAGCGAAGATTCCGGTCCACCAGATGAGGGGATTCCCCATGGTCACGATACTGCTGGCCTTGCCTTCCGGCAATCCTTCACCGCCGCTGAAGAACCATACCGGACGTTTCATGAACGGCCACTCCCACCAGGAGGAGGCGAACGGATGCGTTGCTACAAGCTGGCTGTGATAGTTGTACATATTTTTCTGGGCATCAATCAATCCCTTAATGGTGAAGCCTTCCGCCGAAGCAGAGAGCGCCGGGACAAAGGACAGACTATAGATGATAACCGGGATCGCAATGAAGAATATGATGCAGCTGGCCAAAGTGATGATGGTGTTCTTCCAGAAGGATTGGTCCGCTGTCCGGCAGGCAGCTTTGAGCTCCTGACCGGTCAGCTTGCCTTCAGCCAGCAGACGGCCTGCGGCCTTATACTCCCTATACCGCTCAAACAGCGCCAGCGCCAGCATCACCGCAAGTCCTGCCCCACCGTAGAGAACAATCCACTTGGAGGCCACTCCGATTCCGAAGAACAGTCCGGACCAGAAAAGCGGAACCAGCGTTGTGCGCAGCGGCATACGGTAGAAGTTCATCGTATAATACCGCTGCATGAAATAGAACATCAGCATAATGAAGAATACGCCGTATACATCAATCGTCGAAATGCGCGTCTGGGTGAAATGCATGAAGTCCAGGGCGAACAGTCCGGCTGCTAATGCAGCATAGGTAGTCTTCCGGAACAGCCGCATCGCCATGATATAGATCAGCGGCAGCATTGCAATGCCGAACAGGGTGCCGATGATACGCCAGCCGAACGGATTGACGCCAAACAGCTCCATGCCGGCACCGATCAGCAGCTTGCCAAGCGGCGGGTGCGTATTCTCATAAGGAACAATATCATGATAATGTTCATAAGCCGTCCGTGCATGATAGATTTCATCAAAATACGTACTGTTCATGAAATTCGAGTTTTCCGGGATCATCGGCTGCTCATCGAACAGATTGGCCGGCGTCCCTCTTTTGGAGGCCGCAGCGGCATCCGGTGTAACACCGGCAATTGGCAGAGGCGTCTTCGGTGCCTCCTGGTCATAGAACGCCACTTCGTTCAGGGTGAAGCCCGGAGAGGTGACTGTCAGCTTGACGTATCTTGCCGATACGTTCAGCGGCTGGCTTTTCCATATGAAGACATTGCCGACATCCTCGCTCACATCAAGCGGGCTGCTCCAATTATCCGGCGTCTGGCTGAACTCCAGCTGAAACTTGCCTGTGCCGACACCGCCGAAGATATTTACCCGCTCCAGCTGGTGGGCCTGCCCCAGATCCACATAGAAGCTCTCGCCGCTGGCGGCAGGCTCCCACAGGGTCTCAGGCGACTTGGTATCCCCCAGATGATAAAGCGCAAGCGCTCCATAGAGTACCGTGATCGCGATCATCCAGATCCAGTCTCTGCGCTGCAGCTTCAGCGGGGAACGACGTTCTTGCTTGGCAAGGGGCTGAATCCCCTCTGCAAGCCGCATATCTGCTTCAAATGCAGCCTGCGTTGAAACAGGCTCTGGCAGGTGCTTTGTTGCTTTGCGGATATATACATCGTACCCAACATACAGCAGATATAACGCCAGAACTACGGTAGTAATCGCTGTAACCAGGACAATCCCGTCTGTCGGCGGATTGCTGCCGGTATTGAGATAGGCCAGCGTATAGCCTACATTAATATATTGAGTCAGCGAGAATCCGAGAAACAGTGTCAGGAACCGCCGGTCCTTGCTCTCAATGAAGGTGAATAGAGACAGGAGCAGAACTGGATACAGGTAGCGTTCATGCATTTTGGTGCCAAATACAAAGACAACGGTGATCAGCACCATGCCGAGGAAATACGATTTAGATAGATCCTTGCGGTCCTTGGTATTAAACGAATAATAAGCAGCAAGAGCTACTGCTACAAGTATGAAAATAAAGCCCCATATGCGGTAGGGTATGCCGAGCCAGGTGACATCAAGCGCCGACCACATCGGATCCGTCAAAGCATAAAGATTGAATGCATTAACCGTAGAATACGGATAAGAGGATAAAGTGCTCTTATATAAATCAATCACTCCGGCAAAACCGCCGTTATTCCAGAAGAACGGGGCTGCGAGCAGAGCAAATATCCCCAGTCCGTAGACAGCGCCCTGAGCAAGCTGCTTCCAGGCACGGTGATGATAGAAGGCAAAGAGCAGGACCGGTGTGAAAATCAGCGCCTGCGGTTTGATCAGTGTGGCAATGGCGAAAAAGATTGCTGCACGCACAAAGGTTCTATCCACTACTCCCATTATGCTGAGCAGCAGGAAGATAAGGAAGAAGGAGTCTGCTTGTCCCCACGCCGCAGAGTCCATCAGCACTGCCGGGTTAAACAGGAACAGCATCATCAGCCCGATCGCAAGTCCGGAGCCGATCTTGGCACGCGCGCCTTTGTAGATGATCCAGCCGAGCACGAGGTCGGAGATGATGGCCGGCAGCTTATATAGCACAGTCTCTGCGCCTGATCCGCCCGCAAAATTAAACAATCCGCGGAGCAGACTCAGCAGGTACAGCACATACAAGTAACCTGGGGGGTAATCCGCGAAATAGCCTTCTTCATAGAACTTGCCCGGACCAAGGTCAGTCAGACGATGGCTCCAAGCCATGAATGTATTCATATCATTCTGATAGCCCTGCGCAGTCAGGCCAATCCAGATCCGCAGAATGAACGCTACCCCAAACAGGACATACAGCCAGCGTGTATAGATCACGTCCTGCTGGTTCAGCAGGCGTTTACTGCTGAAGGCTCTGTGATATAAAAGAGCAAAGAACACACTGAATACTGCCGATATCAGCAGCAGCTTGGCAGGTGACACCTTATGCGGTGTTTCTGCCGGCTGGCTCCCGCCGCCCGCATCCGCCCCGGCCACCGGCGCCCCGCTGTCCAGCGATACAATGTTCGCGCCTTCCGGAGCTGCATCCAGCTGTTCTACGGACAGATCATCGAAATAGGCCTTGCCTTGAATCAGGTTGGCATATCCGCCCAGGGCAGCACCTATCCCGATCTCGGTCTGCTCTTTGCCGGTCTGGCCGATGAACTCGAGATACTGCCATTCGCCGGCTGTATCCTGGGTGGCGGGATAACCGCCGCCAATCCCGACCGGGAATATATTAGCACCCATTCCCCCGCCTGCTGTACTGACTATTTTGACATAACCCGAGATCTTATAGTAGCTGTCCGGCGAAACGGCAACCGTCTGTACCCACTTCAGGTGATTGGGTTCAAGGTTCTCAATGACTGCCGCTTTGCTGCCGGAGTGAACATCCTCGGACTGAACGGACAGCAGACCGGAGGCATCGCCCGAGATCCACATATCTTTGCTCCAGCTGGCAGGCGCACCGTCCTCCCCATCCTCAAAACCCGGATTCTGCAGTAAATTCCCCTCAGCATAAACGTTTGTTACAGGAAGAATAAATAATAAGAGCATCAGTATAACGGTTGCCGCCGCGCGTGTATTCTTGGTCATCGTTCTACCCTCACCTCGTCAATGTTAATCCAGCCGTTACCGCCGGTTATGAAAACTTCTGCCTGCATTCCCTGCTCCAGCGTGACCGCAGGAAGTGTAACCTGATGATAATCTTCCCCTGCCTGCAGTTCGGCTTCTGCCAGCACAGTGCCGGCTGCACGGATTCCGATCTTCCCGCCGCCGCTGCCGCCTGCACTAACCATGGCGGATAGCTTGTAGTCACCGGCTGCCGCGGCAAAAACCTGTGACACGCTTCTGTCAGCTCCCGCATCAAGATAAGCCAGCCTAGTTCCGGCGTAAGGCTTATTGTCAGCCACTCCCGTTCCCGCAGAGAATGTCCAGCCCGAAGTCCCTTCTTCAAATCCCCCGTTCCTAAATTCAGCAGCAGGAACCTCCGGAGCTGCCGGAAGCCCGTCCGCTTTGTCTTTAGTAAGCATTACGCTGTAGTTGGCGAAACGCTTAACTGTATATTCTGTACTTGCCGCAGGAAGCGGAGAGCTATTCCCAAAGATATATGCGGCATTTGCAGGCACCATGTTCAAATCATCAAATCTGTATCTCCCAAAGGAGGATACACGCTGGAAAGCTTCTCCCGGATTGGCATAAACGGCGGAATCCTGGAAGTCATGCGGATTGATCCGCTCATAGAACAGCACATAAATGTAGGGCATATTCACATTATTGGTAATATAGATTTCTCCCGGGCTGTGTTCGGAGGCATACTGCACCGCCTCGCCGAAAGAATCATAAAAATCCGGTCCGATCCGGCCGGGGAACTCACGGAAATAATCATTAGAGAACAGGGCAAAAAATATTGTAAACACTGCAGCGGCCAATACGGCAGCCCCCTTGACTCTCCCCGCAAGCCACACAAATCCGGCGCTTACCAGCATGATGAACGGATAAAAAATAATATTGATCCGGTTGATGTTTACACTTGTAATAAACGCCATCAGCACGGCAATCAGGAACCAGAGCAGCAAGACTCCATACCCTGCGTTCTCCCGCCGTCTGGTCCACCAAGAATGTATGAGGACAACCAGCCCCAGCAGCGCAAAGGGAAGCGCGATCGGGTACGCATAGCCGTAAGGAGAAATTGAATTCCATGGCAAGCCGTCAGTCCCGCTAAGCATAAGCTTGCTGAATGCACTGAAGTTATCCGCAGCTGCCCTCCCCAGCTGTCCGCTGAACACGGAGGAGATTTCCTCCACACGCGGCATCGTAAGCCTGGGAATAGTGAACAATGGAGTGGCTATGTCCTGCATGGAGTAACGGTTAATAACAATAAATAATAGTATAGGCAGGGCCATTACTGCAAACAGCAGGCTGTTCCACACAAGAGTCCTGAGCTTAAGTATCTTGCTATACAATAGAAGAATTGCCGTACCAAGTGCAAATAACGGGACAAAAAAGTAAGCTGTTCCATAGGCATACAGCGAGAGGGCCAGCATGCCGGTAAACGCATAAAACCATCTCGGATTGTCGAAGGATCTTAGCAGAAGGTACACAGCTATCAGAATCATCGTGGGAAACAGATTCGATTCCAGCGCCCACCTGGACATCATAATATGCCAGGGATTGATTGCAATAAAGAATATGGCAGCGATTCCTGCTCCGGATGAGGCGGACAGCCGTTTCATAATCAGGTAGAAGACAATCATGGCCAGTAAGCCCATGACCAGACTAAGTGCCCGCACAGACAGCGGCGTCAGGCCGAACAGCAGAATAAACGGCATGGACAAGTAGGCATACAGCGCATTCTGTCCGCTGCCCCAGGCGATAAGATGAACGGGCAGATGTACACCATTGCGGTCCATCCCGTAGTGAAGAATGGCGTAGGCATCATAGCCGATAGATGCTTCGTCCTGGTTCAGTCCCGGAGGAATAGAATTTATGTATATGATACGAACGATTGCCCCCAGCAGAAACAATAGGTACGGCCAGGGATTGTTACTGCAGGACTTGTAAGCTCTCGTAAGTAAGCCGGACAACGTTTATCACCTCTTCAACAATATAATCTAAATACTGGATGAAGAAAAGGGTAAAGCAGAGGTTAACCCCGGCTGCAGCCTCCTTATGAGGGATTCTCAAGTGAAACCTGTACATTTCTATAACAAGTAGAAACGGCTTTGCCGTCCTTTTATAAGGACGGTACCGTTTCAGCGAGAAATAGAAGGATAATTGATAGCGTGAAGCAAATAAATTCTTATATTTTTATAAAAAAACGGCCCCTTCATATTAATGAAGGAACCGTATACTTAAAAATGGATGTCGTTCGTTCTCTCTTAGCCTTGGCTGCCGATCAGAACATAACGCAGAATAATCAGAACAGCCAGTACCCACATCATCCAGTGGATATCATATTTCTTCTTGCCGGCCAGATTCGCTACGCAAGCCAGAATCACATAAGTGACAATCCCGAACGAAATACCGTTAGCGATGTTGTAAGTGAAAGGCATAATAACAAAGGTCAGGAATGCCGGGATCGCCAGGACCATGTCCTGGAAATCAATGTCACGGATGGATTGAGCCATCAGGACACCGACAATAATCAGTGCAGCGGCTGTTGCAGGGCCGGGAATAAGCGCTACAATCGGAGCCAGGAACAATGCGAGCAGGAAGCACACACCTGTAGTTACTGCAGTCAGACCCGTACGTCCGCCTTCAGCTACACCGGCAGCACTCTCAACATAAGCAGTGGTTGTGGAAGTACCCAGCATCGCACCACCGGCAACGGCTACTGCATCTACAAACATGGCGTTACCAACACGTCTTTTGCCTTCTTCAGCATCCTTCATGATTCCTGCACGTTCAGCAGTACCTACAAGTGTACCGAAGGTATCAAACAATTCTACAAACGTAAAGGTAGCAATTGCGGAAACGATACCGGTGTGCATAATGCCTTCCCAGTCGAATTCCCAGAAGTTGAGCTGCGTGAAGTCCGGAATCCAATGGGCTTGTGAATCATTAATAGAACTGAAATCTACAGCGCCCATCAGGATCGCAGCCAGCGTAGTACCCAGAATACCGAACAGGATTGCGCCGCGTACGCGCAGCACCATCAGGATGGAGATCAGCAGCAGGCCGATGATTACGAGCTGAACATCGGTGTTCTCCAAGCTGCCCATATGAATTACAGTCTCGAAGGAAAGAACATCCGTGAATTTATTAGCGGCAATGTCATTACCGGCTTCAACGCCGATCGTCATCAATCCGCTGTTCTTCAGACCGATAATAGTGATGAACATCCCGATACCGACCGTGATGGCATGCTTCAGGCTGTCAGGAATTGCGGTAAGCAATATTTGCCGGACCCGGGTAACGGTCAGCAGGATGAAGATGATACCGGAGATAAATACCGCAGTAAGACCCATTTGCCAGGTAAACTCATGTTCGGTGGTTGCCGAAGACAACACTACGGAAGCAAAATATGCATTAAGGCCCATACCAGGTGCCAGAGCTACCGGGAAGTTAATGAATAAGCCCATGGCAATTGTGAAAATACCTGCTGCAAGTGCTGTAGCCAGGAATACGGAATACCAGCCCATATCAATGCGGCCAAAGGCAGTCAGGGTATTGGGATTAACCGATAGGATATAAGCCATTGCCATAAACGTGGTCAAACCGGCCATGATCTCTGTGCGTACTGTGGTGCCGTTCTCTTTCAACTTGAAAAAGCGATTCAAATTGTTCTCCCCCTAAGGTGTATGTTATGCCATCACAGCAACAGAAAAGCCGGCATCTGGGAAGACACCGGCCCGAAAAAAGAGATTCTTGTCCGGCATATCCGGTGTTAACCGGACTTCCAGCTAAGCTGCTCTTCTTAATCGTAGCCAGGTCATTACGGTGACCTCGTAGAGACTTCCGGGCCAATCCCCGGAATTATACGAATATGTATTTGCTGTAGCGCTTTATCATTTTAGGTGTATATGACATGAGTTGTCAATGGTAAATACGAACATTAAGCGTAAGGTTCATACAATTGTTCGTAAATCGAACATTTTCATGACAAATTCCGCTTGGTACAGGGATGATCCGCCAAACCTCGCGGTATAAACGCGGACGGTACTGTACTCAAGCCAGGTTATACACGTATGGTGGAGCGCTAAGCCGGATAGCCGGGTGGCATCATTTTCTGTGTATAGCATTTGACTGTCCTTGTGTTTGTATGCGGAGCAGAAAAGAGAAGTTTCTCAAATAGAAACGGCATGCCCATATATCAACAAAAAAAGCCGGAAACGCCAAGGTAGGCGTTCCGGCTCCGGAATTTGATAGTCAGCTGTTACTGAGACCTACTCCCACTCAATCGTTGCAGGCGGCTTCGAAGTAATGTCGTACACGATGCGGTTCACGTTATCGACTTCGTTGACGATACGCACGGAGATTTTCTCCAGAATATCCCACGGAATACGTGCCCAGTCTGCGGTCATTCCATCTACGGAAGTTACAGCGCGGATACCTACGGTATAGGAATACGTACGCTCGTCACCCATAACGCCAACACTCTTCATGTTAGGCAATGCGGTGAAATACTGCCAGATTTCGCGGTCGAGACCGGCTTTGGCAATCTCTTCACGCAGGATAAAGTCCGAATCACGAACAATAGTCAGCTTCTCTTCGGTTACTTCACCCAGTACACGGATGGCCAGACCCGGACCCGGGAAAGGCTGACGCCAAACGATGGCATGCGGCATGCCGAGTTCCTCACCCAGCTTACGGACCTCATCTTTGAACAGGGTGTTCAGCGGCTCGATCAGACTGAATTTCATATCTTCAGGCAGCCCGCCTACATTATGGTGGGACTTAATCGTCTGAGCCGTTGCTGTACCGCTCTCCACGATATCTGTATACAGCGTGCCTTGCGCCAGGAATGAGAAATCACCCAGCTTGGCCGATTCTTCGTCGAAGCAATAAATGAATTCATTACCGATGATCTTACGTTTCTGTTCGGGATCGGAAACACCGGCCAGCTTGCCGAGGAAGCGGTCACGGGCATCGATTTTGACCACATGGATATCGAATTTGCCGACAAAAGTCTCCATAACGCTCTCCGCTTCACCTTTACGCAAAAGGCCATGGTCAATGAACATACAAGTCAACTGGTCGCCGATGGCACGGTGAATCAGCATAGCCACAACAGAGGAATCTACACCGCCGCTGAGTGCGCAGAGCACTTTTTTGTCGCCGACTTTGTCGCGGATATCCTTAATGGCATCGTCAATAAACGACTCCATCGTCCATTTGCCCTCGCAGCCGCAGACCTCATACAGGAAGTTCGAAATCATCTCATTCCCGTTCACAGAGTGGCGCACCTCAGGATGGAACTGTACGGCGAAGAATTTGCGTGCATCGTTGCTCATAGCTGCGATTGGAGCGCTCTCTGTCCCGGCATCCAGCTTAAAGCCTTCCGGAAGCTCCACGACATGGTCCCCGTGGCTCATCCATACGGTCTGATTGCTCTCAAGACCCGCTGCAAGCACGGACCCTGGCGAGAATTCCACATCCGCTTTGCCGTATTCCCGCTTGGATGCGCGCTCTACCTTGCCGCCCTGCTGCTGGGCCATCAGTTGCATCCCGTAACAGATTCCGAAGATCGGAAGTCCGAGTTCATAAATCGCCGGATCTACATGTGGTGCATCCTCAGCGTACACACTGCTTGGCCCGCCTGAGAAAACAATCCCTTTTGGCGACAGTGCCTTAATCTTCTCCATTGGTGTATTGTACGGCAGAAGCTCGCTGTATACCCCCAGGTCCCGAATTCTGCGCGCGATAAGCTGGTTATACTGTCCCCCGAAATCCAGAACAACGATAATTTCATTTGGCTTGTTCATTACTTGCCTCCCTTGATTATTGGATTCATTATACTCATGGTTAATTCTCAGCGTCAAGGAAAGGAGACGTCTCATGGACAAGGATTCTTCCTATATGTGGCGGGGGCTGGGCGATTCGGAAGAGCATGGAAAATCACGAATCCAGATCTTGGAACCGGTATCCGCTTCCACGTTTGCATAGTGAGGATAGGTGTGACGTTACCGCTGCTAACAAGTGATTTTCTCTTTCATGATTGCCGTCATATGCTGGACAAAACAGAGGGCTGGCCGGCGGGCGTACATCAGGAAAATTACTATGAACTAACTAATACGCCGAACTCACTAATACGCCGGAAAACCAACTAATACGCCGGAGCTATACTTTTGCAGCCCTCCAGGGTCACGATGTACTCTCCGGGGCGCCGCACAGCAGCAAAGTGAGCTCACTTAAGTTCCCCTGTAAAGAAAGGGCTAAATGTTGTAAGTATTACAACATGGATTCATGAATACTGAGCGATTTGTAACAATTGTTGTATGAAATGCAGGAATTGATGCGCTTAACCGCCTGATTACGGGGAAATGCTGCTTTTTATACAACAATTTCTGATTAGGCTCGTTATTATGAGGAGATTGTTGTATTTCGTGCAAGATTTCAGTTGGCATCCAAGTTCAGCTTAAATATTGATGTAAATGAAAGGCGCTCGCTGCATTAGCAGTGAACGCCTTTTCATCTTATCGGGTCAGACGGAATGTAATCGTCAAACATCTGGCAATGAACGCGGCAGCGTCATTGGCTTCCGCATCCTTGGCAGGAGCGCAGGAGCGCAAGGGCGGGACCGGTACGGATGCGCCGGGGCGCGGGGAATGCGGGACCGCGCCGGATGCGCCGGGGCGCGGCGATTGCGGGACCGCGCCGGATGCCCCAGGACGCGGGGGATTCGGGACCGCGCCGGATGCGCCGGGACGCGGGGGCTGCGGGTCCGCGCCGGATGCGCCCCGGCGCGGGGGATGCACGCGGGCGGCAAGCCCGCCCGCGCATCCGCTGTACGCCAGGGTTTCCCACTGGCGTACGAAGTCCCGGACGGCGGCGCGCAGCCGCCCGTCCTCAATGGCCAGGGAGTCTGCGTACTCCCTGGCGGTAACCCCGGGCAGCGGCGGCCCATACCGCGCCGCCAGCCCGTGCCAGGCCAGAGCGGCGGCGCGAAGCTGCCGCTCACGGCTTAATCTGCCGGCGCGGCGCACCGCCGGCAGCAGGGCCAGGCAACGCCGCCAGCGGATGGCGGCGGCCAGCCCCAGCGCCGCAGCGGCAAGCGGCGCCGGAGCTGTGCCGCCCGCCTGCGGCAGGGCGGCGGACAGAGCGTCCGCGAGCTGCGCAGCGGACATGCGGGCTCCCGGCGGCGCGGATGCAGCCGCCGGATTCGTCTCCGCCGCGCCTGCGGCAGCGGCGGAGGCAGCAGGCGTGGGGTCGAAGGGGACCCAGCCGGCGCCGGGGAAATAGACCTCGACCCAGGCGTGGGCATCGCCGCCGGTCACATTGTAGCGCTGCGGCATGGAGCCGGCCACAAGCGTCCCCGGGCCGTAGCCCTGGACGTAACGGGCCGGTATGCCGCTGCTGCGCAGCAGGACCGTCATCGCCGTGGCGAAATGCACGCAGTATCCCTGCCGGGTCCCGAAAAGGAAATCGTCGGCGAAGTCCGCACCGGGCGGCGGCACTCGGGTCTGCAGGGTGTAGGTGTAGCCGGTTTGCAAATAATCTGCAACCGCAGCAGCGGCATCATAACGGTTAGCCGCAGCAGCAGTAAGCTGCTCTGCCAGAAGCTTCAACCGCTCCGGCACGGCTGCGGGGAGCTGCAAATACAGATTGCTCACCCGCTCAGGATCAATCCCCTGCAGCTTGCGCAGCACAACCGGATCACTTTCCGGAAGCACGGACTTCACCGTATATTCCGTTAACTTGGCGGACCCGGAGACCTCCGGCAGCCGGAAGCTGCTCTTCTCGCCGTTCGCAAGGACATAACCAAGCTGGCTCCCATCAGCCAGCCGGATATTCTGTACATCGACTGCCGTGCCTGCGCTGAAGAGAGGAAGCCCGCCGGATGAAGGCTTGGCGAACTGAATCCGCTGAATGAGCGGCGCTGGCCCGGCCGCTTCCGGCTCCGCAACCGGGAGGCTCGTTAAATTAAGCGGTTCATAGGACACCCCGCTTCTGATCCAGCGGCGGCCGTCATAATAAGCTATGCTTTCTCCCTGCCAGTAGGACGGACGGGCAGCCGTTACGCTAAAGACGGCCTCTCTGCTGGGCGACAAGGGCATTCCCAGCTCCCCGTCTCCCGCACTGTAACCGGTGCTGGCCGCCTGAGGTCCGGCAGATTCTCCGGGCCTTTGCGTTTCCGCCCAATTCTCCAGCTTGTTTAGAACCGGCTGCAGTGTAATGGGAACCACTGGCCGGGCACCAAGTCCCTGCCCGCCTATCCAGGCTGCCACCGTCACGGCCACCGCTGTAGAGAACGCCCATATTCCCCAGCGGGCGTAAGGAAGAGCGTGGCTTCCTGTCCGCTCCTGCAGACGGAGCAGTCCGCTTAATGACCGCATCCAGAGAATCAGCCCCGCTGAGACCAGTACATCACCGGACGTATCGACAGCATAGACCATATCTAGCGCCAGCAGATATACCAGGGTTACACCTGTAAATAAGGTGATACTTCCCCTGTAAAGAGCCAGCTGCTGGACAGATGACACTAACAGGCCCCAGCCAAGCACCAGAATCAGCAGCCGGCTGTTCTCACTTAAGGCAGAAATCCGGCCTGACAGGAGCAGGAGGGCATCCTCACGGATATCTGCTGCATAGAGCCGCAGCCAAGCTGCCCCCTCCTGTGCCGCGCACAGGTAGAACCAGGTCAGGAAGATCAGGAGGAACTGCCCGCAGGCCTGCAGAAGGCGGGGAAGCTGAATGCATCCCCATAACAGCAGTCCGGCAGCCGAGAGCATCAGGAGCTTCAGAAGCTCGGCGGTATCCGCCGATGCGGCCAGCCGCTTGAGCGGCAGCAGCCACAGGGTGAACATCCCCATAATAGCCAAAGAGAACAGCCCGCGATAATACAGGGGACTGCTCTCCCTTTTATCGGCGAAGCTGTTCTCCGTACTTTCCGCTTCCGGCTGCCGGCTGCCCCCTGGAGAATTCATAGGGCCCCCTAAGTCTGCTGGCGTAACCCTAGTGGGATGTCGGTTGGCCCGGATATCCATAATACTCCGCCCCCTTGTACCCTTGTGCAGGAGAGACATCGTTCAGACAATGGATCCGCGCACCGAGCCGCATCAGACTTCCGGCTATAGTGCCCGATGTACGCTGCTTGCCGCCGGAACCCGGGCTATACTTAACAGCCGGATAACTCTCTATTGGCTCAGGGAATCCTTCCCTGGCCTCCTTGGTTCCGGTTGAACTCCGTACCGGATCTTCCGCCGGTCCTCCCCCCGGAGAGGGCTGATCCCAGACATAATACAGCTCGACCTTAATTCCCTGGACCAAAAAGCGGGCAAGCGTCCGGGCAGACTCTTCTTCAAGCCGGCCGGTAATGACAGACACCGTCATGCCGGGAATCCAGCCCCGCGAAGCATCCTCCAGCAGCCGGCTGAGACTCTGTGAGCCGGATGGGGATATTTCCGTCAGCAGGTCTTGTACCCTGCCGGGGATTTGACCCAGGCCTTCATGTCTGGCCATCCCTTCCGGCCAGCCGCCGCTGAAGAGCTGCAGGTAACTGCTGGAACGTTCGGCAGAGAGAAGCAGTCCCATTGCCGCCGACACCGCCCGTTCAAAAGCAGGCATAACCGTTCCGCGCTGCCCGCGCGGTACCAAGGCACCGTAAGGAACCTCATAATCCTCCGGAGAGTTCGCAAGCACGATACAGGTCATTTGCCCGGCTTCCCGTTCAGGTACTCTGCTCTGCAGGGTTCCCTTGCGTGCGCTGTTCTTCCAGTGAATCCGGCTAAGCGGATCACCGGGAGCATAGTCACGGATATCCGCTGCTTCTGCACTGCCCTGCTTCCCCCGTCCGGGAAGCATCCGGTCTCCCGGCATTACACGGTTATCCGGCAAGCTGCCGGCCAGATACAGCGCCTTCGGGAGCACCTTGAAGCTCTCCTTGCCGCCCGGCTGACAGCCGCCTGTGAACAAACCAGGCAGATCCCCCCAGGTGACACCGCAGCCGTAAAGCTGGTGGACCCCTCTGGGAACAGACTTCAGTTCATACGAATAAGTGAAGGAGCGCCGGAATCCGGGAAACAGCAGCTCCTGATGGCTGCCTTCACTCCAGTAATCGGCAACAACTATCCACGGAAGCGGGATCTTGGAGACAAAGCTGATCTGTACCTTAACGGTAACGGTATCCCCGGCCGACGGGCGTGCAGGAGTTATTGTGCGGAGAACGGCTACCCGCCGTGGACCGCAGAGATGCATAAGCAGCCCGCCGGACATTACAATTATGCCAGCCGTCAGAAGCAGCAGCAGTGATTCTCCGCCCCGCCACAGATATAACCCTAAGACTGCTGCGGTTAAAAGCAGCATCCGCGCCCACTCCTGTACAGTGCTGCGGACACGCCGGCGGGACAGGAACCCAGCCGCAGATTTTCCGGAACTATTCCGCTTTTCATGCTCATATTTGATCTGATCTATCAATGATGAAGAGGACAAGGATGACACCCTTCTTTCGGTCATAGACTAGCTCCCCCGCCTGCCCGCAATATCACTGGCTATTCGGCTTCCGGGAGCCTATTACTATCTATTCTTCCCATCAAAAAGGGTGCCCAGACATTCAGCGAATTCTTTTTAGCCCCGCCTCTCCCGGCTATTTATATCAACGGCTGACACATCGGTTCAAAGTGCCTTCACTCTGCGTTCTTCTACGTTTACACTGGCCGCAAGCGGCGGATGTCCTGTAGCTTCGAGCAAATCCCGCAGGGATACCCATAGGGAAGAACCAATGAGCTGTATCTCTGCAGTCTTGAGCTCCACCGCACCGTCCGGCTGGACGACTTCCATCTGCTGTTTCTTTGAATTTACAGTCACTGTCCGCCCATTCCAGCTTACCAGTCCGCTGCGGGTAGCCGTATCCCAGCCGACTTGCCCGCCCAGCCGCTCCACGGCGGTACGGAGAGGCACGAAATATTGCCCGTTTCTAAGGTTGTACTCTCCAGGCTTCAGGATGGTTTCCAGCCTGCCTACCTCCAGAGCAAGCGGTTTGCCGGGTGCAAACAGTTCAGCATTCGGAACAATATTCGCCGAGATCCAGGCTTTGGACGGCTTCACCCGCTGCAGTGCCGCTGCCTGAGCCGACACTCTGAACTGTACCGGCTCACTCTGCGCATTAAGTAAGCCGAATTCATAACCGGCGGCTTTGTAGCGTTCAATAATGGCGGGCAGCGCCTTGGCACTCTGCTCATGGCCCGACCCGTCATGCAGCAGCAGGACAACACTCCGGGAGTCCAGATCAGCAACCGAATGCTGCAGGATCTCTGCGGCGGGCACTCCCCGGCGGCTGGAGTCTCCGCTGTCTACAGTCCAGTCCATCACCTCATAGCCCGCCTGCTTCAGCAGATAAAAATAAGTATTGTCAAAATGGCCAAAGGTACCTCCCGGTGCACGGACCAGCTGCGGACGAACCCCTGTAATGCCTCTGACCGTTTCCTCTGTCTGTTTGATCTGACGCCAGAACTCCGTGAATCCGCTATAGAGATCATGATAATTATGGTTATAGGTATGATTGCCGATGGCATGCCCCTGCTCCCAGATGGCATTGACCAGCTCGGGGCGGCTGGCAGCTTGCTCCCCCAGCACGAAGAAGGTAGCCTTCACTCCCTGCTCCTGCAATATCTGGAGCACCCGGGGAGTAACCGCACTTGGCCCGTCATCGAATGTAAGGTAGACGACCCGTGTTGCCTTGCTGCTCTTGGCTTCCTGATTAGATGTGCCCGCAGCGGCGGATACTTTCTGTAGGGTAGAAGCCTGCGGATCGGTGGCAAGTGTATAAGCTGAACCCCCTGAACCGTGGGGCTGCAGCGGCTCTGCTTCAGCATTCTTGACTGCAGCCGGCGGCAAATCTTGCACCGGGACTTCCGGAGGATTATTCTTAGAGAGTAAAGATGCTGCACTGCCTGCTTCAGCCTGCAGGGAGAAGGTCCTCCATGAAGCCGGGGATTGCCCCTTGCCCCCAAGGGCTGACATACTTAGAAGCACTGCCATAACAAGCAACCCGCGGATCATAACCCGGCGGATAGGATTTTCCCGGCTTTCCTTCATCTTCTCTACCTCCAGCATTCTATTGGCGCTTTCACGCCATTTGGTAGATTGTATGAAGACAAGCTTCAGAATAGAATCAGGCGCGCCGCCTTCGGAGAGTGATGAATGTATGGAAATGCTGAAATGGATACAGGAATTGTTCGCCAGCTATGGATATAGCGTATTGTTCTTTGGGCTTTTGCTGGAATTCATTGCTCTTCCCTTTCCCGGAGAGACTACCATGGCCTTCGCCGGGTTTCTGTCCTATACCGGGAGGCTGGATTTCTTCACGCTGGTTATCGTAGCTTTTGCAGGGACCACAGTTGGCATGACCATTACTTATTTCATTGGGCTTAGGGCCGGGCTGCCCTTCATCCAGCGTTACGGCAAATGGTTCATGTTCTCTCCGGCCAAGCTGGAAAAGACCCAGCGCTGGTTCGAGCGGTACGGCAGCGTGCTGATCTCCATCGGTTACTTCGTCCCGGGCGTCCGCCATTTCACCGGCTACTTCGCCGGTATTATCGCACTGCCTTTCCGCAAATTCGCAATGTACGCCTATGGCGGCGCCTTGTTCTGGGTACTGTTATTCCTGGGTATCGGCAAAATCTTCGGACCGCAGTGGATGGGCATTTTCCACTTAATCGAAACCTACGCCCTCTGGATTGCCCTCTTCGCCGCAGCCATTGCTGCGCTGATTGTGATATACCGTTACCGGAATGCCATCCTTCTCCGGCTGTCCCGGCGCAAATCCGCTGCTGCGCTGGAGACGAAGGTCAAAGTCAAGGTCAAGGTCAAAGAAACCTCCAAGAGCCGCTGATTCTTTCAGATCATTAAGGCCGGGACTCCCTGTACCGCTTATTCCATTTGCTGCGCAGCAGGTAATAACCTCCCAGCAGCAGCGCAATCGCAGCAAAACCTGCCCCGCCCGCGAATCCCAGCATTCTGGGCTCCACATCATCAAGCATCCAGCCTGCCCCTAGCATGGACAGACCCAGCAAGGTTCCGCTTACTGCCGCCAGCAGGCCGAATACGGCCGGCTGCAGCGCAGGCGGCGTTTCTCTCATCACCAGCGTATCCAGACAGGCATTGCCAATCCCTCCGGCCAACGATAACAGAATGTACAGCAGAAATGCTGCAGCGAAATGACCGCTGCTGCTAATCATCATGAGCAGAATGCCCTCGAGCAGCAGACCGCCCAGTGCTACCGCTAAGAGCCTTTTGCGGAATAAACGCCCGGCAAAGAAACTCAGGCTGAGCCCGATGCCAAGTGCTGCGTAGAACGCCCCCACTCCGCTGTCTCCCGCATGAAATACCTGCACAGCATATACGCTGATCAGCACATTATCCCAGCCATTGATCACCGGCACCAGCAATTCATAACAGAGCACAATCTGCAGTGCCAGACTGCCTCCAAGGACTGTGCGCAGCGCCCGCCGCCGTGTCCTTTTGACAGACAAGCCTATGGTATGGTTTCCGCCTTCAGCATGCGGTGTTGACTCCCGGCCGGCGTCTCCGGCAAGTGCCTGCTTGGGATAATGAATCCCCCTTATCAGCAGTCCGGCCGCCAGGAACGACACAGCATTCATAACAAAGGCCATGTCCGGACCGAAATACAGCGAGACAATCCCTCCCGTAAAGGCGCCAAGAATCAGCACGCAGCCGTTCAAAAGCTGTTCCAGCCCGTTGATCCGCAGCAAATCCTCCGGCGCTGCCAGCAGCGGGATGGAAGATTTGCGCACCGGACTATAGATGGCTTCACCCGCTGCCATCACAAAGCTGCCGGCATACACCAGCCACAGCATATGCTCCCCGTCTACCCAGAGCAAGGACAAGGCTACCGGGACACGCAGGAAATCCACAGCCATCATGATTGTTGTGCGCGGCAGTCTGCCAGCCAGTAACCCTCCAAGCGGTGCCATGAACAGATAAGGCAGCACCCGCACGCCAAGCGATATCCCTACGGCCATACCCGACCCGGTCAAATGAAGAACCAGGGCCAGCATAGCAATACTGCTGAAACGGTCGCCGATACCATTGATTAACCCGGCTGCAAACAGCCTTTGATAGCCTTTATTGCATCCCGCAAGTGATCCTGCATTTGTGCTCATAATATTAGCCCCTCATTAAATTATATAAATATCTAATTAGATGATAATATAACATGCAATTTGGAGCAATGCTTTATTTCAGACAATTTGCTAAGCTTAGACCATTAACCTGAAAGAAAGCAGGTGCATTTCTGTGAAAATAGACCGTCTCCTCTCCATTGTCATCCTGCTGCTGAACCGCCCGCTGATTCAGGCCAAGGAGCTGGCCGATATGTTCGAAGTCTCCGTACGCACCATCTACCGCGATATAGACAGCATTAATACCGCAGGTATTCCCGTCGTCACATATCAGGGGGCCGGGGGCGGTATCGGCCTTATGCAAGGCTACCGGCTGGACCGCAATGTTCTGTCTGAGCGTGAGCTGGCCGATATCTTCGGCGCACTGCAAAGCGTCTCTTCTTATGGCGGTGAAGGGCACCAGCTGTTAATGGAGAAAATCAGCAGTGTGATCCCGCCTTCCCAGACTGCCGCCTTCCGCAGCAAAACCACCCAGATGATCGTTGATCTCTCCCCTTGGGGACTGATGGGCCCTTTGGAGGAGCGGATCAGCCTTCTTAAAGAGGCGCTGGAGGAAAATACCGTCATCGCCTTCGAATATATCTCGGCCGAAGGCCGGGCAAGCACGCGTACCGTTGAACCCTACACCCTTGTACTCAAAGGACAAAGCTGGTACTTATACGGCTTCTGCACAGAACGCCGGGATTTCCGGCTCTTCAAGCTGCTGCGGATGAAAGCGCTGGTGAAGGAGAAGCGGCATTATACCCGCCAGGATCTTCCGCTGAAGGAGCTGCCCTGGACGGACGGCTGGAAAGAACCGCAGCATATCCAGCCGATCCGGCTGCACTTTGCACCGGAAGGCAGGCATCTTGCGGAAGAGTATTTCGACTCTGAGGAGCTTCAGCAGGATAGCAGCGGCGGGTATACCCTTACCGTAAGTTATCCCGAGAACGATTGGCTGTACGGCTTCCTGCTAAGCTTCGGAACCGTGCTGGAGGTGCTTGAGCCGGAACATATCCGCCGGAGAATAGGCGAGCTGGCCGGAGGCGTTGCTGCCAAATACGCCTCCAGCCTCCCGCAGCCGCAGCCGGCACACCCTGCTGAATAAAGAAGGGAATGCTATCTTTTTTCCATAACCCGCACATGAACCTGAATCTATGCTGTCAGGTTTGCCGGCTTATACTGGACCGGAAAAGGCGGCAACACCGCCTGAACCAGAACCCTGAGGAGTGTGCACTATGGAAACGGCGTCAACGAAACAAACGGAGGGCTTGTTCTGCCAAAGCTGCGGAATGCCGGTTAACGAAACTGAGCTGCAGGGCAGCGACAAGGAAGGCAACAAAACGGAGGAGTATTGTATCTACTGTTATGAGCACGGTGAATTCAAGCAGCCGGACATCACTCTGCAGGAGATGACCGATCTCTGTGCCGGGTACTTGGTGGAGGAAGGAATGGATGAAGCTGCCGCCCGCCAGATGCTGGGGTATTCCCTGCCGCAGCTTAAGCGCTGGAGCACGGGAGCCGGGGTTAGCTGAGGCTGTAAACGGACAACAAAAGGACTACCCGGCAAAACCTTTACGGCTTTGCGGATAGTCCCTTTTTTAAAATAATAGCTTGTTCATTAAATTAAGCTCTTTGCGATTTCACCTTGTTAGGCTGCGGCTGTACTGCATCCTCTTCTTCCGTCTTCAGGAAATCCGGCTGCGGAGAAGTCTTTCTGATGAACAACGCCAGCACCAGGGCAAGAACTGTCACCCAGGTAGCTACAGTGAACGCATGAGTAATCCCGTTAATCGTTGCTTCCTGCGTAAGCTTAAGCATCGCCGCCTTATCGGTCTGCGATACCGCACCGCTTGTCAGTGCATCGGTAATGTTGCTCTTCGTACGGTTGGTCATCAGGCTGACGAACAGCGCCATACCCAGTGCACCGCCTACGGTCCGCAAGGTGTTGGACATTGCCGTACCGTGCGAAGCCAAACGCTGCGGCAGCTGATTCAGGCCGGCAGTTACGATTGGCATCATCAGCATGGACATCCCGAACATCCGCGCAGTATAAGTCAGGATCAGATGTGTATAGGTTGTGCTGTCGCTGATCTGGCTGAATTCCCAGGTCGTAATAGCTGTAATGGCAAGGCCGATAACCGCCAGCCATCTTGCACCGATTTTATCAAATATAATTCCGGTGATCGGAGACATAATACCCATCAGGATCGCACCCGGCAGCAGCATCAGTCCCGATTCCATAGGTGTAAATCCGCGGATCGTCTGCAGATAAATCGGCAGCAGGATCATACCTGCGTACATAGCCATAGTCACAATAATGTTAATTACTGTAGTGAGTGAATACATGTTGTAGCGGAAAATGCGGAATTCAAGCAGCGGCTTATCCGCTGTAAGCTCACGCCATACGAACAGCCCCAGGGAGACAATACCCAGGATCAGACAGAGGATAACCGTGGTGCTGCCCCAGCCGTCCGTTCCGGCGTCACTGAAGCCATACAGCAAGCCGCCAAAGCCCAGCGTCGAAAGAACCACACCCGGCTTATCCAGCTTCGGAGAAGTCAGTTTGCCTACATTCTGCATCGTCTTCATGCCAAGCAGCATCGAGAAGATCGCCAGCGGAAGCACGATGTAGAACAGCACGCGCCAGGAGTAGTTCTGAACCACCCAACCTGACAAGGTAGGTCCGACTGCCGGAGCAAAAATCATCGCAACCGCCATAAGTCCCATGGCCTTGCCGCGTTCTTCAATCGGGAAGATGCGCAGGAACACAATGTTCATCAGCGGCATCAGAATCCCGGCACCTACCGCCTGGATAACTCTGCCGACCATAATCATTTCAAAGCCTGATCCTATTGCACAAACCAGTGTACCTATGGAAAATAGCATCATCGCCGTCGTAAAGAGCTGGCGGGTCGTAAATTTCTCTACCAGATAAGCACTGATTGGCACCAGTACACCATTAACCAGCATGAACCCTGTAGTCAGCCATTGTGCCGTATTGGCGGCGATCTTCAGGTCCTCCATCATTTTGGGCAGCGCCACATTCATCAGTGTCTGATTCAGCAGCGCCACGAAGGCGCCGATCAGGAGCGCTGCGATAATCGGGCCTCTGCGGATCGTCTTGGACGATGCAGTGTCTGCAGTAATTGTACTCATAGCTTCTTTTTGTCTCTCCCTTGTTCTAGAATTTTGATGATTTCACCATGCAACCGCAGCAGTTCTCCGGCATCCTCAGCAGGTATATTAGCCAGTGGCTGCAGATACCTGCGCAGAGACTGTTTGCTTAACTCCCGGATTTCCTTGCCCTTATCGGTCATCGCCAGCTTAAATATACGTCTGTCGCTCTGCGAGCGTTCTCTGGTAATCAGTCCAGCCTTCACCATCCGGTCCACCACTCCGCTTGCCGCGCTGTTGCCAAGATGCAGCAGGTCTGCAAGCTCAGTGATACCGATATCGGGATGTGCCGATAACTTACGCAATACCATTAGCTGGGTGGATGTAATCTTCAGCTCTTCTGCGTCCTTCCACAAAAGCTGCTGGAAATTATGGTTGATGCAGCGGAAAGAGGACAGAATATCGTCCAATTGCTTTTCCTTTTCCTCCAACCCCAATCCCTCCAATCGCCCAATATAAAATAATACTTCGCATACGAACTATTTTACTATTTACCTATTTATTCGTCAATAACTTGCAGAAATTTTCTGAAAAAGTAATTATTCTTTCACTCCTACCGGGATGCCACCGGCAAAAGTTTGCGTTTATTGTGGACTTCCCGGGTCCAAAATATGAATTACACGGAAAGCGGGGAAAACAAATGAGTCTGGAGCAACAACGTAAGAGCTGGAGCGGGGACCATAAGCTTTTGTCGGGGATCATCGTAAAGCCTGAAGCGCATGCTGAAGCTGCCGCTTTATTCCTGAGGCTGCATTCAGCCCTGTATGCTGCAGACATAAGCAGCGGGGAACAGCCTAGTTTCGAGGATTCCTTATGGAACAATCTGTTAGAGTCTACTTTGCGCAGCTATCCTGTTCATACGCCCGGCAGCCGTAATTCTATAGTCTGGCATATATGGCACAGCGCGCGGATCGAGGACATCACCATGAACATCCTTGGTGCAGACCGTGCGCAGGTGCTTCAATCAGAGCACTATGCAGAGAGCCTGCAGACCCCTCTCATCCACTCCGGTAATGGAATGAGTGATCAGGAAGTGGCTGCATTCAGTGCAGAGGTGAATATCGGGGCATTAGCGGCATACCGGCGTGCTGTAGCAATCAGAACACGCTCCATCATTTCCGCTGTGCAGCCGGGGCAATTCGGGCGCAAAGCCACTCCGGCGCAGTTCAGCAGGGTGCTGGAGGAAAAAGCCGTCCTGGAAACCGAGCAGTGGCTACTCGATTACTGGGGCGGCAAGACCCTTGCCGGACTGGTGCTGATGCCTGCCACACGGCATAATTTAGCAGCCGAATGGAGACTTCTTAGGAAACTCTGTAGACATAAATGTTGTACGTTTTGCAACTTTGATTCATGGATTGCGGGGTGATCGGGAGAATTGTTGTATGAAATGCAAGAATAATCCTGCTGAACTGCTTGAAAAAGGTGAAATGCTGCCTTTTATACAACAATTCTGGTTTTGAGCCGATAGGAGGAGGGAATTGTTGTATTATGGGCAGGAATTTATGAAGAGTTACGGGAGTTCCGCCACAGAAAGCGGATGAATCTAAAAAGAGCGGGCCGGAGGTTAATCCAGTCCGCTCTTTGGCATATGAAGAACTTTACAGCATCACTGGGCTTATATCCCGCAGCCCACAGTGCCAGTTAAAGTAGGCTGCAGCCGTGCGATTTCCTCTGCTGACGGTTGTTTGCCGCTCGCAAGCCCGCTGGCAATTGACATCATCAGCTTGATCCGGTTAGCCTGATTAACGACGCTGACCCCGGCATCATAGTCGATGGCAACGATATTCGCGCCCGGATACAGCTCCTTCAGACCTTTAATCATGCCCCGGCCGGTAATATGATTCGGCAGGCAGGCAAATGGCTGAATACAGGCGATATTGTTCACGCCATTATCCAGCAGATCCATCATCTCCGCTGTCAGGAACCAGCCTTCGCCCATCTGGTTGCCTACAGAGACCAGGCGGCTTGCTTTCTCGGCCAGCCCATAAATATTCTCCCGGCCTTTGGCCAGTCCGGCTTGCTCAAGCGCCACTTTGACCGGCTTGCGGTAAATCTCCAGATACGAGATCAGCATGGGATTAATATATCCCAGCCGTTTGCTTTTGCCGAATTGCTCGGCTTTGTAGATCGGATTATAGACACAATAGAAAATGAAGTCCAGGAAATCCGGCATTACAGCCTCTCCGCCTTCTGCCTCAATCATATCGATAATGCGGTTATTGGCGTCCGGATGGAATTTGATCAGTATTTCACCGACAATGCCCACCTTCGGCTTCACTGCCGGGTTAACCGCAAGCCGTGAGAACTCAGCGACGATCTCACGGCATAGCCGCTTGTACTCACGGAACGAGAAGTTCGACAGGCTTTTTTTGCAGCGCTCCATTCCGCTGCGGAATAAGGCTTCCGCGCTTCCCGGAACGGTCTCATACGGTCTGAAGCGGTGCAGAAGACGCATCATCAGATCACCGTAGCAGGCCGCAGCAATCAGGCGGTTCGCCAGCTTCAGGCTGATCCGGAAGCCCGGCTGATTCTCCATGCCGGATGCATTCAGTGAAATAACCGGAATCTGCCCCAGATTCGAATCCTTCAGTGCCTTGCGCAGCAGGGAGATGTAATTGGTCGCCCGGCAGCCGCCGCCGGTCTGTGACATGATTACGGCAGTCCGGTCCGGATCGTATTCCCCGCTCTTCAGCGCGGACAGCATCTGCCCGATGGTTACAATCGCCGGATAACAGGCATCATTGTTCACGTACCTTAGACCTTCCTCGGTCTCCTGCGGTCCGGTTGATTCCAGGATCTTCAGACGATAGCCTGCATCCTGGAACACCCGTTCAAACAGCTCGAAATGGATCGGTGACATCTGCGGAGCCAGAATGGTATAGGTTTCCTTCATTTCCTTCGTGAACGGCACATTTGCCTGCGTCTTATACAGCAGCTGAGGCTGCACATCCCCCTGCTCCCGCTCACGCATAGCTGCCAGCAGGGAACGCAGACGGATACGTGCGGCCCCCAGATTGCTGATCTCATCAATCTTAATCAGCGTATAGACCTTATTGTGGCGTTCCATAATCTCCTGAACGGCATCGCAGGTGATCGCATCAATACCACAGCCAAAGGAAGTCAGCTGGACAAGCTCCAGATCGTTTCTTCCCGCAGCCAGCCGGGCCGCACGGTACATCCGCGCATGGTAGGTCCATTGGTTGACTACGCCAACGTCTCCTTCACTGTGGTCCAGATGGCAGACCGAATCCTCGGTCAGCACTGCAAGACCCATGCCGGTGATCATATCGGCAATGCCGTGATTGATCTCCGGATCAGCGTGGTACGGATGTCCGCAGAGCAGAATCCCCTTCGTCCCTGTCTCCGTAAGGAAGACCAGCGTTTCTTCACCCTTCGTACGCACATCATTCTTCGCCTGATCGGCTTCCGCAAGTCCCGCCTGTACAGCTGCAGCGATCTCCTCCTTGGGAACATCGGCAAAGGTCTTCACCAGCACCCGCGTCAGCGCCGGAATATCATCGAAGGTCAGGAACGGACTGACTAGAGGAACCCCCTGCTCCTTCAACCCATCCATATTGTTGCGGATTACCTCCGGATAAGAGGCAACCACCGGGCAATTGAAATGATTCTGGGCGGCTTCATCCTCCTTCTTCTCAAAGACAACCGCCGGATAAAAGATGAAGTCGACACCTTTGCCGATCAGACTCTGCACATGCCCGTGAGCCATTTTGGCCGGATAACAGATGGATTCCGACGGAATGGTATCCATTCCGCTCTCATACAGCTTCTTGGTGGACTTCGGCGACAGTACAGTCCGGTAGCGCAGAGAGGTGAAGAAGGTATGCCAGAACGGATAATTCTCGAACATATTCATCGTCCGTGGAATTCCGACCGTGCCCCGTACCGCCGCTTCTTCAGGCAATCCCTCATAGTCGAAGAAACGTTCATATTTATACTGCATCAGATTCGGCAGCGTATTCTTCTCTTTCTTGCCGCCTGCCCCGCGCTCGCAGCGGTTCCCGGTCACGTGGAAGCTCTTGTCCGGGAAGCGGCTGATGGTCAGCGCGCAGTTATTGGCACAGCGGCTGCAGCGGCCGGGAGAGACTGAATATTGGAATGTCTCCAGCTCTTCGGGTCCCAGAATAGTGCTAATCCCTTCCGGGCCAGCCTGTTCTTTGGCAATCAGCGCACAGCCGTAGGCGCCCATAACGCCGGCAATATCAGGTCTGACCACGGTTCTCCCGGTCAGCTGCTCGAAGGCCCGCAGTACGGCTTCATTGTAGAAAGTGCCGCCCTGAACAATAATGTTGCGGCCCAAATCCTCAGGATTGCGGATTTTGATTACCTTTTGCAGGGCATTCTTGATAACTGAATAGGCAAGTCCGGCCGAGAGATCCGCCAGAGACGCGCCTTCCTTCTGTACCTGCTTCACCTTGGAATTCATGAACACGGTGCAGCGGGAACCGAGATTCACCGGCTTGACGGATTCGAGCGCCGATTGGGCGAACTCCTCAATGCCAAGCTCCAGCGCGGAAGCGAAGCTCTCCAGGAAGGAGCCGCAGCCTGCCGAGCAGGCTTCATTAAGCATCAGGCTGTCGATAGCGCCGCCGCGGATCTTGATGCACTTCATATCCTGGCCGCCGATATCGAGGATAAAGTCTACTTCCGGCATGAATTTGGAGGCCGCTTTATAATGCGCTACCGTCTCCACTTCGCCGCCGTCTGTCCGCAGTGCGGCCTTGACCAATCCCTCGCCGTAACCGGTAGCATAAGCTCCGGCGATGTAGCAGCCCTCCGGCAGAATCCGGTAGATTTCCTTCAGCGCATCCGTGACAGACTGCAGCGGGTTGCCTTTATTGCTTCCATAGGAAGTGTATAGAATCTCATCCGCCGAACCGGTAATCACCAGCTTTGTCGTTGTAGAGCCGGCATCAATGCCGAGATAAACAGGTCCGCGATAGGCGGATAGCTCGGAACGCGGTGCTGTCGCTTGGCCGTGGCGGAGTCTGAACTGCGCCAGATCATCCGCAGTCTCAAACAGCGGTGCCAGCTCGGCATCCTCCGCACGGTCCAGCGAGAAGTCCACGGAAGCAATCCGCGAGATCCAGCTAGACAGCGGCAGGAACAGGGGATCCGACTGCGCAAGCGCCGAACCGATCGCTACAAAATATTGTGAATGCTCCGGGAACAGTATGTCGCCTTCCTTAAGTCCCAGCGTATCCGCAAAACGGTCGCGGAGTGCAGACAAGAACGTCAGCGGTCCGCCCAGAAAAGCCACACGGCCGCGGATCGGCCGTCCGCAGGCAAGTCCGCTGATCGTCTGGTTCACAATGCTCTGGAAGATGGAGGCCGCCACATCCTCGCGGCGTGCCCCTTCATTAAGCAGCGGCTGCACATCACTCTTGGCAAATACCCCGCAGCGTGAAGCGATCGGATAGATCCGCTCATGCTTCACTGCAAGCTCATTGAGCCCGCCGGGATCGGTCTGCAGCAGCGAGGCCATCTGATCGATGAAGGCTCCGGTACCGCCAGCACAGGCAGTATTCATCCGCTGCTCAATCCCGCCGCTGAGATAGATAATCTTGGCATCTTCACCGCCAAGCTCAATCGCTGTATCGCACTGCGGAATCCGTTCGCTGATCGCCTTGGTGCAGGCAATGACCTCCTGGACAAACGGAATCTCCCCCAGTTTGGATAGTGATAAACCGGAGGAGCCGCTTACAGTGAGTGCTGCTTCGCTATCCGGGAACCGGTCCTGTACATCGGACAGGAGAGATAGCGCTGCTTTTTTTATATCGCTGAAATGACGCACATAATCTTGATAAATAATTGTATCCCGCTGCATAACAACCAATTTGGCCGTAGTTGATCCGACGTCAAGCCCAATACGCAGTATTTTCATGCTATCCCCCATGCCTTGCTCCAAATTTGAAGTAATATGAGGCAACTATATCATGAGAGAGGCTGACCAAAGCTGTTAAAAAAGTAACAGACAAATACAATTAACTCCTAGCATACTTAATTATTTCACGATTTGTTCTAATGCGGCCTCCACATGGCCCTTGACCCGGACTTTTCTCCATTCCGCGATCAGAATTCCTTCTTCGTCAATCAGGAAGGTGGAGCGCACAATGCCCATAAATTCTTTGCCGTAGAGCTTCTTCAGCTGCCACACTCCGAATAATTCGCTTACCTTATGCTCCTCATCGGACAGCAGGGGGAATGGCAAACCGTTCTTCGCGATAAATTTGCCGTGTGAGGCCAGATTATCCGAGCTGATTCCCAGCAGGACCGCTCCATGGGCTGTAACCCTGTCATGGGCATCACGGAAATCGCAGGCTTCCTGCGTGCAGGCGGGTGTCATATTCTTGGGATAGAAGTAGAGCAGGACTTTCCTGCCGCGATACTGGCTTAAGCTGATTTCCTGCCCTGTGGAAGCGGGGAGCGTGAAGTCCGGGACCGCTTGCCCAAGCTTGATATTCATTTAATGTTCACTCCTTATGGATATGGCTGATGATTCGGAAATTGCGTGTATTCCCAAAAGAAATTATAATGTAGAGAATGTGAACCGGAAAGGACGAACGAAATGCCGCCAAGAAAGAACCGGCACGCAAAAGCCGGCAAATCAAAAAAGAAGACGTTGCTCTGGACTCTGGCAATCATACTCCTTCTAATTATCGGAGGTCTGGTTTATTATTTCACCGCGATCTACAACCAGCTCGACAACCTGCACAAGACAGGTGAAGATTCTCCGTTTGCCAATGTGCCAACAGCCTCGGCGGAAACTGTTCAGCCCCCCGAATGGGAAGGTACAGAGCCAGTGAACATCCTGCTTATGGGTGTCGATGCGCGCGGGGTGAAGAAAGGCGAGGTTCCACGTTCGGATACCATGCTGGTTGCCTCATTAGACCCGGTCAAGAAAAAATTCTATGTGTTCTCCATTCTTCGCGATACTTATATCCCTATCCCTGACCACGGGACACAGCGGATCAATGCTGCAATTACCTATGGACCCAATACGGCGATGCAGACGGTAAGCGACCTGCTCGGCATCCCGATTCAATATTATGTGTATACCGATTTCCAGGGCTTCATGAAGCTTGTAGATGCCGTTGGCGGTGTCGACTATGAGGTTGAGAAAGACATGCACTATACTTCCAAGGCGGACGGGCCTGAGTTCGATATTGATCTCAAAAAAGGCTTCCAGCACCTGGATGGCAATATGGCGCTGCAGTACGTGCGCTTCCGCCATGACGCCACTTCCGATTTCACCCGGACGGAACGCCAGCGCGGATTCCTCAAGGCTGTAGCGGACAAGGTGATCAGTACCACTTCTATTATTAAGCTGCCCACGATTCTGTCAGAGGTTACGCCTTATATTGATACCAATCTTACCTTAAGTGATATGTGGAAGCTGGGGAGCGTTGGCTATGACAGCTCCATGGGCGGCAGTGCGCAAATCCCGCCGATGGAGCTGATCAGAGAGAAAACCACCAAGGATGGCTCCCAGGTCATCGGCTTCACCAGTGATGAAGATCTGAAGCAGTTCGTGCAGGATACAGTCACTGCGCCGGATCCTACTCCGACTCCTGAAGCAGAGGCTTCCCCGGGCAGCAGCCCTTCGGCTACACCGGGATCTAACTAGAATACAATATAACCATGCTTGGCACACAGGGGCGGGCGGACAGCGGGATACACCGCCAGTTCGCCCTTTCCCTTGCGCCTCCGGCATACGAAAGGATGTTATTCCATGAACCGCAGCACATCAGAACATTTATACCAGGAAGCTCTGCAGCATATCGTTGGGGGCGTCAACAGCCCCTCCCGTTCCTTCAAGGCCGTAGGCGGCGGCGCTCCCGTATTCATGAAACGCGCCGGAGGCTCCCGCTTCTGGGACGAGGACGGCAATGAATATATTGATTATCTGGCCGCCTATGGCCCGATCATTACCGGACATGCCCATCCGCATATCACCGCTGCCATTACAGAGGCTGCACAGAATGGGCTGCTCTATGGCACGCCAACCCAGCTTGAAATCAGGCTGGCCAAAATGCTGAAGGAAGCTATCCCCTCCATGGACAAGGTACGTTTCGTCAACTCTGGTACAGAAGCCGTTATGACGACCATCCGCGTGGCCCGTGCCTACACGAAGCGCAGCAAGATCATCAAGTTCGCCGGCTGTTACCACGGCCACTCCGACCTTGTGCTTGTAGCCGCAGGCTCAGGACCGTCTACGCTGGGCATCCCTGACAGTGCAGGCGTTCCGGCCAGCATCGCCCAGGAAGTCATCACTGTACCCTTCAATGATCTGGATGGGCTACGCGCGGCGCTTGAGCAGTGGGGCGAAGATGTGGCTGCCGTTATGGTCGAGCCGATTGTCGGCAACTTCGGCATGGTCATGCCGCACCCCGGTTTCCTTGAAGGCCTGTGTAAGCTGACGCATGAGAACGGCTCACTTGTCATTTATGATGAAGTCATCACCGCTTTCCGTTTCCATTACGGCTCCACCCAGACCTATGCAGGTCTTGCGGGCCATGAGGATATCATTCCCGATCTGACCGCACTGGGCAAAATCATCGGCGGCGGGCTGCCTATCGGCGCTTACGGCGGACGTAAGCATGTCATGGAGCAGGTCGCTCCGCTGGGTCCGGCATATCAGGCCGGAACGATGGCTGGTAACCCAGCCTCGATCTCGGCAGGGATTGCCTGCCTTGAGGTGCTGAGTGCCGAGGGTGTGTATGACGAGATGGAACGGCTCGCTATCCGCCTGACTGAAGGGCTGCAGGAATCTGCCGGACGGCACGGCATTCCACTGACCATCAACCGGATACGCGGTGCATTCTCGACGCATTTCTGCAATCATCCGATTACCAATTACGATGAAGCGCAGTATACCGACGGTGAAATGTTCGCCAGCTTCTTCCGCCATATGCTGAACCGCGGCATTAATCTGGCGCCTTCCAAATATGAAGCGTGGTTCCTGACCACTGCCCATACGGACGCCGACATCGATATTACGCTGGAGGCAGCAGAGGCCTCGTTCGCGGCTATGGCAGCGGAGCAGCAACAGCTGTAAGAAACTCTAGATAAAGAGGCTGGCCCCAATGGGGCCAGCCTCTTTTCACACCCAATATACCGTGCAGGTTCCTTAGAAATCAATCCGCTTGTCCAGAGTGACTTCCTTATGGCGCGGACGTCTAAGTCCTCTGCCGTCAGGGACCAGTGAGAATTCAATGGAATCCAGCGCTTCCGACAGCGGGGGCCAAATTAGAAACCGCATCTCTACCTGGGCACCGCCGCCACGGCCACCATGCATCTGCACCTCATATTCAGCCTCTCCCAGAATTGCGAGTGTAAGAGGGGCTTCGATGCTGACGCTTTCTACGGTCGCTGTCAGGCACTTGATCTCGACCGAGAGAATACTCAGGTTCTCATATTGCATGGAATGAGTAAGAGCATATTCGAAATCCCCATCCCGTGTTGTCTTCATGATCGGAAGCACTCCGCGCAATTCACCCGGCTCTTCCCAAAAGTGGCGTCTGGGCACCGATTCATTCAAGCTGCCCAGTACAAGCGATATTTCCGAAAGCTCCAGCCCCAGTTCATCGGACCATTGCTGTATCATCTCCGGATCCGGAAACAGCTGTTGTCCTTCCGCGACCGACTTCCTCTGCTGTACTAATCTTAGAATCTGCTCATCAATCTGTTTCGCTTCATCGTTGTATACATTCTGCAACCCTCTTATCGCTATTCTGTTCCACTCCAAACCGCTTCACTCCCGATTTCAGGGTTGAGATGATCAGCTCCCGCCGCTCTTGCGCTGTCCATACATGAACAGCGCAGCAACCGCGAGCGGGGTCACCAGCCTTACAGCGAGCGGCATACTGCCTCCCGCAATAGCGACAACCACATAACTTACAACGATGGCCGCTTGCGCCATGATGTGCTTGTGGAATGTACCTTTTCTAATCCTGTAGACAAAAACCAGCGCAATGACTAGTGCCAATCCTGTATATAGAAGGGTTAGCGGCAATCCTTGAATATCCATCATTACCCCTTGCTCTTCTGTTCATACAGGCTGCGGATTTCCACATCCTGCGGAAGCTTGAACGGATTCTGCTGATTGATCCGGTCATAGAACATGATCCCGTCCAGATGATCCATCTCATGCTGAATCACGATCGCCTGATAACCCTTGAATTTCTGGGTAATCACCTGACCGTTCAGATCAAACCCCCGAACCTTCACGGTCTCATACCGCGGCACAAAGCCGTGTACAGGCCGGTCCACGGACAGGCAGCCTTCGCTCTCCGGTAAATACACCATTGCCAGAGAATGGCTGATGATCTTGGGATTCACCCAGGTATACTCTACATTCTTGCCGTTATCGTCCTTCAGGCACATCACGAACATCCGCTTCTTCAGCCCCACCTGATTGGCGGATAAGCCTACCCCTGAACGGAGCTTATGTTTGGCAGACATTTCGGCATCCTGGCTGTTCTTCAGGAACTGCATCATACACTTCAGCGCCTCGCGGTCTTCCTCCTGCAGCGGCAGCTGCACGGGTTCTGCTACCGCACGGAGTACGGGATCCCCTTCACGCACGATATCATCCATCGTGATTATATATTCGGCATTATATTTTGTACTAGACAACTGCGTTCATCCACCTTTGCCTTACGGGCCTGATTTTATTATGCAATATTGATATATTATGCTGGATTATGGATTAATGAAAGCTGTCCGCAGCTTGCTGCTGTAATTCACATCGAAGCCAAGCCCGGTAGCAAGCGCAGCGAGCGGCAGGTACGTTTTATCCTCTTTGCCGACCTTGTGCAGGAATGCCGGGGTATCAATCGCCACATCCGTTCCGTTCACCTTAATCGTCTTCGAGCCAATCGTAATCACCACGGTTCTTCCGCCGTAAATAATCGTCGCGCTGGAGGTTTTGTTATCCCATTTACCGGTTGCGCCTACCGCATTCAGAATGTCCTTCAGCGCCAGGAAATTCTGTCCATTCTTCAGAATGGGCTTATTGGGCGTGTTAAGCGTGGTCCCTTTCACTACAATTGACATCGGTGCGGAGGCTGAAGTCATCACTGCCGTTGCCGGAGTAAGGTACTCCCCCCACTGCAGCTCTGCGAACACCGAGGCAATCCGTTCATAGCCCAGCTGCGTCGGATGGAAGTCTGCCGCTCCAGCCCCGATAATATGGGTGAGCGAACCCTCTACACCGGCAAACTTGGCGGCTACATGGGCTGCCTTTACAGGCGCTCCCGCCTGGTTCAGGGTAGCTGCGATATTCTCAGCGGCTACTGTAAACTGCGCAGCGGCACTCATCAGCTTGTCATACGAAGCGCCCAGGGCAATTCTGGGAGCAGGCTGATATTGATCGGCCAGCAGAATCGTTGCCAGGGGATTCACGGCCCGGATGTTGTCCAGCGCCGATTTCACATTGCTGCTGTACGCCGCGAGGCGTTCCGCAAGCTGGGCTGTGAAGTCAGCCTCCGTTAGTGTCTTAACATTCAGAAACAGACTGCTGACATCATTGCCGCCTATAGTGATCGTAATCAAATCCGCTGCAGCAAGCTCCGTTCTAATCTGCGGCGTCATAGCGGCAAACTGGGCGATGCGCGGATCAGGCAGCCCCGGCTGGATTGCCTCTGCCGTAGTTGCGATGCCGTCTTTGATGGAGGCGGTATACTGAAGCAATCCGGATGTCTTCAGACCTAATATACCGTAATTGCTTAGCGTGCTTCTGCCGTGATACCAGCCCTGCTCCAGTAATCTCTCGGCATATCCGTACGGCTTCACACTGGAATCAGTCATCCCCGGCTCATATCCGGCAGTAATGGAATCTCCAAGTGCCACGATGCGAAAGACATCCTGCTCCGAGTCCGGCGTAACGGCTGCTGCAGCGGCACCGGCAGGGCCTGCATGCACATTAATTAATACAGCGAACAGCAGCAGCCCGCTAGTTCCGGCTGATATGAATCTTCTCCATGTCTTCAGCATCGTATTCCCCCTAAATTAGTATAATTCCATTCTAACACCCAGCCACGCTACGCAAAAGAGCGGTTTCCCGATTGTTCGGAAAACCGCTCCTGAGGCCCGCTGCGGCTTACTGCTCTCCGCTGCCGGATTCTGTAGAATTCTTATGGCCGCCCGTGCTAGACGGGCCGCTGATTTGTTCAGAACGCTGTACATATTTATCATACCGGCTGTCCAATTCGTAAGCGATTTTGCGGTATCGGCGCGTTTCTTCAACTATAGGATCGAGCGTAGTCTGTATCCGGATCTCATACTTGGGCGAAATCTGGCGGATTTCCTTGGCCTGCCGGTCATCCGGCTCCATCTCGCCATCCTCCAGAAGCTCACTCAGTCTGCGCTCCAGATCATCATTGTCACTCATGGCAATGCCGCCTCCTTACTGCTGCTTGAATCCCGTGGCATCAGCTGCTTGCAGGGAGTTCACCAGATAATCATGTATCCGTCCATTACTCGCCACCACATGGCGTGTACTGATATCGTAGGGATTGCCCTGGGTATCAGTGACTTTCCCGCCGGATTCCAGCACCAGCAGCACGCCTGCCGCACAGTCCCACGGACTCAGGCCCACTTCCCAGTAGCCGTCCACCCGGCCTGCCGCAACATACGCCAGGTGCAGCGCTGCCGAGCCACCGGCGCGAACGCCGCGCACCTGCGGCAGAATCTGCTGCAGTCCGGCCATATTGGCAGGCTGGGCGAATACACGGTCCGGCGGGAAGCCCATGGCAATCAGACTGCTTCCAGGCTCCGTCTCCGCTGACACAGCGGTTGGAATCCCGTGCATATACGCACCCTTGCCCTTCTCGGCAACGAACATTTCGTCACGGATCGGATCATAAATGACACCAACTGTCAGCTCCCCCTTAACGACGAGGGCTATTGAGACACAGTAGAAAGGAAAGCCGTGTACGAAATTGGTAGTCCCGTCAATGGGATCAACGATCCACAAATACTCATGCTCCCGCGCTTCATCCAGAGCGGCAGTCAGCGCGTCCGCTCCCGGCTGAACGCCTTCCTCCCCAAGGATGGCATGGTCGGGATAATGGGTCAGGATCAGCCGGCGGATCATTTGCTCCACACCTTTATCGACCTCCGTAACCAGATCCTGGGCGGATGTCTTGCTGCCCAGCTCCTTCACCTGGCCTTGTCTGCTCTTGATCCATTCCCCCGCTTTAGCTGCAGCATTAATTGCCGCCGCCGTATGTCCCTTGCTTGTAACTACATAGGGTTCCCGTTCATTTCGGTTATCAGGACTTACAGGACTCATCTCTTCACTCCGCTTTCTTTGAGCATGATCGTTCTCCCATGGAACTCTGTTACGCGCAGGACGTCAAATTGCTGCTCAACTTTCATTCAACGTACCCTATTTCAGCCCACTTATCAAGTCAATACTGGCACCGTAATAAGGCCTAATCCCCTTGTTTGTTGCCTGTTATGCTTGTATATTCACGCTGGCTCCGTTTAGTACCGTAATTCCGTTCCCGCCCTGTGCAAGCTCCGTCATGGCCTCCATCAGGCCAAACAAGGCTCCGTCCTTAAGCTTCGCTTCGATCATGACATCCACTGCCGGAGTACCTTCGGCGATCCGCTTCAGAAAAGCAAACAGCGGAGCCGGCTCCACGCCGTCGGCATGGCTACGCGGATCGGACGGGCTGCGCGGGCTGGAGACATGAATCTTCGGTGGCAGCACTTCCCCGGGCAGGACATCCTTCAGGGCAAGACTGCTTGTCCATGTCTTCTGGATCTCCGGCCACAGCTCCCAGGGGAGCTCACCTTCGTTGTTGACCCATTGATGATGGATATCCAGCACCATCGGCAGTCCCAGGCTCCGGCTAACCTCCAGTGTCTCCACCGCATTGAACGTCTTGTCGTCATTCTCCAGCGTCATCCGTTCCCGCAGTGCAAGCGGCAGCGCGGAGCATTGCTCACAGAAACGCGCCGCAGACAGAGGCTTGTCCCCATAAGCACCGCCAATGTGAATATTGCTCTTGGCGGTTGCCGGCAGCCCCATGGCTTCAAGCATATCGGCATGATGCTGCAGGTCGCGGATCGAGCTTGCGAGCACCTCGGGGCGCGGAGTACTCAGGACCGTGAAATGGTCCGGATGAAAGCTGACCCGCATGCCGTGCTTCTTCACATAAGTGCCTACCTCAGCGAACTCCTCCGCCAGTGCAGACAGCGGATGCCAATCCGCCAGATCAGGATGGGTCGCCAGCGGAATCAGCTTGGAGGTCAGGCGGTAGACCATAATATCCGAGCCCGCATTATGCTTCAGCAGGCGGAGTGTATTATGGAGATTGATCCGTGCGATTGACTCCAGCTTACGCAATCCGGCTTCCCGGTCGCCCAGCTTGTTAAAGCTTGCCATAGTCATTGTCTTAGAGGGTGAGCAGTCCGGGATGACGGTAGACATGGCGACATAGCCGAAGCGGACAATCATCCTTCTTCTCCGAAGAACATTTCGTAGGCAAGAGCCGTCTGTACCCGCGACTCTTCCTCATTCAGCTTGCGTACCAGATCCATCTCCACAGCTGTAACCTCATTGCCCTGGAAGTTAATTTCAGCAATGGAAGCCGAAATTTTGACGATCGCTACAGCAACATTCTCCGGATTGTAGGCGATGACCTTCTGGCCGGTCGGGTATACACGGAAGCCCTGCTTCACCATTTTGGTTCGTCCGTACTCCAGCAGCTCATATAGCTCCTGTTCATTCTTGAATTTGCACACTGAATTGAATTCTGATTGAAACCCCATGCTTCTCTCTCCTTCCCGGCCGGAATGCTCCCGCCGATCACCATATGTTATTCGTTATCGTACTTAAGCCCTTGTCTGAACTGGTACCGCTCCAGCGCCAGCCCGATCATCCGGTCCAGCAGCGCCTGGTAGGATACACCGGTCTCGCGCCACAGCAGTGGATACATGCTGAACGGGGTGAAGCCGGGCATTGTATTCACTTCATTAATGAGAATTTTGCCGTCAGACTTCCGCAGGAAGAAATCGGCCCGGGTAATCCCGCTGCCCTCAATGGCCTTGAAAGCCAGCAGTGCCGATTCGCGCAGGCGGTCTGCCACCTCGGGATCGACAGGTGCCGGGATCAGCATCTGCGATTTACCGTCTGTGTATTTGGCCGCATAATCATAATATTCGCCGGAAGAGACGATTTCACCCGGAACTGAGGCTTCTGGCTCTTCATTGCCAAGTACGGCAACTTCTACCTCACGGGCATCGATGAATTCCTCGATGATGACCTTGGTATCATAACGGAAGGCATAATCAACAGCCTTGATCAGACTTTCTTTGTCGGCTGCTTTGGAGATGCCTACGCTGGAGCCAAGGTTGGCCGGCTTCACGAATACCGGATACCCCAGCTTATCCTCTACACCAACGATCAGCTCATGGCTTTTGCTTTTCCAGTTCGCAGCATTGAAATAACAATATTCACATTGCTCGAGCCCTGCCTCGCCGAACAGCTTCTTCATGACAACCTTATCCATACCTGCCGATGAAGCCAGCACGCCTGCGCCAATGTACGGAATATTCGCCATTTCGAACAGCCCCTGGATGGTGCCGTCTTCCCCGTTCGTGCCATGCAGCAGCGGGAACATCACATCCACAATGGAATCTCCGCCGCCGAGACCGCTGAACAACGCGTTCAGGGCCATCCCCATATCACCGGAAGCTCCGGACAGCTTAAGCTCTTCAATTCCGCTGAATGGAGCCTCCAGGGCTGCCCCTACCTTCCACACTCCCTGTTTGGAAATGTAGAATGGAATAATTTCATATTTATCGTAGTCAAAAGCGTTCATAACCGCATAAGCCGTCTGGAGCGATACCTCATGCTCTCCGGATTTGCCGCCGTACACCAGTCCTACGGTCAATTTAGCGTTCCCCATGCCCTAACCTCTTTCTGAATTATAAGTAGTCATTAATATGAAAAAAACGGTAGGCCGTGCGGTCCGTCCAGGCGTAGGAATCCTTGTAATCCCAGAAGCGGTGGCGGCTGCTGACCGTCCGGGCGTTCACCAGCGGCATGCCTCCCGCATCAAAGGCGGTAACAATCGTGCTGTGCTGGTAATGTCCGTTGCCGTCCCAGTCGTATTGGATCACATCGCCTAACATCAGCTGCTCCGGCCGCTCGACAACTTCAGCGCGCAGACCGCTGCTGCGGCTGCCGCTCAAATAACGCTGCAGACTGTCCGAGACCGCCCAGCTGAAGCTCCACCATTCCTGTGCTCCATTGTAGCCCTTGTACCACCAGCCCGTTTCTCTTTTACCAGTATAGTTGATAGGTGCTCCCCCTGCAAAGAGACATTGGGAGACATAATTGGTGCAGTCCACCTCGAAAATCTCGAACTCCGGATTGCCGTCCTTCCACCAGCGGTCGGCATATGCCGCCGCCTCTTCACGGCGGTAGCGGACCTCCCTTGCGCTGCTCACTCCGCGCAGGACCCTGCGGTTCAGCAGCGGCTGGGACGGCCGTGGTGCAGGCAGCACCTCCCCCCACTGCGATAACCGCAAGGCAGGCTCAGTCTCCACCACTTTGCGCACTGCATTCCGCTCGGGAACACTGCGCTCCACGTTGATTATCTCCCAGTCTCCACCCTTCCGCACAAAGGTCAGCCGTTCGGACTCAATCACATCCTCGCGGTGCGTCATTCCGCCCTTCTCATAATAGAATGCGCTGTGCAGTGCCACATCGGCGACCACCTCGGCGGGATTCTGCCGCACGGTACGCAGCGTCCTGACGCCTGTTTCCCCGCGCAGCGGAGTGATCCCCCGCCGGCTGTACCACTGCGCAATACGGCGGAAGCGTATTCGCTGTTCGTCCAGGAACCGCGGATCCTTGATTGTGGTCTGGCGCGGTTCAATTCCAGGTGCAACCCGCCCCTTGTTCAGCTGATCCACATAGACATAGAGACTTTTCTTCCACTGCTGCTCCATTCATTCTCCGCCCTTTCGTTCAAATATAAGAATTTATAGGCTCTGGCACTATAAATTATCCTTCTATTTCTCGCTGAAGCTGTGCTGTCCTTTTGAAGGGCGGCCTGCCGTTTCCCTTTGCCATTTTGGCTGCTGTCCTATGTAGTCCTATGTATATGAAGGATTGCCTGCCGCTATACAGGACGGGAACGATTTAACTACAATTGAATCCGGGAGACCATCCGCTCCAGGCATGGCTGGAAATATGAAGAAACGGCTTTGCAGCATGTAGCATATAAATTTCTGAATGAACGGAATTTTCGCTAATTCACCGCAGTTTCAACCTCTTACAAACCTGCCATGAAGAAGGAAAAAAAACTTTACTCCCCTCTTTGCAACCGTTATACTTAGAGTATAGGAATTATGAAATGTAGTTTCACCAGATGAAACGAGGAGGCGCATATATGCCAAGCAAGGACCATTTCTCACTGGCTAAGAACCTGGAATCAGGCGGCAAAACTTATCGCTACTATCATTTGAACTCGCTGGAAGAACAAGGCGCGGGCGACATTTCATCCCTGCCATTCTCCATTAAGGTATTACTTGAAGCTGCTGTCCGCCAGTATGACGGACGGGCAATTACAGAAGAGCATGTGAAGCAGCTGGCCGGCTGGTCCGGCGGCATTGACCGTAATAAAGAAATCCCTTTCATTCCGGCCCGGATTGTACTGCAGGACTTCACCGGTGTACCGGTAGTCGTTGATCTTGCCGCCATGCGCGACACCGTCAAGAAAGCCGGCGGCGACCCTAAGAAGATTAATCCGCTTGTGCCGGTTGACCTGGTTATTGACCACTCGGTTATGGTCGATGCCTTCGGAACTGCCGACGCACTGGAATATAATATGAACGTTGAATTCGAGCGTAACGAGGAACGTTACCGCTTCCTGCGCTGGGCGCAGACTGCCTTTAACAACTTCCGCGCAGTTCCCCCGGCAACAGGGATTGTGCATCAGGTTAACCTGGAGTATCTGGCTTCTGTAGCCACTACCAAGACTATTGACGGCGAAACGGTCGTATACCCCGATTCCCTTGTTGGAACGGACTCCCACACCACAATGATCAACGGCCTTGGCGTGGTCGGCTGGGGTGTCGGCGGGATTGAAGCGGAAGCAGGCATGCTCGGACAGCCGCTTTATTTCGTGACACCGGATGTCGTTGGCTTCAAGCTGACCGGCAGTCTGATGGAAGGCGCCACTGCTACCGACCTGGCCCTGACCGTTACCCAAATGCTGCGCAAGAAAGGCGTAGTCGGCAAATTTGTTGAATTCTACGGTCCTGGCCTGGCTAATATCAGTCTGGCGGACCGCGCGACCGTAGCCAACATGGCGCCTGAATATGGGGCAACCGTCGGCTTCTTCCCGGTAGACGACGAGACGCTGGCCTATCTGCGCAGCACCGGACGCCCGGATGAGCTGGTTGAGCTGGTAGGCGATTACTACAAAGCACAGGGGATGTTCCGCACCGCAAGTACGCCGGACCCTCAGTTCAGCGATATCATCGAGCTGGATCTTGCCTCTGTAGTGCCCAGCCTGGCTGGACCGAAACGCCCGCAGGACCGGGTCGAGCTGACCCATATGAAGGAGAATTTTGAAGGAATCATCCGCACACCTGTCGACAAGGGCGGCTATGGACTCAGTGATGAGAAGATTGCCGAAGTCGTGGAAGTGCAGCACAAGAACGGCAGCACCAGCAAGCTCAGCACAGGAGCCGTTGTAATTGCCGCCATTACCAGCTGTACGAATACCTCCAACCCAAGCGTTATGCTGGGAGCAGGACTGCTCGCCAAGAAGGCTGTGGAACGCGGACTGACCAAACCCGGTTATGTCAAAAGCAGCCTGACGCCCGGATCGCTGGTCGTTACGGAATATCTGCAAAAGGCCGATCTGCTGAAGCCGCTGGAAGCGCTGGGCTTCTATCTGGCCGGATACGGCTGCGCCACCTGTATCGGCAACTCCGGCCCGCTGCCGGATGAAGTCAGCCAGGCCATTACAGAACATGATATGACCGTTGCCGCTGTTATATCCGGCAACCGTAATTTCGAGGGCCGCGTACATGCCCAGGTCAAAGCCAACTATCTGGCTTCACCGCCGCTTGTGGTAGCTTATGCGCTCGCTGGTACCGTTAATATTGACCTGAAGACGGAGCCGCTGGGTTACGATCCGCAGGGCGAGCCTGTCTTCCTGGCCGATATATGGCCTACTACTGCAGAGATCCGCGAAGCTATAGGACTCTCGCTCAGTCCGGAAATGTTCCGCAGCAAATATGAGAATGTCTTCACGGCTAATGAGCGCTGGAATTCCATTCCGGTACCGGAAGGCGAATTGTATGAATGGGATGATAATTCCACTTACATCCAGAATCCGCCATTCTTCGAGCATCTGGCAGACGGTATCGGCGACATCAAGGATATCCGCAGCTCACGTGTTCTGGCGCTGCTGGCCGATTCCGTCACCACCGACCATATCTCACCAGCCGGGAATATCTCCACCTCCGGTCCGGCCGGAGAATATCTGCGTAACCATGGCGTAGAACGTGCGGACTTCAACTCCTACGGCTCGCGCCGCGGGAACCATGAAGTGATGATGCGCGGTACCTTCGCCAACATCCGGATCCGCAACGCCGTTGCTCCGGGAACAGAAGGCGGGGTAACCACCTTCCTGCCGAGCGACGAAGTGATGTCGATCTATGACGCATCCATGCTGTATCAGTCGGCCGGCCAGAACCTGATCGTCATTGCCGGCAAGGAATACGGTACCGGAAGCTCGCGTGACTGGGCCGCCAAGGGTACGCTGCTGCTGGGAGTCAAAGCCGTCATCGCCGAGAGCTTCGAGCGGATTCACCGCAGCAATCTCGTCGGCATGGGCGTACTGCCGCTGCAGTTCCAGGAAGGCCATGGCTGGAGCAGCATGGGCCTGACCGGACGTGAGACCTTCGACATTACCGGTCTCGACAACTATGTACTACCCGGTCAGGAACTGACCGTCACCGCCACCCGCGAAGACGGAACCCAGTTCGACTTCCCGGTCATTGCCCGGCTCGACAGCACCGTTGACATCGACTACTACCGCAACGGCGGTATCCTGCAGACGGTGCTCCGCCAGATGCTGGCTGATGCCACAGCTTCGGAAACGGCTCTGCCGGTAGAATAACTTTGTATACACAAGCTTAAATATTACAAAAGCTGCGCTGGTATCAGATATTGATCTGACACCGGCGCAGCTTTTTATATGCAGATTTGCAGATAGCTTCCTTATTTCAATAATGGATTATTTCACGGACAGCAGGCTTGTTGTGATGAAATCCAGCTGTGCCTCCAGGGACACCGGATCATTATACGTGTCTGCATCCGGGTTAAGCTGGAATACGTTGCCGGCTTTGACCGCAGGCAGGCCTGCCCAAAGCGGATTGTCATATACAATCTTAGGATCTGTAGTATCCCCTGACCATGGACAAGTGAAGATAATATCACCGGCAAAGTCCGGAAGCTTCTCCAGAGAGATGGAGGCCCAGCCCGTGCCGCTGTCGATTGCCTCTTTCTGGGCCTCTGCCGGAGCCTTCAAACCGAATTCTCCATACAGAATTTCGCCGCCCCGTCCATAGTTATGACCGAATACAAACAATCCCTTGGCGTATGGATTCAGGATGGATACGGTTCTGTCACCCACGGCAGCTTGTACCTGCGGCTTCAGTTCAGCAATCTTCGCTTCCCACTGATCTACCCAGGCTTTGGCTTCATCATTCTTGTTCGTTAGCTTACCGAAGTCCATCATCTGGTCCTTATAGTTCTTGGAGCCGTATTGAATCTGCACCACCGGAGCGATCTCCTTCAGCTTGTCGATGCCTTCCGTGCCGGTGTATACAATAATCAGATCAGGATCTAAGGCAAGGATGTTCTCCGGTGTTACATCATTACTGAGCGACTCCACGCCATCGAGCATTCCGGCCAGATATGGATTGCCCATTGCCCCCTCCATGGCGCCTACCGGCTTAACGCCTAATGCCAGGAAATAACCCGTGTAGAAAGCGGTGGTATCAACGATTCTCTGCGGATTCTTGGGTACTTGAACTTCTCCTACACCGTCTTGGAAAGTGACCATTTCTACATCAGCGGTTGAATCCGCACTGCCGGCTGTTGCAGCAGGAGCCGCCGTAGAAGAGGCTACAGGAGAAGCAGCGGAGCCATCAGCTGCCGCAGCGGAATTGTTTGCAGAGTTATTAGCAGACTGGCCGCAAGCTGCCAGCAGCAGAGCCAGAGCCAAGGTGAAAACGATAAGCACCAGACTTTTATTAGAATGTCGCAAAATAATCCCCCTATGTATATGATATTGATAATCATTATCAATTAAAATATAACACAGCTCTTTCTCTCTGACAACTTCATTTTATTAAATTTTAAAATTGTGCACCGGCCTTCCTGCTG
>NZ_WHOB01000084.1 GCF_013141775.1 Paenibacillus phytohabitans
TGAGCTCCAGTACCTGGCTGCCGCCGGGGCAGCGATCGATAACTCGCCTTGGTTAATCGGTCACCGGCAGCGCGCGGATCCGCGGCAGCGGCGGTAGACGTTCTTCCGGAGGCCGGTCAGCTCGAGTACCCGCCGATTCTTCGATCGTAGTTCACTAATGATCCTTTGCTACAAATGTCATAAAAAAACACTCATTGAGACATCATCCAAATGTTGGCTGATACCTTAATGAGTGTTCTGCAATAAGCTAGGATTAAGAAAATGGTATTATCTATTAAAAGACAATATCAACAGGCTAATCAAGAATAAAATTGGCGGCAATTTCTGCTAAAATAAGATGTTTTCCCATAACGGATGTGTGAGAACCACCTTTAAGAAAATATCCTTTAGCTCCTCTAATTCTCTCCAAAAGTAGGTGTGACTTTGTTTGATCAGCTGTCCCATCGAACTCACTGTACACTACTAAAGTTGGTACATTAATGTAAACCAAATCTTCTGTAGCATCGAAAGACATAAGTGCATCAATATCGGCAGCACAAGCTAGGGGGGCAGCAGTCATTTTCTTAAGGTTAGACTTGAGCTCATACAGAAGTTGTTCATCTTCAATATATGGCCATTCTTCTTCCATCATTTGGCCAAAAGTTTCTACTAAAATTTCTCCGGATAGAAAATTTAGCGACTCCATTATTTTCCATTCAGGTGAAGTTTGCAAAAGAATAAGCTTTTCAGGATTGAATCCTTGCAGAGCCATCTCTATGGCCACTGACCCGCCCATAGAATGTCCCGCCACAACATACCTTTTTGGAAAATTAGGCTGCTCTTGGAGAATAGTCATTAGCTTTCCAACAATAGATGCAATATCTTTAATGTTATGTAGTGGATCACCTTTAGATCCACCATGACCTGGAAGGTCTGCCTGAATAACAGTGACTCCTTCAAGAATGCCGGCTAGTGAATGGGAAAAGTGTGCAGTAGTTAAAACGTTTCCTAGCGCTCCATTCACGACAAGTACTGCCAAGTCTTTCGGGCTTGTTGCCTTTGAAGTATGGGTGTATACAGCTATATTATGATCTTCTACTTGTACATTTGAATACATAGTATTAACTGAGAAATAGGTAGTAGTATTTAACATTTTAAAACCTCCTATGCCACTTTAGGCAGGATAAGTGTAGAACTTCCAGGACGATCAGCTTCGAAAATTTCTTTGAGATTGTTTATACGAATAGCAGATTCGTAGAAATACTTGATTACATAACCTGGAGAACCTCCAGGAGCCTCTAAAACTAAATAGCCCTCAGATTTTAACCTTTCAAATAAATTCTCCTTCCAGAAATGAAACAATTTATCACCCCCTTTCTTATAAAAATAGAATTTCTTTGAAATTTTTAGATTACTGCTAAATCTTTTGCAATTCTAATAAGCGATGTCTTTTTAATTTCGTAATATTTTTGTCTCCCAAAGCCTAAAACACTCATTAAGTGGTCATCTTTGGGTTCGCGTCTGACCAAATATTTTGCACTTACCAAAGATAGTTGCGCTTCCGTTAGTTCACTAAGAGCATGAGCCATGTCATATAAGCGATCTTCAACATTTATTAATTCTTCCCTGATTTTCTCAGCTCTTGAAAATGGTCGCATTACTACATCTTCAATTGGTGAAAAATTCCCTCCCCTAGGTTGCACGCCACTGATATTTCCATAAGTGGCAGTCATTTTAGGTAATTCAATAATATTGAATGAACCTATTGTAGAAATTAACTGCTGCTCAAGATTGTATTTCCTCTGGGTTAACCGGTAATGTTCGCGTAGTCGGTTTTCCGTAATAGGTACATATTGGATCCGTGAGGCGCTAGGAATTTCCATTTCCATTTGATCCGCATCTGATTTATTGGTAATCCCAAAAATTGCAGCATATCCATTTGAATCAAAATATTCTCTTATTAGATCTAATTCAGCTGAGTGATTTTCCCCACTTGATTTTAAAGAGCACTTTTGAAGTCTTTGGTAACGTATATAAATCCAATCAAGTGGTAATGAACTAATATTAGTTTTGGTAATTTGCACACTTCGCATTTATTTCTCCTTTTCGGATAAAAAATATTGATAAAGAAAAGAAAACTCACATCAAAATACATATCAAAAATAGTAATTTTAATATTATAAATTACTAAAATCAGTAAGTTAACAACATAGTTGTATGCCATTATTACTTTTTTTGAGAAGATATGTATTACGCATAATGAAACTAAACTATATAATTTTCAGTTTTCTTAGTAGGAGGAGCTCTATTTGCATTACATAGGTGAACGGTTAAGGTCAATCCGGAAAAATAAAAATCTTACTCAACAAAAAGTATTTGAGCGTTCAGGAATTTCGGTAGGTACTTTATCAGATTGGGAAAATGATAAGCGTGCTCCGACAACATCGGCCTTGCAACGTTGGGCAGAGGCTGTAGGTATTGATTTTTGGGATATATTTTTTTCAGATCTTACTCCTACACCCGCAGAGATTAATATGCTAACTTTATTTAGGGAACTGGCTCCAAATGATCAAGAACATTTATTATCACTTATGAAACTCATGTCAAAAAAAAAATAATCTGTTTTAGCTTTGGGTTTCAATTCTTCGAATCACACCTAACAAGCCTTCAAGTGAAATTAAATTTTTATCTATTTCTGCTTCTGACTGATCTTCTATTCTTTTTCCAGAAAATCTAGCAGGCGAGAATCTGCAGTGCAACTCACTTTCTGCTATTTCCCTATCTGTTTTTGAGCACCAGTTCCAATGGATACAGTTTCCACATTTCATTGAAAAACCTCCGAAGTATTATTTTCGATTCAATGCTGAAAACAACAAATGTTCTATTGTGCCAATATTCATTTGTAATTGGTCACCTTTTTTGATCTCTAAATACCCAGCCACTTGAGCATTATAATTTTCTTGATTAATAAAGTGGGTTACCGAAATTAAATCACTTCCTTTTTTTAAGTTTTCAGTTAGTGATATGCCTGTCATAACAAGGTGTACCAATTTGCGATTACTAATCGCTTCATTGATCAATGACAAATGATATTCATTTACAGATTTTGTTTCACCTGAAATGTAATCAATATAATTTTTAGGAATTGTAATTGAACTTGAATCTCCGATACCCTTTGTTTTTGTTTGATCCATAATTCCGCTCCTCGATTATCATTGAAAGTTTTAACTTTTTGTAACAAACATTTAATAGATGAACTAACACGTGCTTAGATGAAATCTTCATAGTTATTTTGCCATATACAACCATTGTTATCAATGGAAAACTTACTAAAAATAATAATAAAATTCTTATGATGTTATCTTTAAGAGTAATATCGGCCTATATTGACTTTGATTTATAGGTATAAAGGATCCTTTTATGAGAAGAAATAAATTGGTGCGAAAATATGAAACTACATAACTTCAATTATTTTATATTCAAAAAAATATAGGAGAATTTATTAAATAAAGATTAATTCATATATAATTGAATATGAAGAATATATCGTGCATTGCAAAAAAATATCTTGAAAGAATCCGTTATGAATGTAAAATGAATTTAAAATGCTTGATTAAATAATTGGATTGGTATATATTAGTAATATAAATCTTGACAGGATTCAAACAATAGCTTTTCTTAATGTGATTTGAATCCTTATTGAATTTAAATTTAAAATGAGGTGATTTAAAATGGTTCCGAAAATTAAGAATGATTTTGGAAACTCCGCTAACAAAATGCGATACAATACTAAGAAATTTGTACAGCCGTCAACTATAAAACGCCTTACTGAACAGCCGGCTATTGCAGAAGGTAGTATTGAAAAACACATCGCAAATCTATTTGATGAATTAACTGTGAACATCACTAGTCCTGCATTAAAAAGATCAGGATTTTTTAGCGTAGGCAAACGAGCGAACCTAAATATTGGAAAGACTGAAAATATGAATATAATAATTGGCGAAAAGCATAAACATGATATTCCAATCATTATGACTCTCTCAATGACTGCAGCTGCAGCAATAGTTGAATACTATGAAAAGCACGGTGAGTTACCAGTGACGATTTCGATTTCACCGGAATTGACCGGAGCAATACCCGCGTCTGAATGGTCTCCAGCAAACGCAGCAGCAATGGAAAAAAGATTTACAGAAACACCAGATGGGAAAGCATCACATGTGGTAATCGTTTATGTAGGCAGCTCATTAGTAACTGTTACAATTAAGTATACTTCGGTGAAGATAACACAAGAAGGCGTGCCTGCCATTTACGCTCTTAGAGAGGCACCTGCTCCAAAAGAAAACAATATTCCAGGAATATTGGATAAGTTAGTTAAAGAATATAAAAATAAAAAGGGCAGTGAACATATAGCGAAGCTATCGCAAATTGACATAGCTAAAAAAAGAGGATTATTAATAGATATAGGAGCCGGAACAACAGAACTTATCCATCTTCATGGTGCAAATCCAGTTACAGATAACTGTACAGGAAGAAGACGTGGAGTGGGCCATGCAGCAGAAGAGGCAGCTAAAGCTTTATCCAGCGACCTTGGAGGACATTTGGAAATAAATCGACAAAGATTTGATGATATATTGTTAAATAATGAAGATAATCTGCATGAATCTGCTTTGAGATTTATGGATGATGCTAAATTCGTGGAAGCGCAGAATATTATGGAAATTATAATAGAACGTTACAAAGTAATAGGAGGTGATATAGAATATTTCATGGTACTTGGGGGCGGTAGCATAACTTTTGAACCTGATCTTTATTCCGATTTAGTCGCTTTTGCAGAAGAAGTACATTGTTTTGTGCTTTGGATTCCTAAAGAATATGCAGTAGATATGAATCTTGACGGTTTGTCTATACTTCACGAAAAGGTATTCTTTCCTTCGGAGGTTGTTAAATCGTGATTGAAGAAAATAAAGAAGTCACTAAGCGAGATCTTGTGTCTTGGCGAATTAATAAACTCAGTGATTTTGAGTCTTTGAATAAGTGGGTCAATGCTCAAGGAAACATTCAAATATCACTTACAACACTGGTTAGACACATAATTGATCAATTTGGATATAGAGATATAACGGATATTGATATTCAAAAAGCTATGTTTTTAGAGCCTTACTTCAAGGATTTTCAAACTATCATAGCTGTTATGGATGATTTTAAAAAGAATTCATCTAATTTTACCGCTACTTTAGAATTAGATTCACATTCAAAAAATACCGATGATAGTAAAGATAAAGTCTCAGCAGAAAGCGGCAGAGAATCAGATTCTGATAAAGATCCCTTCTATTCATCGGTTGATGCTTCTCTGCTTTAAATAAGGTTTAACTAAGTGAAAAACCTAATTGATTGGCTATAAATGGCCGATTAATTAGGTTTTTTTAATTCCAGTAAAAGCTGCCGCAGTCCTGCAGGCGAGCTGGTGGACTCCCGGCAAGTTATCGATCGATGCACCCGCGGCAGCCAGGTACTGGGCCTCACCGGCATCCAGGAGAGCACCGGCAGCAGATCGGCAGCCGGCAGTGTGGCCAACCGGCGCGCACCGGGCGCACCGGCCTCCGGAAGAACGCCTACCGCTGCTGCTGCGGATCCGCGCGTAGCCGGCGACCAATCAACTGGCGAGACTGTTGCCGCGGTCTTGCAGGCGGGCCGGTGGACCCCCAGTGAGTTATCGATCGCTGCCCCGGCGGCAGCCAGGTAATGGAGCTCACCGGCACCGGAAGCAGCTGCGGTAGATCTGCGGATGGCAGTGTGGCCAACCGGCGCGCACCGGTGTAGCCGTTCCGGACGTACCAGCCACCGGAAGATCGTCTACCGCTGCTTCTGTGGATACGCGCGCAGCCGGCGACCGGATTTACTAGGGCAAGGCTGTTGCCGGGCTCCTGCAGGCGGGCCGGTGGGCTCACCGGCATCCAGGTGAGCGCCGGC
>NZ_WHOB01000011.1 GCF_013141775.1 Paenibacillus phytohabitans
ACCATTTTCTGGTCTCCCAATCCTAATACAATCCATTCCGTTTCGGCTTCACTGCCATGAGGTACGCTTGACCAATAGGTAGACGGGTTATTATCCGTCAGTTTACTGGCTTCCCAGCCATCTATATTGGATGACGTGTAAATGTTAGACGGATTGACATTAAAGTCTGCTAATTGAAAATAATAGTTTCCTTGATCATCAGTACTGAGCTTCGTTGCAAAAATCCTGATGTACCTTGCTGCTACGCCGCTCCCAAAATTAAATGTCTGAACAGAACCGTTGTTAACGTAATTGCTGTACACCTGTCTAGGAATGTCTGACCAAGTTATAGCGTCATTGCTGAATTGGATTTTAAAGTCTTTAGGAAACGCCAAGATAGATCGTGGGGTTAAACTAATTTGGCTTACGATATTAACCCTTCCAAGATCGACAGCCGCCCATTCCACAGAATTTTCGTTTCCATTCACCTTGCTAGACCATAAGGTTCCAGGATTGTTGTCGCCCAGTTTATAGGCTTCCCACCCCTTAAGCTTAGATGAAGA